>NZ_JBVJHF010000011.1:0-221804 GCF_055586945.1 Kribbella sp. NPDC048837
AGAGATCACTCGAAGGATCACCCGATGACCGCGTTCACGTTCCCCGCGACGCGCCCACCGGGATCTCGTCGTACACCACTCTGCTGGACGCAACTCTACCGCCCCGCGCGCTGCGCGGCTCCTGCGTCGCGCGCGGTTGACGGCTGCGGCCGGCGCCCGTTCGCGGACCAACCGTCATGACGTGGGGACCTTCGTCCTCTGGGCATGCAGCAGGACTTCAAACTCCCGTCACGGGCAGTCGCCCGCCGGATCACGCCGGCCAAGCAGTCAACCCCGCGCGACGAAGGAGCGGCGCACACCGCGGGCGGCAGCCCACGCAACGCGGGGCGATAGCACCGCACACCACGCGGCGACAGCCGGGCAAACGGCGGGGCGCCAGCACCGCACACCGCGGGCGGCGGCAGCCCGCAAACCGCCCGGCGGTAGCGGGGCGAACCGCGGGGCGGCAGCGCGCAGGGAACCTCGGGGTGGGTGGGAGCGCGCGGAGCGGGTGCGACGAAGGAGTGGCCGCGTAGCACGCGGGGGCTGGACCGCGGCAGCTCAGAGGTCGTCGACGTACGGGGTTTGGCCGGTGAAGGTGAGGCGCCAGTCGGTGGTGCGGGCGTCGACGGTGAGGTCGTAGCCGTTGCGCTGGGCGGTGAGGTGGTGGTGGCCGTCGGCGACGGGGGCGAGGACGACCTTCCAGCCGCGGGCCTCGAGGGTCTCGGCGGCGAAGCTGAACTGGGCTTCCGCGTCGGGCGTGGTCGGGTCGCCGGTCTCGACCGTGATCTCGCAGACGGACTCGCGGCCGCGGTCGTCGGAGAGGGCACCCTGGTTCACCGGGCCGACGTCGTGGGTCACCATCGGCGTCTGGGCCGGTACGACGGTCGCCGCCACCGCGAGGAGTTCCGAGCGGAGGTAGTTGCGGGCTTCGGTCAGCGTCACAACCCCGTCATACACCTTGCCGCCAACCCACCGCGACGCCCAGCCGCGTTTCTTCACATCCCGACCGAAGTCCCCAGTGAGAACGTGATCAACCAGCCGCACTTCGTCACCTCCGCAAGCCGGGGTCTCCCCAGTCAGGTGATCCGCCACGCCCGGTTCGTCGGTCGCGAGCCGAGTCTCCCGGTTAGGTGATCCGCCAGCCGGGATTCGTCAGGTTGCGACCGGGGTCTCCCCCGGTCAAGGTGCCCCCGGTTCGTCAGTCGCGAGCGGGATCTCCCCGGTCAAGTGATCCGCCGGCCCGGATTCGTCAGGTTGTGACCGGGGTCTCGCCGGTGAGTGTGATCCGCCAGTCTGTCGACCAGGCGTGTACGGCGACGTCGAAGCCGGCTCGGGTCGCGATGACGCGGTAGTGACCGTTCTCCGGGGGTGCGACCTCGGCCGTCCAGCCTCTGGACCGGAAGGCATCCGCCGCGGCGTCGACGGCGGCGGCTGGATCCGGGGTCCGTGGGTTGCCGGTCTCGACGGTGATCCTGTGGATGATCGCGGATCCGCGACCGTCGAACAGGACACCCGGATTCACCGGACCGGGGTCGTGCGTGACCACCGGCTGCTGATCCGGTACGACGGCTGCCGCGACCGCCAGCAACTCACCCCGGAGGAACTCCCGCTCGCCCGTCATCGCCGCGGCCCTTCCGACTGCCGGGACCGGGCGGCGCCCGGCCGGCCGGTCACGCCCCGCCCGGCGGCATCCCGGGCGGACGCCTGCGCCGCGCCGGTTTCGGCGGAGGTCCGTGACGCGGGGCCTTGGGCGGAGTTCCGCGACGCGGGGCCCTGGGCGGAGTTCCGCGACGCGGGGCCCTGGGCGGAGTTCCGCGACGCGGGGCCCTGGGCGGAGTTCCGCGACGCGGGGCCCTGGGCGGAGGTCCGCGACGCGGGGCCCTGGGCGGAGGTCTGTGAGGCGGCGGCTTGGGCGGAGGACTGGGACGGCTTGGTGAGCGATGCGATCCCGTCGTACACCTTTGAGGCTGCGCCGGCGATCGTCTTCAACGGGTCGCCCCAGGAGGCGCCGAGGAGGAGTTTGGTCTCGGCCGATCGGCTGGTGCCGGTGGTCGTGATGGCGGCCAGGTCGCCGCGGACGACCCGGCCGATGTTGCGCAGGGCCTCGCTGTTCGGGCGGTAGTACTCGTTGTGCCAGTGCACCGACACCGCCTCGTCGTTGGCCAGCGGATCGTTGGTCGCCATCCTGATCGCGTCCGGGAAGGTGGCCGGATCGGGTCCGTGCCACGCGGTGTACGCAACATAGTCCCCGGGCGCGCGTTCGACGTACAGGCGGGTCGGGGTCGGCACGAAATCAGCCGCCTCGTCGATGTACTTCGTGATTCCCGGCGACCCGGTCAGGACCACCCGATCGGCCCGTCCACCGCGAAGGAGCGCCTGCCCGACCACGTCGGTGCCGTAGGAGTGACCGATCAGCGTGGTCTTCGCCTCGGGCGCCTTCACTGCCTCGAGATCAGTCAGGAACTGAGCCAGCCGTGGCCCGCCGGCCAACGCCGCCTGCTTGCTCGCTGCCGCCACCAGACCCTTCGGCGAGTCGTAATCGAGCCACACCACCACGGCCGTACCCGGACCCGACTCCTGCCGGATCAGGTCGCCACGGTCCGACTGCCCGCGGAACGTGTCCAGGCTGTTGCCCATCCCGGGGACCAGGACGGCGACGTTCTGCGCCTGATCGAGCTCGCCGAGCACCTCCACCGCCCGGCCCTGGCCATCGGGATCCACCTCGAGGAACTGACGGGGCCGCCGGACCTCGACGACCTTGCCCTCGGCATCGACCGCCGTACCCGTGACCGGGGTCAGAAGCTCGGCGACAGTCTCCAGCCGCCGTCGGTCGTCATCGTTCGCCGTCCCCGTGTCGACCGCGGCCTGAAGGCGGTCCCGGGCAGCGACGAGCCGGGCGTGATTGGCGCGGTACCGCTCAGCAAGCTGATCCATCGCGACTCCCCGTGACAGCCGATCACCTGGGCGTGAGATCGGCTGAGGGCAGTCTGACAGGTCAGAGGCTCACTCGGTCAGCGGAAGGCGAGGGACCAGTTCCCGGTGTGGTGCGAGAGGTTGACGGTGGCCAGCGGACGTACGTCGACGTGGCGCAGCGACTCGGCGGGCGCGTCGACCACGTACAGGACGACGGCTCGGGCGATCGCGGGATGGACGATCGCCAGCACCGTGCTGCGATCGTCATGACGCTCGGCCAGGTCCCCGAGCCAGTCGGCCACGCGGGCGAGCACGTCGTTCTCGGTCTCGCCGCCCGGGGTCGCGGTGTGCGGGCGCTCGAGCCAGGCCGACACCCGCTGCGGGTCCGTCGCGAGCAACTCCTCGAGGCCGCGACCCGCCCAGTCGCCGTACTCACGGTCCCGCAGGGCCGGCTCGACGACCGGGGTCAGGCCGAGCGCCTCGGCAGTGCGTACGGCGGCGCGCTCGGGGCCGGCGTACACCGCGTCGGCGTGGAGCTTCAGCTCGCCGGCAGCCTCGACACTCGCGGGATCCGGCTCGGCGTCGCCGCCGAGCACGAGTCCACGCAGCGCGGGTGTCAACGCATGCGCGAGGAGTGTCAAGGCCGTCAAGCGGCGACCACCTTCTGTCGGACGAGCCGGCGGTCCACCGTGGCGGCGTACCCGAAGCCGAGCAGGAGCCACAGCGTCGCCTGCGTACCGAGCGAGGCGAACCGGAACTGCCACAGCAGCGTAGCGGGGAACGTCTCCGGAACCTCGTTGATTCGCGGCAGGATCAGGTACGCCGCCACGATCGTGACGAGGAAGCCGATCACCCCACCGGCGAGCCGGGCGAGGTCGCCGTACCGCTCGGCCCAGCGGGACGCCGCGACGCCGGCCCAGACCGCGAGCAGACCGATCACCAGCGTGAGCAGGTACGTGACCGTCCGGCGGGTGATCGTGTCCGGGTCGCCGACCGCGGGTGGGTTCGGTGGGTACTTCAGGAACGGCACCAGCACCATCCCGACGAATCCGGCCGCGGCCAGGCCGAGCGCGGCGTACGCGTCGTTCTCGGTCCGGAGCTTGCGCCGGAGCAGGGTGAAGCCGACGGCGAACAGTCCGCCGAGGGCGACGCCGTACAGGCTGGTGGCAAGGAAGAGACCGGCCTTCTGGCCCTCGCGGCTGACGAGCGGCTTCTCTTCTTCGGCGGCAGGCTCAGCGCTGTCGCCATGGTCGTGGGTGTGCGCGGCACCGGCCTCTTCGATCGCGATGGCCGCGTCGACACGCGGTTCACCCATCACATAGGCGAAGGTCCCGGCCAGGAGGCCGGCGAAGAGTCCGACGATCAGTCCGCGCACCAGGAGCGATCCGAAGGTGCGCATGAGATCTAGTGGCAGGGCACGCCGAGTAGGTGGCGGCCGTCATGCATCAGCTCGTGCAGGTACATCCCGGACTGGGAGACCGCGCCCTGGTCGAACCCGACCAGGTAGGCGAGCAGAAGCATCAGACCGACGCTGAGCAGCGCGACGGCGAGAAGCCGGGGAGAGAATGCCGGTACGGCGACCGAGCGGGCAGGAGCTGCCATCTGAACCTCCTGGGGAAGTGCGCGTCCCCTTCGAAAGGCTGCTGGTACCCGAGCGTCCTGACTCACGAGCAAGCTCGCTCACAGTGGCGCGGCCGTGCCGGACTCTCACCGGCTTCCCTCATGGCACCGCAGTTTGTCCTTCGAACCGTAGAGCCCGGCCAAGACACCGGTCAACGGATCACGGCGTGGCGGTGATCTATCCCACCCGATCACCCCTCGCGTGCTCCGCCGGCGCTTCCTTCGTCGCTGCGCTCCCCAGCGCGCCCGCTCCGCGCGCTCCCACCCGCCCCTCGGCTCATCGCCGGTGCATCCCCTTCCGGCTACCGCCGGGCCGCGCGGGCTGCCGCCCGCCAGCTGCTCGCTACCGCTCGCGAGCAACCACCACGCCAGCGCGTATCGGCTGGACAACTGGGGGGACGGGTTCACGACACGGCCACAGCGGGACGTCCACCCGAACGGTTGAGCTGGGACGAGACCTCGGGGTGTGGGTCCGGCAGGCGTCGGCTCCCCGGTTCCTCGTCACCCCGGTCCGCTCCCCAAGGGCACCAGCCGAGCAGTCGCTCGCGAGCGGCAGCTCGCACCCCCGGCGGCGGCAGCCGGCACGGCCCGGCGGCAGCCGGCAGGGGCCCGGCGGTAGCCGGAAGGGGATGCACCGGCGACAGCCGGCAACAACGCACCGGCGATGAGCCGGGGGGTGGGTGGGAGCGCGCGGAGCGGGCGCGCTGAGGAGCGTAGCGACGAAGGAAGCGCCCGCGGAGCACGCGGGGGCGGACCAGATCCCACTACCCTGAGGAGATGCCGTCCGCTCATCACCTGGTCGCGTTCGCGATCACCGCGTTCATCATCATCGTCGTGCCCGGGCCGAGTGTGCTGTTCATCGTCGGACGGGCGCTCGCGGTAGGGCGGCGGGAGGCGGTGCTGACGATGGTCGGCAACACCGTCGGCGCGTCCGTACTGCTGGTGCTGGTCTCGCTCGGGCTCGGCACCCTGATCGCGGCCAGCGCCATCGCCCTGACCGTCGTGAAGCTGGCGGGAGCGGCGTACCTGATCTATCTCGGCGTGCACGCGTTCCGGACCCGGAAGTCGCTGGTCGAGGCGATGACGAGTGGCGTGAAGCCGGGCAACACCCGCCGTACTCTCCGGCAGGGCTTCCTGGTCGGGCTCACGAACGCCAAGACCGCGGTGTTCTTCGCCGCGGTCCTGCCGCAGTTCGTGGACAAGGGCGCGAGCAGCCCGGCGTGGCTGCAGATCCTCGTCCTCGGCCTGATCTTCATCCTGATCGCGCTCTGCTCGGACAGCGTCTGGGCGCTCGTGGCCGGAACGGCTCGCGAGTGGTTCGCGCGCTCCCCGCGCCGGCTCGAGCTCGTCGGCGGGACCGGCGGCCTGATGATCATCGGCCTCGGCGCCAGCATCGCCGTGACGGGTTCTAAGGAGTAGCTGTCCGCCGGCCCGCCTGTACGCCGAGCAGCGCGAGCAGAGCCGGGAGCCCGAAGGCCACCAGGTACGCCGTGATCGCGGAGTGCGGCTCGAGCGCGGCGAACAGCGATCCACCGACCGCCAGGACCGTTGCCGTGGCCAACGAGTCGCTCAGCTGCAGCGCGGAACTGTTGGCACCCTGCTGATCGCGCTCCGAGTACTCGAGGACGAGCACCGACAGCGTCGGGAAGACCGTACCCATGCCGAGCCCGGTAAGGCTCCAGCCCAGGATGCCGACGACAACCGGCACCTGCGAGTTGAGGGTCAACGCCGCGGTGACGATGCCGAGCAGGATGAAGACCATGCCGGCCTGCAGGAAGACCGCGTGCGAGAACGGCTGGTTCGGCCGGCCGCGGTACCAGGAGGCGGCGGTCCAGCTCAGCGCACTCACGGTCAGCACCAGCCCCGCAAGCGCCGGCGACAGGCCGCGCTCCCGGGTGAGCATCAACGGCAGGAACACCTCGGCGCCGAAGCCGGCCGCCGCCACCAGACCGCGCAGTGCGATCACCGACGGCAGACCGCGTCCGAACGTGAACGTCCCACTGGGCAGCAGCCGCGGTGCGAACGCGATCACCCCGGCCAGACCGACCGCCAGCAGGACAAGCTGGAGTACGCTGCGCTGCTGGCCACCGTAGTGCAGCAGGCCAACGCCGACCGCGGCCGCGATCGCCCAGAGCGCCCGCTTGTCCCACAGCCGTCCCGGGCGTGCCTCGTGAGCACTGCCGCGGGCCAGACCGGGCCGCATCACGAGGGCGGCCGGGATCGCGAGCGCCGGTACGGCGAGGAAGACGATCCGCCAACTGGTGTGCTCGACGATCAGGCCCGCGATCGCGGGACCAACCAGTGACGGGACGACCCAACCAGTGGCGAAGGCGGCGAAGATCCGCGGACGCAACCGGGCCGGGTACAACTGCCCGACGACGACGTACAAGGCGACCGTCAGCAAGCCGGAGCCGAAGCCTTGGATGATCCGGCCGGCGACCAGGACCTCCATGCTCGGAGCCAGCCCGGCGATGATCAGACCGGCCAGAAACCACGCGGTGCCGTGCCAGAGCGGGCGGGTCGGGCCCTTGAGGTCGCTCCAGGTGCCGGAGACCACCATCGCGACCACGCCGGAGGCGAGCGGGCCGCCGAACGCGAGCGCGTACAGGCTGAGCCCGTCCAGGGCCTGCGCGACCGTCGGCATCGCGGTCGTGACGGCGAGGGACTCGAACGCGACCAGGGTGATCAGCGCGACCATGCCGACCGTGAGGGCTCGGTACTGCGGCGCGAGTACGCCGCCTGAGTCAACGGTCGGTGCGGTGGCGGGCTCGGCAGCGGTGGTCATGCCGAGAACCTTCGGACATCAAGTGGGCTTTAAGTCAAGCCCGTCAGAGAACCGCGGCGAGCACCAGCGCGATGATCGGCGGGACGGCCTGGGTCGCGCCGGCGCGGGCCATCCGCCGGTCGGACGCGATCAGCACGATGCCGGCACCCGCCATGCACGCACACGCGAACAGTGCGATGGCGTGGCCCTTGTCGCCGCCCCAGATCAGGCCGCCGAGCGCGCCGATGGCCAGGAAGAGGTTGTAGAAGCCCTGGTTGAACGCCCAGGGCGCGGCCGCCGCGGCCTCGGTCTCGTCCTTGATCAGGAACCGCTTGTAAGTGCTCGGCTTGCGGAACAGCAGGCTCTCCATCGCGAACACCGCGACATGGAACACCCCGGCCAGCACGACGAAGATCTGCGCGATCACGCTCATGCGCGAACCGTACCGTCGCTCGGCCCGCGCGACTCGCGACCCGCCGTCAGCCCCGCCAGTCGACGCTGAACGCCCGCGCCGGGTTGGTCCTGAAGACCGCTTCGGCCACCTCGGCGCCCAAGTGACGCTCGATCCGGGGCCGGAGACGGGTGAGCAGGAACGGCATCCCGGGTCCTTCACCCGTGGACGCGCGGGCGCGGGCGGTCGTCGTGTCGCCGCCGAGCAGCAGCCGATCGGCGTACCCCGCGTCGACGAGCGCGGCCAGGCAGTCCATCAGCCGCGGATCGGTCGCGCTGTTCGCCCGCGACGGCCCGTCGAACGCCAGCCACGCACCCCGCTCGGCCAACTCGAGATGCGCGCGGTGGTCGGGGAACCGGTTGAGATGCCCGAGGATCACCGCCGACGGCGGTACGTCGAGCTCGTCGACCAGCAGATCCAGTACGGCGTCCGCCGCGGAACCGAGCTCGTGATGGATCGCGATCGGCGCGCCGGTCACGTGATGCGCCTCGGCCGCCGCCCGCATCACCAACTCGGCGTGCGCATCCAGTACGTGGAACCCACCGGCCACCTTGATCACTCCGGCCCGGACCGAACTGTTGCCGATGCCAACGGTCAGCTCGCGCACGAAGATCTCGGCCAGGCCGTCGCGTACCTTGTCCACGAAGCCCTCCGGGTAATGCTCCCGGCGATGCAGTCCCGTTGCCGCGATCAACGAAACCCCTGTGCTGGTCGAGATTCCGGGCAACAGCTCAGCTCGGCGGCCCAACCCGTGTGGCGTCCACTGCACGATCGCCTGTCCACCGGCCGCCGCGAACGCCTCGATTTCGGCCACCGCGGCAGCCTCGTCGTCCAGCTCCTGCCCGGGCAGCATCACCGAACGGAAGAACAGATGGTCGTGGGAGTCGGTGATGCCGAGCGCTTCGGGTCGCAGGTCACCCAGAACGGTGCGGATCACGACTCTTCCTCGGCGAGGGCGGCCGTGCCGAGCCGGAGTCCGGCGAGCGCCTTCGGCACACCGACGTACGGCGCTGGATGGACCTCGGCGATCTCGGCCGGGCTCATGCCGATCCGGAGGCTGGTGCGGATGTGACCGGCCAACTGGGGCTCGACGCCGCCCAGGGCGGTGAGTGCGGCCAGGTTGTGTTCCAGCGGCGCGAATGTCGCCTCCCTGAGCGCGAGGTCCTGCAGTTGGTCGAGCAGTTCGCGGCCGGCGGTCCGGTCGAGTACGGCGTCCCGCATCGCATCCTCCTTGTAACGGCTGAACCGTTACCAACGTAACGGGTGAGGCGTTACGATGTCCAGGTGGTTGATCGCAGGGAGTTCCGGCTGGACTGTGGCGCGACGTGGCTGAACCTGCTCGCCACGCGGGGAACGCATTTCGGGGAGCACCCGGTCGAGCGGGTGCCGACGGTCGAGCGTCTTGCCGAGTGGCTGGCGCTGGTCGAGCTGCGGCCGACGCATGCGGTGCGGGCGACGGATCTCGAGGCTGCGTGGGACCTTCGCGAAACGCTGCGGCCGATCGCGCTCGCGACAGTCGACGGTGTGGCGCCGGATCCTGAGCCGGTTGCAGCGCTCAGTCGCTTTCTCGACGCCGATCCGGTCACGCTGACGGTGACCGACCGCTTGGTCCGCAGCCGGCCCGCCACCACCGCCGACGCACTTCGCCGAATCGCCCGCCAGGCAGTCGATCACTTGACCGGCCCGGAGCGCACCTTCCTCCTCGCGTGCTCCGAGTCCGACTGCCGAGGCGTCTTCCTGGACACCACCGGCCGCCGCCGCTGGTGCCCCAACCCCGCCTGCGCCAGCCGAGGCCGAGTCCGGGCCCACCGCGCCAGAAAGGCCCAGTCGGAGTGACTGGGCCTTTCGTTTGGATAGTGCGGGTCTAGCGACCGCGGCGGGAACTGCCGGCGCGGGTGCCGGCGGAGAATGCGGCGGCTCCGGCTGGGCGGGCCGCGGAGCCCGGCGTGGTCGTGGTGTAGGTCTTCGCGCCGCCGGAGCCTGCGCGGGACTTCGAACGACCGCCACCGCGGGCCGCGCGAGACGGCTGGGTGGAGCGACCCGACGGAGACGACTGGGACGAGCGGCCCGAAGCGGCCGAGCCCCGGGATGTGCCCTGGTCGGTCGCCGGCTTGGCTGCACCCGCAGCGCGGCGGCGGTTGCCTCGACCGGAGCCACGACCGCCCGATCCCTCGACTCGGGCCGGCTGGTCGGGCTTGGCGGACGGCTCGACGAACGTGCGCTCGCCGGGAGCCAGCTCGGTCAGCAGCGGGTCACCCGACGTGAGCTTGGTGACCGTCGGCGCGATGCCGGCCTTACGGGTGAGGTCGCGGACATCGCGAACCTGGTCATCGGTCATCAGCGTGACGACCGTACCCTCTGCTCCCGCGCGAGCAGTCCGCCCCGAGCGGTGCAAGTACGCCTTGTGCTCGATCGGCGGATCCGCGTGGATGACCAGCGCGACATCGTCGACGTGGATCCCACGAGCCGCGATGTCGGTCGCGACCAGCGTCTTCGCCGTACCGGCGGCAAACGCCTCCAAGTTCCGCGTACGGGCGCCCTGCGACAGGTTGCCATGCAACTCGACGGCCGGCACGCCCTGCGCGATCAGCTTCTTCGTCAGCGCCTTCGCGCCGTACTTCGTCCTCGTGAAAACCAGCGAACGCCCGGGGGCGGCGGTCAGGTCGACGAGCACCGGCAGCCGGGTGTCGGCCTTCACGTGCAGGACGTGGTGCGTCATCTTCGCGACCGGCGACTGCGCCGAGTCGACGCTGTGCGTGACCGGGTCGGTCATGAAGCGCTGGACGAGTACGTCGACGCCGGCGTCCAGCGTGGCCGAGAACAGCAGCCGCTGGGCGGTCGACGGGGTCGCCTCGAGAATTCGCCGTACCGCGGGCAGGAAGCCGAGATCGGCCATGTGGTCGGCCTCGTCGAGCACGGTGATCTCGACCGCGTCGAGTTTCGCGTGCCCGGCCTGGACGTGGTCCTCGAGCCGGCCCGGGCAGGCGACGACGATGTCGGCGCCCTTCCGCAGCCCGGTGATCTGCGGGCCGTGACCGACGCCGCCGAAGACCGTCATCGTGCGCAGGTCGAGCGCGTCGGCGAGCGGCGTGATCGACGCCTGGATCTGGGTCGCGAGCTCGCGGGTCGGGGCGAGGATCAGCGCGCGCGGGTGGTTCGGCCGGCGCTTGGTCCGGCTCGCGGCGAGGCGGGCCAGGACCGGCAGGACGAACGCGTACGTCTTGCCCGATCCGGTCCGGCCGCGACCGAGAACGTCCTTGCCGGCCAGCGAATCCGGCAACGTCGCCGCCTGGATCGGGAACGGCTTGGACACGCCGACGGTCGCGAGCGCGGCCACCAGGGAAGCGGGGACGCCGAGGTCGGCGAACGTGAGGTTGTCCGGGACAACGATCGGCGCCACCTCGTCGTACGTGACGGCGTTGTTGCTCTCAGCAACCTTCGAGTGACGGGAGCCGCGACCCGCGGTGCCGGCAGGCGGGCCGAAGAGTGGCGCGTCGGCGGCGGATTTGTTGCGTCGGGCACCGGATCTGCTGCGGCGGCGTGGTTGCGCCGAATCGTTGCGCGGTGTGCTGGTTGCGCTCCGCGGACCGGACTGCTGGGAAGTGGATTGTTTCTGGGGGGATGTGGACGTGGGGCGGCTGGCCGCCATGCAATGCTCCAAAGAAAGTCGTGGGTCGTCCTGCCCGGCGCGGCTGCTGTTGGGTGCCGCGGCGCGTGGTGGTCGACTGCCGGCGCAACGTGTTTGCGCTCTCCGGCCCGAGGCAGAACTGGGCGGGCCGTCGTCAACAGTCTACGGCACGCGGGTCCGAACCCTTGCAGGGTTTCCACAGGACGCTCGTCACATGGGTTAGGTTCTGGCTCGTGACGACACAGTTTCGACTGGATCCGCCCACCGCCGCCGGCGAACGCGAACTCCTGCAGGGATTCCTCGATTTCCACCGCGGCACGCTGCTCTGGAAGGTGTCCGGCCTCACCGGCGACCAACTCGTCCAGCGCACCGTCGAGCCGTCCAGCATGTCACTGATTGGTCTGGTCCGGCACCTGACCGAGGTCGAGAAGTACTGGTTCCACCGAGCGCTCGCCCAGGTCCCCGCCGAGCCGAAGTTCTGGACCGCCGAACACCCCGACGGCGACTTCGACCTCGCGGACCCCGCGCAAGCCGAGCAGGACCTCGAGGACTACCGCCAAACCGTCAGAACCTCCGACGAGCTAGCCGCCCACCACACCCTCGACGACACCTTCACCCGCCCGAACCACGAAGGCGCCTACTCCGTCCGCTACCTCTACATCCACATGATCGAGGAATACGCCCGCCACAACGGCCACGCCGACCTCCTCCGAGAACGCCTCGACGGCCACACCGGCGAGTAGATGGTCGCGGGGTGACTGCGGGTGGGTAAGCAGTCACGCGACACCTGACGCGCGCTCAACAAGCGAGCGCCGACCCTGCAGGAGTACGCGAGGCGGCAGCCGCCCGCAAAGGTTCGGGTGGGTGGGAGCGCGCGTAGCGGGCGCGATGGAGGAGTGGCCGCGTAGCGCGCGTGGGGAAGAACCTACGGCTTGATGGAGCGGATCAGGCCGACGAGGTCGTTGACCACGCCTCGGACGCCGGGGATTCGGGTGAGGCGGAGGAGGCGGTCGACGAGTGGGACCGATCTGTCTATCAGGGTTTTCGTGCGGTGGAGGTTTTCGCTGGAGTCGTGGACCCAGAAGAGGACTATGCCCATCTGGAGGAGCCAGAGGAGTTCGGGGAGTTCGGCTTTCAGGTCGGCGGGGAGTTTGAGGTCGGAGCCGTCGACGACGCGGCGGAAGATCTCGACGCTGGCGTCGCGGGCGGGTCGGGACTCGGGGCTGAAGGGGGACAGCGGGCTCTTCGGGTCCGCGGCGGTCTTGAAGAACGTCCCGGCGAACTCGTGGTACGGCGCGGCGACGTCGAGCCAGGTCCGGAGTACGCCGGTCATCCGCGGTACGAACGCCTTCTCGGTTGTCAGGATCGACTCGACGGCCTCGCGGTGCTGCACCTGCAGGTGGTCGTAGTACGCCTGCATCAGGTGCTCTTTGGAGCCGTAGTAGTAGTACGCGTTGCCGACCGAGACTCCCGCCTCGGTGGCGATCGCGCGCATCGTCGTCTTGGCGTATCCCTGCGAGCGGAACAGCCGCAGCGCGGTGGACAGGATCAGCTCCCGGGTCTGCTCACCCTTGGCGGTCGCACTCTCCGTCACATCGGTCAGCGTAGTCACCTCCGTTCAAACGCCGCAGCCCCGCGGCCGCCTGGACCATGGCCCGCGCCACCGGCCGCATGGCCGGGCTCGCCAGCCGTACGGCGGTGTGCCGGTGCTCCCACGTACTCCACAGGCACACGATCCACGCCCGGTCGCCGACGTACACGGACCCGTCGTCGGCGACCACCGTCACCTCCCGCAGTGTCGCGTCGTGGTCGAGCGACGGGTAGAGCGCCCGCGCGTCCGTCGACCCCGCCGCGACGAACCGCAGGCGCACCACCCCTCCCCTCCCGTTCGGCGCCGGCCGCTGCGCCGCCAGCCAGTCCTTGAACCGGCGGCACAGTCCACACTGCGCGTCGTACAGAACGGTCAGCTCCTGCATGACGACAACCGCTCAGTACCCAGCCGGCAACGGGGGCTCGGTGCCGGTCAGCGCACCGGCCGGGATGACGCCGTTCGGCGGGACCGGTGGGTTGGTCATCTGCTCGATCCGGCTGCGGCGGCGGATCGCGTTGAAGATCCAGACGTTCGACAGGTGCAGCACCCCGAGCACGACCATCACGGTCCCGAGCTTCACGCTCAGCTGCTCGAACACCCCACGGGCGTCGGCCACCGCGCTGCCGCCGCGCAGGAACAGCGTCACGAAGCCGAGGTTGACCAGGTAGAACCCGACCACCAGCAGCCGGTTCACCGCGTCGGCGAAGTCCTCGTTGCCGTGGAACACGTCGATCAGGAAGATCCGGCCGTTCCGGCTCAGCGTCCGGGCCACCCAGATCGTCAGCGGCACCGCGACCAGCAGGTAGATCAGGTACGTCGTCACGGTCAAGTTCATCTCGTCCCCACTTCTTGAACACGTTCAAATCATCGTCGAGCCGAGCGTACGACGGTCTTTTGAACATGTTCAAGTCAGCAAGAGCGTGAGCTGGGTCTCCTGCTGCGGCAGGATGGCGACCATGACGACCTGGGTCTTCGAAGGAACCGTGCTCCCGGCCGGTGACACCACGCGTCTCAAGCTCGGCACCTCAGGCGCCACGGAGGTGCTGCCCGGGCGGTTCGGCGTACCGGGGCTGGTCGACTCGCACTGTCACCTGACCGTCGGGATGGACGAGCTCGGTCCGCGGCTGTTCGGCGCCGACTTCGCCGGCGAGCGTCTCGACCAGCTCGCGGCCGCCGGAGTGAGCGCCGTCCGCGATGTCGGTGGCGATCGATCGGTCACGCTCAAGCTCGCGGCCACGCCGGACGACGGGCGACCGCTGGTCCTCGCGGCCGGCCGGTTCCTCGCCCCGACCGGGCGCTACTTCCCACGCATGCACGAGCCGGTCGAGCCGGAGGACCTGCTCACCGCGGTCGGAGCCGAACTGGACGACGGCGCGACCTGGGTGAAGCTCGTCGCCGACTTCCCGGCGGTCGGCCCGGACGGCCCGATCCGGGACAGCCCGATGGAGCAGACCTACCCGACCGAGCTGGTCCGAGCCGTGGTCGAGCTCGCCCACGGCCGCGGCGCCCGGGTCGCGACGCACACCAACACCGAGATCGTCAGCGACCTGATCCGCGTCGGCGTCGACTCGATCGAGCACGGTACGTCGATCACCGAGCAGGACCTCGAGACCCTCGGCGCGCGTGGCGGCGCCTGGACCCCGACGCTGTGCGCGTCCGTCGCTCCGCGGCCGGACGCCACGCCGGAGCAGGCCAAGCGACGCCAGGCCAAGTCGGAGTACGTCGCGTCGATGCTCGAACTCGCCGATCGGTACGGCGTTCGCGTGCTGACCGGATCCGATGTCGTCGGGACCGTCGCCGGCGAGATCGACCTGCTGGTCAAGCACGGACTGACCGTCGACCAAGCCCTCGTGGCCGCATCGACCGGAGCGCAGGACTACCTGGGGCTCTCCGGCGACGGCAACCTCGTCACGTACGACGCCGATCCGCGGGAGCACCCCGAAGTCCTCGCGAACCCGGCCGCGGTCGTCCTCAACCACCGCCGGATCTCATGAAGGAGAAGGACCTCGACAGGTGGGTGGCGAAGTACCGCAAAGCCTGGGAGTCGAACGACCCCTCCGACATCGCCGCACTCTGGACCGAGGACGCCGCGTGGTACCGGCGCCCGGACGAGGAGCCGGTCCTGGGCCGGGACGCGATCGTGCAGGCCTGGCTGGAGGTCGCGGACGCTCCGGGCGAGACGTCGTTCGAGTACGAGGTGCTCGGCTTCGGTGACGGCGTCGGGTTCGTCCGCGGCTGGACGACGTACCAGACCGATCCGCCGGGTGAGTTCAGCAACCTGTGGGTGATCCGGCTGGACCGGGACCGGGCGCACGAGTTCATCGAGTGGTGGATGGAGAAGCCTGGTCGTGTCTGGTAATCCGCGCAGTAGGCAGGGGATTACCAGACACGACTTAGTCGGCTACGCTCGCGGAGAGGCACTCAGGGTGCCACCGGTCCGCGGGAAGGGCTCAGCCCGCCTGATCACGGAGTTTGTGGCACGTGTTCACCTCCTTTCTCGCCTGACGACGCGGACAGCAGGCTCGTAGAGAGGAGGTCGCGATGCCGACCCGGAATCTCCCCGACGACCCCAACCTGGACCACCTGCGCAAACAGGCCAAGGCCTTGCTCAAGCAGGTCCGCGCCGGGGACCGCGAAGCCGTCGCCCTGGCCGACGAGTTCCATCCCGTGCAGTCGCTGGCCGACGCGCAACTGGTGATCGCCCGCAGCTACGGATTCCCCAGCTGGCCGCGGATCGTGCGGCACCTCGAGCTCGTCGACCGCTACAGCCGCTCACCGCATCGACAGTCCGTCGGCGGGCCGTTGGACACTCCGGAGCAACGTGCCGACGAGTTCCTCCGGCTGGCGACACTGCACTACGGCCAGGACGACCCGGCCCGGCAGCGATCCGCCCGGGATCTCCTCGACCGCTTCCCGGAGGTTGCCCAGAGCAACATCTACACGAAGGTGGTGGCCGGCGACCTGGACGCCGTACGCGCGGAACTGCCGGCGTCCGCAAGCACCGAAGGCGGACCATATCGCTGGGAACCGTTGCTGTATCTCACCTACAGCCGCCTGGACGCATCCCATCAAGTGGAGATCGCTCGGTTGCTGCTCGAGCACGGCGCGGACCCGAACGCGGGGTATCTCTGGCAGGGCCTTCCGTCACCGTTCACCGCGTTGACCGGCGTGTTCGGCCGAGGTGAGGGCGATCAGCCACCACATCGCGACCGGATCGAGCTCGCCCGGCTGCTGCTGGAGGCGGGCGCGGATCCGAACGACAGCCAGACCATGTACAACTGCGGTCCCGGCGCTCCCCCGCCGTACGACGATGTGCACCTGGAGCTCCTGCTCGAGTACGGACTGGGCCGGGGTGACGGCGGTCCGTGGCACGAGCGGATGACCACCGCGCACCCGACTCCGCAGCAACTCCTGGAGGACGAGCTGGTGTTCGCCTCGTCGACAGGGCTGCTTCATCGGGTCGAGCTAGTGCTTGCCCAGGGCACCGATCCGGAGGGACGCGGGACCCAACATCCGGTGTTCTCTGGGCATCGGGCGTACGAACTGGCCGCCGTACAAGGGCACACCGAGATCGCCGAACTGCTCCGCGCCCGCGGTGCGGCGCCGCTCGACGAGGTCCACGAGGTGTTCGCCGCGATCATGCGGGGCGAGACGCCCGACGTCAGCCCGGAGCTCGCGGCGCGGGCCGTCGCGCGCAATCCCTATCTGCCGATCCGGGCCGGCGAGCTCGGGCGGACCGAGGCGCTGGAACCATTGCGGGACCTGGGCTTCGACCTCGACATCATGGGCGGCTCCGGGCCGATCCATCAGGCCGCGATCAACGGTCACCTGGACACGGTGAAGAAGCTCGTCGAGCTCGGAGCGGACCCGGAGCGGCGCGATCCGTCGTACGGCGGGAACGCGCTGGGCTGGGCCGAGCACAGCCACCAGCAAGCGGTGATCGACTACCTCAAGGGCTTACCGCGAGGAACAGGAACGCGGTGAACACCATCAGGTGCACGGCGCCCTGAAGAAGCGTCGCCCGGCCGGTGGCGAGGGTGAGCGTGCCGGTCACGACGGTCAGCGCGAACAGCACCATCTCCTTGCCACCAAGGCCCAGCACGAGCGGTCCACTCAGCCAGATCGACGCGACCGCGATCGCCGGGATGGTCAGGCCGATGCTTGCGAGCGCCGAGCCGAGCGCGAGGTTGACGCTGGTCTGGAGACGGTTCCGCAGTGCCGCGCGGACTGCGGCAACCGTCTCCGGCAGCAGCACCAGCAACGCGATCACGACACCGACGACGGCCAGCGGCGCACCGGCCGATTCGACCGCCGACTCCAGCCTCGGCGAGACCGTCTTGGCCAGGCCGACCACCGAGATCAGACAGACGAACAGCAACCCGAGGCTGAGCAGCGCGACCTTCCCGCTCGGCGCGTTGGCGTGCTCCTCCTCGCTCTCCTCGGCGTCGGTCTCCGACTGGACCGGGAGAAAGTAGTCCCGGTGCCGGATCGTCTGCACGAAGACGAAGATGCCGTACATGACCAGCGACGTGACGCCGGCGAACGCGAGCTGCGGCGGGCTGAACTGCGGACCGGGCGCGCTGGTGGTGAACGTCGGCAGCACCAAGCTCAGCGTGACGAGCGCAGTCATCACGGCCAAGAGGCTGCTGGACGCCTGCACCCGGAACTCCTGCACGTGATGCTTCAGCGAACCGACAACGAGAGACAGTCCGAGGATGCCGTTGCAGGTGATCATCACCGCGGCGAACACGGTGTCCCGCGCCAGCGACGCGGCCTTCTCACCACCGGACGCCATCAGCGTCACGATCAGCGCGACCTCGATGATGGTCACCGCGAGCGCGAGGATCAGGGTGCCGAACGGCTCACCGACCCGATGCGCGACGACCTCGGCGTGATGAACCGCGGCGATCACCGCCGCACCGAGCCCGGCGCAGACCAGGATCAGCAGCACCGCGCCCAGACTGCGACCCCAGGACAGCAGCAGGACGACGAAAGCGAGCGGGGGCACGGCCAGACTCCAGCGCGGCAGCCCTTGAACCACGGTGTTTGTCATCCTCAGACAGCCTATCGGGAATCCACTTGGCATCCCGCGACCCTCGGGTGATGCTTCTCGCATCATGACTGTGGAGATCAGAACTGCTACCGATGCTGACTGGGCGGCTATTTGGCCGTTCTTTCGTGAGATTGTTACTGCGCGGGAGACGTATACGTACGATCCGGAGTTGACCGAGGAGCAGGCGCGGGCGTTGTGGATGTCGCCGTCGAGTGCGGCGTTGAGCCGGACGACGGTGGCGGTTGATGCCGATGGCACCGTTCTGGGCAGTGCCAACATGTATCCGAACCGGCCGGGGCCTGGCGCGCATGTGGCGAGCGCGAGCTTCATGGTGGACGGGGCGGCCCGGGGTAAGGGTGTTGGCCGGCTGCTGTGTGAGGACATGATCGCCTGGGCCGGGCGGGAGGGCTTCCGGTCGATCCAGTTCAACGCGGTGGTGGAGACCAACGAGCCGGCGGTTCACCTCTGGCAGGCGCTCGGCTTCCGCATCGCGGGCACCGTTCCCGAGGCGTTCAACCACCCGAAGCTCGGGTACGTCGGTCTGCACGTGATGTACCGTCCGCTGCCATGACCGATAGCCGGGCTCGGCGGATGTGGAAGGCGCTCGAGCCGTTTCACGCGATCACCTACTTCTCGCCGGAGACCAGGCAGGCCACCGACGCGCTCGGGCTGAAGGGTGGCTGGATGAGCTACTTCGGCTGCCGGGCGGCGCCGCTCGGTCCGGTCGGGCCGGCGGTGGTCGCTGCCGTGTTCTACAACTTCCACCCGGCGATGGTCGCTCGCGCGTTGCCGGATGCGTGGAGCTACGCGACTCCGGAACAGCTGCTCGACGCACGGTTGTCGGCCGTCGACAGCGCCGTACGGCGCCTGTTCCCGGGCGCATCGTTCACGCGCGTGGCGGAAGTGGCTCGTCGTGCCGCTGAGCTCGCGCCGGTCGGTGGGCGACCGGTCGCCGCGGCCAACGCGGCGCTGGAGTGGCCGGATGAACCACATCTGGTGTTGTGGCAGGCGACGACGATCCTGCGGGAGTCGCGGGGTGACGGGCATGTTGCGGCGCTGGTTGGCGCCGGCCTGAGTCCGTGCCAGGCGTGCGTGACGATCTCTGCCGCGGGCGGGCCGTCGAAGGAGGTCTTTCAGGTCAACCGGCGGTGGAGCGACGAGGACTGGGCCGCCGCTGAGGATGACCTGCGGCAGCGTGGGTTGCTCGACTCCGCTGGGGCGCTCACCGACACCGGGCGGGCGTTGCGGCAGCAGGTCGAGGACACCACGGACGCGCTGGCCGAGCAGGGTTGGCGAGCGCTCGGCGACGACCTGACCACTGAGCTGCACGACTTGGTGCACCCGTTGAGCGCGACGTTGATGTCCAGTGGCGTGATCCCACCGGACAACCCAATGGCTATGCGCTGGGACTAACCGTCGAGGCGGTCGGCCACCCGGCGGATCGCGCCGGCCAGCTCCGCTCCGGTCGGGGCGCTATCGGTGTCGAACATGTTCAGTGCGACGACGCCGAGGCGAAGGCGTTGTTCTACTTCGCGTTGGAGCCACTCGCGTACGACCGGCGCGACGTCGCGGCGCAGCAGCAGATCGTCGAGGAGCAGTTCGCGGGGAAGCTCGACAGCTAGTCGCGCGGCCGGATCGCGCTCGTCGGCGACGCCGGGTACTGTGCGTCGCCGCTGTCCGGGATGGGGACGAGCCTCGCCATCGTCGGCGCTTACGTCCTCGCCGGTGAGTTGCACGCGGCCGGCGGTGACCACGGGCGCGCTTTCGCGGAGTACGACGTACGCATGCGGGGATTCGTTGCGGCCTGCCAGAAGCAGGGTGTGGACGGCGCTCGATGGTTCATCCCGGGGAGCAAGTGGTTCGCGGCGTTGCGGAACCTCACCTTCCCGATGCTGCCGTACCTGCCGTGGCGCAAGCTGATCGACGAGCAGCCGCTGAAGGTGGGCATCGCGATCGAGCTCAGGACGTACGCGGTGTCATTCGAAGGCCCGTCGCAGCGGCCCGCAGCACCGCGGCCGTGAGCGCGTCGAGGATGCCGGACTCGAGCTTCCAGTGCTGCCAGTACAGCGGGACGTCGATGTACTTGCCTGGGGCAACGTCCACCAGGCGGCCGGCGGCCAGCTCAGGTTCGGCGACCTCGTCCTCGATCATCCCCCAGCCGAGCCCGATCCGGACCGCCTGGTGGAAGGCGCCGGGCGCGGGGACCGCGTGGGTCGGTGGATCGAGCTTCCGCCTGGTGACCTTGCGGATCAACCGGTGCTGGAGCACGTCCTTCGCGTTGAACACCATCATCGGTGCATCCGCGAGCGCATCGGCCAAGGGCTTTCCGGTCAGCCAGCGTTCGGCGTACTCGGGGGTGGCGACGGGCAGGTACCGCATCTTGCCGAGCGGTACGACGCGGCAGCCCTGGACCGGCCGTGGGTCGGCGGTCACCGCGGCCAGGACCGTGCCGTTGCGCAGGAACTCGGCGGAGTGCTCCTCGTCCTCCTGATGGACCAGGAACCTGGCGTTGTGGTTCTGCGACAGGTCCAGCATCGCGGGCAGGAACCAGTTGTTGAGCGAGTCCGCGTTGACGGCGATCGGAAGCCGGAGCGCGTCGACCGTGCCGCGGACGGCGATGATCGCCTCGAGCTCGAGCAGCGAGACCTGGCGGGCGAGCCGGAGCAGCGCTTGACCCGCCTCGGTCGGTTGCGCGGGCTTCCCACGCATCACCACGACCTGGCCAAGCCGGCTCTCCAACGCCTTGATGCGCTGGCTGACCGCGGACGGCGTCACCTGCAGACGCCGGGCGGCCGCGTCGAAACTGCCTTCGTCGACGACGGCCGCGAACGTCTCGAGCTGCGCGGAGTCGAACTGCATGATGAAGCAATCCTAATGGTACGTCAGAATCTTTAGCTGGTTTGCAGGGCTGGAACTTCCTACCGTCGAAGGTATGCCCCTCTTCGCCGGCTTTGCCACGTCCTTGACCCTGATCGTCGCGATCGGCGCGCAGAACGCCTTCGTCCTCCGTCAGGGCCTGCGCCGCGAGCACGTGCTGCCGGTCGTCCTCACCTGCGCGCTGTCCGACGCACTCCTGATCTCCAGCGGCATCGCGGGCCTCGGCGCCCTGCTCACCCGCAGCCAGTTGGCCCTCGACCTGGCCAAGTTCGGCGGCGCCGCGTTCCTCTACCTGTACGCCGGTTTCGCCGCGAAGCGAGCCCTCAACCCCGGCTCCATCAGCCCCGCCGGCCACGCCCCGGCCGCCCTCCGCAGCGTTGTCCTCACCTGCCTCGGCTTCACCTACCTGAACCCGCACGTCTACCTCGACACCGTCGTCCTGCTCGGCTCCCTCGCCAACCAGCGCGGCACCGACGGCCGCTGGCTCTACGGCCTAGGCGCCGTCACCGCCAGCTTCGCCTGGTTCTTCTCCCTGGGCTTCCTCTCCCGCAAACTCACCCCGATCTTCGCCCGCGCCCGCTCCTGGCAGATCCTGGACACCGCCATCGCCGTCCTCATGGCCGGCCTCGCCACCTGGATGCTGCTGCCCTGATCGCACCGCAGAATGAGCGCGTGGACGTGACGGTGCTTTGTGATGCGGTGGCGGTGTTTCCGGAGGAGGTTTCGGAGGCCTTGCCTGGGTGGACGACGGAGCATGCGGAGTGGACGGCCGCTGTCGTGCCGGGGAACGTGCGGGGCGAGGGGTGGTGGCTGCACTTTCACAGCTATCTGGTGACTGGGGATGCCGGAGTCGTGTTGGTGGATGCGGGGGTGGGGCCGGCGGGTGGGGAGGCGGCTGAGTGGTTGGGGGTTGGTGGGCGGTTGCCGGGGTTGCTGGAGTTGGCGGGGGTGGGGGTGGACGAGGTTGATGCGGTGGTGTTGACGCATGTGCATCTGGATCACGTGGGGTGGGCTGCGGACGGGGCGGCGCCGATGTTTCCGAAGGCGGAGTACGTCGTGCAGCGGGATGAAGTGGAGCATGTGCGGGGCGGAACGACGTACGAGCGGATGATCCGGCCGATCGTGGAGTCGGGGCAGTTGCGGGTGGTGGAGGGGGAGACCGCGCTGCGGGGGATGCGGTTGGTGCCGACGCCGGGGCATACGCCTGGACATCAGTCGGTGGTGACGTCGCGGGCGGTGCTCGGGGGTGATGTGCTGGTGCATCCGGCGCAGGCTCGGTGGCCTGAGCTCACCTATGTGTATGAGCGGGATCCGGCGGTCGCCGTGACGTCGCGGCGGGAAGTGCTCGCGCTGGCGGCCGCGCTCGGGATTCCGGTCGCGGCCTCGCATCCACATGCGGCGCTGTCGAGTGATGCTCGATCTGTCGCCGCGGCGGGCGCCGGCGACGTCGTCTGTCCGCCGTACCAGCTTTAGCGGTAGCCCGTGGTGTCGGCCGGCTTGCCGGGGTCCTGGACCTCGACGATGTAGCGCCACGCGTCCGGGCGGCTGCCGTCGAGGTCGGCGAAGCCGTAGAGCTGGGCGAGCTCACCGCTGGACGTGGACTTGCCGTTCCACCGGCGTACGTCGGGATCCGCGGCGAGCGCCGCCACCGCGCGGCCGACGTACGACGGGCTCTCGGAGATCGCGAAGTGCGGGATCCGCTCGGTCGCGTCCCGCCAGGTCTCCTCGGTCACGCCGAACCCGTCGAGCATCGCCTCCGACCGGAGCCAGCCGGGCGTGAGCAGGACCGCGGTCGCGTCGTACTGGTCGAGCTCGTGGGCAAGCGCGAATGCCATCCGGCTGACGGCGCCCTTCGCGACGTCGTAGAAGAACGAGACCCGGTAGTGGTCGGCGTTGTAGTCGTTCGTGCCGTCGGTCATCTCGACGACCAGGCCACCGGGTGACTTGATCAGCAGCGGCAGTGCGTAGTGGCTGGTGATCGCGTGCGTGTGGACGCCGAGCTGCAGCAGCCGCAGACCGCCTTCGAGATCGCTCTCCCACACCGTCTTGTCCCACTCGGGCTCGCCGTGCTGACCCCAGATGTCGTTCACCAGGATGTGCAGCGCGCCCTGCTCGCGCTCGATCCGGTCGATCAGGTCGCGCACCTGCTCAGGCACGAGATGGTCGACCGGTACGGCGATGCCGTGGCCGCCGGCCGCGTCGACGAGCTCCGCGGTGTCCTCGATCGTCTCCGGCCGGTTCATCTCCGACCGCCCGGCCCGGGTGCTGCGACCGGTCACGTACACGGTCGCGCCGGCGGCGCCGAGCTCGACCGCGATCCCCCGCCCGGCCGCCCGGCTCCCGCCGGTCACCAGCGCCACCTTCCCCGCCAACGGCTGCATGCCGCCTCCTCCTTTTTCCATACGCTGTATGATTATGTACCATACGACGTATGGTTACCGCTGGCAAGCGCTCCGGACGGCCCCGGGCCGGGGAGGAGCGACTGAGCCGGGAGGCGATCCTGACCGCGGCGCTGCGGATCGTCGATGACGAGGGCATCGACGCGCTGACCATGCGGCGGCTCGCCGCGACGCTCGAGGTCAACCCGATGTCGCTCTACCACCACCTGCCGAACAAGGCCGCCGTCCTGGCCGGCCTGGCCGAGCTGGTGTTCGCCGGACTCGAGTACCCGGATCCGGGCGACACCGTGCCGTGGGACGAGCAACTCAAGGACGCCGCGCGGGCCTATCGCAACGCACTCCGGGCGCACCCGAATCTCGCCCTGCAGGTGCTGTCGGACACGTCCGCGGTGTCGGACGTCGTGGTCGTCACGATGGAGCCGTTCTACCGCGCGCTCGACCGGGCCGGCCTGTCACCGCGGCAAGTCTTCGAGTCGGCAAACACCCTCATCGACTTCATCCACGGATTCAGTCTGGGCGAGGCGTCGGTCCGCGCCGACACCTTCGAACTCGCGCCCGATCTACTCACCCGCGTGGAGGGGCTGCCGGTGGGCAAAGCGCCCACCCTCGCCCGCATCGTCGGCCAACTCGGACCCGAAGGTCTGGCCTACGACTTCGACAGCGGCTTCGAATCCGGGCTGTCCACGTTGACCGCCGGGGTCGCTGCAGTCGCCACGGTCCGCCGCCGATAGCGGGAGATCGCGACCCCGATCAGGCAGAGCACACCGCCGAGGTACGCCAGCGGCGCCGGGCTCTCGTCGAGCAGCAGCCAGCCGAGGAAGATCGTCAACGGCGGAACCAGGTACGTCGTCGCACCCATCCGGCCGGCCGTCGTCCGGGCCAGCGCGTAGGCCCAGGTCGTGAAGGCGATCGCGGTCGGGAACGCGCCGAGGAAGACCACCCACCAGATGGTCGACACCTTGGCGTCGCCCGCCTCCCGGACCAGCGTCGGCGCGAACGGCAGGCACGCGACCGCGCCGATCAGGCACGACAGCCAGGTCACCTCGAGCGCGGGCAGCCGGGCGAGCAGCGGCTTCTGCGACACGACACCGATCGCGTACGCCGCGGCGGCCGCCAGGCAGAGCAGGACACCCCAGGTCTCGGCCGTGCCCGAGGACGACGACAGCCCGATCAGGACGACACCGCCGAACGCGGCGACGCTGCCGATCACGAGCTGCCGCGGGAAGCCTTCGTGCAGCAGCACGCCGGCCAGCAGTGCGATCAGCAACGGGCCGATGTTCACGAGCATCGCCGTCGTCCCCGCATCGAGGCGGCGCTCGGCCTCGTTCAGCGCGAGGTTGTAGACGCCGAACCAGAGCAGACCGCAGAGCAGCAGGAACTTCCAGTCCGCCCGCGCCGGCCAGCGCCGCGGCCGGGTGAACACGAAGATCCCGAGCAGGACGCTGCCGACCAGCAACCTGCCCAGGGACAGGGCGCCGGCCGAGATCTCCTGACCGACATGCCGGATCGCGACGAACGCCGATGCCCACAACACCACCGTCACCGCGGCCGCACCGGCGGCCGGCAACCCCTGTTTCCTCATGCTGTTGGAACGCTTCCTCTGCCCATGATGTGAGGCTAGGTCTCGGACACTTCGGCGCTCACCGAATCGCGCGGCGCCGGGAGGGCGAACGGTACGACGAGGGCCGTCAGCAGGACCGGGATCGTCAGCGCGGCGACCAGGATCGACATCGTGAACCAGATCGATCCCACCGCGAACCCCGCATAGACCGCGACCGCGAAGACCTCGGCGAAGAACCCCGACACCGAGGTCACGGTCGCCCGCGCCGGTCCGGTGATCGCATCCTGCAACCGGGACTCCGACACGACGATCACCAGCTGCATGAGGCCGTACCCGACCGCGATCGGCAGGAAGCCCCAGACCGAGCCGCTGAGCGAGCCGGCCGCGATCAGCACCGCCGTCGCCGCCAGCCCGGCCGCAAAGGTTGCCGCAGGCAACCTGTACGCCGGTCCCGCGAGCGCACCGCCGATCGCCTGGGCGGCGACCGTACCGGCGATCAGCAGCGGGATCGCGCCGGTGCTCGCACCGGCCTCCCGGGCGAGCAACGGGAAGTACTCGTCGAACGCCAGGAAGCCACCGAGCAACGCGACCAGCGCCACCGCTCGCCGGACCAGACGGTTGGTCAGCACCTCCGTCACACCGGAGCGCAGCATGTGCAGGTAGTTGGCGAACGCCGCCCTCGCGCCGGGCTCATCCGACTCGCGAGCGTCCTCCACCGGCCGTGCTTCGGGCAGCGACCACGCAACCACCGCCTGGATCAAGCAGCTCATGACACTGACGACTCCGGCCAACGTGTATCCACCGAGGTCGAACAGCGGCGTCGCCAGCGCGGTCGCCACCAGGTTCGCCACGAACGACGCGGACCTCGCTCGGCCGAGCAGGCTCGCGTAGCGTTCGGTGCGGTTGCGGGCCGCGAGCTCGTCGTACACGAAGGCTTCGAAGGTGCCGGAGATCAGCGCCGACGACGTACCCCAGAGCACGAAGCCGAGCGCGAAGCCGGCGAACGACGGCAGCGTGATCCACGCGGCATAACCCAGCGCGCTGATCAGTGCACCGAGAACCAGCAGCTTGCGCCGCGAGTACGTGTCCGCCCAGGCACCCGACGGCACCTCGAGGACGAACGAGGTCGTCGACCAGATGACGAACAGCGTCGAGATCTGGGCCGCCGACAGTCCGTGATCGGCGAAGAGCAGCTGGTACAGCGGATAGAGCGGGATGAAGTCCTGCAGCGCCTCGAAGGCGACGATGCGCGCGGACAAGCCGCGTGGCAGGCGGTCGGGTCGGTCAGAAGGTCAAAGGTGCGGGCTCGGGTATCTCATGTCCAAGAAGATACGGCGATTTCAGCCGCGCAGCAGTTCTTTTGTGCCAGGTGTGGACAAGTGCAGCACCTGGTAGCGCGTTCCCGGCACCGCACCCGGCTCGGGACCACTCCACAGCGTGAAGTGGACGAGCTCCCATCGGGTCGGATCCACAGCGACCGCGGTGGAGTGCACCTGCGCCAGGCCCGCCGTCGCGCGAAGGGTCTCGACCGCGGCGGTCACCGGATCCGTGGGATCCACGTCCGGGGTCAGCGACTGCGTGTGCTTGGTAGCGCTCAGCGCCGGCTGATCCACGTCCGGCCCGGCCAGCGCCTCGACCCCGGTCCAGTGCCGCACCGGCGGCCGGCCGAACGACGTACAGATCGCGGTGAAGAAGCCGCCGCCCCACAGGAACCGGCCCATCCCGGCCGGGTCGTTCCACAGGTAGAAGGGCGCGTACTGGTTGACCATCGCACCGTTCGCCCGGTCCTGGATCAGGTACGCCTTCAGGCCGAGTCCGTCGAAGTCGTCGAGCCGATGACCGGTCGTCTCCACCCGGCGGCGAATGATGCCCATGTCGTAGTCGGTCGGCAACGAGATCTCGTACTGCATCGCGTACACGGCGTCCCCTCTCGGTCGAGTGCTGAACATACTAGTAGGTACAGAGCTAATTGGGGAGCGGTTTCCGCCCGGGTTCCGGCACAGTGGGGCGATGGGAGACGTCAGCGAACGGTTCTGGGCGAAGCTGCCGGAGGGCAGCCGGGCCGCCCTGGTCGACGGGTTGAGCCAGTCCGAGCTGCAGTCGGTGCTGCTGGACGTGAGTCGCGAGCGCGCTGCCAAGGTGACGCCGGCCCGGTTGCTGCGGCGGTGGCAGCAGGACCGGTTCGTCCGGCCGTCGACCACCGATCCGCGCAGGCTGGTGAAGACCCAGAACCACTTGTGGGAGCGCCTGCCCGCGAAGTTCGCGGGCGTCGAGCTGTCTCCGGTGACACCGCTCGGTACGTCGTCCGCGATGGCGACCATCAACCAGCACCAGGTCGTCAGCACGATCCGCGGGACCGAGGTCGCCAGCGACCCCACCAACGAGCTCGCGATCGAGGCCGCCGTACGGCGTCGTGCCGGACAGACCCGGGTCGACCTGGCCGCGTGCCAGCGGGTGGTCCGCGCGCAGGCGGTCGACGGGCCGGGGATGTTCGCGCACTTCGAGCTGTTCGTCCTGGTGTCGAGTGCGCGGGACACCGGCTCCGGGCGGACCGAGGCGGAGCTGCTCATCGACCACCTGCGCTTCTGGCACGACGTACTGGGTGACGGGGCCGACCTCAGCTTCACCATGTTCACGGCGTCGGCGGTGCGGGAGCGGATCGACGACACCGTGCGCCCGGCGTTGAAGGTCGAGCTGGTCGAGGATGCCGACCGGACGAAGAGCGCGAACTACTACTCGGGTACGGCGCTCGGCATCGGCCGCGACGGAGCCGACCTCGGCGACGGCGGCTTCACCACCTGGACCGCGGATCTCCTCGGCGACCAGAAGGAACGCTGCCTGACCTCGTGCATCTCGACCGAGCGCCTGACGGCTATCGGAGTTTGAGCAGCCCGGCGTCCGTCGGCCGGAAGCCGCACGCGTCCTCGTAGAAGGCCTTCAGATGCGGCTCGTAGTCGACATGCAGCCACTCACATCCGGCGGCCTTCGCCTCCTCGGCAGCGGCGAGCACCAGCTGTCTCCCGATCCCCTGCCGGCCGTGATCGGGATGGACGGCGGTGTCCAGGACGAACGCATGCGCGCCGCCGTCCCAGCACACCTGTACGAACCCGACCAGCTGATCGTTGCTGAAGGCCCCTACCCAGGTCAGCGCCCACCGCTCCAGCCGCGCCGCCCACGCCTGGACCTCGAGCTCACTCCCGAACGCGAGCGCATGCAACGCCGACAACTCCCGATCGTCCACCGGGAATCGCACCACGTACTTCACACCAGCACCGCCGCGGCCGCTTCCAGGCGGGCGTTCCAGGCGGCAGACTCGCGGGAGCCCTCGGGCCAGTCCGCCAGGCTGAGGAAACCCTGGACCGCGGTCGACGGCATGGCGTCGACCAGGCCCGGACACGGCCCGTAGGCCTCCAGGGGTTCGTCCCATCGCTCGGGCTCGACCGTCGACACCAGGAACCAGGCCAGATCCACCGCACCCGGCGCGGCCGACACGTCTTCCCAGTCCAGGAAGGCGATCTCGCCGTCGGGACCGGTCCGCAGATTCTGTCCGGACGCATCGCCGTGCGCCAGGGTGAGTTCCCCGGCTCCGGCCAGCTGACCTTCAACGACCTCGACCTGGCCGACCAAACGCTCACCAAGCGCTCGCACCGATGGCAAGAGGTCCCCGCGTGCGGCCACCCGCGGCCAGGTCTCGTCGTACAACCGGGCCACGAGGTCCACAGCGGCACCGGTTGGCCGCAGCCACGGCCATTGCGCCGGCGCGCGGCCGGACCATCGATCGTGGAGAGACCGGAGGGCGGCTGCTCCCGCGGCCGGCTCGGCTCCGGGCCGCCACGCCGACAAGTCCTCGAGCACCAGCACCGTTCCCTCGGCGGTCTCCTCGGCCTCGTAGCAGGCAGGCACCCGCACTTCGACGACCGGCGCGATCTCCCGATAGAAACGGACCTCGGACTCGAACATCTTCAGTACGGCGGGGATCGATCCGGGCACCGCCGGTGGACGCCGTCTGATGTGGTGCACACGGTCAGGCTAGGCGTACTCGGCACCGCGAGCAGGTGGTTTATCCGAGCGCGCCCTCGGTGCTGATGAGGATGACTGTGCTGTCCGCGCGGAGGTCCAAGCGGTCCCGGGCCGCGCGGAGGCCGGCGAGTGTGGCGGCACCACTCGGGCCCGAAGAAATGCCGCCGGCCTTGAGATCGTCCGCGGCCTGCAAAGCCTCCTCGTCCGAGACGGTGACCGCGTAGTCGAGTCCTGAGCGCAGAACGGGCCAGGCGAGCGTTGATGGCGTACCGCAGTTCAGTCCGGCCATCACCGTCTTGCCAGTCGGCACAGTCACCAGCTCACCGGCCAGAAGGCTGGTGGTGACACAGGAGGCGGTCGCGGGCTCGACACCGAGCAGGGCAGACGCCACCGAACCACTGCGGTAGTGCGTGACGGCGGCCTGGGCGATCGACCCCACTCCCATCGGTACGACGACCAGATCGGGCGGTACGTCGATCTCCCGGAAGAGCGTCGAGTACCCGTCGACGATGTGCTGCGGCACTACCTCGTACCCGGGCCACGCCGAGTCCTGGATCAACAAACGACGATCTGCCGCGTACGACGCTGCCTCGGCGACCGCGGCGTCGTACGTGTCGGGTACGACGGTCACCGTGGCGCCCTCGGAGAGGATCGCGTCGATCGCCGCCTCACTCACCACATCGGGGACGAACACGTGCGACGGCAGACCGAGCATCGCGGCCCGGCGTGCGACAGCACGACCGTGGTTGCCGTCGGTCGCGGTGACGAGCTCCACCGGACCCGGGTGGTCCTGGACCGCGCGGTGGATCGCCCACCACGCGCCGAGCGCCTTGAACGCGGGCAGGCCGAGCCGGTGCGACTCGTCCTTCACCAGGACCTGGCCGACGCCGAACTCGGCCGCCAGCGACGGGACCGCGGTCAGCGGGGTCGGGCGGTAACCGGGGAGGCTCTGGTGGAACGCCAGGACCTCGGCCGGTGCCGGCGCCGTACGCCAGGCACGTGCGGCCGGGTTGTCGTACCAGCGCACCAACTAAGCGACCAGGGCGAACGCCTGGGCGGAAGCGGAGTACGCGCGCGGGGACGAGGTGATGCGCGGGGGCGCCGACTGCTCGACCCGGATCGCGGCGGTCTGGAGATGGATCGGCAGCGTGGCGCGGACCGCGGTGGCCAGGTCGAACTGCACCTCGGCCAGCAGGTCGGTCAGCTCGAGGTCCAGCGCGCGGCAGATCGCGGCGAGGATCTCCGAAGACGGCTCCTTGCGGCCGCGCTCGATCTCGGACAGGTAGGGCACCGACACCTGGGCCAGCTCGGCGAGCTCGCGCAGGGTGATCCCCCGCTCGCGCCGCAACCGGCGGAAGACGTTCCCGATCACCTGGCGTAGCAACACGTCGTGGCCCTCCTCGCCTCCGGATGTCCTGTATCGAGTGTGCCATCCCGGCCAGGTCTGCGGCGGGCAGATCTGCCACGGGCAGATTCCTGACCGTTTCCGGACGCTCGACCGCAGGCTGGGGAGCATGAGCGAGCTACCGAACAACCTGGACCGGCACATCTACGAGCGCCTGCTCTGGCAGCGCATCCTCGTCCTCGGCGACGAGATCAAGGACGAGAACGCCAACGCGCTGTGCGCGCAGCTGATCCTGCTGAACGCCGAGGACCCGAAGGCGGACATCTCGCTCTACATCAACTCCCCCGGCGGCTCGGTGTCGGCCGGGCTGGCGATCTACGACACGATGAGCTTCATCAGCAACGACGTGGCGACGTACGCGATGGGGATGGTCGCGTCGATGGGGCAGGTGCTGCTGACCTGCGGTGCGCCGGGGAAGCGGTACGCGCTGCCGCACGCGCGGATCATGATGCACCAGCCGACCGGTGGCATGGGTGGTACGGCGAGTGACATCAAGGTGCAGGCCGAGCAGGCGATCAAGGCGCGGGAGGACCTGGCGCATCTGATCGCCGACCGCACCGGGCAGTCGCTCGACCGCATCACCACCGACTTCGACCGGGACCGCTGGTTCACACCCGAAGCCGCCCGCGACTACGGCATCATCGACCGAGTCCTCACCCGACCGACTCCAGTGCCGGCCTGACGGCCGGCGAGAGTAGGGAGGGAAGGCCGGGTCAGGCCTGGGCTGAGGCGAGGGCTTGGGCCAGGTCGGCTGTGAGGTCTTCGGGGTCTTCCAGCCCCAGACTCAAGCGGAGTAGACCTGCGGCGGGCTTCGCCTCCGCCGTGACCAGGCGGTGGGTCAGGGCGGCAGGGTGCTGGAGCAGGGTGTCTACGCCGCCCAGTGACACGGCGTGGGTGATCAGGTGGAGGGATCCGGCGACTCGGGCGGCTGCGGTGTAGCCCCCGGTCACGGTGAAGGCCAGGACTGCGCCTGGGCCGGCTTGCTGGCGGCCGATGAGGCCCTGGGCGTCGGACAGGCCGGGGTAGTGCACCCGCTCGACGACCGGCTGGGCGGAGAGCCAGTCGGCGACCTTGATGGCGGTGGCCTGCTGCGCCCGCACCCGAACCGGCAGCGTCTGCAGTCCCCTGTGCAGTTCGTACGCCGCCAACGGGTGCAGCAGACCACCTGTCACCGCGCGGATCTGCCGGAGCCGGCCGACCCACTCCACGCCGGCCGCGACGACGCCACCCATCACGTCGCCATGACCGCCGAGGTACTTGGTTGCCGAGTGCAACACCAGGCTCGCCCCGTGCCGGGCCGGCTGCTGCAGGACCGGCGTCGCGAAGGTGTTGTCCACGAGCACGGGGACGTCGCCCGCCTGGCGGACCACCGCGGAGATATCCACAAGCTCCACGCTCGGGTTGGCCGGCGTCTCCACGATCACCAGCCCGGTGTCGGCGCGGACCGCCGAGGCGACGTCCGTCACGTCGGCCCAGGTGACCGTCGTCCCCAGCAGACCTGTGGATAACAAGTGGTCCGTCCCGCCGTAGAGCGGCCGTACGGCGACCACGTGGGGGCGGCCGCCCGCGACGGCAGCGAGCAGGCAGGCGGTGAGGGCGGCCATGCCAGAGCCGAACGCGACCGCGCCGTCGGTGTGCTCGAGCTCGGCCAGCGCGTCCTCGAAGCGCGCGACGGTGGGGTTCCACAACCGCTGGTAGACGAGGCTGCCGCCGTCCGGGCCGCGGCCCTCCGCGAGCGCGTCGTACGACGCTCCGCCGGTGTCCACCGAGGGCAGCGGGTAGGTCGTGGACAGGTCGATCGGCGGGACGTGGACGCCGAGAGCGGTCAGGTCATCGCGGCCGGCGTGCACCGACCGGGTGTCGAGCTGGGTCATCCGGGGCCTCCTCCACAGCTGGGATCGAGAGGAGGATGGAATCTTCTGCGGATCTACCGCAAGAGTTCCGAAGAAAGTTCATCCACAGGCCTATCCACACGCTGTGGATTCTGTGGACGCGCTCTACAGTGGTGCCATGCCGAAGGATCGTCGGAGCCCCGGACCGGCCCCGCGGCCGCTGCCCGGCGGGCTCGACGAGGTGGATCGGGAGCTGGTCCGGCTGCTGGCTGCCGACGGCCGGATGCCGAACAACGCCCTCGCCGAGGCGACCGGCATCGCGCCGTCGACCTGCCTGACGCGGGTGCGTTCGCTGCGCGAGCGCGGCGTCATCCGCGGGTTCCACGCCGACGTGGACCTGGGCGCGCTCGGGCAGCCACTGCAGGCGCTGGTCGCGATCCGGATCGGTGCGCACTCCCGCGACGAGATCGACCGGTTCCGGCGCAAGGTCCCGGCGCTACCGGGAGTGCTGTCGCTCTTCCATGTCAGCGGCGCAAACGACTACCTGCTGCACGTGTCAGCGGCCTCACCGGACGCGCTGCGTGAGTTCGTGCTGGATCATCTGACCGCCGATCCAGCGGTGGTGCATGCCGAGACGAGCCTGATCTTCGAGCACGTCCGGGGTGCGGGCTAGCGGGGCTTCAGGCCCCAGGCGGCAGCGAGGAGCTCGAACGAGTGACGGCGTTCGGCCGGGTCGTGGATGTTCGTGGTGATGATGAGTTCGTCGGCGCCGGCCGAGGTGGCTCGGCGGCTCAGGTCGGCGACCACCTGGTCAGGGGTGCCGACGGAGACCAGTCCGGCCCATTCCTCGACGGCGGCCAGCTCGGCGTCCGACCACGGGTAGGCCTCGGCTTCCTCCGGGGACGGGAGCGGACCCGGCCGGCCGGAGCGGAGGCGGAGCATCGAGAGGGCGTTGGCGCGGGCGAGTTGCTGTGCCCGCTCTTCGGTCTCCGCGACGATCGCGGCCAGCGCGAGGATCGCGTGCGGCTCCGACTCGTGCTCGAACCGCTGGAAGTTCGTCCGGTACTCCGAGATCACCCCGGCCGGATCGAGGGTCCCGAAGTGGCCGGCGTACGCGAAGCCGGTCCCGAGGATGGCCGCCGCCTGACCGCCGTACGTGCTGGAACCGAGGATCCAGACCGGCGGCAGCGGAACGTCGTCCGGCTGGGCCGAGATCGGCTCGAACGGGTGCCCGGCCGGGAAACCCTCGGCGTACGCGCGGAGCTCGGCGTACTGCTCGGTGAAGTCGTCGGCGCCGAGCGCCTCCCGGCTGCGGCGCAGGGCGAGCGCGGTGCGCTGGTCCGTGCCGGGCGCGCGGCCGATTCCGAGGTCGATGCGGTCCGGGTACAGACCGGCCAGGACGCGGAACGTCTCGGCGACCTTGAGCGGTGAGTGGTTCGGCAGCATGATGCCGCCGGAGCCGACCCGGATGGTCGAGGTGGCGGCGGCGACCGCCGCGATCATCACCTCGGGGCTCGTGCTGACCACGCTGGGGATGTTGTGATGCTCGGCCAGCCAGTACCGGTGGTAGCCGGCGGCCTCCGCGGTGCGGGCCAGTTCAAGGGTCTCGTGCAGCGCCTGGGACGGGCGAGAACCCGTCGGCACCGGCGAAAGGTCGAGCACGGACAGCGGCATCGGTTCGGCACTCACGATGAACCACCAACCGTGACCGGGGTGTGGCTATTCCGGGTACGGCGTTTGCGCCCGAGCATCACGCAACGGGCGGGCCCACCACGCGAGCTGCCGGAGCAGTGCGGCGGCGGCACCCGGCGTCGTGGGATCGACCGGCTCACCGGCCGGAGTGAGGTCCGTCTCGTGGAAACCGAGCGTGTCGCGGATCGTGACCGCGTGCAGTTCGCCGAAGACCAGCCGGAGCTGCTCGGCCGCGCGCAGCCCGCCCGACCGGCCGCCGTAGACGACGAACGCGACCGGCTTGCCGTACCAAGGCCGTCGTACGGCGTCGATCGCGGTCTTCAGGTCCCCCGGATACGCGTGGTTGTACTCGGCCGTGACGATCACCACCGCGTCCGCGTCCTCGATCCGCCGCGGCAGCTCCACGAGCCCGACCACACTCAGATCCACCAGGTCGAGCTTGAACTCGTCACTGCGCTCGACCTGCCGGGCGAACCACTGCGTGACCAGCGTCCCGAACCGCCCGGCATCCAGGTTGCGCGTCAGCAGCGCCAGCCGCAGCGGATGAACAGTCACCCGAGCGACGCTAGTACCTCAACAACACTTGAGGTCAACCACCGCTCATTCCTCGGGCGCCGGCGGTGGGGACGGTGGCCTGCTGGGTTGTAGCTCGGTCTGCGCGGCGCTCATCAGGTCAGGCTGGTCGGTGGGGAGGACGCCGACGGTCTGCCAGGCCCGCGTGACGGCGGCGAGTTGGTCGGAGTCCTCGCCGTACAGCTGTTCCGCGCTGGCCTGGGTCGCCCTGGCGAAGTCCTCGAAGGTGCTGTTCTCGGAGAGGGTGCCGGACGTGAGCGTGGTGTACCAGATCTTGCCGGCGTCGTCATACGCGTTGCCGCCGATGGCCGCGGCGGTCAGGTAGAAGGCGCGGTTGGGGATGCCGGAGTTGAGGTGGACGCCGCCGTTGTCGTTCTCGGTCTCGATGTAGCCGGACATGTGGTCGGGCTGCGGGTCCCGGCCGAGCCGCGGGTCGTCGTACGCCGTGCCCGGGGCCTTCATCGAGCGGAGCGCGACGCCCTGGACGCTGGGCATGAACAGGCCCTCGCCGATCAGCCAGTCGGCCTCCTCGGTGCTCTGGCCGAGATGGTGCTGTTTGGCGAGGGAGCCGAAGACGTCGGAGATGCTCTCGTTCAGCGCGCCCGACTGGCCTTCGTACGCGAGGTTCGCGGTGTACTGCGTGACGCCGTGGGTGAGCTCGTGCCCGGTGACGTCGACCGACCCCGTGAAGCCGGCGAAGATCTCGCCGTCCCCATCACCGAAGACCATCTGTGCACCGTCCCAGAACGCGTTCGAGTACCCGCGGTCGTAGTGCACGGTCGACGTGAGCACGAGCCCCTGCCCGTCGATCGAGTCGCGGCCGAAGCATTCGCTGAACATCCTCCAGGTCGCGCCGGTCCCGTCGTACGCCTGGTTCACCGACTCGTCCTGGACCGGATCCTCGCCCTCGGCGCGGGCCGGGGTGCCGGGCAGGTTCGTCTCGTGCTCGGCGTCGTACACCTCGCGCTGCAGGCCGCCGGCCTCGGTCGACCGGGCGAGCCCGGCGGCGGGGCGTGTGCGCAGGACGGCGTCGTGCTGCAGCGACTGCCGGTAGCGGGCACGGAGGTTGGGGTCGTCCACGGTGCGCTCGAGCTGCTCGAGCAGGTACGGCGGGACGATGTAGTGGGACACCATCCCCCGATGGTGCACCACGGGCCGGGCCCGGGACAGAGCGCAGTACAGAAAAGCTGCGGAAGGAGATAAACTCAAGGATTTGTTGGCTGCCACCAGAAATACCGAAATGCGGCCTGATAACCAACGGTCCGCATTTTAACACAAGGGGTAGGAATTGCCGAATCCGGTCCACGCCGAGCAGGCGCACCTGACCACGTTCTACGCCGCGCTGGACGCCGAGCGCGAGCGGGCCGAGCAGCGCGCGAGCGAGGCCCAACTGGTCCAGACCCGCAACGCCCAGGCCCTGCACCAGCGGGACGGGCGGATCCGTGATCTGAAGCTGCGCCAGGCCCGGCTGAACGCCGCCGAGGAGGGCCTGTACTTCGGCCGCCTCGACAGCGCCGACGGCGAGATCCTGCACCTCGGCCGGATCGGATTGCACGACGCCGACTACGAACCCTTGCTGGTCGACTGGCGTGCGCCCGCCGCGCGGCCGTTCTACATCGCGACCGCGGTGGCGAACCACGGCGTCGTCCGGCGCCGGCACATCCAGACCCGGCTGCGGAAGGTGGTCGACGTCCAGGACGAGCAGCTCGACCTGGAGCGGGACGCAGCGGACCCGTCCAAGCCCGGTACGGGCGTGATCGGCGAGGCCGTCCTGCTGAAGGCGCTGGACGCCCGCCGGACCGGGCGGATGGAGTCGATCGTCCAGACGATCCAGGCCGACCAGGACCGGATCATCCGCTCCGAACTGCCCGGAATCCTGGTCGTCCAGGGCGGCCCGGGCACCGGAAAGACCGCGATCGCGTTGCACCGGGCGGCATTTCTGCTTTACACGCATCGTGAGCAACTGGAAAAGCGCGGAATTCTCGTCGTCGGGCCGAATGCGGCGTTCCTGCGGTTCATCGGCCAGGTGCTGCCGTCCCTCGGCGAGGACGGTGTCCGCCTGGTCACGATCGCCGAGCTGTACCCGGGCCTGACGGCGACCCGACCGGAGACGCCGGAGAGCGCCGAGGTCAAGGGCCGCACGGTGATGGCCGAGGTGGTCGCGAAGGCGGTCGCCGACCGGCAGTGGCTGCCGGACCGCCCGATCCACGTCACCGTCGACCGGACCGAGCTCACCCTCGACCCGTCGGTGTGCGACGCGGTGCGGACCAGGGCCCGCAACCGGAACCTCACGCACAACCAGGCCCGACCGTTCTTCCTGACCGAGATGGTCGACCACCTGACGAACCAGTACGCCGAGCTGATCGGCATCGACCCGCTCGACGGCGAGATGATCCTCGACGAGTACGACCTGGCCGAGCTGCGCAAAGAGGTCCTCGCGGAGCCCGCCGTGCAGGCGCTCCTCGACCAGCTCTGGCCGCTGCTCAGCCCGCGGAAACTCCTCGAGGACCTGTACGGCGACGAGGACCGGCTGGCGCTCGCCGCGCCGCAGCTGAGCGCACTCGAGCGCGAGCACCTCCTGAGGTACGGCGACGACTGGAGCCCGTCCGACGTACCGCTGCTCGACGAAGCGGCCGAGTTGCTCGGCGACGACGGCACCGAGGCGGCGCGCGAACGGGCGGCCCGGGCCCGGGCGGTCGCCTATGCGCAGGGTGCGCTGGACGTGTTGTCCGGGTCGGGCTCGACCGACTTCGACGATGACGACGACGCGGAGATCCTGACCGCGAAGGACATCCTCGACGCCGAGGCGCTGGCCGAGCGGTACGAGGCGGACGACGACCGCACGCTGGCGGACCGGGCCGCGGCCGATCGGCGCTGGACCTACGGGCACGTGATCGTGGACGAGGCGCAGGAGCTGACCCCGATGGCGTGGCGGGCGATCGCGCGCCGGTGTCCGCTGCGTTCGATGACCGTGGTCGGCGATGTCGCGCAGACCGGCGCGATCGGTGGCGGGACGAGCTGGTCCGCCGCGCTCGGCGAGACGTTCGGCGATCGCTGGCGGCTGGCCGAGCTCACCCTGAACTACCGCACCCCGGCCGAGGTGATGGATCTCGCAAGCGACGTCCTGCGCGAGGTCGACCCGTCGGCGCGGGCGCCGCGATCCGTGCGGTCGACCGGCGTGAAGCCCTGGCACGCGGACGTTCCCGCGGCCGAGCAGGCGCTGTACGTCGACAAGATCGCCGCGGAGGAGACGCAGTACGGACAGGTCGGGATCATCACGTCCCGCAGCCGGCTCGAGCTCGTGCAGGAGGCGGTCGCCAACCTCACCGGCGTCACGGTGCTGAGTGCCCGCGAGGCGAAGGGCCTCGAGTTCGACTCCGTCCTGGTCGTCGACCCCGACGGCATCGTGATCGAGTCACCCCGCGGCCTGCGGGACCTGTACGTCGCACTGACCCGCTGCACTCAGCGCCTGGGCGTCATCGGCGAGTTGCCCGACGTCCTGCGGGATTCAGCTGCCTGGGGCTGAGTCGTCGTGCGGGCGCCGGCCGAACAGGCGGGCGAAGTTGATGTCGAAGCCCCAGCCGAGGACCTTCGGCGTGAACAGCCGCGGGTCGTCGGGATTCCACCAGCGTGACCTCGTCCGGTCCAAGGTCGGGCGCCGCCAGTCGTACGGGACGCCGAGGAACTTTCCGGTCCTACTGCCCATGTTTCGACAGTAGCTCGCTGCTCAGTGGTCGGCGCAGCACTTCTGCTGGTGCTGGAGCTCGAACGGGATGAGTACGTCGCCGGCGGCGGGCTGGACCTGGAGGACCAGGCGGCCGTCGCGGCGGAGCGGGCGGAGGAAGTCGAGCGTGTCGATCAAGGTGTCGTCCTCGACCGGCACACCGCCGACACCTTCCAGGTGGTCGATCCCGCAGCGGGTGCGGAGCTCGGCGGCGGGCAGTACGCCGTGGCCCAGCTCGTGACCGGGCCAGCGGACCACGCGTCCCGACGTACCCAGGGCCGCTTCGACGGCGGCGACGTACGCGCCGCGAACGAGCCGGCTCGGGCCGGCCAGCTCCGGCTCGGAGGCACCGGGCCGGGTGATCGCCAGACCGACGTCCCGGCCGGCGACCGCCGAGCGGATCGGTTCGGCCAGGTCGGCGGTGCTGGTGAGCGACACCGCCACGTGCGGGCGGTCGGCGCCTGACACCATGTGGGTGCAGGCGACGACCGGCTGGTCCACGGCGTCGAGCAGGTCGTACAGCAGGTGGTCGGCCGCGGCCGTGTCCTGGCTGTCCGCGTCGATCGCGATGATCACGTCACGTCCTTACTTCGGCAGCACCCAGATCGGGTTGGTGTAGAACCACAGGTCGACCCACGGGTCCGCGTCGCCGACCACGTCGAGCTGCGGTCCGGCCGGGTCGACGGCCGCACCGAGGTACCCGGGCTGGCTACGGTGCCCGTCGCTGCCGCGGACGCGCACGTACTGCGCTTCCTCGGCCTTGCCCAGCGGGTACACCAGCTCGAAGGTGCCGCGCTTGCCCGAGGTGTCCCACTGCTTGACGACCTTGGTGTTCGGCGTGGTGAACGTGTCGCGGTCGCTGACCGGACCGGTCACCGAGCCGCGGATCACGTCGACCCGGTTCAGCGTCGGCACGAAGTTCGCCCAGTTCGGGACGGTCTGCGTGGTGATCCGTACGACGAGTTCGACCGGCCGGCCCTTCCGCACGATCAGCGCGCCACCGAGCGGTTCGCCGTACCGCTGGCCGACCTCGCGGACCTCGACCTCGACGCCCTTGACCAGCGCGCCGTGGTCGACCCAGACGCGGCCGTTGCGCAGGCCCTCCATCACCGACAGGTAGTCGCGCCGGTCGGCGCCGACGTGCGTGCGGCTGTAGAAGCCCGGCCAGAAGTCGCTTGCGGTCGCGTTGACCGCGTTGCCGTAGACCGGATCCATGTAGCGGCCGTCGCGGTCGAACTGCTCCTGGCTGGAGCCGTCAGGGCGGCGGGAAGTCTCGTTCCAGTTCACGTGCGAGTCGGAGTTGGCGCTGATCCACCACGGCTTGCCCTCGGCGAGCAGGCTGTCCCACAGGCCGCCGACGGTCGCCGTCATCCAGTCGAAGCCGCCCCAGGTGCGGTAGCTCTCGGCCGGGTAGCCGGGGAAGGAGTTCGGGTTCGGTGCGTTGCCGTAGAGGCCGCGCGGGCCGGCCGCGCCGATCCCCTTCGGCAGGCCGCCGGCCTGATGCCCGGGCGCACCCTCGAACCCGACCGCGATCCGCGGGTCGGCGTCGCGCCAGTTGCGGATCTCGTGCGGGCTGTCGATGCCGTTGCGGGCCGGGTGGTTCGCGAGGAACAGTGCGTCCGCGACCCGGCGCTTGTCGACCTGCTGACCGAGCCACTGGATGCCGGACACCGCGAGCGCCTCGTTGGCGGGCGAGTTCGAGCCCGCGTTGTTCACGCTGCCGTCGTAGCTGTTCTCGAACTGCTTGAGTACGTCGACCTCCCGGCTGCCCGGGGCGACGAAGACGGTGCCGTGCTCGGCGGCCGGGATGTTCCACTCCAGGCCCTGGAAGATCAGCGTGTCGCGCAACTCCGCACGGGCCGCCTTGATCTGCGGGTTGACCAGGTCGACCCCGATCCGGGCGTGCGTCGCGCCGCCGTGGTCGGTGATCACCAGCCAGTCCAGTCCGTACGCCGCCGCGTGCCGGGCCTGGTCGATCACCCGGTACATGCCGTCGGAGCTGAGCTGGGTGTGGATGTGGTGGTCGCCGGCCAGCCAGACGTTCGGACGGTTGCCGTGCTTGAACACGAACCCGTCCTTCGGCGCGGCCGCGGCCGCGAACTGCGCGCCACTCACCGCGAGCGCCGCCGTACCCCCGAGAATGCCCGCCGACCGCAGCAACCCCCGCCGGCTCACCTCGGCCGGCGACAGCTCACTGTCCGGCACCGACTCGTCCAACGCCGCCAGCGTCGACGCGTCCAGCTCCGCGTTCGGATGATGGTGGTGGTCGTCCCCATGCTCGTGACCGTGTCCATGCCCGTGACCGTGTCCATGACCATGCCCGTGCGAGTGCCCCATGTGTACGTCCTCCTGGCCGGCGGAAATCCGCCGCGATCATCACCTTTCCCGGTGACCACCAGATGTTGTCCCGATGAACCGTTCCACGCTTATGCGACTCGTTCGCACAAGGCGTTCGGCGTAGGCTGTGGCGATGCTTGCGGCCCGGGTGGTCTGGCTGGTGGGCGTGGCGGTCGTCGCGGTCACCGGTTGCTCGACGGCCGACAGTGACCAGACGGGCGTTCAGAGCAGTCAAGTCGCGACCCCGACCCCGACCCCGACCCCATCACCGACACCCAGCGCCTCGCCGACGCCGCGGCCGACCGCGACGCCGAAACCGCCCGCGCGCTATGTGTTCCCGGTTGCCGGGTGCCGGGCGGATGCTTCGCAGCAGCATCATGACTATCCGGCTTCGGACATCTTCGCGAAGGCGGGGTGCCGATTCGTGGCGCCGGTGGATGGGCGGGTCGACGAGGTGACGCGGGTGGACAGGTGGAGCCCGAAGTCGAACGTGGGAGCCGATCGGGGTGGGTTGTCCGTGTCGGTGGTGGGGGTTGACGGAGTGCGGTACTACGGGTCGCACCTGTCAGTGATTGCGGCGGGGATCCGGCCCGGGGTGGTTGTACGCGCTGGGCAGACGCTCGGGCTCACGGGGAAGACCGGGAGCGCCCGCGGGACGCCGCCGCATCTGCACTTCGCGATCAGTTGGCCGACGGCCGCGGGCAAATGGTGGATCCGGCGTGGGGTCGTGCCGCCGCAGGCGTTCCTCACCAGCTGGCACGACGGTGGTCAGCTCTCACCGGTCACGTTGACCGCCAGGACACGGCGCTCGTACGGCGTCGATCGCGGGTGCCGCTCGTACTGCTGATCGCGAACGCGGCAGCGAGCATCGCCCCACCCAGCGGCATCAGATCCAGGTTCGCGCTGATCACGATGAAGCCGGCCAGGAGGAGGACCGGCGACCAGATCGACAGGTGGTGTTCGAGGGTCAGGAGTACGGCGAGGGTCAGCAGGCCGGCCAGGAACAGGATCGGCCCCAGCGTCTGGAGCGGCTGGTAGATGGCCAGGTCACCCGGCCAGCCGTCGTACTGCGGCCGGACGCGCGACATGTCGGCGTGGTCCACGGCGCGGAAGCCGACGATCAGGTCGGTCAGGATGACGCGGACGAAGGCCGCGATGCCGATCAGGCCGACGATCACGGCCGCGGTGGCGAGTGGGCGGCGACGGGTGAGAGTGCGCCGGGCGAGGATCAGGACGGCGCCGAACAGCAGCAAGCCGACCAGGAACAGGAGGTGACCGCTGGTCCAGGCCAGGCCCGGGCCGCGGTCGCCGTTCGCGCCGTCGATCAGGCGGATGATGCCGTAGGCAACGAAAAGGCCGCCGGCGGTGATGCCGAGTTTCTTCATGCCTCCAGCCTCGGCACTGGCGCGCACCGGCACATCGCCGACGAGAGGGAGGTTGCGGCACCTACTGGTTCGTGGGAGTGACCAGGCCGGTCTCGTACGCCGCGATCACGGCCTGGACGCGATCGCGCAGGTCGAGCTTGGCCAGCGTGTTGCTGACGTGGGTCTTGACCGTGTGTTCGCTGACCGTGAGCGCGGCGGCGATCTCCGCGTTCGACAGCCCGCGGGCGAGCAGCTCGAGGGTCTCGCGCTCGCGGCCGGTCAGACTGTCGAGGGCCGCGGCCGGCGTGGTGCGCGGCCGGTTGCGGGTGAGGTCGGCGATCAGGCGCCGCGTGACACTGGGCGCGAGCAACGACTCCCCGGCTACGACGACGCGGACGGCGTGGACCAGGTCGTCCCGCCGGACGTCCTTCAGCAGGAACCCGCTCGCCCCGGCGTACAGCGCGTCGTACACGTAGTCGTCGGAGTCGAACGTGGTGAGCATGACCACCTTCGTCGGCGTGCTCGCGCAGATCGTGCGAGCCGCGGCCAGGCCGTCGACGCGGGGCATCCGGACGTCGAGCAGGGCGACGTCCGGTGCCAGGGAGCGAACCAGCGAGACCGCCTCGGCGCCGTCGGCGGCCTCGCCGACGACCTCGATGTCGGGTTGCGCGTCGAGGATCATCGCAAACCCGCTGCGGACCAGCTCCTGGTCGTCCGCCAGCACCACCCGGATCATGAAACCCCTTCCAGACAAGGCAATCTGGCCCGGACCTCGAAGCCACCACCGGCCAGCGGCCCGGCGTCCGCCGTACCTCCGCAGGCCGCGGCCCGCTCCCGGATCCCGACCAGTCCGTGCCCACCCGGCGACACCGCACCTCCGACACCGTCGTCGGTGATCGACACCTCCACCTCGTCCGCCGACCACTTCAGCCGTACGGCGACCCGCGTCGCGCCGGCGTGTTTCACGGTGTTCGTCAGCGCCTCCTGGACGATCCGATAGACCGCGACCTCGGTATCCGGCGGCATGGAACGACGTACGCCGGTCTCCTCGAAGGTCACGTCCCGCACCAGCTCGGGCAGCGACGCGAGCGTGGGTTGCGGGGCGCGATCCTCACCCGCCTTGAGTACGCCGAGCAGCCGCCTGAGCTGCACCATCGCGTCCCGGCCCGCGTCGGCGATCGCGTCGAAGGCCCGTTCGGCCCGGTCCGGATCGGTGCGGACGACCACCGGGCCGGCCTCGGCCTGGACGACCATCAGGCTGACCGCGTGGGCGAGGATGTCGTGCATGTCGCGAGCCACCCGGGCGCGTTCCTCGGCCGCGGCGCGGGCGGCCTCGGCGGAGCGTTCGCGTTCGAGCTGATCCGCCCGTTCACGCAGCGCCGACGCGCGCTCACGGTGACTGCGTTCGAGTGACCCGGCGAGGAAGGCGGCGACCGGGAGCAGGAAGGTGAACATGAACTCGGCCAGGTCGTTGTGCTTCAGCAGCAAGGACGCCGGCGGGAACGTGACCAGGATGAGGACGAGCAGCCCGATCCGGTGCCACCGCTTCCGGCCGAGACTCGCGAGCGTGTAGATCGCGACCAGACCGCCGTACTGCAGGTACTGACCCGGCCGGTGGTAGAGCGAGACCAGCGTCGCGGCCGTGCCGACGACCACCATCACGCCCAACGGCCACCGGCGCCGCCACAGCAGCGGGATCACGGTCCCGAGGTTGAGCACCACGCCGAGCGCGGTGATCTCGCCAGGCGCGCGATCGATGAACGGCACCGAGGACGCGATCGCGACCGCGATCACGACGGCGACGTCGATCACCCGGTCCACGGTCCGTGGGCCGGGGATGCCGAGCCGCTCGAGTCCACCCACAGCCTCAGTCTGACTCACCGACGGGCGACGGACCTCGCTCTCGCGACGGACATCAGCCGTCGGCACTCCGCCGTACGAGTGAGAGCCGGTGCTGGATCTGGCTCGACACGACGACGAAGCCGAGCGATTCGTACAGCCCGGAGGCACCGGTGGGATTGTCGGCGTCGACGCCCAGCGAGGACCGCACGAACCCGGCCGTCTGACCAGCCCGCAGTACGCCGCTCATCGCTGCCCGGGCCAGCCCGCGGCCCCGGTACTCCGCGCGGGCGCCGACCTGCCCGATCCACAGCTCCCGTACGCCGGTGTGCTCGGTGTCGACCGTGAATTCGTAGGCCATCGCGAACGCCGCGATCCGATCACCGTCGACCACGAGCCTCGACAGCTCCGGCCGGAAGGCGCGATGACCGGTGAACCAGGTCCGCCAGTGGTCCTCGTCATGGGGCAGGACTCCCCACTGGCCGGCGAAGATCTCGTTGTACGCGAGCCGCAACCGCTCGTCGTGCGGCGGCTCGAAGGCGATCATCGCGAAGCCGTCAGGTGGTGACGGCACCTGCACCGGTCGATCGCCGTACCAGCGCTGCATCACGCGGTAGTAGCGGACCGGCCGGAACCCGCGGGACCCCACCAGGGCGAGGCCACCGGCGTTCTCTGCCTCGACCCCGACGTCGACCACCTCCGCGCGCTCCCCCGCTGACTGCAACTGCCAATCGAGGAGCGGACCACCGAGTCCGCGGCGCCGGAAGGCCGGGTCGATTCCGCCTTTGACCGTGACGATCGGCCGGCCGTCCACGATGTCCGGCGGGAAGACGAGGCCGTACCCCGCGAGCCGGCCGTCCAGCCACACTCCCAAGGAGTCCGCTCCTTTGAGGGACTCGACGAAGTCGTCGAGGACGAGATAGGCGCCGCTGTCGTCGGCGGTGGCGATCGAATTCGCCACCTCGATCGCCGCGGGCCCGTGCTCAGGCCGGAGTGGTTCCGTCGTCACGCCCTTCGGCCACCCCATCCTGCAACCGTAGAGTCTCAGGCCTCCGGGCCGAAGACCTGACGGATCTCGGATTCGCCTTCCCAGCCGGGCCAGGTGCGGCGGTGGAGCTCCATGAATCGCTTGGTCCAGTCGACGACTTCATCGCGGGTGGCGACGTCGTACACCGCGTAGGCCCCGAGCGGCGCGGGGTCGTCGAACGGGCCGTCGCTGATCGTCAGTTCGCCGGCGGAGACGCCGACCCGGACAGCCGTTGCAGCCGGCAACAACCCGGCCGTGTCGATCAGGACCCCGCGGCGCGCGGCCTCCGCGCCGAGGGCGGCGATCCCCTCCGCCAGCTCCGGTGGCGGGAACCCGTGCGCCTCCGCGGTCCGCAGTACGGCGATGAACCGCATCAGCGCGCCCTGCCCTCGCGCAGCATCCCGATCGACTTCTCGATCCGCCGGTCCCGGGTCGCGTCGGTCTTCGCCGAGGTCACCTGCAGGACGTGCCACTGCTGCTTGCTGTAGCTCAACGTCTCCCAGAACTCCTTGGCCTTCGCATCGGCGGCCAAGGCCGCGGCCAGTTCCCCGGGTACGTCGAGCTCACGGGGAGCCGTGTCGAGCTCCACCTCGACATCGAGCACCTCGCCCGGGCTGACACCGGCCTCGGTACGGCGTTCCGCGCTGAAGCCGAGCATGAAGCGGCCACCCATCCGCGCGATCGAGGTGCGGAACGTGTAGCCGTTGACGGTGACGCTGACCTTCGGGTGCGCGCCGCCGCCGAGGGCCTCGACGACGTCGGCCGGGACCACGAAGCCGGCCGTGTTCTTGCCGCTGGACTCGAGCTCGGCGGTGAACTTCATCGGATCTCCTCCGTGCGGGTGCGGATCATCAACAGAGTCAACCAGGCCCAGCCCAGGATGACGGCGACCGTGAAGCCCAGGTTTCCGGCCGTCGTGCCGGCACCGGCACCCAGACCGACCAGGCTGAGGAGGTAGACGATGCCCGTGATCAGCGAGAAGCGGGACCAGCCGCGGTCGTTGTCGCGGCCGAACCTGCGGGCGAGGACGAAGCAGGCGATGATCAGTCCGATGAAGCCGATGAACCCGGCGATGACGTGCCCGAAGCTGTGCCAGGACACGGTCTCCGGGATTCCGGGCGGCGTACCGATCGGGAAGCCGTCGGCCGGGTCGGCGCGCAGCAGTCCGGCGGCTGCCACGCCGGCGCCGTATGCGGCGATGCCGCCGACCGCCCAGCGCGACCGGAGTCCGGCGCGGCGGAGGGCGACCGCTCCGACCACGGTGAGCAGGCCGGTGACGACCATCATCGTGGAGTGGATCCAGCCGCCGGTGCCGTTCGCCAGCAGGCTGAGCGAGTGCCGGCGGATGTCGTACCCGTCGCGGACGATCGCCTCGACGGTCCCGATGCCGACGTACAGCGGGCCGGCGAGCGCGCCCGCGAGCAGGAGTGACGGTGCCGATTGCTGCGTAGTGGTTGTCATGCCGGCAAGGCTCCAACCATCCGCTTCAGAAACTCTTTGGACCTAAGCTGCCCGCATGCGTTTCGGCGTGCTCGGGCCAGTCACTGCGTGGACCGATGACGGCCAGGCGGTCAGGCTTCCGGATCGGAAGGTGCGGGGGTTGCTGGCCGATCTGCTGCTGCACGCCGGGCGGCCGGTCTCCGCGGCCACGCTGATCGACGACTTGTGGGGTGACGAGCTGCCGGTCAACCCGACGGCGACCTTGCAGACTCGCGTGTCCCAGCTGCGCCGCGCGCTCGACGATGCCGAGCCGGGTGCGCGCGAGCTGGTCCGGACGAGCCCGGCCGGGTATCTGATCTCGGTCGCGCCCGAGGCGGTCGACTCGGGGCGCTTCCGTGCACTTGCCGCCCGGGCCCGGCAGACCGGGAGCGCCCGGATGCGTGCCGCGACCCTGGCTGACGCACTGACTGTTTGGCGCGGGCCGGCGTTCGCCGATGTCGCGGCGGACGCGTTCGCCCGGGCGGCGATCGACCGGCTCGACGAGGAACGGCTGGCCGTGCAGGAGGCGTACGCCGAAGCCCGGTTCGTCCTCGGTGAGCACGAGGAACTGGTCGCCGAACTGACCGAGCTCGTCGCCCGCAACCCGTTGCGCCAGCGGCTGCGCGCCGTACAGATGAAGGCGTTGCATCAGGCCGGGCGGCAGGCGGAGGCGTTGGAGAGCTACGCCGACCTACGCAATCGGCTGCGGGACGAACTCGGGCTGGATCCGGCTCCCGACCTGGTCGCGCTGCATCAGACGATCCTGACGTCGGAACCACCGGCATCGGTGCAACGCAGGACCAATCTGCCGGCCGCGCTGACCGAGCTGATCGGCCGGGACAGCGCGCTGGACGAGGTGATGGCGCAGCTCGAGACGGCGCGGTTGGTGACGCTGACCGGACCGGGCGGGGTTGGGAAGACGAGCCTCGCGCTGGCGGCGGCTCGGCGTGGCAGCGGGGATGGGGTTTGGCTGGTTGACCTGGTCGCCCTTGATCCGGGAGCTGACGCCGGCGCCGTGTCTGATCTGGTCGACGCCACGGTCGAGGGCGGTGACGCCGTGCTGGTCGTGCTCGACAACTGCGAGCACGTGATCGAGGCTGCCGCGCACGTGGCGGCGGATCTCCTGCGTCGGTCGGCCGGGGTGCGGATCCTTGCGACCAGCCGCGAGCCGCTCGGTGTCGCGGGTGAGCAGCGGTGGCCGGTGCCGCCGCTGGATCTCCCGGTCGCGGGAAGCGACCCGGCCGACAGCACGGCGGTGCAGCTCTTCGTCGTCCGCGCGTTGGCCGCCGATCCACGCTTCCGGCTCACCGGCGACAACACCTCCGCGGTCGTGGCGCTGTGCGAACGGCTGGACGGGCTGCCGCTGGCGTTGGAGCTGGCCGCGAGCCGGGTGGGTGCGATGGATGTCCGCGACCTGGCCGACCGGTTCGACGATCGGTACCGGCAGCGTGGTCTGCCGGAGCGCCAGCAGACCTTGTCGGCGATGGTGGAGTGGAGCTGGGATCTCCTCGGCAACCGCGAGCAGGCGGTGCTGCGCCAGCTCGCGCCGCATCCCGGCGGCTGCACGCTGGCCGCGGCCGAGGCCGTCTGCGCGGGTGACGACGTACCGGTGGCCGACGTCGCGGAAGTGCTGAGCCGACTGGTCGATCGTTCCCTCGTGGTCCGTGTCGACGGGACATCGGGGTCGCGGTATCGCCTGCTCGAGACGGTCCGCGCGTTCTGCCTGCAGCGGTTGGAGGAGGCGGGCGAGGTCGAGGTCACGCGGCAGCGGTACGAGCGCTACTTCGAGGGCCTGGCGCAGCACACCGAGCCGCGGCTCTACGGGCACAGCGAGCTGTTCGCCTACCTGGGCGGCCTGTACGGCCCGGCGACCCCGCAGCGGTCGTTGCCCACGGCAATGAGGCCGCGGGTCGAGACCGTGCTGTCGGCCGACGGTACGCCGATCGTCGTCGAGGTGTACGGCGACAGCGGGCCGGCGATCGTGCTCGTCGGTGGGGCGCTGAACGACCGGCGTACGTTCGTCCCGCTGGCGAAGCGGCTCGCCGGTGGGTCCACGGTGGCGACGTACGACCGGCGTGGACGTGGTGACAGTGGTGACGTGCAGCCGTGGGCGGTCGAGCGTGAGCTGGAGGATCTCGCGGCGGTGGTCGACCTGGTGGGCGGGTCGGCGTACGCGCTGGGGGTCTCGACGGGGGCCGTGTTCGCGGCGGAGGCGGCCGCGCGGGGTGTTCCGATCCGTGGGTTGCTGCTGATCGAACCGCCGTTCATCATCGACGACACCCGAACCGTGCCGGTCGACCTCGCAGGCCGGTTGCAGGAGCTCGTCGGGCAGGACAGGTACGGCGACGCGACCGAGCTGTTCCTGGTCACGGCGGTGGAGATGCCGGCCGAGGTGGTCGCCCCGCTCCGGACGGCTCCGCTGTGGAAGGACCTGGAGGCACTGGCGCCGACCCTCGCGTACGACGTACTCCTGATGGGTGACTTCAGCCTTCCGGATCACTGGGCGACCGCGATCACCGTGCCGACGCTGGTGATCGACGGAGGGGAGAGCCGGGTGTGGCGGCGCAACACCGCGCAGGTGGTGGCGGACCTGCTGCCGCGCGGGCGGCGGCTGACGATGGACGGGCAGCCGCACGACGTCGAGCCGGAGGTGCTCGGACCGATCGTGGAGGAGTTCGTCGCCGGATGTCGAGAGAGCTGAGCGGGCTCCGACGTACCGGATGTGTGAGCTGATCGGCAGCTCGACGGACAGAGGAGAGATCGTGGGTCAGCCCGTTCTGAACAGCATGTTGCTCGGCAGTACCGACCCGGAGCGGTTGAAGACGTGGTACCGCGACGGCTTCCACGCCGAGGTCGACGGGTACGGCAACCTGAACCTCGGCGGGTTCGGCCTGGTCATCGAGCAGCGCGACGACGTCACCACCAAGACCGTGGAGCCCGGCCGATTCATCGTGAACTTCGCCGTCGAGGACATCGAGGCGACCGCGGCCCACCTGCGCACGCTGGACGTCGAGTGGCTGGTGCACCCGGAGGACCGCGGTGTCGGCTGGTTCGCGACGCTGATCGACCCGGACGGCAACTACGTCCAGCTCATCCAGATGAAGCCGGAGTACTACGCGAACCTGTAAAAGGAACGTCCGCACCGGACTTGGGGACCCGGTGCGGACGTTTGTCTGTTGTCAGGCGCATTCGTGCAGGGGAGAAAGGGCGGCAAGCGAGGGGCAGAACGCCCACGCCCGCTTGCCGCCGCACCGGTCCCTTTGGGTGATCGAGGTGAGGTTCTCGACCCTTTGCCGCGTCCGGGTGGGTTGTCTGGTGAGGAACGGAACGCGAAAGGCACCGGGGTCTATTCTCAGCGGGGTGCTACGTCCCACATGCGCTCGCCGGGCAGGGGGTCGGGGAGCCGGTCGACGGCGGGCATCGGGTCGTTGGTGACCCGAAGTCCGGCGAACCGACGGCTCATGGCGTGTGCATACCGCTCGGCCAACGCCGGCTCGGCGTTGTAGTCGGCGATCACGTGCTCACCGAACCAGACTCGGACGCGTCGGCGCTCGGACGTCTGGGTGGCGGTGGCGGTTGTCACTGGTCCTCCTGGCTGTCTTTCGAAGTGGTCGGCCTGGGACGCGGAGCGAGCGCGGTGTCGGTGCGCCGTGTGTTCACCGTCACGTCACATCCAACGGAGGACCGAGACGCTAAGTCACGCCCCGATTCTGATTTGTCCGCCACCGGGCAAACTTTTCCGGAACCGGGCAGGACCGATGTGTTCGAGCACTCTTTCGACTGTCGTGATTCAGTCGAACGGACCGCGGGTCGAGACTCCGCCGTCGAGAACCAACTGGTGGCCGGTCATGTAGGAGGAGGCGTCCGAGGCCAGGTAGACGACGGCGTCGGCGATCTCCTCGGAGCGGCCGAAGCGGCCGGCCGGGATCTCCTCGACGACGTCGGCCTCGACGGCGGCGTTGGCCACTGCGGTCGCGATCGCGCCGCCGGCGGCGACGTTCATCCGGATGCCGTCACGCGAGTACTCGGCGGCGACGGTCCGGGCCAGGCTGAGCAGGCCGGCCTTCATCACGCCGTACGCCGCCTGGTTCGGGGCACCCATGAAGCCGGTGACGGAGCCGACGCTGACGATCGTGCCGCCGCCACCCTGCGCCAGGAAGACACGCAGCACCGCGCGCACCGCCCGCGCGACGTAGCGGAGGTTGACCTCGTAGATCGTGTCCCAGTCCTCGTCGGCCATCTCGTGCAGCTTCACCGCGGGGACGAACGCGACCTGCCCGCCGACCACCGTGACCAGCACATCGAGGCCGCCCAGCTTCTCCACCGCGCCGGACACCATCGCCTCGAGGTCGGCCGGCGAGCGGACATCGCCCGGCACGGCGTACGCCGTACCGCCCTGCTGCCGCACGGCTTCCGCGGCCTCCCCGGCCCGTCCCGGGTCGAGGTCCGCGACCATCACCGCGGCCCCTTCGTTGCCGAAGGCCTCAGTCACCGCCCGGCCGATCCCGCCGCCACCGCCACCGATCACCAGCGCTCGTTTCCCGGTCAGCCGCATGCCCGAGAGGGTAGATCATCGGGATTCTCAGATTCACAGGGTTTCCTCAGGAACGACACGCCGAGCTGCCAGAACCACTCCGTACGCTGGAGGCGTGACCATCGAAGACGCTGGAATCAAGCCTCGGTCCATGGTCGAGGCGAAGACCCTTGCGGTCCCCGAGCGGGTGATCGGCGAGGTCGTCCCATCAACCGACCGGCCGGGTCCAACCGGACTCGAGGCCGTGCAGACCGAGCAACTGATCGGCAACGTCGGTGACGCGCTCCGGTTGCTGGACGCGGTCGAACGCGTCCGCGGCCACGCGCACCCCTTGATCCTCAGCCTGCAGGACGCGGTGGGGATGAAGATGCCGGCCGCGCTGGTGCTGAACGCGATCTCCAACGGCCGCACCACCCCGGACGAGGTGGCCGAGCAGGTCGGCATCACGTCGGGCGAGGCCGAGCTCGCGATCGCCGACCTGGAAGCCCTCGGCATGGTCCGGACGACGCCGCGGCTCACGGTGACCGGCATGGGTCAGGCCCGGCTGTCCCAGCTCGACGGGCTGACCGTCCGGGTCCTGGACGTCGTCACCGGCATCCTCGGCCCGACCGACGCCGCCCACCTGGTCCGCCTCCTCAACACCGTCGCCGACGGCCTCGAGTCCGCCACCGTCACCCGGGCGATTCCCCAGGTGGCGCTGCACAACTAGTGTCGAGAACGCGTCGGCGGTGTCGACGTAGCTGATGTCAGCGAGCGAGGAGGACATCAGATGTTCAAGGACACGAAGGCGTTCAGTGGGTTCTCGGTGGACGACATCCCGGTGGCGAAGGCGTTCTACGGCGAGACACTCGGGATCGACGTCGGCGAGGCGAACGGGATGCTCCGGCTGAACATCGCCGGCGGCAACCCGGTGCTGGTCTACCCGAAGACGAACCATGTGCCGGCGGAGTACACCGTGCTCAACTTCCCGGTCGCGGACATCGAGGCGACGGCGCGGGAGCTGACCGAACGCGGCGTCACCTTCGAGCGGTACAACGACCAGCACGACGAGCTCGGCATCCTCCGCGGCGAGGGTCCGTTGATCGCCTGGTTCAAGGACCCGGCCGGCAACGTCCTCTCGATCATTCAGGACTGAGGCACCGGGTCGTCGTACTGCCCCAAGCGGCCGGTATACCGGGCGCCGTCGAGGTACGGCCAGGCGTACGGCGTGCAGCCGTGCAGACCGAGCGTCTGTTGCTGCATGACCGGCGCCGGCCGCCCCGGTCCCGGGCACAGCTCGTGCCCGCGGCCGAGCCGGTGCCCGGTCTCGTGGTTGATCATGTACTGCCGGTACGTCGTCAGCGGCGCGCCGTACTTCGGTACGCCGTGCGCCCACCGGGCCACGTTGAGCACGACCCGATCGCCGATCCGGCAACTCGTGTAGCGATCGGGCGCGGCACCGCAGATCGTGTCCCGCGTCTCCGGCGTGACCAGCATCAGCGTGAAGTCGGGATCCTGTCCCGGCCCGACCTGCCGGAAGCGCCACAGCCCGTGCGACGCCCATCCCTGCGGCGCGCCGTACGTCGCCCGCACGAACCGGGCGAACCCGGTCCGGTCGATCCCGGTGATCCCGCCCTCGATCGCGATCTGGTACGTCATCAGCCGCCCGGCCCGCCCGATCACGGCCGGGTTGCCGGGCAGAACGGCGTACGAGCGGGTCCCCGCGATCGGGTAGGTGATCACCGGTTGCGGCTTGACCGGCGGCGCGGAGGACGACCGTTCGACCGGGCTCACGGGTGACTGCTGGGGAGCACCCGTCGTCGTCCCGACGGTGCCGGTCTCCGCGGCGCGGCGATCCGGGTAGCCGTGGCGGGCGAACGGGCTGGCCGGCAACTGGGTCAGCGCCCCGATCACGATCACGACCGCGATCGCCGACCCGATGGTCCTGACAACAGTCCAGCGACGCATCTGGCGAGCTCCTCACACCGCGCCCGGGCGGGCGCGTCCTCACTGACTACTTGCCCCAGTGCCCACAAACCCTTCTCCCTTCACGGACCGGGCACAACGACGAGCAGGTGAGGACTGATCGAGGCAACCGGCAGTGGTGGTCAGCTCCGGCGGTAGCGCAGCGTCGGGTAGCGCGACTCGGTGAAGCCGAGTGCTCGGTAGAGGTCGATGCCGTAGTCGGTCGCATGTAGCTCGACCACGCCGACGACGGTCTCGTCGCGGAACCAGTCCATCAGCGCGACCACACACGCGCGGGCCAGTCCGCGGCGCCGGAAGCCGGGGTCGGTGCTGACGTTGTACACGTGGCCGCGGAGCGTGGTCAGGTCGTTCGGGCCCGGCGGGTGGACGTGCACGTTGCCGGCCGCGCCCGCGACCACGCCGGCCGTCGGGTCGTCGACGACGTACGCCGCGAAGGAATCCGGGGACGCGAGCTGTTCGGCGAACCACTGCCGCGCGATCTCCCGCCACGGCGCGTCCGGTCCGCCGATGTCGGTGCCCATCGCGGCGAGCATCAGACCACGGAGCTCGACCAGCGCCTCCGCGTCGTCCGGCTTGGCCCGGCGTACCTGAATGTCGGTCACAACCGAAATCATGCCAACTTTTTGCCGCGTCAGTGAATCGAAGGAAGTGGACGCGCACCGGGGACGCGTCCACTTCTTCTGTCGTCGGCAGGTTGAGGGAGCGCATGTCCCGGAGCAGCAGGGCCCGTCGTGCCGCGCCGAGTCGATCCCGCCGGGCCGGGCCCAGGAAGCGGACGTCCGTCGGCGCGGTCGCGCTCGCGGTGCTCGGGGCGCTCCTGCCGGGTACGGCGTACCTGGTCGCCCGGCGGATCTGGCTCGGGGCCGTGGTGACGACGATCAGCGTCGCGCTGTACGGCGGAGCGGCGTACGTCGGTCTGCGACGGCGGGACGACGTGATCACGTGGGCCCTCGATCCCACCCTGCTGCTCTGGATGGTCGCCGGACTCGGCGTGGTCGCGGTCGCGTGGGTCGTCGTGCTCGTCACGTCGTACAAGATGCTGCGGCCGCTCACGGCGGGGCCGGGCGCGCGGATGTTCGGGTCGCTGGTGGTCGGGGTGGTGTGCTTCGCGATGGCGGCCAGTACGGCGACCGGTGCCCAGACGCTGATGGCGCAGCGGAGCCTGGTCCAGAAGGTGTTCTCCGGGGACAAGGCGAAGAGTCAGACGCGGCCCACGATCAACCCGGCGAAGGACGTCTGGCAGCAGTTGCCGCGGGTGAACATCCTGCTGCTCGGCGCGGACGACGGCGAGGACCGCGAAGGCACCCGCACCGACTCGGTGATGGTCGCGAGTATCGACACCAAGACCGGCGACACCGCACTGATCTCGCTGACCCGGAACTGGATGCGGATGCCGTTCCCGGCCGACTCGCCGCTGCACAAGATCTATCCGACCGGATTCTGGGATCCGAACGGTCCGCCCGAGCAGCCGAACTACTACCTGGACGCGATGTACCGGATGATCCCGGCGCAACACCACGGCATCCTCGGGCCGTCGGACAACGAGGGCGCCGACATCCTGAAGCTGTCGGTGGGCGAGGCACTCGGGCTGAAGCTGCACTACTACGTGCAGGTCAACCTGGCCGGGTTCGCGCAACTGGTGGAGGCGCTCGGCGGGATCAAGGTGAACATCAACTACCCCGTCCCGGTCGGCGGCAACGACGACAAGAAGATCCCGCCGAGCCGCTACCTGCAGCCCGGCCCGGACCAGGAACTGAACGGCAGCGACGCCCTGTGGTTCGCCCGCGGCCGCTACAACGTGCCGACCGCCGACCTCGCCCGGCAGGCCCGCCAGCGCTGCACGGTCAAGGCGATCGTCGAGCGCGCCACCCCGCAGAACGTCCTCGCGAACTACCAGGCCATCGCCAAGGCCGGCGAGCAGCTGATCAGGACCGACATCCCGCAGAACCTGCTCGGCGACTTCGTCACCCTCGGCCAGCGGGTCAAGACCGCCAAGATCACCAACATCGACCTCGACAAGAAGAAGAACTACCCCAACGGCCGCAACCCCGACTACGCCGCCATGCGCACCCTCATCCAGCAGGCCCTCAACCCATCCACCACCCCCAAACCCCGCCGCACCACCCCCACGACCCCCACCCACCGCACCACCACCAAACCAACCACCACCCCCTCCCCCAACCCAGGCGACCTAACCTCAGCCTGCGCCTACAAACCCGGCCCCCCAAGCTGACCCTCCACCGGTTGCGTGCCAGGCTTCCGTCGAGCTACTATTCGAACGTTTCGAACGTGGTTTCTTTTCGTTCGCAGGAGGTGCGATGACTGCCGAGGTGCTGGAGCAGCAGACCTACCTGCCCGACCAGCCCGAGCAACTGGCCACCGTCGCCAGCTTTCTCGAGGCACACCAAACCCGACGGGGTTCGTCGCCGGAGTCGCGGTACTTCCTCGCCGGAGCGCAGGAAGGCGATCAGGTCGAGGTTCCGGAGGCGCTGCACATGGTTCTCCTGCAGGTGGTCGAGGCGCTGAAGGCCGGCCACGCGGTCACTGTCGCACCACAGAGCTCGAAGCTGACGACCCAGCAGGCGGCAGATCTGCTCGGCGTCAGCCGGCCGACCGTGGTCAGGCTGATCGACCAAGGTGAGCTTCCGGCAGAGCGGATCGGCACCCGCCGGAAGGTCCTGTTGCGGGAGCTGCTCGACTACCGCGAGCGCCGCCGGCAACGCCAGTACGACGCCATCGCCGCGACCGGCGTCGAGCTCGACGCCGAGGACGACCCAGCCGCCGTCCAGGAGCAGCTCCGTGAGATCCGCCAGGAACTGGCCAACCGACGCCGCGGCCACACCAGCTGAAAGCCGCCGGAGTGTTCAGCGCAGTCCTCGACACATCGGTTCTCTGGCCCAGCACCCAGCGAGACTTCTTGCTGTCGCTGGCAGTGGAGAACCTGTACCGGCCCCTTTGGAGCAGCGCGATCCTCGAAGAACTGCGCTACACCAACCTCCGCAAGCTCCTCGCGAGATCCGTCCCGCCGGCGACAGCCGAGGCGCGGTCTGCTCGTCTGATCGAGCAGATGCGCTTGGCCTTCGACGACGCGGAGGTCGCTCGCTGGGAGCCGCACGAGGGCACCTTCGGTCTTCCGGACTTTGCCGACGAGCATGTCCTCGCGGCTGCGGTCGCCGGCGGTGCCGGCGCGATCGTCACCGAGAACCTGAAGGACTTTCCCGAGCGCTGCCTGCCCCGGGGGATCCAGGTGCTTGCCGCCCGGGACTTCGCGGCCGATGCCGTGTCGGTCAGTCCAGAACGGGCTCTCAGAGCTGTGAGCAGAATGTCCGCTCGTCGCAGGTGTCCACCGGAATCCGTGGACGATCTACTGCTGGTGCTTCGCGAGCGGTACGGCATGGATGAAGCCGCGGCGATGCTCGAAGAAGCGCTCTGACGGACTTGCGCGACGTCGGCCGGGTGGTGGATGGGGTGGCGCGGGAGCTGCCTAGGCGTAGCGGACGCCTAGGCCGCCGTCGACGGCCCAGTTGGCGCCGGTGACGAAGGCGGCGGCTTCGGAGGCGAGGAAGCAGACGACCTCGGCGACGTTCTCCGGGGTGCCGATCCGGCCGAGCGGGTGGACGTCGAGGGCCTTCTCGCGTTCGCCCGGGATGGTGTTGAAGAACTCCTCCAGCAGGTCGGTGCCGATGTAGCCCGGGCTGACCGCGTTGACGCGGACGTTGTGCGGCGCCACGTCGAGCGCCAGCGACCGGGTCATGCCGACCAGGCCGGACTTGGCCGCGGCGTACGGGAACATCCCCGCGGTGGTCAGGCTGGAGTGGATCGACGCGATGTTGACGATCGCGCCGTGCCGGTTCTCGATCATCGCCGGCAACACCTGGCGCGCCATCAGCCAGGCGCCCTTCAGGTCGACGTCGAACACGCTGTCCCACTCGGCCACGGACATCTTCGTCGCATCGGCGTACGCGTTCTTGCCGGCGTTGTTGACCAGCACACTGAACGGCTTGCCCAGGTCGTCGGTCAACTTCGCCACCGCCTGGCGGACCGACACCTCGTCGGTGATGTCGCCGACCGCGGCCGCCACCTTGGCCCCGGTCTCGGCGATCTCCGCGGTCGTCGCGGTCAGCTGATCCGCCAGTACGTCGATCAGCGCGACCGCCGCACCCTCCTCCGCGGCCTTCACCGCCACCGCCCGCCCGATCCCCCGCGCGGCACCGGTCACCAGCACGACCTCGTTCACCAGGCGTCCAGTCAAAACAGTCTCCTCAACTCACGTGTGAGACGACCCTAGTCCGGCCCGCGCCACCGCGGCGGCAGCTCTCGCGTACCGGTCAGCAGTTGCGCGAGGCATCGGTCGCCGGAGGAGAACGAGCTGGTGGTAGAGCGGGGCGGTCGCGGTCATCACCACTTGGTGGGCGTCAGTCTTGGCCGGCACCTCACCGCGTTCGATCGCTCGGCGTACGACGACTGCGCTCCGGGTGTAGCGGTCGGTCCAGAACTCGGTCAGGGCCTCGGCGGCTTCCGGCGTACGGAAAGAGGCGGCGATGACGGCCTGGGTGATCGAGGGTTTCGCGGTGAGGGCGGCGTGGACCTCGCGGTTGAGTTTGATCAGGTCGCGTTCGAGGTCGCCGGTGTCGGCTGGTGCCCAGGCGTCGTCGATTCCGGCTTGGAGCAGGTCCACGAGCAGGCCGGCGACGGTCTTCCAGCGGCGGTAGACGGTGGTGCGGTGAACGCCGGACCGGGCCGCGACCGCGTCGATGGTGAGTTTGTCGTAACCGTGCTCGGCCAGCTCGGTCTCGACCGCGGCGAGTACGTCGGCGCGCACTCGGGCGGTGCGTCCTCCCGGTCTGCTTGCGGGTACGGCGGCGGTCATGGCATCATCCTAATGCAACATTCGTCGCGTTAGTGGAGGCAGCCGTGATCTTCTGACCCCGCCCGTTCGCCCGAGGAACCCCGCGAGAGTCATGAGGAGAACTGCCTTGCCTGTCACTGAGTTCACGATTGCCGATCCGGCCGACGGCCCGTACGGCGTTGCCGTCGCCGACGGTGCGGTGTGGACAACCCTCGTCCACACCGGCCGGGTCACGAAGCTGTCCGACCAGCAGTTCGATCTGGGTGCGCCGGGGTCGCGGCCGAGTGTGATCGTGCCGGGGCCGGACGACGCCGTCTGGTTCACCCGGAGCGGCGACGATCACATCGGACGGATCGGGTACGACGGAACCGTGTCGGCGGTCGCGATCGCGGGAGCGCCGTACGGATTGTGCGTGGGACCGGACGGGGCGCTGTGGTGCACGCTGATGAACACGGACGAGATCGGGCGGGTGACCGTCGACGGTGAGGTGTCGACGTATCCGATCGGGACCACCGGGGCGTTCCCGGCGATGATCACCGCGACTGACGATGAGCTGTGGTTCACCCTCAACCAGGGCAACGCGATCGCCCGGATGACCACGAGCGGCGAGGTCACCACGTATCCCCTGCCCACCGAAGCCGCCGGGCCGGTCGGCATCAGCGCTGGTCCGGAGGGTGTGTGGTTCGTCGAGATCCTCGCCAACCAGGCCGGCCGCATCAGTTTGGACGGAAAGCTCGAGGAGTTCCCACTACCGGAAGGCTCCAAGCCCCACGCGGTAGCCGCCACGGACGACGGCGGCTGCTGGATCACCCTGTGGGGCACATCCGCCCTCACCCAACTGAATGCCCAAGGCAACGTCATCGCCGAGTTCGACCTAGGCGAAGGCTCCGAGCCCCACGGCCTAGCCGTCGCCCCAGACGGCTCACTCTGGGTCGCCCTGGAGAACGGCTCACTCGCCCACGTGACCGTTTGACCCGAGTACCCAGCCACGGTTGTCCGCGCAGCGTTCCCCACATCACGCGGCGCGCATCTCCCACGAGCCACCCGAAGGCGACACCACGGAGTCGTCGACCGCGGGTGGGGTCGGACACAGTCAGCCGTGGGAGTGCGGGGCGTCACTCGCGGGAGGGAGGACTGGCGGGTGTCGCGGGAGGAGAGTGGGGGTGTGACCACGGTGGTGGGGCTGAGGACTGCGGGACCGCGGGTGCGGGATGTCATCGCGGTGGGGCGGCCGGCGTTCTGGGTTGTTTCGATCGTGCCGTATTACACGGGCATCTTGCTTGCAACACATCGACTGGTCCCGCCGCTGGAGGAATGGCCGCGGTTGATCGTCGGCGCGGTGGTGATGGGGCCGCTGGTGTGGCTGGCCGTGCTCGCGGTGAACGACGCGTACGACCTCCCGAGCGACCGCCTCAACCCCCGCAAAGCGAAGTCCCCACTCCTCGACGGCCGCATCACCCTGCGCGCCGCGAAACGCCTCGCCTTCGCCGCAGCGGTCGCGGCCGTCGGACTGAGCCTCCACGTCGGGATCGTGTTCGCACTCGGCGTCCTCCTCGCCGTTCTGCTCGGATACGCCTACAGCGTCCCGCCGGTGCGGCTGAAGACTCGAGCCGGCTTCGACGTCGCGGTGAACGCCCTCGCCCTCGGTGCGTTCGGGCCACTCGCCGGCTGGGCGGCGATCAACCCGGACCTCAGGGACTTCCCCTGGCTGATGGGCCTGCAAGGCACGCTCGCCGCCATCGGTCTCTACCTCCCCACGACCCTCGCCGATCTCGACGCCGACTGCAAAGCCGGCTATCAAACGATCGCGGTCCGCTTCGGCGCGCGGACGACGTACCTGATCGGGTACGGCGCCTGGATCGCGGCGGCCGCGCTCTCGGTGATCCTGGCCGCGACGGACACCATCATCCCGAGAAGCATGCTCGCGCTGGAGGTCGTGATGGTCCCGGTCCTGATCGCGGCGTACCGCAAGCTGATCGGACCACGTCAGTCGTTCAAGGGGATCATCGTGCTGGCGTCGCTGTTCCTCTTCCCCTGTGGCACTTTCGCCCTGACCTACACCGGGGTGCTGTAATCCCCGCATGTATCCAGAGATCGAGCCCTACGACCACGGCATGCTCGATGCGGGCGACGGACACCGCGTGTACTGGGGGGTCTGCGGCAACCCGGACGGCAAGCCCGCGGTCGTGATCCACGGCGGACCGGGGTCCGGCGCCGGTGCGTGGTGGCGGCGGTACTTCGATCCCGCGAAGTACAAGGTGGTCCTGATGGACCAGCGCAACTGCGGCCGCAGTACGCCGGACGCCGCCGAGCCGGATGTTGACCTGAGCACCAACACAACCGCCCACCTGATTGCGGACCTCGAGCAACTCCGGCAACACCTCGCGATCGAGAAGTGGCTGCTGCTCGGCGCGTCCTGGGGTGCGACGCTCGGTCTCGCGTACGCCGAACAACACCCGGACTCGGTGTCCGAGATCGTCCTGTTCAGCGTCACGAACACGACCCGGCGTGAGGTCGAGTGGATCACCCGGGACATGGGCCGAATCTTCCCCGAGGAGTGGGCGCGCTTCCGCGACGGCGTACCGGAGGACCAGCGGGACGGGAATCTCGCGCTGGCCTACAGCCGGCTCCTGCACGACGCGGATCCCGCGGTCCGGGACAAGGCCGCACGCGACTGGTGCGACTGGGAGGACACGCACGTACGTACGCATCCGGACTGGCGGCCTGACTCCCGGTACGACGATCCCGTCTTCCGGCTGCGGCTGGCGCGGCTTGTCACCCACTACTGGGGTCACGCGGCCTGGCTGGAGGAGGACGTGCTGGTCCGTGAGGCGGGCAAGCTGGCCGGGATCCCCGGTGTGCTGGTCCATGGGCGCCTCGATATCAGCAGCCCGCCGGACACCGCTTGGAGGATGGCGCAGGCCTGGCCGGACGCCGAGCTCCACCTAGTCGAACAGGAAGGCCACGGCGCCGGCGGAAGCAGCACGCGGAACCTGGTTCTCACCGCCCTCGACCGCTTCGCCGAGGGCACTCGGCCGGGTCGCTGAACCGCCCTGGACCGGTTCGCCCCCGCGGGCTGAATCAGTTAACTAATAGGGCAAAGATTTGATCACTGATCTTTACATCGATAAATCGCACCGGAACGCTTAGGTCCCATGACTCTGACCCGCCCGGAGCTCGAGACCGACTACACCCTCAGCCGGTCCGATATCGCGCACTTCGCCGAGCACGGCTTCGTCAAGCTGAAGAACGTGCTCAGCGCCGACACGATCGCGGCGTACGAGCCGGAGATCACCGGCAAGGTGATCGAGCTGAACACGCAGGACCTGCCGCTGGCGGAGCGCGATACCTATGGGAAGGCGTTCCTGCAGGTGATGAACCTGTGGCAGGACAGCGAGCGCGTGCTGGAGTTCGTCTCGTCGCCGCGGCTGGCCCGGATCGCGGCGCAACTGCTCGGCGTCCCGTCGGTCCGGCTGTACCACGACCAGGCGCTGTACAAGGAGTCCGGCGGCGGCGTCACGCCGTGGCACGCGGACCAGTACTACTGGCCGTTCGCCACCGACCGGTGCGTGACGGTGTGGGTCCCGCTGCAGGAGACGCCGATGGAGATGGGTCCGCTCTCGTTCGCCGCGGGCAGTCACGTCTTCGAGCACGGCCGGGACCTGCCGATCAGCGACGAGTCCGAGCGGGTGCTACAGGAGGCGCTGGCCGAGCAGGAGTTCCCGGAGATCTCCGAGCCGTACGAGCTGGGCGAGGTCAGCTACCACCTCGGCTGGACCTTCCATCACGCGCCGGCGAACGAGACCGACGTACCCCGCCGGGTGATGACGATCATCTACGTCGACGCCGCGATGGAGATCGCCCCACCGGTGAACCGCTTCCAGCAGGCCGACCTCGCCGCCTGGATGCCCGGCAACCAGCCCGGCGAGGTCATCTCCTCACCGTTCAACCCGGTGCTCTACTGATCAGAGCGTCCGTTTCTGCGGGTAGATCGTCTCGCCCCGGGCGAGCTGCTCGACGTACTGCGCGATCCGCTTGGTTCTCGTCTCCGGCCGCTTCGCGTCGTTCACCCGATGCACCACTGCAAACCGGTTTGCACTGGTGAGGATCTCGAACATGGCCTGCGCCCGCGGCACGGCGGCCAGCGCCTCGGTCAGATCGGCGGGGATCTCCAACGCACTCGACCCGCTGTACGCCTTGTCCCAGCGGCCGTCCGCCTTGGCTCGCTCGACCTCGGCGTGACCGGCCGGGAGCATCCGGCCCGCGCGGTTCAGCTGCGCGACGAGGTCCACGTTCCGCTTCGACCACATGCTGCGCGACCGGCGCGGCGTGTAGCGCTGGATGAACGTCTGCTCGTCCCGGCTCCGGCGCTGGCCGTCGATCCAGCCATGGCACAGCGCCTCCTCGAGCGCCTGGTCGTAGGTGAGGCTCGTCGGTGTGGTCACGTTCTTCTTCGCGAGAACCAGCCAGATCCCGTCGGAGGCTCGATGGTGCTCCCCGAGCCAGGCCCGCCACGCGATCACGTCCGCGACGGTCACTTCCGCCATCATGACGCGGCCACGTGGTAGCGAGCGGCCAGGTGAGCGGCGGCGGTCTTCAGCTCCTGCGGGCCGACGAACTCCAGGTCGCACTCGAACATCCCGAAGGTCGCGGCCAGCCCGGTCCACGACCACGCGGTCAGGATCAGCCGGCAACTCGTCGGCGTGATCTCCTCGACGATCGCCCCACGGCCGGCCCACTGGACGATGTCGGACGCCTTCGCCTGCAGGATCGCCTCACCCCGGCAGGTCAACTGGTCCCCGGTCTTGAACCGGCTGGAGATGTACGTCGCCACGTCGGGCGCGGGCAACTCCCGCCGGGTGAACCGCGGACCGGTCGGCGTCTTCGGCGTCATCCGATCCACCCGGAACGTCCGCCAGTCGTTCCGCTCCAGATCCCACGCGACCAGGTACCACCGGCCGCCCCACGTCACCAGGTGATGCGGCTCCACCTTCCGCGGCGGCAGCCACTCCTCCTCCGACGCACCGGGTGACTTGTAGTCGAACCGCAGTACCTCGGAGGCACGGACCGCCATCCCGATCGCGATCAGCTGGTCCGAGTCGACCGTCGTACGACGGGTGTCGGCGTACCGATCGACGGTCGTCACCTGCAGCGCGTCGACCCGCTGGCGCAGCCGCGCGGGCATCACCTGACGGACCGTGGCGAGCGCCCGCAACGCACCCTCCTCGATCCCGGCGACCGTGGTCGTCGCGGTCTGCAGGGCCACCGCGACGGCGATCGCCTGGTCGTCGTCGAACAGCAGCGGAGGCAGATCCGCGCCGGCGTCGAGGCGGTAGCCGCCGTCCGGTCCCTTGGTCGCGCGCACGGGGTAGCCGAGGTCACGCAACCGGTCGACGTCGCGGCGGACCGTGCGCGGGCTGACCTCGAGGCGCTCGGCCAGCAGCGCGCCGGGCCAGTCGCGGCGGGCCTGGAGCAGGGACAGCAGCGAGAGCAGTCGGGCTGAGGTCTCGGACATGACTTCAGATTGCCACGAGTAACGGCCAAGTCCTGTCCTCTTCTGCTGGAAATGTCGGAGCCATCAAGCCAAGACCGAAGGAGACATCGTGATCAGCACCCGAGCGCTCACCCGGGACTTCGTGGTGAGCCGTACCGAGACCGTGCACGCGGTCCGCGGCATCAGCCTGGACGTCGAACCCGGCGAACTGGTCGCCGTCCTCGGCCCGAACGGCGCCGGCAAGACCACCACCCTGCGGATGCTCACCACCTTGATCACTCCGACGGCCGGAACGGCGACGGTCGCCGGGTACGACGTGACCGCCGAGCCCAGCCAGGTCCGCCGGCGGATCGGGTACGTCGGCCAGGGCAACGGCGCCGGTCACAACCAGCGCGCGGCCGACGAACTGGTCGGCCAGGGGGTCATCTACGGACTCGACCGGCGCGCGGCGAAGCGGCGTACCTCCGAACTGCTGGAGTCGCTGGAACTGACAGAGCTTGCTCAGCGCAAGGTGTCGGAACTGTCCGGCGGTCAGCGGCGGCGGCTGGATGTCGCGATGGGGCTCGTGCATGCGCCGTCGCTGCTGTTCCTGGACGAGCCGTCGACCGGCCTCGACCCGCAGAACCGGGCGAACCTGTGGGACCACATCCTGCGGATGCGTGAGCAGTACGCGATGACGATCGTGCTCACCACCCACTACCTGGACGAGGCCGACTCGATGGCCGAGCGGGTGGTGGTCGTGGACCACGGTCAGGTGATCGCCGACGACACCGCCGACGCCCTGAAGGCCAAGCTGGCCGGCGACCGGATCGCGTTGACGGTTGCTCCTAGCAACCTTCCGCACCTGGTCGGACTGGCGGAGAAGTTGCCCGGCGCCCGTGAGGTGGTTGCCGTCGGCGACGAGCTCAGCGTCCGGGTCGCGGACGGTCCGGCGGCCCTTCCGGTGCTGATCGGCGCCGCTCAGCAGAACGGCGTACCGGTCGCTTCGGCGCAGGTGCACCGGCCGACGCTCGACGACGTGTTCCTCAACCTCACCGGCCGCAGCCTGCGGGAAGACTCGAACGGAAAGGCAGCCTGATGACCACCTTGACTGTTGCAAACCTGCAGGCCACGGCCACCGACCAGCCGTCGCGGAACCTGTTGCGCGACATCCGCATCGTGATGACGCGGGAACTGAAGCCGGTCCTGCGGGACCCGTTCTCGCTGCTGTTCGGGATGATCCAGCCGCTGATCTTCCTGGCGCTGTTCGGCCCACTGCTGTCCGGATCGATGGGTGGCGCGTTCGGCGACGGCGTGTGGCAATGGTTCGTCCCGTCGATCCTGGTGATGACGACCCTCTTCGGTACGTCGACCACCGGCGCCAATCTGCTCTTCGAGTTCCAGACCGGCGCGCACGAGCGGATGCTGGTCACCCCCCTGTCGCGGTCGTCGCTGCTGGTCGGGCGCGCACTGAAGGAGATGGTGCCGCTGTTCGGGCAGGCGATCATCGTGATCGCGGTGATGACGCCGTTCGCGTTCGACCTGCATGCCGGTGGCGCGCTGGTCGGGCTGGCGCTGCTCGCGGTGTTCGGGATCGGGCTGGGCTCGTTCAGCTACGCGCTGGCGATCGCGGTGCGCAAGCAGGACTGGATGTTCTGGGTGGTGCAGCAGACGTTCCTGTTCCCACTGATGATCCTGTCCGGGATGCTGCTGCCGCTGGAGACCGGGCCGGAGTGGATGCGGATCGCCTCGAAGTTCAACCCGCTGTCGTACGTCGTCGACGCGGAGCGGACCCTGTTCTCCGGTGACGTCGTCTCGAGCGCGGTGCTGTGGGGCTGGGTCGCGGCGATCGTGACGGCGGCGCTCGGGCTGACCGTCGGCATCCGGGCGATGCTGCGCTCGGCGGGCTGACCCAATTGGGCCAGTGGCTCTTCTGAGCCGCGCAATCCGAACCGGATCACCTACGGTAGCGAGCAGATCACCCACCGCCCCCAAGGAGATCTGCATGAGGCCCCGCCCTGCCTTTCTGACCGTCCTCAGTTCTCTGGCCGTCGCCGCGCTCGCCACCACGAGCGCGGTGGCGGCCGTTCCTCCGTCCGCGGACGGAGCCCAGGCCGTCGCCGCACCGGCCGCGACCGACACCGACGGCGACTCACTGCCCGACACCTGGGAGACGAACGGGTACGACGCCAACGGCGACGGCGTCATCGACGTGAACCTGCCCGCGATGGGCGCGACGCCGAACAAGAAGGACCTGTTCGTCGAGATGGACTACATGTCCGGCCGGCTCGCCAGTACGGCGGCGTTGGACCGGATTGTCCAGGTCTTCGCCACCGCCCCGGTCAGCAACCCCGACGGCAGCACCGGGGTCCGGATCCACCTCGACGCCGGCACCGCCCGCGGGGCGACGTACAACCTGGGCGGCGGGAACGAGGTCCCGTACGACGCCGACCTCAATCCGTCGGCTACCCAGACCAACGCGATCAAGGCCGCCAACTTCGCCACGGCCCGCAAGGCTGTCTTCCACTACATGATCTGGGGCGACAGCTACGACGGCGGCTGCAGCAGCGGCCAGGCCTTCAACATCCCGAACGACACGTTCATCGTCACGGTCGGCCCGAAGTGCAGCTGGAACGCGACCGACAACTACAACGTCGGCACGTTCGTGCACGAGCTCGGCCACAACATCGGCCTCAAGCACGGCGGCACCGACAACCTGAACTACAAGCCGAACTACCTGAGCGTGATGAACTACTTCTTCCAGCTCGGCGGCGTCCTCAAGGCCGACGGCAGCACCTACTGGGGCTACTCGAACGTCGCGCCGACGTCGATCAACGAGGCCCGCCCGAACGAGGCGGCCGGCCTCGGCAGTCTGGGGGCCGCGTTCAAGACCAAGTGGAAGTGCCCGAACGGCAGCACCCGCACGACGGCGGGCGCGGCCAGCGCGCCGATCGACTGGAACTGCGACGGCGACACCGCGGACTCGACCACAGCCGCGGACATCAACGACGACAACGTGACGTCGATCCTGATCGCGCAGAACAACTGGGCGAACATCGTCTTCGGCGGCGGCGCCGTCGGCCAGGGCAGCACCGTCCAGACCAAGACCCCGGCCACGGAGCTGAAGGAACTCACCCACGACGAATGGACGAGCCTGCAGCACCGCTGAGTCGAGCCCAAGGCCCTCGCACCTTCAGGTGGGTGCGAGGGCCTTGCTCTGCCGTCAGACTGCCCAAACTCCCGTGGCGGCGGTCTCTCGAGCCCAGTCGGCGAAGTCGCGGGGCGGGCGGCCGAGGACCTGCTGCACACCGTCGGAGACGTACTCGGAGCGGTGGTTGCGGATGACGGCGAACAGGTCGCGGACGGCGTCGGCGTCCTCGGGGGTCAGGCCCTGCTCGATCAGTTCGGCGACGTGCTTCTCGGGGTCCAGGTCGACGTACGTGATCGGGCGGCCGGTCGCCGTCGACAGGGTGTCGGCGACCTCGGTCATGGTGAGGGGGCGCGGGCCGGAGAGTGCCAGGACCTGACCGGCGTACGACTCGTCGAGCAACGCTGCCGTCATCACATCGCCGACGTCGTTGGTGTCGATCCACGCTTCGGCTCCGGTCCCGGCCGAGAGCCGGATCTCACCCGCGAGCACGTGGTAGCGCAGGAAGTCCTCGCTGAACCCCTGCGCGAACCACGCCGGCTGGACGATGGTCCAGTCCGCGCCACTCGCCTTGACGGCGTGCTCCAGCTCGACCTGGCCGTCGTACACGGCGAAGTCCCGGCCCGGGCTGCCGACGCCGCGGCCGGACAGCAGGACCACGCGGCGCAGACCTTCGGCGGCCGCTTGCCGGATGAACCGGCCGGCCTGCGCCAGTCCGGTCGGGCCGACCGGGGGCGCCAGGTACGCCGTGTCCGCGCCGGCGACCGTGGCCGACCAGGTGCTGTCGTCGTACCAGTCGAAGCGCCGCTCGCTGGACCGGGACGCGAGCCGGTACGGGACGCCGCGCGCGTCGAGCTGCGCCGCGACCCGGCGGCCGGTCTTGCCCTTACCACTGAGGATCAGAATCGGTGTCGTTGTCATGGCTCTAGTTCACCGGGGTTCGATGAGTCAAACCATGGTTGTTCTTCGCAATTCGATGTCTGAGACGCTCAGTCGGGGTAGGGTTGGAGTATGGACGTGCTCGACGACCTGCTGGCCGGGACCCGCGCCCGGGACGGGGTGTTCAACCTGACGATCATGGATCCGCCGTGGGCGATCGAGATCCGCGACGAGGCGCCGCTCGCGCTGGCGACACTGGTCCGCGGGTCGGGCTGGGTGACCCGGGAGGGGATGGAGCCGCAGCAGATGGAGCAGGGCGATGTCGCGATCTTCACCGGGCCCGCGCCGTACGTCGTCGGCGACAGCGTCGAGACCGCGCCGCAGTTGCGGATCCATCCGGGCGGCGTCTGCGAACCGTTGCCTGGGGCACCGGTCGACTACTCGGCCCGGCTCGGCGTCCGGACGTACGGCAGTCGCGCGTCCGGCGCGGTGATGGTTGCCAGCGGCACCTATCAGGTGGCCGGCGATGTGAGCCGCCGGCTCGTCACGGCACTGCCGCCGGCGCTCGTCGTACCGGCCGCGGAGATCGCGGGTCCGGTGACGGACATGATCACCGGGGAGATCCAGCGGGATGCGGCCGGGCAGCAGAGCGTGCTGGATCGGTGGCTCGACCTTGCTCTGATCACCACGTTGCGGGCGTGGTTCGAGCGCCCTGAGTCGCAGGCTCCGGGGTGGTACCAGGCGCAGACCGATCCCGTCGCCGGCACGGCGCTGCGGTTGCTGCACGAGGATCCGGCGTACCCGTGGAACGTCACCGAGCTTGCGGATCGGGTGGGGGTCTCGCGGGCGTCGCTGGCCCGTCGGTTCACGGCGCTGGTGGGTGAGGCGCCGATGAGTTACCTCACCGGGTGGCGGATCACCCTGGCGGCCGATCAGCTGCGCGCGACCAAGGACACGGTCGAGACGATCGCCCGGCGGGTCGGGTACGCCAATGCCTTCGCGTTGAGCGTTGCCTTCAAGCGGGTCCGCGGTACTACGCCTACCGCGCATCGTCGCGCTGCTTGAAAGTCTCAACACGGTGCTTCAACGATATGGTTGAGACACATGAGCATCACACTGACCGGCGAGGATCTGCGCGGTCTTGGACGGTGGGCGGCGGAGTGCGCCGAGCGGGCGCTTCCGTTGTTCGAGGCAACGGCTCCGGCCGATCGTCGCCCGCGGGAGGCGCTTGAGGCCATCCGTGCGTTCGCGGCCGGCGGGAAGCGCACGGCGCAGTTGCGATCCGCTTCCCTGGCAGCGCTTGCGGCGGCGCGTGAAGTCGACGACCCGGTCGCCGATGCCGCGGGACGAGCCGCGGGCTATGCGGCTTCCTCGGCCTACTTGCATCCGCTGGCGACGCCGCACCAAGTTCGGCACATTGTCGGGCCCGCGCAGTACGAGGCGTACGCGCGTGAGCTCCAGGCCGGCGATCCCGACGTGGGCCACGCCGAGATCCGCTGGGCTCTGGACCACGCGCCGGACGCCGTGCGGGAGCTGATCCGACGATTCCCGGCCGGGCGACCCGGCCGGAGCCGGCTCGGCGAGCTGCATCGCCAATTGGAGGAGGGGCTGCGCGGTTAGCTGACCGTGGACCTCATGAACGCAAGCGCCTGCGGCCACGCCAGCCGGTACGCGTCGGCGTTGACCTCCTTGTCCTGACGGGACTTGTCGGAGAACCCGTGGTCCGCCCCGGGGAAGTACTGCGTGAACGTCGCGCCGGTCGTCCGCGCCTGCAGCACGGTCTGCAGCGCTTCGAAGTCAGCATTGGGTACGGCGGTGTCCGCGCTCGGGTAGCTCACCAGCACCGGCGCCGTGATCGCGGCGGCCTCGCCGATCGCGTCGTACGTGTGATGCGGTGGGAGCTTGGACGGCACGGTCGGGTGAAACGCGACGACACTCGCGATCCGCCGGTCCCGCGCGCCGAGCAGGAACGCGAACCGCCCGCCCAGACACCACCCGATCACCCCGGCCTTGCCGCACCCGAGCTCACCAGTCAGGTAGTCCAGCAACTCGGTCTGCTCGGCCAGCGCGGTGTCGTCGTCCATCTCCCGCAACAACGCGCTGAGCTCCTCGCGCGTCGAGTTGTCCGTACTCCGCCCCTTGAACGGATCCCACACCAGCGCCGTGATTCCCTCCCCCGCCAGCTCGTCGGCCCACACCCGGACCTGCTCCCCGATCCCCGTGATCATCGGCAGCAACAGCATCCCGGCCCGCCCCACCCGCGCCAGATAAGCGTCCTGCTCCCCAACCTTCACAGTCACACCCATGAGCGCATCTTAAGGAGTCCTAGCGTGGGCCGTCGGCCGACCGGCAGTAAGCGCTGAACACTGCGAGGTCGTGGTCGAGGCGGTCGATGCGGTCGAAGCCCCAGGTGGTTACTCCCGGGTGGTCGACGTTGCCGAGGACGCGGGCGGCCATGTCTCGGAGGGCGCGGGCCAGGAGGGCGTACTCCAGGTGATCGAGATCGAGGTCGTGAGCGCCGTACTCGGTGAGGAAGGCGTCGAGGTGGTTGCCCTCGGCGGCGATCCAGACGTCGTACTCGCGGGGCCCGATGACGGCCTGCTCCCAGTCAAGGATGGCTGCGACCTCGCCGTCGTCGTCCAGCATCAGGTTGAGCGCGCCGAAGTCCTGATGGCAGAGGACCTCACGGACCGGCGTGGCACTCGCCCGCGCGATCACCTCGTCCAACCTCCGGATCGCCGCCGCCACCTCGTCTCGCCGGTCGACGATCCACGGGTGGTCCAGTTGTTCGGCCAGTTGGCGGATCTCCGGCTCGTCCACGGTCATCCGCGGGAGATCCGGTGGATTGACCTCATGCACCTGCCGCAGCGCTCGCGCCGTCACCCGCCAGTCGTCGTGGGTCGCCGTACGCCCTTGCACATAAGGGAAAACAGCGTACGACCGACCGCCGTGGACCGCGTAGAGCTCGCCCGACCTCGCCGGCACCGGCGCTACCACCGGCAACCCGAGCTCCCGCAACTCCTCCAACATCCCCAGCCCGTCGGGCCGCCCCACCTGCTTCCACACCTTCACGAACCAGGTGTCATCCGCCACCCAACAGTCACTCTCGAACCCACCGGCATGCGACCGCAGCATGCCGATGCTCAGCCCGAAGTCCCGCTCGAGTTCAGCAGGCGAAATCATCACTGCCGAACAATCTCACGGCGGGAAGAAGCCCTGGACTTGCGGGCAGATCGGCCATCATCCTGTGGTCGGGATGGGGCGCGTTCGCGCCCGGAGAGCGCGAATGGCAAGGAGAAGAATCTCCTTGCCATGTCTAACGTATAGCGCACTGGGGGACTTGCCGCAAGCCCCGGTTCATGGCTCACAATCGTCGGCCGGAAGCAAAACCGGCTGAACCTTGGGGGTTTGTGAAGTGCCTGTTGTGTCGTCACTCGACGGGGATGTCAGCGCGTTCGACCTTCCTGAGAACCTCGTTGCCAAAGCCGATCCGCGGCTGATCGCCGGCGACGAGAAACACTTCGCGGCGATCGCGACGAGCCTCGCGCAGACGATCGCCGGGTTGTCCGAGCGGCTCGACGTCGCGCGCAAGTCGCCCGGCGGCGAGGGGCAGGAAGCGCTCGACCGCGACCTGGAGATCCACCGGCTGACCTCTCGCCTGCGCACCCTGCGTCGCTTCGGTCTGGACCTGTGCCTCGGCCACATGGTGACCGAGGACGACTCCGAACCCGTGTACGTCGGACGCCTCGGCCTCACCGACAGCGAGGGCCGCCGCCTGCTGATCGACTGGCGCTCCCCCGCGGCCGAGCCGTTCTTCGGCGCGACCCACGCCAACCCGATGGGCCTGACGAGCCGCCGCCGGTACCGCTGGACCCGCGGCCGGATCAGTGACTACTGGGACGAGGTGTTCACCCCCGACGGCCTCGAAGGACACGCCGCGTCCCTCGACGACCAGTCCGCGTTCATCGCCAGCCTGGGCAGCAATCGTTCGCCCCGGATGCGCGACGTCCTCGGCACGATCCAGGCCGACCAGGACGCGATCATCCGTGCGGGTTCGCGCGGCGCACTCGTCGTCGACGGCGGCCCGGGTACGGGGAAGACGGTGGTCGCTCTGCACCGTACGGCGTACCTCTTGTATTCCGATCCACGCCTGGGTCACCGTCGTGGCGGCGTACTGTTCGTCGGTCCGCACCAGCCCTATCTGGCGTACGTGTCCGACGTACTCCCCAGCCTCGGCGAGGAGGGCGTGCAGACCTGCACTCTGCGGGACCTCCTTCCCGAGGGATCCACAGCGGCGATCGAGACCGACCCGGACGTGGCCCGGCTGAAGGCGTCCGCGGACATGGTGGGGGCGATCGAGCCCGCCGTACGGCTCTACGAAGAGGCACCCACCAAGGCGATGACGGTCGAGACCTACTGGTCCGAGATCAGACTCAGCCCCGCCGACTGGGCCGAGGCGTTCGGAGCCGCGGACTCGGGTACGCCGCACAACGAGGCGCGCGACCTGGTCTGGGAAGAGCTGCTCACGATCCTCATGGAGAAGCACGCCGAGGAGTACGAGGACGACGACGTCTCGGACGAGATGCTGCGCAGATCCCTAACCCAGAACGAGGATCTGGCCGACACCTTCAACAAGGCCTGGCCGTTGATCGAGCCGACCGATCTGGTGGGAGACCTGTGGACGGTTCCGGCGTACCTGCGAATGTGTGCGCCCTGGCTCACTCCCGATGAGGTCAAGAAGCTTCAGCGCCAGGACCCCGAGGCGTGGACGGTGTCAGACCTGCCACTGCTGGATGCGGCCCGCCAGCGACTCGGCGACCCGGAGGCGTCCCGACGCAAGCGCCGCCAGAAGGCCGCCGCCGCGGTCGAACGCGAACGCATGGCCGACGTCATCGACCACATCATCGAGGCCGACGACGACAACGAGGGCTGGGTGCCGATGCTGCGCGGGCAAGACATCCAGGAAGCCCTCGTCGACGAGACCGCACTCCCCACCGCCGATCCGGACCTGCTCGCCGGCCCGTTCGCACACATCGTGGTCGACGAGGCCCAGGAACTGACCGACGCCGAGTGGCAGATGCTCCTCCTCCGCTGCCCGTCCCGAAGCTTCACCATCGTCGGCGACCGCGCCCAGGCGAGACACGGCTTCACCGAGTCATGGGAGGAACGCCTCGACCGAGTCGGCCTCGACCGGATCAACCTCGCCTCCCTGAGCGTCAACTACCGCACGCCCGCCGAGATCATGACGGAGGCCGAGCCCGTCATCCGCGCCGTACTCCCCGACGCCAACGTCCCCACCTCCATCCGCACCAGCGACAACCCGGTCATCCACGGCTCCACTGCTGACCTCACGTCGACCCTCGACGCCTGGCTGACCACCCACCCCGAGGGCATCGCCTGCGTCATCGGCGATCCGACGTTCGAGGGCACGTCCCGAGTCCGGTCGCTGACGCCGGAGTTGTCGAAGGGCTTGGAGTTCGACCTCGTCATCCTCATCAACCCCGAGACGTTCGGCGACGGCATCGAGGGAGCTGTGGACCGCTACGTCGCCATGACCCGAGCCACCCAGCAACTGGTCATCCTCACCAGTCCCTGACATCCCGCATGCTGAGGTATGCAAAACGACGGTCTCCTGCGACGAGTAGACGCAGTACAGGTGCCGGTACCGAGCCTGGCCGAGGGTCTCGCCTTCTATGTCGAGGCCCTCGGCCACCGCCTCCTCTGGCGGAACGACGCCATCGGCCAAGCCGGCCTGGAACTCCCCGACGGCGACACCGAACTGGTCCTCACCACGACCCGCCCCTACGAACCCAACTGGCTCGTCGACGACGTCCCCGCCGCCCTGACCCACATCACCACCCACGGCGGCACCGTCCTCACGGGCCCGCTCGACATCCCCGTAGGCCGAGCCGCCGTAGTCCAAGACCCCTTCGGCAACCCCTTGGTCCTCGTAGACCTCTCCAAAGGCCTCTACACCACCACCCCCGACGGCACCGTCACCGACGTCCGCCCCACCACATGACGACGCCCGCCCGCGAGGGGCCTACTACTTGTGGGCGGCGAGCATGCGGAGGACTGCGGTGTTGACGAGGATGAGGATCAGGGCGGAGAAGACCAGCAGCGCCACGTCCGCGGGGAGTAGCGCGATGCCCAGTCCGATCGCCAGGACGGGGATCGCCAAGCCGGCGTACGCGATCAGGAAGAGCGCGGCCAGCACCTCACCACGGGAGGACGGATCCGCGAGGGAGGCCGCGGTGGCGACAGCGCCGCGGAAGACCAGACCGACGCCGACGCCAGCTACCACACCGCCGGTGATGAACACCCACAGGCTGGGCAGCAGCCCGCCCAGAGCCACACCGATCAACCCCAAAGACATCGCCCCCAGACCAAGGCGGAGCTGGTGCTGCCGGGTCAACCGTACGAACACAACCTGACTAGCGGCCCCCGCGATGAACACCGCGAAGGTCACCACACCAGCCAGCACCCGCGACGTGTGATGCAACGTGCCGGCCAGGAACGTCGGTGCCAGCGAAGTGAACAGCCCGAAGATCGCGAACGCCGCAAACGCCCCCACAGCCGAGGCAAAGAACAACGGCTTCGCCGACGACGGCAACGCGACCCGCTGCGGCCGATAAGCAGGCCGCTCCTCCAACCGCTCCACCGTCTCCGGCACCAGCGCGATCCCCACCGCGCTGACCAGCAGCAACACCAGGAAGATCTCGTACGGGCGCTCCAGCGGCGACCCGACGTACTGCGCGAGCAGACCACCCACCAACGGACCGAACGCGAGCCCACCCAGGTTCACCGTGCTCGAGATCAACGCGGACCGACTCGGATCCTCAGCGGGACGAGCGACCTGCCGTAGCTCGGACAGGTGCGCCGTGGCCGTCGCCGTCAGCACGCCCACCCCGATCCCGCAGATGAAGCGCGCGATCAACAGGCCCGGCACGTCCTGCCAGAGTAGGAAGACGGCCGCCGACAACGCTTCCGCGAGTACGGCGAGCAGCGCGACCCGCCGCCGGCCGAGCCAGTCGCTGACGTGGCCGGCGAGGTACAGCGACGCCATCACGCCGACCGCGTAGCTCGCGAAGATGACGGTGATGACGTACGTCGGGAACCCGTCGCGGTGCTGGTAGATGGCATAGAGCGGGGTCGGGACGGTGGAGAACGCCATCGTGGTCAGGAAGGCCGCAGCGATCACCCAGAAGCCCGGGCCGTGGGCGAACCGGACACGCGAGGTCGAAATACGCGGGACAGTCAAGCTGGACATGTCTCCAGAGTGGCTCGCCGAATCTATCGAGGGAAACGAAAGTTCTTGCACTCTCTTATCGAGAGTACCGATAATTCAAGCCATGGACAGCCGCCAGCTCGAGTACTTCGTGGCCGTCGCCGAGGAACTCAGCTTCACCCGAGCAGCCCGGCGGCTGTTCACAGTCCAGTCCAGCGTGTCCGCCGCCGTCCGCGCTCTGGAGACAGATCTGAAGACGACGCTCTTCGACCGCTCGACAAGGCGGGTCGCACTGTCCGCGGCCGGCCAGGCTTTGTTGCCTGAGGCAAAGGCTGCACTCGAGGCGCTCGACCGCGCCCGAGCCGCGGTCGAGGAGGCGTCGGCCGGCCTCCGCGGCAACATCCGGATCGGCACGCTCGCACGGCTCAACCTGGTCAATCTGGCCGAGCTGCTCGGGGCGTTCCACCGCACGTACCCACTGGTCGACGTCCAAGTGGCCACCTCCCCGACCGGTTCTAGCGGACTGGCGGACGACGTGCGGCACGGCCGCCTGGACGTCGCGTTCGTCGGCCTGGGCCGCTCGGAGCTCCCCGGATTCGAGGTCCGCGAGGTCGCCACCGTGCCATTCGTCGTACTGCTGCCGTCGTCCCACCCGCTCGCCGGTGAGCCGGCGGTCCGCCTCGAAGAGCTCACCGGGGAACGCTTCGTCGACATGCCGCGCGGGTTCGGCAACCGCAGCACGGTCGACCGGGCCTTCGAGTACGCCGGCGTCCCACGACGGGTCCAGGTCGAAGTGCCCGAGCTCACCACGATCCCCGAGTACGTCCGCGTCGGCCTCGGGGTGGCCGTCGTACCCGAACTGGAGCCGGCCAACGCGCCCGGCGTGGTCGAGAAGCCCATCGCCGGCACCGAGCTGACCTGGACGCTGTCCGTGGTCACGACGGGCGGCCGGCAATCGAGCAGAGCGGTGACCGCCCTGCTCGATCTCCTCACCGACTCGATCCGGACGGACGGGCCGTACTTCTAGGCGACCCAGAGCTGCCAGTCGTCCAGCTCGTTGAAGCGCCGCAGCGCCGCGACACCGCTGAGCCAGCCGAGCCATGCGCCGTACGGCGGGTTGCCCTCGTCGAACCCACTCATCACGAAGGTCAGTCGGGTCTTCCCGCCGGACTCGGCCAGCTCCCAGGAGCTGATCCCGGCGGGCCCCCAGTCCATCGCCATCTTGCGGCCCTCGACCAGGTCGACGATCTCCACGCCCGGTCCGGCGTCGAAGCCGCCCATCGCGAACCGGCCGCCCTTGCGCAGATCGATGTCGACCGGGTAGCCGAACCACGCGGACGCCTTCGCCGGCTCGGTCAGCGCCGAGTACACCTGGGCGATCGGCGCGTCGATCAGGGCCTCGCCCTCGAAGGTCGACGAGGTGAAGTCCGGGCGCGTGGTGAGCTCACGGCCCTCTAGGTGGTCGACGAGGTTGGCGAGCGCCAGCGACCAGAAGGTCTGCAGCACGCCGCGGATGTTCGCCCCGCTGATCGCGTCGGCGAAGTCGAAGTGGCTCTGCTCGAGCTTGATGACCGTGGAGTCGTCGCCCTCGGCGGTCAAGGTGATCTCGGTGGTGGTGTCCTCGCCGCCGAGGAACCAGGCCAGCTTCAGCGTCTGGCCGTCGTACGCCAGAACTCGCTGGTGTGGCGCGTCGCCCTCGGGGATATGGCGGCCCCAGAACTCGAACGTGCCGGGCAGATCGACGGTCGAATGCTCGCCGAGCCAGAGGTTGAGCGCCTTGGGATCGGTCAGTGCCTGCCGGGCGTCGTCGATGCCGACCCGGGCGCGGACTTGGAGGATGAGCGGTTCAGTCATGGTCTTGGTCTCCCTTGGGGTAGCACGCCACGGCCAGCTTGAAGGCGTCGCCCTCGGCACCGCCGTAGCGCTCGAAGAGGTCCTGCAGCGTGCTGCGCAGATCCTGGAAAAACTCCTGCCGCCGGTCCGGTGGGACCCGGATCTCACCGGACACCCCGATGGACGGCAGCTCCGGAGCTGTCCGGTCCAGCGCGACGATGTCGGTCTGGACCTCTTCCATCAGGTCCAGCAGGTAGCCGAGGCTCAGCTCGTCGCGGGCCCGGCGGAGGCCGCCGATCCGGCCGACGAGCCGGGGTGACAGCCAGTACGAACGCGCCGTCGCCTGGTAGATGCCCTCGTGGACACCGCGCACCTTGCGCTCGTCCACCTGCGTCACCAGACCCGCCTCGACGAGGCGCTTGACGTGGTAGTAGACGCGCTGCGGTGTCTGCCCGAGCTGCTCGGCCACCTCACCACAGGTGTGCGGCTCGGCGAGCCGGCGCAGCACCTCGATCCGCTGCGGCTTGAACAGTGCCTCGGCCTGCTCGAGCTGCTCCAGGTGCATCACGTCTCTCATCACACAAAAAAGTTTGTACGTAAAAAAGATCCTTGTCAATGGAGTGGTTTACATCACCCGGGAATGTAAATCCGGTCCCGCTCGTTGTAAGGACTGCCTTGGTGATGCATCACCGAGGCAGACACCCAGACCCTGGGGGCCTTTGCTACGGATCGTCCGGCACGTTCCTGCCGGCGGAGGAAAGGAAGCGCGACATGGCAACTGTCTCGTTCAAGGGAGCCACCCGGGTCTACCCGGGCACCGACATCGCCGCGGTGGACAAGCTCGATCTCGACATCTCCGACGGCGAGTTCATGGTGCTCGTCGGGCCGTCGGGTTCCGGCAAGTCGACGGCGCTGCGGATGCTGGCCGGCCTCGAAGAGGTGAACGAGGGGTCCATCTACATCGGCGACCGCGACGTGACCAACAGCCCGCCGAAGGAACGCGACATCGCGATGGTGTTCCAGAACTACGCGCTCTACCCGCATATGTCGGTCGCCGACAACATGGGCTTCGCGCTCAAGATGCAGGGCATCCACAAGGACGACCGGGCCAAGCGTGTGCTGGAGGCCGCGAAGCTGCTCGGTCTCGAGGAGTACCTCGACCGCAAGCCGAAGGCGCTGTCCGGTGGTCAGCGTCAGCGCGTCGCCATGGGCCGGGCCATCGTCCGCAACCCGCAGGTCTTCCTGATGGACGAGCCGCTGTCGAACCTCGACGCCAAGCTCCGGGTCCAGACCCGCACCCAGATCGCCGAGCTCCAGCACCGGCTGGGCGTCACCACCGTCTACGTCACCCACGACCAGGTCGAGGCCATGACGATGGGCGACCGGGTCGCCGTCCTCAAGGACGGTCTGCTGCAGCAGGTCGACACTCCCCTGAACCTCTACGACCGGCCGAAGAACAAGTTCGTGGCCGGCTTCATCGGCTCGCCCGCGATGAACCTGATCGAGGCCGAGATCACCGACGGCGGCGCGAAGATCGGCGACTACGTCGTACCGATCGAGCGGAGCCTGCTGGCCAAGGCCGGCGACGACAAGACCCTGACCCTCGGCATCCGGCCGGAGGCATTCCACCTCGCCGACGAGGGTCTGCCGGTGAAGGTCGCGGTGATCGAGGAGCTCGGCTCGGACGCGTTCCTGTACGGCACGGCCGAGCACACCGACGAGAAGCAGCAGATCATCGCCCGCATCGGCACCCGCCTGCACAACGACAAGGGCACTCTCGTCCACCTCGCACCAGACGCGGACAAGCTGCACCTCTTCTCCACCTCCACCGAGGAGCGGCTGACCGCTTGATTACTGTTGCCGGATGCAAACGTGGGATGCGGATGCACCTGGCGTGATGGCTCTGCCGTCGGGTCGCCTCGTGCGCGGACGTGGTCTGCGCAACGGCCCGGCGGCAGAGCCATTTCCTACGTACGGCGTCTACCTCCTGGGTAAGCCGCCGCCGGCCGTCGACTGGGAGTCGCACTGGCTGCGTTGGCCCGACTTCCGGCTGCCGGCCGATCGCGACGAGGCTCGCTCGGTGTTCGTCGACGCGTTGGAGCGCGCGGGCTCCGAACGAGTCGAGTTCGCGTGCGGTGGCGGGCGCGGTCGCACCGGGACGGCGCTTGCGTGCCTCGCCGTTCTCGACGGGATCCCCGCCGCGGACGCCGTCGACTACGTACGGCGGAACTACGACCAGCACGCCGTGGAGACCTTCGGGCAGAAGCGCTTCGTACGGCGCTTTACCCGGTAAACCTTTTGACCCGGGCAGGGGTTCTCGCGTTGGCTCGGACCTGTGACGATCGAGCGCACGAATCCCGCCGGACTCCACGCGACACCCGGCTATCACCATGTGACGAAAGTTCAGGCCGACACCCTCATCTACCTGGCCGGTCAGTGCCCGCTCCAACCCTCGGGTGATCTGGCCGAGGGCGGGCTCGAAGCCCAGACCGCTCAGGTGATCCGCAACATCCTCACCGCACTCGAGTCCGCCGGCGCCACCCCGGAGAACGTCGTACGGACCGTGATCTACGTCGCCAGTCCGGTCCGCGAGGACCTCTCCGCTGTGTGGACGCAGCTCAACGAGTCGCCGCTCGCCCCGGCCTTCACCTCGGCCAGCACGCTGCTCGGTGTCGCCCAGCTGGGCTTCCCCGGTCAGCTCGTCGAGATCGACGTCACGGCTGCCCTGTGATCGTCCCGGCCGAGGTCGTCGAGTACGACCCGCGCTGGCCGCTGTGGTTCGGCGAGATCCGCGCACGACTCACGCCGTACCTCACCGCACTGCCACACGAGATCGAGCACGTCGGCAGCACCGCCGTACCAGGGCTCGCCGCCAAGCCGATCATCGACGTGGACGTCGTGGTCCCGACTGCGGACCTGGTCCCGGCGGCCATCGCGGCCTTGATCACCGCCGGCTACGGGCCTGAGGGCGACCAGGGGATCCCCGGCCGGGAGGCGTTCGCACTCCCACCGGACGCCGACCGCTACCACCATCTCTATCTGGTTGTCGAAGGCAACAAGCCCCACCGGGACCACGTCCTGCTGCGCGATCACCTGCGGGCGCATCCCGCCGACCGCGAACGGTACGCCGTCCGCAAGCGCGAGCTGGCGCACCTGCTGACGACGGACCGTTCGGCGTATGTCGACGGGAAGTCCGCGCTGGTGGAGGAGCTGATCGCTAGAGCCGGTGATTCGCCACCAGCCGGCGATCCGGGTCGTACCGCCGCCGGAGCTCAGTGAGCCGTCGGTAGTCGCCGGGGTCGAAGGCCTCGGCGAGCTCCTCGTCGGTCAGGACCGCGAAGGTGAAGTTGAGGAAGCGGCCGACGGTCGATCCACGCCACGGCTCGAGGACGGTGCGGTGGAGCTCGGTGACGTCGGCCTTGGTCGGCGTCAGGACGGTGAGTGAGTACGACGCGTCGCGGTGGCCGACCGCATTCGCGATCTGCGGCGCACGACGAAGTGCTCCGCCGAGGTGCCGGATGCCGACCACGCACATCTCCGGCGCCCCCGGTCCGGCGAGCTTCGGCACCGTCGTCAGCGCGTCCGGGTCGAGCTCGCTCAGCAGCACGTTGCTCGATCGGTAGGGGTCCGGCCGGTCCGGCTCGGCGAAGATCTTCTCCGACTCCGCGTACGGCAGCAGGCCGACCGTGTCGAGCACCGGCTGACCGATCGACCGCAGCGGCGCGACCAGGTCCTCGCCGCCGTCGTCGGCGATCGCGATCTGCAGCTGGGCGACGTACTTGCCGCGCAACGGCTCCGGCACCTGCGGGATGTCCGGGATCGGGACCACCGCGACCGCCGACGTCACCTCCTCCGGGACGGTCAGCGTCCACTCGCGCCACACCTCCAGCGCGTCCGGATACTCGGCGAGGTCGTAGCACAGACTGCCGCCGTACAGCGTGGGGACCTCGAACAGGTCGATCTCGATCCCGGTCACCACGCCGAAGTTGCCGCCTCCCCCGCGCACCGCCCAGAAGAGATCCGGGTCGTCCTCGGCGTTCCGGCGTACGCCATCGGAGGTGATCAGCGAGATCCGCCGGACGTGGTCGGCCGCGTAGCCGTACCGTCGGGCCATCAAGCCGAGACCGCCGCCGAGTGTGTAGGAGATCGCTCCGACACCCGGCGAGCTGCCGGACAGCGGCGCCAGCCCGTACGGCGCGGTCGCCTCGATCACGTCCCGCCATGTCGCACCGGCTTCGACCCAGGCCGTCTTGCGGTCCGCGTCGACCCGGACACCGTTGAAGCCGCGGGTCGCGATCAGCACGCCGCCATCGATCCTCTGCGTCAGCCCGTGGCCGGCCGCCTGGACGGCGATCCGCAGGTCGTGGTCGATCGCGTAGCGGACCGCCTCCTCGACCTCCGCCGTACTCGTCGCCGGGAAGATCACGTCCGGCCGATGCGGGTCCCGCCGCTGGAATCCGAGCCGCGCCTCGTCGTACCCGTTGCTCTCCTTCGTCACCATCATGGGACCCACGCTAGAGACCCTTGCGGACACATGTTGTCCTTAAGCATGAGCACCCGGAAGGAGATGCCCGGCCGCCTGCTCCGGCTGCTGTCGCTGCTGCAGAGTCGCCGCGAGTGGTCCGGCCGCGAGCTGGCCGAGCGCCTCGGCGTCACCGAACGGACGGTACGCCGGGACGTCGACCGGCTGCGGTCCCTCGACTACCCGGTGACGGGGACGACCGGCACCGCGGGCGGGTACCGGCTCGGCCCTGGTACGACGCTGCCGCCGTTGCTGCTCGACGACGACGAGGCCGTGGCGGTCGCGCTCGGCCTGGTCGGCACGGCCGGCGGCGGGGTGAGCGGGATCGCGGAGAGCTCGATGCGGGCCCTCGCCAAGCTCGAGCAGGTGTTGCCGGCCCGGCTCCGGCCACAACTGGCCGCCGTGACGTCGGCCACGGAGGCGGTCCCGCGCCCCGGCATCCCGCAGGTGGACCCGGGCGTCCTCGCCGTTCTCGCCCGCTGCTGCCGCAACCACGAGATCGTTGCCTTCGACTACCAAAATCGGCAGGGTACCGCGACCCGCCGCCGGGTGGAGCCGCATCAACTGCTCACGCTGACCTGGCGGTGGTACCTGCTCGCGTTCGACCCGTCGCGTGACGACTGGCGGATCTTCCGGGTCGACCGGATCGACGAGGTGACACCGGTTCTGCACCGCTTCACCCCGCGTGTCCTGCCGGCGCCGGACGCGGCCAGCTATCTGGTCGAGTCCTTCACCGCCGCGCAGTACCGGCACGCGGTGCGGCTCACCGTGCAACTCCCGGCCGAGGTCGTGTCCGGCACCTTCCAAGGTGTTGTCCGCGGCACGGTCGACCCGGCCGGACCGAGCGCCTGCGTGGTCCGCTTCAGCGCGGACACGCCGTCACTGGTGCTGTCCCAGGTCGTCCCGATCGCTGCCCTGGGCGCCGAGTTCACCGTCGACAAGGCGACGCCGGAGGTCGCCGTACTGATCGCCGGGGTGGGCGACCGGCTCAGGCGGTCCTTCGCCGGCGCGGCGGGTTCCGTGGCACCAGGGTCGGATTGACGTTGCTCTCGACGGCGTCGCGGTCGACCACCACGCGCTCGATGTCGTCGCGGTCGGGGACGTCGTACATCACCGGGAGGAGCACCTCCTCGAGGATCGCGCGCAGCGCGCGGGCGCCGGTGCGGCGGAGCAAGGCGAGGTCCGCGATCGCCTCGACCGCGTCGGGCGTGAACTCGAGGTCGACACCGTCGATGCGGAAGAGCTTGCGGTACTGCTTGATCAGGGCGTTGCGCGGCTCGGTGAGGATGCGGACGAGCGCGTCGCGATCGAGCCCCGGGACGGTCGCCACGATCGGCAGCCGGCCGACGAACTCGGGGATCAGGCCGAACTTCACCAGGTCCTCCGGCATGACCTTCGCCGTTTGCCGAGACGTGACGGTCGGGCCGAACCCGACGCTCATCGGGCGGGTGCGGCGGGCGATCAGTTCGTCCAGGCCGTCGAAGGCGCCGCTGACGATGAACAGCACCCGCGTCGTGTCGAGCTGGATGAACTCCTGTTGCGGATGCTTGCGACCACCCTGCGGCGGGACACTCGCCGTCGTCCCTTCGAGGATCTTCAGCAGCGCCTGCTGCACCCCCTCGCCGGAGACGTCACGGGTGATCGACGGGTTCTCGCTCTTGCGGGCGATCTTGTCGATCTCGTCGATGTAGACGATGCCGGTCTCGGCCTTGTGTACGTCGTGGTCGGCGGCCTGGATCAGCTTGAGCAGGATGTTCTCGACGTCCTCGCCGACGTACCCGGCCTCGGTCAGCGCGGTGGCGTCGGCGATCGCGAACGGTACGTCGAGCATCCGGGCCAGCGTCTGGGCCAGGTGGGTCTTGCCGGACCCGGTCGGGCCGATCAGCAGGATGTTCGACTTGCCGAGCTCGAGGTCGCCGTTCTTGGTCCGGTGCCGTTTGTAGTGGTTGTAGACGGCAACGGCCAGCGCCTTCTTCGCGTCGTCCTGGCCGATCACGTAGCCGTCCAGGAACTCGCGGATCTCCCGCGGCTTGGGCAGCCGGCCGGGCAGCTCGTCGCTGAGGTCGGAGAGGTCCTCGTCGGCGATCAGCTCGTTGCACAGCTCGACACAGCCGTCACAGATGCACAGCGGGGTGGGGCCGGCGATCAGCTTGCCGACCTGCTGCTGGCTCTTGCCGCAGAACGTGCACTTCAGCACCTCGGCCGCCATTCCCACCACCTCTCAGATGTTGTGGTCATCCAGATGATAGCAACATCTGAGTGCTATCGTGGGGGCTGTGAGCCGGCTGAGCAGGGCTGAGTTGCAGCTCCGCACCCGGGCGAAGGTGCTGGCCGCCGCCCGGGCGGAATTCGCCGAGCACGGCTACCGCGACACCACCATCGACCGCATCGCCGCCCGCGCCGATCTCACCCGGGGCGCCGTCTACTCCAACTTCCCCGGCAAACGCGCCCTCTACTTCTCGACTCTCCCCTCTGATATCTCTCAACGAGCCACGCCCCGCCAGGTGACTACTCCGGCCGAGGGACTCGCCGCGTTCGCGTTCGCGTGGCTCGACCAACAGCATCCGGGGCCGGAGGTGCTGCCGGAGCTGGCCGACCTCGGCACGCCGTACGGCGGGCTTCTCGGGCTGAACGCCGTACTGCTCGGACTCTCGCTCGACGAGCGGGATCTCGGGCGGATGATCCGGATCTCACGGCTCGCCCTGACACTGCTCGCCGGCGCGAACCAACTGGCACCGGGCTTCGTCCAGCCGCACGCCGTTGCGCGGGCCTGCGCACACCTCGCCGACCTGGATGTTGACGATCCCTGGACCCCGCCGCCCACGACCCCGCCGGTCCGCCCGGCGCACGAGCCTTGGTCTCCGCCATCCGTGATCGACGAGGTGCATCGCCGTACGGCGGATCTCGACGGGGTGATCGTGGTCGTCGGGCTCAACCGCCTCGGCGCCGCGGAGGACGTCGTACGCACGACCGACGGGCCCGTCACCATCGGCTTGGTCTCGAGTGATCCCGACGAGCTCGGTCCGCTGGCGCGCTACACCACCAGCGCCCTTCTTGGTTGCCTGCGGCAATCACTCCCGCGGGTCCAGCTCGTGCACGACGAGGCCGGCGTTCTCGCGTCCGCGCTCGGCTGCGACGTGATCGGCGACGACCTGGAGTTCGCGGCGTCGGTCGCGGACGGGCAGATCGTCGCGCGCGCGGAGGGCTTCGGAGCCGCGCGCGCGATCGCCGTACGACATCCGCGGGAGGTCAGGCGATGATCAGGCCGATGCCGAGCGTCAGTACGCCGAGCGCCAGGGACGCGGCACCGAGCCAGAGGACCCAGAGGAACTGGTTCGGCTGAGTCCGGTCCTTGCCCGCGGACGAGGCGAAGAAGCCGCCGGACATCAGGATCGCCGCGATCGGGATCGCCAGCCGGGCGACCCAGAGCCAGAAGCCGGTGAGGCTCGTCTGGTCGACGTACAGCAGTCCGACCAGGCTGAGGATGACCAGGACGCCGGCGTGCGCGTGGCCGGCGCGGGCGAACGACTTCTGGAATCCCGTCATCGGCACCTGACCACGGACGATCCTGGTCATGAAATAGCCGCCGAACTGGATCGTGACGATGGTCAGCAGGATGACTCCGGCGATGATCCGGGACGCGTCGGTCATGAGTGCACGTACTCCTTGGTGGTCACGGGTTTGGTGGACGACTGCGTCACCCACAGGGCGACGGCGATGTAGAGGATCTGTTCGGGGATGCGCTGCCAGAGCGGCGTCGCATCGCCGCCCGCGAACGGTACGTCGGCGACGGCGGCGTAGATGTTGGCCGGGATCAGCGCGACGAACAACGCGGCCAGGGCGTAACCGGCGTACTTGCGCGTCGCGGTGAGCACGAGACCGGCCGCACCGAGCAACTCGAGGACGCCGGTGAGGTAGACGAGCGCACCCGCGAACGGGAGGAATGGCGGGACCATGCGCACCATGTCGGCATGGTTCGGCATCACGGTCACGCCGGCCGGGACGAAGTGCGCGCTCGCGGTGAGCGGCAGCATCACGGCCATCCCGTGCGCCGCGCTCACCGGCCAGCTCGCGAACCGGCGGACCCCGAGCGCACCGAGCGCCCGGAACACCAGCGTCGCCAGCACCAGTACGAGGGGGATCATCGATCGAACTCCTTCTATGGATAGTTGAGGTATCCGCTTATGGATACTGATACTATCCATCAGGAGCGAGAGGAAGGCAAGCGAGAATGCGAATCGGGGAACTGAGCAAGGTCACCGGGGTCCCGGTGCCGACGATCAAGTACTACCTGCGCGAGGGCCTGCTCCCCGCGGGCGAACTGAGCAGCCCGAACCAGGCGTCGTACGGCGAACCCCACGTCCGCCGGCTCCGCCTGATCCGCGCCCTGGTCGAGCTGGCCCAGGTCCCGGTGGCGCAGGTCAAGGACATCCTCGAGTCACTCGACTCCGACGACGTACCCCTGCACGAACAGATCGGCCGCGCCCACCGCGCGCTCACCCCCACCCGCAAACCGGCCGCCTCCGACGACGCCCGCGCCGCCGCCACCACTCAGGTGACCGACCTCATCACCCGCCGCGGCTGGTCCGTCGAACCCGAAGCCCCCGCCCTGGCCACCCTGATCGAGACCGTCGCCGCCCTCCGCACCCTCGGCCAGGACAACCTCGTCACCTTCCTCGACGCCTACGCCGAAGCCGTCGAACGCTTCACCGAACTCGAAATCGACGCCGTCACCGCCAACCCCACCCGAGACCAACTAGCCGAATCCGTAGTCATCGGCACCATCCTCGGCGAAACCCTCATCTCCTCCCTCCGCCTCCTCGCCCAGGAGTCGATCTCCGCCCACCGCTGGTCCACCTAGGCATCCAGTGCGCAGTGGAACGCAACGCGAGCGACGGCGTCGCGTCTCAAGTCGACGACATCCAGAAGGGATCGGATCGCGTCCCGTTCGGAGGGAAGGGGTTGCTTGTACGTCGTCGCCGCGTGGCGATCCAACCAGGTCAGCAGATCGTGCTCGGCTGATCGGGCCAACTCGTGATCGGCTTGCTGCATGGCCTCCAGGTCTCCGCGCACTCGATCCCAGTCCCCCAGTTCTCGCCGGAGGAGCCAGGCCGCGCGTCGTTGATTCGGCACGTCGGAGTTCGCCGCGGCTGCGACGTCGTCGTACCGGATCGACGGGATGGAGGCCAGGAGCTTCGCGGCCTGCTTGACGACGGCTCGGCTGGGGTCGGCGAGGAGTTCTAGCAGCAGCTGCTTCGGTGGGGTCTCGGTCGGCCACAGTCGCAGTGCTGCGAGTCGGGTCCGCGGGTCGTCGCTCGACAAGGCGGCGTACGCGTCGGCCTCGGACAGGATCTGCCCGGTCTCCCGCAGGCCGGCGAGCACCAGGTCGACGTCGGCATCGCGCGCTTCCCAGCGGGATCGATAGAAGGTGACCGGCTCCTGACCCGCTCGCCGGTAGCGCCAGCGGGCAGCCTCGCGGACGCGCCGGGACCGGTCGAGCATCCGCCGCTCCAGATCGGACCGGTCGTAGAGGTTGTCAGGCACGTACTGAAGGGCGATCAGGCGTCCTTCGACATACCTGGCGTGCAGCAGGTGTGCTTTTGCGGCGACTGGATCCAGGGAGATCCAGTGTTCGGCCAGTCGTCGCCGTGACCACTGGTCGGTCTCGGCGGCCAGGCGCGCCTCCATCTCGCCGGAGTCGAGCAGCCCGCGCGCCATTGCGGCTTCATAGCCGAACCGCCTCACCAGGGTGGCTTCAGCCGCGAGGAGTACGCGCGGATAGTCGGGTCCGGCCGACGCTTCGAGCTGCTCGACGTACGACGTCAGCGCGAGCGGACCGTGCGTACGGCCTTGCAAGCGCAGCAGCACCTCGAGCACCCCAGCGGTCCGGGTCCTGGCCGGCAGGGCGGACAAGGCAAGTCGTCGTACCTGCTCGACGTGATCTACCGATCGCAACGCCAGGAGACGAGCAGCCATCGCGTCCTCGGCCTCCGCCAGCGCCCGCACCGCACGCTCCCGCAGGAACCCATCCGGGTGCATCGACGCAACGCGGTCGGCCAACGGATCCCCCACCGTTGCCCAATCATCCGAGTTTCCCAACGGATTCCCGGACCAGGACACCAACCGGGCGCGCTCATCGAGCCGCACCAGATCCTGCGCCGACACCTCGTCCAACCAGGCCGCCATCGACTCGCGCGCGGCAGCATCCTTCCCCACGCACGCAGCCCGCAGCCGCCCCAACGCGTCATCTGCCTCACAGGGAATGAGCACGCGATCGATCATCCTCGATCCCACTCACCCCAGCGACCGCATTACCCGCCCGCAGCTCAGCCGTCGTGAGCCATGTCCACGAAGCGGGAGTAGTGCCCCTGGAACGCCACGACCACGTCGGCGGTGGGGCCGTTGCGGTGCTTGGCAACGATGAAGTCAGCCTCGCCGGGCCGGGTGGACTCGCGCTCGTAGGCATCCTCGCGATGCAAGAGGATGACGACGTCCGCGTCCTGTTCCAGGCTGTTGTGGGTGGCGATGCCTTCGGCTACGAAGTTGTGGGTGCCCAGGACGGTGGCGTCGTACACCTCTTGGTCGCCGAGGCTTTCGATCGAGGTGATCGTGTCCCAGAAGATGTCGTTGGTGGCGAGGACCTCGAGGTCGGCGTTGTCGAGGATGTCGGCGACCTTGGCGAGGCGTTGCCGGCTGGGGGCGTGCTTCCACATCGTCGAGCCGGAGAATTGAGTGCCCATGGCCGCGGCGAACTCGCGATGGGTAACGTTGCGCTCGGCAAGCACTTCGCGGACCCTGGACCAGACCTCCTTCGGCACCGTGTCGAGGTTCGTGTTGCTCTTGATGTCCCGTAGGGCTGTCGCGACCTCCAGCACCTTCAGGCCGCGGAGACCGTGCACGCCGATCTCGTCGCAGAAGCGCAGCTGGTTCTCCGCGCCGTAGATGCACAGGTGGTACGAGTCGCGGTAGCCGGCCTTCTTGACGGTCTTGATCCGGCTGAAGATGTTGTAACGAAGGAGGAGACGGGCCAGATCGTCGACCAGGCGGCGACTGGTGCTCGCGTAGTAGATGCGGCCCTGCCCGGCCTTCGCGTCCCAGCGCACGGAGCCGTCGGTCGCCCACAGGTGGCGGACGAACTGGGCGACCTGCTCCATCGGGAGCGCGAAGATGCCCGAGGGGATGAACTTCTCGTGGCTTCGGAGGCCGAACAGCCCCAGACCGTCGAGCCACGCAGCGATCGGGTTCCGCTTGCCGCGGGCCAGCCGGTACGGCGCGGGCAGGCGAAGGCTGGTCACGCGCGCCGCGGCGTGGTCATCGCGAACCGCGGTGATACCGAAGCGGCGGTGGGCGGCCCCGGCGACCGCGGTCAGATTGGCCTCGTCGATGCTGGCGTAGCGGATCGGCTGGCGCTTGACGAAGGAGCCGTCACCGAGCAGGTGGGCCAGCAGCGTGACCTCGTCCTCGTCCCACGGCTTGAGCTCGAGGGGCGGAGGAACGTGCCGGAGTGATCCGAGCCGTGCGCCTGGAGTCAGGTCGCCCAGCGGCTTCCAGCCGTCGTACGTCAGGAAGGGGTGGTTCGCGGTGGCCTTGATCTCGCGGCCGGACGCGAGCTTCAGCTTGAAGACCTCCTTCACCCCACTGGGAAAGGCGTGCGTCAGCGTGCGCGGCACGAGCTTCAGCCGGTCGTCCAACGACCAGACCGGCACGTCCCGAGCATCTGTCGCCAGCAGTTCGCCGAGCGAGATCTCCGCGCCGGTGTCCGCGCGCAGCAGCCGCGTGTCGGCGGTCAGGCAGCCGGATTCGCGGAGGTCGGAGGCCATGGGGCGTTTGTCGGAGCGTTGTTCGGAGCCTCGGTTGAGCTGGCAGATGGCGACGACGGGGAGCTCGAGTTCTTTGGCGAGGAGTTTGATGGAGCGGGAGAACTCGGAGACTTCGAGCTGGCGGGACTCGACTTTCTTGCCCGACGTCATCAGCTGGAGGTAGTCGATGACGATGAGGCGGAGGTCGTGGCGCTGTTTGAGGCGGCGGGCCTTGGCGCGGATCTCCATCATGGTGAGGTTCGGCGAGTCGTCGATGAAGAGCGGGGCCTCGGAGACCTCGCCCATCTTGCGGGCCAGCCGGGCCCAGTCCTCGTCGGTCATCTTGCCGTTGCGCATGTGGTGCAGCGGGACCTTCGCCTCGGCCGAGAGCAGCCGCATGGTGATCTCGTTGCGGCTCATCTCCAGCGAGAAGATGCACGAGGTCAGGCCGTGCCGGATCGAGGCGGAGCGGGCGAAGTCCAGGCCCAGGGTGGAGTTGTGGGTCGGGATCATCGTCTTGCCGGCCAGGTACAGATGGTCGGGGTTGTCCACCTCGACGCACCGCACCGGCACACTCTCGACCGGGTCGATCCACTCGATCCGGCGCTCACCCTCACCGGCGAGCGCGGCCGGGAAACCGTGCCCGGTGATCTGTCGCGGCGCCGACCCGGGGATCGGCGGTGTCAGCCCGGGACTCGCGGACATCGCCGTGTGCAGGTCGGCGGTCGTGCAGACCACCGGGCGGCCGCCGTCCTCGACCACCCACTGGTGGTCGGCGTCGGCGACGATCGTGCCGGCGTCGGAGAACGAGAGCCGGAAACACGGCCGGTCCACCATCACCTCGGTCGCCGCCACCACCGTGGTCGGCTGACCGTTGACGTCGAGGAGCTGGTCGCCGACGGCGATCTCGCCCATCGTGGTCCAGCCGGTCGGCGTGGGCAGCGGGGTGTCGAGGGCCAGCGCCTTCCCCATCGCGGGACGGGCGGCGACGATGATCATCTGCCCGGGGTGCAGGCCGTTGGTCAGCTCGTCCAGGTCGGTGAACCCGGTCGGTACGCCGACCATCGCGTCACCGCGGGAGTCGATCGCCTCGATCTCGTCGAGAGCGCCCTCCATGATGTCCTTCAGCGGCGCGTAGTCCTCGGTGGTGCGCTTCTCGGTGACCGAGTAGATCTCCGCCTGCGCCTCGTCGACGACGTCGTCGACCTCACCCTCGCCCGCATACCCGAGCTGGACGATCTTGGTGCCGGCCTCGACCAGCCGGCGCAGGATCGCCTTCTCCCGGACGATGTGCGCGTAGTACCCGGCGTTCGCCGCCAGCGGGACCGAGGCGACCAGGGTGTGCACGTACGGCGCGCCGCCGATGCGGGCCATCTCGCCGCGCTTGTTCAGCTCGGCGGCGACCGTGATCGCGTCGGCCGGCTCACCCCGCGCGTACAGATCGGTGATCGCGTCGAAGACGACCTCGTGGGCCGGACGGTAGAAGTCCGTGCCGCGCAGCGTCTCGATGACGTCGGCGATCGCGTCCTTGCTCAGCATCATCGCGCCGAGCACGCACTGCTCGGCCGCCAGATCCTGCGGCGGGGTGCGGTCGAAGCCCATCTCCGGGTTGCGCTCTTCCTGGCCGCCGCCCTGTCCCCCGCGGAACTCCGCCACGCTCACTTCGCCCGACCTCCTCGCCGCCCAACCACTGAAGGCCGGGTTCGAACACCTGATCGAACCTTAGCCACACCCGCCGACACTTTCCGCCCGGCCGGGACCAGGCATCGCCGGCGCCATCCGCAGGCGGACTCGACCCCCGGGACTGCGGGCGGACGGCGTCAGGTACGCGACCGTACGCCGGTCTCGTCACCGGGTGGTAGCCGGTCATCCACAGGGGGTGTGGACGAACTGTGGGAAACCCGGGGAACAGGTGTGCACAGGTTGGGCACAACCCTGTGGATATCTGGGGACAACAACCCACAACATCCCCCTGACCTGCGGTTTCACCCATTCACAACTGTGGAGAAGAAAAAGTTGGCGTCCTTTTTCCGGAGTCCGGGATCCGGCGGCTGTGCACAGCCGAGGTCAGGCACAATGATGCCTATGACTCGTGTCCCGCCGAAGACCCCGACCCGGTGAGGCGGCGGCAGCTCTTCGGGGAGCAGGACAAGGAGATCCTCCGGCTCGCCGTCCCGGCGTTCTTCGCGCTGGTGTCGGAGCCGCTCATGCTCCTGGCGGACTCGGCGATCGTCGGACATCTCGGTACGCCGCAACTCGCGGCCCTCGGCATCGCGGGAACGATCCTGCAGACCCTGGTCGGCGTGTGCGTCTTTCTCGCGTACGGGACGACCTCGGCGGTAGCCCGGCGGATCGGCGCCGGCGATCACCGCGGCGCGCTCGCACAAGGGATCGACGGACTGTGGCTGGCTTTGCTGCTGGGCGTCGTACTGGCGCTCGTCGGTCTCGTGCTCGCTCCACAGGCCATCGCGGCGTTCAACCCGTCCGCGGACGTGGCTGATCACGCGGTGATCTATCTGCGGATCTCGTGCATCGGGATCCCGTCGATGCTGCTCCTGCTCGCGGCGACCGGCGTACTGCGTGGCCTGCAGGACACCAAGACGCCGATGATCGTCGCCATCACCGCGAACCTCGCGAACATCGCCCTGAACGTCCTGCTCGTCTACGGCCTCGAACTGGACATCGCCGGCTCGGCCCTCGGTACGGCGCTCGCCCAGACAGCCGCCGGGGTCGCGCTCGTCGTGGTCGTCGTCCGCGGCGCCCGGCGCGACGGCGCCAAGCTGCGCCCGGACCGGCCCGGGATCCTGGCGTCCGCGCAGATGGGTGTCCCGCTGATCGTCCGCACGCTGACGTTGCGCGTGGCAATCATCCTGCTCACCTTCGTCGCGACGGCCCTGGGTACGGCGTCGGTCGCGGCGCACCAGGTCGCGTTCACCCTGTGGTCCTTCCTGGCCCTCGCCCTGGACGCGATCGCCATCGCGGCCCAGGCGCTGACCGGCCGCTCGCTGGGCGCGGGCGACGTGGCCGGCACCCGTGCGATCACCCGCCGGATGATGTGGTGGGGCCTGTTCTCCGGAGTGATCGGCGGGCTCGCCCTCTGGGGCCTGCGCGACGTGTACATCCCGTGGTTCACCAGCGATCCGGAGGTACGACGTACTCTCGCCGCCGTACTGATCGTCGCCGCACTCTGGCAACCGGTGAACGGGGTCGTGTTCGTCCTGGACGGCGTACTCATCGGAGCCGGCGACGGACCGTACCTCGCGGTGGCCGGCGTCATCGCGCTCGTTCTCTACGTACCGCTCGCCCTGAGTGTGCTGTGGCTGGACGGCGGCATCGTCGCACTGTGGTGGGCGTTCGGCGGGTTCATGCTGCTGCGCCTGCTCACTCTCACCACCCGCGAACGGCGGGACTCCTGGCTGGTGACCGGGGCTATCCGCTGACCCCGGGGTGCGGCATCGTGGAGCCCCGAGGAAAGGAGCGGCATGGCCGACACCGACGACGAGCAGACCATCGCGCTCGAGCCCGACCAGCACGTGCAGGGTGACGACGACACCGAGCCCGCCAGTGAGCGGCGCGGCGTCCGTGCGTGGGAGCGGGACAGCGAGCGGCCGGCCGCCGTCGCCGGGCTGACTCCGGAGGAGGAAGCCGCCCGTCGCCAGGAAGAGCTCGACGAGGTTCGCGACGAGGAGGACCTCGAGCAGGCCCGCGCGGAGGAGATCGACCTCGACGCGCTGGACGAGCGCCAGCTGGAAGAGCTCCGCCGTCGACGCGAGGTCATCGCCGCCGCGGAGACCAGCGAGGCGATCCGGCTGTCCGAGGCGAGCCGTGAGCTGCGCCGCGACGGCGACGCGAAGACCCGGCAGGCCATGAGCGACTGGGCCCACGGCCACCACCAGCTCGACGAGGCCGCCGCCCGTCCAGACGAACCGGGCGCAGCCGGGAAAGCCGCCAGCGGCCGCCGCTTCCAGCGCGCCGCCGTCCGCGAGGACCGGTCGGCGGAAGCCGACTACGAACGCGCCGACCAGTACGACGCCGAGGCCCTGGAGCGCCGTGGTTTCGCGCGCCAGGAGCAGCCGCCGGCGGCCGAGGCCGTCCGCAGCCGGCCCGCGGAGACGCCGCAGGCCCGCAAGTTCGTGCACAAGAACCTCAAGAAGGTCCGCAAGGTGCGCGACCGCAGCACGGAGCCCGACCTCGGCCTGGGCGACTAGTCACATCCCGCGGAGGTTCGGCTGCCGCTGGTCGAAGAACAGGCCTGCGGGCGGTTCCTCCACCGGGAGCGGCGGGATCGGGTAGTCGGTGTGCGCGCCCCGGCAGGCCGCGAACGGGCCGTCCGGGTCGAGCAGCGCCATCATGTGCGGGTCCGCGTGGTCACGCCACCAGACCGACATCCCGGTCGCCGGGTCGAGCCGCAGGTGTTCCCAGGCGCGCCAGATCGAGTCCAGCCGGCTGAGCGCCTCGGCGTGCCGGTACCACTCCGGGCACCAGATGAACTGCTGCCCGATCCGGCGGGTGTAGAGGTAGATCAGCCGGTCCTCGACGAACGCCGCGACGTGTGGATAGAAGAGCTCCTGTTCACCATCCACGACGCTGCTCCTCGTTCTGCTCCCAGACCGGCTTCTCCGGGCCGCGCGGCAGAACAGGCGCCTGCTGGCTGCCGGCCGACACCCACGGGTTGTTGCTGACCGGAGCGGTCGCACCGGAGGCACCCGGGTCGTACTTCGTCAGCGACGCCTTCACCGCGGCAGCGTCCGGCCGGGTGAACCACGGCACCGTCTTCACCATCGTCGCCGGGATCCCGGACGGGAACACCACCGCGCGGCCGGGCGGCATCGCGGCCAGGTCGGACACCTCGAGGATGTTGTGCCGCTGGGTCTGCCGGCTGGTGCCGCGCTCGCCCTTGTTGTACGACACCGAGCTGGAAATGATGTCGTAGTCGCCGATCAGCTTGCTCAGCCGCTCGAGGAAGTTCGAGTCCGAGGCGCCACCGCCGTACACCCGGATGTTCGCGGCGGACCAGAGCTTCTCCATGCCGTGGTCGCCCCAGCACTCCTGGCCCTGCGCCCACGACTGCAGGATCGTCATCAGCACGATGCCGCGGGAACCGAAGTGGCTGTACAGGTCGGGCAGGTTCTTCCAGCGGCAGACGTTCGCCGCCTCGTCCAGGACGCCGACCAGCGGGTTCGGCATCCGGCCCATCGGGCAGCCCCGGGCATACTGCTCGGCGGCCTCGACGACGGCCACCGTGAGTGCGGTGACCAGCGGTCCCGCCGTACCGGCGCCTTCCTTGGACAGGCTGTACAGCGTGCCGCCCTGGCGGACGAACTCGTGCGGGTTGAACTGGGGGCGGGTGTCGTTCGGTCCCTGCGGGGTGACCCAGCGGGTGACCTTGCGGTTGACCAGGAACTGGGCGCTCTGCTGGGCGGTGCCGTACACACCGGCGCGCTGCTTGTCCGGCGCGTTGATGACACCGGACAGCGCGTCCGCGGACAGCTGCAGGCCCGGGGTGTTGCGCAGGATGCGCTCCGGCTCGTCGTTCCGCTGGTCGGCCAGCCAGGTGTAGACCTGGGTCAGCGGGCGCTTCGCGACCGCGGCGGCCAGCAGCAGGCCGGCCAGCAGATCGGTGCCTGCGGCATCGAAGAACGCGTCCGTCTGGGCGTTCTCCTTGCGCTGCGAGGAGACGAAGTGCTCGGCCATCTCGCGGGCCTTGGTCTCGTCGGTGATGTAGCTGAGCGGGTTCCACCACCAGTTGTGCGGCTCCTCGCAGACCTCCTGCGGGTCGAACACCCAGACCGGTCCCTTCTCGGACCGCGGGCCGCGGGTGGCGTCGACGATGTCGCGCTTGTTCGACGTGGCGACCACCGCGCCCGGCGCGTCCAGGATCGCCGGGACGGCGCGGGACGTGGTCTTACCGGTCCGGGGACCCCAGATGTCGACGTGCATGTCTTCCCAGGACCCGAACACCTCGAGGTTGTCCCGGACGGTCCGGCCGATCATGATGCCGGGGCCGGCGTGCCCGGCGCCGAGCCGGTTCGCGATGTCCTGGGCGCCCTCGCGGGTGAGCTTGTAGATCTCGGACCGCTTCGACATCAGGAACGCCTGCTTGTCGACCCGGCCGCCGGACTCCCGGCGGTTGCGGACGTAGTACCAGATACCGCCCGCGATGCCGAGCAGCACGATCAGCTCGAGCAGCAGTACGCCGGTGGCCGCGCCGGACCAGTGCTGTTTGCCCTTGATCAGCTCGACCAGCGCGTTGAACGGGCCCGGCACCGGGCGCGCGGTGGCCCCGTTGACCGCCTCCGCGACCTTGAGCGCGCCCCACACCCCGCCGGAGACGACCAGCAGGACGCCGACGCCGACGAAGATCAGGATCGACTCGACCGACAGTCCACCCGGTCCGGTGCTCTTCTTGCCCTGGGCCATTACTCCTCAACTCCCGTTCTGGCGACCACCCGGGTGGTCGGGTCGGGCGGCGGCAGCAGTGCCGGGTCGTCCAGGCTGTACTCCCCGACGATCTCCTCGGTGCCGTCGGGCGCGACCTCCACCTTCATCGGCTTGCCGTCGGGGGCCGTCTTCCACAGCTTGTTGGTGTCGTTGATCTCGCGCTCGACCGAGGTCAGGCCGACGTGTACCGGGATGCCCGGGCGGCCACCGACCTTGACCAGGAAGTTGCCGCGGCCCGGGGGCGCGGCCTCCTCACCGGTGGCCGGGTCCCACGCGGGCGGGTCCTGCCAGCCGATGAGCATGTTCTGCTCCTCCTCGGACATCGGCACGACCTCGCTGAGGTTCTCCATCTCGGCCCGCGGCAGACCACCGCAGATGACCATGCCGGACCGCTCGACGAAGCCCTTCGCCTTCATCCGGTCCTCGGAGTGCTCCAGCGCCAGCAGGTCGGACATGGTGTGCGAGATCATCGCCATCCCGACACCACGCTGCCGGTTCAGCCGGGTCAGGGCGTCGACGCGGTCGACCAGACCACGCCCGGCCCGCAGCACCCGCCAGAGCTCGTCGAGGATGACGAAGTAGTGCCGCCGCGGCTCCAGGCCGGCGTCCGCCAGCGCCTGCGAGACCGCGACCGCGCCGAACCCGTACGACCAGCAGGCCAGCAGTACGGCGGCCTGCAGGTTCGTCTCGGAGTCGTCGATGTTGGACACGTCGAACACGACCGGACGGTCCAGCTGCATCGGGTTGTCGGTCTGCTCGGAGAAGATCTCACCGAGCCGGCCGCCGCCGACCAGACCGATCAGCGACGCCTCGAGTCCTTCGGTGATCTGCCGGTACCGGTCCAGGCTGCCCCGGTCCAGGGCCACGTTGCGGACCCGGTCCGGTGCCTCCTGGACGACCTGGAGCAGATCGCGCAGCAACGGCGTACCGACGAAGCGCTCGTCGAGGACCTTGAGGGCCTCGTCGAGGATGGTCTCCTCGCGGTCGGTCGGCGGGGCCGAGCGCATGATCGAGATCAGCGCCGACACCATCGTCTGCCGGCGGCCGTGCGCGTCGGCCTGGATCGCCTCGCGGGCCTTGCCGGTGAGCCGGAGCGCGGCCTGGCGGGACTCGCCCGGGTCGAGCACGTTCAGGTGACCGCGGCCGCGGCCGAGCTGGATGACCTGGCCGCCGAGGGCCTCGATCAGGTCCTTGTAGTCGGGCTTCAGGTCGCCGAGCACGAGTGGCATCACGCCGTACCCGGCCAGGCCGAGGGCCATCCGCCGGGTGATCGTCGACTTGCCCAGACCGGGCTTGCCGAGCACGAACATCGACGGGTTCGAGATCAGTTTGGCGCGCATGAACCAGCTGATCGGGTCGCAGCACATGGTCGCGCCGGAGAGGATGTTGCGGCCGATCGGTACGCCGACCATCGGGCTGCCGGTGCCGGCCGCGAACGGCCACAGTCCGCAGACCTGCACCGTCGTACCCCGCCATTCGGCCGGGGCCTGCACGTACGTCGAGTACCCGCCGGCCATCCCCGGCCAGCCGCGCGGCATCGGCCGCTTGCCACGACGGGACTGATCGACCGGCTTGCTCGTCTTCTTGCTCACTGTGACTCCCCAGATGTCACTGTGCTGCTCTTGGTCATAGGGCTTCCCGCAGGCCCGCCGGCACCGACAGGTGGCTCTGCAGTACGACGCCCAGCGGCAAGGCGGCCACGAACGCGGAGTCCTGCGAGCCGTACGCCGGCCGGAGCAGGATGCGCGCCGTGGCGCCCAGGTTGTCGATAGCAGCAATCATGTCCGGGATCTGCTCGGCCGTCATCACCGTTCCGGTGACGACCATGCCGAAGTTGACCAGGCCGGCGCCGCGCGCCTCCTCCTGCGCGGTCCGGTCCGCGGCGCGTGCCTCGGCCATCGTCCGCGCGGTCGGCCGGCTCGACGTGGTCGCCCGGAACGACGCGTTGCGCTTGTCGGCCTCCACCATCCGGGCTGCGGTGGCCGCGTCCAGCGGACGGTAGAGCAGGGTGACCCGCTTGCGGTCGATGTCGACGTGCGGCGCGACCAACTGGGACAGCACCGACGAGAACACCTCGCCGCGCGGCGCCTGGGTCATCTGCCAGGTCACCGACCACGCCGAGTCGTGCCGGTACTTGTCCCAGAACCCCTGGGCGGCGGCCGGACCGACGTCGGTCCACTGCAGCTCCGGCGCCATCCCCTGACTGCGCGCCTCGTCGATCAGTACGGCGGAAGCCGGGTCGTAGGCGATCCGGACGGTCTCGCACAACTCCTGCGCGGTGACCGGACGGGCCGCACCGGCGCCGGTGGCGTTCAGGCTCTGGGTGAGCGCGGGCAACCGGGACGCGAGCTCGCGGCCCATGTCCTCTTCCTTGCGACGCTTTCCGTTGCGGTCGGTGCCCTTGAAGGTGAGGGCGACCCGGGCCGAGACCAGCGCCGAGCCCTCCGGGTAGGTCTGCACGACCTCGGTGAGCATCGCCCGGGCGATGGCCGGCGTACCGTCCATCATGTTGTTGCCGACCTCACGGCGCAGCCGGATGCCGGTGTCGGGGGCGCTCTCCACTGTCACCGACGCGGCAACGATCCCCGGCTCGTGGCCGAGCGACGCCAGCCACTGACCCCAGTGCGCGACCCACACGTCGACCTGCTCCTCGTCGACCAGCGAGGCGCCGTCGGGCTCCGCGTTGATGACGACGGTGAAGTGCCGGGTGCTCGGGTAGAACAGCAGCGCGAAGGGCCGGCCGTACGAGTCCTGGAACTCGCTGAGCTGGGACGCGGCGGCCAGGCCGGGGAGCTGGAACTTGCCCCACGGGGTCCGACCGAGCGGACCGGAGCGGTAGACGTTGTGCTTGGCCATCTTTGCTCTTTGCCATCCAATGCGGGTCGAAAGCCGTTGCAGGGCGGACTGTCCGTGCTTGTCCTTCGTCATCAGCATCAGCAGCATGACGCCGACGATCAGCAGCGTGATGATCGCGGCGAGCAGGCCGCCCGCCATCGTCGCGATGACGGTGACGACCAGGCCGCCCATCATGATGCCGGTGCCCAGGGTGCCCAGTCCGCCGATACCCGCCGACGCGGGCTGTCGCCAGTTGCCGTAGGTGCGCGGGGCGCTTCGTACGTTGTCAGCCGCTGCCACGTGGTCCGTCCGGAGGTCGAGGTGGTGGAGATTGGTCTCGGGAGTGCTGCGGTTGCTGGGCGCGGGCCCGGTCGTTCTCGCGGTTCATGTCGCGGGCACGGCCGCCGCTGCCGGACGGGCCGCTGTGGCCGCCGCCTCCGCCAGAGCCACCGGCCCCGCCACCGCCGCCTCCGCCACCACCGCCGCTGGAACCCTCGTCCATCGCGTCGTTGCCGAGGGTCTCGCTCGCAGCCATCTGGCCGACGGCCTTGGTCGCGTCGACGCCCATCTTGACGGCCACCACAGCGGCCGCGGCCGGTCCGGCGGCCGCCGCGGCTCCACCACCAGCGGCCGCTGCCCCGCCACCGGCTGCGGCGCCACCGCCACCACCTGCTGCCGCGGCACCGCCTTGGCCACCGGCTGCCGCGGCCCCTTCACCGCCACCGGCGGCCGCCTGGCCACCGCCTCCACCGCCACCTCCACCTCCACCTCCACCGCCGCCACCGCTGGGGGCTTGCTGGGAGGCACGACCGACGTTCTGGGCACCGGTCGGACCGTCGCCGCCGCCACCACTGCCGCTGCTTTGATCGCCGGCCTTGTTGGCAGCGTCGGCCAGCTTGTCCATCCCGGGCCCGGCGATCTTGGCGGCGAGCATGCCCGCCCCCGCGCCGCTCGCGGTCGCGGCGACCATCGGGACGATGAACCGCATCAGCGCGGGCAGCGCGAAGAGCGCGAGCACCAGCATGGTCACGCCGGTGACCATATTCATGATCTGGCCGCCGACGTCCTTGTCGTCGAAGCTCAGGCCCTGCCCGTTGTTCGACGTGAGTCTGATCGCGGTCGCATAGACGATCGCGGCCACCGGTTTGTAGAGGATGAAGGCGAGCAGCCAGGAGATGATCCGCTTGAACCAGGTCCGGCCCATCTCGGTGTTCGTCGCGGCCGCCGCGATCGGCAGCACGCCGATCAGCAGGATCAGCATCGCCGAGCGGACCACCATCAGCACGATCTGGATCACGCCGGCGACGATGGTCAGGATGCCGATGGTGATCATCAGGCCGATACCGATCGGGCCGGCGGCCGCAGAGAAACCGAGCAGTGCCGCCATCGTGTCACCGAAACTCTTGCCGCCGCCGTAGTTGCCGATGCCGCAACGCCAGCCCTCGCCGGAATCGCTCAGCGCGGTGGTGACCAGGCAGTCGGAGAACTTGTCGCCGAACTCGATCAGCGCCTGGGCAACGCCGACCGACAGCGCCGAGGCGACGGCCAGCGTGATCAGCGACCGGAGGATGTCGCGGGCCGCCTCACCGCGATGGCTCCAGGCCATCTGCATCGCGCCGATCAACAGCCCGACGACGGCGACGAAGATCGCGATGTACTGCGTGTGCTCCCACATCCAGCCGACCGTGTCGTTGGCCGGCCGGCCGCTGGAGTCACCGACCGACGGCGTCTTCACGTAGATCCAGAAGGTGCCGATTGTGCCCATGATGAGCGTGATGGCGGCGGCGATGGCATCGAGAATCGGCTGAAAGATCAACTGGATCAACTTCTCAATCGCAGGCGCCAGAACCTTGGTAATGGCGTCGAAGAGGATGTCGTACCACGCGAGCGGGATCATGTCATGACGTCCTCGGTGACACGAAGCGAAGGATGGCGGGCAGTGCGACCACCGCGACGATCATCATGGTGACGCCCATGATGAGCTTGAGAGTCTCCGGAGTTCCTTCCGGCGGGGTGTACCCGTCCGGGGCCTTCGGCGTCGACATCAGCTTGATGGCGGTCGCATAGATCAGCGCCGCCACGGGTTTGTAGAGGATGAATCCGCCGAGCCAGCTGATCGCCCGCTTGAACCACATCATCCCCATCTCGGTGTTGGTCGCCGCGGCGGTCAGTGGCAGGACGCCGACCAGCAGCACGAGCATCCCGTACCGGACGATCATCAGGGCGAGCTGGATGATGGCGGTGATCACCATCAGGATGCCGACGAAGATGATCAGCGCGAACTGCAGTTGCTCGGTGGGATCCTTGAGCGGATCGACCATCCGTTTGGTCAGCTCGGTCGCGAAGGCGTGGTCGTCGGCGCCGAGCGCCTGACCGATGATCCAGGAGGAGAACTCGTCCGAGGCCTGGATCAGCAGGCCCGCGAAGCCGGCGCCCGCGGCGGAGACCACGACCATCGTGAGCAGCGACTTGAGGATCTCGCGCAGCGGCTCACCGCGGTGCGAGACCGCCATCTGGATCGCGGCCACGATGACGGCGATCGTCGCCGCCGCGGCCAGGATGTAGTTCGTGTGGACCTGGATGTAGCTGACGGCACCGTTGTTCGAGATGTCCGGCGTCTTGATGTAGATCCAGAGGAACCCGACCGCCTTCAGCACCGCCTCGACGGCCGCCACCACCACGGCCGCGATGGCCTTGAAGATCAGCTTGAAGAACGGGTTGAGCGCCGCGCTGATCGCCTTGCCGAGGAACTCCTCGACGCAGTCGTCCCAGTTCCAGGGAGCCCAGGAACAGCCGAGGGTGATCATCCGGCACCACTGAACCTGACGTAGCCCTCGAGCCCCTGCAGGACGTCGGGCGCGACCTCGCCGTTGAAGGTGCCGTCGGGCTGCAACTCGGCCTTCCAATCACCGCCCACCCAGACCATCGTGATCGGCAGCGACGCGACGTTGTCGTTGTTCAGCTCGGCCGCGACCTGGATGATCGCGCGGCGGGTGGTGTAGTCGATCACCTTGAAACCGGCGAACTGCACCTGGCCCGTGGCTTTCGGGGTCGCACTGTTCCGGGCCTCGGCGACCGCTCGGCTCCGGCCCGGCCCGTCCATGACCCGGGTGGCCAGCACCGCGTCGGTCAGGTCCGGGTTGCGAATCTGGCCGAGCATGACGAGCGTCGCGAGCACGGCTCCGGTCGGCGAGTGGGCGAAACAGGAGCGCACACCGTGGCTGTCCGTCGCCGCCGGACCGCCGGCCGCCTGGAGCGGGATCAGCATGTCGGCCTCGAACTGCCAGGTCACAGCGGGCGGCGCGGCCCGCGGGATCCGCATGTCCGGGTGCTTGTTCTTGCAGCCACCCGAGCCGTTGATCGGCGGCGGCGTACCTGGTGTGGTGCTCGGTTCATCCGTGGGCGTGACGGGCGGCACCGACGGCTCCTCCGTAGGCTGTTCAGTGGGTACGACGGTCGCCGGGGTCTCGCTCGGCTGGGCGGCCGGCGTCCCCGAGTCACCGCGGGCGAAGAACCAGACCAGCAGACAGACGACGACCGCGCCGACGACGATCGCCGACGCGACGAAGCCACGCTCCTGCCAGAAGCTGGTCTCACCGCCGTCGGCGTCGTCGTCCCCGGAATCCGGATTGCTGCTGAACAGTCCCACCTGCGATCAGTCTCCGACGCGCAGGTCTGCGTGCGCCGGGATCACTTCAGCGCGTCCACGAGGGCCGTGGCCGCACCGATGACGATGCAGGCCGCCAGCACCCAGCCGAGCCGGGCGGCGTGCTCGCCACCTTCGCCGCGACGCTGGCCGACCGCCATCATCGCGCCGGCGATCAGCACGCCGAGGATGCAGACGGTGTAGGCGATCCACTTCACCCAGTCGAGCACCAGGTTGAGCTTGTCGGCGCCCGGCGGCTCCTGGCCACCGTCCATCGGCAGCACAGTGGGAAGCTCGGAAATCAGCTGTACCAACATCATTGTGGTGAGTTGCCTTTCAGTACGGGGCGGGGTAGTCCGCTGGGTTTGACGCGCGAAGAGCGTAGATGGATTCAAGAACCTCGAAGACTTCGTCCGGGGTGTTGTCAGGCGTGGGAGCCTCCCCTCTGCGCCACTCCTCGATCCAGGGGATGTCCCAGACTCTCGGAACGCCGCCGCCGACGATGTCCGCGAAGTCGTCGAGCACGCGGGGCAACCGGCCCGGGGCGTCCGCGATCAGCACCAGGCCGAGCACCGCCACGCCCTGCACCACCCCCGACGCCCACTCGATCGCCGCGCGCTGCGCGGCCCGCAGGCCGGACCCGTGGGTCCGGGCCACCAGGATGACCGGGGTCGGCACCGGTGGCGGCGGGATCGGCCAGCGATGGTTGGCCGCCCGCGTACCCGGGAGCAGCAGCGACATCGTGGTCTCGCCGGCACCGCCGTGCACGCCGACCCACCACAGCGTGTCCGCGACCGGGATCGCGAACTTCGGCAGGCGCTCGTCCGCCGCGGGCGGCGCCACACCGTGCTGCGGCGCGGACGGACCCCGAGGGGTCAGGTCCGGCTGCGGCGAGGGGCCGGCTGACGGCTGCTGTGGACCCGAGGTCGGCGACTGTTGCTGCCGAGTCCACGGGTTCTGCGTCATGGCCCCTCCTCTCGCGGTGTGTCACAGGCTGTCGCCCACAGTATTCTCTCGCTTTCCGGGTGTACTTCCGTGACCCATCCACAGGCGAGGATGTTTCTACCCCCTTGTCGGGGTCAGTCGAGCCGCCGGGCTCGCGTGGTTTCTGCCTGCCCGGAATCCCTGGCATGCCTCGTGCGGGGACATGCTAGAACGAGGGCGTCGGAGCCGAAGGAGCGAGGGAGATCTGTGGCGGGAATGAGAGGTCGTCGTGGCTGAGAAGATCCCGTCCTGGCCCAAGGTCACGATCCGGCTGTACGACGACCACAACGCCGAGGTGAAGATCGCCGGCCGGAGTCATCCGGTCAACCACCACGATCCGCGGCAGGCCGCGATCGCGCTCGTCAGCGAGCGGGCCGGGCAGCTGGGCCGCCCGATGAAGGCGACCGCGGTCGAGTCCGACGGGGCGTCCTGGCCGCTGATCATCCACCCGGACGGCCGGGTCGAGGCGGTCGAGACCGACAGCCGCGGCCGCACCCGCAGCAGCGGCGGTGGGGGCGGCGGTGGCGGGGGCGGCAACGGGCAGAAGCCGATCTGGCCGATCATCCTGGCGTTCGTGGTGGCCGGCGTCCTGATCTTCGGGACGATCCTGTACGTGACGGTGCTCAGCAAACTCGGCGACGGTACGCCGACCACGACCGAGTCGCCGAAGCTGCCGTCGCTGCCCGAGCCGAGCGTCGGCCCGGACCAGCTCGCGGCCCGGCCGGTGCCACCGGGCTGGTCGGACAAGGCCGGCTGGACGGTCGACCTCGCCGACGACTCGGTCCCCGCGGTGTCCCCGGACGGCTCGGAGATCGCCGTACTGACGCCGGACCAGAAGATCGCGGTGTTCGACAACAACGGCAAGGTGCTGTGGCAGGACAAGGTGCCGAAGGACGCGGAGAGCCCGGTCTACACGCTGATCGACTCCAAGCTGGTGGTCGCGGTGGCGTCCGGCGACACGCTGTACTACTGGGCCGGCGACGGCGCCAAGGCCACCGAGATCGAGCTGCCCGACTCGTCGACAGTCCAGTTCTTCGGTACGTCGCCGCTGGTCCTGCTGCCCTCCGGCGCGGGCGGGAGCGTGGTGTCGAACGGTGAGCTCAAGGCGGTGCCGGACCAGCCGCGGAACTCCACCATGTTGCTTGCCGAGGGCGACAAAGCGCTGATGGCGCGGTACACCGGCCCGCTGTACTGGAGCCAGCCGGGCAAGGACCGCAAGGAGGTGGCGCTCACGCCGCCACCCAAGTCGAAGGGCATCGACCACATCGTTGCCGCGAGCCCGGGCCAGGTCCTGGCGCTGTGGCAGACCGGGGTCAAGGACATGGTGATGCCGGTCGTGCACTCGACCGTCACCGGCGCGCCCGTCGCGATCTGCCCGACCTCGAAGGCGAGTGACGCCGAGAGCTGGCAGTGGGTCCCGGCGAACGGCGGCAACATCGCCGCCTGGGGCGAGTGCATGATCAACTTCACCGCGCAAGGGAAGACCTCGCTGCGCACGGACTTCCAGCCGCTGTCGATCACCGGCACGACCGTCTACGGGACCATCGGCAGCAACCAGTACGCCATCACCCCGGGCGCCGTCCGGCCGCTACAGCCCAACACCGCGCGCCCGTGGGGCATCGCCGGCAGCCACGCCATCGTCGTCTATGACTCAGTCCTCTACGCCCTGGACAAGCCATGACCAGGCGCCCCGGCCGGAGGCCGCCGCGGACTGTCACTGGAGCGCGGGTCGTGGCCGGGCCGCGGGTCGTGGCTGGGCTGCTGGCGGTGGTCGCCGTACTGGTGCCGTCGGCTCAGGCGGTGGCGGCGGACGATCCGGGGCCGGCGAAGTGGCCGGAGGTCGCCAAACCGGATGCCGGGGGCAACCAATCGGATCCGGGTCCGGTGAAGTGGGCGGCGATCAACCCGCCGCAGAACAACGGGTCCTCCAACGACCCCAAGCCACTCAAGTGGCCCGAGGTCGCCAAACCGTCGAACTGACGGGGCGCGTAGGTCTGCCGGCCGGGTGGATCTGCCGGCTGGTGGATATGACAGCCGGGTGATCTGACAGCTGGGTCGTCCACCCGACGGGCTCGGATTCCACTGAACCCGTGCGGACAAGCCAAGGCCCGCGTCCCCCTCAGGGAGACGCGGGCCTGTGGTGTGGTGCTGTGTAGGTCAGCCGGCCGCGACCTCGAGGCGGACCGTGGCGGCCACCTCGGGGTGCAGCTGGACGGAGACCTGGTGCTTGCCGGTGGTCTTGATCGGCGACGCGATCGCGATCGCGCGCTTCTCGACCAGCGGGCCGCCGGCGGACTTGATCGCGCCCGCGATGTCGGCCGGGGTGACCGAACCGAACAGGCGGCCGGTGTCGCCGGCCTTGACGCCCAGCGTGACAGTGAGCTGCTCGAGCTGGTTCTTGACCTCGCTCGCGTGCTCCTTGCCCTGGATCGCCCGGGCGTCACGCGCCCGCTTGATCGACTGGATCTGCTTCTCGGCGCCGCGGGTCCAGCCGATGGCCAGGCCGCGGGGAACCAGGTAGTTGCGGCCGTAGCCGTCCTTCACCTCGACGATGTCGCCGGGAGCCCCGAGGCCCTCGACCTCCTGCGCCAGGATGAGCTTCATGGTCCGCGCCTCCCTCAGCGAGCCGTGCTCGTGTACGGCAGCAGGGCCACCTCACGAGCGTTCTTGATAGCGGTGGCCACATCGCGCTGGTGCTGCACGCAGTTCCCGGTCACCCGGCGGGCGCGGATCTTGCCGCGGTCCGAGATGAACTTGCGCAGCAGCGCGGTGTCCTTGTAGTCGACGTACGTTGCCTTGTCCTTGCAGAAGCCGCAGACCTTCTTCTTCGGCTTCCGAATGATCTTGGCCATTGTGGTGCTCTCTTCCTTCCAGAGCCCGGCACACGTGCCGGAATGGTCTGTCTTACCTGGTCACGACCCGGACCGGATCAGAACGGGGGCTCCTCCATCGAGCCGCCGCCCTGGCTGGCCCAGGGGTCGTTCTGCGGGGCGGCCTGGCCGCCGCCGCCCTGTCCCTGCGGGGTCGCCCAAGGGTCGTTCTGCGGGGCGCCACCCTGGCCGCCACCGTAGCCACCGCCCTGGTTGCCACCGCCACCACCGAAGCCACCGCCGCCGCCACCTTCGCCGCCGGGGCCCGAGCGCATCGCCCGGGTCACCTTGGCGGTGGCACTGCGCAGGCTCGGACCGACCTCGTCCACGTCGATCTCGAAGACCGTGCGCTTGTTGCCCTCACGGTCGTCGTACGAACGGGACTTCAGCCGGCCCTGCACGATCACGCGCATGCCGCGCTGCAGCGACTCGGCCACGTTCTCCGCGGCCTGCCGCCAGACGGAACAACTGAGGAACAGCGACTCGCCGTCCTTCCATTCACCTGACTGCCGGTCGTAGGTCCGCGGCGTCGACGCGATCCGGAAGTTCGCGACGGCGGCACCGGACGGAGTGAACCGGAGCTCAGGATCGTCGACAAGGTTGCCGACCAGTGTGACGACGGTTTCGCCTGCCATTGCCGTTCCTCCTGCTATCGGGTGTGACTGTGTCTACAGCTATCAGTAGCGGCTGGCGCCGACAGTACCGATGGCTGCTGACGAGCCCAGGGTCAGTGCTGGTCCGGCCGGATGACCTTGGTGCGGAGGATCGACTCGTTCAGCGTGAGCTGACGGTCGAGCTCCTTCACCACCGCGGGCTCCGCGGTCAGGTCGATGACGGCATAGATGCCTTCGGCCTTCTTCTTCACGTCATAGGCAAGCTTGCGACGACCCCAGATGTCGAGCTTCTCGACCGAGCCACCTTCCTTGCGGACGATGTTCAGGTACTGGTCGATGGACGGCTCCACGGTGCGCTCATCGAGCTCAGGGTCGAGGATCACCATGACTTCATAACGACGCATGCGCGAACTCCACCTCCTTCGGACTTGGCGGCCACGGTCTCTCCGTGGCAGGAGGGCGATGCGGGGCGCTCCACGCCGACACTTGCCGTCGGCGCCAAGCAACGAGCCCGGTCGATGGACCGGGCCACACCCAAGAGAATACCAGCGTCCGGATGCTGACCTGACCATATCCACAGGCCTGTTCCGGTGACTCTCCGTCATCGGCAGACGACCACCGGCGAGGGACGCCGCGCCACCAGCACGAGCAACGGTACGGCGAGAATCGCCGAGATCACCGCCAGCACCGGGAATCCCCCGAGCGTGAACAGCCACGGCGAGGCTCCCGTGGCCAGTGCGGACACCGTCCAGATCGACGACTCGACCTTGCTCTCCAGCTCTGCGCCGACGAGTGCGGCACTGCCACTCAGATAGCAAAGGTTCCATCCGTAGCCCAGGAGGAAGAGCGCAGGTGTGAAGGCCGGACCGGACTGGGTAACGAGGACGGCGGAGGCGAGTAGAAGCGTAAGGCCGCCCAGCATGACCGGTCTGGGGCCGGAGTGGTCGATCCACCGGCCGGTCAGCGGCGAGAGGGCGAACATGCCGAGCGTATGAGCGGACAGCATCACACCAAGCCATCCGAGTCCGTCGCCGTGCCGGTGGGCATGCACCGGGACGGCAGTCATCACCGCCACCATGACCAACTGCCCGACCACCATGACTCCAGCGGCCAGAAGGAGAGGCAGGCGAGACGCATCCGAGTCCGACCAGACGTCGGGCAGGGACGCATCGGAGGAGGACTCGGCACCTCGGATGTAGGTGGACGCCACCAGTGCACCGAAGACAGCTGCCAGGGCAAGCAGGAAGGGCCCTGTGAGCGCGGGCAGACCTAGTCCGAGCGCGAACGACTGCGAGGGCGACAGAAGGAATGGACCGCCGGCGGCACCTGCCGTGCTTGCCCAGATGACTGTGCTCATGGCCCACGCACGTCGAGCGGGCGGTACGACGTCCGCGGCGGCGTACCGGGACAGGAGGCTCGCAGCGTTGCCGGCGCCGAGCAGGAACATCCCTAGGAAGAGCAGTGCCACCGGCGCACCTACCGCGGCAAGCACTGTCAACGCTCCGCCGGCCACACCGACGCCGTACCCGGTGCGGAGTGCGTGAGCGCGTCCAAGGCGTGCGGTCCAGCGACCAACGGCGATGGCTCCGACCGCCGTACCAAGAACGCCTGCCGTGTTGGGCAGCCCGGCCAGCGCGGGGCTGAGGTCGTCGGCGATCAGGATGGTGCTCACGGCACTGGCAGCGACCATCGCGGCGTTCATGGAGGCGGCGGCGAGAACGACGGGAATCAGCATGCTCATCACGCTAGAAAGGCCGCGCCCCGGACTGAATGCACGAAGTAAGGCGTCCGGCCTTGCGGACAGGCGATGTCGAAGGTGTTCTGGGGAGATGACCTTTCAGGAGCGTGAGCTGGACGCGACCGACTGGCAGATCCTGGCCGCACTGCAGGCCGACGGCCGGCTGTCGTTCAACCAGCTGGGCAAGCGGGTCAACCTCTCACCACCCGCGGTCGCAGATCGGGTACGACGCCTGGAAGAGGCCGGTGTGATCACCGGCTACCGCGCTCAGGTGGACCCGGCCCGGGCCGGTCAGCCGCTGTCCGCGTTCGTCCAGATGCGCTGCACGACCGGACGGTGCCTGCTGAAGACCACGCGCGCCGAGGACTTCCCCGAGGTGCTCGAGATCCACAAGCTGAGCGGCAACTCGTGCTCGATGCTCCGGGTCCGGGTCAGCTCCATGCGCCATCTCGAAGGGCTCTTCGAACGCCTCGGGGAGCACGGCGAGATGAACACCCACGTGGTTCTCTCGACCGAATTCGAAGGGCGGCCCGTGCAGCCGCCGGCAGCGGAGACGCGGCCGGTCACGCGATCGGCGGGATGGGGTTCCTGAAGTGTCGGTGGACGGTTCTAGGGTGGGGTCATGACTGTGAAGCTGGGTGCGCACGTCGACCAGGAAGACCCGCTGGCCGAGGCGGCCGATCGGGGTGCCGACCTGGTGCAGTTCTTCCTCGGCAACCCGCAGGACTACAAGGCCCCGAAGCTCGCGTACGCCGACGGCGAAGAGGCACTGCGCGACCGGGCCGCCGCGGCGGGCGTTGATCTGTACGTGCACGCCCCGTACCGGCTGAACGTGGCGAACACGAACAACCGGATCCGGATCCCGAGCCGCAAGCTGCTCCAGCAGACCCTCGACAAGGCCGCCGAGATCGCCGTCAAGGGCGTGATCGTGCACGGTGGGCACGTCGGCGACGAGGACGACCCCGAGGCCGGCTTCGACAACTGGCGCAAGTGCATCGAGCGCGCCGAGCTGCCGGTCCCGCTGCTGATCGAGAACACGGCCGGCGGGGAGAACGCGATGGCCCGCCAGCTCGACCGGATCGCGCGACTCTGGGACGCCGTCCAGTCGTCCGGCAACGACCGCCTGGAGAACGTCGGCTTCTGCCTCGACACCTGTCACTTCCACGCCGCCGGCGAGGAGCTGCCGACGATCGTCGAGAAGGTGCTCGCGATCACCGGCCGGATCGACCTGGTGCACGCGAACGGCTCACGCGACGAGTTCGGCTCCGGCGCCGACCGGCACAGCAACTTCGAGGAGGGCCACATCGACCCGGCCGACATCGTCGCGGTCGTGCGGGCCGCCGGTGCTCCGGTCGTCGTCGAGACGCCGAACGCCGACCACGGCCAGAAGGCCGACATCGACTACCTGCGCGCACACCTCACGTAGTCGGCTTCAGGTTGTGGAGCCAGTAGGTCAGCCCCCACGGCAGCAGTAGCGCGAGCGCGGTGCTGTTGCGGGTGGGGACGAGCACGCCCGCAACGATCGCGAGCAGCAGCAACAACGTGGTCACCTGGAAGAGGTCGAACCGCTCCAGCACGCGCTGGTTCAGGCTGAGCCGGTTCAGGGCGCAGCCGCTGTAGATGGCGATCAACGCGAGCAGGCAGAGCCCCGCGACGGCCACGCCGACCCAGGCGAGTACGTCGTACTCGTCGGCGCCGCTGACGATGCCGGAGAGCTGGAAGACCGCGACGAACGCCGTGAGTACCGCGCTGGCCCAGAACAATCGCACGGTGGTACGGCGTGACCGCTCAGGATCAGGCACGGGGTCCGGTTCCGAGGGCGCCATGGGGGCGACGGTAGCGCAGGGAGACAATGGCGCGCATGCAGACCTGGCCCGAGCGGTTCCCCGAGCTCTTCGCGCCGGACCACTGGGCCTGGGGCGAGGTCGACGTGCGGTACTCCACCGAGCGCGCTCCGGACGAGCTGATCAGCAACGTGCACGTGATCGGCCGGGCCGCCGGCGGAATCGTTGTCTGCAGCAACGATCTGGGCTGGCGCTTCCTCCCCGGCGGCACCCGCGAGCCGGACGAGACGATCGAGCAGCTCGTCCACCGTGAGCTCCTAGAGGAGGCCGGTGCCCGGCTGACCGGCCCGCTGACCTGGCTCGGCGCCCACCGCGCCGAGCACGGCCGGTCCACGCCGTACCGTCCGCATCTGCCGCACCCGATCTCCTACTGGGCCACCGTCGTCGCGGACGTCGTGGTCGACAGTCAGCCGACCAACCCCGACGACGGCGAGCAGGTGGTCGAGGTTCTCGTCCTGCCACCGGACCAGGCGGCCACCTACCTCGACGCCCAAGCCGACGGCGGAGCGATGGGCAGTCAGGTCAGGCTGGCTCAGGCAATGGGACTGGTTTAGCCGCCTGCCACGGCAGTACGACGGCACTCGCCAGACAGCACGCACCCGCGACCCACAAGGCGCCCCGGAGCCCGATCAGCGCGGCAAGAACTCCGCCGAGCGCCATGAAGGCCGGCTGCACACAACGCGAACTGATCGACCACGCGCCGACCACCCGGGCCATGAACCCGTCCTCGGTCACATCCATCCGGTACGTCGCGAACGACGGGTTGAACACGCCGGACGCCACCAACAGGCACGTCTCGGCCGCGGTGAGCAGCACGAACCCGCCGAGCCCGTGCGGCGCCAACGGGAACAGCAGCAGCCACGGCGCCCGCAGAACGCCGAACACGATGAGCATTCGATGCAGTCCGTACCGACGCGTGAGCCGAGGCGTCAGCTGCGCACCCAACACGCCACCCAGACACGCCAGGCCGAGGAACAACCCATAGCTCCACGGCGCCAGCCCGAGGTCACGCAACATGAACACGGTCAGCAGCGGCACCGTCATCATCACCGGCCCACCGAACAGCTGCGAGTTCCAGAACAGTGCGCGCAGCCCGCGATGACGAAGGATGTACCGCCACCCGGCCGTCGCGTCGGCCTTCCCGTCCCGCCGGACCGGCGCCGGCTCGGGCTGCTGGATCCGCCGTACTCCGATCGCCGACAGCAGGAACGAGACCGCGTCGACCGCCAGCGTGGCAGTCGCACCGACCAGACTGATCAACGCGCCGCCGACCGCCGGACCCACGCTCAGCGAGATCCAGTTGGTCTGCTCGAACCGGCTGTTCGCCTCGGCCCGCGCCTCGGCCGGGATCAGCGCCTTCAGGTGCGCACCGCTCGCCGCCTGGAACGCGATCATCGCGGCGGCCTGCACGATGCCGACCACGCACAACTGCACATACGTCAGTGCGCCGAACGCCGCCGCCAGCGGAACCGAGATCAGTACGACGAACCGGACCAGATCCGCGGCGATCATCACCGGCCGCTTCCGCCGCTGCTCGATGAAGTCGCCCATCGGTACGCCGAGCACGGCCCCGATCGCAGACAGCGCTGCGAGCATCGACACCTGGAACGTGCTGGCGTCCAGCGCGAGTACGGCGATCAGCGGCAGGGCACCGAGACCGACCGCCGATCCGACAGCGCTGACAGTGAAAGCGACCCACAGCCGGTGGAAGTCTCGACCCAAAGACATCCCGCGATCGTAGGAGGCGGCACCGACAGAATCAGCGCAGGTTGAGACCGCCATCCAGCATCACGACTTCGCCGGTCAGATACGTGTTGTGGACAAGGGCGGAGATGAGATCGGCGACGTCCGACGGCTGAGCTGCGCGACGCATCGGGCTGGCGGTTTTCCACAGCTCCTGGGCCTCGGTCCACGACGCGGTGAGAGGTGTGTCGACCAGGCCGGGCGCGACCGCGTTGACCCGGACCGTTGGTCCGAGTGCGGCCGCCAGCAGCTTGGTGACGTGGTTCAGCGCGGCCTTCGAGGCGGCGTACGCGACCGAGCTCCCCTTCGGCCGGACGCCGGCGTGGCTGGTGACGTTCACGATGCATCCGCTCGATTCCCGGAGCGCGGGTAGGGCCGCCGTACACAACAGCCAAGGCGCGATCAGGTTGACGTCGAGCAGCCTCCGCCAGTCGTCCGCGGTCAGGCCGTCGAGCTCGGCATGCGGCACCGGCCAGCTGATCCCCGCGTTGTTCACCAGTACGTCGAGCCGCCCGTGCTCGGCCACGACCTGAGGCACCAACTCGGCCGCCGCGGCGTCGTCGGCGAGATCAGCCTGGTGGTACGACCCACCGAGCTCGTCCGCCAGCGTGGTCCCGGCCTCGCGGCTGCTGCGCGAATGCACCGCAACGGTCATCCCGTCCGCCGCCAGCCGCCGGGCCGTCGCCGCACCGATGCCCGAAGCCGAGCCCGTCACCAACGCCACCTTCTGCACCGGGTCAGCCTACGAAGGCCGGTAGCGGAGTCCGTCCAGGAGGAGGTTGACCAGGCGGTCGGCCTGGTCGCGTTTGGCACCGGCGGCGAGAGCGATCCCGCTGAGGCTGACCAGGACGTCGTCCGCCGAGACGTCGGGACGGATGTCTCCGGCGGCGACGCCGGCGTCCAGCAAGGGTTTGATCGCGCCGACCAGGAGCTCGAAGCTCTGCGCGTACGGGTTGGCGCCGGAGGCGATCACGGCCCGGAGCGCGTCGGCCATGCCGAGCTTGCGGGTCATGTAGTCGATGTAGCGGTCCATCCAGGTCCGGAGCGCGTCCGCCGGCGGCAGTTTCTCGAGCAACTCGGGGGCAGCGGCACAGACCGCCGCCAGCTCACTGCGGTACGCCGCCTCGATCAGCAGCTCGCGGGTGGGGAAGTGCCGGTACAGCGTGCCGATGCCGAGGCCCGCGTCCTTGGCGATCCCCTCCAGCGTCGCCTCGAGGCCGCACTTGGAGAAGGCGCGGGCCGCCGCGGCCAGGATCTGGTCACGGTTGCGCTGGGCGTCAGCGCGCAGCGGGCGCTCACTGGTGCCCGTCATATCCCCCTCCTCCGTGCCTCCTCAGACCCTAGCGGACTTGGTAACCGGAGGATCCTCCGACAGCTGGGATTGTCGGAGGATCCTCCGGTTTACGGAGAACAGGACAGACCTGTTGACGTCCTCCCCTTTGCAGGGGTGAGGTTCGCGGTTCACAGCCGTGCCTTACTGCGCAAGAAGGCTCCCCGCGCTGCCACGACCCGCCCGGCCGTGGTTGTCGCTGGTCATGCAACTGCTGGTTACTTGGCTATCGCAACCGGTGAAGACGCTACCCGACCCAACCGACAGAACCTGAACGACGTCTTCGTCGCGCCGATCGAGCTGGCCGACCGCGCGTCCGTACGCGCATTCGCGGCCGGCTGGGACGGGCCGTTGCACATCCTGGTGAACAACGCCGGTGTGATGGCCGAGCCGCTCAACCGCACGCCGGAGGGATGGGAGCACCAGTTCGCCACCAACCACCTCGGCCACTTCGGCCTGGCGATCGGGCTGCACGACGCCCTGACCGCGGGCGGTGACGCCCGGATCGTCTCGGTCAGCTCGAGCGCACACCTGCGCTCGGACGTCCATCTGGACGACCTCCACTTCGAGCACCGCCCGTACGAGGAATGGCAGGCCTACGGTCAGTCGAAGACCGCGAACGTGCTGTTCGCCGTCGAGGCGGCCAAGCGCTGGGCGAGTGACGGCATCATCACCAACGCCCTGATGCCGGGCGCGATCCGGACCGCGCTGCAGCGGCACGTGGATCCCGAGGTACAGAAGGGTTGGGACAGGTTCCAGTGGAAGACCACCGAACAGGGTGCGTCGACCTCGGTGCTGCTCGCCGCGTCGCCGCTGATCGACGGTGTCACCGGCCGGTACTTCGAGGACAACAACGAGGCCCTGCCCAACACCGGTGACGAATTCAGTGGTGTCGCGGCCTACGCGCTCGACCCCGAGGCCGCCACCCGCTTGTGGGAGGTCTCCGAAAGCTGCTGCAGGTTTGATCAGGGCACCGGCTCGGCTACGGTTCCAAGCTCCGGGCCGGTAACCTGACCGACCGTGAGTGACTTGAGCATCCGGACCATCTCGGCCGACGAGCACGCGACGTACATCGCGACGCAGCCGTCGGCAAGCTTCCTGCAGACCCCTGGGTGGGCGGCGGTGAAGAGTGAGTGGAAGGCGGAGTCACTCGGCTGGTACGACGCTTCGAACCCGGGCGAACTGCTCGGCGTGGGTCTCGTCCTGTACCGCCAGATGCCCAAGGTGAAGCGCTACCTCGCGTACCTGCCCGAGGGTCCGGTGATCGACTGGGACGCCGTCGACCTCGGCCGCTATCTCCGTCCACTGGCCGCGCACCTGCAGCAACAGGGCGCGTTCGGCGTCCGGATGGGTCCGCCGGTGCCGACGCGGCGGTGGGGCGCGAAGACGATCAAGGACGCGATCGCCGGCGGTCAGCAGCCGAAGCTCGGCGACGTCCGGCCGGACGAGATCGACCCGTCCGGCGCGACCGTGACCGGACAGCTGCGCACCCTCGGGTGGAAGGCCCCACGCGTCGGCGAGGGGTTCGCCGCCGGGCAACCGCAGTACGTGTTCCAGGTCCCGCTGGCCGGCCGCAGCCAGGACGACCTGCTGAAGGGCATGAACCAGTTGTGGCGGCGCAACATCAAGAAGGCGGAGAAGGCCGGCGTCGAGGTGACGCAGGGTGGCGCCGAGGACCTGAAGGCCTTCCACCAGTTGTACGTCGAGACCGCGGAGCGGGACCACTTCACGCCGCGCCCGCTGCCGTACTTCGAGAAGATGCACGCGGCGATGGCGAACCAGCCCGCCGACTGCTGTGACTTCCGGATCTACAACGCCTACCACGAAGGCGACCTGGTCGCGTCGACGATCTGGGTCCGGGTCGGCGGTCACTCCTGGTACTCCTACGGAGCCAGCTCGACCGCCAAGCGAGACGTCCGTGGATCGAACGCGATCCAGTGGCGGATGATGTCGGACGCGCTCGCGGCGGGCGCGTCCGTGTACGACCTACGGGGCATCACCGACACCTTGGACCCGAACGACCCGCACGTCGGGTTGATCCAGTTCAAGGTCGGCACCGGCGGCGAGGCCGTCGAGTACGTCGGTGAGTGGGATCTGCCGTTGAACAAGGCGCTCTACACCGCATTCGACCTCTACATGAGACGGCGTTGACACCATGCCCCTAGTCCTGCACGTCGATTCCGATCGATGGCGTGATCACCTGCGTTCCACCTGGCACCCCGACGTCATTCCGGTTGCCAAGGGCAACGGATATGGGTTCGGCAACCAGCGGCTGATCGCCGAGTCGCGCGCGCTCGGCGCCCGGACGGTCGCGGTCGGCACGTACTTCGAGGTACCGCCGGACCCGCGCGAGGACATCGTCGTGCTCTCGCCGTGGCGGCCGTTCCTGGAGGTCCCGCAGAGCAAGAACGTGATCCACACGGTCAGCCGGCTGGCCGACCTGGTCTCGATCCCGGCCGGCAGCCGGGTGCTGATCGAGGTGATGACCTCGATGCGGCGGCACGGGATCGGCGCCCGCGAACTGCGGCACACGATGCTGCTGAACGCGCTCGACCGGATCAGGTTCGAGGGCTGGTCACTGCACTTCCCGATGGGTGCGGGCGGTACGTCGGCCAACCTGAGGGAAGCCCAGCAGCTGGCCAAGGCGGCGCTCGACGTCCGCAAGGGCAGCCTGTGGGTGTCGCACGTACCGTCGCAGAAGCTGGCCGACATCGGCGACAACGTGAAGCTGCGGATGGGCACCGGCCTGTGGCTCGGCGACCGGGGTGCGCTCACCGTCCGGGCGACCGTGCTCGACGTGCACTCGGTCCGCCGCGGTGAGCGCGTCGGCTACCGGCAGCGCCGGGTCAGCGGGGACGGCCACATCCTGGTGGTGTCCGGCGGGACCGCCCACGGCGTCGGCCTGGAGGCACCGACCGCCGCCGCGACGGTCCGTCAGCGGGCGATCGCGATGGCGAAGGGCAGCCTTGACGCGGCCGGGATGGCGCTGTCCCCGTTCACCATCGAGGGCAAGCAGCGCTGGTTCGCCGAGCCGCCGCACATGCAGGCCAGCATGCTCTTCCTCCCGTCCTCGGTCGCACCGCCCGCGGTCGGCGACACCGTCGGCGTCGACGTCCGCTACACCACCACCACCTTCGACAAGGTCTCGATGGACTAGGCCGGCGAGGCCAGGTCGATCACGGTGCCGTCGGGGCAGCGCAGGTACGACGAGACCTGGCCCCACGGCGTCTTCTCCGGTGGCTTGATCGGCTCCGCACCCGCGTCGACCGCCCGCTGGAAGTCACCCTCGACGTCCTCGCTGGTCAGCCCGAGCTCGAAGCCGACCGCACCGGGTGCGGCGACCGTGGCCAGGTGGCTCTGGCCGACGGCGTAGGTGGCAAAGACGATCTTGGTGTCACCGGTGTCCACCTCGCCGGCGCCCTGGTCCCAGTACGTGCCCTTCCACCCGAAGGCGCGCTCGAAGAACTCGATCGAGGCCTTGGCATCCTCGACGTACACGATGGTCTTCGCGAATTTCACGATCCCGCTCCTCCCACTCGGTTTCTGTCACCCAGCCTGACGCAGGGCGCCCCGGGAATGTGACAAGGCGTTGTTGACTTCAGGTGGACCTGAAGTTGCAGCGTGGTCCCATGAGCTTTCTGGAACGGATCGAGGAGCGGCCCGGAGCAGCGGAGCTCCGGGCGGAGTCGTACCGGTTGCTGGGTCTGAAGCGGGGCACCACCTGCGTGGATGTGGCGTGCGGCGCCGGCCACGCGGTCGCCGAACTGGCGGCGAAGGGGCTGAAGGTGACCGGGGTGGACACCGACCCCGAGGCGATCGGGGCTGCCCGCGGCCGCGCGCCCGGCGCAATGTTTCACGTGGCACGGTCCGACGACCTGCCGCTGGAGGACGAGTCGATGGACGGTTATCGCGCGGTCCGGCTCTTCCATCTGCTGTCGGACCCGGGCCCGACCGTGGCCGAGGCGTGGCGGGTGCTCCGGCCCGGCGGACGGATCGTGCTCGGCGGCCAGGACTTCGGCTTCCTGCTCGTCGACAGCTCCGACCAGGACCTGACCGACGTCGTCCTCCTCGGCCTGGAGTCGCGCTCGGTCGCTCCCCGCGCGGTCCGGAGCCTCCGCGACGTCCTCCTCGACACGGGCTTCCGCGACGTCGACGTCGTCGTACGCACGGAGGTCGTGACGGACCACCACCTGATGGCCGCCCAACTCGAAGCCGCGGCAGCCGCCGCGGTCGACAAGGCCCTGATCACCCAGGCGGACGCCGATGTCTGGCTCACCGAACAGTCGGACCGAGGCGACCAGAACAGATTCCTGGCCGCGATCCCGACCCTTCTCGTCGGAGCACGCCGCTAGACCTTCTGCTTCCGCACCGATTGAGTCGCGGCCAATACGGCGCCGAGGGACAGGACGACGGCGAACCCGATCATCGACGGGCGCAGGGCGAACTGGCGGATCACCAGGCTGAAGGCGATCGACGGCAGGCCCATGCCGACGTACGCGATCACGAAGAAGGCGGCGAGCACCCCGGCCCACGACGCCGGTACGGCGGCGACGACCGTCGTGGCGACCGCGCTCTTGAAGAGCAGGCCGGCTCCCGCACCGGCCAGGGTCGCCGCGGTCAGGACCAGCCAGAGCGCGGGCCGGTAGAGCGACACCGCGGTCAGCGCGAGACCGGCCGGGAACAGCAGCGTGCCGATCAGCAGCACCTTCGCGTGGGTGAGCCGGCCGACCGCGAGCTGGGCGACCGCGGACGCCGCGAACGCGACGAACGGCGCCAGCCCGGCAACGAAGTACGACGTGATCCCCAGCTGCCCGCGCACGATGATCGCTCCCAGCGACGAGAACAACCCCATCACCGCGAACGCGAAGAACCCGAGCGCGGCGGCCGAGACGAACGCACCCGACTGCCCTTCCCGTACGGCGAACCGCACCGGCCGGTCCCGATCGGCCAGCTCGGTGTCCACGGTCTCCGGAGTCGACAGCACCAACAGCAGCAGGACCACCATCAACCCACCGAAGATCAGGTACGCCGTGCGCACCGGCGCCGGCGCCCATTCGGCGAGAGCTCCCGCGACCAGCGGGCCGAGCGCGAGACCACCCAGGTTCGACGCTGTAGCAACCAGTGCGGGGAACGGCGACCCGGCTTCATCCGGACGGGCTTCACGATGCAGGTCGGTGAGGTAGGCCGTCGCGGTGGAGGCCATCAGCCCGACGGCGACACCGGTCAGGACCCGGCCGACCAACAGGCCGGGCAGGGCCGGCCAGCTCGCGAGGACCGCGGCGGACAGGATCCCGGTCAGCAGGGCCGGCAGGATCACCCGACGCCGGCCGAGCCGATCGGACAAATGGCCGAGCAACCGGAAGCTGGCCGCGGCGCCGACGACCATCACGGCGAAGGCGACGGTCACCGTCGTGGCCCCGAAGTGGTCTCTGACCTGATAGATCGGCCAGAGCGGCGTCGGCACGATGCCGAACGCCATCAGGGTCAGGAAGGCGACGGCGACGAACCAGAACCCGGTCAGGTGCCGGTTGCCGACGCTCAGGGCGGTACTCATCTCGGTGGTGCCTCTCGTCGTGGAATCAGATTCACTGAGTCCGAACGACCCATCCACGACCGCTCATACCAGCTCTGCCGGGACCGGATCAGATGCTTTTCATCTCCGGCAGAGATAATGCGAAGGTGGAACTACGGCACCTGCGGCACTTCGTCGCGCTCGCCGAGGAGCGCAGCTTCACCACGGCCGCGGCCCGCGAGCACATCGTGCAGTCCGGTCTGTCGACCTCGATCCGGGCGCTGGAGAAGGACGTGGGAGCACTCCTGTTCGTCCGCGGGACCAGGCCGATCCGGCTGATCGCCGAAGGGCAGGCACTGGTCCCGGCGGCGCGCCGGACGCTGGAGGCGGCCGCCGCGGCCCGGCAAACGGTCCAGGAAGTCCACGGTGTGCTGGCCGGGCAGCTGCGGATCGGAGCACTGCAGTCGACCGCGCACACGCTTCCGGTCGCGAGCTGGCTGGCAGAGTTCTCGCTGGCACATCCGCGGGTGGAGGTGTCGGTGCAGCAGCTGTCTGCCTCGGAGATGGTCGAACTGGTCGTCGACGGAGGCTTGGATTGCGCACTGGTGGCCCTGCTCGACAAACAGCCCGCCGGACTCGACGTCGTACCGCTCCTCGCCGAGCCGCTGGTGCTGGCCTGCTCGGCGGGTCACCCCTTGGCCGACGAGAAGGCAGTCGCACTCGACCGGCTCGTCGGCGAGCGCTTCGTCGAGGCGCCGCCCGCGTGGGCGATCCGGGCACAGATCGACCGCGCCTTCGCGGACGCGGGGATTCAGCGCACGATCGCGTGCGTGGTGAACGAGTGGAGCATGGCGCTCGACCTGGTCGCGGCCGGCGTTGGCGTCGCGCTCGTACCGGAGGGACTGGACTTCACGCTGCACCCGCGGTCGACCGCCGCGCTCCGGCTGGTCCCGTTGCAAGGGATCCGGCTGGAGCGCCGGGTCGATCTGGTGCTGCCGAGCGGGCACGCCGCCACGCCCGCGGCGCGGCGGTTCACCGAGCTGGTGAAGTCGAAGCTCAGCGCTGCTTGAGGTGGCCCTTCCAGCGGACGGTCGGGAGCAGCGCGGCCGGGTCGACCCGGTCCTTGTTGGCGGCGACGATGTCGAACATCGAGTCGATCAGGGTGTCCGACAGCAGGTGCGGCTGCAGGCCGAGGCCGACCAGGCCGGTGTGCTTGACGTTGTAGTAGTGCTCCGCCTGCTCGACCCGCGGGTTCTCCAGATGCTCGACCTGGACCGGGCCGGGGAAGCACTCCGCGACCTTCTCCGCGAGCTGGGCGACCGAGTAGCTCTCGGTCATCTGGTTGAAGACCCGGAACTCACCGGCGTCGGCCGGGTTCTCGACTGCGAGCCGGATGCACTCCACGGTGTCCCGGATGTCCAGGAAGCCGCGGGTCTGGCCGCCGGCGCCGTACACCGTCAGCGGCTCGCCGAGGACGGCCTGGATGGCGAAGCGGTTGAGGACCGTGCCGAAGACCGCGTCGTAGTCGAACCGGGTCGCCAGCCGCGGGTCCCGCACGGTCTGGTCGGTCTGCTGCCCGTAGACCACGCCCTGGTTCAGGTCGGTGACGCGCATCCCCCAGATCCGGCAGCCGAACTCGAGGTTGTGCGAGTCGTGCACCTTGCTGAGGTGGTAGAACGAGCCCGGCTTCTTCGGGTAGAGCATCCGGTCCTTGCGCCCGTTGTGCTCGACCTCCAGCCAGCCTTCCTCGATGTCGATGTTCGGCGTCCCGTACTCGCCCATCGTGCCGAGCTTGACCAGGTGGATGTCCGGGTTCGTCTCGGCGATGGCGTACATCAGGTTCAGCGTGCCGACCACGTTGTTGTGCTGGGTGTAGACGGCGTGCTCGCGGTCGATCATCGAGTACGGCGCCGCCCGCTGCTCGGCGAAGTGCACGATCGCGTCCGGCTGGAACTCCTCCAGCACCTGGTAGACGAAGCCCGCGTCCAGCAGGTCCCCGGTGTACGCCGGGATCCGCCGGCCGGAGACCTCCTCCCACGCCGCCACCCGGGTGTCGAGGTCCTGGATCGGGACCAGGCTCTGCACGCCCAGCTCACGGTCGTAGCCGCGGCGGGCGAAGTTGTCGAGGACGGCCGTGTCGTGGCCGGTGTCGGACAGATGCAGCGCGGTCGGCCACCCTAGGTAACCGTCACCGCCCAGGACGAGAACACGCACGGCTGGGCCGCCTTCCGGTGGGACATTGGCTGTCACAGTCCTTCCTATCCCGAGTACCCGCTCCAGTAACGTGATCAGCCCCACTGATTAGCTGGCAATCGGCTGAGAATCTCCGCCGGACTGCCCCTGCCCGGTGCGGGGGTGCAGAATAGGCGGCGATGCGCCTCCTCACCAAGGTCAGAGACGGAACCGGCCCGCGCCGGAGCCGATTGTTGCTGTGGGCGAGATATTCGGCCTCCTCCGTAGTCGCCACCGTGGTCAGCCAGCTCGCGTTCGCGCTGTGTTACTGGTTCGGTACGGCGGCGATCGTGGCCACGCTGGTCGCCTGGCTGGCCGGCGCGGTGCCGAACTACCTGATGAACCGCCGCTGGGCCTGGGGCCGGGACGGGCAGCTGTTGCCCTACGCAATCATCGTGATCGGCTCGGCGGCCACCGCGGCACTCGTCACGACGGTGACCAGCCACCTGGTCCAGGGCATCGACTCGCACGCGTGGAAGACGCTGCTGGTGACGGGCTCCTACTTCTGCACCTACGGCGTGCTGTTCATCCTGAAGTTCTTGCTGTTCGATCGGTTCGTGTTCGCCAAGCCCGCGAACGCCGACCCCGTCGCAGCACGTACTCCCGTAACCACGTCGTAGTCATTACCCGCCCGTAGTTCGCGCCGTACACCAGGCCCGGGCCCTTCTTGCTGGTCCCGTCGCCGCGGCGCCGCATCGTCATCGGCAGCTCGACCACCCGCGCACCGAGCGCGAGGGCCCCGAGCAACAACTCCGACGACTGGTACTGCGGCTCGCGCAACGTCACCGCGGTCGCCAGCTCGGCCCGCAGCGCGCGGAACCCGAACGACGTGTCCGTGAGCTTGCGCCGGGTCAGGACCGAGGCAAGTACGGCGAACACCCGGACGCCGACCCACCGCAGCCGGCTGTCCGCGTCCTCGGCCCCGAGCCGCCGTGACCCGGTGACGAAGTCGGCCTCGTCGTCCAGGATCGGCCGCAGCAGGACGTCGAGCTCGGCGTTGTCGTACTGCCCGTCCGCGTCCGTCGTCACGACGTACCGAGCGCCGCCCTCGGCCGCGAGGTGGTACCCGAGCCGGAGTGCGGCGCCCTGACCACGATTGCTCGGGGCAACACAGACGAAAGCCCCGTGCTCGCGGGCGATCTCGGCCGTGTCGTCGGTGGCGCCGTCCACGACGACCAGGACATCGACCGGTAGACCGGCGCAGGTCCGCGGCATGTCGGTCAGCACCTGACCGATCCCGCCGGCCTCGTTGTACGCGGCAATCACGACGACGACCGGCGCGAAGTCGGGCTTCCCGAAGTCCTTCACAGCAAGGGAGTCCACGGTGTCCGGGTAGTCGGCCATCGCCGGACGCGCCTGGTCCTTGCCGAGGATCGCCCGCAGTCCGATCGCCCCGGCGAGCGGGAAGAACACCAGACCGGGCAGCTGGTAGCGCCAGGAGAACTCGAACGCGGCCGAACCCAGCAGCAGGATCACACCGGACGCAAGCGGAAGCAGAGCGGCCGATCTGAGACCGGATGTCTTGGCGCGGCCGAGGCCCGCGACCGCGGCGAGGGCGATCAGGGCGTAGAGCCCGAGCAGCGACCCAGAGGTGTAACCGCCGTGCAGTTGGTACGCGCGCAGGATCACGGCCGGCACGTGGGTGACGTGTGGCTCCGATCCGCCCCACTTCAGCGCGACCTTCGCGGTGTTGGGGTCCTGCAGGTTCGGATAGGTGAGCTGGAACTGCCAGCGGTCGAGTGGCACGTCGTCCGGTGAGGTGGTCCGCGTCGGCGCGAAGCCCTTCGCGAAGTCCTTCAGCGCGGCCCAGGTGACATCAAGCGGCTGATGCCGGATGACCAGCCGCGCGAACTCCGTGGCCAGTTGCCGCTTGGTGGTGCCTGGCGGCAGCGGTCCGGGCCAGTTCGGATCGCCGTAGTGGTTGTGCGCGTACTTGTCCACGCCCAGGCGCTGTCCCAGCGGCTCCTTGGGACAGAACAGGCTGGTGCCCTCGTTGAGCGGCAGCTTCGCGCAGTTGGCGACCACTGCGGTCCGTCCGTACAGCACCTGGTTCTCGGCGCCGGTGAAACCCCACCGGCCGGTCTCCGCGTGGTAGTAGGTCGCATAGGCCGCGAACACGACAGCGAATCCGGCTATGGCCGCGGCAGTACGCCGTACGACCTGGAGGCGGCGCTTGCGCCAGGCGTTGCCGACCACGATCAGGTAGAGGACCACGGCGACGATCAGGACCATGCCGATCGCGCGGACCGTGAACGCCGCACCGATCAGGACGCCCGCGGCCGCTGCGCGCTTCCAGCCGGGCGCACCGCGGCCCAGGAGCAGCCAGAGGACCGCCACCAGCAGGACGTCGAAGGTGGTCTCGGCCATGATGTTCTGCTCGATCTGCACCTGGTAGGCGTCGAGCAGGATCGGTGCGGCCGCCACCGCGGCCAGCCAGCGGTAGACGGTGAGCCGGCGGGCCAGCGCGTAGATCGCGATGCCGAGAAGCAGTCCGACCACGTGCTGCACGATCACGACGAAGGTGAGGCCGCCGACGGCGACCAGAGGGCGCAGGACGAAGTCGTAGCCGATCGGGTTGAGCTGGTCGGGGCTCAGCTTGTGCATGTTGTTGAGGTACTGCTGGGAGTCCGTGTAGACGATCGCCGGACGGTAGGCGATGGTCGCCAGGACACGCAGCACCGTGCCCGCCAGCAGGAAGACTGCGAGCAACCAGTGCTTCCTCAGTAGCCCCCCGCCCCCTCGCTTCGCTCGGGGACGGGGTTGTTGTGAGTTCACTGCTGTTGGAAGTACTGCCACGTGCGGGCCAGCCCGTCCTCCAGCGACACCGTCGGGGCGTAGCCGAGGTCGTTGGTGATGTCGACGACGACCGCCGGCATCTCACCGGCCGGTGCCTCGATGTGCTCGGCCGGAACCGGGCAGCCGGTCACAGTACGCACGGTCTCGATCATCTCGAGCACCGACACCGACCGGCCGGACCCGATGATCGCCCGGCCGTCGGACTTGGTGTCCAAAGCGAGCAGGACGCCGTTCACCACGTCATCGATGAACACCAGATCCCGCCGCTGCTGGCCATCGCCGTACACCCGGACTCCGGTGCCGGTGAGCGCGGCCCGCATCATCCGGGGCACGAAGCTGTCCTTGTGCGACATGCCCGGACCGTAGACGTTGGTGAACCGCAGTGCGGCGGTGGTCATCCCGTAGCTGCCGGAGTACGCCGAGAGCAGCATCTCGCAGGCCGCCTTGGTCGCGCCGTACGGCGTGAGCGGCCGGAGCGGGAGGTCCGCGGTGATGGTCGACGTACCGACGTTGCCGACGACCGCATTGGTCGAGGCGAGCACGAAGCGGTCGACACCGCTGCCGCGGGACAGCTCCAGCAGGACCTGGGTGATGGTGACGTTCTGGGCGAAGGTCTGCATCGGAGCGTCGACCGAACGCAGCACCGACGTCAGCGCCGCCAGGTGGACCACAGCCGTCGGCCGGGTCTCGAAGGCCGCGATACAGACCTCCTGCTCGGCCAGGTCACCGGTCACCACGTGCACACCCTCGTCCCAGGAGGCATCCGGCGGCTCGCGATCCACGGCGGTCACCGCCACCCCGCGCTCCCGCAACGCGGCCACCACAGCCCGCCCGATGAACCCGGCCGCACCGGTGACCAGCACACGTTCGTCCATGCCCTCAACCTACCGCTGACCGATCAACCCCGGGACACAGGCGAACGGTCTGCGACGAACCCTTGACCGCGGGTGATCATGATGGGCAGGATCACCCCGGGCGCGGGCTGACAACCTTGTCATCGGGGCCGCGTAACCCTCTGGCGGACAGCTCGCGCTGTCGCGCCGGTCCGGCCGTGCAAGGAGCGTAGATGGATCTCCGCCGCCCACTGGGGCTCGTCGCGTCTCTAGGGCTCGTTGTGACAATGTCAGTTTCCATGACGCCAGCGCATGCTGTCTCACCCACGTCGGAGGATCAGCCGGTGGTTTCCGGGTCCTCGTTCTTCACCTCGTTCGAGCCGGGGCAGCCGCAGCCCGGCTACACCGACACGGTCGAGACCGGACCGGACGGGAAACCGCGCACCGACGGGGTCCGCGGCCCGACGCCGACCGGGATCGGCGGCAGCGAGATGGACAAGGTCACCAAGGTGACCGCGAACGGCGAGAACACCGGCGGCGGCGAGATCGCCACCAACGTGGCCGACGGCGACAAGTTCACCAAGTGGCTGGTGTTCGAGCCGACCGGCTGGCTGGTCTACGAGACCTCGGCCCCGGTGGTGATCCGCAAGTACGCGCTGACCTCGGCCAACGACGCCGACGGCCGCGACCCGCAGAACTGGACCGTCGCCGGTTCGAACGACGGGACCACCTGGACCACGCTGGACACCCGGACCGGCGAGAGCTTCGAGAACCGCTTCCAGACCAAGGAGTACAGCTTCACCAACGAGACGGCGTACAGGTTCTTCAAGCTGGACGTCACGCTGAACCACGGCGAGAACATCGTCCAACTCGCCGACTGGTACCTGTCCAACGGCGCACCGCTGCCCCCACCCGGCCCGGTCGCCGAGTCGCGGCTCGACTCCGGTCCGACCAGCGCCTACAACGCCCGCGCCCGGGTCGGCTTCACCGGCGTCAAGTCGTTCCGGTACGCCGGCCACCAGGAGGCCGAGGGCCGTGGCTACACCTGGAACAAGATCGCCGACGTCGACCTGAAGGTCGGCAAGGACACCCGGCTGTCGTACAAGATCTTCCCCGAGCACGTCGAGGGTGACCTGAGCTACCCGAGTACGTACGCCGCCCTCGACCTGGCGTTCTCCGACGGGACCTACCTGAGCGACCTGAAGGCGCGCGATCACCACGGGTTCGAGCTCAGCCCGCGCGGCCAGGGCGACGCCAAGGGCCTGTCCACGAACCAGTGGAACAACGTCGAGGCAGACCTCGGAAAGGTCGCCGCCGGCAAGACTGTCCAGCGGATCCTGATCGGGTACGACAAGCCGTCCGGGCCGGCCGACTTCCGCGGCTGGGTCGACGACATCCGGATCGCCGCCGCGATCGACCCCGACCGCGCGGCCCAGAAGACCGCGGCCAAGCACCCGTCGGACCTGGCGCTGACCACCCGGGGTACGAACGCCACCGGCGGCTTCTCGCGGGGCAACAACTTCCCGGCGACCGCCGTACCGCACGGCTTCAACTTCTGGACCCCGGTGACGAACGCCGGCTCCACGTCCTGGCTGTACGACTACGCCAAGGGCAACAACGAGGCCAACAAGCCGACCATGCAGGCGCTGTCGATCAGCCACGAGCCGAGCCCGTGGATGGGTGACCGGCAGACGTTCCAGGTGATGCCGTCGACGGCGGCGACCCCGACCGCGGACCGCAAGGCGCGGGCCTGGTCGTTCAGCCACGACAACGAGATCGCCCGGCCGTACTACTACGGCGTCACGTTCGACAACGGCAACGCGGCCGAGATCGCGCCGACCGACCACGCGGCGATCCTGCGGTTCAGTTTCCCCGCGGGCAACCCGTCGCTGGTGTTCGACAACGTGAACAACAGCGGCGGCCTGACGCTCGACCCCGCGACCGGTGTCGTGACCGGCTTCAGCGACATCAAGAGCGGCCTGTCCACCGGCGCCGGACGGCTGTTCGTGTACGGCGTGGTGGACCAGAAGGTGGTTGCCGCCGGCAAGCTGTCGAACGGCGGCGGCGCGAACGTCGGCGGCTACTTCTCCTTCGACCCGAAGGTCACCCAGGTCCAGCTGCGGATCGCGACCTCGCTGATCGGCACCGCGCAGGCGCAGAAGAACCTGGAGCTGGAGCTGCCGGCCGGATCGAAGTTCGGCAAGGTGAAGGACGCCGCGCAGGACCTGTGGGACGCCAAGCTGCGCACGATCGAGGTCGAGGGTGCGACGGCCGACCAGCTGACCACCCTGTACTCGAACCTGTACCGCCTGTTCCTCTACCCGAACAACGGCTCCGAGAACACCGGTACGGCGGCGAAGCCGGTGATCACCTACGCGTCGCCGACCTCGACGAAGGTGGGCACCGACACCCCGACCACGACCGGCTCGAAGATCGTGGCCGGCCAGACGTACGTGAACAACGGCTTCTGGGACACGTATCGCACCGTGTGGCCGGCGTACTCGCTGTTCGCGCAGGACGAGGCGGCGGACCTGGTGAACGGGTTCGTCCAGCAGTACAAGGACGGCGGCTGGATCTCGCGCTGGTCGTCCCCCGGCTACGCGAACCTGATGGTCGGTACGTCGTCCGACGTCGCCTTCGCGGACGCGTACCTCAAGGGGATCAAGGGGATCGACGTCCAGGCGGCGTACGACGCGGCGCTCAAGAACGCGTCCGTGGTGCCGCCGTCGCAGAACGTCGGCCGCAAGGGCATGGACCTGTCCACCTTCAACGGCTACACGGCCAACACCACCGGTGAGGGCTTCAGCTGGTCGATGGACGGCTACATCAACGACTTCGGCATCGCGAACATGTCGAAGAAGCTCTACGACACGGCGAAGAAGAGCGACCCGCGCAAGCAGGAGTACCTGGACAACTACAAGTACTTCATCAACCGGGCCCGCAACTACGTCACGCTGTTCGACCCGGCGATCGACTTCTTCCAGGGCAAGGGCCCGGACGGTGTCTGGGGCTACTCGCCGAGTCTGTTCGACCCGCGGGACTGGGGTCACGACTACACCGAGACGAACGCCTGGAACATGGCGTTCTCGGCCCCGCAGGACGGTGCCGGCCTGGCCGCGATCTACGGCGGCCGCGACGGGCTGGCGAAGAAGCTCGACGAGTTCTTCAGTACGCCGGAGGACGCGCTGCACCCCGGCGGGTACGGCGGCACGATCCACGAGATGCTCGAGGCCCGCGACGTCCGGATGGGTCAGTACGGGCACAGCAACCAGCCGTCGCACCACCTGACCTACATGTACGACTTCGCCGGTCAGCCGTGGAAGACGCAGGAGAAGGTCCGCGAGGTGCTGTCCCGGTTGTACCTGGGCTCGGAGATCGGGCAGGGCTACCCGGGTGACGAGGACAACGGCGAGATGTCGTCGTGGTACCTGTTCAGCATGCTCGGGTTCTACCCGTTGCAGGTCGGCTCGCCGACGTACGCGATCGGCTCTCCGCTGTTCACCAAGGCGACGGTCCGGCTGGCCGGCGGCAAGAAGCTGGTGATCAGCGCGCCGGGCAACAGTTCGCGCAACATCTACGTGCAGAGCGTTCGCGTGAACGGGAAGAAGTGGACGTCGACCGCGCTGCCGCACGACCTGATCGCCAACGGTGGCAAGATCGAGTTCGAGATGGGTGACAAGCCGTCGAAGTGGGGCACCGGCCGGAACGACGCACCGCCGTCGATCACCACCCCCGGCGAGGACCCGATGACGTGGCGGGACTCGACGTCCGACGAGGGCGCCGTGGTCGGTGCCGGTGGTGCGGACGTTTCCGCACTGACCGACAACGACGCGAAGACCCAGGTCACGCTCCCCGGCGCCCAGTCCACCGTCACGGTCGCCCTGCCGCAGGGCAGGCCGGTCGGCATGTACACGCTGACCAGTGGTGCCACCGGTACGGCGCCGTCCGCCTGGGTGCTCGAAGGCTCGAACGACGGTACGACGTGGACGACAGTGGATCGCCGGTCCGGCGAGAGCTGGGCGTGGGCGTCGTACACCCGATCCTTCAGCATCGCGTCCCCGAAGGCCTACACGCAGTACCGCCTGGTGCTGACCCCCGCTGCGGGCGCTGCCGGCATCACGCTGTCCGAGCTCGAACTCCTCGGCACCTTGAAGGGCATCGAACCCGGCACACACCCGACCGACAAGCGCGTCGCCGAGACCAAGCCCAGCCCAACCCCCTCCCAGTCGATCGACCGCAACTACGGCTGATCCCACTCGCCGGTTCCTGTCACCGATAGTGACAGGAACCGGCGAACCTCAGCAGCGCGAAGGGGTCCCAGGACAGGGTCCAGGCGTAGTTGGTGACGACGACCAGGTGGGAGCTCTGGCCCTGGCGGGCGTACACCTCCTTCTGGAACGGGTTGCTGGTGCGGCCCTCGCTGTCCGGGATCACGAAGACGGCTGCGTCGTTCTCCCCGGCATGCCAGCCCCTCAACCTGTTCCAGGACTCGTCGGCGACCCGGTCGATGCCGAGGCCGCCCGGCCGAGGGAGCATCTCGGACGGCCGGACGACCATCGTGTAGGTCAGGGCACGGTACTGGTTCGGGTTCTTCAGCTTCGGGTCGTACAGCTCCTGCTCACCGCTCGATCCCTGCGCCCGGACCGCCCAGCCCTTCGGGATCAGGTCGCAGGTGATCGGTCCTGGGAACGGCGTGGTGTTGGCGACCAGCGGCACCGAGGCAGCGAGGACCGGCGGGATCGGGCGAGGGTCGTCCCGCTCGGTCGGCGGGACCGGTCGCCTGGCCGAAAGCGGGACGTAAGGCTTGGGCGAGGTCCGCACCGTCGGCGTGGCGGTCGGACTGGATGTGGCCTGCCCGGCCGGGTCGGGTGCGCCGTTCGTCGTACCGGACGGCAGGACGGACCAGCCGACGCCGATCACCACTGCGGTGGCGACGGCGCCGGCCGCGATTCCGGTTGTCCGGCGGCGGCGCAGCGCGCGGCGGCCGCGGTCGAGGTCGGCGGAGAGGTCCGCGTCGGTCACGGCCGGTTCGGCGCCGGCGGCCCGGTCGAGCAGTTCCTTCAGGTCGGTCATGGCAGCGTCTCCAAGCTCTCCAGCGGGTCATGGAGGAGATCACGCATCGTCGCCAGCGCGCGCGAGGTCTGCGACTTGACGGTCCCGGGCGAGCAACCCATCAGCTCTGCGGTGGTCTGGATGTCGAAGTCTCGGAAGTACCGGAGCACCACGACCGCGTGCTGCCGGCGGGGCAGCTTCGCCAGGGCCTGCAGGACGGTCATCCGCTCGGCCTGGTCCGGGCCGGGGGCGGGCTCGGGGTCGTCCATCCGGTCGGTGCTCGCCTCGCGTTTGCGCCAGAGCCGGCGGCGTTCGTCGAGGAACGCGTTCACCAGGATCCGGTCGGCGTACCGGGCCGCGCCGTCTTCCCGCCGTACCTTCGACCAGTGGACGTAGAGCCGGGTCAGGGCGACCTGGACGAGGTCCTCGGCCCAGTACGCGTCCCCCGCGGTGAGCAGCCGGGCCAGGCGGAGCATCCGGGCCCGGTGTGCTGCGGCGTACTCGAGGAACTGTGCGTCCCGATCACTCACGATCGACCCTCCGCTGTCGGCGATCTCCACCCTGGATGTACTGGGTGAGCACCGGGAGGGGTTGCATCCGTCCGGAGACGCCGGTGGGCGGCGGCTGGTGCCGCCGCCCGCGCGGAGGTTGGCCGGCGAAGCCTGCCCCTGAGAGGTTCCGCCGGAAATCTGTGAGGGGTGGCGGTCCCCGCCCGGACTGCCACCCCTTCATCCCTAACGACGCTCGAGCACCGTCAGGGGTTGCCTCCGCCGGAAAGAGTCCACATGCCGGACAGTGTCAGGTCCGAGGCGGTCGCCAGGAACCACGCGAGGTTGAGAACCAGCCCGACCGTGGTGGCCGCGGCGGCGACCATCCAGCCCAGCCCCGCGCGGAGCGCCAGCACCGGCAGCGCGAGCGCGGTCGCGACTCCACCGAGCTGGATCGCGAAGAGGGCACCCCAGGAGTCGACCGCGCAGTCCACCGCGGTTGGCGGACACAGCGGCGCCTGGAGGTGGAGCATCAGTCCGTACGCGACGCCCGCCACCACCCCGACGAACCCCGCCTGCAGCGCAACCTTGCCGATCGACCGCCCCCAGGTGTCCATGGCCTCACGCTAAGCATCCGGCGGCCGGCGTACCTGAGCAGAACTACTCAGCCGGACCAGCGGCCGGTGAAGAAGCCCGCCGCCCAGATGGCGGCCAGAGGTATCGCGAGGGCCAGGTAGAGGCGACCGAGCCAGGGTTTTCGGTGTGCCATGACGGCGAGGCCGATCCACAGCGGCCACCACAGCAGGGTCGCCCGGGTGAGCGAGTAGATCCAGAACGACGTACAGAAGGCGCCGACGGTGGCGGCGACCCAGGCGGCCTCGCCCCAGGAGCGGCGCCAGAGCAGCCAGGCGAGGAGCAGCAGGCCGACGAAGAGTGCGACCAGCTCGGCCCGGAACATCCAGGTCCAGTCGCTGCGCTCGGCGGCGAAGTGGCCCTTGCTCGCCGCCTCGAACGTATGCATCAGGGAGGTCCACGGCCAGGTGAACTCGCGGGCCCAGCCCTTCTCCTGCGCCTCCTGCCAGGCGAACCAGGAGCCGTGGATCTGCTTCAGGTACGCCATGAAACCGAGGACGGGAACGGCCGGCAGCGCCAGCCAGGGAAGCGAGTACCAGTCCCGCTTCTTCGAGGTGAGGAACTCGACGATCAGCGCGAACGCGAGGAAGATCCCGGACACCCGCACGGTCGCCGCGAGCGCGACGAAGATCGCCGCCCGGCCCCACCGGCCCTGTCGTGCCGCGAGCCAGCCGGGGAACGCGAACGCGCAGAAGAGCGCCTCCGTGTACCCGGCAGCCAGGAAGACTCCGACGGGAGCGGCGTACCAGATGATCGCCGCGTTCGGACCGATCCCCTTGAGCTCCGGGAATTCGTACTGCGCGAGCCGCGCCAGGTAGATGCCCGCGACCGCACTGGCGATCGCCGACACGACGATGCCCGCGGCAACGTATCCGATCCCGGTCCAGCTGACGATCCGGACCAGCACCGGGAACCCGGGGAAGAACGCCGCCAGCGGAGCGCCCGACGGCTCCCCGTGGTTGTACCCGAACTCGGCGACCGCGTTCAGATGCCAGACGTCCCACTGCAACCAGGCGTGCCAGACGTTCGGGTAGTCACTCCCCCGGTTGAACAGCAACGGCGCCGAGATCGACAGCAGAAAGAGACTCGCCCGGGTGACCAGCCACCACCCCAGTACCTCCCGCCCCTGAGCCGATGGCATCCACCGTTGCCACCACATCCCATCGACCCGAGCCCGCCGCGCCTGTCCGGACGGCTGCGGCTCGTCGGCAGCCGTCCGCTCAAACACGGCAGCACCACCGCACACCACAGTCCACCCGAGTCATCCCCCTATCGTGCCCCATCCGTTCCACCGGGCACGCGGCCAGTGCTGTCGTTGAAGCACCCGGGCCGCGGCCGGTTCTCGGGAGCTATTGGCCGCCGCTGGGATTCTTCGGGGTGTCGGTCGGTTGCTGCGGTCCCCCGGTGGGGATCGTCGGCCAGATCGGCGTACGCGTCGGCTTGGTCTTGGTCGGCGTACTGCTCGGAGTGTTCGACGGGGTGTTCCTCGGGGTGTTGCTCGGGGTGTTCGTGGGAGTGTTGGTCGGCGGGGTGATGGTCGGCGTCTCCGACGGCGTGTAGGTGGGCGTCGGGCTGTCCTCGATCGCGTCCTCGTCCGGCTCGGCGAATTCCGCGTCCGGCTGACCCTTGAGCGCCGGATCCATGAAGGCCAGCCAGGTCTTCAGCGGCCAGTTGCCACCGAAGAACGCCGCGTCGTCCGAGTAGGGGTCGAGGTTGCTCTCACCGGTCTTGCCGGCCCGGTACACGACCGCGGTGGACAGTTGAGGCGTGTACCCGGTCCACCACGAGGTCAGGGTCGCCGAGCCGTCCTTGCACCCGTCGCACTTGGCGTTCTCGGCCCGGTCCTCGACCGCGACGCCACCCGCCGTACCGGTCTTTCCGGCCACCGGGCGGTCCAGTTCCTTCGCGCCCGTACCGGTCCCCTTCTGGACCACGTCCTGGAGGACGTAGTTGACCATCTTGGCGACCTCGGGGTCGATCGTCTGCTTCGGCTTCGCCAGGTTCTTGTCCGCCGACCACAAGACCTTGCCGTCCGGGCCGGTCACGCTCTTGATCGTGTGCAGCGGCGCGTACTTCCCGTCGGCCGCGAAGGTCGCATAGGCGTTCGCCATGTCGACCGCCGACGCGTACGGGTCCGGACCGAGCACAGTGGACGGGTTGCCCCGGCCGGCTTCGAGGTACTTGCCCTTGGGGATCCCGGCGGCCTCGGCGGCGTCGACGACCTTGTCCGGGCCGTCGTCCATCTGCTTGTCGACCAGGTCGTAGAAGGCCGTGTTGATCGATTGCTCGGTCGCCTCCAGCAGGGTCACGTCGCCGTAGTCGCGGTCGAACTCGTTGTTCAGCTTCAGGCCCTGGACCTCGATCGGGCTGTCACCCTGGAAGGTGTCGTAGATGCTCTTGTTCTCCTTGAGCGCCGCGGCCAGCGCGAACGGCTTGAACCCCGACCCCGGCCGGGCCGGCGCCGTTGCCCAGTTCAACTGGTTCTTCAGGAAGTCCGGCCCGCCGTACATGGAGACCAGCTCCCCGGTGCCCGGCGTCACGGCGGCCATCCCGACGTGCAGGTTGTCCCGCTTCTCCGGCAGCTCGTCCTCCGCCGCGGCGACCATCTGCTTCTGCTTGTCGTAGTTCCAGGTGGTGACGACCTTGAGACCGCCGCCGCTGATCTGGTCCTCGTCGAAGCCCAGCCGCAGCAACTCCTTGCGGGACATGTCGAGCAGGAATCCGGTCGAGCCCTTGTAGCGGTTGTTCTTCTCCTTCTTGTCGATCTTCGGCAACTTCTTGCCGTAGGCGGTCGCCTGCGCCTCGGTGATCGTGCCGCTCAGCCGCATCCCGTCGAGGACGTAGTGGTACCGCTCGATGATCCGCTTCTGCGTCCGCGGATCCTTGTCGTCGATGTCGAACAGGGTGGGGTTGTTCAGCACCGTCGCGAGGAAGGCCGCCTGCGGCACGCTCAGCTTCCGCGGATCCGGCTGCTTGAAGTAGGCGTCGCCGGCGGCGGAGATGCCGTACGCGCCCTCACCGAAGTAGATGGTGTTGAGGTAGCCCTCGAGGGTCTTGCTCTTGTCCTGCTGCCGGCTCAGCTTCGTCGCGATGAACAGTTCCTCGAACTTGCGGGAGACCGTTCGCTCCTGGGTCAGGTACATGATCTTCACGTACTGCTGCGTGATCGTCGAACCGCCCTGCAACTGCTCGCCGCGGGCGATGTTCCACGCCGCGCGAGCCATGCCGGACGGGGAGATGCCGGGGTTGGTCCAGAAGGTCCGGTCCTCGGCCGCGATGACCGCGTCCTGGACGTGCTTCGGGATCTGCGACAGCGGCACCGAGTGCCGGTTCTGCTCGTAGAACGTCCCCAGCGCCCGGGACCCGTTGTCCCAGGTCACCGTCGTCGTGTTGGTCGCGAACTCCTTGTTCGGGTCCGGGATCTTCGTCGTCTGGTAGACGATGAAGAAGGTGGCGACGGCGCCGATGATGCCGATGAAGAAGAGCGCGGCGAGCCAGCCGAGCACCCGCAGCGCCCAGTGTTTCTTCAGGCGTGGGGGCTTGACGGCCTTTCTACGAGCTTCACTCACAGTGCAATCCTCGACGATCTCGCGGAAGTCATTGCCCCACAGACTACGGTGGGTGTGGTAACGCGCCCGAATCCGCTCCGGATGCTAGCAAGCCAGGCGGTCAGGCACGATTCGGGCGCGAACAAGCCTTACCGAGATCTATCCCGGGCCTTCGGCAAGCGATTACCCGGTCATGTGCGGTGCGAGCAGAGTCACAGCGATCAGCGCCGCCGGGAAGCAAGCCAGGAACAGGGTGAAGGTGTAGCCCATGATGTCGCGGGCCTTCAGCCCGAGGATCGCGAGCGTCGGCAGCATCCAGAACGGCTGGAGCAGGTTGGCGCTCGCCTCCCCGAGGTCGTAGACGACGACCATCCAGCCCGCGTCCACCTGGAGCTCGGTGGCGGCCTGCAGCACGTACGGCGCCTCGATCACCCACTTGCTGCCACCACTCGGGACGAAGATGCCGAGGATGCACGAGTAGATCGCGACGAGCGGCGGGAACAGGAACTGGCTGCTCGCCTGCACCATCCAGCCGGCCAGCCGGGCCGAGATCCCGGTGTACGCGATCATGCCGAAGATGCCGCCGTACAGCGGGAACTGCAGCAGTACGCCGGCCGCCGCGGGCGCACCGTCGCGCACCGCCCGGACCATCCGCCACGGGCGCCAGTGCAGGAGCAGTGCGAGCAGGAACAGGATGAGGTTGACCGTGTTGAGGTCGAGTGTGTTGAAGAAGCTCTTCCCGCTGAAGTAGCGGAGCAGATAGACCGCACCGAGCAGGACGATCAGCAGACTGAACAGTGGTGAGTGCTCGAGCCAGTCCCCCGGCCGACGCGCCTGGGTCTCTAGGCCATGTGAAGATCGTGTCGCTGAGCGGGATCAGCCCACTGGGGCGTCCGCCCGCCTTGATCACTTCCTGCACCGGCGCCGGACTGCTGCTCGCGCTGGCCACCTGCGACGCGGCCGAGCCGGACAACCCCTGCGCCCACACGGTGCCGAGCCCCAGGAACGCCATCGCGCCCAAAGCGCGGTAGTCCGCCTTCGGCACGTTGCGAGCCACCTCGCGCGCCAGGATCGCGGCGAAGATCAGACTGAACGCCCAGTTCAGGTACGACGCCAGCATCGCGACCGCGGCCACGAACGCCACCGCGGTCCGCGGCTTCTTGGGGATCCGCGCCAGCCGGGAGATCAACCGGGCGACCGGTCCGCTGGTCGCGACGGCGTACCCGCCGGTGATGATCATCGCCATCTGCAGCGTGAACGTGATCAGCGACCAGAACCCGAGGCCCCAGGCATCGACCATGCCGAAGCCCTTGGTCGCGGCCGGATCGTCGGGGCGCTTCAGCAGCGGCTCACCGGTGACGAGCCCGAACAGCAGCACCACGAACGTCCCGACCAGCACGAACCCGAACGCGTCCGGGAGCCATTTCTCGGCGAGGGTGGTGAACCGCAACGGTCCGGGCCAGCGGGCCCTCGTCCTCGACTTCGTGCTTGGCGTGCTTCGCATGGCTGTCGGCCATGACCCTCCGCTCCTGGACCACCACTCTGTGTGTCAACCGATTAACGCAGATCGGCGCCTGACGTAACAGGTTTCCGGGCGTCCGCGCGCTCGACCTGACAAACCCCGACTTTGTCAAGAGTTGTCCACAGCCGTCGGGTGTGCTTACCCTGGCGGCACGATGTATCGAACCGATACATCAGGTCATGACAAACTGGACCGAGGAGGTGGGGGTCATGGGAAACCGCAGTGGGGTCCTGGAACTCGCCGTACTCGGTCTGCTGCACGAAGCGCCGATGCACGGTTACGAGCTCCGCAAGCGCGTCAACGCCCAGTTCGGCTGGGGGCGCGTGCTGTCGTTCGGGTCGCTCTACCCGTGTCTGAAGGCGATGCTCCGCAACGGCCTGATCACGGCCGACTCCGGGTCACCGGAGTCCGGTCGCCGGCCGAAGATCGTCTACACGATCACCGCCGACGGCAAGGACTACTTCGCGCACGCGATGCACGACGCTGGTCCGTCAGCCTGGGACGACGACACGTTCGGCGTCCGGTTCTCGTTCTTCGGCCGGACCGATCCGGCCACCCGGTTGCGCATCCTCGAGGGCCGGCGTGCCCGGATGGAGGAGCGGCTGGCCAACTTCCGGGCCGCGATGAACCGCACCGCGGAGCGGGTCGACGCCTACACCCTCGAGCTGCAACGGCACGGCCTGGAGTCGGCCGAGCGAGAGGTCCGCTGGCTGAACGAGCTGATCGACGGCGAGCGGCGGCAACAGCGGCCCCCTGACCTGCACCAACCGCCTACCTAAGGAGTTCAGATGACCTCGATCCGCGTAGCGATCGTCGGTGTCGGCAACTGCGCCAGCTCGCTCGTCCAGGGCGTGCACTACTACCGCGACGCGAAGCCCGAGGAGCGCGTCCCCGGTCTGATGCACGTCCAGTTCGGCGACTACCACGTCCGCGACGTGCAGTTCGTCGCCGCCTTCGACGTCGACGGCAAGAAGGTCGGACTGGATCTCGCCGACGCGATCGGCGCCAGCGAGAACAACACGATCAAGATCTGCGACGTGCCGCCGACCGGCATCACGGTGCAGCGCGGTCACACCCTCGACGGTCTCGGCAAGTACTACCGCGAGACCATCACCGAGTCCGACGCCGAGCCGGTCGACGTGGTCTCCACGCTGCGTGAGGCACAGGTCGACGTACTGGTCTGCTACCTGCCGGTGGGTTCGGAGCAGGCGGCCAAGTTCTACGCGCAGTGCGCGATCGACGCGGGCGTCGCGTTCGTCAACGCGCTGCCGGTGTTCATCGCGGGCACCAAGGAGTGGGCCGACAAGTTCACCGAGGCCGGCGTGCCGATCGTCGGCGACGACATCAAGTCGCAGATCGGCGCGACCATCACGCACCGCGTGCTGACCAAGCTGTTCGAGGACCGTGGCGTCACCGTGGACCGCACGTACCAGCTGAACGTCGGCGGCAACATGGACTTCAAGAACATGCTCGAGCGCGAGCGCCTGGAGTCCAAGAAGATCAGCAAGACCCAGTCCGTCACCTCGCAGCTGCGCGACGAGATCGACAGCCGCAACGTGCACATCGGCCCGTCCGACTACGTGGCCTGGCTGGACGACCGGAAGTGGGCGTTCATCCGGCTCGAGGGCCGCAACTTCGGCGACGTCCCGCTGTCGCTGGAGTACAAGCTCGAGGTCTGGGACTCGCCGAACTCGGCCGGCATCATCATCGACGCGATCCGCGCGGCCAAGATCGCCAAGGACCGCGGCATCGGCGGCCCGATCCTGTCGGCGTCGTCGTACTTCATGAAGTCGCCGCCGGAGCAGTACGCCGACGACGTCTGCCGCGACCTGGTGGAGAAGTTCATCCGCGGCGAGGTCGAGCGCTGACGTAAAGAACGTCCCTGCAGCCCCGCAGCCGGCCTTCGGGCCGGCTGCGGGGCTGTTTTAGATTGGGCCGATGCGACTGCATGTGGGGTGTGCGCAGTGGACCCACCCCGGCTGGCCGCAGCCGGCGCGCTCGAAGTTGCAGTGGTACGCCTCGTGCTGCAACGCGGTCGAGAGCAACACGACCTTCTACGCGACGCCGTCCCGCTCGACCGTCGAGAAGTGGGCCGGGCAGACGCCGGCGGACTTCCGCTTCGTCGTGAAGCTGCCGCAACTCATCAGCCACGAACGGCGCCTCTCCGGTAGCGAGGTGGAGCTGCGGGCATTCCTGTCCGCGATCGAGCCCCTTGGCCGAGCGCAACCATGCGCTGTGGATCCAGCTTCCGGCGTCCTTCGCACCGAACGACCTCGGGACACTCGCCGCGTTCCTTCACCACGCGCCGCGCGACTATCGGTACGCCGTCGAGGTCCGCCACCCGGCGTTCTTCGACGATGCCCGGTCGGCCGGCTGGCTCGAACAGGTCCTGGGCCGGGTCGGGGCCGAGTGGATCCCGTTCGACACTGGCACCCTCTTCTCCCGTCGCCCGACCAGCTTCGCCGAACGTGACGCGTGGATGAAGAAGCCTCGCGTCGTCCGCCGTACGCGCGCGCTGACCGGGCACCCGATCGTCCGCTACATCGGCCGCGACTCGGTGGCCGAGACCGTCGAAGGATGGGGCTATCTGATCGACCTCGTCGTGGCGTGGCTCGCGGAGGGCCGCTCGCCGACGATCTTCCTGCACACTCCGGACAACGTGGAGGCACTGAACCTGGCCCGCCGCTTCCACGCCGAGGTCCGTGCACTCGTCCCCAGCGTCGAGCCGCTGCCCCAGCCGGTCGAGGTCGAGCCGCCCACGCTGTTCTAGTTATCCACAGCACGGAAAGTTCGTCGCTGGGACAGGACCGAATCTCCATATGTTCTCCGCCGAGACCAAACCCTCGGGAGGACTGAACATGGAGCACTTGAACTCGCCGGCCGCACCGTCGAGCGACCCGACGCGAGCGGAACGGCAGGCCCGCACCGACTGGCTCGTCACCGAACTCAGCCGCCGCGCCGCCGCAGCCGACGACCCCCAAGAACAAGCCCGCCTCCGCCGAACCGCCGACTCCCTCGTCCGCCTAGCCATCGCCTTCCGCTCATGACCGTGCGCCCAGCGGACACACCTGCACCACCCCACAACCCAACCCGTCCCACCGCCGACGACCGCGACCCACTCCTCGCCGCGACCGACCAGCGCGCTCCGGTTCCTGCCGCGGCCGACAGGCGCAACCCACTCCGCGCCGCGACCGACAGGAGGGACCCGCTCCGCGCTGCGGCTGACGCGCGCGACCCAGTCCTCGCCCAGGCCCACGGGGGCGACCCTGTCCACGCCGCGGCCGGCGGGCGCGACCCGCTCCTCGGCACGGGTGACGAGCCCGCTCCAGTCCGCGCCGCATCTGATCCACCCGAGCCGGTCGTTGCCCCGGCTGATCGAGGCGAGCCGCCCGTTGCCGAGGACGCTGGGAACGCTCGGGTCGTCGCCGCGGCTGACGGACGCGCCCCGGTCCGCGCCGCGGCTGACGAACGCGACCCGCTCCTCGCCGCTGCCGACGGGCGCGACCCGCTCCGCGCCGCGGCCCACGGGGACGACTCGGTCCACACCATGGCTGGCGGGAGTGACCCGCTCCGCGCCACGACCCACGGAGGCGAACCGGTCCGCGTCCCGCCTAGTCCACCGGGCTCGGTGGACGAGCTGCTCGCCTGGAGTGGGGAGGCGGCGCTCGAGCTCTCCGGGGCGGGTCAGTCCGCGTGGAACGGTCGCATCACCGAGACCGACGGCAGCATCCTCGGGCTCGCGCACTGGGACGGCACGCTCTACCTCGACCGCGATTGCATCCTCGACCCACTGCGACAGATGTACGACCACGCCGGGGAGAAGCAGCCAATCCCGACGCTCGTCCACTACCGCGAATCCCTCGCCACCCTCCTGCACGAGCAGGCCCACTTCCTCGGTCCGGCCGGCTCATCCCAGGACGCCGCCCGGGAGGCGTTCACCCAACCAGGCAGCCGCCAACTGGAGGAAGGCGTCGCGGAAGCCTGGGCCCAGGACAACCTCAACGAGTACCTGACCCGCCTAGGCATCGACAAAGTTGCCCCAGGCATCAAAGACGTCCAAGCCCCCGGCTACTACGCCGCCTTCGTCCCCGCCGTCCGCAAACTCACCAACGACCTCGAGTCCCGCAACGAGCTCACCCCCGGCCAGGTCCTGGACGCCCTGAACCGAGAAACCGCCGCCGGCCAGTTCCCCCTCCTGGTCAGCCTCGTCTACAACTCCACCCGCCTACCCGACCTAGAGCCCACCGGCGCCAACACCCGCCACCGCCTCGAATCCATCCTCCGCTCCGGCCTCGCCCACCTCGACACCCACGAACTCCACCCACCCGGCTTCGCCGCAGCCAAGTCCCACTCCACCGCCACCCAACTCCTCACCCACCTCCACCAAGAAATCCACTCCGCCGAATCTGCCTACAACTCCCACCCCACCGCCTGCGCCCTCCCCCCACCCAACACCTCACCCCGCACACCCCCAGCCTCAACCACCACCCGCCTCGCCCTCCCACCCCTCTCCCAAACCACACCCGCCGACCTCGCGCTCGCCCCGTCCCAAGCCAGCCCCACCCACCCGGCGCTCACCGCACCCAGCCCGGCGGGGCCAAAACGCGTTGCTCCGCCGACTTCCTCCTCGGACACGTCGACCAACGCGGCAGCCCGCGCCGTCCCGCACGCCTTCCACACGGCTCTATCCGGCATCTCGCCACCACGACCGTGCCCCGCCGACACTGCAGCCGCCCGGACAACAGCGCGTCCGTCAACCAGCGTCCCAGGAGCGCCCGTACGGACGCCCGGCGTACGAGGTACGGCTGCCGGTGACCAGGATCCCGGCGTACGGCGATCCCCGGCGCAGACCACGTCCGCCCGGCAGCCTGCAACCCTGCGAGGACAGTAGGTCGCATGACACGGCGAGGACCGTAGGCCGGGCAGCGGTCGAGCCGGGGAGGACGGACACGCGGGCGAGCTGGGAACCCGGACACGCGGCGAGGACCGTAGGCCGACGAACCAGCGGGGGACTTGGGCTGGCGCCGCGAAGCCAAGAGGCGCCCCGCGCGACGCGGGAGACCAGCGACGCGGCGAGGCTGGGAGGCGGCAGTGTGCGAACGCGGTAGATCGAGGACGCGCGGAGCCGGGAGGTATTCAGCGTGCGAGCGCGGTAGGTCGGGGTCGCGGTGGAGCCGGGAGACGGCGGCGTGCGGACGGGTGGCGACTGCGCGAGCGGGATGAGTCGGGACGGGATACTGACGGGATGGACTACGACGCGTTCGATGCGGAGTACGGGCGAGTGCTGGAAGCGGCCATGGCCAAGTCGCTGGACGAGGCGACCTTGGCTGCCGAGGTCGACCGGTTGCGGGGGCTGATCGACTCGGTCGAGCCGGCGGCGGATCGGGAGGCCGCGGGTTCTCTCATGGCCTCGCTCGACCGAGCCTTGAGCTACGAAGCGCCACCAGTATCGGACGAGTTGGCCGAGGCCATCCGTGTGCAGGCCCGGGCGCAGTCCGTGGAAGGCACCCCAGCCGAGCGGATCGAGCACCTCCACGCCGCCATCGCGGAGATCGGCCGGATCGCCGCCACCGCATCGCCCGCTGACCAGCCGCGCATCCTCGACCTGAACGAACCGCTGTCGATCCTCCTCGACTCGCTGAAACTCACCACACCACCCTCCGATCGTTGAACCCCGACGCGGCTACGTACCACTGATGCGACGGCACACTGATCCACCGCGAGTCCCCGCGACTCACCACACCGCCGGCCTCCGACAGCTGAACACCCGACACGGCGTCAAAGCGCTGATGCGACGGCACGCCCGGGCCGACGATGACGGCGGGGCCGCCGCGGCCGATCCTCCTCGAGCGCGTGAGACTCACTGCACGACTGGCCCCCGACCACAGAGCCCCCGACGTGGCGACTTGCCGCTGATGCGACGGCACGCTGATCCTCCTCGAGTCCCCGCGACTCACCGCACCGCTGGCCTCCAACCGCTGAATCCTCGACGCGGCGACATGACGGTGAGGCGACGGCACGCTGACCCTCGTCGGCTCCCTGCGACTCACCACACCTCCGGCCTCCGGCCACTGAACGCCCGACATGGCGTGGTAGCGCTGATGCGACGGCACGCTGATCCACCGCGAGTCCCCGAAACTCACCACACCACCGGCCCTCGACTGCTGAGTCCCCGACGCGGCGACGTGCCGCTGATGCGACGGGACGCTGACCCTCGTCGAGGCCCTGCGACTCGCCACACGACAGCCCTCCGACCACTGAAGCCGCGACGTGGCGACATGACGGTGATGCGAGGGCGTGCTGAGCCACCGCGAGTCTCTGCGACTCACCACACCGGCGGCCGCCGAACACCCGACGTGGGGGCGCGCCGGTGAGGCGCTGGCAGGCTGGGTCGCTCGACGGGTGGGGGTGGTGAGTGGTGGTTGGTAGCTTCGAGCAACTGATGGCTGCGCAGGCTCGGGCTGCGGTGAAGGTTTTGGGGGCGCATCACTCGTCGTGGAATGGCAGGTACGAGTTGCTTGCCGCGGAGGATCAGCGGCGGGGGGTGGTGCGGTGGGATCACACGATCGGGTACCACCCGCGGCACGTGGTTGCGGTGCTGCGGGAGATGTTCGACCGGGCCGGGGAGCGGCATGACGAGGAGACGCTGCAGCGGTATCGCGAGGCGGTGCGGGTCGTGTTTCACGAGAACATTCACCTGCTCGCGGCGGCGGGTACTTCGTACGCGATGGCCGTTGATGCTTATCAGGAACCGTCGAACAAGGTTCTGGAGGAGGCCGGCACCGAGCTCGCGACTCAGAACGCTCTCGACGACTACATCGGTGAGCTCGAGCTCGAGGTGATCGCGCCGGGGATCAGCGGCGTACGGACCGGGCATGCGTACGGCGCGTATGTGCCTGCGGTCGAGGTGTTTAGTGAAGGCATTGCGGATCGGGCTGGGCTCTCTGCTCCGGAGGTGATTCGCCGGATGGCGGTGGTGAACCCGGAGAACAAGTTCCGGGTTGCGGCGGAGTTGCTGTATGACGCGGGTGAGCTGTCTGCGGTGGTGCCGGCGGCTGGGAAGGCCGCGGCGGTCGAGCGCATCGAGACGGCTATGCGGCCACCATTCGCTGCGATTCGCGAGTTCGATCCGAACGAGCCTTCGGACGTCCGCATGTCCGCGCTGGCGGGCGCTCATGCTGGGCGCAACGCGATGCGGGAGGTCCGCCAGGTCGCCGAGTATTGGTCGGCCAACCAGGATCTTCGGCGCAGCCTGGACGCAGGGCTGGGGGCGAGTCCACCGCTGCAGAAGCCGCAGCACGGCAGACCCGACCACGAGCCCCGGCCGAAAGACCCCAGCGCCACCCGTAGGCCGGATCGGAGGCCGCGCGCACTCGGGGACTGACAGCCGCGCGTACGGGTACGGTGGCGAGCGTTGGCGCTGGAGTGTGCGGATGGAGGGAGTCGTGGTGGAGCTGGGCTCGGAGGGGGCGGGTGTTGCGGCGGGGTTGGTGGGGTTGCGGCGGGAGTTGCATCGGGTTCCTGAGGTGGGGCTGCAGTTGCCTGAGACGCAGGCGATGGTGCTTGACGCTCTGGCGGGGTTGCCGTTGGAGATCAGTACCGGCAAGGAGCTGACCTCGGTGGTCGGCGTGCTGCGAGGTGGGCAGCCGGGGCCGACGGTGTTGCTGCGCGGTGACATGGATGCGCTGCCGGTGGTCGAGGAGACCGGGCTCGAGTACGCGTCGGAGAACGGGAACATGCATGCCTGCGGCCACGATCTGCACACCGCCGGACTGGTGGGTGCGGCGCAGTTGCTGAGCGCGCATCGCGAGGAGCTGCACGGGAACGTGCTCTTCATGTTCCAGCCGGGCGAGGAAGGTCTCGGCGGCGCCGGGTACATGCTCCGCGAAGGTCTGCTGCGGGCGACGGGTGACAAGCCGATCGCGGCGTACGCCGTGCATGTCTGGTCGCAGGAGGCCAAGGGGATCTTCCAGACGCGCCCCGGGACGATCATGGCCGGGTCGAACCAGCTGCACATCACCGTCCACGGCAAGGGCGGGCACGGCTCGTCGCCGGACCGGACGATCGATCCGGTGCCGGTGGTGGCCGAGCTCGTACTCGCGCTGCAGACGTACGCGACCCGGCGGGTCAACGTGTTCGACCCCGTCGTGATCACCGTGACGCAGCTCCAGGCCGGGATCGCGATCAACGTCATCCCGAACACGGCCCGGCTCGGCGCGACCGTGCGTACGCTCTCGAATGCGACGTTCGAGCAACTGTCCCGCGAGCTGCCGGCGCTGGCCGAGAATATCGCGGCGGCGCACGGGTGCACGGTCGACGCGACGCTCGCCAAGCAGTACCCGGTGACTGTCAACGACGCCGGGCGTACGGCGGAGGTCTCGGGCGTGCTGCAGGAGTTGTTCGGCGCGGACCGGGTGCAGCCGTTGGACAACCCGTTGATGGGGTCGGAGGACTTCTCGATGGTGCTGGACGAGGTGCCCGGCACGTTCATCATGCTCGGCGCCCGTCCCGATGACGTCGATGCCGACGACGCGCCGTCGAACCACTCGAGCGTGGTCCGCTTCGACGACGCCGTACTCGGCGACCAGGCCGCTGCCCTGGCTCAGCTGGCGGCAACCCACCTCGTCCCCGCCTGACAGACGACTCACGACGGGCTTGAGGCCTGTGGCTGGCCGGCCCGCCAGAGACCGGCCAGCCACAGGGGTCAGGAGGGCGAGATGCCGAGGGTGTAGGCGCCGCGGCTGCCGTAGGTCGAGTAGCCGGTGTACAGCGGGTCGCCGTAGCCCACGTTGTCGATCCGCAGGTAGTACGTACCCGGCTGGAGGGTGCTGCTAACACTCGCGCCGAGGCCCGTCGGCGTACCGGCGTCGCTCTGGCCGGAGGCCGGGTCGGCGGAGGCAACGACCGCGCCGGAGCTGTCCAGGAGGTCCGGCTTGATGTCGAGGTTGCCGCCGATAGCCGCCGCGCTCGCGGTTGCGGTGTAGTTGCCGGCAGCACCGACGTCGACGCTATACACGTCGGTGTCGGTCTCCGCGGCGATCACCCCGGACGCCGGAGTACCGACGGCCAGGGCGGCCGCATCGCCGGTGGTGTCGCCGGCTTCGTCGGCGCGCAGGGCCAGGCCGTGGGTGCCGACGACCGCGTAGTCGTCTTCCGTGTGTTCGCGTCGGCGTACTCGCCCTTGCTCCACTGGCTGATGCCGCGGTAGTAGCCGACGCCCATGATCGGAGCCCACGCGCCGTGCCCCTGGTAGTAACCGATGGTGGAGGTGCCGTCGTGGCTCAGGCCGACGTTGTGGCCGGCTTCGTGGGACGCGGCCTCGGCGAGGTTCTTCGCCCCGGTGCCGACGCCCTTCGTCTCGCGGAAGAACAGGCGTCGGCCTGGTTGCCGGTGACAACGGCCAGTCCACCGGAGACGACAGCACCGGCGCCGGTGATTGCACCGGTGCGGCGGAACTTGTTCATGACGGACTCCTCCTCAGAGTCCCCCCAGTGGGCGGTATCCCCCAAAGACCCGGGGCCGTCGATCTCGGTGGGAACGACGGCCCCGGGCAGCTCAGGTGCCGGGATGACCTCAGCCGGCGGTGACGCGGACCGTGTAGGCGCCGCGGCTGCCGTACGTCGAGTAGCCGGTGTTCAGCGGGTTGCCGTAGCCGGTGTTCTCCACGCGCAGGTAGTAGCGGCCGGCCGCGACCTGGCGGCTGATGCTCGCGCTCAGGCCGGTCGGAGTGGCCGAGTTCGACTGGCCGGCTGCCGGGTCGGCGGTGGCGACGACTGTGCCGGCCGAGTTCAGCAACTGCAGCTTGATGTCCAGGTCGGCGCCGGACGCCGCGGACGACGCCGCGAAGGTGAAGGTGCCGGCCGCCACGTCGATGCGGAACAGGTCGACGTCGGAGTCGTTGGCGTAGATGCCCTTCACGCTGGTGCCGAGCGTGAGCGCGGTGGCAGCACCGGTCGTATCGCCGTGGTCGTCGGCCCGCAGCGCCAGACCGTTCTGACCGATCACCGCGAAGTCGTCTTCCTTGTTGTTGGCACCGGAGTACTCGCCCTTGCTCCACTGGCTGATCGCCTTGGAGTAGCCGACACCCATGATCGGCGCCCACGCGCCGTGACCCGCGTAGTACCCGACCGACGCCGTACCGTCGTGGCTCAGGCCGACGTTGTGGCCGGCCTCGTGCGACGCGGCCTCGGCGATGTTCTTCGCACCGGTGCCGACGCCCTTCGTGAAGACGAGAGCCGGCTGGTAGTACGAGTGTTGGCTGGTGTTGTCGTACACGCCGACGTACGCGACCCCGCCGCAGCCACAGCCGGACTGGTACCAGGTGGTCGGGTCGATCAGGACGCGGGTGCCGTACTGCTGGTCGGAGGAACCGGACCGGGTGATCGCCGCAGCGGCCGGCTCCTGCGTGGTCACATCCACGTCGAACGGCGCGTAGTCCTCCGCCACGCGAGCCCAGACATCGCGTACGACGTCCTGCTCGGCGGTGCTCCAGTTGTTCGGGTTCCCGTCCGTGTCGTACGCCGTGACGTTCACGGTGGCCGGTTTGCCGTTGGTGTTCCACGCCGTACCGCTGATGGTGTGACCGTCGAAGTCCAGGTAGATCACCCGGTTGGAGCCGGGCTTGCTGTGCAGCTCGAAGGCCGGACCGGTGGCGGCCGCGACGGCACGCGTGGCCCAGCGCGGGGACGGCGCCGCGGCGGCCTGCCGGGAGGCTGCGCCCGCGACAGGCTCGCGGTAGAAGAGCTTGCCGTCGCGGTCCAGCCAGCTGGTCTTGTCGGTGGCCAGGATCTGCTCCAGCCGGTCGGCGGCGATCCCGTTGCGCTGGGCGAGTTCGGCGAGTCGCGACTGGACCTTGCCCAGGGCGGCCGTGCCCTGGAGTTCCTGGCCGAGCAGCTGGTCGATCGGGGCGGGGGCGGGTTGCTGGGCGTCGGCCTGGTTGCCGGCCACGACGGCCAGCGCACCGAAGACAACAGCTCCGGCGCCGACGAGGGCGCCGAGGCGGCGGGGGCGGGTGTGCATTGCTGGGGTCCTCCTCAGGGACTCCGACCGACCATGGGCGGTGGGCGGGCACTGCTTCACATCTCGTACGCGGGCGCGTACTTTCGGTAGCCTGCCCGACCGGCCCTCGCGCTGTATAGATTCGTCTCGGGATTTAACGCCGACTTGCGGAGGTTCCGATGCGCTTCATGATGGTGTTCAAGGCCAGCGAGGAATCCGAGGCCGGAGCGATGCCGAGTGAGAAGAGCCTGACCGAGATGGGTCTGGTGATGGCCGAAATGGCCGAGAAGGGCGTCCTGCTGGCCGGCGAGGGGCTACTGTCCAGCTCGAAGGGCGTCCGGCTCCAGCTGGACGCCGGCAAGCGCCGGGTCGTCGACGGCCCGTTCGCGGAGACCAAGGAGCTGATTGCCGGGTTCTGCCTGATCGAGGTGGCCTCCCGCGAAGAAGCGCTCGAGTGGGGCTGGCGGTGCATGGCCGCCGACGAGGGCCCCGCCGGCACCGGTCAGGGCACCGGACTGGAGATCCGGCAGGTCGCGACCCCGGACGACTTCGGCGCCGAGTTCACGCCCGAGGCGCGCGCCCGTGAGGAGCAGACCTTGCTGAAGGCCGCCGAGAACCTTCAGAACAGCAACACCTGACGGATCGACGTACCGGCGGCCAGGTCGTCGAAGGCCTGGTTGAGGTCGTCGAGCCCGACCGTCGCGGTGAGCAGCCGGTCGACCGGGAGCCGGCCGGCCTGGTAGAGCGCGACGTACCGCGCGATGTCCCGCGACGGCACCGACGAGCCGAGGTACGACCCCTTCACCGTGCGCTCCTCGGCGACCAGGCTGACCGCGGGCACGCTGAACGACTGCGACGGATGCGGCAGCCCGACCGTGACCGTCGTGCCGCCCCGGCGGGTGGCGGCGTACGCCTGCTCCAGGACCTGCGCGCTCCCGACGGTCTCGAAGGCGTAGTCGGCTCCACCTGAAGTCGCCGCACGCACCTGGTCGACGGCGTCGGCGTCCCGGGCGTTGACCACGACGGTCGCACCCAGCTCCTGCGCCAACTCCAGCTTGGACGGGACGACGTCCACCGCGACGATCGGATGCGCTCCGACCAGCACGGCACCGAGCAGCGCGGACAATCCAACGCCGCCGAGGCCGAAGACGACCGCACTCCGGCCGGCTCGAACCTGGGCTGTGTTCACCACGGCGCCGACGCCGGTCATCACCGCGCATCCGAAGAGCGCGGCGATCTCCGGTGGGAGGGACGGATCGATCTTCACCGCGGATCGCGCCGACACCACCGCGTGGTCCGCGAAGCCGGACACCCCGAGGTGGTGATGTACGCCGTCCAGCCGCCGGGAGCCGGACAACAACGTCCCGGCCGTGTTGGCGGCCGCACCCGGCTCGCAGAGCGCGGCCCGGCCGTCGGCGCACGGCCCGCACTCGCCACAGGCCGGCACGAAGGCGAACCCCACGGTGTCACCCACGGCGAACCCCGGTGCCTCCGACTGCACGACCTCGCCGGTGGCCTCGTGGCCGAGGAGCATCGGCAGCACTCGCGGACGCGAACCGTCGATCACGGACAGGTCGGAGTGACAGAGCCCGGCCGCGCGGATCCGGACCAGCAGCTCACCCGGACCGGGCGGGGCCAGCTCGACCGCTTCCATGCTCAGCGGCCGGGACTCGGCGTACGGGCGTGGCAGTCCCATCTCCCGCAGTACGGCGCCGCGCACGATCATCCCGTGATCCCTTCGAGGGCGGTGCGGATCCGGTCCGGGACCGGCACCGGGCGGCGGTCCGCCCGGCCGACGAACACGTGCACGAACCGCCCGGTCGCGGCCGGCTCGTCCGAGCCTTCGCGGAACAGGCCGATCTCGTACCGCACGCTGGAATTACCCAGCTGCCCGGCCCGCAATCCCGCGTCGACGACCCCCGGGAACTCCAGTGACTGCTTGAAGGTGCACTGTGAGTCCACACACAGTCCGATCACGTCGCCGCCGTGGATGTCGAGGCCGCCGGACCGGATCAGGAAGTCGTTGATCACGGTGTCGAAGAAGCTGTAGTACTCCACGTTGTTCACGTGTCCGTAGACGTCGTTGTCCTTCCACCGCAGCGTGATCGCCAGAAAATGCGGAAAGGAACTCCGATCCATCGGGCCACCATAGCGGCGGCTCCCGGCTGTGCGGCGCACCACAACCTACGGTCCCGTAACTTACGGTGCCGTAGGGTGGGGGGAATCGCCGACGAAGGAGACCCTGGTGACCGACAAGCTGGTGACGAACCTGCTGCACGAGCTGGAGCCCGTCGTCGAGCAGAATCTCGAGCGCCATCTGGCCATTACCAAGGACTGGAACCCGCACGATTACGTGCCCTGGAGCGAGGGCCGCGACTTCGCCTTCCTCGGCGGCGAGGACTGGTCCCCGGAGCAGTCCCGGCTGGACCCGGTCGCCAAGGTCGCGATGATCACCAACCTGCTGACCGAGGACAACCTGCCCTCGTACCACCGGGAGATCGCGACCCAGTTCGGCCTCGACGGCGCCTGGGGCACCTGGGTCGGCCGCTGGACCGCCGAGGAGGGCCGGCACGGGATCGCGCTGCGCGACTACCTCGTGGTCACCCGCGGCGTCGACCCGGTGGAGCTGGAGGTCGCCCGGATGGCGCACATGACGGCCGGCCACGAGGTCGACAAGAACATGCTCGAGGCGATCGCGTACGTCAGCTTCCAGGAGCTGGCCACCCGGGTCTCCCATCGCAACACCGGTAAGGCCACCGGCTGCGAGATCGCGGACCAGTTGCTGGCCCGGATCGCCACCGACGAGAACCTGCACATGATCTTCTACCGGAACCTGGTCGCCGCGGCGTTCGAGACCGCGCCGAACGAGACCATGCGAGCGGTCACCAACGAGGTGACCGACTTCTCGATGCCGGGCGCCACGATGGACGGGTTCGCCCGCAACTCGGTGACGATCGCCAAGGCCGGCATCTACGACCTGCGCCTGCACCACGACGAGGTGGTCGCGCCGATCCTGCGGATGTGGAAGGTCTTCGACCGCGAGGATCTCAGCGGCGACGGGGCCAAGGCGCGCGACGAGCTCGCCGAGTTCATGACCGGCCTGGACGCCCAGGCCACCCGGTTCGTCGAGCAACGCGACCGCCTCCGCGCCCGGCAGGCCGCCCGCGCGACGGCCTGACTCTGTCGGGGGCCCGCTGGTTGACGACCTGATTGTTGTTCATGCTGGACCTCGATGGGTCTGACCAGGAGAGGTGGGGCGGCGGATGAGCGTGGTCGAGGGGCGGCAGACAGCGGCGTACGACGGGGAGCTGGTCGTGTTCCTGATCGGGTTTCGAGTGAACTCGGTCCGCAAGGTGCGTGAGTGGCTGCCGGTGGCGAACGCGATGGGCCCGATGCTGCGACAACTGTCGAAGGATCCAGCGAGCGGGCTGCTCGGGTTCCGGACGCTGCCGACGTGGCGCGGCGTCACCATGATCCAGTACTGGGAGTCGATCGAGAAGCTGCAGGCGTTCGCGAACGACGACGGTCGGACGCATCGGCCGGCCTGGGTCGACTACTTCCGGAAGTCCTACAAGGGCGGCGCGGTCGGCATCTGGCACGAGACGTACGTCGTCCCGGCCGGCAGCGTGGAGACGATCTACGGCAACATGCCCCTGTTCGGTCTCGGCAAGGTCGCCGGGGTCGAGCCGGTGAACCAGCGCGGCGAGACCGCCGCCGAGCGCCTGCACCTGTCCAGCGACGGCTGACGCGGCAGCCGGGCTAGGCTGCGGGCGTGCGGTTCATCCGGGATCTGTGGACGCTGCTCGAGCGCCGTGATTTCCGGCGACTGTTCGCGGTGCGGTTGACGTCGCAGTTCGGGGACGGCGTGTTCCAGGTCGCGCTGGCGTCGTACGTGCTGTTCTCGCCGGAGCGGGCGCCGGACGCGGCCGCGATCGCGGGACTGTTCGCGGTCGCGCTGCTGCCGTACTCGATCCTCGGGCCGTTCACCGGAGTACTGCTGGACCGCTGGTCGCGGCGGCAGATCCTGTTCGGCGCGAACCTGACCCGGGCCGCGCTCGTGGTCGGGGTCGGCGCGATCGTGGCGACCGGTAACGCGGGCGTGCTGTTCTACCTCGCCGTACTGCTGACGCTCGGAGTGAACCGCTTCCTGCTGTCCGGACTGTCCGCCGGTCTCCCGCACGTCGTCGAGCGCGACGAGCTCGTGATGGCCAACGCGGTCACCCCGACCTCCGGTACGGCGGCCTTCCTCATCGGCGGCGGAGTCGGCGCAGGGGTCAAGCTGATCGTCGACTCGGATCTCGCCGTACTCGCGCTCACCGTCGTCATCTACACCGCGGCGGCCCTGCTCGCGCTGAGACTGCGGCGCGACCAGCTCGGCCCGGATCTGAACGGCGACGAGCCGGGCATCGTCGAAGCGCTCCGGAGCATCGCGGCCGGCCTGGTCGACGGCGCCCGGCATCTGAGGGAACGCAGGCAACCCGCCCTCGGTCTGGCCGCGATCGGCTCGCTCCGGTTCTTCTTCGGCCTGATGACCGTGATGATGATCCTGCTCTACCGCAACTACTTCTACGGCCCGGACCGGCTCGACGAGGCCTTCGGTGCGTTGGCGATCGCGACCGGAGCGGTCGGCGCCGGCCTGTTCGTGGCCGCCCTCGTCACCCCGTGGGGTACGCGCGTGATGACGCTGCGGCAGTGGATCACCTGGCTGTTCGTGGCCGCCGCGGTGGTGACTGTCGTACCGATCGGCCTCTTCACGCAGCCCGCGCTGATCGTCGGCGGTTTCCTGACGGGCTTCTGCGCGCAGGGTGTGAAGATCAGCGTCGACACCCTCGTCCAGACGGGTGTCGACGATGTCTACCGCGGCCGGGTGTTCTCGCTGTACGACATGATCTTCAACGTCGGGCAGGTCTCCGCGGCCGCGCTCGGCGCGTGGATCCTGCCCGACGACGGGAAGTCGTACCCGGCCCTCGCCTTCATCGCCCTCGGCTTCGCCGTCACCGCGGCGGTGTACGCACGGCTCAGCCGGGACGGATCAGGTTCCCCGGAGCGCGGTGATGGGCTGGATGGCGGAGGCCTTCCACGCGGGGTACGTGCCGGCGACCAGGCCGATGAACGCACCCAGCAGGGGTGACCCGAACGCGAGCCGGTTGTCCAGGATCGGAGTCCAGTCCCGGACCCACGACACTCCGACGGTGAGCAGTACGCCGACCGCCGTACCGAGTAGTCCGCCGAGGAAGCCGACGATCACGCTCTCCACCAGGAACTGCACCGCGATGTGTCTTCGGGCCGCCCCGAGCGCCCGACGCAGGCCGATCTCGGAGATGCGTTCGAGCACCGACAGCAGCGTGACGTTCGCGATGCCGAGTCCGCCGACCAGCAGCGCGACCGCGCCGAGCAGCAGGAACAGCGCGTTCAGGTCGGACTCGACCCCCTTGCGTACGGCGCCCTGCTTCGGCGGGGCGTCGACCCGCAGCGTGCTCGGGTTGTTCGGCTCGATCGCGATCGGTGCCTGCTCGGCGATCAGCTGCGCCGCGCCGACCTGGGTCCGGATCTCGACCGCGTCCGGGGATTCCAGGTCGTACGCCGTCCGAGCCGCACCGTTCGGCATGATCACGGCGTCGTTGAGCTCGGCCCGCCCGGTGACGGATTCGAGGATGCCGATCACCGTGTAGGCCTCGTCGCCGATGAACACCGCGGGCTGCGAGTCGACCCGGTTGATGCCCAGCCGCTCGGCGGCATGCTTGCCGAGGACAACGACCTTGTCGCCGCGCTTGTCGTGCCCGGTGTCGAAGAACCGGCCGGTCGACAGCACCGCCCGGACCGCGTCCCACAACCCGGCCGAAGCGGCCATCACCTGCAGGGCATGACCGTTGCGTTGATCGTCCAGTGCCTCGACGCTGCGGACGAGGTCGTCGCCGACGTCGAGGGTGCTGACCGTGCCGGCCGCCTCGACGCCGTTCAGCCGCTGGATCCGGGCCGGCGCGTCCCACGGCAACTGCGTGGCCGCTTCGCCTTCCTGCCCGCCCTTGTCGTCCGGCTGTACGACGACGCGCGTCGCGGCCGCGAGGTCGAACCGCTGCGTGATCTGCCCCGACGCGGTCTGCCCGAGCCCGACCGTCCCCACCAGTGCGGCGATCCCGAGCACAGTGCCCAAGGTGGTGAGGACTAGCCGGGTCGGCCTGGCGGCCACCCCGGCGAGGGCCTCGTCGAGGAGGTCCCGGACGGCGGGACGGGTCCGGCCCCGCGACCGGGTGGGGCCGAGGGAAGCACCACGCCGGATGAGCCCGGCGAGGGCGAGCCGGGGCCGCACCCGGCGCCGGGAGCGCGCCGGTGAGGGCGGCGGCGCTCCCGGCCCGAGGTGGGGCGGGGTGGTGGACGGCCCGCCGGCGGGATCCGGGGGGCCTGCTGTGGGGGTCACCACTGGAGGGTTCCGTCGACGATCCGGACCTGGCGCTGCGCCCGGCGGCTGACGTGGTCGTCATGGGTGATGACGGCCAGCGTCATCCCGTCGGCGTGCAACTCGTCGAACACTTCGAGGATCGCCTCCGCGTTGGCACTGTCCAGGTTGCCGGTCGGCTCGTCCGCGAGCAGCAGGCTCGGCTCGGCGACCAGCGCCCGCGCGATCGCCACCCGCTGCCGCTCCCCACCGGAGAGCGTGGTCGGCCCGAACTCCATCCGGTGCGCGAGCCCGACCCGCTCCAGCGCGACCCGCGCTCGGGCCATCCGCTCCCGTCGCGGCACACCGACGTACACCATCGACAGCGCGACGTTCTCCAGCACGGTCCGGTGGTCGAGCAGGTGGAAGGACTGGAAGACGAAGCCGATCCGCTCACCCCGCAGGACGGCGCGACGCCGCTCCCGCAGGCTCATCGTGTCCACGCCGTCGAGCCGGTAGACACCGCCGGTCGGGTTGTCCAGCAACCCGAGCAGATGCAGCAACGTCGACTTCCCCGACCCGGACGGCCCGACGATCGACAGGTACTCCCCTTGCGCGATCGACAGGTCGACCTCACGGATCGCCTGGACCTCGGGCGGCCCGGGGAAGAACCGGCGTACGCCGATCATCTCGACCACCGGCGCCGGCAGGGCTACCGCAGTGGCGGTCATCGGCCGACCACCACCTGATCGCCCTCGGACAGCTTGGCGTCGCCGGCCGGAGTGACCTGGGCGAACCCGTCGGCGGACAGACCGACCGTCACCGGGACGAGATCGACCGTCCCGTTCCGCAGTACCTCGATCCGCGATCCGCCGTCCGACCCGGACGACAACGCGGCCACCGGTACGGCGAGCACCTTGCCGCTGGTGCTCTTCACCGGGATCGTCACGCGGACGTTCGCATCCCGGAGCAGCGCCAGCTGGCTCGCTGTCAGCGCGTTCGGTGCGACCACGACGTCGTACTGGCTGCCGTTCTTGGTGATCCGGCGGACCTTCGCGGCGACCGCCGTACCCTCGCCGAGGTCGAGGGTCGCGGCCATGCCGGCCTTCAGGCGCTGAGCGGTCTCGGCATCGACCTTGACCGTGACCACCAGGGAGGCGCCGCTGGCGGACATCACCACGCCGTTGACCGTGCCGCCGCGTTCGACCTTCACGTCGTCGACCCGGCGCGGGAGCGTCTTGACGTAGACGACCTCGGACACCGGGAGCGGGGTGCCGGCCTTGAAGTCGGCTTCGTTCAGGGCTTCCTGCGCGTCGGCGAGGTTCTCCTCCGCGTCGTCGACCGCACCCTCCTGCACCGAGGTGTCCTTGGCCTTCGCGTCCTTGGCCTGCTTCAGCTGGGCCTTCGCCTGCCGGAGCTGGTTCTTCGCCGCGTCGACCTGTTTCTTCGCGGCGTCGGCGGCTTGGGTGAGGCGCTCCTCCGGCTCGGGAGCGTCGTACCCGGCCTTCTCGTAGAGGCGCTCGACCGCCTGCGACGTGTCGGTGTCGTACTCGTCGTCGACCGTGCCCGGGTCGAGGCCGAGCCGGTCCAGCGTCTGCTCCAACTGCAGCACGTCGGGTCCTTTGCTACCCGGGGAGAGCGTCCGGTACATCGGGAGTACGCCGGCCAGACCGATCACCGGCCGACCGGTGATCTCGAGCAGCGCCTTGCCCTCGGTGATGGTCGAGCCGACCGCCGGGACCTTGCCGGTCACGATCGCCGGAGTCGTCAGCCCGCTGGTCTCGACCCGGATGTTCACCGCGCCGTCGAACGACGCGTCACCCCGGCCGACCACCTTGCTCGACAGCGCCTTCTTCTCCACCGGCACGGTGATCTGGGAAGCCTTCGGGGCCGCGGTCTTGGCGGCGGCGTCCTCGGGCGACGTGATCCGGCTGCCCGCGGCCACGCCCACTCCGAGCGAGACCGCGGCCACCGCGGACACGCCGACCAGGACGCGGCGCCGGGACTTGGGGGAAGTGGTCACCGGTTCGCCATCTCGTCGCGGTACGCCTCGAGCTCGGCCTTGTGCTGGTCGACGAACTCCTTCTCCTGCTCGTACTGGACCTTCTTGTAGGCCTCGTCGTACCCCTTGGCCTTGCACTTCTGGTCCGCCACCGCGAGCGCGATCTCGAACTTGCGGAGGTCGGCCAGCTTGGTCGCGTCGACCTTGTCGAACGACGGCGGGCCCTGCAGCGTCTTGCCCTTGGTGTTGCCGGTCGGCGGCGTCGCGCCGGTCAGCGCGTCGAGCTTCTGCTGGACCTTCTCGCGCGGCTCGTCGACCTTCTTGTAGCCGGCCTGCCCCGCGTCGGCCAGGCAGTCGGCCCACGCGGTGGTCGCGTCCACCACCCGCTGGTCGGCCTCGATCCGCTTCGACAGCGCCTGGATGTCCTTGAACAGGCTGTCGAACTTCTTGAAGTCGGCCGTCCGGTCCTGGCCCTTGCCGTAGACCTCCTCGACCGCCTTGCCCCGGCACCCGAGGTCCAGCTTTCCGCTCGAGGTCGGCCCGTCGCCTTCCTTCGGGGCGATCACGACGTTGCCGTTGCCGAGCGCGTTCGGGCCGTTCAGCGCCTTGTCATAGGCCTTCTTCGCGTTCGCGGAGAGGGCGTTGCGGATCTTGGTGTTCGGGTTGGTGTCGTCGTCGCCGGCCTTGGTCCAGTCGATGGTGCTGATGCCGTAGCCGTACTGCTCGGCGAACTTGTCGGCCGGCAGGTTGAACGCGTCGCTGAACTTGCTCTTCGGATTCGACTCCGGCGGGACCGCGACGTACTCGAACCCGGCCGCCTTCATACAGGCGGCGGTGGCGTCCTCGACCTTGCGCTGCTTGGCCAGCTCCTCCTCCGACGGCTGCTGACCGCCGCCGGCCCGGACCGCGATCCGCATCCCGCCGCCGGACGAGCTGACGAAGCCGTCGCCCATGTACTCCGCGAGGGGGCTCTTGTCGCTCTTGTCGTCCCCGGAGGCCGCCGGATTCTGGTTGTTGCCACACCCGGCCAACGCCAGGACCGCCACCAGGGCGAGGGCTGCTTTCCGTGAGGTCTTCATGGTGGTGGAGCGTGCCTGCGGGGCGGTGAAGAACCTGTGAAGGACCGATTTGCACCCGATGCTCTCAGCCGATCTTCATAGGATTCTCATCAAACTCGGCGACTCTGAGGGGTATGCCAGCGCGGATCCTCGTCGCCGAAGACGATCTGAAGCAGGCGGAGCTGATCCGGCGGTATCTCGAGCGGGAGGGGCACCTGACCGTCGTCGTGCACGACGGCCGGGCCGCGATCGACGAGGCGCGCCGGCGCAGCCCGGACCTGCTGGTGCTCGACGTGATGATGCCGAAGGTCGACGGCCTGGACGTCTGCCGGGTACTGCGGGCAGACGGCGAGGTGCCGATCATCATGCTGACCGCCCGCGCGACCGAGGACGACCTGCTGCTCGGTCTCGACCTGGGCGCGGACGACTACCTGACCAAGCCGTACAACCCGCGCGAGCTCGTCGCCCGGGTCCGGACGGTACTGCGCCGCACCCGGAGCCGGGCCGAGGGCGAGGTGTACCGGGTCGGCGAGCTGGAGATCGATCCGGGCCGGCACGAGATCCGGCTGGCCGGGAAGCTGGTCGAGGTGACGCCTGCGGAGTTCAAGATCCTCGCCTGCCTGGCCGCCTCCCCCGGGCGGGCGTTCTCCCGGCAGCAGTTGCTCGAGCACGCGTTCGGCTTCGACCACTACGTGTTCGACCGGACCATCGACGTCCACGTGATGAACCTGCGGAAGAAGATCGAGCCGTCCCCGGGCCCACCGGCGTACCTGAAGACCGTGTACGGCGTCGGCTACAAGCTGGCCGACAAAGAGGTGAGCGTCGATGCGTCGTAGCGTGCTGATCCGGTTCCTCGGGCTGTCGCTGGCCGTCGCCCTCGGCGCGGTGATCGCGACGGCGGTGATCGCGACGTACAGCACGTCCGAGAAGCTGCAGGGCGAGATCGACGCCAACACCAGCCAGCTCCAGGTCGACGGGCAGATCTACGCCGAGCTGTCGAAGTACGCCTCGAACCACCCGACCTGGTCCGGCGTGGACAAACTGGTGCACGACCTGGCCGACAAGCACGGCCGGCGGATCGCGGTCACCGGACCGGACGGCACCGTGATCGCCGACTCGGCCCGGATGCTCGGCGCCGGTCCCGAGCTCCCGTCGGTGCCGGCGGCAACCATCGACGCCCGGAGCGAGGGGTTCGGCAAGATGTCCGGTGCCCTGACCGTGTACGCCGCCCGCAAGACCATTGCCGCGGGCAAGGCGAACGACATGGTCACCGCGGCGGGGCTGGTGCCGGCGGCCGCGATCTCCCCACTCTGGGGCCTGACCGACGAGGAACTGCGCGAGCGCGACAAGCTCGGCCGGCAGGCGGTGGACTGCTACCGCGCGCAGGGCAAGAACGCGAGCCTGGCCACCGGTGGAGCCGACGTCCCGCAGGTGATGATCGAGTCGAGCCGGTCGGCCGCGGGGGTGAGCGTGATGGAGAAGCCCGGCGTCGCGCCGGACGACGCGTGCATGCCACCGGGTCTGAACGCACCGAGCGCCAAGGCCAAGCTCGTGAACGACGACGAGATCCGGCGCGCCACCGCCTGCCTCGACGCCGCCGGCCTGAGGTATTCGATCAACGACATCGAGGGCCTGAGGACGGTCGAGCCGACGAGCGAGCGCGATTTCACGGACCAGTTCATCACGTGTACGTCGGAAGCCCGGTCGCAGGCGTTGACGCCGTACGTCGCTCCGCCCGCGAAGCTGTACCTGGGTGCTAAGAGCACGTTCAACGTGTTCTCCGGTGAGGGCATGCTGCGGACCGGGGCGACCGCACTCGGCGTACTGCTGATCGCGGCGCTGGTGATGGTGTTCGCCGGGCGCCGGCTGGTTCGGCCGATCGTCGCGCTCACCGGTGCGGCCCAGCGGATGCGGAACGGCGACCACGCGGCGCGGGTTCCGGTGACCGGGAAGGACGAGGTGTCCCGGCTAGGACATGCGTTCAACGACATGGCCGAGGCGATCCAGCGGCACGACTTCCAGCGCAAGGCGATGGTCAGCGACGTCGCGCATGAGCTCCGGACGCCGCTGGCCAACATGAAGGGGTATCTGGTCGCGTCCGAGGACGGCGTCGTACCGCTGGATCGGGAGTTGGTGACATCACTGCTGGAGGAGACCGAACTGCTCGAGCACCTCGTGGCGGATCTGCAGGACCTTGCGCTCGCGGATGCCGGGATGCTTCGCATGCACCCCGCGCCGCGTGATCTGTCCGAGCTCGCGCAACAGGTGGTGTTGGCGCATCGGCCGGCCGCCGAGACGGCCGGGGTGTCGCTGACCGCTGAAGTTCAAGGGCCCGCGACGGCGTCCATCGACAGTGCCCGGATCCGCCAGGCGCTGGGCAACCTGGTCTCGAACGCGATCCGCTTCACGCCACCGGGCGGGCACGTCGTGGTCGGCGTACGACGGGTGGACGACGGCTACAACCTGACCGTGACAGACAACGGCACGGGCATCGCTGACGAGCATCTGCCGCATCTGTTCGACCGGTTCTACCGCGCCGAGCAGTCCCGCAGCCGGAGTACCGGCGGGAGCGGACTCGGACTCGCGATCACCAAGCATCTCGCCGAGGCGCACGGCGGCCGGATCGCAGTCACCAGCCGGCTCGGGTCCGGATCGGTCTTCACGATCTGGATCCCGGCTCGATAACCTCGGCGGGTGGCCGGCCGGAAAGCCCGCGTGGCGGATGTGCACGAGATCGCCCAGGCGATGCCGCACGTCACGGTCTGGAAGCGGGACGACGGCACCGATCGCCCGGTGTACCAGGTCGGCGGGAAGTCGTTCGTGTTCTTCCGGACCGCCCGCCCGGACGCCTTCGACCCCGAGACCGGCGAGCGGTACGACGACGTGATCGTGATCTGGGTCGAGTCCCAGGACGAGAAGCTGGCCCTGGTGTCGGACGAGTCCAACCCGTTCTTCAGTACCCCGCACTTCGACGGCCACCCCTCGGTCCTGGTCCGCGGCAGCCGCCTCGGCGAGCTGTCCAAGCAGGAGCTGACCGAGGTGATCCAGGACGCCTGGTTGTCCCGGGCATCCAATCGCCGCGCGAAGACCTGGCTCGAGGAACACCGGCTCAGCTGAGATCAGGCGGCCGGTTGCACCTCTCGCTGCCACACTGAACATCGTGAGCTACCCACCGCCCGTCTCCGCGGCGCCCAACTACGGACAGCCGCCCCGCAAGAACCGGGCCGGGCTGATCATCGTGCTGATGGTGCTGCTGCTGATCGGCGTACTGGGCGTCGGCGGCGTCCTCACCTATCGCCTGGTCTCCGACAAGCTGCACCATTCCTCGGCACCCGGCCCAGCCACCTCAGCCGCACCGCCCGCGAGCTCGCCGACCCCGAAGCGCTCAGTGCCGGAGCCACGGCCCACCAAGACAGTCCAGCCGCCGACTACCAAACCCACCACCAAGGCGCCCACCACCAAGCCGGCCGCGCCCACACGCCCGGGCAGTGCTGCCGAGCTGGCCCGCCGCTTCGTCGCCCAACTCAACGCGAACAACCCGACCGCCGCGGCCACCTACGCCTGCCAGGACTCGAAGCAGCTGATCCCCATCCTGATGGGCCAGTACCTCCGTCCCCCGACCAGACTCACCCCCGGCACCTCGATCGGTGCTCAGCCCACCTTCGCCATCCGCCTCTCCGGCACCACCAAAGGCTCCCCGGTCACCGGCGTAGTCATCATCCAGCAACTCACCCCCGAACCCCTCTGCGTCCGCATCTTCTCCATCACTCCAGCCTGAGCGCGGGATCGGAGCTGCTGTGCCGCCGGGCAGCCTGCCCCATCACGGTTGGATCCCCGCGGACCACGGTCGCTGTCGGCGCGGTTCGCGCCGCCGGAGGCGGCCATACGTCAGCCGGTGTCCTTTGAGCGTGGCGCGGGCGGGGGCTTTCAGCTGGGGGCGAGGGCTCGGGCGGTTTCCATCAGGTCGGTGCCGGTGGGGAGGGTGGCGATGATGGGGGTGTCGAGGCCGTTGTCGACATAGCGGTTGATGTGGTCGCGGCACTGCTCGGCGGTGCCGTGGACGATCAGGTCGTCGAGGACCTCGAGCGGTACGGCGGCCATCGCGGCGTTCCGGTCACCGGCGGCCCAGGCTTCCCGCATCTGCTTCATCGCGGCGCCACGGCCGAGCCAGTCGTGGAAGGCGGCGTACCCGGGGACGGTCAGGTAGGTCGCGATCAGGAAGCGGCCGATGTTGCGCGCCATCTCCGCGTCCTCGGTGAGACAGACGAAGATCCGCGCGGCCAGTTCCTTGTCCGGGCCCAGTTCGGCGCGGACCTGGCGTACGTCGTCCGCCGACAGCCAGTTCGTGATCGCGCCGTCCGCCTCACGCGCCGCCAGCTTGAGCATCTGCGGCCGGAGCGCGGCGAGCATGATCGACGGCGGCACGTCGGGCGCCTTCTCCAGCCGGAACCGCCGGATGGTGAAGCTCTCGAACTCCCCGTCCACCTTCTCCCCGGCGAACGCCTGCCGCAGGAACCGCAGGACGTCGCGGGTCCGGGCCAGCGGCGGGTCGTACGCGATCCCGTTCCACCCCGTCACGATCGTCTCCGACGACGCCCCGATCCCGAGCACGAACCGCCCCGGCGCGAGGTCCGCGAGCGCCGCCGCACTCATCGCGAGCGCGGCCGGTCCCCGCGTGTGCACGGGGACGACGGCCGTCCCCAGCCGCAGCCGGTCGTCCCACTCGGACGCGAGTACGAGCGGAGTGAACGCGTCCGCGCCGGCCACCTCCGCGGACCACAGGTCGGTGTACCCCAGGAACGCCAGATCCTGGATCAGCTCCCGGTGTTCCCGCAGCGGCACCCCGGTCAGCGGAACGGTGAGACCCCAGCGCATTAGATCATCCTCTTCAGCAGCGGCAATGGTGCGAACCGCATCACCCGGGCGAGCGGGATCCACGGCCACGGCGGTACGTACGCCTTCGCCTTCTCGGCCTCGATCGCGGCGACGATCGCACGGACGCCGGGAACAGTGTCGACGATCAGCGGGGTGTTCGCGACGTGCTCGTTCATCTCGGACCGGATGTAGCCAGGGAAGATCGTGCTGACCTTGATCGGCTTGCCGAGCAGCTCCAGCTGCAGCCCTTCCCCGAGCGAGGCCAGCGCCGCCTTGGTCGCGGCGTACGTCGTGACCGTCTTCGGCAGCCCTCGTAGCGCGGAGATCGACGAGATGAAGACAAGGTGCCCGGCGTTCCGGGCCCGAAAGAGCTCCATCGCCGCTTCGGCCTGGGCGAGCGCGCCGACGAAGTTCGTCAGCGCGGTCTCGCGGTTGGCATCGAACCGGCCGGTGCCCAGCGGAGCGCCCTTGCCGAGGCCGGCATTCACGATGACCCGGTCAAGCTGACCCAGCTCGGCGTCGGCCTTGCGGAACACGTCGAACACCTGGTCGTGGTCGGTCACATCCAGCCTGTGGATGACCACCTGGACCTGTGGACAACTCTCGGACAGCTCGGCCCGCAGCGCCTCCAGGCGCTCCTCCCGCCGCGCGGTCAACGCCAGATTGTGGCCCTTGGCAGCGAACTGCCGGGCCATCTCCGCACCGAGACCGGCGCTGGCGCCGGTGATCAAGATGTTCCGTCGCATCGGAGGCCCTATCTATAGGAGAGCAGGTCGCTGCCGTCGAGGTGCCCGTGCTCGTTGTAGCTGACCATGGTCAGCCCACTCCGGCCGGACACGACCTTCGTGATCGCAGTGTTGACCGTGACGGAGTTCAGCTTCGCCCACAGCTCGTCGCCACCGGACAGCAGCCGGCTCGCCACCACGGAGATCGGCCCGCCGGAGGTGAACACGAGCGCGGTCTCCCCCTTCCCCAGTCGCTCGGCAGTACGGCGTACTGCCGCATCGGACCGTTCGCAGAAGGTGTGGAAGGACTCGGTGTAGCCGTCACCACCATCGATCCACCGCTGGATCGCCGCGGTGAACATCTCCTGGAACGCGTGCCGTGGGTTCCCTTTGCGGGCCATGTCCGCGAGCAGCACCGCGCGGACCCGGTACGCGGGCTTGTGCGTGACGATCAGCTCGTCGTGGTCGAACTCGTCGAAACCCTTGTCGACCTCGGCCGTGAATCCAGCCAGCGATGCGGTCTGGGCGTGTCTGCGCATCGAGCCGGACACCACGAGATCCGGCCGCACTCCCCGCGCTGCCAACGCCTCGCCCAGGCGCGCCGCCTGTTGTTCGCCCTGCGGCGAGAGCTTGTCGTAGTCGCTCGCACCGAAGGACGCCTGCGCGTGCCGGATCAGGTAGACGACGCCCATTCACGCCTGCCGGATGATCCGGCGGCAGCGCCGCTCGAGCAGGTTGACCGGGAGCCAGAAGTTCTTGAACCGCGGGTTGCGCGTCTGCTTGTGGTGGTAGCGGTAGTAGATCTGCTGCGCGATCACCGCCAGCCGGAACAGCCCGAACACCTCGTAGAACGGCCAGTTCTCCGGTTTCAGCCCGGACTGCTCGGTGTAGTAGGCAACGATCTCGTCCCGCGTGATCATGCCGGGCACGTCCGACGGCTGCAGCCGGAACCGGCGGAACGCCCAGTCGTCGTCGGCCTGCACCCAGTACGCGAGCGCGCTGCCCAGATCCATCAGCGGATCGCCCAGCGTCGCGAGCTCCCAGTCGAGTACGCCGACCACGCGCAGCGGATCGTCCGGCGCGAGGACGACGTTGTCGAGCCGGAAGTCGTTGTGGATGACACAGGTCCGGACGTCGGTCGGCTGGTTCGCCGCGAGCCACGCCATCACCCGTTCGTAGCTCGGCACGTTCCACGTCTTCGCCTTGCGATAACGCTCCGACCAGCCGGTGACCTGGCGTCCGACGTACCCCTCACCGCGGCCGAGGTCGGTCAGGCCGGCGGCTTCGGCATCGACTGCGTGCAGCTCGGCCAGCGTGTCGATCAACGTGAACCCCAGCTGCCGCGTCTGCTCGGGCGTCAGGTCGACACCCAGCTCGTGATGGCCCGGGATCGTTCCGACGACGCGCTCCATCACGTAGAACTCGGAGCCGATCACCGCGTCGTCGTTGCAGTGGGCAATCATCGTCGGGACGTAGCGGAACACCGGCTTCAGGGCCGACTGGATACGGTACTCACGGCCCATGTCGTGCGCGCCCTTGGCCTTCGTCCCGGCCGGCGGGCGGCGCAGGATCAGATCGTGGTCGCCGTACCGCAACAAATAGGTCAGGTTCGACGCGCCGCCGGAGAACTGCTTGACCTCGGGCAACCCGGCCGGAAGCTCCGTCTGTTGTCGCAACCAACCATCGACCGCGGGCACATCGAACGCGTCCTCGTCCCGGACCGCCCGCGCGCCATCACCCATCGGCAGCCTCGGCCCGCTGCCGGGCGCGCTCCGCGATCTTCCGCATCTGCCGGTTGTACAGGGGCCGGACGAAGCGTTTGGTGCGCCACGCCAGCAGCGCGGGCCGATCGGGGATGATCAGGAACTGCTGCTTCTTGATCCCGTTGATCACCGCGGCCGCGATGTCGTCGGCCGACCGCGGCGACTTCTCGATCAGCTGCCGCGCGGTCGCCCCCATCGCGGTGTCGGCGCCGCGGATCGAGTCGGCCAGGTTGGTCCGGAAGAACGACGGGCAGACCACCGAGACGGTCACGCCGTACGGATGCAACTCGTGCGACAGCGTCTCCGACAGCGCGACGACACCGGCCTTCACGGTGTTGTACGAGCTCATCATCGGCGGGTGCACGAGCCCGGCCGCGGACGCGGTGTTGACGATGTGACCGGAGCGCTGCCGTTTGAAGAGTGGGGTGAACGCGCGGCAGCCGCGGACGACACCCATCAGGTTGATGTCGACGACGCGATCCCACTCGTCGAGCGACTCGACGTCGATCCGGCCGCCGGTCGCGATGCCGGCGTTGTTCACCAGGATGTCCAGGCCACCCCAGTTCTGCTCGACCCACTCGACCGCCGCGGCCCAGTCCTCCGGGCTGCGCACGTCGAGCTTCCGGTACGACGCTGCGTCCTCCGGACCGTCCACCGCCACATCGGTGCTGAGCACTTGATGGCCTTCGGCAATGAACTGGGCGACCAGCGCGGCCCCGAGACCGCTCGCGCCGCCGGTGACGAGGATGCGGCTCACTTCGCCTCCTGAGCTGCGGACAGGTACGACGCCAGTTCGATCCGCGCGATGACCCCGCGATGCACCTCGTCCGGCCCGTCCGCGAGCCGCAACGACCGCGCGCTCGTCCACGCGGCCGCGAGCGGGAAGTCGTCGGACAGCCCACCACCGCCGTGCAGCTGGATCGCCATGTCGATCACGTCCTGCGCCATCCGCGGCACCGCGACCTTGATCTGGCTCACCTCGCTCAACGCCCCCGCGAGCCCCTTGGTGTCCAGCAGGTACGCCGTCTGCAGCACGAGCAACCGCGCCTGGTTGATCGCGATCCGCGCGTCGGCGATCCGCTCCCGGTTGCCGCCGAGATTGACCAGCGGCTTGCCGAACGCGGTCCGGCTGGTGCCGCGCTGGATCGCGAGCTCGAGGGCCTTCTCGGCCAGGCCGACCAGTCGCATGCAGTGGTGCACCCGGCCCGGACCGAGCCGGCCCTGGGCGATCTCGAACGCCTTGCCCGGTCCGACCAGGATGTTCGACGCCGGCACCCGGACCTCGGTGAACGACACCTCGCCGTGTCCGTGCGGCTCGTCGTACCGGTGCATCGCGGGGAGGAGACGCTCGACCTTCACCCCCGGGGTGTCGCGGGGGACGAGCACCATCGTGTGCCGCGCGTACCGATGGGCGTCCGGGTCGGTGAGGCCCATGAAGATGAGCAGCTCGCAATCCGGGTGACCGACGCCGGTGCTCCACCACTTGCGGCCGTTGATGACCACCTCGGCACCGTCGACGATCGCGGTCGCGGCCATGTTGGTGGCGTCCGACGACGCGACGTCGGGCTCGGTCATGCAGAACGCGGACCGGATCGTGCCGTCGAGCAACGGCTCCAGCCACTGCTTCTTCTGCTCCGGGCTGCCGTAGCGCAGCAGGACTTCCATGTTGCCGGTGTCCGGCGCGTTGCAGTTGAAGATGTACGGCGCGATGAACGAGCGACCGGTGAGCTCGGCGATCGGGGCGTAGTCGAGGTTGGACAGCCCTTCGCCGTACTGCTCGTTGCCCGGCTCGGCCTTGGGGAGGAAGAGGTTCCACAGGCCGAGGTCGCGGGCCTTCGCCTGCAGATCCTTGATCACGGGCTGCGGCTGCCAGGGGTCACCGGCCGCCTTGACCGCGGCGTGCAACTCGGCCTCGACCGGCTCGATCTCGGTGCGGAGGAACCCCTCCACGGCTACGATCAGGTCCTGAGCGCGGGCCGAAGGTTCGAACCCCATCAAGCCTCCTCCAGTTTTCTTGACCGTAGCGCAGCGTCTAAGCAATGCTCAATAGCGTGAGTGAGCGATGGACCTCCGACGACCGCCGCAAGCAGCTGATCCGGATCGGGTTGATGATGCTGCGGACCCAGCCGATCCACGAACTATCGATCGACGCCGTCGCGGGCCAGGCCGGGATCTCCCGCGGCCTGCTCTTCCATTACTTCCCGAGCAAGCGGGACTACTACGTCGCGGTGATCTCGGCCGCCGGCCGCCGGCTGTTGCGGGTCACCAAGCCGGCCGAGTCACTCCCACCGGATGAGCAGTTGCGGGAGATGCTCACCCAGTTCGTGGCGTTCATCACCCGGCGGCGGACGGCGTACATCTCCTTCGTCCGCGGTGCCGCCGGCGGCGACGACTTCGCGGTCGAGGTGTACGACGAGACCCGCGCCGGCCTGACCAAGCGCATCCTCACCTACCTCGGTACGCCGGAGGTCGCCGAAGACCCCGCATCCGGCGAGTACATGCGCGTCCACGCCTGGCTCGCGTACGCCGAAGACCTCGCGATCGAGTGGTCCGGCCTCCCCGAGGAAGACCGCCCGTACTCCGACAAGTTCCTGGTAGACCACGCCATCGAAGCCCTCCACACCTTGCGGAAGCTCTAGCCCTTGGTTCGGTAGCGGCCCGGGGTTGTGCCGATCAGGGCGGTGAAGGCTGCGATGAAGCTGCTCGGGTTCGACCAACCGCAGGCGTTGGCGACGTGGGTTGTGTCGTGGCCGTCGGCTAGCAGGACGAGTGCGTGGTAGATGCGCAGTTGTGTGCGCCACTGATAGAAGGTCATGCCGAGCTCGTCGTGGAACAGCCGGCTGAGGGTGCGGGCGCTGGCTCCGATCGTCTGGCCGAGCTCCGCGAGTGGGGTGTTGTCGGAGGGCTGCTCGTAGAGGATGCGGGCGATGGCTTGTAGGCGATCATCCTGCGGTTCCGGCAGTTGCAGTGGTTGCTCTTGCGCTTCCTGGAGTTCGTCGACGAGGACTCTCCGGAGGCGAGCGCTGGCGGCGCGGTCGTGACTGGTCGCCGCGCGCTCGTAGTTGCGTGGGCCAGTCAGCGTGAGCAGTACCTCGCGGGCGAGGTCGGAGGCCATGAACACGGCAGGCCGGCTAGCCACGCGGCGGGCCAGCGACGGCGGCAGGAAGACGATCCGCATATCGGTGTGACCGTGCGCCCGGTGGTAGTGCGTGAATCCGGCCGGAGTCCAGGCGACCCGGTTGGCCGGAACGATCGAGGTGCCACGCTCGGTGTGCACGGACAGCACCCCGCGGGCGGCGTACACCAAGTGTCCCCGCGCATGGGACTGCACTTCGCTCGTCCCGCCGGGCTCCCAGAGATGAACCCCACCGGACGGCCAGATCTGCGATTGCGGGGTTTGGCGGCTAACGGGCACAAGTTGGCATTCTATCGGTGGCCCGCCGCGCCACCTCCCGGCAACGATGAACGCATGAGTATGACCATGCGAGCCGCGGTGTGCGTCCGCGCAGGCGGCCCTGAGGTGCTGGAGATCCGTGAAGTCCCTATTCCCACGGTCCGCGAGGGGTGGAGCCTGGTCCTGGTGAAGGGCGCGGGCCTGAACCGCTCGGAACTGAGAACCCGCCAGGGCCACTCTCCCTCGGTGACCTTCCCTCGCGTCCTCGGGATCGAGTGCGTGGGAATCGTTGCGGCCTCGACCGATCCCGGGTTGCCGGAGGGAACGACAGTCGCGGCGGTGATGGGTGAGATGGGCCGCGCGTTCGACGGCGGCTATGCCGAGTACGCACTCCTGCCGAACGATCTGCTGATGCCGGTCACCACCACGCTGCCGTGGGAGGTCCTTGCCGCGTTACCGGAGACGTATCTGACCGCGCAGGGCTCGCTGGACACGTTGGGTATCGCGCCCGGCGGCCGGTTGCTGATCCGTGGCGGGACCTCGTCGGTGGGGTTGGCGGCCGCGTCGATCGCCTCCGGCCACGGGGTGGAGACCGCAGCCACGACTCGGAGTCCGGACAAGGTCGAGGCACTGACCGCGGCCGGCGTTTCCCACGCGATCGTCGACACCGATGGCTCGCTCGCCGCGAGTCTGTACTCGATCTGGCCCGACGGCCCGGACTACATCCTGGATCTCGTCGGCGCGAGTACGGCAATCAACTCGCTCCAGTTGGTCCGCCGCGGCGGCACGGTGTGCGTGTCAGGCTCGCTCCGCGGGTGGTTGATCACCGACTTCGAACCCATCGCGATGATCCCGTCCGGCACCAACCTCACCGCCTTCCACAGCCACAACCTCGAAGGCTCCGCGGGCGCGCCCGTGCTCCAGCGAGTCATCCAGCAGGTCGAGGCCGGTCGCTACCGCCCCAACATCGACCGCACCTTCCCTCTGACCGACATCGCCGCCGCCCACCGCCAGATGGAATCCAACCAAGCCACCGGCAAACTCGTCGTACTCCCGTGCGGCGTCAGGTGAAGACGTTGACCGCACGGGCTACCACGAGGCCTACGACGGCCAGGGAGATCAGGGACTGCAGGCCCATGGACATCTTGGCCCAGCGGGCCAGGGGCATCACGTCGGTCGGGCTGAAGGCCGTCGAAGTGGTCATCGCGAGGTACAGATAGTCGCCGAACCCGGGTCGCCAGCCTGGTCGCGCGATCTCCGGGCTGAGCTGCTGCGTGAAGGCCAGGTCGAGGTACTTCGGCATCCGGTGAGCCCGGTTCGCGGCGCCGCCGGCGTCCAGTTCCCAGTACAGCAAGGCGAACCCGATCAGGTTCGACAACCACACGACGCCGCCGGCCGCGAGCAGCGCCTCAGGTGAGTTCGTCATCGATCCGCCGCGGATCAGCGCCGCGATGAGCCGCACCGTCGCCCCCAGGGCGTCCAGCACCAGCAACGCCACGACCGCGATCGATACGCCGCGCAGGAGCGACGACCGCTTGTCGATCCGTCCCGGATCCCGCACGATCAGCACCGACAGCAGCACGACCTCGACGGCCGGCAGGACGTACGCCGGAGCCAGCCGGACGTCTTTCGGTCGCGCGAGCGTCAGGGCCATGGCCACCAGCACGGCGGCCACGCTCGGCCACCGAGGCTCACCTCGAACCGGCTGCCCCAATTCGCCGTCGCCACCAGCACCCATAGGCCCCCCGCCCGCCAGCCTACGCCGGGCTCGACCACCGGTTACGTCCTGTCGAGCTGCACCGTCTCGACCTGTACTAGGACGATGGGAGGAGTTCCGGGGTGAGAGTGGGGTCTTCCATCTCGGGGTCGAAGGGGAACAGAGGGCGGAGTACGCCGTGGTGGCCGAGGCGGAGGAGGTCTTGGTCTACGCCGCCGGGGGTGAGGGCGAGGAGCCAGTCCTTGGCGAGGTTGTAGAGCTCCGGCTCGAGGTAGCCGATCTTCACGATGACCAGATCGGTGGCGGCGGGGTCGAGGCCGAGGAGGGTGAAGTCGGCGATGTGGTGGTACGGCTTGCGGCGTGAGGTGAGGATCGAGTGCAGACCGCCGGCCTTGATCACCGCGACGGTCCCACCGACCGGGTCCTCGGACAGCGAGAAGACAGTGCCCTCGAGGTCGACCGGACCCGCCGGACCGGGGTCGACCTTGCCGCCGGCAGACACCCGGACCGGGTTGCCCACACCAGCAGCGACACAGGCAGCGACCGCCTCGGGGTCCGTGATGCTCGCGTGGATCGCGGTCGCGTTGCCCTTGGTCAGCTCGTCGACCGTGAGCAGCTGCCCGAGCGTCCACGAGACATCCCCGGCTCCACCGGCCGTCGGGTTGTCACCGGAGTCGCTGATCAGGAACGGCCGCGCCGTACTCGCGAGACCCGCGGTCACGCACTCCTGCAACGTGCCGGTAGGAGCGACGAACGCGAACTCCGAACGAGCACCCCAATAGGCCTGAGCCAGCTCGGCAGCACGAGCGGTGATCAACTCCTGGTCATCCCCGGTCACGACCACGGCCGCGCGGCACCGCGGCTCGTCGGCCCACGCGTAGCCGACCCAGACGGCGGCGTCGAGTACGCCGGGCTCGTCGGCGATCTCCGCGACGCGCTGGTAGATCGACGCGGCCGGCTCGATCCGGGTCGACGTCTTCTCGCCGGGCAGCAGCACCGGGACCTGGATCCACGCCTTACCGGGCTTGCCCAGCCCGGACCGGATCCGCTCGACCAGGTTGCGGGCCGCACGCTCCCGGCTCTCCATCGCGTCCTCGTGCGGCGCCATCCGGTAGCAGGTGATCAGGTCGACGGCCGTACCCAACTCGCGGGACACGTTCCCGTGCAGGTCCATCGAGGCCGACATCAGGACGTCGGGGCCGATCGCGGCCCGGACCCGAGTGGCCAGGTCGGCCTCGGCGTCCTGCCGGCCGACCACGCTCATCGCCCCATGGATGTCGAAGAAGAACCCGTCCAGCTCGCCGGCCGTCCCGATCAGCTCGATGATCTCGGCGGACAGGTCGTCGTACACCTCCGGCAGTACGGCGCCGCCGGGCAGGGAGCGCGCGTGCAGCAGCGGCACCCACTCGATGCCCTGCGCCCACTCCTTGTCGAGGAAGTCGTACCGCCGCAGCAGGTCTTCACCACGGCGTACGTCGAAGTCCGCCAGGCCGGCCCGGTGCGGCGAGAACGTGCTGGACTCGATAGCGATCCCGGCAATGCCGATCCGAAGGTTCATGTCTAGAACTTGCCACAACCGAACCGTTTTGCGCACTGCCTAACTCCGGATAGTGGACACCGGCCCGGTGGTCCCGCGGACGATCAGCTCGGTCGCCAGCTCGACGTGCAGGGCCTCGAGCTCGTGCCGGTCGAGCAGTCGGATCAGCAGGCTGACGGCCATCCGGCCCATCTCCTGCAACGGCTGCCGGACGGTCGTGAGCTGCGGCGTGGTCGCACGACTCAGGTCGATGTCGTCGAATCCGGCGATCGACACATCGCCAGGGACGGACAGCCCGCGCTCGGCGGCGGCCTGCAGCGCACCGATCGCGGCCTTGTCGTTGAAGGCGACCAGCGCCGTCGGCCGCGGATCGAGATCGAGGAGCTCGCTCGCGGCCCGGTGGCCGTGCGCGACCGTCGGCTCGACATGCCGAACCAGCGAAGGGTCGGGCAGTACGCCGGCACCCGCGAGCGCGGCCGAGTGGCCGCTCAGCCGGGCGTCAGCGGCGAGCCACTCCCGAGGTCCCGCGATGACGCCGATGCGGGTATGGCCGAGTGAGACCAGGTGGGAGGTGACCTGACGGGCACCGGAGTGATGTGCCGCGGAGACCGAAGCGATGTCGCGCGGGAGTGTCGTCCGCGGGTCAACCACGACGAACGGGAACCGGCGTGAGCTCAGCCGGACCAGCTCCTCGCTCGGCTCGGGCGGCAGGATCAGGATCGCGCCGCCGACCTCGCGCTGCGCGGGCAACCGGGACAGCACCTGCTCGTGCTGCGCCGACTCTCCCGCGTTGAGGACGAGCTGCCGCCCGTGCCGGTCCAGCGTCTCGGCGATCGACGACACGATCAGCCCGAAGTAGTCCGTGAGTACATAAGGACAGCGCACGTAGACGGCTCCGGCGACGGGTTTCGCCGTACCGCCGCGCGGGCCGGGTGCGCGCAGGCCGAGCTCCTCGACCGCGCGCTCGACCAGCCGCCGGGTCTCCGGGGCCACGCTGCCCTGCTGGTTGAGGACCCGGGACACGGTCGCGATCGAGACGCCGGTCGCCGCCGCGACCTCGCGGACGGTGGCCCGATCTCTAGGCATTTGTTACATCGCTTTGTTTCACGCTCAGCACTCTAGGCCACCGCTCCCAGACCTTGACAGTGGTGAGAGGCGAGCGTTTCCTGTGGCCGTTTGTTTCATTCGAGGAGCCGCAATGAAAGCACAGGCATTCGGCGTCGCCCTGGCACTGGCCACCGCCTCGCTCACCGTTCCCACCGCCCAAGCCCATCCCCCGTCGCCACCACAGGTCCGCGTCTGGGTCACGACCCCGGACCGGGCCGAGCTGCTGCACGAACGCACCCCGGTCACCTTCCAGCGGGGAGCGAGCGACCGGACGACGATCACGGTCGACCCGACGACGTCGTACCAGACCATGGACGGCTTCGGCGCCTCGATCACCGACTCGTCCGCGAGCGTCCTCTACCGACTCAGCCCGGCGGACCGTGAACAGACGCTGCGCAAACTCTTCGACCCGAAGCAGGGCATCGGGGTGAGCCTCCTGCGGCAGCCGGTCGGTTCGTCCGACTTCACCGCCGCGGCCGAGCACTACACGTACGACGACGTACCGGCCGGGCAGACCGACTTCGGCCTGAAGCACTTCAGCATCGCGCACGACCAGCAGCAGGTCCTGCCGTTGCTCAAGCGGGCCAAGCAGCTCAACCCGGCACTCAAGGTGATGGCGACGCCGTGGAGCCCGCCCGCGTGGATGAAGACCGGCGACTCACTGGTCGGCGGCCGGCTCAAGGACGACCCGAAGGTGTACGACGCCTACGCGCGCTATCTGGTGAAGTTCGTGCAGGCCTACACCCAGGCCGGCGTGCCGATCGACTTCCTGTCCATCCAGAACGAGCCGCAGAACCGCAAGCCGAGCGCGTACCCGGGCACGGACATGCCGGTCCGCCAGGAAGCAGCAGTGATCACCGCCCTGGGTCCACTGCTGCAGAAGGCGAGCCCGCGGACGAAGATCCTCGGCTACGACCACAACTGGACCACCCACCCCGGTGATATCGCGTCCACGCCGCCCGGTGAGGACCCGGAGACCGACTACCCGTACAAGCTCCTCCGGACGTCCGCGGCCAAGTGGATCGCGGGTACGGCGTACCACTGCTACTCCGGCGATCCGTCGAAGCAGACCGACCTGCACAATGCGTTCCCCACCAAGGGCATCTGGTTCACCGAGTGCTCGGGATCGCACGGTCCGACCGACACCCCGCTGCAGATCTTCCGCGGCACGCTCACCTGGCACGCCCGCACGCTGATGCTCGGTACGACGCGGAACTGGGCGAAGTCGGTGGTCAACTGGAACATCGCGCTCGACTCCACCGGCGGCCCGCACCTCGGTGGCTGTGACACCTGCACCGGCCTGGTCACGCTGCAGCCGGACGGGACGGTCAGCACCGATGCCGAGTACTACACGATCGGGCACCTGTCGAAGTTCGTGAAGCCGGGCGCGGTCCGGATCGGGAGTACGTCGTACGGAACGACCGGGTGGAACGGGCAGCTGATGTCCGCGGCCTTCCGGAACCCCGATGGTTCGACCGCACTGCTCGTCCACAACGAGAACGACGACCCGCGGAGCTTCGCGGTGGCGATCGGCGACAAGTCCTTCGAGTACGAGTTGCCGGGCGGTTCGATCGCGACCTTCACCTGGGACCGGGTCAGCGCGGACGTGCCGCAGCCGGTCTCGCTCGAGGGCGCGACAGCGACCGCTTCGGTGAACGGGACCGAGGCCGGGCTGGCGATCGATGCCGACGGGTCGACGGTGTGGACGAGCAAGGAGGCACAGGCGCCGGGTCAGTGGGTGCAGGTGGATCTCGGCCGGGCGAAGACGTTCCGGGAGATCGCTCTGGACAGCGGCGGGAACATCGGCGACTTCGCTCGTGGCCAGGACGTTGCCGTCAGCAACGATGGCGTCCACTGGCGGACGATCGCGAGCGGTCCGTCGACCGGTCAGCTGACGACGATCGACGTACGGGCCGTGTCCGCGCGGTACCTGCGGATCACCTCGACCGGCAGCGCCGGCAACTGGTGGAGCCTGGCCGACCTCCGGCTCTACCGCTGACCCTCGATCCAGCCCGCGACCGCCGCGGCCTTGTCATTGTCAGAGGCAATGACCTGCAACCCGACGGGAAGGCCGTCAGCCTGGATCGGCAGGCTGACGGCCGGGTGCCGCGTGAGGTTGGCCAGCCGGGTGTTCCGCAGCAACTGGGCCCGTACGGCGAGCCCGCCTTCCTCGGTGTCGACGGCCGAGATGAGCGGTGCCGTGGTGAGAACGGTCGGCGTGAGGACGGCGTCGACGTTCGCGAGCAGGTCGGCCAGTTCGGTGGTGATCGCCGTCGCTCTGGTCCGGGCAGCCTCACGCTCTGCGGGCGAGACCTGCGCCGCCTCGCGGAGACGCTGCCTCACGTCAGGCTGGTAGCGCTCCGTGGATCGACCGGCGTGGTTGGCCACGGCCTCGGGTCCCTGGATGTCCGCCGCGGTGCGGAAGCTGTCGGCCCAGTCCGGAAGCTCCACGTCGACGAGGACGGCACCTGCCGCGGCGAGACTGTCCAATGCCGTCAACCACGCGGCACGGACGTCCGGCGTCGCCTCGAGGTACTCCGGGTTCGTGACCACCCCGAGCCGGGGTGCTGTGGTCCGGGCCTCGAACTCAACGCCGGCAAGGGCAGCCAGGGCGTACGCCGCGTCCGCGACAGTCGACGCCAGTACGCCGACGTGGTCAAGGCTCTGCGACAACGGAAAGACTCCATCCGCCGACAGGGTGCCGTACGACGGCTTGAAGCCGACCGCACCGCACAACGCCGCTGGGATTCGCACCGACCCGGCGGTATCCGTCCCGATCGCCAACGGAACCACACCGGCCGCCACCGCGACCGCTGCGCCCGAACTCGAGCCACCCGTCATCCGCAACGGGTCATGCGGATTGCGGCACGGGCCGACCCGGTTCGACGTACCAGTGCAGCCGTAGGCGAACTCGTGACTGTGACTGAGCCCGATGACGATCGCCCCGGCCGCGCGGAGCCGCCGTACGACGTCCGCGTCACGGTGCCCGACCTCGTCGAGCGCATCGGACCCACAGCGGTACGGCAGGCCCTCGACCTCGACGATCTCCTTGACCAGCACCGGCACACCCGCGAGCGCTCCGCTCCGGTCATGAGTGGCCGCGGCCTTCCGGGCACCCTCGGCATCCAAGTGCACGACAGCGTTCAACCCAGCGATCTCGTTCGCCCGGGTCAACGCGTGCTCGACCAACTCGGCCGGATCGACGCTCCCCGCACGAACCCCGGCCGCAATCTCCTCCAACGACGTCACCCGCACATCAGACCACGCCGGCCTCACGGCTGTCCGGAACGGGCGAGAGGAAACCGAAACAGGGGCGTCATGCTGTCTTGCTACCGTCGCGGGCATGACGGCGGAGTTGATCGAAGGGACCGAGCTCCGGGCGGTGCCGGGCACCGATCCCGCGCTGCTGGCACTGACCACCGCGCAGCAGGCCGAGCTGGCCGCGATGTACGGCGAGGACCAGCCGCTCGTCGCCCTCCACCCGGACATCTCGTTCACCCTGCTGCTGCTCGACGGCACCCCGGTCGGCTGCGTCGGCCTGCAACCGGTCTCCCCCGGCCTCGGCGAGATCAAGCGCATGTACGTCGACCCGTCCGCCCGCGGCTGGGGCCTGTCCCGGGTCCTCCTGAAGGCCGTCGAGACCCAGGCCCGCGCCACCGGACTGACCCGCCTCCGGCTGGAGACCGGCACCCACCAGACCGAGGCCATCGCCCTCTACACCCACCACGGCTACACCCCCACCCCGCCGTACCCCCCGTTCGAACACGAACCCGCGTCCCTCTGCTACGCCAAAGACCTGTAGATCTCATCGAGCCCGACGGTCAGCACCTTCGGGTCGAGCCCGGGTTCGAACCCGGCTCCGCTGTAGCAGGCCAGCACGGTGTCCGAGGTGTCGTAGTCCTTCGACAGCAACTGCCGCGCTCGCTCGAGCCGCTCGACATGCCGCCGCCCCATCACCTCGCCCCACTTCACTTCCCCCAGCGACAAGAGCTTGCGTCGCTGCCCGGAAGTCGCCGGCGCGAGGACGACGACGTCGATCTCGATCTGAGTGCGGCGACTGTGATCCGGGACGACGCCGGCGCCGATCTGTCCCGGCAGCTCACCGAACAGCTCCGCCGGCGCCGAGAGTGCGAAGTCCCGGCAGAGCTGCTCGAAGTGCGGTCCGACGACCTGTGAGGAGAACCGCGCTCTGGCCGCCTCCCAGACGTTCCGCGCCCGGCCGCTCTCCAACAGTCCCCACTGCGGCCGCATCACCACGTGGTAGAAGACCACGAGCGGCTCGGCCACCCGATAGGTCGAACGACGCGAGCGGAACACGTCGTCCTGCCGCCGCACCAGGCCGCTGTCCTCGAGGACGGTCAGATGGTGCCCGATGTCGGTCGACTTCCGGCCGACGTAGTTCGCGATGCCACCCCGCGTACCGTTGCCAGCAGCAACTGCCGCGAGCACCGAGTGGTAGAGCGCACTGTCGCGGACGTCCATCTCCTCGTCGAGCAGGTACCGCGCCTCGCGGAACAACGGATTCACCGGACTGAGCACGGTCCGCAGGACCCAGTCGTCGAACTCGTCCACGGACCCCGGAACGTCGTCGTCGACGAACCGCCGGTACGCCGGAGTCCCGCCGGCCACCGCATGCACGAGAGCGGCGAGCCGCGGATCCGTCAGACCCCAGAACTTGGCGGCCAGGCGGTAGTCGAAGGGCCGGACCACCAGCTCCAGGCTCGCCCGCCCGCGCAACGGAGCGCTGCCGGACAGCAGTCCGCCCATCACCGACAGGGCGGAACCGCACAGCAGGATGCTGGTCCGGCGCCCGGCCGACGCGGCTTGGTCGATCTCTCGCTGCAGGATCGACGGAAGCGCCGGTGAAACCTTGCTCAGGTAGGGGAACTCGTCGATGACGAACGGGCCGGTGGCCGGGTCAAGGGAGAACAGGAAGCGGACGGCCTCGTCCCAGCTGTCGAACCGGGGTGGTGAGGCCAGCCCGAGGTGGGTCCCCACCGCCGTCGCGAACAGGGCGAGCGATTCGGTCTCGGTTGCCTCGGTGGCGCCGAAGTACAGGCCACCGGTCTGCTCCGCGAGCGCCTGCACCAGATACGTCTTGCCTTGGCGCCGGCGGCCGCTGACCACACCCAGTTGCGGGCTCTTCGCGGTCCTGCCCGCAAACCGCTCCAGGGAGCTCCACTCGGTGTCGCGCGCGAAGATCCGGTCAGGCTTCCGCATGTTTGAGAACTATACTTATAATAAGTGCACCTCTACAACGTCGATGTTCAGGGCAGGTCCAGGACCAGGTGGTCGCCGGCGCGGTGGAAGCCGAGTTTGGTGAGGTAGGGGGTGGAGTCGCGCATCCGGGGCGAGGCCAGCACCTGGCGGAAGCCGTGGTCGGTGAAGACGTCGCTGCGCCGGTAGACGAACTCGCCGGGAGTGAAGTCGCGGTACTTCGGCAGCACGTAGTCGAGGTCGATCTGGGCCCGGCCCTCGCCGGCGTCGTGGGCCAGGACGACGCCGACGGTGCGGTCGCCGTGCTGGACCAGGAACGCGTACGGGCTGGCGCTCGGCGTGAAGCCGGGGTTGAACCGGCTGATGTCGCTCTCGTGCCGGGTCAGCACGTGACCCAGGTACGCGTCGCTCTCGTCGACCTTCAGGACCGTGTACTCGGCCTCGTCGTGCCGGTGCCGGAGCAGCCGCCACAGGTGGACGACGTTGATCACGGCCAGGACCGCGTTCATGCCGACCATCGGCCAGACGCCGATCGCGAGGTTGAAGCCGACCAGGATCACGCAGCCGATCAGGTTCAGCAGCCGCAACCGCAGGATCCGGGTCTGCAGCAGCGACAGCACGACCAGCGCGGATCCGCCCCACCCGATGATGCTCAAGACGTCCACAGCGCGAGCGTAGAGCAGACTGATCCGGTGACCGAGTCGCTACTGCTCGACGGCGTACCCCTGCGGGCCGTCGACCCACAGGTGCTGAGAGCAACCGCCTACGGACACTTCACCTCGATGCAGGTTCGCGGCGGCGCGGTGGACGGACTCGACCTCCACTTCGAGCGGCTCGACCGCAGTGCCCGTGAGGTGTTCGGCCAGGCGCTTTCCGCCGACCGTGTCCGCGCCGATCTTCGCGCGGCCCTCGAGTACGCCGGGACCGGCGATCTCTCGCTGCGCGTCAACGTCTTCGCCACCACCGAGCTACACCTTCTGATCCGCGTCGGCCCGCCGGTCGACCCCGGCGTACGACCGCAGCGCCTGCTCGCCTTCCAGCACGAGCGCGCGGTCCCCCACCTCAAGCACACCGGCACCTTCGACCTCGTGTACTACGGCCGCCAGGCAGAGCTCGCCGGGTACGACGACGCCGTCTTCCACACAACGTCCGGCGAGATCTCCGAGGCCTCGATCTGGAACATCTGCTTCGCCCGCGGCACCACGATCGTCTTCCCGACCGCCCCAGTCCTCCCCGGCATCCGCCAGCAACTCCTCCAGCAAGGCCTAGCCAGCTACGACACCACGGCCATCCCCCTGACCGACCTCCCGACGTACGACGCCGCCTACCTGACGAACTCGATCGACCCGGCCCTCCCCGTCGCCTCGGTCACCACCGGCCCCGACACCACGACCTACCCACCCCACCCCGACTCAGCGGCCCGCCTAGCCGCCGCCTACGACTCCATACCTCCGCAGCCCATCTAGGAGCGCTCGGACCACCAGTGGAGGAGTTGTTCCCGGGCTCGGGTTTCGCCGAGAGGGCCTTCGTCGAGGCGGAGGTTCATGAGGAACTTGTAGGCCTCGCCGACCTCGCGGCCCGGGGGGATGCCGAGGATCTCCATGATCTGGTTGCCGTCCAGGTCGGGGCGGAGGGCGTCGAGTTCCTCCTGCTCGCGGAGGCGCTCGATCCGCGCCTCGAGCTCGTCGTACGCGGCTCGCAGTGCCTCGGCCCGGCGGCGGTTGCGGGTGGTGCAGTCGGCGCGGGTGAGGACGTGCAGCCGCTCGAGCTGGTCGCCGGCGTCGCGGACATAGCGCCGTACGGCGGAGTCGGTCCATTCGCCGTCGCCGAAGCCGTGGAAGCGGAGGTGGAGCTCGATGAGCTTGCTCACCTGCTCGATCTGCTCGTTGCTGAACCGCAGCGCCTTCATCCGCTTGGCGGCCAGTTTCGCGCCGACGACATCGTGGTGATGGAAGGTCACCTTGCCCCCGTCCTCGAACCGCCGGGTCTTCGGTTTGCCGATGTCGTGGATCAGAGCAGCGAACCGAACGACGAAATCGGGCGTCGGAACAGAGAGACGAGACTCCAGATCGATGGCCTGATCGAGGACGGTGAGCGAATGCTGGTAGACGTCCTTGTGCCGGTGGTGCTCGTCCACCGTCAGTTTCAGCGCGGGCAACTCGGGCAGCACGTGCTCGGCCAGGCCGGTGGCCACCATCAGGTCGAGGCCGATCCGCGGGTGGTCGGCGCAGATCAGCTTGATCAGCTCGTCGCGGACCCGCTCGGCCGACACGATCGTGATCCGCTCGGCCATCGCGGTCATCGCGGCCACCACCGCCGGGTCGGGCGTGAACCCGAGCTGGGCGGCGAACCGGGCCGCCCGCATCATCCGCAACGGGTCGTCGGAGAACGAGTCCTCCGGGGTGCCCGGCGTCCGGATCCGCCGGTGCGCGACGTCCTCGATCCCGCCGTACGGGTCGACGAACTGGTGCGACGGCAACCGGACCGCCATCGCGTTCATCGCGAAGTCGCGGCGGGCCAGATCACCCTCGAGGCTGTCGCCGTACGACACCTCGGGCTTGCGCGAGGTGGGATCGTAGGACTCCGACCTGTACGTCGTGATCTCCAGAATCCATTCACCCTTACGACAACCGATGGTGCCGAAGGCCTTGCCGATGTCCCAGATGTGGTCCGCCCAGCCGGCCAGCAACCGCTCGATCACGTCCGGGTGCGCTGACGTGGCGAAGTCCAGGTCCTTGCTCCCCCGGCCCAGCAGAATGTCCCGGACGGGACCGCCGACCAGGGCGATCTCGTGGCCGGCGCCGGCGAAGCGGGAACCGAGCTCGTCGACCACCGGGGCGATCTGCAGCAGTGACTGGACCGCGCGCCGCTGGATGGCGGACAGCGATCCGGCGGGGCCTGACTGGTCGGCAAAGGGTGACACGGGGAACTAGGTTACGGTGACGGCGTGTTCAGACGGCGACTGAGGCTCTCCGCGGTGGCGGGTGCGGGCCTGCTGATCGCTGCGACGGCAGCGACTCTCGGCACTCCGCCGGCGACGGCGGCTCCGGCCGACGACCCGGTCGTCCAGGTCACCATCGACTCGTTCGGGCCGATCGCGCCGAAGCCCGGCGAGCAGGTGCAGATCAAGGGCACCGTCAAGAACACCAGCACCGAGACGTTCGAGGCACCGCAGGCGCTCGCGTGCATCGACCGGACCCGGCTGTCCACGGCCGCCGAGATCGCGGGGATCCCGGCCGAGCAGGACGTGCCGATGAACGACCAGAACAGCTGCTCCCGGCTGACGAGTCCGGACAGCGGGGTCTTCCAGCAGTACGACGCCCCGCTGGCGCCGAACGCCTCGGTGCAGTTCACCCTCACCGTGCCGTGGAACGAGTGGCGGATCAGCCGGGAGACCGGGGTCTACGTGGTCGGCGTCGTGTTCCGCGGCACCCCGCAGGACAAGGAACGGCTCACCATCGGCCGGGCCCGCACGCTGATGCCGGTGATCGGCAACGAGCCACTGCCCGGCAAGGTGAACACCGCGCTGGTGATCCCGCTGCGGCACCGGCCGACTCTGCTCGGTGGCAAGAAGTTCACCAACGAGTCGCTGGCCGAAGCGATGGCCCCGACCGGCCGGCTCGGCAAGCTGCTGGCCCTCGGCAAGGACCGCAAGGTCACCTGGCTGGTCGACCCCGCGATGCTCGACGAGGCCCGGCGGATGCGGGACGGGTACGAGGTCGGCGAGACCAAGCCGACGCCCGGCACCGGGCAGCGGACCGCCGCCGCCTGGCTGCAGGAGTTCGAGGCCAGCCTGGCCCGCGGCAACCAGGTCGTCCTGCTGCCGTACGGCGACCCGGACGTGGCCGGGCTGCTGGACGCGGGCGATCCGCTGAAGGACCTGGTCCGGGACGCGCGGTTCCGCTCCGAGGGCTTCAACCTGGCGCCGTACGGGTTCACCAACGGGCTCTGGCTGGAAGGCGGCGCCGCCGCCGGCCGCTACCTCGCGGCTGCCTCGACCGGCTTCCCCGGCGCGACCGCCGATGACGTGAATCTGGTCAGCAGCGCGTCCTGGCCGGCCCCCGAGCGTCCGGGCCTGACGGCGACCTCCCCGGTCTACGACATCCAGACGCCGGAAGGCCCGCGGGACGAGGTGCGTACTGTCGTCGCCGACGCCGCGCTGACGTCCGGCGGGCCGGACAACGGCACCGACGAGAGCCCACTCCAGGTCCGGCAGCGGTTCGCGGCCGAGACCGCGCTGATGGCCGCCGGCGGCAAGGGCACCACTTCGGTGGTCGCCGTACCGCCGCGGGGCTGGGACTCCGACGGACGTGCCACCGCCGCGCTCGCCGCGGATCTCTCGCTGCCGTGGATCAATCCCAGCAGCGTCGACCAGGTCGTGACCGCGACGCCGAAGCCGCCGAGCATCAAGGCGCCGGCCGCGCCCCGGTCCAACGCGACCATGACCGCTGACCAGCTCAACGGCCTGAACCAGCTCGACCAGGCGACCACCACGCTCGAGAACCTGCTGGCCGACCCGGAGGACCTGCCCGAGACGATGCCGCAGGCCCTGCTCCGCGCCGCGTCGACCAGTTGGCGCGGGTTCCCGGACGAGGCCCAGCGGTACACCGCGATCGAGCTCGGCTCGGTGAACCAGCAACTGGGCAAGGTGCACCTGGTCAACAACGTGGCGAACGGCGAACGCCGCGAGATCAAGGTCAACCTGGCCGGCAGCAAGGGCACGTTCCCGCTGACGATCACGAACGACACCGAGTGGTCGGTCCGGGTCGGCATCGTGGTCACGCCGACGAACCGGACCGACCTGCGGATCGAGGAGCAGCAGACCAGGGTCCTGGCGCCGAAGCAGAAGTTCACCCCGCGGATCAACGCGAGCGCTGAGCAGAACGGCCTGATCCGGGCCAACGCCCAGGTGATCACCGCCTCCGGCCGCCCGGTCGGCAAGTCCGAGGAGCTGCTGATCCAGGCCAGCCAGTACGGCAGCGTCGGCTGGATCCTGGTCGGCGCGGCCTGCGCACTGCTCTTCGGTACGTCGTTCGTCCGCATCTACCGCCGGATCCGGACCGAGCGCCGCAGCCCGTCGGCCGGTCCGTCGGCCGAGGCGGAGGCGCCGGTCGACCCGTTGCACCCTGAGCCACTGGATCCACCGTCCGCCGGCCCGGCCGCCGACGCGTCCCTGAAAGAAGGAGTCGGTTCGAAGGATGGCTGACCGCACCCTGCGCTCCGCGGGGGTGATGGCAGCCGGAACCGTGCTGTCACGCCTGCTCGGATTCGTCCGGATCGCCCTGCTCGCGGCCGCGATCGGCACCGCGCTGCGCGGTGACATCTTCACCGCCGCGAACACCATCCCGAACAGCCTCTACATCCTGCTGGCCGGCGGCGTGTTCAACACCGTGCTGGTGCCGCAACTGGTGCGTGCGATCAAGAACCACGACGACGGCGGCCAGGACTTCACCAACCGGCTGCTCACCTTCGGCTTCGTGGTGCTGGCGGTCGTGACGGTCGGGTGCGTGCTGCTGGCGCCGGCGATCGCCAACCTGTACATGCCGGAGGAGCTGAAGGACCCGTCCCGGGCGTCCGAGCGGGCGTCGATGGTGATGTTCGTCCGGCTCTGCCTGCCGCAGATCTTCTTCTACGGCGCGTTCGTGCTGGTCGGCCAGGTGCTGAACGCGCGGCGCCGGTTCGGTCCGATGATGTGGGCGCCGATCGCGAACAACATCGTCGCGTGCGCGTCGATCGTGATCTTCCTGATGGTCTACCGGGTCGGCGACCACCCGCCCACCTACAGCCACGGCGAGGAGCTCCTGCTCGGTCTCGGGCACACGTTCGGCATCGCCGTACAACTGCTGGTGCTGCTGCCGTACCTGCGGGCGAGCGGGCACACCTTCCGGCCGAAGTTCGGTCTGCGCGGTACCGGTCTGGGGCACACTGCCCGATTGGGCATCTGGACGGTTCTTTTCGTCGCGGTCAACCAGGTGACGCTGGTGGTGGTCACGCGGCTCGCGATCGCCGGCAGCGCGTCGGACGACCCGGGCTCGAAGGCCGGTCTGTTCGCGTACAGCACCGCGATGCTGATCATCCTGGTGCCGCACGGCATCGTCACGGTCTCGCTCGCGACCGCCGCGCTGCCGCAGATGTCCGCGCTCGCGGCCGACGGCGACATGACCGAGCTCGAGCGGCTGTCGGCCCGGTCGGTCCGGCAGACGCTGGCGATCGTCGTCCCGGCCGCGGCCGCGATGGTCGCGTTCGCGTATCCGATCGTCACGGTGATCACCGGGTACGGCTCGGGTAAGAACAACCTGACACTGATGTCGTACACGCTGATGACACTGGCGCTGGGCATAGTCCCGTTCACGATCCAGTACTTCCAGCTGCGGACGTTCTACGCCTTCGAGGACACCCGGACACCGTTCTTCCTGCAGTGCGTGATCGCGACGACGAACATCGCGGCGGCCGTGATCGGGGTCCGCGTGCTGCTGGATGCGGAGCACCTCCGGTTCAGCGGTGTCGTGCTCGGTGCGGCGTACGCGCTGGCTTACCTGGTCGCCGTACTGCTGTCGCGACCGGTGCTCCGGCGCAAGGTGCCGCGGGTCCCGGGAGCCGGGATCGGGCTGCCGCTGCTCGCGATGGTGATCGCGGCCGTCCTCGGGGTCGGCGCCGGGCGCGCGGTCCTGTGGGTGCTCGGCCAGGTGATCGACTGGTCCGGACCGATCGGCGCCATCCTCCAGCTCGCCATCGCGGCCGCCGTGATGCTGCCGGTGTACGCCGGGGTCGCGCGGGTACTGCGGATCCACGAAGTCAACGACGTGGTGTCCATGGTCACATCGAAACTGCCGGGCCGCCGCTGAGCCAGACCGCTTGTGCACTCGTGCACCCTTTGCGCAGTCAGGGGAGCACTGTGCCGAGGCACTAGCATGGGGGCTGCTATCGGACTCCCGCCGACCGGGTCCGGAGCGGCAGACGCAGGCCGACCAGTGCATCGAGGAGGGCGAGAGACACCGTGTCGAACCAGACCGTCAGTCCTGGTGCCCTGCTTGCCGGCCGCTACCGGATCGCCGAGTTACTCGCGGAGATCGACGGTGCGCGGGTGTGGCGGGCAGTGGACGAGGTACTCAGCCGGGCCGTCGTCGTGGATGTCCTGCCGGTCGGCGATCCACGCACGAACCTGCTCTTCGACGCCGCTCGCCGGGCGGCCGCCGCGGCCGACCCGCGCTTCCTCCGGGTGCTCGACTGCGACATGCACGACGGCGTCACGTACTGCGTCCGCGAGTGGGCCGGCGGCCGGCCCCTCGAGCGGATGCTCGGCACCGGCCCGCTGACCGGGCAGCAGGCGGGCTGGCTGGCTCGCGAGGTGTCCGAAGCGCTGGAGAACCTGCACCGCACCGGCCACGCGCACGGATCCATCAGCCCGTCGACCGTCGTCGTCACGGACGCGGGCGCGATCAAGGTCGTCGGCCTGGCCACCGAGGCCGCGCTGCGCTCGTCCGGCCCGGGTTCGCCCGAGCAGGATGTGTATGCACTCGGCGAGCTGCTCTACGCCTCGCTCACCGGCCGCTGGCCCGGACCTGCCCCGGCTTGGGGACTACAGCCCGCGCCCGTCGAGCACGGCCGGCTGCTCAGCCCACGTCAGGTGCGCGCCGGCGTGCCGCGCTCGCTGGACGACATCAGCGACCGGCTGCTGAGCGACCCGCCACGGCACCACGCGCCGCCGATCACCAGCGCCGCCGGTCTGTCCGCTGCGCTCTCCGGGGTCGTCGGCAGCTCACACGAGCCGCCGAACCAGATGGACGAGACCGTCCAGGTCGCCCGGCAGAACGGCAGCATCGACGACGCGACCCAGGTCGTCCCGCAGTCGCCGCCGGCGCTCGATCCGACGCCGCCTCCGGCGTACCAGTCGGAGAACGGTCACCAGCCGCACTCGGCGTACGCGACCGCCCCCGAGACCCGGCCGATCCGGCGCCAGCCGCCACCGCCGCCGAACGGCAACGGCCGGCGCCGCCCCGACGAGCCGAAGCCGAAGGGCTCGTGGGGTGGCCGGATCCTGATCCTGCTCGCCGTGCTGGCGCTGCTGTCGGTGGTCGCGATGGCGCAGTTCCTGCTCAAGGGCGCGATGAACAACGACCAGGGCACCGACTCCGGCAGCACCAAGAGCAGCGCGCCGCAGACCAGCACGACCCCGTCGGCGACCGGTGGACCGGCCAAGATCGTCGGTGCGACGGACTTCGACCCGAAGCCGGACGGCAACGGCGAGGAACACCACGAGGACGTCCCGAACACCTACGACGGCAAGGCCAGCACGACCTGGACCACGCAGTCGTACAAGAACAAGCCGAACCTCGGTGGCCAGAAGCCGGGTGTCGGCATCATCTACGACCTGGGCGCGCCGACCGCGGTGTCCAGTGTGTCCGTCAGCCTGCAGGGTGACGACACGAGCCTGCAGCTGATGATCCCGAAGGACGACACGAGCACGTCGCCGGCCACCGTGAGCGGCTGGACGCCCGTCGCCACCATGGAGGACCAGCCCGAGGGTACGGTGATCCTGAAACCCTCGGCACCGACCGAGACGCGCTACGTGCTGGTCTGGCTGACCAAGCTGCCGAAGGACGGCAGCGGTTACCGGGGCACGATCTCGGAGGTCACAATCCAGAAATGACGGCTCACCTCGATTCGGGGCCGACCCCACCGCCCCGGTCAGACGTTCCCCGGATCGGCGCGGCCGAGCCTGCGCCGCAGTCTGCCGCGCCGGGTGGGCCGACCAGCTACGACCAGCTCGACGACCACGAGCTGCTCCGGCTGCACGTGGCCGGCAACCCGGACACGTTCGGATTCCTGGTCAAGCGCCACCGGGACCGGATGTGGGCGGTCGCGATCCGCACCCTCGGTGAGCCCGAGGAGGCGGCGGACGCGCTGCAGGAGGCGTTCATCTCGGCGTTCCGCCGGGCCGACTCGTTCCGCGGCGACGCGAAGGTGACCACCTGGCTGCACCGGATCGTGGTGAACGCGTGCCTGGACCGGATCCGCCGCCGCCAGGTGCGGGCCGCCGATCCGCTGCCCGAGGACGAGGACCGCGCGGCCGAGCTGGCCGGACCGGCCGAGGAGGACCCGGCCGAGGTCCGCGAACGGCGACTGGACGTGCTGAACGCGCTCAAGCAGATCAACCCCGACCAGCGCAGTGCCCTGGTGCTGGTCGACATGGAGGGCTACTCGATCGAGGAGGCGGCCGCGATCCTCGGCTGCGCTCCCGGAACGGTGAAGTCCCGCTGTGCCCGTGGCCGGGCCCGGCTGCTCCCACTGCTGCGGCACTGGCAGACGACCAGGGCCGGTGCCGACGAGTCCGACGTACCGGAGAAATCCGCCGCCGAAACGGTGGGAACCGAATGAGTGGGTACTCCGTCGAAGCGAAGTCGCCTACCTGCGACCCAGCCTCCATGCCTCTACCCGGAGCACTCCGATGACCACAGCGCGTTCCTCCCGTGGGGAGGCGAGTTCCCGATGACCGAATCCGGTCTTCCGACCAGCGAGCACCTCGAGCACCTCGATGCGGACACGATCGCCGATCTGATCGAGAACCTGTTGCCCGCCCCCGAGGCACACCGCGCTCGTGAACATGTGAAGGCTTGTCCGGACTGCCAGCAGACGTACGACGCCCTCGTCCAGCTGTCCGAGGATCTCGCCGAGGAGGGCCGGACGGACATCCCGATGCCGGCCGACGTCGCCGAGCACCTGGACGCGGTCATCGTGTCCGAGTCCGTCCTGCGCGCATCCACCGTCGGTGTGCACTCGCTGGCCCAGATCCGCGAGGAGCCGCGCCGGCACATGCCCAAGTTGCTGGGTGCCGCCGCGGCCGTCGTCCTGGTGGCGGCGATCGGCGTCGGCGTGGTGATCGCCACCAAGGACCAGGCCGGCGACAACGCCGCCAACACCAACCCGACCGGGGTGCCGAGCGGCGTCCCGACGATGACCACGAACGACGTCGGCCCGCAGGCCCAGCGCTGGCTGGAGAACACCCAAGCGCCGCTGCTGCACGGCTCGGCGACCGAGTTGGCCTGCGCCCGCCAGTTCGCCTCCGGCCGGCCGAACCCGCAGCTCCAGCTGGTCCAGCCCGCCAAGGTCGACGGCAGGCGCGCCGTCCTGATCGGCCTGCAGGCCGGATCACCCCGCGACATCCAGGTCTTCGCGGTCACCGGATGTAGTGACCCCGGGGGCGTCGCCAGCACCTTGTACGAGACCACGGTGACACTGCGCAATCGCTGAGACACCAATGCGGTGCCCCGGCCCGGCGATGGGTACCGTGGGAATGGTCGGCCTCTAGGATCCGTTGAGTACGACGTATCAACTCGACGACACGAGGAACGCCTTTTATGAGCGACGCAGGAGTTCGCAACGTCATCATCGTCGGCTCCGGTCCGGCCGGTTACACGGCCGCCGTGTATGCCGCGCGCGCCCGGCTGGATCCGCTCGTGTTCGAGGGCTCCGTGACCGCCGGCGGCGCACTGATGAACACCACCGACGTGGAGAACTTCCCCGGCTTCTCGCAGGGCATCATGGGCCCGGCGCTGATGGACGAGATGCGGACCCAGGCCGAGCGCTTCGGCGCCGAACTGGTGCCCGACGACGTCATCAAGGTCGACCTGACCGGTGACATCAAGGTGGTCACCGACTCGGCCGGCACCGAGCACCGCGCGAAGACCGTGATCCTGGCGATGGGGTCGGGTTACCGCAAGCTGGGTCTGCCCGACGAGGACCGGATGTCCGGGCACGGGGTGTCCTGGTGTGCGACGTGTGACGGGTTCTTCTTCCGCGACCACGAGATCGCGGTCGTCGGCGGTGGCGACTCGGCCGTCGAGGAGGCAACCTTCCTGACCAAGTTCGCCAAGAAGGTGCACCTGGTGCACCGCCGCGGCGAGCTGCGGGCCTCGAAGATCATGGCCGACCGCGCGTTCGCGAACGACAAGATCGAGTTCCAGTGGAACTCCGAGGTCGACACGATCCACGGTGAGGACAAGCTGACCGGTGTGACGCTGAAGGACACCGTCACCGGTGAGACCCGGCACGTGCCGGCCACCGGCCTGTTCATCGCGATCGGGCACGACCCGCGCTCCGAGCTGGTCAAGGGGCAGGTCGAGCTGGACGCCGAGGGCTACGTGCTGGTCGAGCCGGACAGCACCGCGACCAACCTGCCCGGCGTGTTCGCCGCCGGCGACCTGGTGGACCACACCTACCGGCAGGCGATCACCGCCGCCGGCACCGGCTGTGCGGCCGCCCTGGACGCCGAGCGCTACCTGGCCGCCCTCGAGGACGCGGCGACGGCCGCGTCCGCGGCGGCCACCACTGAGCCGGTTTCCGTCTGAACCTGACCATCACCACTGAAGGAGTTACGCCCGTGGGCGAGAAGATGAATGCCGTCACCGACGCCGAGTTCGACCAGACCGTACTGAAGAGCGACAAGCCGGTGCTGGTCGACTTCTGGGCCGAGTGGTGTGGACCGTGCCGCCAGGTGTCCCCGATCCTGGAGGAGCTGAACCAGGACCACGGCGACAAGATCACGTTCCTGAAGATGAACGTGGACGAGAACCCGGTCACCCCGAGCAACTACCGCGTCACCGGTATCCCTACCATCAACGTCTACGTGAATGGTGAACTGGCCAAGTCCATCGTCGGCGCCAAGCCGAAGGCGGCGCTGCTGAAGGAACTGGCCGACTTCACCGGCTGAATCAGGCTTCGCCTGGAACCTCCGACCGCCACGGCAAGGAGCCTTTTGATGTCTGAGTCACCGTTTGGCCCCCACGGCGTGTACAGGATCGGCGACAGCGGCGAGGCCGTCGCCGAGATCGTCGGCAAGCTCCAGCGGCTCGGGCTGCTGGCCGGCGGTCACGACGTCTACGACGAAGCGACCGCGCACGCTGTCCGGGGGTTCCAGCAGCAACGCGGGCTGATGATCGACGGGATCGTCGGCCCGCAGACGTACCGGGCGATCGACGACGCGCGCTGGCGGCTGGGCGACCGGCTGCTGACGTACGTCGTCTCGCACCCGCTGACCGGTGACGACGTCCTCGCACTGCAGGCGAAGCTGCAGGAGCTCGGGTTCGCGGTCGCCCGGATCGACGGGATCTTCGGACCGGACACCCAGCGCGCGGTGACCGACTTCCAGCGCAACATGGGCCTTCCGGGTGACGGCACCTGTGGTCCGTCGACGTTCAAGGCGCTGCAGCGGATCCGGCCGATGGCGACCGGCGGACGTCCGGACGCCTTGCGTGCGTCGGAGGCCGTGCGGGCCGCCGGTCCGCGGCTGTCCGGCAAGACCGTGGTGATCGATCCGGGCCACGGTGGGTTCGACTACGGCTGGGAGGGCTTCGGCCTCCGCGAGTCCGATGTCGCGTACGACCTGGCCGCCCGGATCGAGGGTCGCCTGGGTGCGACCGGCGTACGCGCGTATTTGTCGCGTGGGCGGGATCAGGGGCCGGACGAGCTGGCGCGGGCCGCGTTCGCGAACGAGACGGACGCGAACCTGTGTGTCTCGCTGCACACCGACGGCTCGATGAACCCGGAGGCCCAGGGCGTCGCGACGTACTACTACGGCAACGATCTGCACGGCGCGTCGTCGAGCGTCGGTGAGCAGTTCGCCGGCCTGGTGCAGCGCGAGATCGTCGCGCGCACCGACCTGCTGAACTGCCGGACCCACGCCAAGACGTGGGACCTGCTGCGGCGGACGAAGATGCCCGCGGTCCGGCTCGAGATCGGCTACGTCACCAACCCGCACGACTCCGCCCGGCTGGCCGACCCGGCCTTCCGGGACGTCATCGCGGAGGCGATCGTGGTCGCCATCCAGCGCGTGTACCTCCCACCGGAGCAGGACGCCGCGACCGGCATGCTCCGCTTCGGCCAGCTCACCGTCTAGTCCTTCTCGAGCGCGATCTTCGGGAGAACGCGGTCGAGACCGCGCGGCAGCCACCAGGCGCGGTTGCCGAACAGGCGCAGTACGGCGGGGACGAGGACGCAGCGGATCAGCAGCGCGTCCAGCAGGACCGCGGTCGCCAGGCCGAGCCCGAACTGCTTCAGCATCCGGTCCGGGCTGAGCAGGAAGGCCCCGAACACCACGATCATGATCGCCGCTGCCGCGGTAATCACACTGCCTGTGGTCGCGAGCCCCTCGCGCACCGCCTCCCGGGCGTCGTGGGTACGACGCCACTCCTCATGGATCCGCGAGACCAGGAACACCTCGTAGTCCATCGACAACCCGAACACGATCGCGAAGATCATCACCGGTACGAACGCCTCGATCGGACCCGGCTGCGCACCGAACCATCCGTGCTGGAACACCAGCGTGATCACCCCGAGCGAAGCGCCGATGCTGAGCAGGTTGAGCACCGCCGCCTTGAGCGGGATCAGGATCGACCGGAACACCGCCATCAGCAGCAGTGCGGACAGACCAACCACCACCAGCACGAAGATCGGCAGCCGCTTGCTCACCGCGGACGCGAAGTCGTCCGCCGCCGCGGTCGCGCCACCGACCAGGTACGTCGCCCTGGTCTGCGACTCGAGCGCCGGCAGGGTCGTGTCCCGGAGCCGGTTCACGAGCTCGCTCGTCGCGGCGTCCTGCGGTGCCGACCTCGGGAACGCGAGTACGGTCGCGATCTTGCCGTCCGGGGTCAGCTGCGGCGGAGTCACCGCGGCGATGCCGGGATCGGCGGCGAGCGTCTGACCGAGTGCCCGCGCTGCCGCCTCGTCGCCCTCGGAGACCACCACGAGCGGACCGTTGAAGCCAGGCCCGAAGCCGTCGGCCAGCAGGTCGTAGGCCTTCCGGCTGGTCTTGGCCGGGTCGTCCGTCCCCGCGTCGGCGAATCCGAGCCGCATGCCCAAGGCCGGCAGTGACAACGCCACCAGCGCGACCGTCCCCAGGATCAACGGCACCCACGGTCCCCGCTGCACCGCCGCCGCCAGCTTCCGCCAGCCATCCCCCGGAGTACGGCGCGTCTTCGCAGCGTGCTTGCGGACACTCCGCTCGATCCGCTTCCCGAACAGGGTCAGCAGCGCCGGCAACAGGCTCACCGCGGCCAGCATCGTCATCAGGACCGTCAGCGTGACGCCGAGCGCGACGCCTTGCAGCGAGCCGAGTCCGAGCGCGAGCAGACCGAGGAGCGCGATCACCACCGTGCAGCCGGCGAACATCACCGATCGGCCGGCGGTGTCCAGGGCGACCATCGCCGCGGTCGCCCGATCCGTGCCGTCCTTCAGTAGTTCATGGCGATAGCGGGAGAAGATCAGCAGCGCGTAGTCGATCCCGACGCCGAGACCGACCAGCATCATCACCGGCGCGGTGTAGTCGGGAACCGTGAACAAGTGGGACGCAAGGACCAGCAGGCCGAGCGTACTGCCGACCGCGAACACCGCGGTCAGCAGCGGGAGCGTTGCCGCGAGCAACGATCCGAACAGCAGCACCAGGATCACCAGCGCGGCCAGGATGCCGGCCCCCTCGGACGCGCCACCCGCGCTCTCGGCCGCGGACCGGGCCAGGTCGCCACCGACCTCCACCTGCAGTCCGGGGCGGGCGAAGTCCTGCGCCCGGTGGATGATCGTCCGCACGTCCTCGACCGGCATGTCCGCCACGGCGACGTCCAAGCCGACCGTCGCGTACGCCGTCCGGCCGTCCTGCGACAGCGATCCGGGTGCGGTGAACGGATCGGCGACCGACGCCACATGCGGGAGGTCGCGAACGACGGCGAGCATCGAGGCGATCCGGGGCTTCTCGGCCGTCAGTCCGCCGTCGGCCCGCAGGACGATCTGCACCGACGCCGTCTCCCCCCGCGGCTGGTGTGCCTTGAAGGTGTCGGTCACCCGCTGGGAGTCGGTGCCGGGCAGCGAGTTGTCGTTCTTGTAGGCGTCGCCGACCACGACCGAGGCGGCGGTGACGGCGACCAGGGCGACCACCCAGAGCAGCAGGGCGAGGCCGGCGTGCCGCATCGACCAGCCGGACACCCGGTGCAGCAGCCCGGGTCGTCCACCGTCCTGACCGGGCGGTCGTCGTACGGGAGTGTCCACGGTCATGGCGTGCGCCCTCCTTGATAAGTAGATTGGCTACATGTTGCCTCTCGACAGTAACAGACATATGAGTAGACTGGCTACATGAAAGCGGATGCGTTGCGGGGCCATCTGGACCCGATGATCCTGGCGGTCGTCGAGCACGAGCCGCTGCACGGCTACGCGATCATGGAGGCGCTGCTCGAGCGCAGCGGCGGCGAGCTCGACCTGCCGACCGGGACGCTCTACCCGGCGCTGCGGCGGCTGGAGCGGGCCGGGTACCTGGCCAGCGAGTGGAGCACGGTCAGCGGACGGAAGCGCCGTACCTACCAGCTGACCAGCGCCGGGACGAAGATGCTTGCTTCGGGCAAGCAGGAGTGGCTGACCTTCCGGGCTGTGGTGGAAGGCGTGCTACGACCGGGCCAGGCGTAGGCAGCGGCCGGCCTGGAGGGCCACGAAGGCCAGCGGCAGCACGACGAAGCTGCCGACCACGGCGAGGTCCAGAGCACCGACGGGACGGCCGCTGGTCGTCGCCATCAGGATTCCGATCAGGCTGATGACCACGGCGCTGGCGAGCGCGAAGAGTGCGGTCACCCGGCTGATGTGCTCCCGGACGACCGGGTGGCGCAGACCGATCCCGGCCCCGAGCACGGCCAGCACCGTCCCGGCGATCGCCAGCATGCCGACGGTGCGGACGAACGACTGGAGGAAGTCGTTGAGCGGGCCGGCCGAAGCCGGGTCCTGGTTCCAGCTCCAGGCGCCTTCCTGCCAGACGATCGGCTGGATGATCAGCGCCAGGAACAGCAGCATCGCCGTCCGCCGGCTCTGGCTGATCGCGAGCTCGGCGCGGTAGCCCGGGACGACCTCGGCCAGCTCACCGAAGTCGGCCACGGCTTCGCGCTCGGCGTCGTACCGGCCGAGACCGTCGGCCTCGAAGGCCTCGGTCGCGTCGGTCAGGTGGTCCCGCGCCTCGGCCAGCAGGTCCGCCTTGCGGCGACGCGGACCGGTGAGCGACTTGCGCAGTGCGGCCAGGTAGTCGTCGACCGGGGTGCTGGTACTGGACACGCCTTCAAGTATGGGGAACCGCCGGACCGATCACGTCCGGGGTCCCACTGAGTCTCCCCTGACCTTGGCCTGCTTCGCCTTGCGACGACCGCGGAAGATGAAGAATCCGATGTAGCCGATGATCACCAGGGCGAACCCGACCTTCTCCGCGACCGGTGTCGCGCCCTCCGGCCAGATGTGGCCGTCCAGATAGTGGTTGATGTAGCCGGCTTCGTAGGGGGTCTCGCCGCCCTTGCGGCGGAAGTACTTCTCGATGCCGGTAAAGGGACAGTCGTAGTCGATGAGCACGATCGCCAGACTCCAGACCACGATGCCCAGATGCGCCCAGATCACCTTCGGCCACTTCCAGGCGAGGAAGCCGCCGAGCACGAAGAACAGCAGGAAGGCCGCGTGCAGAACGACCATCACGTCGGCCAGCACACGCCAGATCATGGTCGCCTCGCTGTCAGGGGGTCAGGTCGCGGGTGAGGGCGTCCCGGACCGTGACCGGCGCGGGCGGGGAGTGCTCGGGGCGGATCGCGCCCATCAGCCGCTCCACGGCGGCCTCCATCTCGCTGCGCCAGGTGATCGCGGACCGCAGATCGAGCCGGAGCCGGGGATTGCGCGGGTGCTCGCGGACGACACCGAAGCCGACGGCCCGGAGGAACTCCGTCGGCCAGACACAGCCCGGCCCGTCCCAGCGCGAGTCGCCGAACGCCTCGACAGCCCGGAACCCGCGCTTGAGCACGTCCTTCGCCACCGCCTGGACGAGGATCTTCCCGAGCCCGAGCCCCAGGTAGCGCGGCTGGATCCGGCCGGTCGCGAGGACGACGGCATCCGGGCTGACCGGCGCGGTCGGGAACGCCTGGATCCTGGGCAGGTACGCCGCGGGCGCGTACACCGCGAACCCGGCGGGCTCCTCGTCGACGTAGAGCACGACACCCGCCGTACCCCAGTCGAGCAGCAACTGCGAGAGCCAGGCCTCCTTCTCCAGGCCGGTGTCGCCGTTGCGGTCGGCCTGCTTGGCGGCGACCGGGTCGAGTTCCCAGAACACGCAGTCACGGCACGGCACCGGCAGCTCGTCGAGATTGGCGAGCGTCAGCGGTTCGAGCCGTCGGGCCATCAGCGCGTCCGGTCCGCGGTGGCCGGCGTCCGGTCCGGTGGCGTGCTGGTTGTTACCTTCGTCACGGCGGGTCTCACCCCGTGGCTCACTGAGTGGCCGGTTCCGGCGCGGGAGCCGGAGTCCGCGCGTCCGTGGTCCTGGTCGCCTCCGGAGCGACGTACCGCTGTTGCACCTTCGCGGCGGGTTGCCGCCGGAGCAGCTCGCCGGCGAAACCGGCCAGCACGCCCAGCAACAGTCCGCCGAGCGTCCACCCGGCTGTCTTGCCCACGCTCATCCGATCATGCCTTCCAGTTGCACCTCTCAGGCCGCACCACACCCGCCGGCTGTCTCAGCAGCCAGATCACGGCATGGTCGAACCTGCCCCTATAAGGCATGGTAGTGAGAGGTCGCGCCGATCCACAGCCCGGACACAACTCGGGTCTGCCGACGTAACCTGGTGACTTCCCCCTCGATCACCGTTGGAGTGGCCCCCGTGAGTGCTGACGTGCCCGATGTCCGGCAGACCCGCCTCGACAACTATGTCGACCGGTACGCGGCACGGACCAAGGGCATGACCGCATCGGAGATCCGGGCCCTCTTCTCGGTCGCCAGCCGGCCCGAGGTGGTGTCGCTCGCGGGCGGGATGCCGAACATCGGCGGCCTGCCGCTGGACGTCGTCGGCGGCGCGGTCCGCGACCTGGTGATCGACCACGGCGCCACCGCGATGCAGTACGGCTCCGGCCAGGGCGACCCGGCGCTGCGGGACCAGATCTGCGACGTGATGCGGCTGGAGGGGATCGACGCCCACCCGGACGACGTCGTGGTGACGGTCGGCAGCCAGCAGGCGGTCGATCTGGTGACCCGGGTGTTCTGCGATCCGGGCGACGTGGTGATCTGCGAGGCTCCGTCGTACGTCGGTGCCCTCGGCGTCTTCCGTGCGTACCAGTGCGAGGTCGTCCATGTCGCGATGGACGACGACGGCGTCGTGCCGGAGGCACTCGAGCAGGCGATCGCGGCGGTGCGCGCGGCCGGGAAGCGGATCAAGTTCTTCTACACGATCCCGAACTTCCACAACCCGGCCGGGGTCTCGCTGTCCGACGAGCGCCGGCGGCGGGTGCTGGAGATCTGTCAGCGCGCGGACCTGCTGGTGCTGGAGGACAACCCGTACGGCCTGCTCGGCTTCGACGGTGACCCGCAGCAGGCGTTGCGGGCCGACGATCGCGAGGGGGTCATCTACCTCGGCTCGTTCTCGAAGACGTTCGCCCCGGGATTCCGGGTCGGCTGGGCGGTCGCGCCGCACGCGGTGCGCGAGAAGCTTGTGCTGGCACAGGAATCGGCGACGCTGTGTCCACCGGTGTTCAGCCAGCTCGCCATCTCGTCGTACCTGGCCCGGCACGACTGGCTCGGGCAGGTGAAGCAGTTCCGGGAGATGTACCGGGAGCGCCGCGACGCGATGCTGTCGGCGCTGACCGAAAAGATGCCCGCGGCAACGACCTGGACCAGGCCGGGCGGCGGGTTCTATGTCTGGCTCACCCTGCCGGACGGCCTGGACGCGAAGGCGATGCTGCCGCGCGCGGTCACCGCGCGGGTGGCGTACGTCCCCGGGACGGCCTTCTTCGCGGACGGTTTCGGCTCCCAGTGCATGCGGTTGTCCTACTGTCATCCGACACCCGCCCGGATCACCGAAGGTGTCGGCCGGCTGGCCGCGGTGATCCACGAGGAGCTCGAACTGCGGGAGACGTTCGGTCCGATGACGCCGGGTCCGGGCCGCGACTACGACGCTCCGGGGCCGGAGCTGAGCTGACGGGTTTTCTCTGATCCGCTGCGCAAAGGTTGCGCAATGGATCTGCGGGCGGCCGGGGGTCACTGACGCGGTAGCGGTACCGTTCCAGTGGGCCTCGGGACCGGCGGCCGTGCCGGAGTCGCCCACGAGTGATCGGGATATTTGTGATGAGTGATCTGGGTCGAGTGCTGGTACTGGCAGGCGGGTTGTCCCACGAGCGGGACGTCTCGCTCCGGTCGGGCCGTCGGGTCGCCGACGCCCTGCGCAGCGTCGGCGTCGAGGTCGAGCAGCGCGATGTCGACGCCACCCTGGTCGATCGCCTCCGCGACGATCCGCCGGACGCGGTCTTCCCCGTCCTGCACGGCGTCACCGGCGAGGACGGCGCACTCCGCCAGGTCCTCGACCTGTACGGCGTTCCGTACGTCGGAGCCGACGCGGCCGCGTGCCGGACGGCCTTCGACAAGCCGGTCGCCTCGACGATGGTCGGATCGGCCGGACTGCACACCCCCGCGTCGGTGGTGCTCGGGCACGACACGTTCCGTGAGCTCGGCGCCGCGTCGCTGATGGAGGCGGTCGTCAAGCAGGTCGGCCTGCCGCTGGTGGTGAAGCCGGCCCGCGGCGGTTCGGCGCTCGGGGTGACGATCGTCCGGTCGGCCGAGGAGCTGCCATCGGCGATGGTGAACTGCTACGCGTACGGACCGGTCGCGCTGATCGAGCAGTACATCGACGGGACCGAGGTGGCCGTGACCGTGGTCGACACCGGCGACGGGCCGCGAGCCCTGCCGGCGGTGGAGATCCGGCCGGACTCCGGGTTCTACGACTACGAGGCCCGGTACACGGCCGGGGCGACGCAGTTCGTCGTACCGGCTCGGCTGGATGCCACGGTGGCGGAGGCGTGCGCGTCGGCTGCTGTCGCGGCGCACCAGGCGCTCGGGTTGCGGGATCTGTCGCGGTCGGACCTGGTGGTCGATGCGGCCGGGGTGCCGTGGTTCCTGGAGGTGAACGTGGCGCCGGGGATGACCGAGACCTCGCTGGTCCCGCTCGCCGCCGAGGCCGCGGGGATCGAGCTGGGTGTGCTGTGCCGCGACTTGCTGGCTGCCGCCGCGGCGCGTTGAGGTCCTGATGTCCTCGGGGGAGCCGCAGCCGCTGTGGCGGACCGTCCTGACGCCGCGATGGTCGGGGTTGCTGTTGCTGGCGCTGGCGATCGCCGCGGTGATGTCGGTGATGGGCGTGTGGCAGCTGGACGTGTACCAGTCGAAGACCGCGTCCGCGACCGCCAAGCGGGCTGACGCCGCTCCGGTCGCGCTGCAGTCGCTGTTCTCGATCGACGAGGGATTGCCGTCGAAGGCGGTCGGGCGGCGCGTGACGGTCGAGGGGACGTGGGGTCCGGCGGCGGACCAGGTGTTCATCTCCGACCGGAGGCAGGGGTCGGCGGACGGCTTCTGGGTGGTCTCCCCTGTGATGCTCGACGGCTCTGGTTCTGGAGCTGTGATGGTGGTCCGGGGCTGGGTCCCGTCGGTCTCCGACCCGGCTGCTGCGGCACCCACCGGCCCGGTCCGACTGTCCGGCGCGGTCGTGGCGTCCGAGGCGGAGGACTCCTCGGACGACGCCGCCAAGGGCCGCGTGCTGTCATCGCTGCGGATCCCGACGATCGTTCATCTGGTCGACTACCGCGTGTACGACGCCTTCGTGATCCAGTCCTCCGTCGACTCAGGCGTCGTACCTTCACCCGCGCCGGCCGTCGTACCACCGCCGGCGCCGCCGACGGATCACGCCGGGCTGCGGAACATCGCGTACGCCTTCCAGTGGTGGGTTTTCGCGGCCTTCACGCTGTGGATGTGGGCCCGCATGGTGCTGGATGCGCACCGCTCCGCCAACGAACCGGATCCCGACTCCACCGACGCCGGGTCCGGAACTGAAGCAGCGGGCGACCAGGCCGGGGAGCCTGTGGAGTCAAGCGGTACCGTTTCAGCGTGACCTCCTCAGCCGACCCCGCCACCTCCGCCACCTCGCAGCCCATCACCCCGGCCGTCCGCGGCGCCCTGATCCGGTACCGCGTGATCGCGTACGTCGTCGGCGTGATGCTCCTGCTGCTCGTGTTCGTCGCGATGCCGCTGAAGTACTTCGCCGACAGCCCGGGCGCGATGGACGTGATCGGCCCGGCCCACGGCTTCCTGTACATGGTCTACCTCGTCGGCACCTTCGACCTGTTCCGCCGGGTCCGCTGGTCGTTCCCCCGCCTGGTCCTGATGGCGCTGGCCGGCACGATCCCGTTCCTGTCCTTCTACGCCGAGCGCAAGACCACCCACGAACTCCTCGGCCGGTAATCCCCTTGGAGGCTCGGCCGCGTTGACCTAGCTTCAGGTCCGTGCCGAACCTCCGCGACATCACGCAGTCGAACCGGGCCAGCTGGAACCAGATCCACGGTGCCCGCCCCGGCGAACCCCCGGCGTTCTTCACCTCCGGCGGCTCGACCCTCGAGGCGGACGAGATCGCCGCGGCCGGAGACGTTGCCGGCCGACGGGTACTCCAGCTCGCCTGCTCCTGCGGCGACCAGGCCCTGTCCTGGGCCATGCTCGGCGCCGAGGTCACCGCCGTCGACATCTCCGAGGTCGCCATCTCGATGGCCCGCGAGAAGGCCACCGAGGTAGGTCTCGCGGTCGAGTTCCGTCAGGCCGACATGCTCGACCTGCCGGCTCAGCTGACCGGCTTCGATCTCATCTACTTGAGCTGGGGCGCCATTTGCTGGGTCCCGGACCTGGCCGTCTTCGCGCGGCTCGTCGCCGACCGGCTGGCTCCTGGCGGGTCCGTTCTGCTGGCGGACCATCACCCGATCTGGGAAGTCCTCGCCGTCCGCGGCCCCAACCACCTGACAGTCACGGCCGACTACTTCGGCCGGTCCAGGCCGCGCGCCACCATCGACAACGCGAAGCTCCCGACCGGCGCCCGCGACAACCCCTCCGCTCCTGACTTCACCGCGTTCATCTGGCCGCCGAGCGACATCATCACCAGCCTGCTGGCCGCCGGCCTTGAGTTGGCGGAGTTCCGCGAGTCCCCCGTCGACGACCTGTACCCCGGGCTCGGTCCCACTGCGACTCAACTCCCCGCCACCTACCTCATCAAAGCCACGCGGCGATGTTTCATGTGAAACATCGCCGCGAGTCTGCAAGTAGCTTTGTCGACAAATCCTGCGTGGTGCTTCGGGACCGGAGACCCCGGAATTCCTCTGTGAGCCGGATTCTGAGCGATCAGTCCGACTGCTTGTTCGGATCCATCAGCGTGACGATGCGCTCGAGGTCGTCCAGGGACGCGAACTCGACGGTGATCTTGCCCTTGGTCTTGCCGAGGTCGACCTTGACGCGGGTCTCGAAGCGGTCGGACAGGCGGTCGGCGAGATCGACCAGCCGCGGAGCCACCGGCTTGTTGCGGCGGCGCTGCGCGGCGGCCGGCTCGTCGCCGTTCATGTCGCCCAGGGCAACGATCTCTTCGACGGTCCGCACCGAGAGGCCCTCGGCGACGATCCGCTGAGCGAGCCGCTCGATGGCGTCTCCGCTGGGAAGGCCGAGGAGGGCGCGCGCATGCCCGGCGGAGAGGACACCGGCGGCGACGCGACGCTGGACCGAGGCCGGGAGCTTCAGCAAACGAAGGGTGTTGGAGATCTGCGGGCGCGAGCGGCCGATCCGGGTGGCGAGCACCTCTTGCGTGCAGCCGAAGTCGTCGAGCATCTGCTGGTACGCCGCCGCCTCTTCGAGCGGGTTCAGCTGGCTGCGGTGCAGGTTCTCCAGGAGCGCGTCCCGGAGCATCACGTCGTCCTGGGTGTCGCGGACGATCGCGGGGATCGTGGTGAGGCCGGCCTGCTGGGTGGCGCGCCAGCGGCGCTCCCCCATCACCAGTTCGTAGGTGTCCCGGGTCAGCCGGCGGACGACGATCGGCTGCAGCAGCCCGATCTCCTTCACCGAGTGGACCAGCTCCTCCATCGCTTCCTCGTCGAAGACGGTGCGCGGCTGCTTCGGGTTCGGGGTGATCTTGTCGACCTCGATCTCCGCGAACTCCGCACCCGGGACGGCGGCCAGTCCGGACCCGTCCGGCTGCGCGATCGGCGGTGCTCCCGGAATCGAGTGGGACTTGCTGCCGAGCGTCGTCGTGGTGCCGGGAGCGGGCGTGCTGGGAATCAGCGCACCAAGTCCGCGTCCGAGTCGGGTGTTCATCGCGCTCCCTCGTGTTCGACAGCCTGCTGAGCTACTTCTGACCTACTACACCAGCGATCGGCGACCGCGCCTCGTTTCACGTGAAACGACACGACGGCGGTCCGCGCGCTCAGGCGTTGTTCCGCATCGCGATCTCGCGGGAGGCCTCGAGGTACGAGAGCGCTCCGGCGGACGCCGGGTCGTAGGCGAGCACGGTCTGGCCGTGGCTCGGCGCCTCGGAGATCCGCACCGAGCGCGGTACGGCGGTGCGCAGGACGGCGTCGCGGAAGTGACCACGGACCTCGGCCGCGACCTCGCCGGCCAGCTTGGTGCGGGCGTCGTACATGGTGAGCAGGATGGTGGAGACGTCGAGCCCGGGGTTCAGGTGCGACTTCACCATGTCGATGTGCCGGAGCAGCTGGGACAGACCCTCGAGGGCGTAGTACTCGCTCTGGATCGGGACCAGCACCTCGCGGGCCGCGGTCAGCGCGTTCACCGTCAGCAGGCCGAGGGACGGCGGGCAGTCGATGAAGACGTAGTCGTACTTCTCGCCGGCGGCCTCGGTCTCCGCCAGGTGCGCGTCGAGCGCCCGCTTCAGCCGGCTCTCGCGGGCCACGATGCTGACGAGTTCGATCTCGGCGCCGGCCAGGTCGATGGTCGCCGGGACGACCATGATGCCGGGGTGCTCGGCGCACGGCTGGAGCAGCTTGCTCAGCGGCTCGTTCTCGATGATCGCCTCGTAGACACCCGGAGTGCCTTCCGAGTGGTCGATGCCGAGGGCGGTCGACGCGTTGCCCTGCGGGTCGAGGTCGATGACCAGGATCCGCGCGCCGTACAGCGCGAGGCCCGCGGCCACGTTCACCGTCGTCGTGGTCTTGCCGACGCCGCCCTTCTGGTTGGCGACGACGAAGACTCGGGTCTCAGCGGGCAGCGGGAACTCGCGGCCCATAGTGCGTCCTTCATTCACCAGCAGGGTCCGTTCGGTGGCGGCGGCGATCGGAGTCTCGAGAAGTCGTCGCTGAAGCTCGTCCGACGTGGCCCGCGCGGCGATCTGTGCGGCAGTCATAGCGCCCATTCCAAGAGGTGCGGGACTTGGCCCGAAGAGGATGTCGGTAGGGGTCGGGGCGGGTCTGCCCCCAGCTTCGTCCACAGGCCTCTGTGGACGAATTCCCGTGTGCGAGGGCAGTTTCATGCGGTCGTCATCCACAGGCGGTGGAGACTCGGAGAAGTCCGGTTCGGCGTCCACCAGTGACGCCGTCTCCGGTGCGGAACCATCATCTCCCAACTCCCCCGTTTCACGTGAAACGGGCGCCACGGTGGACGCGGAATCGACGACGGGAGCCGGCGCCGGGGGTACATCGAGACCCGCCGCGGCAGCTGCCCGCAACCCCGAGGTGTCGACCGGAACACTCCGTCCGGCCGGCACCTGGCGATCGAGTAGCTCGCGACCGTCAAGCGATTCCTGTCGGTCGAGTGGCTCCGTCAGGGAGATCGTCACTGCCGGAGTGGGAGAGGTGAGGACAGGGGGTGCGGTGGCGGGCTTGGTGGGAGCCGGAGGGTCTTGGGTGATCACGCGGACGGTGGAGTCCGGATCGGAGGGCCAGCCGATGCCTTGGGATGTTCTCGGCTCACCGGTGCTCTTCTCGGGCCACCCGAGGGCACGACTCACCAACCCGCTCACCTCCCGCGTCTTCCGTGCCGGGATCCCCCTGCAGCACGTCCGGCCACAATACTCACGACTGTCGTCGGCTGGGCCAGTTCGTCGACGCCGAGTTGGTGAATGTGCCACAGCTCGGCTCCGAGTGACGCGAGCTCCCGCTCGGAGGAGTCCAGTTCCTCCTCGGCGGACGATCCCTTCATCGCCAGCATCAGCCCCCCTTCGACACACAGTGGCAAACACCACCGGGCCAGTTTGCCCAAGGGAGCCACCGCCCGCGAAGTCACCACGTCGTACGACGCCCGCGGAAGTTCCTCGGCCCGGGCCCGGACCACGGTCGCGTTGTCCAGCGCGAGGACGTCGACCGCCTCTTCGAGGAACGTGGTGCGCCGGAGCAGGGGCTCGACGAGCGCCACCTGGAGGTCGGGACGAACGAGAGCGAGCACGATCCCCGGCAGCCCCGCGCCGGTGCCGACATCGGCGACCGACGACTCCTCCGGGATCAGGCGCTCGAGGACGGCACAGTTCAGTAGGTGCCGGTCCCACAGCCGCGGAACCTCGCGTGGTCCGATCAGACCGCGGACCGTGCCCTCGGTCGCCAGCAGATCGGCATAGGCCGCAAGCCGAACCGCCGCCCGTGGAAACAGTTCTTCCACGAGCGGCGGCGGCGTTTCACGTGAAACGGAGTCGGTCACCAGTGGACCCGACCCCGGACTCGGCCGATGGTCATCGCATCACGACGGCTGGACGACGACGCGGCGCCGGGGCTCCTCGCCCTCGGACTCGCTCGTCAGGCCGGCGGCCGCGACGACGTCGTGGACGACCTTGCGCTCGAACGGCGTCATCGGGTCCAGGCGGACCGGCGTACCGGTGGCCTTCGCCTCCTCGACCGCCTTCCGGCCGACCTCTTCCAGCTCGGCCTTCCGATTCGCCCGGTAGTTCGACACGTCCAGCATCAACCGGGACCGCTCGCCGGTCTCCCGGTAGACGGCCAGCCGGGTCAGCTCCTGCAGCGCCTCCAGGACCTTGCCGTTCTCGCCGACGAGATTGTTCAGCTCCGCGCCCACGATGGAGACCGCGGCCCGGTCGCCGTCGATGTCCATGTCGATGTCGCCGTCGAGGTCGGCGATGTCGAGCAGCTCCTCGAGGTAGTCGGCGGCGATGTCGCTCTCCGCCTCCAGTGCCTTCAGGCGCTCGTCGGCCGCGCTATTCGTACCGGCGGACTGCTCCGCCGCATCACCGTTCTGCATGCCGTCGGTCACGGCCACTCCTTCGCAATGTCGAGATCCGCCCCACGGGGACCCAGGTCGTACAAGCAGAGAGCAGAGAGCGCGCGCCGATCAGCGCGAACCACCCGACTTCTTCTGCGCCGCCCTCTTCTGCGCGGCCGACTTCGCCGCGGGCTGGCGCTTCGCCGCTGCACCCTTCTTGGCGGCCGGCTGCTTCTTGGCGGCACCGGCCTGAGTCTTCTTGGCCGCACCCTGCTGGGCGTTCGACGTCGTCTGCCCGTTGCTCGCGGCGGCGGTTGTGTCGGACGGCCTCGCCGCGGCTCCACCGCTGCTCGCCGGACCGCTGCTCGCGGGGCCGCCCTTGCGGTCGCTGCGCGACTGCCGCTTCGGCTGCTGGCGCTGCGCCGGACGGCGGTCCGTCAGCGTGTCCGTCGTACCCTCGGCATCGCCCAGGCCCTCGTCGGCCGGCCGGCCCGCGCGCAGGTTGTGCTCGCGCTTGCGGGCCTCCATCGCGTCGTACGCCGGGGTGCCCGGGGCCGGGTTGCGGCGGATCACGTAGAACTGCTGACCCATCGTCCAGAGGTTCGAGACGAACCAGTAGATGAGCACACCGATCGGGAAGTTGAAGCCACCGATCAGGAAGAAGATCGGGAAGACGTACAGCATGATCTTCTGCATCTGCGCCGCCTGGCCGGTGAGGGCCTCCTTCGGCATGTTCTTGCGCATCAGCTGCAGCTGCGTGATGAACATCGTCGTGGTCATCAGGATGATGAGCACGATCGCGACGATCTTGACGTTGTTGGCGCCCGGGCCGCTCGCCTTCAGGAAGGTCTGCGAGATCTCCGCGCCGAAGATCTTGGCGTGCTGCAGCGACGACACGTACGGCTGCATGATCGCGCTGTGCGCCTTGCCGTTCGCCGCGTAGTCGAGCACCCGGAACAGGGCCAGGAAGATCGGCGACTGCAGCAGCAGCGGCAGGCACGAGGAGAACGGGTTGGTGCCCGTCTCCTTGTACAGCTTCATCATTTCCTGACCGAGCTTCTCCCGGTCATGGCCGTACTTCTTCTGCAGCTCCTTCATCTTGGGCTGCAGCAGCTGCATGTTCCGGCTGGAGCGGATCTGCCGCACGAACAGCGGGATCAGCAGGGTGCGGATCACGACGGTGAGGCCGGCGATGGACAGTGCCCAGGCCCAGCCGCCGTTCGGATCGAGCACTTGGCTCCACAGCCAGTGCCAGCCGACGAGCAGGGCCGACACGGCCCAGTACAGCGGCGTCATAACGGTGTTGAACAGGTCTACGATTCCGTCCCACACCGCGAGTCCGGGGATGGCCAGAAGAGTCACTCATGCACCTCGCTGCACAGGCCCGGTGTCGGTGGACGATCCGGGCTGGTTGGCGGAGATCGAGTCTCCGCGCTGGTCGACATCTGTGGGTGGAACGGGGTCGTAGCCGCCGGGGTTCCACGGGTGGCAGCGGGCGAGTCTCTTCGCCGCCAGCCAGCTACCGCGCACCGCACCGTGGCGCTCGACCGCCTCCAGGGCGTACGCCGAACAACTCGGGTAGAACCTGCACACCTGCCCGTACATCGGGCTGATGGTCAGCCGGTACAACTTCAGAAAACCGATGATCCCGCTCTTCACGGGATTGAACCGCCTCATGACACCGACAACCGGCTGAGGGCGGCGTCGACATCCGCGGCGAGCTCGTCGTACGACGCCGAGGCGGACGACGGGAGCGCGCGGACGACGGTCAGGCTGCCGGCCGGAAGCTCCGGGAGCCGCGTGGCCAGGACAGCACGCAGACGGCGGTGGACCCGGTTCCGCAGAACCGCGTTGCCCACCGCCTTGTTCACCACGAATCCGACGCGAGCGGGCTCGGCCTCGGAGTTGTCCCGGCCGTCCCGCACCAAAAGGTGCAGCACCACCGCGCGCCGGCCCGCGCGCCGTCCAGACCGAACGGCGCGGCGGAAGTCGTCGGACCGGCGTAACCGGTTCGACGCGGGCAACACGAGGTGGTCACCGTCGAGAGGGTCGCTCAGGCCGCGAGGCGCTGACGGCCCTTGCCACGGCGGGCGGCGATGATGGCACGACCCGCACGGGTGCGCATCCGAAGACGGAAGCCGTGCTTCTTGTGCCGGCGACGGTTGTTCGGCTGGAACGTCCGCTTGCTCACTGGAATGACTCCGGTTACTCGAGATCACAGAATTGTCGACAAATCCATTGATAGATCTGCCGCTGGTGCAGTCCTGCACGCCGTCGGAGAACCAGAGGATGTGGTCCCGCAGGGAGCGCAGCACGAAACGGCCGGCTCAACACCGACTGATCCACGGTACGTGGCCGCCTGTGGACAGGTCAAACCAGTCGTCCCCATAGTTTTCCACAGGGCTGTGGACAGAATAGTGGACGGCCGATCGGTGCAGTGGTCGTCACTGTCCGGTCCGGATCGCCACCGACAGCGACCACGCACCATGACTACGCTCCGGCGTCCACCCGACACGCCGGAGGTTGTACCCAATTTCCTGTTCATAGCCTGTGGATGACGGCTTGAAGCACCCTGTGCGAACTTGTTAGCGTCAGCCCCTCACACCAGAGGTCCCACACCCCGCGATCGGTAACCAACCTGCTCCACCCGTCGTTCACAACTGTGGACAACCGTGTGGACAGCGCGGCGATCGGCTGCGGAAACCAGCTACCGCGCTGAGCCGAACAGCATCACGACTCACCGGCCGCACGGTGTCGGGTTCAACGGTCGCGCCGCCCGGGTCCGCCCGGAACGCGCCGGCCACCGCAGCGATGAATCGGGGAGCAACGCGTGGTCGAGGACCATTCCGCCAGTGCGGACTTCACACCGGCGGAAGAGACACCGTCGCAGTACACCAGGCCCGATCACGCCGGACCGCAGCACACCGGCGACGGCGGGCAGGACCTCCGCCCCGACCCGGTGGCCGACTTCCGCACCGAGGTCGCCCCGACAGAGTTCCGCACCGAAGCTGTCCCCGGGGACTTTCGGGCAGACTTCCGGACCGAGATTCCCCGGCCCGAGTTCCCGCCCGCGGCTCATCCGGCATCCCCTCACGACGCCCGGCCGTTGTCCCCGCGCGACCCTCACCCGGCAGCTCCGCGCGACGCTCACCCGGCAGCTCCGCGCGACGCTCACCCGGCGGAGGACGCCGTACCTCCGGCTGCCTTCCGCGCCGAGCGGTTCCCCGAGCCGGCGCCGCGGATGGACCCGGCCGAGCACCTGAGCCCTTCCCTGCCGATCCCGATGCCCGAGCCGCCGGAGTCCGGCTACCGGCCGGCCCCGCGGCCGGAGTACGACGGCTATCGCTACCGCTCCGACCTGGAGCGTGCCGCGACAGATCTCCCCACCGGCCCGACGTCCGAGCCCTCCGCTGGTCCGGCGTACTTCGGTGCCGCGCCCGTGGTCGGCGACCTCGGATACCCCGGTGCGAACAACGGCAATGCCTGGAGTGGTCAGCGATACGCCGCTGAGGGTACTGGCAGCGGTGACGTAGCGGCGCGGAACGAGGGTGATGCACGTGTGGACGGTGGCAGAAATCCCGAACCCCGGATCCCTGAACCCCGGATGCCGGAATCCCGGATCCCAGAGACTCCGGCAACCGAACAACAACCAGTCGAGCAGCGACCAGTCGACCAGCGGCCAGTCGACCAGCGACCGCTCGAGCAGCGGCCCATCGAGCAGCAGCGGGTGGAGCACAGGCCGGTGGAGCAGCGGGTCGAGCAGCGGCCCGTTGAGCAGCGGCCGGTCGAATCCCAGCCCCGGCCGGTCGAGCAGCGGCCGGTCGAATCGCAGTCCCGGCCGGCGGAGTCTCGACCGGAAGCCGCAGGACCGGTGATGGACCTCGGCGATGCCTGGACCCGGGTACTCGCGGGTCTCCCGCCGAACCAGCGCGCCTGGCTCACGAACTCGCGCCCGGTGACGCTGCACGAGAGCACAGCGATCGTCGCGGTGCCCGACGACTTCACCCGTGGCCAGCTGGAGACCCGGCTCCGCCCGGACCTCGAGCGCATCCTGACCGAGAGCTTCGGCCGCGACATCCGGATCGCGGTCACCGTCGACCCGTCCCTCGACCCGGAGCTGCGCGAACCACAGGCACCACCACAGCCGGCCGTCCGCGAACCGCTGCGGACCGACGGAGCCTTCCAGCCGACGATCCAGTCCGCGCTCACCGACCCGGACCAGGGACCGCAGTTCGGTCAGCCGCACCCGGAGCCGGTCCAGCGCTACGAGCAGCCGGCCCCACAGCACTACGACCAGCCGCGCGGCCCGGCCCCACAACAGCAACAGCCATTCGGTACGTCGCCACTGCCGAACGGATCCGCGCCGGCCCACCCGCCCACCGAGGCACAAGGTGAAGCCCGGCTGAATCCGAAGTACACCTTCGAGACCTTCGTCATCGGCAGCTCGAACCGGTTCGCCCACGCGGCCGCGGTCGCCGTCGCCGAGGCCCCGGGCAAGGCGTACAACCCACAGCTGATCTACGGCGACTCCGGTCTGGGCAAGACCCACCTGCTGCACGCGATCGGGCACTACGTCCGCAGTCTCTACACCGGCGCGCGCGTGCGGTACGTCTCCAGCGAAGAGTTCACCAACGACTTCATCAACGCGATCCGCGACGACAAGGCGTCCCAGTTCCAGCGCCGGTACCGCGATGTCGACGTGCTGCTCATCGACGACATCCAGTTCCTCGAGGGCAAGATCCAGACCCAGGAGGAGTTCTTCCACACCTTCAACACCCTCCACAACGCGAACAAGCAGATCGTCATCAGCTCCGACCGGGCGCCGAAACGCCTGGAGGCACTGGAGGACCGGCTGCGGAACCGGTTCGAGTGGGGTCTGATCACCGACATCCAGCCGCCCGACCTCGAGACCCGGATCGCGATCCTCCGGAAGAAGGCGGCCACCGAGCGGCTGACCGCGCCGCCGGAGGTGCTGGAGTTCATCGCTTCGAAGGTGCAGACCAACATCCGTGAGCTCGAGGGCGCCCTGATCCGCGTCACCGCGTTCGCCAGCCTCAACCGGCAGCCGGTCGACCTGAGCCTGGCCGAGATCGTGCTGAAGGACCTGATCCCCGAAGGCAGCAAGCCCGAGGTGACGGCCAGCATGATCATGGGCCAGACCGCGTCGTACTTCGGTCTCTCGATCGACGACCTCTGCGGATCCAGCCGTAGCCGGGTCCTCGTCACCGCGCGGCAGATCGCCATGTATCTGTGCCGCGAGCTCACCGATCTGTCGCTGCCGAAGATCGGCCAGCAGTTCGGCGGCCGCGACCACACCACCGTGATGCACGCCGAACGGAAGATCCGTCAGCTGATGTCCGAGCGGCGCAGTGTCTTCAACCAGGTCACCGAACTGACCAACCGGATCAAGCACCAGGCCAAGCAGCAATGACCTCGGGACCGCGTCGAAAAGCTCTGTACGCCGAGCGCTACGACGCGGTCACCGGAACCACACAGGGTGGGGATACACCTGTGGATAACTGGGGGTATCGCGGTGGACACGTCGGTCTGTGTTGTGGATTCGCTGTGGGGACAGAATTCGCCGTACCCAGGCGTCCTCAGACGAAGCGAGACTCGTCCACACGGCGTACACAGGCCGATTCGGTACCTGACCTGCGAAGTCGCCGCTTTTCCACAGTATCCACCGGTGCGAAGAACACTATGGAATCTGTAGAGAGTTCCCAGTCCACAAAACGAACGAGCGGCCCGACCTGGGGAAAACCCCGGGCTCGCATCGGTTTGACGTACCTGTCAGGCTGTCTTCAGAAGCACCGGAACACCGTCGTCAGAACCCACCGGAACGACGCCGACGCGACCCGCCCGAAGCGCCACGTCACGCCCGATTGGCGCAGAGCACACTTGTCCGTGGCAGGATCTGCCTGGCACACAGCCGAATCAGGAGGCACCCAGCGGTGAAGTTTCGCGTCGAGCGCGACGTACTGGCCGAGTCGGTGGCCTGGGCCGCGCGTAGCTTGCCCAGTCGTCCCAGCGTCCCGATCCTTGCCGGCCTTCTGGTCGAGGCCGAGGACGGGCAGATCACCTTGTCCGGCTTCGACTACGAGACCTCCGTGCGCGTCACCGTGCCCGCACAAGTGGCCGACTCCGGTAAGTGCCTGATCTCCGGCCGGCTGGTCGCCGACATCTCCAAGAGCCTTCCGAACCAGCCGGTGGACTTCGCCATCGACGGCGCCAAGGCCCAAGTCACCTGTGGCAGTTCGCGGTTCACGCTCCAAACGCTTCCCACAGAGGAATATCCGGCTCTGCCGGAGCTTCCGGCCGCGAGCGGGACGGTCAAGGCAGACGTTTTCGCCCAGGCCGTCTCCCAGGTGGTCACCGCCGCCGGGCGTGAGGACACGCTGCCGGTGCTGACCGGTGTCCGGGTCGAGATCGAAGGCACCACGATCTCCCTGCTCGCCACCGACCGCTACCGGCTCGCGATCCGTGAGCTCGAGTGGAACCCGCAGTCCCCCGACGCGTCCGCGGCCGCGCTGGTGCCGGCCCGGGTGCTGTCCGAGACCGCGAAGGCGATGACCGGCTCGGACGTGATCGTCTCGCTGGCCGCCCCTGGTACCGGCGACGGCATCGTGGGCTTCGAGGGCGAGGTGTCCGGCGGCAACCGGCGGGCCACCACCCGGCTGCTGGACGGCGAGTTCCCGAAGGTCCGCGGCATCATCCCGACCGACGCCGCGATCGCGACCCGGGTGCGGATCGAGACCGCGAACCTGGTCGAGGCGGTCAAGCGCGTCGCCCTGGTCGCCGAGCGCAACGCTCCGGTCCGGCTGACGTTCGCGGAGGACAGCGTGACGCTGGACGCTGGCAGCGGTGACGAGGCGCAGGCGTCGGAGTCGATCGAGGCGAGGGTCGCCGGCGATCCGGTGACCGTAGGCTTCAATCCGACGTACCTGCTCGATGGCCTGAACGCGATCGGTACGCCGATCGCCCACCTGGCCTTCACCCAGGCGACGAAGCCGGCCGAACTGACCGGTGTGACGGACTTCGACGGCGAACCGATCAGCGAGTTCCGCTACGTGCTGATGCCGGTCCGCCTGAACAGCTGAACGCCAACAGAACAAGGGGATTCACGATGGAGCTCGGCCTTGTCGGTCTCGGCAAGATGGGCGGCAACATGCGCCAGCGGATCCGCAACGCGGGCCACACCGTGGTCGGGTTGGACCACAACCAGGACATCTCCGACGCCAAGGACCTGGCCGACATGGTCGGCAAGCTCACCGCCGCCGACCAGCCGAGGGTCGTCTGGATCATGGTGCCGGTCCAGGCCATCGACCCGGTCGTCACCGAGCTGGCCGAGCTGCTGTCCCCCGGCGACATCGTGATCGACGGCGGCAACAGCCGCTGGACCGACGACACCCGGCGGGCCGCGCAGCTCGCCGAGAAGGACATCAAGTTCGTCGACTGCGGCGTGTCCGGCGGCGTCTGGGGCCTGGAGAACGGCTACGCCCTGATGTGTGGCGGCGACAAGGACACCGTCGGCACCGTGATGCCGATCTTCACCGCGCTCAAGCCCGAGGGTGAGTTCGGCTTCGTGCACGCCGGCAAGGTCGGCGCCGGGCATTTCTCGAAGATGGTCCACAACGGCATCGAGTACGGGATCATGCAGGCGTACGCCGAGGGCTACGAGCTGCTCGAGGCCGCGGACGTCGTGGAGAACGTGCCGGAAGCCTTCGAGTCCTGGCGCGAGGGCACCGTCATCCGGTCCTGGCTGCTCGACCTACTGGTGGCCTCGCTGAAGGACGACAATCACCTGGCCAAGATCCGCGGGTACGCCGACGACTCCGGCGAGGGGCGCTGGACCGTCGAGGCCGCGATCGACCACGCGGTGCCGATGCCGGCGATCTCGGCCGCGCTGTTCGCCCGGTTCGCGTCCCGGCAGGAGGACTCGCCGGCGATGAAGGCGATCGCCGCGATGCGCAACCAGTTCGGCGGGCACGCGGTGAAGGGTGCCGAGGCCGCGGACCCGTCGTACGCGACACCCCCGATCAAGCACTGAGGTGTATGTCACCGCCCTGGGTCTGATCGACTTCCGGTCCTACCAGCAGGCGGAGGTCCAGCTCGCCCCGGGCGTGACGGCCTTCGTCGGGCCGAACGGCCACGGCAAGACCAACCTGGTCGAGGCGATCCACTACACCGCGACGCTCGGCTCGCACCGGGTGGCGAACGACGCTCCGCTGGTGCGGGCCGGTGCCACCCGGGCGATCGTGCGGACCGAGATCCGCAGCCAGTACGACCGCGACGTGGTCGTCGAGCTGGAAATCAATCCTGGGAGGGCAAACCGGGCCCGGGTGAACCGCTCGCCGGTGCCACGACCGCGCGACGTGCTCGGACTGCTCCGCACAGTGCTGTTCGCGCCGGAGGATCTCGCCCTGGTGAAAGGCGATCCGTCCGAGCGGCGGCGGTTCCTGGACGAGTTGCTGACCCTGCGGTCGCCCCGGATGGCCGGCGTACGGCAGGACTACGACCGGGTGCTGAAGCAGCGGAACTCGTTGCTCCGCAGTGCCTCGATGGCCCGCCGCCAGAATCGGTCGGGCGCGGCCGAAGGGCAGTTGCGCACCCTGGAGGTCTGGGACTCGCACCTGGCCAGGTCGGGTTCGGAGTTGCTCGCCACCCGGCTGGAGTTGCTGGAATCCCTGCGTCCGCTGGTCTCCGGCTCGTACGACGCTGTTGCCCGAGGCAAGGGTGATGCACGGCTCGAGTACAAGTCGTCGGTGCCGCTCGAGCCGGGCGTGGTCTCGCGCGAGCAGTTGGCCGAGGTGCTGATGCAGGCGGTCCGGGACAAGCGGCAGGACGAGCTCGACCGGGGTGTGTCGCTGGTCGGTCCGCATCGCGACGACGTCGTACTCGGGCTCGGGGACTTGCCTGCGAAGGGGTATGCGAGTCACGGTGAGTCTTGGTCGTTCGCGCTCGCGTTGCGGCTGGCGTCGTACGAACTGCTCAGAGCGGACGGGGGTGAGCCGGTGCTGATCCTGGACGACGTGTTCGCCGAGCTCGACTCGCAGCGCCGGGACCGGCTGGCCGAGCTGGTCGCGCCGGCCGAGCAGGTGCTGGTGACCGCGGCGGTCGGCGCGGACGTGCCCGCTGAGCTCAGCGGAGTCCGGTTCGACGTCGGTGACGGAGCCGTTCGACGTGCCTGAACCCCGGAATTCCTCTGAGAGCGGCTTCGAGAGCGACGCCGCTCCGGAGGTGCCGGAGGAGATCGAGCACGACAAGCAGGGGCTGGACCTGGCGAAATCGCTCGCCGGGCGGCTGAAGCAGCAGGCGGCGAACGGCGGGATCAAGCCGGTCAAGCGCCGCCGCCGGCCGCGCATCGACGGCGCCCAGATCAGCAGCGCCCGTCCCGACGACCGCGATCCGCAGAAACTCACGAACACCCTCGGCCGGCTGATGCGCGACCAGGGCTGGGAGGTCGACGTCGCCGTCCACGGCGTGATGGCCCGCTGGCCGTCGATCGTCGGCCCCGAGATGGCCGAGCACTGCACGCCCGAGTCCTACGAGAACACCGTCCTGACCGTCCGTACTTCGTCCACGGCGTGGGCGACCCAGCTCAAACTCCTCGCCCCCGACCTGGTCCGCCGCCTCAACAAGGAACTCGGCGAAGGCACCGTCACGCAGGTCAACATCCAAGGCCCCCACACCCCCAGCTGGCGCAAGGGCCCGCGCACCATCCGCGGCGGCCGAGGTCCCCGCGACACCTACGGCTGACCACGAACGCCAACCGGAAGGTTTCCGCCAAGCTGTGGGAGTCGACCATGGCGTCGGCGCTGACCTCGCCGGCCTACCCGTGACCGCACGCCGGCCGGTTGTTCCAGCCGGTCGGCAGACGCCGGGACGTCACCCTCGGATGCCCTAGGATCGGGCCCGATGCGCACGATCGTCGATGGTTTTCGCCAGATGGTCCACCTGATCGGAGACACCTTCCGGTTGTGGTGGCGGAACCTGCTGCCCATGACGATGTGGTGGGTGGCCGGGTTCGTCGGCCTGACGGTGTGTATCAACGGGGCGATCTGGCTGGCCCAGCACGCGCACTCGAGTCTCGGCACCGGCCTCTTCGCGGTCGGCGTCCTGCTGCAGATCACCGCCGCGGTCGGCATGATCCGCACTTGCGCGATGTCGCTGTACCGCTGGCGTGACGCCGCGAGCAGCGAGACCGAGGAGACCGCGGACCCGACCGAGCGCGGCTTGCTGGAGTTGCTCGCCGTCACGCTGCTGCCGCTGGTCGCGGTGTGGTCGGCGTGGGGCTTCTTCGACGACCAGGTCAGTCGCCTGAGCGCCACCTACCTGGTGCAGAACGGGACCCAGCCCGGCTCGGCGTTCTTCCACGTGGGCATCCACGAGTGGCACAAGTATCTGCCGGCCCTCGTCATCCTGCTGGTCCTGCGCCGGCTGCTGCAGGCGGTCGACGACCGCTGGCCGAGCCGGCCGGTCAAGCTCTCCCAGGTCTGGGCCGAGTCCTTCTTCATCCTGCTCACCGTCATCTGCACGCCGTACGCCATTGCCGAAGGCAAGGTGTGGTTCAAGGAGCGCAGTTTCTGGTACTGGTCGCTGGACTGGTGGGACGGCGTCAAGGACTTCTTCGCGGGGATCAAGATCCCGCTGCCGGCCGGTATCGAGTTCCTCTGGGGCTTCTTCTGGGAGTCGCTCTGGCCGTTGTTCAAGCTCGGCGTCGCGGAGCCGTTGACCTGGCTGGCGATCACCACGGTCGTGTTCGGTCACCGTGTGCTCTCCAGTGGTGGTGTCTTCAAGGGCACCCGGCTGGAGCGCCGGCTCGGCGGGAAGCTCGGTGCGGAGGAGGAGCCGGGCCAGAACCGGTTCGTCGCGCTGACCTACAAGGCGCCCGATCTCGTCCTCGGCGGACTGCGGGAGAAGTTCTACCCGGCGCTGAACGCGTTCCGCTTGCTGGTGCGGGTCGGCCCGGTGTTCCTCGGCGTGGTCTGCATGGTCTACACGTTCTGGCTGCTCGGCAGCGACTGGGGATTCGTGGTGATCCAGCGACTGCTCGGTATCCACGGCCAGTACTGGGGCCTGATGAACCACGAGATCGCGGGCTTCGTCCGGGACCTCGTCTTCGAGCCGCTGCGGATCGCGCTGCTCGCGGCCGCGTTCGACCTGTGCATCTCGGTCGGCACCCAGCGCCGGGCCGAGGCCGCCGCGGCGACGCAGGCGAAGGCCGATGCGGCCGAGACCGAGTCCGCCGAGCAGCCGGTGCCCACCAACGCCTGATCGCCGCCCCATCCGCTGGTACGGCGTCCGCCGTACCAGCCACTGTCACGGGGTGATCAGGAAGCGGTTGCGCTCGTCGAGGTTCTCGACGACGACGCCGGTCAGGTGCGGGACCGCGGACTCCGGCACGATGTAGATCTGGGCGATCGTGCCCGGCTTGTCGAGCTCGAACGGGTGGTCGTCGTCGGTGCAGGAGGTCGGCATCTCGAAGCCGTACGCGCTCTGGCTCTGCCAGGTGTTGCCCCGGTCGTCCCGCAGGATCGCCGAGCAGCTGAACCCGCCGTCCTTCAGCAGGATCCCCTGGTGCGGCGTCACGGTCAGCGTGGCCAGCATGACCACGGATCCGGCCGGTTGGTCCAGGCTGATCTTCTCGCCCTCGTCGTCGACGAGCTGGGTGTACGCCTGGAGCTTGTCCAGCTTCCACTCGACGTTGCCGATCGTCACCGGGCCGCCGTTGTTCACGACGCGGTTGATCCGGCCCTCGTCGTACAGTCGCTCGTCGTCGTCCAGATAGCTGCGCAGCATGACGAACAGTCCCGTCGCGAGCAGTGCCACGAGCAACGAGATCTGCGCGGCCAGCCGGGTCGCCCGGCCCGCGATCCTCATGACGCCACCCGGGTGACCGGCCGCGGTACGACGTACTGCGGGACCGCGCCGTCGACCATCCGCTGGGCGATCGCGTCGGTCGGGATGCCCAGATCGACCTCGACGTTGGTGTTGTAGACGTTGAACAGCATCATCGGCCGCAGTTTCAGGGTCAGGTTCTTCATGTCGCTCGGGTTCACCTCGAACACCATCGCGCCGGTGCGCGCGAAGCCCGCGTCGGGGAAGTCGAAGCTGCTGCTCGTCACGCCCTCGATCGGCGTGTACACACTGCCGCCGTCGGCGGTCAGGGTCGGGATGATGGTGTCCGGCTTCTGCACGCCGCGGACGGTGTCCCACTCGACCGCGACGTACACGCCGTTGGTCTCCAGCGGCTTGTCGTCGTCACCGGCGCCGGCGTCGAGCACGGACTGGGCGAACGCGATCCGGGTGACCTCCACCGTCGAGCCGCTGCCGGTGTAGTCGAGCGGCTCGCCGATCGTGCCGTGGATGACCTTGATGTTCTGCTCGTCGTACACCTGGTCGGGTGTGGCCAGTCGGGTCAGGCCGCCGAGCAGGACGAAGAGGACGCCGACCAGGATGGTGGCGGGGCGGTAGAGCTTCACTAGTTCTCCCCGCTGTCCACGACGACCGTCGGCTTGAGCTGGACGACGGCGACCGGGCTCGCGTTGTGCCAGTACGGATCCTCGTTCGCGCCGAGCAGGCCGTTGTCGGACTCGTAGTGCTCGCCGAGGACGCCGACCTCCACCAGATCGGCGGTGAAGTCGGCCGGTACGTCGAACTTCGTGAAGCAGCTCTCCGGCGGCAGTCCGTAGACCACCACCCAGTTCAGCTCTCCCCGGCAGTCGGCGCCGTTCGACTCGACCGTGTCCTTGCCGCCGCCCGGAACCAGGACGAGGAGCTTGCCGGACAGGTTGTCCGAGGTCTGCTCCTCGGTGTCGATGTTCTTCAGGTCGAAGTAGACCCGGAGCTCGGCCTTGGCCTCGGTGTACTTGTCCTTCGGGGTGCGGACGATCTCGGCCTTGCTGAAGCTGAACTCCCACTTGCCGGCCGACACCGTGGTCGCGGCGCCGACCTTCGTCGCGTCGCCCACGGTGGTGGCGAGATTGGTCAGCGTGGGGACCGTCCGGCCCTCCTTCTCCTTCCAGCCGCCGGTGAAGAAGACGACGACCGCCAGGACGACGACGAGCGCGATGACGATCAGCCATTTCCGCCGGTGCCGGTGGATCACCCGGTCGGCGATCATGGCGTCGATGACGTCGTCGAGACTTTCCACGGCAGCGATCCTAGAGGGCGGTGGGTGCGCGGCGGGCACCCTCGTCCATGGCTGTTTCACCGGTCTGGACCGGTCAGCCTGGTCCCGGTCTCCGGAGCGTCAGTGGCGAACTGCCCGGAGGCCACTGAGCGCCCGTGAGCGCTTTCTGGCCCCCCATCCATGAGTGGGGACATGGCTAGGAGGGAGAAAAGACGCCCTATCCACAGTTTCAGGCGCCTGATGGCCGGTTCTGCTTCGCTCGACAGGTAAGATGGACCATGTAGGGCGAGCCGCACCTCTAGTACCACTGTAGGGGGCGGCTCCCACTGTGCAGCGATGCCTCGCGAACGCGGGGTCCGAGGAGGACAACAGCCGGTGACCGACGAGCCGACAGAGATCGACGCCAACCAGTCAGCCGACCCGATCGGCACCGGCCTACCCGAAACAGGAGACAGTCCCCTCACCAGCGACGAGATCCCCTCGAACATCGTCGAGCGGGAGTACGACGCCAGTGCGATCCAGGTCCTCGAGGGTCTGGACGCGGTTCGGAAGCGCCCAGGCATGTACATCGGGTCCACCGGTGAGCGTGGTCTGCACCACCTCGTCACCGAGGTGGTCGACAACGCCGTCGACGAGGCCATGGCCGGGTACGGCGACCACATCGTCGTCACGCTGCTGCCGGACGGCGGGATCAAGGTCGACGACAACGGCCGCGGTATCCCGGTCGACATCGTCGAGTCCGAGGGCAAGCCGGCCGTGACCGTCGTGCTGACCGTGCTGCACGCCGGCGGCAAGTTCGGCGGCGGTGGCTACAAGGTGTCCGGCGGGCTGCACGGCGTCGGTGTGTCCGTCGTGAACGCGCTGTCCAGCCGGCTCAAGGTCGACGTGCGGCTGAAGGGCAAGCTGTACACGCAGTCCTTCACCCACGGTGTCCCGGACGAGGACCTCGCCGAGATCGGTACGTCGGAGTCGAACGGGACCACCGTGACGTTCTGGGCGGACCCGGACGTCTTCGAGACCACGACGTACTCCTACGAGACGCTGGCCACCCGGTTCCGCGAGATGGCCTTCCTGAACAAGGGCCTGCAGATCACCATCCGGGACGAGCGCCCGGACCACACCGAGGACGGCCACCCGGTCGAGCAGTCGTTCCGCGCCGACAACGGCCTGGTCGACTACGTGAAGTACCTGACCGGCATCCGCGAGACCGTGCACCGCGACGTGATCTCGTTCGAGGCCGCGCAGACCCAGGGCGAGAACAGCATGAGCCTCGAGGTCGCGCTGCAGTGGAGCGGCTCGTTCCAGGAGTCCGTGCACACCTTCGCGAACGCGATCAACACCCACGAGGGCGGCACCCACGAGGAGGGCTTCCGGGCCGCGCTGACCTCACTGGTCAACTCGTTCGGCGAGGACCAGGGCATGATCAAGAAGAAGGAGGACAGGCTCACCGGGGACGACATCCGGGAGGGCCTGACCGCGATCATCTCGGTCAAGCTCGCCGAGCCGCAGTTCGAGGGCCAGACGAAGACCAAGCTCGGCAACACCGAGGTGAAGGGCTTCGTCCAGCGGGTCGTGAACGACAAGCTCGGCGCCTGGTTCGAGCAGAACCCGGCCGAGGGCCGCGAGATCATCCGCAAGGCGACCGCGGCGGCGAGCGCCCGGATCGCGGCCCGCAAGGCGCGCGACCTCGCCCGCAACCGCAAGGGCCTGCTGGGCGGCGGCGGCCTGCCGGGCAAGCTGGCCGACTGCCAGTCGACCAACCCGGAGGAGTGCGAGGTCTACATCGTCGAGGGTGACTCGGCCGGTGGCTCCGCGAAGGGCGGCCGGGACCCGAAGTTCCAGGCCATCCTGCCGATCCGCGGCAAGATCCTGAACGTCGAGAAGGCCCGGATCGACAAGGTCCTGCAGAACAACGAGGTCCAGGCGATCATCTCGGCGCTGGGCACCGGGATCCACGAGGACTTCGACGAGGACAAGCTCCGGTACCACAAGATCGTGATCATGGCCGACGCCGACGTCGACGGCCAGCACATCCGGACCCTGCTGCTGACGCTGCTGTTCCGGTTCATGCGGCCGCTGATCGAGCGCGGGCACGTGTACGCCGCGCAGCCGCCGCTGTACAAGATCCGCTGGAGCAACCAGCCGGACGAGCTCGCCTACACCGACCGGGAGCGCGACGGCCTGCTCGAGGCCGGCCACGAGGCGGGCAAGAAGCTGCCCAAGGAGAACCCGATCCAGCGCTACAAGGGTCTGGGCGAGATGAACGCGAACGAGCTGTGGGAGACGACGATGGACCCGGCCAACCGGGTGCTGCTGCAGATCACGCTGGACGACGCGGTGCGCGCCGACGAGACGTTCCAGACGCTGATGGGCGACGACATCGAGGCGCGGCGCAGCTTCATCCAGCGCAACGCCAAGGACGTTCGTTTTCTTGACATCTGACGGTGGTGGCCCGTTGCCGCGGGCCACGATCCGCCTCGCCACACACCGACGTACTGAGTTGAACGGGACGACCTTTTCATGACCGAGACCCCCACCTCCCCGGGCCACGACCGGGTCGAGCCTCTCGACCTGCAGACCGAGATGCAGCAGTCGTATCTCGACTATGCGATGGCGGTCATCGTCGGCCGCGCGCTGCCCGAGGTCCGCGACGGCCTCAAGCCGGTGCATCGCCGCATCCTCTACGCGATGTACGACGGCGGCTACCGGCCGGACCGTGGTTTCAACAAGTGCTCCCGCGTCGTCGGTGACGTGATGGGTCAGTACCACCCGCACGGCGACTCGGCGATCTACGACACCCTGGTCCGGCTGGCGCAGCCGTGGGTGATGCGGGCGCCGCTGATCCAGGGCCAGGGCAACTTCGGCTCGCCGGGTAACGACCCGGCCGCCGCGATGCGGTACACCGAGTGCCGGATGGCGCCGCTGGCGATGGAGATGGTCCGCGACATCGACCAGGACACGGTCGACTTCCGGCCCAACTACGACGGCAAGTCGCAGGAGCCGGTGATCCTGCCGGCCCGATTCCCGAACCTGCTGGTGAACGGCTCGTCCGGGATCGCGGTCGGCATGGCCACCCAGATCCCGCCGCACAACCTGCGCGAGGTCGCCGCCGCGGTCGACTGGGCGCTCGAGCACCCGGACGCCACCCCGGAGGAGCTGCTCGACGCCTGCCTGCAGCACATCAAGGGCCCGGACTTCCCGAACGGCGCGCTGATCGTCGGCTACAAGGGCATCGACGACGCGTACCGCACCGGTCGCGGCTCGGTCACGATGCGCGCGGTCGTCGACATCGAGGAGGACGCGAAGGGCCGCACCAGCCTGGTCGTCACCGAGCTGCCGTACATGGTCAACCCGGACAACCTGGCGCAGAAGATCGCCGAGCTGGTGAACACCGGCAAGGTGAACGGCATCGCGGACATCCGCGACGACAGCTCGTCGCGGACCGGGCAGCGGCTCGTCATCGTGCTGAAGCGGGACGCCCAGCCGCGCGTCGTACTGAACAACCTCTACAAGCACACGCAGCTGCAGGACACCTTCGGCTGCAACATGCTCGCGCTCGTCGACGGCGTACCGCGCACCCTCAGCGTGAACCTGTTCATCAGCCACTGGATCGACCACCAGATCGAGGTCATCCAGCGGCGGACCCGGTTCCGCCTGCGCGAGGCCGAGAAGAACGCGCACATCTACCGCGGGTACGTGAAGGCGCTCGACGCCCTCGACGAGGTGATCGCGCTGATCCGGCGCAGCCCGGACGTGGAAGAGGCGCGCACCGGCCTGATCCAGCTGCTCGACATCGACGAGATCCAGGCCCAGGCGATCCTGGACATGCAGCTGCGCCGGCTGGCCGCCCTGGAACGGCAGAAGATCATCGACCGGCTGAACGAGCTCGAGGCGATCATCGCCGACCTCGAGGACATCCTGGCCAGCCCGGAGCGGCAGCGGACGATCGTCAAGGACGAGCTCGCCGAGATCGTCGAGCGGTACGGCGACGAGCGCCGGACCGAGATCATCGCGGCCGACGGCGACCTGTCCGTGCAGGACCTGGTCCCCGACGAGGACGTCGTCGTCACCATCACCCGCGGCGGGTACGCGAAGCGGACCAAGACCGACCTGTACCGGACCCAGAACCGCGGCGGCAAGGGTGTCCGCGGCGCGCAACTGCGGGCCGAGGACGAGATCAGCCACTTCTTCGCCACCACGAACCACCACTGGATGCTGTTCTTCACCACCAAGGGCCGGGTCTACCGCGCCAAGGTGTGGCAGCTGCCGGAGTCGGCCCGGGACGCGAAGGGCTCGCACGTGGCCGGACTGCTGTCGTTCCAGCCCGACGAGGACATCGCCCAGGTGCTGACGCTGCGCGACTACGAGCAGGCCGACTACCTGGTGCTCGCGACCAAGCGGGGCCTGGTCAAGAAGACGGCGCTGACCGACTACGACTCGGCCCGGCAGAGCGGCATCATCGCGGTCAACTTCCGCGAGGAGGACGACGAGCTGATCGGGGCCGACCTGGCCACCGCCGAGGACGACCTGCTGCTGGTGTCCCGCAAGGGCCAGTCGATCCGCTTCACCGCGAACGACGAGCAGCTCCGCCCGATGGGCCGGGCCACCTCCGGCGTCACCGGGATGAAGTTCCGCTCCGGCGACGAGCTGCTGTCGATGTCGGTCATCCGGGCCGGCGCGGACGAGGACTCGCAGTTCGTCTTCACCGTGACCGACGCCGGGTACGCCAAGCGCAGCCGGGTCTCGGAGTACCGGCAGCAGGGCCGCGGCGGTCTCGGGATCAAGGCCGTGAAGCTGAACGACGAGCGCGGTTCGCTGGTCGGCGCGATCATCGTGGTCGACGAGGACCAGGTGCTGGCGATCAAGGCCAGCGGCCAGGTCGTCCGCAGCCGGGTGGACAGCGTGCCGGTCAAGGGCCGCGACACGATGGGTGTCCGGTTCGCCGGGGTCGGCGAGTCCGACGCCGTGGTCGCGATCGCCCGGAACACCGATCTCACCGTGAACGGGGAGGAATCAGAGGACGCCGAAGCGGGTACAGCTCCGGAAAGTGTTCAGGATGTGGACGGATCGACAACCGAATCCACCCCTGAGAGCGTCCAGAAAGATGACCAGCGTTCGACGGACGGGGACGGCGCGGCTACCGTCGAAGACGACGAAGCCGGCCAGGAGGGGTAACTGATGACCAACCGCGCGAGGCCGACCTGGCCCGAAGGTGCGGCGGACAGCTCCAACAGCCAGCGGCCGGCGCAGGGCGGGAAGCAGTCCTCCGGACCGGCCACTCCGGCCTCCAACGGTCGTTCCAGCGCCGCGCCGAGCGGCAATGGCCAGCCGAGGCCGGGCACATCGAACGGCCAGCGGCCGTCGGAGTTCCGCCCGCAGCCGCGGCCGGCCGCCACCGGCGGGCCGAGCCAGGCCGGTGCCCCGCCGCGCCCGCAACAGGCCCAGCCGACCCGTCCGAGCACGAGCCCGAGTACGCCGGGCCGCCCGGAACCGTGGTCCCCCACCCACACGCCGGTCCCGTCGGCGACTCCGGCGGCATCGTCGTACGGACTGACCGGGAAGACCGAGCCCAAGACCGTGTCGTTCGGTGACCGGGTGAGCGCGGCGCGTCAGGCCGTGCTGGACAAGGCCGCCGCAGTGAAGGCCGACAAGGTGGACAAGGCCGACACCCGGCTCACCGCGAAGGCCGAAAGGGAGCCGAAGGTGTCGAATCGGCCGCAGACCCGCAAGGCGCGGCTGCGGATGTCCCGGATCGACCCGTGGTCGGTGATGAAGACGGCGTTCCTGCTGTCGATCGCCTTCGGGATCGTGACCTGGGTCGCAGTGTTCATCATCTGGTCCGCGATCGGCGCGGCCGGTGTGTTCGACAACATCAACAGCACCGTCCAAGAGGTGCTGGGGACGCCGACCGCCGAGCCGTTCCGGATCGAGAACTACATCAACACCGGCAAGGTGATGGGCTTCACCACCCTGCTGGCGTGCGCCGACGTGCTGATCATCACCGCGCTGGCGACGCTCGGATCCTTCCTCTACAACATCGCCGCCACGCTCCTCGGCGGCCTCGAAGTCACGCTGGCATCGGAGGACTGACCTGCCTCGGCCGGGCCCCTGGTGGGTCCGGCCGGAACCGGTTTGGGAGACAGGCACTTGGTGCGGTAATCTCTCCCGGGTTCCACCCCGCAACGCGGGCCTATAGCTCAGACGGTTAGAGCGCTGCCCTGATAAGGCAGAGGTCACTGGTTCAAGTCCAGTTAGGCCCACCACCACGAAGCCCGATTCCGAGGAGTCTCCAGTGCTGAGAAAGATCCTGCTGGTGCTGCTGGCCGGCATCGGTGGATACTTCGCCTACAAGAAGACCCAGCAGTCCCGCGCCGAGAAGGACCTCTGGGCCGAGGCCGTCGACCCGGTCACCCCGGGCCGCTGACCACCCCGTCACGGGGGCGTAGCTCAACTGGCAGAGCACTGCCTTTGCAAGGCAGGGGTTAGGGGTTCAAGTCCCCTCGTCTCCACCAACTCTCCCCTCACCGCGTGAGGGGTTTGTCTTTCCCTCGCGGTGCTACGCCCGCTCCTAATGAGTGTTGGGTCTGTGGTTTGGGTGCAGACTCGTGCTGCTGGCTGGTGAGCACTGGGGCGCTCCTGGACGTGGTGAGTTCTTGACGGAGATCGTGCCCTGGCTGGTGGTTCTGGGAGGGTTGATGGCTGCTGGGATGTCGTGCCGGCTCGTGGGGTGTGAGGCTGTGGGTGTGAGCACTGTTCATTAGGTCGCTGGTCTCTCCTGTGTTCGTGGGTGTGGAGGGGGTGGGGTCGGTGGTGTTGTTTGTGGGTGATGACTGGTCTGAGGCGCAGCACGATGTCGAGGTGATGGACGGGTCGGGTCGCCGG
>NZ_JBVJHF010000012.1:0-176468 GCF_055586945.1 Kribbella sp. NPDC048837
AAACCCACACCCCCTACAACGAAACCACCGCCTGGCCCCAACACCCACAAACCACCGCCGCTTGACACCCCAACCCCCTGGGATGTCTCCGTCGCGTGCTACGCGCCGCTCCCGCCCACCCGAAACGGTGCGTGCTCCGCGCGCTCCTGGCGCTGTCGCGCGGTCTGCGCGCTATCGCGCGATCTCCGCGCTGCCGCAGGGGTTGGCGGGCTGCCGCCCGCGTACGCGCTGCCGCGCGAACTGGCGGGGCTTCGCCCGCGTTGCGCGCTACCGCGCGGCGACCGCACCGTGGTCCCGCGCGCCGTGGATCGTGAGCTGATCCAGCTCACGCCTGATTCGACGGTTGACCACGCCCGGCAGATCCCGAGCGCGATGCCGTGGTCGGTGAGATCCTTGTTTCCCCACACAGCTGCTTGGTGGATCCGCGGCGGGCCTCACTCAGTCGTGGATCTGGGTCCTCCCGGAGGCGGAAATCGACGCCGGGCGTCGGGCCAATGGGCTACGTGGCCTGGGGTGTCGAGGTTGAGTTCGGCGGTGGTAGGCACTCGATTCGTCGGGGGTGGCCCACCTGTCGATCTCGGCGTATGGGTCGTCTCGGAACCATGACGGGGTTCAGTGCGTGCTTGACCAGGCCGAGGAGGTTCGTGCCGGTTGGTGTGGCTGGGGGCGGCGGTCGTACTCCGACAGGCCGTGCAGCTTGGCGAGCATCGTTGCCCGGCTGCTGTGCAGGACATTTTGCACGCCCTCGAGCGGACCCTACAGACCGGCGGAGGACTTCTGGGGTGACCCGCGGTGGCCGGAGGATGGGGGCATGAGTGAGGTCGGAGGGCTGGGGTCGGCGGGTGGGGTTTTTCTGCTGCAGATGGCGGGGCGGCCCGGGGCCGGCAAGAGTACGGTCGCGGCGGAGATCGGGCGTCGGACCGGAGCGGTCGTCCTCGACCTGGACGTGCTCAAGTCCACCGCGCTCGACGTCGGGATCGAGTGGGATCTCGTCGGGAAGGTGGGCTACCGCGGCGGGTGGGCGATGGCGGAGGCGCTGCTCGAGCAGGGGTTCAGTGTCGTTCTCGACAGCCCGTGCCGGTTCGAATGGATCGTGAACGAGACCACGGCCGTCGCCGCGCGGCAGTCGGCGACCTACTGCTTCATCGAGTGCGTCCTGCCCGATCTCGAAGAGCTCGGGCGCCGGCTTCGGTCGCGACCACGGATGCCGAGTCAGATCGTGGACGTCCAAGTCGCTTCGCCTGAAGCTCCGGCCACGAACAGCGCTGTCCAAGCGTTGCAGTCCGGCGATGCATCGGTCTCGCCGTCCAAGTACCCGGCGAGTCCCTGGCTGCAGCTCGACACCCGCGAGAACGCCGAGCAATCGCTCGCTCGGGCCCTCGCCTACCTGGACGAGCGGCGAGCCGTTGCCGGCGGCAACCTCTAGCAGGCGGATGTGTTGAATCAGGTGGTCAGGACAAGCACAGACAGAAGGGGTGGCCTTCGGGGTCGATCATGACGCGGTGTTCTGATGGGCGGGCCTGGAGGGTGGCGACGCTCGCGCCGCAGCCGATTGCCCAAGAGACTGCGGTGTCGAGGTCGTCCACGCCCAGGTCGAGGTGGATGGTGGGTGACTGCTCGCCGGGGACGGTGGGCCAGATCGGGCGGCGGTAGTTGGGGTCGTAGTCGAAGTTGAGCGCCGGGGCCACGGTGCCGTCCGGCGGGCAGATCAGGGCGTAGCCGGCGTACGGCGGCTCTCCTGGGCGGGCCGGTTCTTCGCGGATGTACGTCCAGCCGAGGAGGGTGGCGTAGAAGCGTGCGAGCTCGCGGGGCCGGGCTGCCGTGATCGTCAACGCGCCCACGCGTACTTGCGGTGGAATGGTCATCTCATCACCTCACGTTCCATCCTGGACTACGGCGGGGACAGTTCGGCGACGTGCGGAATAGGGTCGCCGAGGGGTGGGTTGCCGGGAGTATGGGACTCGAGATCGGGGTGATTCTGCCGACGTCGTCGCCGGAGGCGGGGCGGGCGATGCTGGGGGATGTGCGGGAGAGTGCTCGGTTCGCCGAGGAGGTGGGGCTGGACTCGGTGTGGTCCACGGATCATCTGATCGCCAGTGCGCCGATGCTGGACAGCTCGGTGGTGCTGGCTACCGCGGCGGCGGTGACCGAGCGGATCACGGTGGGGTTCAACGTGATGTTGCTGGCGTTGCGGCCGGTGGCATGGGCGGCGAAACAGGTGAGCACGCTGCAGCTGGTTTCGAACAATCGGCTCGTGCTCGGAGTCGGCACGGGGAATCCGGCGCATGGTGATGTCGGGTGGCGTGCGGCTGGCGTGGAGTTCGCGGCGCGCGGGCGGTTGACGGATGAGGCGCTCGCGGTGCTGCCGGAGTTGATCGCCGGGAAGCCGGTCGTACTCGCGGATGGGCTCGAGGCGACGCTCTCCCCCGGCTCGGTGGTCCCGCCGATTGTTGTCGCGGGCAACGGTGTACGGGCGCACCGGCGGGCGGCGACGTACGGCGATGGGTGGGCGACGGTCGCGATGACGCCGGCCGAGGTCCGGGCGAACCTGGACCGGATCAACGAGCTCGCCGCGGAGCACAACCGGCCCGCTCTCAAGGCAACAGTTGTCGCACCGGACCTGAGTGGCGATCCGGCCGGGCAGCTCGCCGCCTATGAGGAGGCCGGTGCCGAGCGGGTGATCCTGCCGCCGACGGGCGATTGGCACCGCGACTACGAGCACGCTGCTGACCTGCGTGCGGGCTAGCAGGAATTGCCGGTCGCGCAGGTGCGGTCACATCTAGACTCGGGTGGTCCTCGCCCAAGGCGCTCTGGCTCCGGATGAGAGCGCCCGTGACGGAGAGGGTGGCCGCCCGTTCGAGCCGGGCCGAGTCCGGGGGATGCTCCGCTCAGCCGGGGCATCCCCAAGCCGGTACCCCCCACCGGCGTGGCGTCCGGAGGTACCCCGCGGGGACGACGGTGGACTAAGAGTTGAGCTCCAGTGCCGCGTCGAGCAGGGTGCGGGTGTACTCGTGCTGAGGTGATCCGAGGACCTCGGTGGCTGGGCCTTCTTCTACTAGTACGCCGCGGCGCATGACGGCGATGCGGTCGGCTATTTGGTGGACTACGCCCAGGTCGTGGGAGATGAAGAGGATCGAGAGGTTGTGGCGTTGGCGGAGGTCCTCCAGGAGGCGGAGGATCTGAGCCTGGACGGAGACGTCGAGGGCGGAGACGGCTTCGTCGCAGACCAGCAGCCTCGGCTTGACCGCTAGGGCGCGGGCGAGGCTGACTCGCTGGCATTGGCCGCCGGAGAGTTGGCTGGCTCGTTGGTGGGCCACGCCGGCGTCCAGGCCTACGTCGGCGAGGAGTTGGTGGAGGGCGGGTGTGCGGTCGCCGGAGGGGGCGGCGACCGGATGGGTGCGCCAGGCTTCGGTGATGATCGCGGCGACGGTCATGCGGGGGTTGAGGGACGAGCGGGGGTCTTGGAAGACCATCTGGATGGCGCGCTGGAGTTCGCCGCCGCGGCGGGTGCCCAGGGGTAGCGGGTGGCCGTTGTAGGAGATCTGGCCCGAGGCCGGGCGGACGAGGCCGACGATCGAGCGGGCGACGGTGGTCTTGCCGGAGCCGGACTCCCCCACCAGGCCGACGGTTTCGTTGGCGCCCACGGTCAGGGTGACTCCGTCGACTGCGACGAACGGCTTGCGGCGCGGGCCGAAGGCGACGCGGAGGTCGCGCACCTCCAGCAGAGCCGTGTCATCGCGCGGTGGCTCAGCGACGTCCGTGGTCATCGGTCCAGCACCTCCTCGGCGAAGTGGCACGCCGTCCAGCGGTCTGGTGCCACAGCCCGTATCTCCGCCTGCTCGGTGCGGCAGCGGTCCCGGGCCAGGGGGCAGCGGGGGTGGAACGCGCAGCCGGTCGGGCGGTTGGCGGGGGTGGCCGGAGTGCCCGGGAGTGGGTGGGCCAGGGCGGTTTTCGTTCGTACGGCGGGGACGCTGTCGACCAGCGCCCGTGTGTACGGGTGGGCCGGGTGGCGCAGTACTGCACTGGTCGGACCGCGCTCGGCGACGCGGCCGGCGTACATGACGACGACCTGGTGGGCTACGTGGGCCATGACGCGGAGGTCGTGGCTGACGAGGAGCATCGCCAGGCCGGCGTCCTCCTGGATGGAGCGGAGCAGGCGGAGGATGCGGGCTTGGACTGTCACGTCCAGGGCGGTGGTCGGCTCGTCGGCCAGGAGGAGAGACGGGCTGCCGGCCAGCGCCATCGCGATCATGGCGCGCTGCCGCATGCCGCCGGAGAACTCGTGCGGGAAGCTGCCGAGCTTCGTGGCCGGGTCTGGGATGCCGGCGCGGTCCAGGAGTTCGATCACTCGGTCGCGGACGGTGGAGCGGGACGAGCCGGAGCGGCGGAGGATCTCGCCGACCTGGCGGCCGATGGTCTGGGTCGGGTTGAGAGCGGCGAGCGGGTCCTGGAAGATCATCGCGATCTCGTGGCCGCGCAGCTGTCGGCGGCGGGCGGATGTTGCCTGCAGCAGCTCCTCGCCGCGCCAGCTGAGGGAACCGTCCACCGAAGCGCCGTCGGGGAGCAGACCGATCAGGGCGTTGGCGGTCATGGTCTTGCCGGACCCGGACTCGCCGATCAGCCCGACCGTGGTCGCCGCCGGGATGTCGAAGGACACCCCGTCGACGATCCGTACCGCGCCGGAGCGCCCGGGCAGGTCGACGACCAGCCCGGACACCTCCAGCAGGTTCTCCGCTGAAGCCTGGTCAGCCACAGCGTCCCGCACAGTTGTGGACAAGTCGGCGCCGCTCAAGAGGTGACCTGGAGTTTGGAGAAGTCGGGGAGGCCGTTGGGGTCGGGGGTGAAGCCGGTGAGGCGCTTGTTCCAGGCGTAGGCGTACTTGACGGCCATCGGGAACATGCCGACCGCGTCGTCCCAGATGATCTTCTCGGCGTCGCCGTACAGCTTCACCCGCTGCTGTTCGTCGGTGCTCGCCGCGGCCTGGGCGATCAGCTTGTCGAGCGCGGGGTTGCAGTAGCCGTTGCGCTTGGCCGCGCAGGGGTAGAGCCGGCCGACGGTGTTCGCGGCGTCGAGCATCGGGTTCGACAGTTGCTGGAAGTTGATGTCCCAGTTCAGCGCGAGCAGGTCCTTGGTGAACACTGCCTGCTCCTTCTGCAGCAGGTCGACCTGGACGCCGATCTTCTGCAGGTCGGAGACGACCGCCTGGTTGAACTGCTGGAACTCGGCGTTCGCGAACTGCAGCCGGAGCTTGGTCCCGAAGTCGAAGCCGGCCGCCGTCAGCGCGGCCTTCGCCGCCGTCGGGTCGTACTTCACCGGGGTCTGCGCGACGTATCCGAGGGTCTGCTTCGACACGACCGAGTCGGACAGCGAGCCGGTCTGCGGGTAGAGCTTCTTGATGATGGTCGGGAAGTCGACCGCCTGCCAGAGCGCCCGGCGCACGGCCGCGTCCTTCAATGCGGGTGTCGACGAGTTGAACCACATCGTGAAGACGGCCGAGCTCTGCACCATCTCGACGTTCAGCGTCGAGTCCTTCTGCACCTCGGGCAGTTGGTCGTCACGGCCGCGCAGGTCGACGACGGGTACCTCAACTCCGCCATCCAGGTGCGTGGCGAGGAGCGGTACGCGCGGTTGTGGACGAGCCACGAGCTCTACTGCGCCGGCCATCTGTTCCAGGCCGCGGTGGCAACCGCACGGGCGACCGGCGAGACGGGACTGCTCGACGTGGCGACCCGCCTGGCCGACCACCTCGCCGACACGTTCGGACCGTCTGGACGGACCGAGCTCGAAGGCCATCCGGTGATCGAGTCCGCGCTGGTCGAGCTGTACCGGCACACCGGCGTACGGCGCTATCTCGACCTGGCGTCGTACTTCGTCGAAGCGCGGGGGCACGGGCGGGCGACCAAGCCGGGGTTCGATCCGTCGCACTACGGCGACCCGGCGCACTACGCCGACCTGGTGTCGGTCCGGGCGGCGGAACCGCTCGAGGGGCACGCCGTACGGGCGGTGTACTTCGCCACCGGGGCGACGGATGTCGCCATCGAAACCGGGGACGCCGAGCTGCTGGCCGCCGTACGGCATCAGTACGACGCGATGCGCCGCCAGAAGCAGCACGTCACGGGTGCGGTGGGGTCGCGGTGGGACGGTGAGGCGTTCGGCGAGGCCTACGAGTTGCCGGCCGACCGTGCGTACGCCGAGACCTGTGCCGCGATCGGTGCGCTGCAGTGGGCCTGGCGACTCCTGCTGGCCACGGGTGAGTCGACATACGCCGATCAGATCGAGCTCCTGCTCTACAACGCGATCCTGCCGGCCGTGTCGCTCGAGGGGGCGGATTACTTCTACGTGAACACGCTGCACCGTCGCACTGGCGCTCGTGGTGATGTGCAGCGGGCACCGGCGTACGGGCGGCGGGAGTGGTTCAACTGCGCGTGTTGCCCGCCCAATGTGATGCGAACGCTGGCCAGTCTCCCGGCGTACCTGGCCACTGCGACCCCGGACGGGCTGCAGATTCATCAGTACGCCGTGAGTTCGCTGACTGCCGGTGAGTTCGCAGTGGACGTCGAGACCGAGTACCCATGGGACGGCCGGGTCACGGTGACTGTCCTGGAGGCCCCGGCCGGTGAGGTCGAGTTGGCGCTGCGCATCCCGGACTGGGCCGAGGGAGCTCTGGTCGACGAGAAGCCCGTGGCCGCGGGCGAATACACGCGGGTCCGCCGGGTCTTCCACGCGGGCGACCAGATCGTGCTGCAGTTGCCCATGTCACCGCGTCTGATGGTCTCGAACGACCGGATGGACTCGACCCGAGGCTGCGTCGCGGTAGCGCGAGGCCCACTGGTCTACGCCATCGAGCAACCGGACCAGGCCGCCCACGTCGTGCTGGAAGACCTCCGCCTCGACCCGACGGCAGCACTGACATCCGAACACCGCGCCGACCTGCTCCGCGGCGTCACAGTCCTCCACACCGTCGGGGCGGTAGTGGCCGAATCGCCTGACCCCTACCGCCCCTACGGCACGACCACTCCGCCGCCGGAGACCACTGATCTCACCCTGATCCCCTACTACGCGTGGTCCAACCGCGGTCCGCACGCCATGCGGGTGTGGATTCCTACTCGCTGACGATCTCGCCGGACAGCGCGGTCGTCAGCAGACTGCGGCCACTGCGTCCGTCGATCCGCGTCAGCGTCGGTACGCCGCGGCCGTAGTCCACGCCCGCGCAGACCTAGGCCCCACTCACGACCACCGTCAAGCGTGCTCCCCCGGCGCTGACTTGACCTTGACACTGATGTCAGGCTTTACGGTCGTGGCATGTCAGGAGTCATAGTCGTCGGAGTCGGACCAGGGATCGGCCTGGCGGTGGCCAAGCGGTTCGTCCGGGAAGGAATGAGCGCCGGGTTGATCGCGCGCTCGGAGCAGAAGGTGAAGGCGGCGGCCGACGCGCTCGCGGGCGCCGGCGTCCTCGCGCTCACCGCCGACAGCACCGACGAGGCGGAGCTGCGGGCCGCGCTCGACCGGGTGATCGAGGAGCACGGCGTACCCGAGGTGGTCGTCTACAACGCGGCGCTCATCCAGCCGGATGCGATCGGCGACCTGACCGCTCAGCAGCAGCTGGACGCGTGGGCGGTCAACGTGGTCGGTGCGATCACCACCGCGGCCCACGTCGTACCGGCGATGGCCGAGCGCGGCAGCGGCACGTTCCTCATCACCGGCGGCATGCCCGAGCCGAAGCCCACCTACGCCAGCCTCTCCCTCGGCAAGGCCGGCGTTCGAACGCTCGTCACACTCCTGGACCAGCAGTACGGCGCTGCCGGCATCCACGCCGCTTCCGTCACAGTGACCGACGCTGTCGCTCCTGGTACGCAGTGGGACCCGGACGACATCGCCGACCAGTACTGGCGCCTGCACACGCAGTCCCGCGACGAGTGGGAACACGAAGTCGTGCACTGAGTGGACTGCTGAATGCTGCGCGGAATGGACCTGACGGCCGGCCGGCGCGGCGGGGAGACTGTTGCTGTTCGCGACAGTTGAGGATGTGACCGATGTACGTGCCCGCGCATTTCGCCGCCGATGACGAAGCGGTTCAGGACCTGCTCGCCCACCACGGCGCCGCCGATCTGGTGACGATGACGCCGGACGGGCTGGTGGCGACCATGCTGCCGTTCAGCTACGACCGGTCGAGGAACGTGTTGCTCGGGCACTTCGCGCGGAACAACGACCACTGGCGCCGCGACGTGATCGGCGAGGCGCTGGTGATCATGCGCGGGCCGGACGCCTACGTCTCGCCGGCCTGGTACGCGTCCAAGCGGGAGCACGGCCGCGTGGTGCCGACCTGGAATTACGTCACCGCGCACGTCTACGGAACGATGACCGTCCACGACGACCCGGCCTGGGTCGAGGACGTCGTTCGGCGGTTGTCGGATCACCACGAGGCGGGCCGGGCGGAGCCGTGGTCCGTGGACGATGCGCCGGAGAAGTTCGTCAGCGGGCAACTGCGGGCGATCGTCGGGGTCGAGATCGCGATCAACCGGATCGAGGCGAAGTTCAAACTCAGCCAGAACAGGCCTGAAGCCGACGTCGACGGGGTGATCGACGGGCTCCGTGCGGATGGTGAGGAGCGGGCCGCGGCTGCGGTGGCACTCAGAGCAGGCCGCGCTTGAAGGACTCGGCGACGGCGGACGCGCGATCGGGGACCTCGAGCTTGGCGTAGATGTTGATCAGATGGGTCTTGATCGTCGCCTCGCTGATGAACAGGTGGGCCGCGGCCTCCCGGTTGGTGTTGCCGGCGGCGACGAGGCGGAGCACTTCGAGTTCGCGTGGGCTCAGCAGCTCGGGTGCAGGCGGCGTACGGACGCGATTCATCAGGGCGCTCGCCACGGACGGCGCGAGGACCGACTGACCGTCCGCCGCGGCTCGGACCGCTCGGAGCAGCTCGTCGCGCGGGGCGTCCTTCAGCAGGTAGCCGGTCGCGCCGGCCTCGATCGCCGGTACGACGTACCCGTCGGTGTCGTAGGTGGTCAGCACGAGCACGTGAGCGGTGACACCGCGCTTCCCGAGCTCGGCGATCGCGGCCAGACCGTCGACACCCGGCATCTGCAGATCCATCAGGATCACGTCCGGCCGCAGGGCCTCCGCGAGCCGGATCGCCTCGGCACCGTCACCCGCCTCGCCGACCACCTCGACCCCGGGCTCGGCCGCGAACATCCCGCTCAACCCGTCTCGCACCACCGGATGGTCGTCGGCGATCAGCAGCCTGATCATGCCGGCACCCCCGCCCCGGCGGTCGGGACCGACGCGGAGATCGCCGTACCCGATCCTGGCTCGGACTCGATTTCGAGCGTTCCGTTCAGGCCCTCGATCCGCTGCCGCATCGCGACCAGGCCGAACCCGCCGCCCTCCGAGCTGGTCTGCCGGGACGGGTCGAAGCCGACACCGTCGTCGCGGACGTCCAAGGCGACCCCCTTCTCCATGTACGACAGCGTCACACCGACGCGGGTCGCCTGCGCGTACTTCGCCACGTTCGCGAGTGCCTCCTGAGTCGCACGGAGCAGAGCTGCCTCGGCCTCGGGCGTCATCACCCGCGGCGTGCCGGTCGTCGTCAGCTGTACGGCGATCCCGTGCAGAGCGGACCAGCGCCGTACGACGTCGTCGATCGCCTCACTCAAGGTCGCCGACTGCAAGGGCTGTGGACGAAGGGCGTGGACCGAACGACGTGCCTCCGTCAGACTCTCCCGAGCCAGACCGACCGCGGCCGTCACGTGCCGGCGCCAGTCGGTCGAATGCTCGGCCGCCTGGAGTTGGGTGACGATCCCCGTCAGCCCCTGCGCGAGGGTGTCATGGATCTCGCGGGCCATCCGGTGCCGCTCGTCGTGGACGCCGGCCTCCCGTGCCTGAATGACGAGCTGGTCGTGCAGGGTCGCGTTCTCGGCCAGGGTCGCCTCGAGGCGGCGGTTGGTCTCGGTCAGCGCGTCGACCGCCTCCTGGCGTTCCCGGCTGAGCACCTCACTGCGCCAGCCGAGCCACGCGGCCAGGCACATCCCGGCCACGTTCACCCCGAGGACCGCGACGTACGCGAGCACGCCTGCCAGGTCGTCCTTCGGGATCGCGTACGCCTGCGCCGTACCGGCCACCACCGCGACGGCGCCGACGCCGACCAGGCGGGTGGGCCAGGGCAGCAGGAGGAAGGTGTAGAAGTACCCGGCCGGGGTGAGGAAGCCGAACCACGGATCGCGGATCACCAGCACGGCCATGAGCACGACGAAGCCGGTGATGAAGACCGCCATCGGGCCGAACCGCTCCCGGGCCGCCGGGCGCAGCGTGAACATCGCGAGCATCCACAGGGCGGTCGCGGCACAGAGCACGAGGTCGACCGCGAGCGACCCGGGCTCGGACCGCTTGATCAGGGCGGTGATCGCGGTGAGGAAGGCGAGCAGGACGTACGGCGCCACCGTCAACCGCACCGGCCAGACCCGCTCGCTCATCCCGCTCTCCTCACCCATCACCGTCGTGCTCATTGCCCAGTGAACACCGAGCGCAAGTGCCGCCCGTTCACGATCAGCGCGACACCGAGCAGCAGCAGCCCGCAGATCGCCTGCTCGCACTTCATCCAGAGCGGGAAGGTCCCCGGCAACGCGATGATCACGACGATCGCGACCAGCATGATCGCCGACACCAGCCGCAGCCGGAGGAATCCCCTCCGGGATCCGCGGGCGGTCCGGCGGGCGAACGCGAACGTGAGCAGCGCGCTGGCGACCACGATCGTGCCGCGGGTCCAGACCGCGTCGTTGACCGCCGCCGCATCGTTGCGCAGGGCAATGATGGCGACCAGCGTCAGCACGCTGAGGGCGAGGTAGGCACCGACCAGCAGTTGCACGCTGCGCAACGCTCCGACGCTCCGGGGGTGCTGCACGTCGACCATGGATGACATCTCGGAACTCCTTTGCTGTGATCTCGACACCTCTTCACTGTCGCGATCGCGACCCCACCCGCACATCGCCCGCGCGGCCCTGCCCGGTCCTCGTCCGGTGGATCGGCCACTCCACCGATCGGTGGAGGCATGCAAAAGATCGTTGCCCTGAGCACCTTCCTTCCGTGACAGTTTGTGCACGGATTGTCACGGACTGTTTGCGGGTGCGTGCAGATGTCCGGACAAGCCTGGTGGCGGTGGGAGCCGACGGCAGATCGTCTGGTGAGGAAGCGCAATCGACGACGAAAGAGTTCGAGTCAGCCGGTCGACCACGGGAGGGTCCGGACGCGTGCTCGAGACTTATCGCGGCATCCCACACCTACTGGACACCTGGCTCGTGCTCACCGGCATGACCCTGCCGATCGCGATCTCGTCGCTGCGCCGGCCCGGCGACCTGGTCCCGCGGCTGGCGGCATCCTGCCTGCCGGCGGCGTTCGCACTCGTACTCGCGGCTACCCTCAGCCCGACCGCTCACCGGCTGGGTCAGATCGGCCAATGCGGCACACACCTGACGACCACCGGCGGACTGACCTCGCTCCAGGGCCTGCTCAACGTCCTGCTGTTCGTCCCGGCCGCGGGCATGCTCACGCTGGCCAGCGGTCGGCCGGCCGACGGCATCGCGGCCGGGATCGGGATGTCGGCCGCGGTCGAGGCAGTCCAGGCGCTGATCCCGCAGCTCGGCCGGTCCTGCCAGTTGCACGACCTGATCGCGAACTCGCTCGGCGCGTTCTGCGGCGTGGGAGTGGCCGCCGGGCTGCAGACCATCACCCGCAGCCGCCGGCTGGTCGCCGGCCCGTACGTCGTCGAGCACGCCGCGATGCTCGTCGTACGCTCCCGGCAGGTGGCCCGGCATCGCCGCGGCGGGCTGGTCCAGCGGCCTGTGCCGGTCTTGAAACCGGCCCCGAAGCCGGCCAACGGGTTGCGCCCGGTAGCGCGAGCGCGGTGAGATCACGGAACGGATGCAGAGTTATCCGGATGGTTATCCACAGCCTGTGGATAAAACGGGGGATGACGGCCCGACTACATGGAGATATCCACAGGCTAGGGCCGGACGTCGAGCCCCAGGCTGGCCGCGACGACCATCGCCTGGGTGACGTCGATCCGCGCATCCTTCAGGACGACGGTCAGCGGATCGAGCGTCGACAGGTCGGAGCCCCGCAGGTCGGCGCCGGTGAAATCGGCCCGCTGCAGCGACGCACCGGACAGATCCAGGTCCCGCAGCACCGCCTTCGCCGCCCGGATGCCGGTCAGTTCCGCCTCGCGCAGCTTCACCCCGGTGAACTCGGTCCCCTTCAGGTCCGCGCCCGGCAGGCCAGTGAACGACCAGTCGCCGCCGGACACCTTCATCAGGTTGTAGGTGCAGTCGTCGAAGTAGCTGCCGACCAGCTTGCACCGGGTGAACGTGGTGTCGAACAGCGAGCAGCGCACGAAGGTGCAGTTCACGAACGCGGCGTCGGTGTGGGTCGAGGCGTTGAACCGGACCCCGCGGAACGTGCACTCCTCGAAGATCCCGCCGCGGTTGTCCACCTCGGTCAGGTCGGAGTCGATGAACTGCACCCGGCGGTACGTCTGCCCGGACGGGTCGGCGTCGTCCCAGTCGCGGATCGTCGACTCGGTCGGCGCTCCCGGTCGCGCGCGGTCGGCCATGACTGCTCCCTCGATCGGTGCCAGGAGTGCCTACCCTGCCAGTTCACGCCGACATCCCCGTGATCGCCGTACAGCAGTTGTGATCGGTACGACGGAGAACGGTAGGCGGACCGACAACTACGGGCCGCACGATGGAGGGGTGACCGGAACTGAGCGGGTGATGGTGTTCGGCGCGGGAGGCTTCCTCGGCGCCAGGATCTGCGCGCTGCTCGCCGACCGTGGGATCGAGTACCGCGGGCTGAGCCGGAGCCGGGGCGAGCCGTACCGGCTGTGCGACCTGGCGTCGATGCACTCCTACGCCCTGGACACCCAGATCGGCATGTACAAGCCGACCGTGATCGTCAACGCGGCCGGCGCCACCCTCGGCGCGCCGGCCGACCTGGTCCGGGCCAACGTGATCGCCGTCGAGGCCCTGCTCGCCTCGGCCCGGGACAACGCCGGCCACGCCCGCTTCGTCCAGCTCGGCTCCGCGGCCGAGTACGGCGGTGGTCCGCACGGCACCAGCCTGGACGAGCAGACCGAACCCCACCCGGCCGGCCCGTACGGGACCACCAAGCTGGCCGGATCCGAGCTCGTCCTGCGGGCCCAGCGGAACGGCGCGGACGCCGTCGTACTCCGGATCTTCGACGTGACCGGCCCCGGCGCACCCGACAGCACGCTGACCGGCCGGGTGATCCGCGATCTCCGCTCCCGGCAGCTGATCGAGGTCGGCTCGCTGGACGTGTGGCGGGACTTCGTCGACGTCCGCGATGTCGCCGAGGCGGTGGTCGCGGTGGCCCTCGCGGACGCGAAGCCGCCGCCGGTCCTGAACGTCGGCACCGGCCGGGCGACCCTCGCCCGGGATGTCGCCGGTCAGCTGTTCGAGCTGAGCGGCCAGCCGGCGACGATCGTCGAGGACGGCGATCCGGGGGTGAGCTGGCAGCAGGCGGACGTGAACCTGATCGGTGCTCAGCTCGGCTGGTCCCCGAAGATCTCCCTCGAGCAGTCCCTGGCCGACAGTTGGTCAGGCCATACGTAGCAGACTGGCCGGGTGGAGATCCGCTCGCTCAGCCTGCCCGCGCCGGACCGGCGACCGCCCGCGGTGAACGAGGATCTCGTCCTCACCGGACCCGGCTTCGTCGTCGTCCTCGACGGCGCCACCGCCCCGAACGGTGTGGACTCCGGCTGCCGCCACTCGGTCGCCTGGCTGGTCGGCCAACTCGCGACCCAGCTCGCGCCGCCGCTCCTCACCCACTCCTCCGCGCCACTCGCCGACCTTCTCGCTGACGCGATCAGCGCAATCCGGGCCACCCACGCCGGCACCTGCGACGTGACCAACCCCGACAGCCCGTCATCCACCGTCGCGATGCTCCGCTTCCGCCCGGACCACGTCGAGCACCTCGTCCTCGCCGACTCACCGATCGTCGCGCGATCGCCCAGCGGGTCCGTGACTGTGCACAGCGACGACCGGATCGACCTCCTGCCCGAGTACACGTTCGAGGCAGTCCGCCGGTTCCGCAACCAACCCGGCGGCTTCTGGGTCGCGAGCACCGACCCCGAGGCCGCCTACGAAGCCGTGACCGGTACGACGGATCGCGCGGACGTCGACGTGATCACCGCAATGACCGACGGCGCCGCCCGCTACGTCGAGCGCTACGGCCACACCTGGGCCGACCTACTCGACATCCTGACCACAGACGGCCTACCCGAGCTCATCACCCGAGTCTGGGCCCTCGACGAGGCCGCCCACCCGAACACCTTCCGCGGCAAACGCTACGACGACGCGAGCGTCGTACTGTGCCGCTTCTAAGGCCTGGGGCCGTAGGACGGGAAGGTTGGGCCGGGGTTGTTGTAGCGCGGGGCGTACTGGGGTGGCTCCGGTGGCGGCACGTCGTCGGTGACGCGCGGAAGGGTTACGCGGTCCTGCTGCCATTGGGTGACCTGGAGCAGCATCAGCGAGGCGGCGACGCCGGCTGCGATGAGTAGGACGGTCGCCACGGTGAAGCCGATGTTGACCGCGAGCGCGACGTGGACCATGAAGTCCTGCAGGTCGTAGATGTCGACGTAGTCACCGGTCGCGTCGGCAGCGTCGGCCGCGTCGACCAGGCGGACGATCCACACGATGAACCCGAGGAAGGCGATGCCGCCCCCGCCGATCAGGATCACCCAGAATCCGGTCCACGTCGCCCACCACCCGTGCAACAGGGTGCGCATCCGGCCGGTCCGGGCCACCCCCGGCTGATCGGGCGGCTCGCTCGCCGCGACGACGTCCTCGACGACCTGCCGTGGGTACCAGAACTGCACGATCGGGCAGAACCACGAGCCGACCACCCAGCCCTGCACGTGCCGGTGCAGCGCACGGCCCGGTTCAGGCGGCGGAACTGGTCGTGGCGCCAGGGGTGAGTGCAGGAACTCGGTGTTCTCGCGCGCCTGCCACAGCCAGATCAGGAAGGCGATCGCGGTCCCCATCAGCAGGTAGCTGACCAGGTTGAGGAGCGGGCCGGTGCCGGCGACCGACTCGATACCCCGGTCGATCTCCTCCTCGGACAGCAACCCGTAGACGAACCGCTTGACGTCGTCGTACGAGCTCCAGAGCAGCGCGGCCTGGACCACCGCCGTGACCGCCGTCAGCCCCATCAGCACGATGCTGACCAGCGCGATCTTCCGCAGCGGCCGGTACCGCGGCGGGATCGGCGCCGGCTGGTACGGCATCGGCTGATACGGCCCGGGCCCCTGGAACGGTCCCGGCCCCTGGTACGGCGCCGGCCCCTGATACGGCCCTGGATGCGGCTGCGTCACCTGTTCACCTCCCCGCAGCCAAGTTAGCCGACGCTGAGGAGCGGTCAAGCCGTTACCCACAGGTCAAAACCTGCAATCACACCGCGGCGAACGCCTCCCGGACCGCGGGCCGCGCGAGCTCCCGGTCCACGGCCGACAGCCCGAGGCGGGTCCGCCGGTCCAGTACGTCGTCCTCCGTCAGCGCACCCTCGTGCCGGACGGCGAAGAGCAGCTCCGCGTACGTCGTCCGCAGACCAGGCGCAATCGGCTGGGTCAGTGACGGCGGCCCCGCGATCACGTCGGGCGCCTCCACGCCGTACCGCTGCACGAATCGGGCCGGCGCCCGCACCGCCGCGAGCCGGACCCGGTCGGCCGCACCCACGAGCGGAATGCGGTGCGTCGAGCAGGGACGGCGTACGTCGAGCGACGACTGCTCGAGCGCGGTGTCGAGCGCGTCCTGCGCCATCCGGCGGTACGTGGTCAGCTTCCCGCCGACGATCGTCACCAGTCCGTCGGCCGTGGTGATCACCGCGTGCCGTCGGGAGATGTCCGCGGTCTTGTCCTCACCCTTGTGATGACCCGTGTCCAGCAGCGGCCGCAGCCCGGCGTATGTCCCGAGCAGGTCGGCTCGGGTCAACGGCTCCTGCACGGCCGAGCTGATCGTGTCGAGGAGGAAGTCGATCTCCGCCTCGGTCGCCTCGGGTACGTCGCTCACCGCTCCGGGCGCGTCCTCGTCGGTGAGACCGACGTACACCCGGTCGTCCGGGGCCGGGATGGCCATCACCACCCGGCGCAACTGACCCGGCACCGGCACCGTGAGGACGGCGGACAACCCGCCGAACACGGACTGCGGCAGCACCAGGTGCGTGCCCCGGCTCGGCCGGAGTTTGATGCCTGCGGCAACTTGATCGGCCCAGATCCCGGCCGCGTTGATCACCACCTTCGCGTCCACCGGCAGCCGGTCGCCGGTGAGCTGGTCGACCAGTACCGCGCCGCGGCCGGTGACCTCGGTGGCGGCGACCCGGGTCAGGACGCGTGCGCCGTACTGCGCCGCGGTCCGGGCGATCGCGACGACCAGCCGGGCGTCGTCGTACAACTGCCCGTCCCAGGTCAGGAAACCGCCGCGCAGCCCGTCGGGCCGCAGCGTCGGTGCGTAGCGGAGGATCTCGGCCGAGCTGACCCGGCGCGAGTGCGGCAGGTAGTCGTCGCTGGTCCGCGCGAACGTGCGCAGGATGTCGCCGCCGAGGAAGGCCGACCGCAGCATCGCGGCCTGCGCGAACTTTGCCTGCGGCAACCAGGGCGCGACCTGCGGGATCGGGTGCACGAGGTGCGGCGCGGTCGTCTTCATCAGGATGCCGCGCTCGACCGCGCTCTCGTACGCGATCCCGACGTGGCCGGAGGCCAGGTAGCGCAGGCCGCCGTGCACGAGCTTGGAGCTCCAGCGGCTGGTGCCGAACGCGAGGTCGTGCTTCTCGACCAGGGCGACGGACAGGCCGCGCGCGGCCGCGTCCAGGGCGACGCCGGCGCCGGTGACCCCGCCGCCGATGACCAGCACGTCGACCGCGCCGGTCGTACCGAGCCAGTCCAGCTCGCGGGCGCGGCGGGTCGCGTTCAGGCTCGCGTTGCCCACGGTCCTGAATTCCTTCCCCGTCCCACCGCGCCGGTCGGTCATGGCGTCAGGTACCTGGTGAGCATGTCTCGCAGCTCCTCGTCGAGCTTCGGGAACTCGTCGTGCGACGCCATCACCGGACCGGACACCGCCGACGCGAGCGAGACCAGGATGATCTGCCGGGCCAGCCAGACCGGGTCGCCGGTCCGGATCGAGCCGTCGGCCTGGCCGGCCTTGATGCCCTCCTCGACCAGCGCCAGGTGCGCGACCGTGCTGCTGCCGCGGCGCTCCAGCAGATACGGCGTGAGGAACTCGGGGTCGAGCTCGATGATCTTGCGCATCAGCGGGTGGACGCGGGTCTTCGCGACCACCTCGACCACGCCCTCGACCAGCCGGGACCGGCCGTCCGCGGCGTCCGGCTGGAACGCCGACACCAGCGCGGTGGTCCACTCCCGGGTCATCAGCGCGGCGACCACGGCCTGCACGTTCGGCCAGCGCCGGTAGAGCGTCGCGCGGGAGACCTCCGCGTGCCGGGCGATGTCCGCCATCGTCATCCGGCGCATCCCGATCGCGAGCAGCAGCTCGTAGGCCGCGTCGAGGATGCGCTCCTCGCCGATCGCGTTGGCCGGGGCCGGCCGGGTGTTGGTCTCGGACCCTGTTTCCTGCGCCGAGTCGCTGCTACGCTGAGACATCACACGTCAGAGTGTATCAGCGACTGTGGCGTCCCGGAACTGTCCGTGGGAGGTGGAAGCCAGGGGGTTTCACCTCCCACGGACGCTACCTCCCCGCACCACCGAAAGGCAGCCCACGATGACCGAGTCGGACCTTCCGGTGGTGCAACTCACGCCCGGCCGCTGGGGCGACCCGGCGCACCCGGTCGACCTCCCCGCCGCCGCGGTCGACGCACTCAAACACCTGGGCGTACGACGCCCCGCGACGGGTCCCGTGGATCCGGTCGAGCGACCCGGGGTGACGGCGGACCAACTGGCTTTCCTGGCCGACGTGGTCGGGCCCGACCACGTCGCCACCGACCGTGATGCCCGATGGGCCCACACCCGTGGCTACTCGACGACCGACCTCCTCCGTCATCGCGCGGGCGACACCTCGGACATGCCCGACGCGGTCGTCTACCCGGCGACGCACGACGAGGTGCTCGCTCTCCTGGCCGGCTCGGCCGAGCACGACCTGGCGGTCGTCCCTTACTCCGGTGGTACGTCGGTGGTCGGCGGGCTCGCTCCCGACCGCCGGTTCATCACCGTCGACCTGCGCCGGCTGGATCAACTGGTCGAGCTCGACGAGGTGTCGCGGACGGCGACCCTGCAGGCCGGCGTGCGAGGCCCGGCGGCAGAGGCGCTCCTGGCCAAGCACGGCTACACCCTCGGCCATTTCCCCCAGTCCTACGAAGGCGCTTCGATCGGTGGGTACGCGGCGGCGCGGTCGAGCGGGCAGTCCTCGGCCGGGTACGGGCGCTTCGACCAGATGGTGGTCGGGCTGACGCTGGCCACGCCGCGGGGGACGATCGAGCTCGGCCGGGCGCCGATGTCCGCGGCCGGACCGGACCTGCGGCAGCTCGTGCTCGGGTCGGAGGGCGCGTTCGGGATCATCACCTCGGTCGTCGTACGCATCCGTCCCCGACCGACCGAGCGGCACTTCGAGGGCTGGCGGTTCGAGAACTTCGCGGATGGCCTGACCGCGATCCGGCGGCTGGCCCAGGACGGCCCGTTGCCGACCGTCCTGCGGTTGTCCGACGAGGCCGAGACGGCGGTGAACCTGGCCGATCCGGATGTGCTCGGCGGCGGCACGGGCGGCGTACTGGCGATCGTCGGATTCGACGGGCCGTACAACTCCGCGACGGCCGAGGTCCTGACCGCGGCCGGCGGACAGAACCTCGGCGAAGGGCCGGGTGAGACCTGGCGAGTCGGTCGCTACCGGGCGCCGTACCTCCGCGATCCCCTGCTGGACGAGGGCGCTCTCGTGGAGACGCTGGAGACCGCCGCCTTCTGGTCGCGCATCCCGGCGTTGAAGACCGCCGTCACCGAAGCGCTGGTGACGTCGCTGACAGAGCAAGGCACGCCACCGCTGGTCCTCTGCCACGTCTCGCACGTCTATGAAACCGGCGCCTCGCTGTACTTCACCGTCATCTCGGCCCAGACCGCCGAGCCCGTCCAGCAGTGGCGTACGGCGAAAGCCGCGGCCGGCCGGGCGATCGCGGCAGTGGGCGGCACGATCTCCCACCACCACGGCGTCGGCACCGACCATCGCGCGGCCTACGCCGACGAGATCGGCCCGCTCGCGGTCGAGGCCCTGCAGGCGGTCAAGCACGTGCTCGACCCGCACGCCGTCCTCAACCCGGGGATCTTGCTCGAAGGCTCTTGACCTCAAGTTGACTTGAAGTATGACAGTGCGGTCATGACTCCTGAACCCTCTGACCGTCCTGTCGCTCTGATCACCGGTGCGTCCGCCGGCCTCGGGCTCGCGCTGGCCCACGGTCTCGCCGGCCGCGGCTGGGCGCTGGTGATCGACGCCCGTGGCGCCGAAGCCTTGAAGGACGCGGCCGACGCGCTGGCGAGCAAGACCGACGTGGTCCCGCTCGCGGGTGACATCACCGACCCCGACCACCGGGCCGACCTGGCCGACGCCGTGATCGAGCTCGGCCGGCTCGATCTGCTCGTGAACAACGCGAGCTACCTCGGGCCGAGTCCGTTGCAGCCGTTGGGTGCGGCCGATCTCGACGAACTGCGTCGCGTGTACGAGGTCGACGTACTCGCACCGATCGCGTTGACCCAAGCGTTGCTGCCGAATCTCACCGCTACGTCCGGTGTGGTGCTCAACATCAGTTCCGACGCCGCGGTCGAGGCCTACGAGACCTGGGGTGGCTATGGCTCCGCCAAGGCTGCTCTGGATCACGCGAGCCGAGTCCTCGCCGCCGAGCACCCCACGCTGGCGGTGTACGCCGTTGATCCTGGTGATCTGCGGACGGCGATGCACCAGGCCGCGTTCCCCGGTGAGGACATCTCGGACCGGCCCGAGCCGGCGACCGTCGTACCCGCGTTCCTTCAGCTGCTGGACAGCCGGCCGGCGAGTGGTCGCTACCGGGCAGCCGAGTTCGCGCCGGCGGTGACGTCGTGAGGGTGCATCCCCACACCAGATTCGTCCTGCCCGACTCACTGAACGCTACCGAACCACCGGAGGCCCGAGGGCTGTCGCGGGATCAGGTGAAGCTGCTGGTCGCGGAGGGGTCGACCGTCACGCATACCCGCTTCGACCGGATCGGTGCACACCTGCGCCCGGGAGACCTACTGCTGGTGAACACGTCCGGCACGCTGCCCGCGGCGGTCGACGGCTCGTGGATCACCGGTGCCGGGGTGGCTCCGGTGGTCGTGCACTTCTCCACCGCGCTCGATGACGGCACCTGGGTGATCGAGTTGCGCAACGGCGGCTCCCCGATGTTCGGCGGTACGGCGGGCGACCAGGTGGAGCTGCCGGAGGGCGTGCTGACATTGCTGTCGCCGTACCAACCGGGCTCCAACCGGCTGTGGCGTGCCAAGCCCCCGGTGGCCGATGTGCTCGGCTATCTGGACCGGCACGGGCGGCCGATCAGTTACAAGTACGTCGGGCAGCAGTGGCCGCTCGCGTCGTACCAGACGGTCTTTGCCCGTGAGCCCGGCAGTGCGGAGATGCCGAGCGCGGCCCGGCCGTTCAGCTTCGAACTGGTGAGCGACCTGGCGTCGCAGGGGGTGCTGATCGCGCCGATCCTCTTGCATTGCGGGGTGTCATCGCTCGAGAGCCACGAACCACCCCTGCCCGAGCGGTACGACGTACCCGCACACACGGCTCGGTTGGTGAACTGGGTGAAGTCGAACGGCGGTCGGGTGATCGCAGTCGGCACCACCGCGGTCCGAGCCATCGAGTCAGCTGTCACGCCGGATGGCTCGGTGACCGCGGCGCACGGCTGGACCGACCTCGTTCTCGGGCCGGACCACCCGGTGCGTGTCGTGGACGGCCTCGTGACCGGGATGCATGCACCCGAGGCCTCGCATCTACTCCTTCTGGAGTCGGTCGTCGGAGGCGGCACGGTCCAGCGCGCCTACGACGCCGCTCTGGACGAGCACTACCTCTGGCACGAATTCGGCGACAGTTGCCTGCTGCTTCGCTGACGGTGCCGGCCGATGGTCGTTGCCGGGCCGTGCTCTCTTCTCCACCGCACGTGGACTCATCGCAGGTGTCCTTACCACTGGGGTCCCCCGTCGGGACGTCACCTGATTAGACGAGGATCCAGGGCCCGCTGTCATCCGCATTCATCGAACCGACGGGAAATTGTGGCCTAGGCCGATTAGTTGCAGATTGAACGGTCAGGTGCGGGCCTTGTTGCGGCGGCGGTTGGCGGTCTGGAGGAAGATCCAGGCCACCGCCGCGCCGGTGACGAAGCCGCCGAGGTGGCCCTGCCAGGAGATGCTGGGGATGACGACGGACAGGACGGCGGTGATGGCGACGTAGCCGACGATCCAGGTGATGTCGAGGCCGCGGGCGCGGTGGACCACCAGCAGGGCGCCGATCAGGCCGAGGACGGCACCGGACGCGCCGAGCGTGGCCGAGCCGGGAGCGGCGAACAGCCAGACCGCGACGCCGCCGCCGAGCGCGGAGAGCAGGTAGAGGATCAGGAACCTGAGCCGGCCGAGCATCTGCTCCAGCGGCGGACCGAGCTGCCAGAGCATGAACAGGTTCGAGAAGATGTGGAAGAGCTGCAGGTGGGTGAACGCCGACGTGAGCAATCGCCACGGCTCGCTGTCCACCAGCACGGGGACCAGGACGAGGTCGTTGACGATCCGGCTGCTGCCGACGCGCACGGCGATGAAGACCAGCACGTTGATCGCCAGCAGGCTCATCGTGACCAGCTGCGGGTTGCCGCGCTGGATGCCGCCCAGCGAGGTGCGGGTCCGCGGGACCGACTTCACGCCCTCGTTGAAGCAGTTCGGGCACTGGAAGCCGACGGCGGCGCTGTTCATGCAGGACGGGCAGATCGGCCGGTCACAGCGCTGGCAGCGCACTCCGGCGGGCCGATCCGGGTGCCGGTAGCAGACGGTCTCGGTCACGCGGGTGCGTCCTCCCGGGAGTGCGGGGCCGAGCCTCCTCGGCCCCGCGACAAGATCAGGCGTTCTTGCGCTCGATGACGACGTGGTTGATCAGGATCGGCTCGATCGGCCGGTCGCCCGGCGCGGTCTTCGCGGTCGCGATCGCGTCCACGACCTTCTTCGACTCGTCGTCGGCGACCTCGCCGAAGATCGTGTGCTTGCGGTTCAGGTGCGGCGTCGGTACGACGGTGACGAAGAACTGCGAGCCGTTCGTGCCGCGGCCGAACTGGATGCCGGCGTTCGCCATCGCCAGCAGGTACGGGCGGTCGAACTGCAGCTCCGGGTGGATCTCGTCGTCGAACGAGTACCCCGGCGAGCCGGTGCCGGTGCCGAGCGGGCAGCCGCCCTGGATCATGAACCCGTCGATCACCCGGTGGAAGGTCAGCCCGTCGTAGAACGGCTTGGTGACGGTCTGCCCGGTCTGCGGGTCGGTCCACTCCTTGGTGCCGTCGGCCAGGCCGACGAAGTTGCTCACCGTCTTCGGCGCGTGGTTGGGGAACAGCCTGATGACGACATCACCCTTCGTCGTCTGCAGGGTCGCGTACAGCTCTTCGGCCACGGGAGTACTCCTCATCGGTTACGGCTTACGCCCTCGATCCTGTCATGGTGGTTCAAGAAGGCGTGCACCGACGTGCGCAGGTGGGGGATGTGTGGGTTCGGGGCACCGGGGCACAGGGTTATCGGCTTGTGACGTCGTACGATGCAGATGAAGCCGGATTTGTCCAGAGCCGTACACAGAGCCCATGTCGCCGATGGGCGGGAACGCTGTCCGTCGGTACGGGCGGCACCGAGGAGGGAACCGTGGGTTTGAGGAAGTCCAAGGGCCGGGTCGAGACCGCGAAGGACAAGGTGCGACCACTGGCCGAATCGGCGTCGGAGAAGCTCGGGCCGGCCGTCGGCCAGGTCCGTGACCACCTCGCGCCGGCTGTGGGCACCGCACGGGAGAAGGTGTCGCCGTACGCCGAGAAGGCCGTGGAGCGCGGCGCCCACTACGCGGGGGTCGCAGTCGAGAAGGCCGGACCGGTGATCGACGACGCGCTCGCCAAGGTCGGACCGGCCACCGAGCACGCCGCGGAGAAGGCCCGTGAGCGGTTCAACGACGACGTGCTGCCGAAGGTGACCGCCGCTCTGGCGTCGCTGGCGGCCGCCGCTGAGCCGGTCGTCGAGGAGACCTCGCGCCGGGGCAAGGCCACCAAGGCCGCGCTCAAGGGTGAGATCGAGGTGCCGCAGAAGAAGAGCCATCGGCTCCGCAAGGTCGTGCTGTTCCTGGGCTTCGGTGCCCTGGCGGCGGCAGCGGTGAAGAAGCTGCTGACCCCGCCGGAGCCGGCCTGGCAGTCGACCCCGACCAGCGGTCGCGACTACAGCTCGGCCCCGGCCGGTGCGACGTCCCGCCCGGAGACCCCGTCGGCCAACGGCAAGACGGAGTCCAACGGCAAGACCGACACCGCGAAGCCGGACAGCCCGAAGACCGACACCGCCACGGCGGAGGCACCGAAGGCGGAGGCACCGAAGGCCGAGACGCCTGCCGCCGCCAAGGACGGCGAGGTGAAGGCCGGCACGAGCGCGAACGGCCCGGCCGCGAAGAAGACCACCACCACCCGGAAGTCGACCGGCTCGAGCGAGTCCAAGCCGACCGACTCCTGACCACACCACGACCGCAACGGCGAAGGCCGCGAACCCCGTCGGGGTTTCGCGGCCTTCGTTTGTACGTCGCCTTGCGCGTACGACGTCAGTTCGCCTGCGGATCGGGATCCGGGTGATCCGGCCTGGCGATCGTGTACCGGCCGGCCGAGAGCAGCTGGGTGGCATACCGATGGGTGATGCACGGATAGGTGCCGCCGCAGCTCTGGCAGACCGCGTCGTTGCGGTGCAGCCACGGCACGACCTTGAACCGCTTGACCCAGGTGAGCGGTTCCCGGTCGGGCGCGTGCAACTGCAGCGCCGAGCGGGCCGCGTCCTGGATCTCGGGAGCCGACCAGTCCTCGGCGCTCTTGTCCATCAGGGCGCTGAGGTCGGGGTGGAGGTGGTCAGTGGACTGTGCTTTGTTCATTTATGCGTCTTCCAGGGGCAGGTGGGAGGGCCGCTGAATCGTTCGCTTCAAACGTAACGACTCGATCGCTATCAGCAACGGTAGTCCTCCAGGAGCCCGTGACGCGCGCTGACAAGCGCCGATCCGGTGTCAGATCTTCGTCAGGTTTCTCAGCGTGCCGGCTCAGGACCAGAGCGTCTCGAGCGTGACCCTGGCCTCGAGCTCGAGCAGGTGGCGCTTGGTCGGGATGCCGCCGCCGAAGCCGACCATCTTCCCGCCGGCGCCGACGACCCGGTGACAGGGCACCACGATGGCGATCGGATTGCGGTTGCAGGCGACTCCGACGGCCCGGGCCGCCCCCGCGTCCCCGACGATCTTCGCGACCTCGCCGTACGTCTGCATCTCGCCGTAGGGGATGCGTCGCAACTGGCCCCAGACGGCGCGCTCGACGTCGGAGCCGCCGCGGACCGACAGCGGCACGGTGAACTCCTGCAGCTCGCCGGCGAAGTACGCCTTCAGCTGCTCGGCCGTCTCGGTCAGCAGCGGGTCGGCGTCGAGCGGCCGGTCGGCCGCGCCGAAGTGCAACCGGCACAGGCCGGTCTCGTCGACCGCGAGCGTCAGGTCGCCGATGGGCGAATCGATCACGGACCAGCGCATGACCTCATCCTCGCGCCGCCCACCGACAGTTTCTCGCGGAAATACGCCACGAACCGATGGCGACCTGATGTTCTCGCCCGGTCACGCGGTGTTGTGCTATTCCTGATCCCATGCCGAGCCGGGCACCGCAACCGCCGCTGGATCGCTGGTTCAGTTCCGAGCGGGCGATGGGCCTGGCCGCGTCGATCCTGATCGGGCTCGTCACCGTGACCACCTGGGCGACCGCCTGGTCGGACTGGTACTCCTACCAGACCGTGAAGAGGTACGGCGACGACCCGGACCAGCTGGGCGAGGCCGACCTGATCTCCGGCTCGCTCGGCATCGTCGCCGCGCTCGCGCTGCTGGCCGCCGCGGTGGTGTTCATCGTCTGGCTGTGGCGGGTCCGGTGGAACGCGGAGATGTTCTGCCGCGGCGAGCACCGGTTCACCCGTGGCTGGGTGCTCGGCAGCTGGATCTGCCCGGTGGTGAACCTCTGGTACCCCAAGCAGGTCGTCGACGACATCGTGGCGGCCAGCGATCCCCGGACCGATCCACAGACCGCGAGCCTGCGGGAGATCCCGGGCACCCGGCTGGTCTGGGCCTGGTGGCTGACCTGGGTCGTCGGCCTCGTCTCCGGCAACATCGTCCAGAGGGGAGTGCTGGCCGGTTCGACACAGCTCGGTGACCTGCGGACGAACGTCGTACTGTCCAGCCTCTCGGCGGTGGCGACCACGGCGGCCGCGGTGCTGGCGGTGATCCTGATCGAGCGGCTCGACGAGCTGCAGACGAAGCGTCCGTGGGTGCCGTGGTGGGCGCTCGACCAGACGCAGAGCGGATTCCAACCTCCTGCGCGGTAAACCAAACCGTCACGGACCGTCGGATCGCTCGTTACCACTGGTGATGGGCGTACGAAAAGAACACGTTAAGTCGACACCCTCCGTGCTGGGGCCGACTCCCGTGGCGTACCTACTTCGTGGTATCAATGTGGCTCGGTCATGCGGGGGCAGGATTTGGCCGAAACGCCGAACAGACGGAGTTCCAGCAACGCGAGGGACGCGAGACGTGAGCCACCCGCAGCCATCAGTTCTGTCTGCAGTTGAAGACCATGAAGAAGAGTGGCAGCCACACGCAGCTGAGGAGTTCCAGCAGGTCGGGACGGTCGGAAAGATCGCCATCGGTCTGCTGGGTGCGTCGACGATCACGCATCTGCTGTCCACCTGGTCCGACTGGAACACGTATTCCGTTGTCCACCGCTACCTCGGCGGGATGCCGAACGTCGACGACGCGGATCTGAACCGCGCCGACGCGATCGCCAAGGTCACCGCCGTCCCGAACGTCATCATCTCGGTCGCCGCCGCCGTGGTCTTCGTGATCTGGCTCTGGCGGGCCCGGGTCAACTCCGAGGTCTTCTGCCAGGCCGACCACCGCCGCAGCCACGGCTGGGTGCTGGCCAGCTGGTTCTGCCCCGGCCCGAATCTCTGGTACCCGAAACAGATCGTCGACGACGTCTGGCTCGCCAGCGATCCGAAGACTCCTGTCTACGCCGACGACCTGCGCCGATTCAGGACTCCGACCCTCACGTCCGCGTGGTGGGTCGCCTGGGTCGGCGCTCTCGCGTTCGACGTGGTGGTCCGCCGGTTCCTGATGTGGATGGAGGCGACCGTCGGGTCGCTCCGCGGGATCGCCCTGGCGGGTACGGCGTCGCTCGTGCTGACGGCCGTGTCCGCGGTCGCGGCGACGATGGTGATCCGCAAGATCAACCACATGCAGACCACGCGCGCCTGGGTGCCGTGGTGGGACCAGCGCGAGCCGAAGCTCACGGCGGTTCCGACGTACGCGAACGACGACACCGACGAGCAGCCCGCGATCTCCGAGCCGATCGCCGCCTCCATGCCGGCGCCGCGGCGGCTGGAGCGCCAGCCCGAGTTCCAGATGGCCGGCGTCGCGCAGCCTCCCGCTCCGGCGCCGAACCCGTTCGCTCCGGCTCCGGCTCCGATGGCACCCCCGATGACGGCGCCGCAGGGCTTCCCGGGCGACGGCGCGGCCGCGGGTGGTTTCCCGGGCGCTCCCGCCGCACCGGCCGCGTTCTCCGGCGACCGCCAGGTGGAGGAGCCGCCGAAGTGGAGCCCGTTCGCCCCGGTCGTGGAGAGCTGGCAGGACGACAGCAACACCAACGACTACGGCCCGGCGACCGAGCAGTTCAGCCCGGTGCAGTCCTGGCAGGACGAGAAGCAGGCCGAGGAGACGGCGTACGAGGCGCCCAAGACGTCCTGGAACGATTACCTGGGTTCCGATGACGCCCTGTCGACCGGCACCAGCACCTCGAGCCGGTGGCTGGACGAGACGCCGCCACTGACCGTCGTCGAGCCGGAGCCGTACTCGTACCAGCCGCAGCCTCAGCAGCCGGCGGCCGAGCCGTCCTGGGCCGCGAGCTACTCCGAGCCCTACTCGTACGAGACGCCGGACTACCTGACGTCGACCTCCACGCCGGAGGTCGAGCCCGCACCCGAGCCTGAGCCCGCGCCGGTTGCGCGCGCCGGCCGCCGGGCCGCTCGGGTCGCGGTGGACAGCCCGTCGGCGATCCAGCCGTCGGTCCCGTCCCACGACGAGTACTCCGCCCCGCAGCAGTACGCCGCTCCCGCGGAGCACACGGTGTACTCGCCGTCGGAGCACTCGATGCCGTCGTCGCACGTGTCGGCGTCCTCCGGCTACTACGAGCCGGCTCCGGCCCCCCGCCAGGACGACGACTACCTGACGCCGTCCAAGCCGCTGCCGCCGGTCCCGTCGTACGGCCCGGAGCCGTCGTACCAGCCGGACAGCTACAACTCGGACTACAGCAGCTCGTCGTACGGCGACTCCAGCTACCAGCCGTCGTACGAGTCCCCCTCGGACTACCAGACGTCGTACAGCTCGGAGTATCCGGGCAGCAGCTACGAGTCGACCGACTACAGCGGCTACACCTCGGACTACTCGGGCTCGGGCAACAACAGCTACGACTCGTCGTCGTACGACTCCTACAGCGCCTCGCAGTACGGCGGCACCGAGTCCTACGAGACCTACAGCCCGAACTACGCGACGGAGTCCTACGGCTCGCAGTACGACGAGCCGCAGCAGACCGAGTACCAGCAGCAGGAGTCGCCGTACTCCTACGAGCAGCAGCCGCCCGCCCCCGAGCAGCCCAACACGCCGCGCACCCACCCGCGCCGGCGCTGGGTCTGATCTCGTAGCTGTATGCGTCTAGCCTTCGCCACGCTCGGTTGTCCCGGAGCGCCGCTCGACCATGTCCTGGAGCTTGCCAAAGGCAACGAGATGTCCGGGCTGGAACTGCGGGCCGCGCCGGACGAGTTCACCCACACCGGCCTGACCGCGGCGGAGCGGCGGGAGCTCCGGAGCCGGATCGAGGACGCCGGCCTGGAGATCCTCACGGTGAGCAGCTACGTCAAGCTCTGCGCGGTCGAGGACCAGCCCCTCGAAGCCCATCTCGAGCTCGCCGCCGACATCGGTGCCCGCGGCGTCCGGGTCTTCGCCGGCGACGACCCCAGCACGATCGACAGTACGGCGGACGCCCCGAGCGCCGGCGAGATCCGCGCCCTCGACCGGGTCACGTCCGCCCCGAGGGACGTCTCCATCCTGCTGGAGACCCACGACTCGCACTCGGCCGGCCGCCAGGTCGCCGCGCTCTGCGGGCTGCTCGACACTGACGTCCCCGGCCACAACGTGAAGGTCATCTGGGACAGCTCGCACACCTGGTCGCACGGCGAAACCCTGGCCGAGTCCTTCAATCTGCTGGAGCCATGGCTCGAGCTGGTCCAGGTCAAGGACGCCGACTCCGGCCAGGACTACCGCCCGGTCGCCATCGGTGCGGGCGACTTCCCGATCCAGGAACTGCTGCGGACCCTCGACGGCACTGCCTACCCGGTCTCGCTCGAGTGGGAGCTGAAGTGGCATCCCCACCTCCCACCGCTGGAAGAAGCGCTCCCCGCCCTTCACACCTGGCTGGGTAACGGCGCTGTCAGGTAGCGGGTGAGCGTCGGCCCGAGCCAGGCGATCGCGTCCTCGGCCGGCAGGTTCACGATCGGCGCGAACTCGAGGATGTAGCGGCAGAGCGCGAAGCCGAGCGCCTGTGTGGCGACTAGCCCGGCCCGGACCGCCGGCTCGTCGATCGCCAGCTTCCGCAGCGTCGGCGCGAGCTGCCCGGCGAACACCTCGCGCATCCGTTCGGCCGCGACCTCGTTGGTGACCGCCGTCCGCAGCAGCACCCGGAGTGTGTCATCCGCCTCCCACCGCCTGATCAGATGTGCTGCCATCGCCTCGCCCAGCTGCTCCGCCGGTACGTCGCTGAAATCGGGCAACCGCACGTCGAACTCGGCCGCCGCCGCGAACAGCTTCTCCTTGCTGCCGTAGTACCGCATCACCATGGCCGGGTCGATCGCCGCGTCGGCCGCGATCGCCCGGATCGTGGCCCGCTCGTACCCGTCCGTGCCGAACCGCTCTTTGGCCGCCGCCAGGATCGCCGCCCGGGTCCGGTCCGACTTCTTCTCCGCCATGTCCCCAGCATATGCCAACACTTGTTGACTTTCGCTGATCCGGCTCCTACAGCAAAAGTCAACAAGCGTTGATAAACCTCAGAGAGGAGCGACGATGACTCCGCAGAGTGCAGATGTCGTGGTGGTGGGTGCGGGCCCGGTCGGGCTGGCGGTGGCGGCCGGTCTCCGGCTGCACGGTCACTCGGTGGTGGTGATCGATCGGCAGGCCGAGGGTGCGAACACCTCGCGGGCCTGTGTGATCCACCCGCGGACCCTGGAGATGCTGGACCAGATCGGCGTCACCCAGCGGCTGGTCGAGCTCGGCCTGGAGCTGGAGGACTTCGCGGTGCGCGACGGCGACAGCCGGCTGGTCCCGGTCGGGTTCGCCGACCTGCCGACCGACTATCCGTTCATCACGATGATCCCGCAGTCGGTCACCGAGCAGGTCCTGCTCGAGCGGCTGGAGGAGCTGGGCGGCACGGTCCTGCGTCCGTACGCCGCGACCGGCCTGACCCAGACCGCGGACGGCGCCGAGGTCACCCTGGACAGCGGCGACGTGATCCAGGCGAAGTACGTCGTGGCCGCCGACGGTATGAACAGCACGATCCGCGAGCTCGCCGGGCTGCGGATGCCGGGCAACACCCTGCAGCTGTCCTGCAGTCTGGTCGACGTCCGCGTCGACGGCGGGCTGCCGGTCGACGAGGTCGCGCTGTACTTCGCGGCCGCCGGACTGCTCGTGGTCGCGCCGTTGCCGGACGGCACCTTCCGCCTGGTCGCCGAGGTGCACGACGCTCCGGAGCACCCCGACCTCGCCTACGCGCAGCAGTTGCTGACTGCCCGTGGTCCGCGCCGGACCTCGCCGAAGGTGACCGAGGTGGTCTGGGGATCGCGGTTCCGGATCCACGAGCGCGTAGCCGATGAGTACCGTTCCGGCCGGGTGCTGCTGGCTGGGGATGCGGCCCACACCCACAGCCCGGCCGGCGGTCAGGGGATGAACCTGGGCCTGCGGGACGCGATGACCCTGGCCGACGCGCTGTCGGTCGCGCTGAGCACGGGCAACGAGTCGGATCTCGACGCGTACGCCGCGAACAGTCGCGCCGAGGCGGTCCGGGTGATCGCACTGGCGCACCGCCTGACCCGGCTGGCCAACCTCCCGCGGCCGCTCCGTCCGGTCCGCAACGCCGTCCTCGGGCTGGCGGGCAAGCTGCAGAAGACCCAGACCGGGTTCGCCAAGCAGCTGGCAGGCTTCCCAGAGCGCTGACGGACCTCTACTCTCCAGTTACCGCAAGCAACAACTCGACTACTGGAGGTCATCGTGTTCCGCCCCACTCGATGGACCCGCGTCATCCCGCTCGCGCTGGCGGCCGTTCTGGCCGTCGGCGCCGCGAGCCAAGTGCAAGCGGCACCGTCGCCGGACCGCAAGGTGGCAGCCGCGCAGGCCGGCGAGCTGATTCAGCTGCTCCGGGTGAACACCCCGGCGCAGGCCGACCGCAAGCGCCTGGCCACGCTCGATCTCGACCTGGCCGAGTCGGCCGGTCCCGGCTACACCGATGTCGTTGTCTATGGCAACAGTGATCGCCGGCTGCTGCAACTGGCCGGCTTCACCTGGTCGACACTCGAGGACGACCTGGTCGGTGCCGACCGCGACCGGGAGAAGGCCGACGCCGCGTATGCCCAGGCGGTCCGCAACAAGACCGTCGCAGCCGCATTGCCCAGTGGGCGTACGGCGTACCGGCAGTTGGCCGACTACGACAACGACCTGGCGAGTCTGGCGCAGCAGTACCCGACCAAGGCGAAGCTGTTCACGCTGAAGGAGAAGTCGCTGGAGGGCCGGACGATCCGCGGCCTGGAGATCACCCACGACGTCGGCACCAGCGACGGCAAGCCGGTGTTCCTGATGGTCGGCCTGCACCACGCGCGGGAGTGGCCGTCGGGTGAGTTGACCATCGAGTTCGCCTACGACCTGCTGAAGAACGACGGCACCGACCCGCGGATCACGAACATCCTGGAGAAGTCGCGGGTGATCGTCGTACCGGTGGTGAACCCGGACGGGTTCACCCTCAGCCGGACCCTCGGGTACGAGATGAAGCGGAAGAACTGCCGGGTCACGAACGGGCAGATCCCCAGCGCCGGGCAGTGCGCGCAGTCGTCGTACCGGTCCCGCGGGGTCGACCTGAACCGCAACTACTCCGGCTTCTGGGGTGGTCCCGGTGCGTCGAGCAGCCTGACCTCGGAGACGTACCGCGGTGCGAGTGCGTTCAGTGAGCCCGAGTCCCGCAACATCCAGGCGCTCGTGTCGCAGCACCAGGTGACGACTCTGATCACCAACCACACGTACTCGAACCTCGTCCTCCGCGAGCCCGGGTACGCCGGTGCGCCGATCACGCCGGACGAGTCGATCTACAAGGCGCTCGGCGACCAGATGGCCGCGCAGAACGGGTACACGAGTCAGTACAGCTACCAGCTCTACGACACCACCGGCGTCACCGAGGACTGGTCGTACTACGCGACCGGTGGACTCGGGTTCACCTTCGAGCACGGTACGAACAGCTTCCACCCGGCCTTCTCGACCGTGGTGAACATGTACCCGGGCAACCGAGCGGCGTATCTGTTGGCGGCCGAGTCGACGATCAATCCGGCCCGGCACTCGATCGTCACCGGTGCGGCTCCGGCCGGCGCCGTACTGCGGTTGAAGAAGTCGTTCACCACCAAGACGTGGAACGGGACGCAGTTGCCGGACACGCTCGAGACCACGATGACCGTGCCGGCCGGCGGCACCTACACGTGGCACACCAACCCGTCCACGCGTCCTGCCGTGGTCCAGCAGGGCGGCACCGAGTCGTGGACGCTCACGTGTGAGCGGCCTGCCGGCCAGGTGAAGGAGACCAAGCCGATCACCGTCGCCCGGGGCGCGAGCGTCACCGCGAACCTCACCTGCTAACCGGCGGTCGACTCCCGGATCTCGAGCGTGTAGGGGACGGCGAGGTCGCGATGCGCGGCCTCGCCGGTCCCGGAGATCCGCTCCAGCAGCAGGGCGACCGCGTTGTCGGCCAGCCACTCCTTGTCCGGCGAGATCGTCGTCAGCGACGGCGAATGGTAGCGGCCGTCCTCGATGTCGTCGAAGCCCACCACCGCGACGTCGTCCGGTACTTTGAGGCCGGCGTCGGCCAGGCTCCGCAGCGCACCCAGCGCCAGCAGATCGTTGAAGCAGAACACCGCGTCCGGTGGCTCCGGCAACGCGAGCAGCTCGCGCATCGACGCCGCACCGTCCGGGCGGTGGTAGCCGGTGCCGGCCAGTTCGAGTGCGGGGTCGTGTGGCAGCCCCGCGGCCTTCAGTGCCTTCCGATACCCCTTCCGCCGGACCGCGCCGGTGCTCGTTCCGCCCACGCCGATGGCCGCGATCCGGCGCCGTCCGATCGAGATCAGGTGCGTGGTGGCGTCGTACGACGCCCTGACCGAGTCGACCGCGACCCGGTCGAACTGATGCCCGGCCGGACGCTCGCCGAGCAGGACCAGCGGCTTCCCCGAGTCGGCGGCGGTCAGCTTGGCCGGCACGGTCGTGATCGGGGAGAAGATGATGCCGTCGATCAGCTGCCCGCGCATTCCGTCCAGGACCAGCTTCTCGGCGGCCGCCTCGCCCTCGGTCTGGTCGATCAGCACGGTGATGCCGCGGCGCTTCGCGGCCCGGCTGATCACGGCGCCGAGCTCGGCGAAGTACGGCGAGGCCATCTCCGGGATGGCCAGTGCGATGAAGTCGGACCGGCCCTTGCGCAGCGAGCGGGCGCTCACGTTCGGCCGGTAGTCCAGCGCGGCGATCGCGGCCTCGACCTTGGCCCGGGTCCGCTCGGTGATGTGCGGGTAGTCGTTGATGACGTTGGAGACGGTCTTCACCGACACCCCGGCCCGCGCCGCCACATCGCTTAGCCTGGTCGTCATCCAGAACCTCCTGTCACCGGCTTGGCCTGAGTGTGCCACGACAGCGTGTGCCGGGTCGTGTCTGGTGATCCCCGCCTACTGCGCGGCACTCGGCACGGCACCTCGCCGCACTGGCGCAAAGGCCACGATGCTCCGCATCGAGACCTTCGCTCCAGCACGCCGATGCACCGCACCGAGCACCTGCTCGCTACGGCGCGGGATCACCAGGCACGACCCAGCTCTTTACAGGTCTTGTCAATCGTTGTAGACATCCACGTTAAACGTTGTAAAGACTCCTGGGGAGGCTCTGTGGCGCGGTTGGTGGTGGATCCGGCGTTCGTGGTCGGCGCGCTCGACCGGCGGGTGTTCGGCTCGTTCGTCGAGCACATGGGCCGCTGCGTCTACACCGGCATCTACGAGCCCGGGCACGCGACCGCGGATCCGGACGGCTTCCGGCAGGACGTGCTCGAGCTGGTCCGCGAGCTCGGCGTCACCGCGATCCGCTACCCCGGCGGCAACTTCGTCTCCAACTACGACTGGGAGGACGGCGTCGGGCCGAAGGACCGGCGGCCGCGGCGGCTCGATCTGGCCTGGCGGGCGATCGAGCCGAACCAGTTCGGCACGGACGAGTTCGTTGCCTGGTCCCGGAAGGCAGGGGTCGAGCCGATCTGGGCGGTCAACCTCGGAACCCGCGGCATCAAGGAAGCCGTCGAGCTGCTCGAGTACTGCAACCTCCCGGCCGGCACCGAGCTGCCCGACCGCCGGGTGGCCAACGGCAACCAGGAGCCGCACGGCATCAAGGTGTGGTGCCTGGGCAACGAGATGGACGGGCCCTGGCAGATCGGTCACAAGACCGCCGACGAGTACGCCCGGCTGGCCGAGGAGACCGCGAACGCGATGCGCCGGGTCGAGCCCGGGCTCGAGCTCGTCGCCTGCGGCTCGAGCAACGCGACCATGCCGACCTTCGGCGAATGGGAGCGGGTCGTGCTGGAACGGACGTACGACCTCGTCGACCACATCAGCCTGCACGCTTACTACGAACCTCGTGACGGCGACCAGGCGAGCTTCCTGGCCGCGTCCGCGGAGATGGACCGGATGATCACCGAGGTGATCGCGACGGCCGATCACGTGAAGGCGCTGAAGCGCAGCGACAAGCAGATCACCTTGTCGTTCGACGAGTGGAACGTCTGGTACCAGCAGCGCTTCCCGGGCGAGCTCGGCCTCGACATCCGCGAGGTCGGCCCGTTGATCGAGGACACCTACACCGTCGACGACGCGGTCGTGGTCGGCAGCCTGCTGATCACCCTGCTCCGGCACGCCGACCGGGTGAAGATCGCTTGCCTCGCGCAACTGGTCAACGTGATCGGCCCGATCCGCACCGAGCCCGGCGGCCGTGCCTGGCGGCAGACCACCTTCCACCCGTTCGCGCTGACCGCCCGGTACGCCGGTCCGACCGTGCTGCGGACGGCGGTCACCGGCGGCCCGGAGATCGACACCGCCGCCTTCGGCCGGATCCCGGCGCTCTGGAGCACAGCGACGTACGACGAGAACACGCGGGAGACCGTGATCTTCGTGGTGAACCGGAGTGAGACCGACAAGGTCGACCTGGAGATCCCGGTCGGCCTGCAACTGATCGAGCACCTCGCCCTGTACGACGACGACCGCGCCGCCGTGAACACCGCCGACGACCCGGACCGAGTGGTGCCGCGCGCGGTTGACGGCACCGAGGTCGTGAACGGCATCTGTACCACCACGCTGCCACCCGCGTCGTGGCATGTGATCCGCCTGCAAGGTTGATTCGAGAGGGGACCCGCCCGTGCCTTCAAAGAAACTCCTGGCCGCAGTGCTGGCTGTAGCCGCGGTAGCCGCCGGTACGTCGGCCGCCACAGCAGCACCCGTGGTGACGACGACCAACGCGATCTCGTCGTCCTTCGCCGACACGTTCGCCGATCCGTCGATCATCCAGGGCCGCGACGGCTACTGGTACGCGTACGCCACGTCGGATCCGCTGGTGGCGAACGGCCCGTTCGGCCTGATGCACATGGCCCGGACCAAGGACTTCAGCTCATGGGAGTACCTCGGCACGGTCTTCAGCGACCAGACCAAGCCGGCCTGGGCCGCGCCGGGGTCGTTCTTCTGGGCGCCGGACATCCGCTACTTCGGTGGCCGGTACGTCATGTACTTCACCGTCACCGACACCGCGGCCAACCCCGGTGGCGATCCTGCGATCGGTGTGGCCACCGCCCCGACCCCAGCGGGACCGTGGACCGCCACCGACGGCCCAGTTGTCGCGCCTCGACCGGACGGCGCCGGCGGCTACTTCGGCACCATCGACCCGGCGATGCTGACCGCCGCGGATGGCAAGCGCTACCTGTATTACGGCGGTTTCTACGGCGGGATCTCCGTCACCGAGCTGAGCGCCGACGGCCTGCACGCGGTCGGTGCGCCGACCCAGGTGACGGTCGGGGACCGCTACGAGGGCTCGTACGTCGTCTACCGCGACGGCTGGTACTACCTGATGGGCTCGTCGATGAACTGCTGCGCCGGACCGACCACCGGCTACTCGGTCTTCGCCGGCCGCTCGCGCTCTCCGCGTGGGCCCTTTGTGGATGCCGACGGCGCATCGCTGAACGAGTCGCGCGTCGGCGGCACGACGGTCATCACGCAGAACGGCAACAAATGGATCGGGCCCGGCCACCACGCGTTCATCACCGACGCGGCCGGCCAGGACCACATCGTCTACCACGCGATCGACCGCGGTACGCCGTGGCTGACCGACCCGTTCGGGATCAACCGGCGGCCGATGCTGATCGACCGGATCGACTGGATCGACGGCTGGCCGCGGACCCGGGCCGGCCTCGGCCCGTCCGAGGGACCGGTGCCGGCCCCGACGACAGGCTCCGGGCTAGGCATCGACTCCACCGACCCGGCCGGCGGACTGCTCGGTGCTCAGCGTCAGCCCGGCGACGCGGTCGGCGGTCCGGCCGCCGCCATCAGTGGGGCGGCCCAGACCCGTGAGGCCGCTGCCGGTGGCTCGCTGCGCGTGGAGGCCGACGTCCGGCTCGGGTCGTCGTACACCACGGTCCTGGGCAACCAGGTCGTGGCGACAGTTGCGCAGGGCAAGCTCACTCTCGCGGCCGGCCGTCGTACCACCTCGGTGGCGGTGCCCGCGGACTTCGACCGGACGCAGTGGAACAAGCTGTCCGTCCAGATATCCGGCTCTACCGTGAGCGCGCGGCTCAACGACGCGGGCCTGGGTGACGTGTACGCCGAGGCGCAACTCGCCGTACCCGGATTGAAGCTCGGCTCCGCGCCGGTGCGGTGGGCCGGGTCGGCGGAGGTCGACAACCTGACCGTGCGGCCGGTGGCAACGCCGGTGACCCGGATGGCCGACGTACCGCGGACCGGCAAGCTGCTGATGGGAGACGACTTCTCCTCGGCGCTGGGGCCGGACTGGTCGTGGGTGCGGCCGGACGCGAACGCGGTTGTTGCTGATGGCAAGCTGTCGTGGCCGCTGGAGAACGCGGACCTGGTCGGGGCGGGGAACAACGCCGGCCTGCTGTTCCACACCACGCCGGATCGGGACAGCTGGATCGCGGAGACCAAGCTGCATCTCGACACCGGTGTGGACGACATCCGCAACTACCAGCAGGCGGGGATGATCGCCTACCTGAACGACAGCGACTTCGCGCGACTCGGCAACGTGTCGATCTGGAAGACCCGGCAGACCGAGTACGGGCGTGAACTGGTGGCACGGCCGTCGGACGGCGCGACGTCGTACGGAGCGGCCGCGATCGGGCGGTCGGCGCCGACGCTGTGGATGCGGCTCGCGTACCACCGGAACGCCGCGGGCGAGCACGTCTATCGCGCGGGAACGTCGGTGGACGGGGCGAACTGGACGTGGGGCGCGTCGTGGGTGCTGCCGGCCGCGGCGAAGATCGGGCTGTACGCGCACGGTGAGTTCACCGGGGCGAACCCGCCGCCGGTGGCGACGTTCGACTACCTCCGGTTCTACGAGAGCAGGTGAGATGGGCTTCACCAATCCGGTCTACGGCAACAACTTCGCCGACCCGCAGGTTGTTGCCGTAGACAACATCTACTACGCGTTCGCGACCAACGGGGCGCTCGGCAACGTGCAGACGCTGACGTCGGCCGACCTCGTCTCCTGGGACGAGGTCGGCGACGCGCTCCCGGTGCTGCCCTCGTGGACCTCACCCGGCCGGGTGTGGGCGCCCGAGGTCGCCGTGCACGCCGCGGACCGGTACGTCATGTACTACACGAGTCGCGACGACGCGTCCGATCAGCAGGCCGTCGGCGTCGCGGTCGCGTCCGCGCCCGAAGGTCCATATATCGACAAATCGTCACATCCCCTGATCTGTCAGGTAGACGAGGGCGGCTCGATCGACGCGTCGCCGTTCCAGGACTCGACCGGTCGCCGCTGGCTGTACTGGAAGAACGACGGCAACGCGATCGGTGTCGACACGTGGATCTACGTGTCGGAGCTGTCCACCGACGGACTCACGCTGACCGGCCCGGTGCATCGCCTGATCAAGCAGGACCTCGAGTGGGAGGGCAACCTGGTCGAGGCGCCGTACATGGTCGAACGCAACGGCAAGTTCCACCTCTTCTACTCCGCCAACGCCTTCGACCAAGCCGCGTACGCCGTCGGCCACGCCCGCTGCGAATCCCCGACCGGCCCCTGCACCAAGTCCGGCGCCCCAATCCTCACCACCTCCCCCGACGCCGCCGGCCCCGGCCACAACATGGTCCTCCACGTGGCCGACCGCGACTGGTTCATCTACCACGCCTGGAACCCCACCCACCCCGGCACAGACCCCACCGGCCGCACCATGTGGCTCACCGAACTCACCTGGGACGGCGACCGCCCGCTCGTCCAGCCACCGCTTCGCGACAACCCGAGCGTCCCGTAACCTTCCCGGCTCTTCGCGCATCAAGCTCTACGGAACCTCCGAGTCCCAGGCCTCGGTGGCGACCGTGGAGGGATCGGCCGCCGCCTGCTGCCTGACTGTCGGATCGGTGACTGACGAGACCTTCGAGGAGCGAGCATGATTCGACGAGCTCTGTTGTACGGCCTGGCCGGCGCGGCGGTTCTTGCCGCGGTTGTCACGACGGCGCCGGCCAACGCGACCGGCGGTGCCGCACAGGCGACAGCTGCCGCCTGCAGTGTCCGCCCGGGATCCGTCCTGGCCAACGGTGCCCATGACAACAGTGGGGCCACCATCGGGTACCCGCCGCGCACTATCGGCTTCCCCGGCGTGACCTTCAATGTGTTCACGCCGGGCGCGGTGCGACTCAGCACGACCTTCACCACCGACCCGTACTCCGGGGGCGCCGCCAACGAGGGCTGGGTGGTCCAGGGCGACTCGCTGTACTACCGCTCGTACTGGACCGACATCATGAGCGAGATCGACCCCGGGCAGCCGGACGAGATGCAGCGGGTCGGCGGCGGCTGGGCGAACTTCACGGCGGTGGAGACCTCCAGCTACTACGCAAGCGGGTCGCCGGCCCGGCACTCGGCGTACGGGCTGCGCAGCGACGGCACGCTCTTCCGGTGGAGCATCGACCGCTGGTTCTGGAAGGCCACCGGGTCGGCGCCGGGGTTCGCCTCGGTCAAGTCGATGGCGCTGATCAGCAAGACCGCGACGTACGACACCTTCCTCGCCAACACCCGCGGCGGCGCGCTGTACACGATCCGCATCCCGGTCACCTCGCCGATGAAGCCGATCGTGAAGCCGGTGCGGACCAAGACCTGGCAGGGCTTCGAGAAGCTGATCGCGAACCAGTGCGGTCGGTTCGGCACGATCCTGCTCGGCATCGACCGGGACACCGGGACCGGCTACCGGTACGCCGTCGGCCATGCCAACGGCACGGCCACGGTGATCAACGGCCTCGGCCTGGCCGGGAACAACTTCACCGATCCGGTCTACTTCCGCTGGGGCGCCCTGGCGTACATCGATCCGCTCAACGGCGACTGACGTCGAGGACCAGTGGATCACCGATCCCCTCGGTGCTGTGACAAACCGACCCTCGCGCGGTCTGCGCGGGCATAACCTTTCCGGTTCTCCGCCGCATCATGTTGTACGGAGGGAGATAAGGGGGAAGGACATGTCCCGAAGGAGCAACATCCGCGCCGGTCTTCTGCTGGCGGGCGCGGCAGTGCTGGGCATGACGGCGTTGACGCCGCCTGCAGGTGCTCGACCGGCGGTCGCGGAGGGTACGACCGCCGCCTGCACCATGGACGTGGGATCCGTGACCGCGGCTGGGGATCACACCAAGAACCGGGTCACCGCCGGCTCGCCGCCGACGATGACGGTGGTGCCCAATCAGAGCGGCAGCGGGGTCTACACCCCGGGCCAGGTGCGCCTCAGCAGCACGTTCGTGGCCCAGCCCGAGTTCGGGCTCTGGTACATCGTCGGGTGGGTGGTGCAGGGCGACGCCCTCTCCAGGAGCAGCTACGTGTTGCAGAACCTGGGTATGTACCTCGACCCGCCTGCTCAGACCCGGATCGGTGGCGGTTGGACGAACTTCAAGGCGGTCGACGAGGCCCAGTTGCTCGACATGCAACACGGGCAGACTCTGCGGACCTCGGAGTACGGGCTGAGGAGCGACGGCACGCTCTTCCGCTGGCAGAACAACGGCCTCATCTGGCGTCAGTCGGGTAGCGCCGGCGGCTTCGCGTCGGTGAAGGCGATGGCCCTGATCAGCAAGACGCGGACCTACGACACGTTCCTGGTGAACACCCGGGGCGGTGCGCTCTACACCGTCCGCATCCCCACCACGCTGCCGATGAGGCCGGTGGTCAAGGTGGTGCGTACTGCAACCTGGCAGGTGTTCGAGACCTTGCTTGCCGTGCAGTGCGGCCTCTCCGGCACGATGCTGCTCGGGATCGACAAGGACACCCAGTCCGGCTACCTGTACGCGGTCGGGCACGCCAACGGACTGTCCACAGTCATCAGAGGGCTCGGCAAGGTCCAGGGGATGTTCCCGGATCCGGTCTACTTCCGCTGGCGCTTCGACTTCGATCCGCTCAACGGCGAGTGACACAACCCTTTCCGCCCACCTCGCGTCAAGGGCTGCGGAGCACGTGGGTCAGGATGTCGAGGGCTTTGTGGAGGTCGGCTGTTGATGGGGTGGCGTAGCCGATGACGAGGCCGGGCGGGCCTGGAGTGGTACGGCGGTACTCGGACAAGGGTGCCACGACGACTCCGGCCGCCCGGGCCGCGGCGGCGACCTCAAGGTCGTCGACGTGGTCGGGCAGCAGGAGGGTGATGTGGAGGCCGGCGTCCTGGCCGATGATCTGGCCGTACGGCGAGAGCACGGTGCAGGTGTGGGTGCGGCGGTCGGCGTACAACCGGCGGCCCTTGCGGACAGTCTGGTCGAGGTAGCCGTCGCGGAGCATCGCGAGCAGGGCGGCCTGCATCGGCCAGCCGGGCCAGTCGCCGGAGTTCGCGCGGAAGGTGGCGAGGCGGTCGACCATCTGCTCGGACGCGACCAGCCAGCCGAGGCGCAGCGCGGGGCTGAGCGTCTTCGAGAGCGTGCCGAGGTGGACGACCAGGTCCGGGTCCAGCTGCGCGAGCGCGGGCAGCGGCGCGACGTCGTACCGGTACTCGCTGTCGTAGTCGTCCTCGATCAGCATCGCCCCGGTCCGCCGCGCCCACCGGACCAACTCGTTGCGCCGGGCAACTGACAGCCGGCCGCCGAGCGGGTACTGGTGCGACGGCGTGACGTAGACCGCCGGTACGTCGGTCAGCGCGGACACCCGCAGCCCGTCCTCGTCCACGGGGACGTCGACGATCTCGAGCTGATGGTCCCGGGCGGCGACCACCGCGTTCAGATAGCCGGGGTCCTCGATCGCGATCCGGTCCCCCGCTCGCCGGGTGACCGTGAGCAGCAGCCGGAGTCCGTGCACGGTCCCATTGGTGACGAGGACGTTCTCGGGTCCGCACGCGATCCCGCGGACCCGGCCGACGTGCTCGGCCAGGGCGGCCCGGAGCGCGGGCAGCCCGGCGGCGTCGTCGTACCCGCGGGGCGGCGACTGGGTCGAGACCTCCCGCCACGCGCGCCGCCAGCCGGGGTCCGGCGTCGGTGCGATGAACGGGATGCCGGGTCGCAGCGTGAGCAGGTTGGTATCGGGATCCGGGCGGGGCGTCGTGTGGCGCCGTACGGCGGGCTGCAGCGGTACGACGTCCGTCACGAAGGTCCCGGCGCCGGTCCGCCCCTCGATCCAGCCTTCGGCATGCAACTGGTCGTACGCCGCCTGCGTCACGGACCGGGACACGGACAGCTCCCGCGCGAGGTCGCGGGTGGACGCGAGCCGGTGGCCGGCCTGGAGCCGGCCGTCCAGGATCGCGGCCCGGAACTGCTCGGCCAACTGCAGATGCAGCGGTACGCCGGCGGTGCGATCGATCGTCAGCGGGAGCGAGCTCTCCACGAATGGACTACCTGATTCGTGCGGGAATGGACCGTGCCAGCATGCCACTCCCGGCTCGACCCTGGTGACATGACCACCACTCCGCTCCAGCCGACTGCCCGGACCTCACTGCGTCGTTCGAAGGAACGTGCCGCCTCCGACCGTAAGGTGCTGGCCGACGTTCTCCTCGACGGCATGTTCTGTCACCTGGGTGTCGTGGTCGACGGCGATCCGCTGGTGCTGCCGACGGCGTACGGTGTGGATCTGGACCGTGGTCCCGACGGGACGCTATACCTGCATGGCTCGGTCGCGGCGCGGAGCGTGGTCGCGGCGCCGCAGCAGACGATCTGTGTCACGGTCACCCACGCGGACGGCCTGGTGCTCGCCCGCTCCGCCTTCCACCACTCGGTCAACTACCGCTCGGCAGTCATCTTCGGCGTGCCGCGGCTGGTGACCGACCCGGACGAGAAGCTGCACGCCCTCAACCGCATCGTCGACCACCTCGTCCCCGGCCGCTCCACCGCCACCCGTCCGCCCAACCGCAAGGAACTCGCGAAGACGTCCGTCCTCGCGCTCTCCCTGACCGAAGCGTCCGTGAAGACCCGTTCCGGACCCGCCAACGACGAGGAGCAGGACCTCGACCTGCCCTACTGGACTGGCGTGATCCCGCTCCACGTCGTGGCCGGCGAACCGGAGAACAACCCGGACTGCGACCTCGTTGTTCCGGCCCACATCCGCACCCGCGCGAACCTGCTGGGCGCACCGTCCTAGGCCACGGTCCCCTTGTTGTAGTTCTTCTGGGCCCAGAAGTAGCCGACCACCGCGATCGCCAGGCACCAGGCCAGGGAGAGCCAGCCGTCGCCGCTGTCCATCGGCGTGCCCACCAGCAGGTGGCGCAGCGTGTTGATGATCGGGGTGAACGGCTGGTACTCGGCGAACCAGCGGATGCCGCTCGGCATCGACTCCAGCGGGATGAAGGTGTTGCTCAGGAAGGGCAGCAGCAAGCTGATCGGCAGGACGACGTTGCTCGCGCCCTCAGGGGTCTTGCTGGTCAGCCCGAGGGCGATCGCGAACCAGGTCAGGGCGACGGTCAGCGCGATCAGCAACCCGGCGGCCAGCAGCCACTCGCCGAACGTGGCGTTCGGGCGGAACCCGATCATGATGGCGAAGCCGATCACCAGGGCCAGGCTGACGATCGTCAGGATGACGTTGCCCAGCACATGCCCGGTCAGCACGGCCGGCCGGAAGATCGCCATCGTCCGGAACCTGGCCACGATCCCCTCGGTCATGTCCATGCAGGCGCCGACCGCGGGCGACATCGTCCCGGACGCGATCGACATCAGCAGGATGCCGGGAGTGAGGAAGTCGAGGTAGTCGAAGTCCTGGCCGCCGCCGAGACCGGCCGAGAACGTGTCGCCGAAGACGAGACCGAACAGCAGGATCATGATGACCGGCATCCCGAGGGCACCGAGCGAGAGACCCGGGTAGCGCTGCGCGTGGCGCAGGTTGCGGCGCAGCATGGTGGCGGTGTCCTGGAGTGCGTAGCTCATTTGGTGGTCACTTCCTCGTGCTCGGTGGGCTGACCGGTGACGGCGAAGAACACGTCGTCGAGGTCGGGGGTGTGGACAGTGAGTTCGTCGACCTCGAGGGAGGCGTCGTCGATCCGGGCCAGCAGGGCGCGCAGGCTGTGCACGCTGCCGTCGTTCGGCACCTGCAGGACCAGCGATTCGTGATTCGGTACGGCGGTCGGCAGCACCTGACCGGCGAGCGTGAACTCCTCCGGTGACGTGAACCGCAGCCGGATGTGTCCGCCGGGCGCGAGCCGCTTCAGCTCCTCGGCCGTACCCTGGGCGACCAGTCGCCCGTGGTCGAGGACCGCGATCCGGTCGGCCAGTTGGTCGGCCTCGTCGAGGTACTGCGTGGTGAGGAGGACCGTGACGCCGCCGGCGACCAGTTCCCGGATCAGCTGCCACATGCTGTGCCGGCTGCGCGGGTCGAGACCGGTGGTGGGCTCGTCCAGGAAGATGATCCGCGGGTTCCCGACCAGCGTCATGGCCAGGTCGAGCCGCCGCTTCATGCCGCCGGAGTACGTCATCGCCAGCTTCGAGCCGGCCTCGACCAGGTCGAACCGCTCCAGCAGTTCGTCCGCACGGAGGCGGCCCTCGCGGCGGCCGAGGTGGTACAGGTCGGCCATCATGATCAGGTTCTCCCGGCCGTTGAGCAGGCCGTCGACCGCGGAGAACTGGCCGGTGACGCCGATCGCGGCGCGGACCTGCTCGGGGTCCTGGTGCAGGTCGAACCCGGCGACCCGGATCTCGCCGGCGTCGGCGGTGCCCAGGGTGGACAGGATCTGCACCACGGTGGTCTTGCCGGCGCCGTTCGGGCCGAGCAGGGCAAAGATGGTGCCTTCGGCAACGTTCAGGTCGATGCCGTCGAGTACGAGTTTCTCGCCGTACGACTTACGCAGTCCACGGACGTCGATCGCTGCTGACATGTCGGATGTCCTCGGTGTTTTCGGGCAGGGTGAACCTGACCCAGGTGGCTGAAAGGGTCTGCAGGAGGAGATTCAGGGCGTGCTGATCCAGCCGGCCGGCCTGCGGGCAGGCGCCGGATCAGCGGTGTTCAGTGGGGACTAGATGTCGAGGTCTTCCACCGCGGGGTGGTTGCCGGCTTCCTCGACCAGGGCGTAGAGATCCTCGGGGATCAGCTCGCGGAGCTCCTCGATGGTGTCGACGACATCGAGACTGGCCTCGCCCTGGGCCATGCTCCAGGACTGGTCGCTGCTCCAGTTGCCGATCCAGGAGCGCCAGCCGCTCAGGTACTGCTCGTCGTCGGCGCCCACGCTGAAGAGATTGCGGCGGTCCGCGTGCAGCACGAACTTGCCGGTCCGGCTGCGGTAGACCTTGAAGGCCTCGTAGCCGTTCTTGCTGGACCGGCCGCCCTCGGCGAGCAGCACGCCGGAGAACCGTTGCTTGCGGCCGGCTCCCCGGCCCACCCGCACGGTGATCTCGTCGTACCCCTCGAGTCGCCCTTCCTCCAGCTCGACGTACTTGCGCAGCGCGATGGAGATCGCCGAGGACAGATTCCCGGCGAGCTCCTGCGCCTTCTTGTACAGCGGCAGGTCGTCGTCCGACACGTAGATCGTCTTGTTAGGCATTCGCCCTCCTCCTACGTAGAACTATACGCAGAAGGCTACGCAGATGTCTACATATATCTCTACGTAGACGCGGACCGGCTCAGCGGGGCGAGTACAGCCAGGGCTGCTTCAGGTCGAAGAACTCCGGCGGGCCGGCGGCGAGCGCGTTCATCTCGTCCATCTGCGCCTTGAGCTTCGCCGGCGGCTCCTTCTGCTCGCCCTCCCGGGCGTCCGCCTCGGAGGTGAAGTACATCGCCATCGTGTAGTCGCCGTCGTCGTACATCGCCGCGACGCTGGCGATGATGTCCGGCCGGAACGCGGCCCACTCGTCGGAGTCCGAGGCCATCAGCTCGCGGGCCCGCTCCGGGTTGCTGCCCCGTCCCTGCATCACCTGGACGAAGCCGGCCGAGTCCGGGTCGCCCTGCTGGTCGAGCGTCACGTCCTCCGCGTCGTGGAACGTGGCGTCACCGCTGAGCAGCGACGTGAACTCGTGCCACCACTTGTCCTGGGCCGGCGACTCGCTGTTGCGTCGCGCGGCGTCGGCGGAGTCGAACCGCGCCAGCGCGATCAGCCGCCCGTCCTCGGTGACGCCGGCAGTGGTCCCCAGCCAGCCGGTCGCCTCGGGAGCGAGCTCTTCCATCCACCGGTCGAACGCGGCGTGTGCCTGCTCGGCGTCCGTCACCTGTCCCTGAATCACCTGAACGAACATCCTGCGACCCTCCCTATATCTCCCCCAGGTCGCTCCGGGTACTTCGACGCTACGCCCGCCCGGCGGGCTCGGGCCAGCATCAGCAGACTCGCGACGACACCGGTGACGCCGAGGGTGATCAACCGGGCGTCGGTTTTCCACAGGCCGAAGACGAACCAGCAGGACAGCTCACCGAAGACCAGCGCCCAGGTGCCCTGCGAGATCCCGGTCGGCCGTTCGGTGCGGTACGCCGTCCACAGCGAAGGCGTGACCTGGACGATCGAGGCCGCGGCGAGCAAGGTCCCCAGCCCGATCCGGCCGCCCAGGATCGTCGCGATCACCAGCAGGGCGGCCCAGCCACAGATCCAGCCGATCGCACGCCGATTCACCGCGCCACGTCGTACCAGCATCACCGAGACGGTCCCGGCCAGGACGGTGGCGGCTGTGGACGGAAGGCTCGCGGTCCAGTACCCCGAGGCCATGAAGTACCCGAACCAGGCCGCGTTGTCGACGCTCGTCAGCGTTGCCCACGACCAGGAGACTCCAGAGGTGTCGCCGGTCCGGCGGAGCTTGAGGATCTGCGGGAGGTACTGCGGGATCCCGAAAACGGCGGCGGCGAGGGGCAGGAGGTCGAGCATGGCGCAAGATTACGGCTGAATCCGCGACAATATCGTGCGAATTCATGCTCGCCTGAGCGCTCCGGAGATAGGATCTTTGCCGTGGATGCGATCGATCGCAACATCCTTGCTGTGCTGCAGGAAGAGGGCCGGCTGACGGTGACCGAGCTGGCTCAGCGGATCGGGTTGAGTGCGGCGCCTTGTCACCGGCGGCTGCGCGAGTTGGAGCGGTCCGGGGTGATCTGTGGATATCGGGCCGTCATCGACGGAGCCGCGGTCGGGCACGGGTTCGAGGTGCTGCTCGCGGTGACGATGGACCGGGAGGAGTCGGTGGTCGCGTTCGAGGCCGGGCTGGCGGAGATCCCGGAGGTCGTGCACGCCGAGCGGCTGTTCGGCGAGCCGGACTACTTCGTCCGGGTGGCGACCGCGGACATCGCCGCGTTCCAGCGGCTCCGCGACGAACGGCTGGCCCGGTTACCCGGCGTACAGCGGCTCACGTCGACGATCGTGATGAAGAAGGTCGTGGACAACCGCCCGCTGCCAACGTGAACGGTGTGGAAACTGCCCACCTCAAACCCGACTTATCCACAGATTTGACCGAGTTTTCGCCAGATTCCGTGGACAACTCGGGGACACCTTGGGGATAAGTCCGCCGAATCGGTGTGCACAACTGGGGATACCGATGTGGATAACTCCACCCCCGCGCACTGCGGCAGTGGACGACCGAACCTCAGCCGGCTGCGCCCGATCACCGGCTGAGGTCAGCGCGAGAGTGCGGTCAGACCCACTGGGTGGAGACGACGAAGCCGACGGCGATCAGGCCCATGCCGATCAGCAGGTTCCAGTTGCCCAGGTCGTCCATCACCGGGATGTCCTGGCCGGCCACGTAGAAGACGACCAGCCAGGCGAGACCGAGCAGCCAGCAGGCCAGCATCAGCGGCGCCACCCAGACGCGGCTGGAGGTGCGCGGCTTCTTCGGCGTCTTCTCCGCCTTGACCTTCTCGGTCTTCTTCTTGTTGCGACTGCTCGACTCGGGCACGACTGAACTCCTTGTAAGGACGCATAAGCTAACCGCCGTGGACCTGTGCGGGTCCGGTCCGGGTTAGCGTAGTGCAGAGAGGAACACGGAGATCACGGGTGCGTAGGTTCAAGCGGATTTCGCTGTGGCGCGTGGGGGCGCCGCTGGCGCTGCTGTGCGCCGGTCTGCTGTTCGCGACCAGCGCCACCAACGCCCGTGGCACCGACCTACGGCCTAGCCGCAACACTACGCTCGCCGGGCTCGTCGAGGAACAGAGCCGGCGCAGCGCGACCCTGGTCCGCCAGCACGCGGCGCTGACTCATGACATCGAGGCCCTGCAGGCACAGCAGGGATCGATCGACCCGAAGCTCGCCAAGCAGCTCGACGACCTGTCCGAGCAGGTCGGGACGAGACCGGTCACCGGGCCGGGCCTGACCGTCACGCTGCGGGACGCGCCACCCGAGGTCGTCAAGGAGAACCCGGACGTCGACGAGAACTGGCTCGTCATCCACCAGCAGGACATCCAGGCCGTGGTGAACGCGCTCTGGGCCGGCGGGGCCGAGGCGATGACGATCCAGAACCAGCGGGTCATCTCCACCACCGGCGTCAAATGTGTCGGGAACTCGGTCGTCCTGCACGGTGTGCCGTACCTGCCGCCGTACACGATCACCGCGATCGGCGACCGGCGGAAGCTGCAGAAGGCGCTGGACGACTCGCAGTACATCGAGAACCTGCAGGACTACGTGGTGAAGTTCCAGCTCGGCTACGACGTGAAGAGCGAGTCGTCGATCCAGATGCCGGCGTACGAAGGCACCCTGGACCTCCAGAGCGCCACTGTCCCGGGCTTCGAACGCACTCCTTCGGTCAGCCCGTCCGCCAGCGGGAGGTAGCTGTCACAATGGTCCGCATGCCGCGGATCCTTGTCGTCGACAACTACGACTCCTTCGTCTACAACCTGGTGCAGTACCTGCAGCAGTTGCAGGCCGACACCACAGTCCTGCGCAACGACGAGGTCACTCCGGACCAGGTCGGTGAGTACGACGGCGTCCTGCTCTCGCCCGGTCCTGGTACGCCGGAAGAGGCCGGCGCGTGCGTGGACATCGTGAAGGAGAAGGGCGGCGAGGTCCCGATCTTCGGTGTCTGCCTCGGCCTGCAGGCGATCGGCGTCGCGTACGGCGGTGTCGTGGGGCGCGCGGACGAGTTGCTGCACGGCAAGACCAGCCAGGTGTTCCACGAGGGCGCGGGCGTGTTGTCCGGACTCCCGTCGCCGTTCACCGCGACCCGCTACCACTCGCTCGCCATCGCGCAGGACACCGTGCCCGACGAGCTCCAGGTGACGGCCCGGACCGAGGCCGGCGTGATCATGGCCGCCCGGCACCGCGACCTGGCGGTCGAGGGCGTGCAGTTCCACCCCGAGTCGGTGCTGACCGAGGGCGGCCACCGGATGCTGGCGAACTGGCTGGCCATCTGCGGCGACCCCGACGCGATCGCCCGCTCGGTGGGCCTGGCCCCGATCGTCAGCTCCGCCGGCTGAGTCCCCGCAGGCTCCAACGAAAGAAGCCCCCGCGGCTGCGGGGGCTTCTTTCGCGTACGGCGTCAGCCGCCGATCGTAATCGGTGGCGTGTTCGGATCCTCCGGCGTGTTCGACGGGGTGTCGGTCGGAGTCGGCGTGTTCTCCGGCGGGTTGTTGATCGTCAGCGTGATCGTGCTGCCCTTCGGCGCCTTGGTGCCGCCCTTCACACTCTGCGCGAGCACTGTCTGGTCGGGCTTGCTCGGGTCGTTGCCGTACGTGTAGCCGACCTGGAAGCCGAGCTTCTTCAGCTGGTCGGCCGCGTCGTCGAACGGAACGGTGACGACGTTCGGGACCTCGACCAGTTCCTTGCCGCTGGACACCGTCAGGGTGAAGACCTGGCCGCTCGGGTACTGCCCGTTCGGGTCCGGGCTGACCGCGAGGACGGTGCCCTCCTTCTCGGCGCTGTCCTGCTTGACCGTCTCTTCCTTGACCTTGAAGTTCCCGGCCGTGCCTTCGAGCGCCTTGCGGGCCTGCGACTCGGACTTGCCGATCACGTCCGGGACCGGGAACGCGCTCCGGCCGGACGAGAAGACCACCGTGACCGTCGAGCCCTGATCGGCCTCGGTCCCCGCGTCCGGGGTCTGCCGGATGGCGGAGCCGCGGCCGACCGTGTCGCTGGTCTCCGACGGTCCCTGCGCGAACTTCAGGCCCTTGTCGGTGAGCAACTGGGTCGCGTCGGCCACCGACTTCCCGGTCACATCCGGTACGGCGACCTTGGCCGGCGGCGTGTTGGTCGCCGTACCGCCGCCGTTGTTGTCGTTGCCGAGGTTGGTGAACAGCGCGTAAGCGCCGACCGCGACCGCGACGATCGCCAGGCCGAGCAGGAAGTAGGCCAGGCCGCGGTTGCGCCGGGACCGGGAGTCCTGGTCCAGGTCGTCGCCACCCGGCGGGAGCAGGTCGTCGTCGCCGGCCTGCCGGTACGCCTGGGTCGCGGCGGTCGCCCCGACGACGGTCGGGGCCATCGCCCGGGTCTCCGACATCGACGCGACCGGCGCCATCGGCGCGGTCACCTGCTGGCCGGCCAGCACCCGGTGGATGTCCTGCCGCATCTCGGAGGCGCTCTGGTACCGCTCCTCGCGGCTCTTCGCGAGTGCCTTCAGGACGACCGCGTCGACCTCCGGCGGGATGTCCGGGTCGAACGACGACGGCGGCAGCGGCTGCTCCCGGACGTGCTGGTAGGCCACCGACACCGGGGATTCGCCGACGAACGGCGGCCGGCCGGTGAGCAGTTCGTAGAGCAGGCAGCCCGTCGAGTACAGGTCGGAGCGGGCGTCCACGGTCTCGCCGCGGGCCTGCTCGGGCGACAGGTACTGCGCCGTGCCGATGACGGCCGCGGTCTGGGTCATCGTGGACGACGTGTCGGCGACCGCGCGCGCGATGCCGAAGTCCATCACCTTGACCTGGCCCTGCGGGGTCAGCATCACGTTGCCGGGCTTGATGTCGCGGTGCACGATGCCGGCCCGGTGGCTGTAGTCCAGCGCCTCGAGCACACCGGAGGTGATCTCCAGCGCCCGCTCCGGCATGATCTTGCGGCCCTCGCGGATCAGGTCGCGCAGCGTCTTGCCGGTCACCAGTTCCATCACGATGTACGGGATGGTGACGCCGGAACCGTTCGGGTCCGGCTCCTCGCCGGTGTCGTACACCGACACGATGGTGGGGTGGTTCAGCGAGGCGGCCGACTGCGCCTCCCGGCGGAACCTGGCCTGGAAGGTGGCGTCGCTGGCGAGGTCGACCCGGAGCCGTTTGATCGCGACCGACCGGCCGAGCCGGTTGTCGACGCCCCGCCGCACCTCGGCCATGCCGCCGCGGCCGAGCGGTTCGCCTTCTTCGTACCGGCCGCCGACGAGACGTGCCTGCGATGTCATGACCTCAGCCTTCCAACCTGTCCGGAAACACACTCAATTTGCCCACGGTAGCGACCGCCACACGTGGAACCCCGTTGGAAAGACGCCCTGTGACGGCATCATTCCGTATGGTGCTCACTGCCCCAGCACCGCCTCCATGACCTTCTTGGCGATCGGTGCCGCCAAGGTCCCGCCGGCGATGTCGTTGCGGGGGATGTTCGCGTCCTCGATCAGTACGGCGACCGCGATCTTCGGGTCGTTGGCCGGTGCGAACGCGGTGAACCAGGCGAACGGCGGGCGCTCCTTGGTCGTCTGCGCCGTACCGGTCTTGCCGGCCACCTGGATGCCGTCGATCCGGCCGGGCTTGCCGGTGCCGTTGTTCACGACGTCGACCATCATCCCGGTCAGCTGGCTCGCGACCTCCGGGGTGATCGCCTGGTGCAGCGACTCCGGCTTGGTCTCCGAGACCGTCTTCAGGTCCGCGGTCTTCACGTTCTGGACCAGGTAGGGCTTCATCACCTCGCCCTTGTTCGCGATGCCGGCCGCCACCATCGCCATCTGCAGCGGGGTGGCCCGGACGTCGAACTGGCCGATCGCGGACTGCGCGGTCTGCGGCGCGTTCGGGTCACCCGGGAACTGGCTGGAGGCGACACCGGACAACTCGCTCAGCGGGCGCTCGCCGAAGCCGAACTTGGCGGCCTGCTCGCGCAGCGCGTCCGGACCGAGGTCCATGCCGACCGAGCCGAACGCGGTGTTGCACGAGTACCGCAGCGCGATCGTCAGGGTCGCGTTGTTGCTGCCGCCGCAGTTCCTGCCGTCTTCGTTGACCAACGGGACGGTGGTCTGCGGCAGCGGCAGCTCGGCGGGCGAGTTCACCTTGGATTCCGGCGTGTACTTGCCGCTGGACAGTGCCGCGGCCGCGGTGACCAGCTTGAAGGTCGAACCCGGCGGGTACGTCTCCTGGACCGCCCGGTTGGTCAGCGGCTTGTCCTTGTCCGCGTTCAGGCTCTTCCAGGCGCTGCTGACCTTGTCCAGGTCGTGGGAGGCGAGCAGGTTCGGGTCGTACGACGGCCGGCTCGCCATCGCGAGGATCCGGCCGGTCTTCGGCTCGATCGCCACCACCGCGCCGGTCTTGCCGGCCAGCCCGTTGTACGCCGCCGCCTGGGCCGCCGCGTTCAGGGTCAGCGTGACGCTGCCGCCCTGCTGCGGCCGGTTGCTGATCACGTCGATGATCCGGCGGAACGCCATCGACGGGTCCGAGCCGTTCAGCTCGGAGTTCATCGTCAGCTCGACGCCGCTGCGGCCGAACAGGTACGAGTAGAACCCGGTCACCGGCGCGTACGTCGGCCCGGACGGGTACGTGCGCTGGTACTTGAACCGGTCGTTGGTCGGCTTGCTCTGCGCGACCGGCGTACTCCCGATCAGGATCGGGCCGCGGTTGACCGAGAACTGCGAGTCGCGCACCCGGCGGTTGTCGTTGCGGCCGTTGAGCTCTCCGGCCCGGAACGCCTGCAGGTACGTCGAGTTCGCCATCAGCGCGAGCATCAGGATGATCGCCGCCACGGCCAGTCGTCGGATCGCTGAGTTCACTGCTTCTGCACCGCCATCGCGATCGTTTCGTCGGACACTGGGGCGGCCGGGGTCTGCGGCCGGCGGGCCTGGTCGCTGATCCGCAGCAGCAGCGCGATGATCGCCCAGTTCGCGACCAGCGACGTACCGCCCAGGGCCATGAACGGCGTGGCCAGACCAGTCAGCGGGATCAGCCCGGTGACACCGCCGACGATCACGAACACCTGCAGCGCGAACGACATCGCCAGACCGGTCGCGATCAGCTTGCCGAAGATGTCCCGGCAGCCGAGCGCGGTCCGCAGGCCGCGCTCGATGATGAGCGTGTAGATCAGGATGATCGCGATCAGCCCGGTCAGGCCGAGCTCCTCGGCGAACGAGGAGATGATCATGTCGCTGTTCGCGTACAGGGTGATCTCCGGGCGGCCCTGGCCGAGCCCGCGGCCGAGGATGCCGCCCCAGGCCTGGCCCATCAGGCCGTTCGCGACCTGGCCGCCGTCGATCGAGAACGGGTCCAGCCAGTCCTGGATCCGTTTGTGCACGTGGCCGAAGGTCTGGTACGCGAAGTACGCGCCGCCGACGAACAGCAGGCCACCGATGATCAGCCAGCCGGCCCGCTCGGTGGCGACGTACAGCAGGAACAGGAACAGGCCGAAGAACAGCAGCGACGAACCGAGGTCGCTCTCGAACACCAGCACACCCAGGCTGACGACCCAGGCGATCAGGATCGGCCCGAGGTCGCGGGCCCGTGGCAGGTCGAGACCGAGGAAGCGGTGCCCGGCCAGTGTGAGGACGTCGCGCTTCACCACCAGGTAGCCGGCGAAGAAGACGACCAGACAGACTTTCGCGAACTCACCGGGCTGGAAGGACATGCCGGCCAGCCGGATCCAGATCCGGGCGCCGTTCAGGTTGACACCGAGGCCCGGGATCAGCGGCAGCACGAGCAGCACCAGACCGGCCAGGCCGGCGGTGTAGGTGAGGGCCTGCAGGCGGCGGTGATCCCTGATCACGAGGATCACCACCAGGAACAGGATGATGCCGACCGCGGTCCAGGTGATCTGCTGCGGTGCGGCGGCCGCCTTCGGGGTCCGGCCGTTCGCCTCCGCGACCGCGGCCAGGCCGAGGTCGATCCGGTGGATCATCGCGACCCCGAGCCCGTTCAGCAGCACGGCGCACGGCAGCAGGACGGGATCGGCGTACGGCGCTCGGTAGCGCAGGGCGAAGTGTGCGATCAGGGCGAGCAGGCCGATGCCGGCCGCGTAGTACCCGGTGCTGGCCGGGACCTTGTCCTGGACGGTGATGCCGATGTTCACGTACGCGCCGACGGAGACGCCGATCGCGATGATGAGCAGCAGCAACTCCACCCCGCGCCGGGTGCGCGGGATGATCTGGATGACGGAGGTCGAAGCGATGCTCATCGGACGCCGTCGCAGTCATCCGGGTCGACCGGCGTACTCGGTGTGGTCGAGGGCGTGGTGGACGGGCGCGTCGTGACCGAAGTGGTCGCGGGCGGCTTCGGCGGTGTGGAGACCGGCGGCGTACTCGGCTTGGGTGTCGGGGTCGGCTTGGGCTTGGCGCACTCGTCGGCGGTCCGTTGCAGCTCGCTGACGATCGTCCGCGCACCGGCCAGGTCGTCGGCCTGGATGTTGCCCTCCACCTGCTCCCGGCTGTACGTCGGGAGCTTGTCCACCTGCAGCGTCTGCCGCTCGTACACCTTCGACAGGTTCAGGCCGGGCAGGTCGGCCTCAACACCCTTGAAGATCGCCACATAGTCGCCGTCGGTACCGACGTAGTACTGCTTCTGCGTCCAGCTGTACGCGAACCAGGCGCCGCCGACGATCACGCCGAGGATCACCGCCAGGACGGCGATCCGCCGCAGCCAGGGGAAACGCTTCGGGGCGCGCGGCGCGTACCGCAGCTCCTCCGGGTCGAGCGCCGGCCCGTGACCGCCGCCGCCGTGACCGCCGCCACCGCCGCGGATGGCGACCGTCGGCTCACCGCGGCCGGTCCCGCCCTGCGCCAGCTCCGCGGCGGCGCCGACGAGTTGTGCCGTGGTCCCGCTCGTGGGTGGCGTCTCGACCACGTCCGCCACGACACACGTGACGTTGTCGTTCGACCCGGCCTCGAGGGCGTGCGTGATCAGCTCCACCACGACGGAGTCCGGCGTACCGTCGGCCATCGAGGCGGCGATCGACTCGTCGCTCACGTAGTCGGGCAGGCCGTCGCTGCACAGCATCAGCCGGTCGCCGGCCCGGACGTCGAGGATCTCCAGGTCCGGATCGGAGTCCGGCCGGCCGTCCAGCACGCGCAGGATCAGGTTGCGGTGCGGGTGGGTGAAGGCCTCCTCCTGGGAGATCCGGCCCTCGTCCACCAGCGACTGCACGAAAGTGTGGTCGTGGCTCAGCTGGTACAGCAGCCCGTCCCGCATCCGGTACGCGCGGGAGTCGCCGAGATGTGCCAGCCCGAGCTGCTTCCCGTCGAACATCAGCGCGGTGACGGTCGAACCCATCCCCTCGCGCTCGGGGTCCTCCTCGACCAGCTCGGACAGCCGCTCGTTCGCCCGGTGCACCGCGCCGGCCAGCGCCTCGATCATGTCCTCGCCGCTGATCTCGGCCGTGTCCAGCCGCCGGATCACCTGGACCGCCGCCGCGCTGGCCACCTCACCGGCCGCCGCACCACCCATCCCGTCCGCGAGCAGCAGCAGGTGCGGACCGGCGTACGCCGAGTCCTCGTTGTTGCGGCGCACGCGTCCGACGTCGGACAGTGCTGCGTAGTCGAGCGACAGGGTCATCGAGGCAGGCCTACTTCGCGATGTTCAGCGTCGTCCGGCCGATCCGGATCGAGCCGCCGATCTCGGCCGGCACCGGGCGGGTCACCCGCTGGCCGTCCAGATACGTGCCGTTGGTGGAGCCGAGGTCCTCGACCCACCACTGGCCCTCGGACTGGAACAGCCGCGAGTGCCGGGTGGAAGAGTAGTCGTCGTCGAGCCGGATCTGGCAGTCCGAGCCGCGGCCGATGATCACCGGCTCGTCGCCCAGGGTCGCGCCGACACCGGCCTGCGGGCCGTCCGCGATCGTCACCGATCCGGGCAGGCCCTTGCGCTTCTTCACCGGCTTCGCGGGTTTCGGCGTCCGGGAGGTCTGCGGTACGACGGCCGCCGCGGCGCGGCTGTCCACCTTCGCACCGAACAGGTCGGACCTGATCACGGACAGCACCGCGAGGACGAACATCCACAACAGGGCCAGGAACCCCAGTTTGATCAGGGTCAGGGTCAGTTCCGACATGGAAGGTCAGTCACCACCCGCTGCTCGGCGGCTGGGCCATCGGCTCGTCCGCAAGACGCAGCGTCATGGTCGTGTTCCCGATCCGCACGGTCGAGCCGTCGACCAGCTCGGCCTCGGTGGTCCGCCGCCCGTTCACCAGCGTCCCGTTGGTGGACCCCAGGTCGACCAGCACTACCCGGACACCGCCGGGGCCTTCCGGCATCAGCCGGATCTCGGCGTGCCGCCGGGACACCCCCGGGTCGTTGATCTGGATGTCCGCGTCGGTGCCGCGGCCGAGCACCACACCGGGCGGGTTGACCGGGCGGCGCCGGCCGTTCACCTCGAGCATCACCTGAGGGTGACCCCGGCGCGGTGGCTGCTGCGGTGGTGGCGGCGTGCTGTGCATGACCGTCTGGCCGTCGTTCGGCGGCACGTAGGGCTCCTGCTGGTAGGGCTGCTGCTCGTAGGCCGGTGGCCGTCGTTGCGGCGTACCGACCGTGGCACTGACCACCCGGAACTTACCGGTCGGCAGGTCGTCCTGCTGGGTCAGCTCGATCTCGATCGGCCCGGAGAACGTGTACCGCTGGATGTCGGCGTGGTCGCGCAGCTCGTTGGCGAGCTCCGAGTTCAGCGTCTTGCCGTAGGCGTTCAGCCGCTCGAAGTCACCCGGACCGAGCTCGATGGTGAAGTGATTCGGCACCAGCCGCCGGTCCCGGGACAGGATCCGCGCGGTGTTGTCGATCTCACGCTTGAGCGCCGCCGCCAGCTCGATCGGCTCGACGTCGCCCTTGAACGCACGCGCGAAGACACCGCTCACAATGCCTTCCAGGCGTCGCTCGAAGCGCTGCAGCGGTCGCACGCCTCCTCCTCCACGGTCGGTACTCCATAGTTGGTCCACCGGTCGAGGCGGACACACCGGGTACGACGATCGATCGTATCGGGAGGTTCGACCGAACCCGCAATGTGAAGCTCCGGCAGATCCCGTGCTACTGTTCCTTCTCGGTTGCAGATGACTCGTCGGAGCAGCCAGCGCGCGGGTGGCGGAATAGGCAGACGCGCACGGTTCAGGTCCGTGTGCCCGAAAGGGCGTGGGGGTTCAACTCCCCCCTCGCGCACAGCAAGTCCCGGTCGACGACCGGGACTTTTGCATTTCCCGGGCCTCGAACAGCCGCGCCGATCACGCGCCGTGCCGGTCCACGCTTCTGTCGGTGGTGGATGCGACCGTAGGGCGATGACGGGGATTCGGGTCGGCATTGCTCAGCCGGCGATCAGTGCGGACGCGCGCGTGAACGGCGAGACCGTTCGGGCCCTGATGCGGAAGGCGGCGGCCAAGCGGGCCCGGTTGCTGCAGTTCCCCGAGGGGATGCTGAGCGGCTACGCGAAGGAGCAGATCGCGGACTGGTCGCAGGTCGACTGGGACGTGATCCGCGCGGAGCTCGAGCAGATCATGGCGCTCGCGGCGGAGTTGCGGCTCTGGGTCGTGCTCGGGTCGGCCCATCCGCTGACACCGCCGAACCGGCCGCACAACAGTCTGTACGTGATCTCCGACACGGGCGAGCTGGTCGACCGGTACGACAAGCGGTTCTGCTCACACACCGAGATCAACCACTTCTACTCACCCGGATTCGAGCCGGTGGTCTTCGACGTCGACGGATACCGCTTCGGCTGTGTGATCTGTGTCGAGATCAACTTCCCGCACCTCTTCAGTCAGTACGAGCGTCTCGGCGTCGAGTGCCTGCTGTTGTCGGCGTACCCGGTGGACACCGTGTTCGAGCTCAAGGCCCGCGCGTACGCCGCGATCAACTGCTACTGGATCGCGATGTCCTTGCCGGCCCAGACCCTCGACCTGATGCCGTCCGGCCTGATCACCCCCGCCGGTACGTACGCCGCCCAGATCACCGGCCAGGCCGACCTCACCGTGATCACGCTCGACCGCGAGGACCCCGGCCTGACCGTTCCCCTCACCCACGCCCGTCCGTGGCGCGCCACCGCCCTGAAGGGCGACATCTACCGCACCCGGGCCGTCACCGACCCGCGCTCGGCCGACCGCACGGCACTCTGATCCGGGTCAGTCGTCGTTCTCGGTCGACTGGAAGGCCTGGATCTCGTCGTAGTACGCGGCGCGGAGCATCATCGACGCCTGTGGTTCGCCGGCGATGTCTGCGAGCTGTGAGCCGAGGAGCGCGGTCATGCCGACCTTGGTGCCGTATGCCTCGTCCTCGTCGCGGAGTGCGACGTACGTGTTCAGCGCGTCGACCGCGAGCCGGAACGCGGCCACTGGATCGGCCTGGTAGCTCAGCTGCGCGGTGACCGCGGTGAAGAACGCCTCCGTGGCTGGTGAATCGAGCGTCTGGGACGTCTCGACCGCGTCGGCCAGTTCGTCGAGGCCGACAGGTTCACCGCTGGCCAACCGGTCGCTCACCAGGTAGAGCTCGAGGACCGCCGACTCCCGCGGCTGCCCGGCGAATGCCGCACGCGCTCGGTCGGCGGTCGGTGTACCTACCGCGCCCGGACCGAAGTACTGCTCGACCAGCTCGTCGAGCGCCGCCTTCTGCTCGGCCGAGAGTTCGCCCGAGCGCGCGGCCTCCGCGATCGAGCCGAGCATGTCGGCGGTCGGCTGCTCCTCCCCGGTCGCGATCATGCGCAGCATCCACGTGGTCCAGTGGCCGGTGGTGAGTGCCGCCGCCGACGCCTGCGAGGTGAGCAGGTTGCGGAGCATCAGCTTCTGCGCCTGGCGATCGCCGCTGTCGGCGGCCGCGTAGGTGCCGGCGTCGACCCCGGCCAGTTCGCCGATGTCGAAGTAGATCGGCTCGTCGTCAGACATGGGCTTCCTCCCCCTTGAGGGCGCGTCGCGCCCGGTCGAGTTGCGCTTCGTCGGCCGTCAGCCAGGGCAGCCGGCGGCGGGCGGCGTCCAGAAAGGTCTTGTTGTCGCCGAACGGCAGCAGGTGCTTGCGCAGCTCCACCGCGGCGGCGATCAGGAGGTACGAGTCGCCGAGGATGCGCTCGATACTGCGTGCCTGGGCGACGATCAGCTGGGCCTTACGCTCCCGCTCGGCGGCGGTGATCGGCGCGTGCCGCAACTCGCCGTACGAGCGCAGCAACGAGGCGACGATCGCCGCCTCCGAGGTGAGAGGCAACTCCTTGTCGGACGGCGTGAAGTGAGCGTCGGCGAGCGCACGAAGGTCGTCGTCGATCTCCTGCGCGAGGTCGGCGGGCAGCTCGTGCCGGAGTTGGTCGCGCGCGGCGCGAAGGTGGTCCTCGCTCCCGGTCGCGAGGTACCGCGAGGCCCACTCCGACCACGTGCTCGGCTCGCTCAGATGCGGACGGCCGAGGTACAGGTCGGCGGCGCCGTGCTGGACGAAGCATCCCCAGGCTGCCGGGTGATAGCCGTCCTCGGCGAGCTGTTGACGCGCCAGCAGTACGGCGTCCGCCAACGGGGCGTCCTTGGCGAAGTAGTAGAGCAGCGCGGTGAACTCGGCGGCGAGATGGTCCGGAACCATGTACGCGGCCGCGATCGCCCCTGGTGCTCCCGTGCGTACGAGCGCCGTCACGAACCCGTGCTCGTGGCCGGTCCGCAACTGCCGGCTGCGGCCGGCGAGACAAGCGCTGAGCAGCGTGAACGGCGCAGGTGCCGGCCGGATCGCCTCAAACCCACGCGCGGTCAGCCGCTTGCCGGGACCGAGCGGAAGCTCCTCGCCGATCCGGTCGGCGAGGCCATGGCCGACGTAGTGCAGCAGGTCGACCCCTGAGCCGAGGTCACGCACGAGGTCCGCGGGCTCAGGCCCTCGATGGACACTCGCCTGCATGCCGAGCTCGGTGGCCGCGGCGACTGCCAAGCTCGTCTCCGCGTCGGCGTGGACGAGCGCGTCCTCGGCCCGGACGACGATCGCCGTGCCGGTCGGCCGGGCGTTCACCAGGTTGCGGGACAGCGAGAGGTTCAGGTCGCGGAGCGCCGGCGAGCGGACGATTCGTTGCCGGAGGCCCAGATAAGTGGTGCCGTCGTGGAGGATCTCGATCGGCAGCTCGCCGAGGTCGGTGCTGCTGTCCATCACGACCGCGAGCACCCGCACACCGTCGATGTGCGCGCGGATCTCCGGATCCAGCGCCTGCCACATCGCCTGGCAGACCTGCACATGGCGAGCGCTCGGCGGGCTGGCCGCCGGGATCACCCGGCTCGAGAGGCGATCGGTCGCGAGCCGCTGCTCTTCGATGAGGTCGCCGACCACCGCCGCCGCGTCACGGTCGAGAAGCTGGACCGCCACGCCCCCGCGCCCGGGTGCGAGCGAAACAAAGATGACGGCGTCGGGTACGGACTCGACGACGAGCACTCCGGTCGAGGTGGTCTCCAGCCGCTCGAGCAGGACCGTGATCTCGGAGTGGAACGCCGCATCCGGCTGCTGCTCCATCACCTGCAGAACGCGACAGAACTTGCCTTCCTCTTCCTTGAGCGCGAACACCAGATGCAGGAAGCGAACGACCGCGCGGGCATCACTCGGGTCGAGTCGCGCGCACTCCAACTTCAGCCAGAGCCGATAGACGAGGTCGAGTCCCTGACGTACGTCGAGGTCCGATCCGCCGGCCGTCGACTCCGCCAGCACCTCTTCGTACCGGCGCGCCAGGTCGGCCAACTCCTCGATCAGCCCGTCCTCCCGCCCCAACCGGTACTTCGTGAAGGCGATCGCGTACCGGGTTCGCAGAGCCGCCTCGACACCTGCCTCTTCGCCGACCTCGGCCGCCGAGGTGAACGCCTCCAGCGCATCCTCGAGCTGTCCGAGCTTGGCGTACTGGTTCGCCGCGTTGAAGGTCAGCTGGCTCCGGAGGACCGGCACCCCGGGCTGATCGGCGTACTCGTCGAGCTGTCCCAAGCCGTCCCGCAACACGGTCAACGCACGGGCCGAGTCGCCACACCGGTCGTAGACATCCCCGAGCGTGAGTGCGAATCGGGCCCGGACCAGCCCGGCCGCGGGCGCGAACCGGTCGATCCAGCCGAGGTAGTCCGCGGCGACCTCGTCGGCCAGATCGACGCGATGCACGTCGGCGAGCAGTCCGAGGACGACCGCGGCGCTGCGCGCGAACTCGACCGCGAGCCGGTCCGCGAGCCAGGCTGTGAAGATCTCGTTGTCGCTGAGCTTCGGCGAGGGGTCCGGCGAGGACAGGACAGCGAGCAACGCCCGCGCCGCAGGTACGACGATGTCGATGCTCGGCCCGCTCGCCAGATCGAGCCAACCCTGCCACGACGCTCGCGCCGGGCCGATCGCCTCGCGGGGTTCGTCGAGGGCGACCCAGCACCGCGTCTCGCCGGCGAGCAGTTCGGCGGCGGCCACCGGATCGAGCGGTACGTCGCCTAGCCCGCGAGCCTCCCCGAGCCACCGCAACGCCTGGCGGGGGCGCCCTTGCCGCATCGCCCGCTCCGCCTCGGCCCAGCGCCGGAACACTCGCTCGAGCAGAGCGCGGTCGTCGTCTGGTGGCACACCGTCGAGCCCCGGGCGCGTGCAGTACCGGTGCAGGAGCACCTCGAAGGCAGGCATCTACGACCGCCCCCAGAACGGGAAGTCCTTTCTCCGGCCGATCAGCTCGTAGCCGACGAAGTTCGCCCGTCCCGGGAACGTGTACACGGCCTCGCACTTGCTCCGGACCTCGCGGTTCATCGCGACCCCGGGGACGAGTCCGGCCAACGGCAGCCCGGGAATCGCGAGCGTGACCTCGAGCTCCGACTCCCGGGAGAACTCCACGGTCACGCGCTCGGTCACCCCCTTGTCGTCCGCGGTGAGGTCCCAGCCGACACCGGCCGGGTGCGCCCGGAGCGGTCGGCGGGCCGCATCGGTGAAGCAGAGTGCGCAGGGCTGCAGGGTCTCGACGTACGAGTTGACGACCGCTTCGACGTCGACGCGGAGATCCTCGGGCGCATCGGCGTCGCGGCCGCGGAACCTGCGCAGCCGTACGTCGATCCAGGCGCCGAGCGCGAAGCACTGGTCCCGCTGACCGAGGTCGCGCTCGGCCCCGAAGCTGAACTTGCGCCCGGACCCGCCGCCCAGCCCCATCACCTTCAGCTGCACCGCGGCGTTCTGCGTCCCCGCGACTTCCAGCTGGAGCTGGCCGGTTCCGCCCGGCGGGACGTGGAAGGCCAGCCACTCGAGCTTGGTCGAGTGCGTGCCGAGATCGGCGACCAGTTGCATCCCGCGGAACTGGTCGAGCAGGTTCCGCATGATGCCGCGGTCCCCGGCCCGGCCGACCTCCTGCTGGTCGAGGTGCTGCTCGAGGGCAGCCGAGGCCGTCTCGTCGTCGGCCTCGCCGAAGCGTTCGACGACCGATGCCATCCCCTCCAGCGGCGCGTCGTCGAGCAGTACCAGCCCACCGTCGGTGTCCATCGCCCCTCCCACCCCACGAGGACCCGTGCCTCTCTCAGCAAGTCACGAATCAACCGGCGATGCAAGAAGGGGACGCTGACGGATCAGCCAGTCGGCGCGGCTGCGTCCGACGGCCGGATGAGGCTGTGGGTCGGCCGTTGGACGGACGACCTCGCGGGGTGGTGGGTGAGAGGGTGCTGGGCATGGAGCAGGCGCTGGAGCTGGTCGGGCTGACGAAGGTGTTCGGTGCGCAGCGAGCCGTGGACGAGCTGAGCCTGAGCGTGCCGAAGGGGTCGTTCTTCGGGATGCTCGGGCCCAACGGGGCCGGGAAGACGACGTCCTTGTCGATGGCGGTCGGGTTGTTGCGGCCGGATGTGGGGACGGCGCGGATCTTCGGGGCGGACGTCTGGGCGGAGCCGATGCGGGCGAAGGCGCTCGTCGGTGTGCTGCCGGACGGGCTGGGGATGCCGGAGCGGCTGACCGGGCGGGAGGTGCTCACGTATCTCGGCCTGCTGCGCGGGCTGCCGGAGGACGAGGTCGCCGCGCGTACGTCGGAACTCCTCGAGGTGCTCGAGCTCGATCACGAGGACGACAAGCAGGTGATCGGGTACTCGACCGGGATGCGGAAGAAGCTCGGCCTGGCGGTCGCGTTGCTGCACGCCCCGCGGCTGCTGGTGCTGGACGAGCCGTTCGAGGCGGTCGACCCGGTGTCGGCGGCGACCATCCGGACGATCCTGAACAGGTTCATCGCCGGCGGCGGCTCGGTGGTGATGTCGAGTCACGTGATGGCGCTGGTCGAGCAGCTGTGCGACCGGGTCGCCGTCGTCGCCGACGGCAAGGTAGTTGCCCAGGGCGCCATTGCGGAGGTGCAGGCAGGGGCCAGCCTGGAGGACGCGTTCGTCGCGCTGGTCGGCGCGTCGACCCGTGGTGCGGAGGGTCTGTCGTGGCTCTCGGCCTGACCGCGCGCACGCTGGTCCGGATGCGGCTCGCCGCGTTCCGGCATGCGCTGAAGGACCAGAACCGGCTGAGCTGGATCGCCACCGGTGCGTTCCTGGGGCTGGTCCTCGCGGCCGGCACCATCTGGGTCGCGGCCAGCGGCGACAACGACATACTGGTCGTCGCGCTCGCGGTGTGGATGCTCGGCTGGGTCGTCGGGCCGCTGTTCGCCGGCGGAGGTGACGAGACGCTCAAGCCGGAGTACTTCAGCATGCTGCCGATCCCGCCGCGCACGCTGGCCGCCGGTCTGCTGACCGCGGCGCTGGCCGGCGTCGCGCCGATCGTCAGCCTGATCGCTCTACTCAGCCTCGTGGTCGCCGGTGGACAGTTGAGCATCGCGGCGGCGCTCATCGCCCTGCCCGTCGTGCTTCTGCAGTTGTTCTGCTTCATCCTCGCGTCGCGGCTCGCGGTCGCCGTGTACGGCGTACTCCTGCAAGTCCGCGCGGGTGCGGTCCTCGCGGCGGTGGTGAACGCGTTCATCCTGGCCTTCACCGCGCAGGGGTGGGCACTGATCGTCGCGTTCGTGTCCACCGACGTACAGGGCACCATGGCTCGCGGTGCGCGCATTGCACCGTCTGGCTGGGGATTGGTGGCAGTAGAAGCCGTCGGACACAACGACTGGCCGAAGGCGCTCGCAGCGATCGCCGGCCTGGTCTTCCTGGGTGCAGCGATGCTGGTCGCCTGGTCCGCTCTCCTGGTACGACGTACGACGGCCAACCGGATCGGCAGCAAGCCCAAGCGACTGCTGACCGCATCCACCCCGCGTGGTGCGGCCGCGGCCAAAGAACTGCGGTCCTGGACCCGCGACCTGCTCTACGGTCACCGGGCCGTGTTCGCGATCAGCTACGGGCTCTTCTTCTGCCTGATGCCACTGGCCGTCGGATGGAAGGCCATGCTCCCGTGGGCCGGCCCGGCGGCCGTCGTCATGGCGGGTTCGATGGCCGCCAACCTCTACGGCGCCGACGGTACGGCGCTCTGGACCACGGTGATGACACCCGGGTCGGCCCAGCCGGATGTCCGCGCCCGCCAGCGAGCGTTCCTCATCGTCTTCGGGCCGCCCACCCTGCTGATCACTTTGCTCCTCACCTGGTGGGCCGGCGACGCCGACGCCTGGCCGCTCGTGCTGAGCGTGCTGCCCGCGCTCCTCGGTGGTGCGGCCGGTCTGGTCGTGGCCTGCTCGGTGTACGCCGCCGTACCGACGACCGACGCGCACAAGCGGGCCGGCAATCCGCTGAACTCGGGTGAGAACGAAGGCGAGACCATGGGCATCGTCTACGTGATGCTCGTCCTGGTCTCGGTGACCGCCGGCCCCGCCTTGGCAGCCGCCCTGGCGTGGTCGTGGTGGGGCGTCCCGATCGGACTGCTGTCCGGCGTCCTCGCGTGGTGGTACCTGGGCCGCCTGGCGGCTGCTCGACTCGAACGGCGTGGGCCGGAGCTCCTCACGTTGCTCAGGCACGGGCGATCCACCACAGAGCGGGCGAAGCGCACCGCGGCACTCGACTCGCTGCCACGCTGGCGTCGTACCTTGGCCGGGTTCTGCCTCGGGTTCGGTGCGATCCCGCTGTTCCCGCAGGCCGTCGTACCGGCGATCTTCTTGCTCACCGGGAACGACGACACCAAGTCGTGGTTCCTCGCCCTCTACGTGGACAGGCCGTGGCAGTGGGTCGTGATCGCGGCGATGGCCGCGCTGGGTCTGGCGATGTACGCCTACGGCGGGCTTACCTACCTGCGCGCGAAGCCCGCTCGGGATGGCTCGGTCGCGGTAGCCGCAGAGTAGGACTGCCCCGGTGGCGTCCACCGGGGCTCGGGGTGCGGCTGCTCCGGAGCATCCAGACAGCAACGGCGGCCGCGGCGATCAGACCGGCGATACCGGCGTAGTCGGTCAGACTCATCATCGTTCTCTCTCATGGGCGGTTGGCGCTGTGTCGTCACGGCCCCACCCCACCGCCCCGGTCAGGGGGCGGCGAGTTCCGCGAACTGCTGACCGGAAGTGACGCTCTCTCACCACGAGCGTGATGACACAACGGTGCCGTGACCCCGGTGTGCCAATTCGGAAAACTCTCGTCGCGCCGCGGGAAACCCTGCTTAGGTGGTGCTCGGGAGGTGGGACGATGCACGACGGCTCGTTGCTCGACGAACGTGAGGAGCAGGCCTACCGGCTGCTCGTCGGCCTGTCCGCCGCGCGGTCCACGGAGCTCGCCGAGGTCGCCGAACTGACCCGGACCGAGGCGGACGAGGTGCTGCAGCGGCTCGAGGCCAAGGGCCTGGTGACGGTCCAGCAGGCCGACGAGCCGGTGTTCCGGCCGCTCCCGCCCGACGTGGCTCTCGGTACGACGCTGCTGCGCCGGCAGGAGTCGCTCGAGGCCGCCCGGAAGACGGTGGCGGCGTTGAGCGAGGAGTTCCGCGCCAGCGCCAGCCGCCGGGACGCCCACCACCTGGTCGAGGTGATCGTCGGGGCGACCGCCCTCCGCGAGCGCCTGCGCGACCTGCAGGAGGCCGCCCGCGAGGAGATCCTCTGGTTCTGCCGGGCCAACCCGCTCGCGATGCAGGGCGCCGACAACACCGAGGAGTACGGCGCTCTGTCCCGCGGCGTCCGCTATCGCGCGATCTACGAGCGCGCCCTGCTCGAGACCCCCGGTGAGCTCGACACCATCGCCGAGGGCGTCAGCTGGGGTGAGGAGGCCCGCTCGCTGCCGACGCTCCCGGTCCGGCTGGCGATCGTCGATCGGGCGACCGCGGTCTGCCCGCTCGTCCGCGACAACGAGCTGGGCATCGGTGAGCCGACGGCCGCCGTGATCGGCCGCGGGCAACTGCTCGACGCGCTGCTCGCGCTCTTCGAGAGCCACTGGGAGCAGGCGACCCCGGTGCGGCTGCACGCGGACGACAAGCAGGAGACCGAGGGGTTGGACGACTCCGAGCGGTTCCTGCTGTCCCTGCTGGTGGCCGGCGTCCCGGACAAGTCGATCGCGTCCCAGCTCGGGATCAGCCGTCGTACTGTCCAGCGCCGGCTCGATCGGCTGATGGCGCTGGCGGGCGTGGACACTCGCACCGGCCTGGCCTTCCAGGCCGCCAAACGCGACTGGATCTGACGAGAGCCCGCACCCCCCGGCCGGAGGGTGCGGGCTCTCGTCAGCGGACTACTGCTACTTGACCCCGTACGCGCGGATCACCGTCTGGGTGATCTTCGCGCCGTTGGCGCCGGTCGCCTGGACCTTCAGCGACACGGTGTCGTGCGCGTTCGCGACCACGGCGAGGTAGTGGCCGACGGCACCTACCACGACGAGCTTCCGCCAGGTCTTGCCCTCGTCGAAGGACGCCCAGGCCTGGAAGGAGGTCGACCGGGGTGCGTCGAAGCCGACGACGTGCGTCCGGGCACCGACGCGACCGGTCAGATCGGTCGGGACCGTGTAGCCGACCTGCTGCAAGGCCAGCGGGGTCGCCTTGTCGTCCGGCTGCTTCGCCGAGCGGAACTCCCAGGAGGTCTCCGTCCGGGTCCCCCAGTTCCACTCGCCTTCGCTGTCGATCCGCGCGGTGGAGAGATCGAGCTTGTACGCCGCGTCCTCGCTCGACGTGATCACGTCCTCCCACGCGTCCGGCAGTTCGGCGACGACCTGGCCGTTCCGGGACAGCACCGCGGACGACGCCGTGGTCTCGCCGACCGTGTAGTGCCCGTCCGCGTCCACGAACGACGGGATCCGCAGCGACAACCGGTCACCGGTCCGCGTCGACACCACGCCGGGCGCGGCGGCCGGGCGTACGACCGGACCGAACCACGTCTCGTCCGAGGTGCCGGACTTGTAGCTCCGCGGCAGCGTGGTCATCCCACCGGCCAGCGGGTTCATGTCGTCCCAGGTGTAGAGGTGGTGCACGCGGTGCTGCCAGAGCGAGTCACCGGACGTCGCCCACTCCTCTCGTACCTTCGGTGTCTCGACGAACCGCTGGGAGTCGTTCCACGAGTACTCCTGCCACGGACGCCACCCGAACCGCTGCTCCTTGGCCCAGGTGAAGCCGCCGTTGTCGGCGTACCGGGTGGTGATCCGCGCGCTGTTCGCCGGTGTCACCTTGTAGGTGATCTTGCTCGGGATGGACCCGGTCGAGACCTGCTGTACGTCGTACAGGTACGGGCTCGACGTGGTCAGGGTCAGGTCGATGGTGGCCCGGCCCTTCTTGGCGCGGTCGATCAGCTGGTGACCGTCCTTGAACGTGGTGACCATCGCCGGGATCGGCTCACGATCCCCGACCGGACGCCAGACCGTCCACGCCGACCAGTCCGCCGGCCGGACCAGGATCACCGCCGCGGCACCCGCGTTCGCGGCCGCCACGATCTGGTCGTGCTCACTGCCGTTCCCCCAGCCGTCCTCGCTGGAGTCGAGCACCGCCAGCGCACCCTTCACGCCCGTGAGCGAGGAGTCCGCGTACACGAGCGGGAACCGCTTCTTGCCCTCGTACGACGGCGACTGGTGCAGCAGGTTGATGTCGAGCGGCCCGGTCACGCCGGAGACCGTCGCCTGGACCAGTGGTGCGACCAACTGCCAACGGGACGAGAACTCGAAGCTGCCGTCCTTGACCGGCTTGGTCGGCGTCACGTTCACCTGCTTGACCGTGCTGAAGTGCATCACGCCATGGCTGATCGACCGGCCGTTCCCGTACTCGCGATGCACGTAGTAGCTCAGGATCGCCTGCTGCTCCGACGGCTTCGGCGTCTGGATCGTGATCGGCACCGCCTTGCGCGCGTCGATGACGATCTCGGTGTCCTTGGTGACGACGATGTTCGGGTCGGTGAACAGGCTGACCTGCTCGTCCTGCGGGTCGTAGTTCTCCACCAGCGAGTGCAGCAGGTACGTGCCCTCCTCGATCTCGGCGGTGTACGTCTCGCCGTCCGGGATCCACGCGAGGACGTCGGAGCGCGAGTTGTCGCCGTACAGCGAGATGACCGGGACTCCGGTCGGCTGTCCGTCCAGGCCGACGGCGCGCAGCGTCACCTTGTGCTTCGGGCCGGACCGGAGTGCGCCGACCGCGGTGTGGGTGACAACGCCATCGGGGCCGGTGGCAACGATCCAGCCGCTGTACTGACCACGGCCGAGCTTGGCCGGGTCCAGGGTCAGCGGGACGTCGGCGCTGCCGTTGGCCGGGATCGTGACGGTCGCGGGGATGCCGAAGCCGTCGGTCTCCGGCTGCTTGTCGTCCAGATTGGTCACCTGGACGGACAGGCTCAGGGTGACCGGGCTGCCGGAGTCGTTCCGGTAGGTGATGGTCCGGGTGCCCGTCTCACCGGTTTGCAGGCCGAAGTCCGCGACGCCGCTGGCGGTGACCTTCTGGGCGACGGCGCGGGTCAGGTCGACGCGACCGGCGCCCTGGGCGTAGACGGTCTGGTTGGGCTGGGTCTTCGCCGTGCTGACCAGCGCGTTCTTGAGCTGGTCGGCCTTCCAGTCCGGGTGCTGCTGCGCGAGCAGCGCGGCGGCTCCGGCCACATGCGGCGTGGCCATCGACGTCCCCGAGGCGGCCGTGTAGAGGTCGTCCACCGGGTCGCCCATGATCGTGCCGGCCGCGCGGGCCGCGATGATGCCCACGCCCGGGGCGGTGATCTCCGGCTTGAGGCCGGCGTCGCCGAGGCGCGGTCCGCGACTCGAGAACTCGGCCAGCGCGTCGGTGCGGTCCACGGCTCCGACGGTCAACGCCGACGCCGCGGCGCCCGGCGTACCGACGGTCTCGTCCTGGCCCTCGTTGCCGGCCGCGACGACGAACAGCGTGCCGGTCTGCGCGGTGATGTCGTTCACCGCCTGGCTGAGCGGGTCGGTGCCGTCGGTGGCCTCGCCGCCGAGGCTCATGTTGACCACCTTCGCACCCTCGGCCGCGGCCCACTCCATCCCGGCGATGATCCAGGAGTCGTAGCCGTACCCGTCGTCGCCGAGCACCTTGCCGACCAGCAGGTCCGCCTTCGGTGCGACGCCCTTCCGGGTCCCGCCCGCGCCGGCGCCGGTCCCCGCGATGGTCGCGGCGACGTGCGTACCGTGGCCGAAGTGGTCCTCCGAACCGCTCGGGCTGCCGGAGAAGTCCTGGGTCTCCTTCACCTTGCCGACCAGGTCCGGGTGCGTCGCGTCGACGCCGGTGTCCAGTACGGCGACCTCGACGCCGGAGCCCTCGTACCCGGCCTTCCACGCGTCCGGCGCACCGATCTGCGGGACGCTCTTATCGAGCACCGGGCGGACCTTGCCGTCGAGCCAGATCTTGGTCACGCCGCTGTTCAGCGATCGCGCGCCAGCGGCCGGCTTGAGCGATTTCCACAGTTCGGGCAACTGGTCTTTGGCCGCGTCAACGGCCCGGCCACCGATCGACGGCAGGTCCCGGGTGGTCGACGTGCCGGGCAGGGCCTGGGCGCCGCGGAATCCGGCGCTGTCCTTGACGATCAGCGGGAGCTGCCGCGCGGCCGAGTCGCCGTACCCGTCGGCGATCAGCTCGTCGACGTCGAACAGGTCCACGTCCAGCACGCCGGTGGAGACGTACGGTACGGCGTCACTCGGCAGGACACGGAGTCCCCCGTCGGCCTCGACAGTGTGGAACGAGACACCTTCACGGCCGGCCGCGGGACGGACGGTGGCCGCCTTCTTGCCGGCGCCGGCGTCGGTCACCTCGACGACGTCTCCGGTGATCAGCGTGACCGCGGTGGTCTTCGGGCCGGTGTTCCCGGCCGGTGGTGGGGATGCCGCGACGGCGGGGGTGACCGTCGCCGCGCCCAGGGCGAGCATCGCCGCGAGGGTGGCGGCGGTGAGTCGTTGGGGGGACATAGGCGGGATTCTCCTTCGAGAGGTCGGGGGCAGGCACACCTCTTCTTCCAGAGTTTGCAATCACGTCACGGGATTCCGCCCTGTCCATCACTGCCGTCCCTGCGACATGGCGCAACCACGCCATACTTATTGCCGCGCCTCCGGCACGGCGGGTCATGGGGCCCTTGGCTCCCGGCCTTCCCTCGTCGCTCCGGTCACTGCGCTCCCTACGCTCCTCAGTCCAGGCCGGGAGGGCCCCATGACCGCACAACAACTGGTCCGTCGATGGGCCTGGGTGGGAACGTTCCTGATCGGCGCCGGCCTTTACCTGGCTGTTCTGGCCGTTCTCACCGACACCGGGAACCCGAATCTCTTCCCGACGATGATCCTGCTCGGGGCGCTCGTCGTACCGCTGACGTTCGTGACGTTCGCGGCCGGGCGGTCCGGGCGGTGGCTGATCGACGGGCCGACCCTCGGTGGGTGCCTGCTGTTCGGCGGCGTGGTCGGGGTGGTCGTCGCGGGCCTGCTCGAGTACGACGCGATGCGCCGGCTCGGGACCCTGCCGATGCTCGGGGTCGGGCTGATCGAGGAGGCGGCCAAGCTGATCGTGCCGGCCGTCCTGGTGGTGTTCTTCGGCCACCGGTACCGCGGTTCGATCGGTCGCGGGATCGTGATCGGGGTCGCGGTCGGCACCGGGTTCGCCGTCCTCGAGACGATGGGCTACGCGTTCGTCGCGCTGCTGCAGTCCGGCGGGAACGTCGGGGACGCCGAGCAGACGCTGTTCATCCGCGGCCTGCTGTCACCGGCCGGGCACGCGGCCTGGACCGGGCTCGCCTGCTGGGGTCTGTGGCGGTTCGTGACCGCGCCGAACGGCCGGCACTTCGCGATCTTCCTCGGCATGTACGCGGTGGCCGTCACCCTGCACACCACCTGGGACGGCATCGGCGGCTGGATCACGTACGCCGTCGTCGGCGCGATCTCCATCGGCCTGCTGCTCTTCGGCCTCAAGCGGGCCCAGCGCGCGGACGCCTTGGTGCCCGCCGCCGTCTAGACAAAGTGTCCACTGTGGACATACTGTCCACGGGTGAAGCCTGACCAGCTGGCACCCATCGGCGAGGCGCTCGCCCGGCTGCTGTCGCCGCACGCCGAGGTCGTGCTCCACGATCCGGCCACCGACGAGATCGCCGCGATCTGGAACCCGTTGTCCGGACGCGAACCCGGCGACCCCTCGCTGCTCGGCGAGCTGGAGGAGCTGACCGCGACGGGCGCCGACGTCTACGGCCCGTACCCGAAGACGCTGCCGGACGGGCGGCGGCTGTCCGCGGTCAGCGCGGTGATCCGGGACGACGACGGCGCACCGGCGTACGTGCTGTGCGTGAACGTCGACCGGACCGCATTCGAGGAGGCGAGCCGGCTGCTGGCCGCCTTCGCCGCACCGATCGCCGGGCAGCCGCGGGTGCTGTTCGAGCACGACTGGTCCGAGACGTTGAACGAGATCGTCGCCGAGTACGTCCGGGAGCGTGGCGTCGCGCTGGAACGCCTGACCAAGGCGGACCGGCTGGAACTGCTCGGCCGGCTGGACGCAGCGGGCGTGCTCAGTCAGCGGCGGTCCGTGCCGGCCGTCGCCCGTGCCCTGCGGATCTCCCGGTCCGCGCTCTACCAACTGCTCGGCCAGACCCGGAAGGAGCCGAATGCCGACCCTGCCTGACTTCCGGCTGGAGACGTACTTCGCGCAGTGGGAGTTCAGCGCCCGCTACCACCTGACCGCCTCCGACGCGCAGACGCTGCCGATGTCCGAACTGCTCGCAATGGCCGACGACGACGGCCGCGAGCGCTGGGAGTCGCTTGCCCTCGGCTACACCGAGACGCGCGGCCTGCCCGCGCTGCGCACCGAGATCGCGGCGACCTACGCGTCCGCCGAACCCGAGGACATCCTCTGCTTCGCCGGCGCCGAGGAAGCGATCTACCTGGCCATGCGGACCCTGCTCGAGCCGTCGGACCACATCGTCGTACTGACGCCGAACTACCAGGCCGCCGAGACGATCCCGCTGTCCGTGTGCGAGGTGACGGGCGTCGCGCTGCGGCCCGAGGATGGCTGGGCCCTGGACGTCGACGCGATCGAACGCGCGCTCCGGCCGAACACCCGGATGGTGTCGGTCAACTTCCCGAACAACCCGACCGGCGCGCTCCCCTCGCCGGACGCGTGGGCGCGGCTCGTGCGGCTGTGCGACGACCGCGGGATCACGCTGTTCTCCGACGAGGTCTACCGCGGCCTCGAAGCCCAACCGTTGCCCCAAGCAACCGATCTGTCCGGTACGGCGATCTCGCTCAACGTGATGTCCAAGGCCTACGGGCTGCCCGGACTGCGGATCGGCTGGATCGCGTGCCGTGATCGTACGGTCCTCGACCGGATCGAGCGGGCCAAGCACTACACGACGATCTGCAACTCCGCGCCGAGCGAGGTGCTCGCACTGATCGCGCTCCGGGCCCGGGATCGGCTGCTTGAGCGCAACCGCAGGATCATCGCGGAGAACCTTCCGGTGTTCACGGAGTTCTTCGGGCGCTACCCCGAGCTGTTCGAGTTCTCCGCGCCGGACGGCGGGTGCGTCTGCTATCCGCGCTACCGCGGCTCCGACGGCGTCGAGGCCATGTGCACGGAGCTGGTCGAGCAGGCCGGTGTCCTGTTGCTGCCGTCGAGCATCTACTCGTCCGAACTGACCGAGACGCCGACGGATCGCTTCCGCGTGGGGATCGGGCGGAGTGGACCCGCCGAAGCGCTGGCCGTGTGGGCCGACTGGCTGGAGAAGCGCCGATGACCCTGCCGATCATCAGCCTGGACGAGATCGCCCGGGTCGCGACTCCGTCCGTGGTGTTCGCTGCGGTCCGGGACGGGTTGATCGCCCACGCCGAGGGCCGTACGTCGGTCCCCGCGCCGATGGTGCTGGACTTCCCGGACCACGCCGGCGACTGCCATGTGAAAGCCGGGTACGTCGACGGGTCGCCGTACTTCGCCGTGAAGATCGCGAGCACGTTCGCCTCGGTCAACAACGGGCTGATGCTCGTCGTCGATGCGACCACCGGTGCGCCCGCCGCGGTGCTGGCGGACGAAGGCATGCTGACGGCCTGGCGTACGGCGGCAGCCGGCGCGCTGATCACCGACGCGATGACCCCGCCCGACGTGGACGAGGTCGCCGTCCTCGGGACCGGTGAGCAGGCCCTCCTGCAGGTCCGGTGGTTACGGGAGCTGCGCCCACTGCGCCGAGTCCACGTGTGGGGCCGCCGGCCGGAGGCTGTGGACGAGCTCTGCGCCGCCTTCGCGGCAGAGGGTTTGGACGCAAAGCCTGATGCGCTCGACGGTGCAGCGTGTGTGATTGCGACGACCGCTGCCCGTGAGCCGTTGCCGGCCGAGCTCTTCCGGAACGCGGTGCACGTGACCGGGGTCGGGACCGACATGCCGGGTAAGGGTGAGTTGCCGGTCTCCGTGTTCGACGGAGCTTTGGTTGCCACGGACGACCACGCGCAGTGTCTCGATCACGGTGACTTCGGGAACGCGGTCCGGGCCGGCGTCGTGGCGGATGACGTCGACCTCGCGGTTGGCGCCGTACTGCGGGATGGCGTGGATCGCACGCGACGGTCGGTCGCCGACCTCACCGGGATCGGCGCCATCGACGCGGCGGTGGCCGGGACGGTGGTCGCGGCCCTCGAGGGCTGACGGCTCAATGACCCGTCAGTAGTGTGAGACGGCCGAGCTGAGCCATGGACAACGCGTGCTGGACTGAGTACGGTCCGTAAACGGCGTCCGCACCACGCCACCGCCGGAGGATGGTGAGTCCTCCCCTTGTCGGTGAGGTGCTGCCCGCCAGTAGCGCCTCACTGGTGGATGGGCAGAGCAGCCCGCGGCAGTTCGTCGCGGCCTGATGGGGGCCCATACACCCAGGTGGGGCGGTGAGCGCCACTCACGCGCTCACCGCCCCACCGGCTCAATTTCACCCCCTGTTTCCGGTCCAGATGTTCGGTAGCCGGACGACCTGGGCAGACTGTCAGGCGTCCGGTCCCCACCCGCCCCTGGGAGTCGCCGTGCTGAGATCCCGCTTGTTCCGCCCCGCCTTGATCGTCACCGCCGTACTCGCTCTGCTCGGCTTCGGCATCACCCCGTCGAGCGCCGCCACAGCCATCACCGTCGCTACGGCGATCGGCCGGCAGGACGGATCGAGTGCCTCGGTCACCGGCTACGTGGTCGGTCAGCCCACCGCCACCAGCACCGTTGTCCGCAGCAACTTCCCGAACGACTACGCGCTCGCGCTGGCCGACTCGGCGTCGCAGACCAGTACGTCGTCGATGCTGTACGTCCAGATCCCGGCCACGTTCCGCGCGTCGTACGGACTGCAGAGCAACCCCGCGCTGCTCGGTCAGAAGATCACCGTGACCGGCACGCTCACGGCGTACTTCTCGCATCCCGGCTTGAAGGACGCGACGGCTTTCACCGGCGGCGGCTCGTCGGATCCGGGGCCTGACCCGGGCGACTACTACGCCGGTGCCGAGGGCAAGACCGGTGCCGCGCTGAAGGCCGCGCTGCACACGATCATCTCCAGCCAGACCAAGCTCACGTACGACCAGGTCTGGACCGCGCTCAAGGACACCGACCAGGACCCGGCCAACACCAACAACGTGATCGAGATCTATTCCGGCCGCTCCATCAGCAAGAGCGCGAACGGCAGCGCCGCCGACGACTGGAACCGCGAGCACGTCTGGGCCAAGTCCCACGGCGACTTCGGTACGGCGACCGGCCCGGGCACCGACGTCCACCACCTCCGCCCCGAGGACGTGTCGGTGAACGCGGCCCGCGGCAACCTCGACTTCGACAACGGCGGTACGGCGGTGGCCCAGTGCTCCGGCTGCACGGCGGACTCCGATTCGTTCGCCCCGCGCGCGGCCGTTCGCGGCGACATCGCCCGGATGATCTTCTACATGGCCGTCCGCTACGAAGGCGACGACGGCTTCGCCAACCTGGAGATCAACAACTCCGTCAACAACGGCAGCGCCCCCTACATCGGCAAACTCTCAGTCCTCAAAGCCTGGTCCGCCGCCGACCCACCCGACACCTTCGAGAAGCGCCGCAACGAAGTCATCTACACCACCTACCAACACAACCGAAACCCCTTCATAGACCACCCCGAATGGATCACCTCGATCTGGCCCTGACCCATCTGCCCCCGCCCTGCCCCACCATCTGCCCTCCGCACCGCCCGGCTGGCTCCTCCACAGTGAGTGGAGACACAGATTGTGGCTAGTATCGAAGGAGGAAAAGTGGCCACAGGAGGATTGATGGACATCGGTATCCGGGAGCTCCGGGACGGTCTCAGCCGCCATCTCGCGCAAGTGCGCGAGGGACACACCATCACCGTCACCGACCACGGCAAACCGATCGCCCGCATCGTCCCGGTGGAAGGACCGACGAGACTGCAGCAGTTGATCGCTGAGGGAAAGGTGCGGCCTCCGCTCCGGCCGAAGCGTCCAGCCCCGCCGCCGATCAAAGCCGACGGAACCGTCAGCGACCTGATCGGAGACCAGCGGCGATGATCTGCTACTTCGACACCTCGGCCTTCGTCCCGCTGGTGATCGATGAGCCGGCGTCCCCGGCCTCTCGTCGGCTGTGGGAAGACGCGGACGATGTGATGTCCAGTCAGCTCCTGTATGTGGAGGCTGCGGCGGCCCTGGCGCAGGCGGCGAGGTGCAACCGGATCACTGCAAGGCAGGAGACTCGAGCGTTGCGCGTGGTCGACCGGCTCTGGAGCGAGTTGCATGCCGCCGAGCCGACCGAGCGGCTGATCCGCCGAGCTGCGGTGCTCAGCTCATCGCAGGCGCTCCGAGGGTACGACGCGCTGCACTGCGCCACGGCCGAACAATTCAACGACCGCGATCTGATCTTCGCGTCGGGCGATCGGCAGCAGCTCAAAGCCGGTGAGAATCTCGGGTTCTACGTCGCGGATGTGAATGATCCGGAGTTCGCTCGGTAGTGCCGCTAGCGGCTGGCGGTGTGGGTGGTGTGTTCTCGGGTGGTGAGGGTGGGGCGGGCGTCGGGGCGTTCGGCGGCGGTTAGTTGGGGTTGGGGGGCGGTGGGGTGGGCGACGCCGGTGTGGGCGGCGGCGTGGCCTAGGCGGGTTTGGACCCAGTCTTGGAGGCCGGGGTCGGCGACGGTGATCTGGTGGCCGGATTTGCGGAGGAGGCCGCGGGAGATGAGGCCCTGGCCGGCGCTGTCGAGGTCCCAGCGGCCGGGGGTGGACGGGCCGGATTCGGCGGGCATCGAGAGGCCTTGCGGACCGCGTACGGCGGTCTTCGCGAGCAGTTCCTTCTCCGCGTCGGAGCAGTTGTGCCACGCCGCCTCGTACAACGCCCGCGAGCGGCTGTTCAGCTGAGCCGTCGCGGCCTTCGCCACCCCGGCGGTGATACCGGTCTGCGGATCCGCCAACTCCAGGGCCGAACCCGCCAGCGCACGAAGCCGGCTCGGGTTGCCGTTGGCGGCCTTGACCAGACTGTCCACAGCCTGCGACTCGTACGGGATCCCGGCCTGACGCAGCGGCTCGGCGAGCGCCGGACGCAACTGCGCCTCGGTCAGCGGCGCGACTTCCCGGACATCGAACCGATGCGCGACGTTGGTCTCGATCCCGGCCTGCCCGCCCGACGCGCCGAGCAGCCGCGCGGTCGCCAGCTCACCACCGGCCCCGACCAGGAACACCGGCTTGCCCTGCCGCTCCAGATGCGCGGACAGCTCGGTCAACGCGACCAGATCACGGTCTGAGGCAACGTCGAGGTTGTCGACCATCAGCATGATCGGCTCGCCCTTCTTGGCGGCCAGTTCGCCGAGGTGATCCGCGAGTTCGTTCAGCGTGCTGCCGACCGTGTCCCGAGGCGCGGCATCCCACTGCCGCTTCCCAACCACCTGGAACCCACCCGGCACCCCGACGCGAACCTCCGCACCGTGCTGCGCGTTCCGGGTCCGAACGGCCAACTCCCCCAAGGCCTTCTTGAGCTTCCGCGCCTCCCCGGACCCGAACCGCCGCCGGAACCCGTCCAGGTCATGGCTGACCGCGCGTACGACGCGGTTCTCCAGCGGCTCGCGCGGCGACGCGTCCAACCGGATCGCCGTCCACCCCTGCCGGTCGGCCAGCGCCTGCGCCCGGTCCAGCTCGTGGCTCGTTCCCATACCGGGCGGCCCGGTGAACAGTACGGACGTCCGCGTCGGGAGCCGCTTGTCCAAAGAGATCGGCTGAGCGTTCTGATCCACCCGATCGACCGGATGCACCGGGGTGCGCGCCGTACCGAACACCTGGCTGACAAGCGCCCGATCACCGGTTGGATGAGCCGGCGCGATTCCTTGCTGGGCGAGTGCCTGACTGACCGTCACCGGTCCGGCCGGAGCCGGCGTCTGCTCGAGGTAGTCGTTGACCCAGTCCTGGAACCCAGCCTCGGCGATCGTGACGCGCTCGCCGTCGTGTTCACGAAGCAGACCGCGGGCGACCAGGATCTGCCGAGCCGTGTCGATCTCCCGCCAGCCCGAACCGGCGGCCTGGGTCTCCGCCGGCATCAACAGCCCGTTCGGCCCTTGAGCCGCGACCCTGGCGAGCAGGTCCTTCTGCGCGTCCTTGCACTGATTCCAGCGACCTTGGTACAGCACCACGGACTCTTTGCCGACCTGCGATGCCGCCGCGGCCGCCGCGGCGATGGTGATGCCGGCGTCGCGATCGGCGTACGCGAGCGCCGTCTCGGCCAGGGTGCGGAGCCGGCTCGGGTCACCGTTGGCGGCTCTGAGCAGGTTGTCGATCGCCGCCGGCTGATAGCCGATCCGCGCGTCGTCGAGCGGCCTGGTCAGGAACGGCCGCAGCTCTGCGTCGGAGAGCGGCCCGACCTCACGGATGTCGAACTGGTTGGTGACCGTCGTCGCGATGCCGGACATCCGGTCCGACGCGGCCATCAGCCGGCTGGTGGCCATCGCGCCGCCGGCCGCGACCAGCCACACCGGGCGGCCCTTCTGCTCCAGATGTACGGCGAGCTCGTTCAGGCCGGCCAGGTCCCGCGGGGACGCGGCGTCGACGTTGTCGACCAGCAGCAGCACCGGCTGATTCTTGCTCGCGGCAAGCTCTCCGAGCTGGTCGCCGAAGTCGTTCAGGGTGGTGCCGATGTCGTCCTGCGGCGTGACGTCCCACTGCCGCTTGGCGATGAACTGCACCGGTGCGGCACCGACCCGCACCTCGGCACCGTGCTGGGTGTTGCGGGCGCGCTGGGTCAGGTCGCGAACCGTCTTGCGCAGCTTGCGAACGCGCACGTACCCGAACCGCGAGCGCAGCTTGTCGAGGTCCGCCTTGATCGCACGGGTGAACCGGTTCTCCAGTGGATCCCGGGCCGAGGCCTCGACCCGGATCGCGGTCCAACCGTTGCGTGCGGCAAGCTCCTGGGCCTGGTCCAGCTCCAGGCTCTTACCCGTCCCGGGCGGGCCGGTGAACAGGATCGCCTTGCTCTCCGGGAGGACGTCGCCGAGGGAGATCGGTCGACCGAGCCGGTCCGTGCGCGTGACGGTGTACGCCGGGCGCCGCGGCGTACCGAAGACCTGGCCCATTGGACCAGCGTGCGGACCGTAGCGGTCCCCGACACAGGCTGTACATGGCCTGCCGGTTAACAGTCCGCTCCCGGAAGTTGAATGAACCGAACCGGTCTACCGCCGCGGCCCGATCGCGCAGTCCTCGGCGACAACGCTTGGCACCGGCCTGGGCCACTGTCACCCTCTGTTGCATGAGACGCTCACGAGTAATGGCGGCGCTGCTGGCAGCGCCTTTGGTGGGGCTGTTGCTTGGCAGTGCGCCGTCCGCCCAGGCCGCTCCGGATCCGAACCTGACGATCACGGACGTGGTCCTGAACCGCACCGCCGTCGCGGTGTCCGGGCTGAACACCTACCCGATCGGCGTCACGGTGAAGGGCGGGTACGACTCCGACGAGCCGGGTGACCAGAGCCTGACGCTGAACGTCGTACTGCAGCGCACCGGCGGCACCGGGCCACTCAGGTACATCGTCTCGACCGACCTCAAGCGGACCGACGGCACGCTGGAGAACGGCACCTGGACCGGGCCGCTGAACGTGGCCTCCACCGCGAACGGCACGTTCAAGGTCACCGGCGTGATGACCGGTCCGTACGGCGCTCCTGGCGGCGGCACTCCGATCGATCCCACCCCGTTCGCCGGCCAGACCGTGACCGTCACCGGCACCCACCAGCCGAAGATCACCGCATCGGTGAACCCGAAGGTGGTCCCGTTCGGCAAGCCGTACTCGATCCGCTGGGCGGTCACCGACGCGCAGACCGGCAAGGCCTACGGCACCCGGCTCACGGTCGGCCTGGGCATCGACACCCCGTGCGCCGAGGGCGGTGCGCCGCTGTACAGGACCGACACCAACGGCATCGTCACCAAGTCGTACACGGCGAACGACGGCCTGGCGCTCAACTGTCTGCAGGTGCCGGGCAAGCCGTACCTCATCAACGCGCTAGGCCTGTTCGTGGCCCGCCCGGGTATCGTCGCGGCGACCCCCTCGAAGACGAGCGCACCGGTCGGCACGATCGTCCCGGTGAACGGCTCGGTCGCGGGCGCCCCGTCGAACTGCGCGGTCAACCTGCAGCGCTTGTACGGCGCCACCCAGTGGCGGACGGTCGGTACGGCGAAGGTCCGGCAGAGTGGGCGTTTCACCTTGAACGCGCAGCCGGCGTACAAGGGTCTGATCCCGTACCGGGTGTGGTTCCCGGCCTGCTACAACTTCACTGCAGGGCTGAGCAAGACGTTCTACATCCGCGGCCTCTAGTCGCGAAGTGGGTTAGCCTACTTAGGTAGCCCTAACTTCCGCCGAGAGGACTGTGGTCGCGTGACCAGCCCCGCACCCCGCCGTAACCGCGTCTGCAAGCGCGCCGTCGTACTCTGGACCGAGCGGATCACTCCGCACATGATCCGGGTCGTGCTCACCTCGGACGACTTCGCCGACACCGGCTTCACCGACCACTACGTGAAGCTGCTGTTCTGCAAGCCCGGCGTGGAGTACCCGGAGCCGCTGGACATGGGCGTGGTCCGCGAGACGTTCCCGGCGGAGCACTGGCCGACCATGCGGACGTACACGGTGCGGAACTGGGACGAGGACAGCAAGGAACTCACGATCGACTTCGTGTACCACGGCGACGAGGGTGTCGCCGTTCCGTGGGCCGCCGCGGCTCAGCCCGGTGACGTGCTGTGGTTCAACGGTCCGGGTGGCGCGTACGCGCCGGACGAGGCGGCCGACTGGCACCTCCTGGTCGGCGACGAGAGCGCCCTGCCGGCGATCGGCGCCGCGATCGAGCAACTCCCGCCGGGTGCCCGCGCGACCGTTCTCCTCGAGGTGGAGGACGAGACCGAGGAGCAGAAGTTCAGCGGCTCCGGCGACGTCGACGTGACCTGGTTCCACCGCACCACCGCCACCACCGGCCGCGGCGACGCCCTGGTCACCGCCGTCGAGGCCCTCACCTTCCCACCCGGCAACGCCCAGATCTTCGTCCACGGCGAAGCCGGCTTCGTCTTCCGCATCCGCAAGAACCTCTTCACCGACCGCGCCCTCCCCCGAGACCGAGTCTCCCTCTCCGGCTACTGGCGCCTAGGCAAAAACGAAGACGGCTGGCAAGCCGAAAGGGCCGAGGCCAAGCAACGCGAAGCCTCCTGACCCGAACCAGCCCCGCCCGTGCAGCATCGTACGAGCATGGTTGACCCTGCGTTGTTCGATCGGTTTGTGAGGGGGTTTGCGTTGGCTATGCGGTGGACGCGCGGCGGGTGAGTACGTCGATCAGGGTCTCGGGCTGGTTGGTCGGCAGGACCCAGTCCTCACCCGACGCCTGCAGGATGACGGCCGGGCCGGGTGTGGCCACCGCGTGGTTCACCGCGATCGGGAACTTGAGCCGCTCGGCGCCCGACAGCGAGAACTCGAAGGTCCCGGTCACCTCGGCCAGCGGATAGGTGCGGAACTGCTCCGCCGACCGCGGCACCGGATGCGACTGGATGGTCACCGAGTCCGCCCCGACCAGGACCGCGGCCAACGGCAGCCCACGGAGCCGGAAGACCAACTCGTACGGCGTCTCCGCCAGCTCAGGTACGACGGGCACCAGCAACACGCGGTCGGCGTACCGGGCCAGCGCCAGACCGGCGACCGCACCCACGATCAACCCAGGTAGCGCGAGGATCGCGGGCCACCAGACTCCAGTCACCAGTGGGAAGAGCGTGACGACCAGTCCGGCGATCCCGCCGAACAGTCCGCCCACACCGGTCCACCAGCGCGGCTTGTAGCGATGCCGGCGCCGGAGCACCCAGCCGAGGACAAGCATCCCGAGCGGTACGACGCAGCCGATCCACGCCGCGGCCGGTCCGGTCGAGCTGATCCACGCGACCACCCCGAGCAGCACCAACGGGATCCCGAGATAGATGACCGCCACCACGCGCTGCACCCGCTTGTGCCTGCGTTCCACGTCGCTCACGGGAAAACCCAAGCACATCCGCGCCGAACCACCTACTGTGCCGAGGGTGATCGAGATTCCCGCGAAGCTGATCAGGAATCACAGCACGCGGTCGGCCGACTGGTTGGCGGCGTTGCCCGGGACGGCCGCGACGTACATCGATCGGTGGCAGTTGACCGTCGCGGGTGAGCCGCTGAGCGGTGAGGCCTCGCTGATCCTGCCCGTCGTCCGCAAGGACGGCGCCGAGGCGATGCTCAAGCTCCAGTCGGTCAACGAGGAGAGTGAGAGCGAGGCCCTCGCGCTGCGGACCTGGAAGCATGACGACGTCGTCGAGGTGTTCGAGGACGACCCGGAGACGTCGACCCTGCTGCTCGAGCGGCTCGAGCCGCGCACGCTGGACGATCTGCCTGACCACGTCGAGGCGACGCGGATCCTGGCCGGGCTCCTCACCCGGCTCAGCGCCGTACCGGCACCGCCGGGGATCAGGCGGCTCGCGGACATCGCCGGCGCCATGGTCGAGGACGCGCCCGGTCTGATCCCACGGTTGGCCGATCCGGTCGAGCAGCGGCTGGCCCGGCGCTTCGTCGCCCAGGTGACCGAGCTGCTGCCGGAATCCGGTGACCGGCTGCTGCACTGGGACCTGCACTACTACAACGTGATGGCGGCGCGGCGGAAGCCGTGGCTGGTGATCGATCCGAAGCCGCTCGCCGGCGATCCGGCCTTCGAGGTCTTCCCGGTGCTGTGGAACCGCTGGGACGACCTGGTCGCGACCGGCGATCTACCCCGGGCGATCCGGGACCGCTTCGACCTGATGCTCGAGGTGACCGGGATCGACCGGGACCGCGCGGTCGGGTGGACGGCCGGCCGGATCCTGCAGAACATCCTCTGGGACGTCGACGGCGGGGGCACCCGGATGGACGCGGAGCTGCGGGCGGTCGCCGATGCCCTCTTCGCGTGATTACATGATTACGTGACTACTCCGACGCTGTACGAGTGGGCCGGCGGGCACGAGGCGCTGCGCCGGTTGACCGAGGTGTTCTACGACAAGGTGCTGGGCGATCCGGTGCTCGCGCCGGTGTTCGCGCACATGAGCGACCAGCATCGCGAACACGTGGCGATCTGGCTGGGCGAGGTCTTCCGCGGTCACAGCCGGTACACGGACGAGTTCGGCGGCTACCCGGCGATGCTGTCCCACCACCTCGGCCTCGCACTGACCGAGGAGCAGCGGTCCCGCTGGGCCGCCCTGATCGCGGCCAGTGCGGATCCGGCCGGACTGCCCGACGACCCCGAGTTCCGCTCGGCCTTCGTCGCGTACGTCGAGTGGGGCACCCGGATCGCGCTGGCCAACTCCCAGCCCGGCGCGACCCCGCCGCCGGAGGCGCCCGTACCGCATTGGGGTTGGGGAGAAGCACCGCCGTACCAGCCCTAGTTGACGGAACAGACACCCGCGCGAGCGCCGGGGGACTGGGGGTTGGATACAGTCGCGGTTCACGACGAAACCGCGTGGCGGGGATGCGAGGGTGAACCTGTGACCGCTCAGCTCGAGTATCCCGGGGTGCAGGACGACAACGCGCTGCTGTCCATCCAGGGACTGTGGAAAGTGTTCGGCCCGAAGGCGCAGCGCGTCCCGCATCGGCCCGACCTCGCGGCGCTGGACCGCGCCGCCCTCTACGCCAAGACCGGGTGTACGGCGGCCGTCCGCGACCTCAGCTTCGACGTCGCGCCCGGCGAGGTGTTCGTGGTGATGGGGCTGTCCGGGTCGGGCAAGTCGACGCTGGTCCGCTGCCTCACCCGTTTGATCGAGCCGACCGCCGGCGGCCTGTACTTCGAGGGCGAGGACCTGCGGGCCGCCGACGAGAAGCGGCTGCGGGCGTTGCGGCGGAGCAAGTTCTCGATGGTGTTCCAGCACTTCGGGCTGCTCCCGCACCGCAAGGTGATCGACAACGTCTCGTACGGCCTGGAGATCCGCGGCGAGAGCAAGCCGGACCGCCGTCGCCGCGCGCAGGAGGTCATCGACCTGGTCGGCCTGGCCGGGAACGAGCACTACTACCCGGAGCAGCTCTCCGGAGGCATGCAGCAGCGCGTCGGTCTGGCGCGGGCACTCGCGAACGACCCCGACGTACTGCTCTTCGACGAGCCGTTCTCCGCGCTCGACCCGCTGATCCGCCGCGAGATGCAGACCGAGGTCGTCCGGTTGCACCGCGAGGTCGGCAAGACCATGGTCTTCATCACCCACGACCTGTCCGAGGCGCTCAAGCTGGGCGACCGGATCCTGCTGATGCGCGACGGCGCCGCGGTCCAGCTCGGCACCGGCGACGAGCTGGTCGGGGCACCGGCCGACGACTACGTCCGCGAGTTCGTCCGGGACGTGCACCGGCCTGACGTCCTCACCCTGCGCTGGATCGTCCGCGAACCGCGCCCGGACGAGCCGCTGGACGGGCCCGAGCTCGGGCCGGACGTGCTGGTCCGCGAAGCGACCCGACTCGTGCTCGAGGCGGACCGCCCGGTCAAGGTGGTCGCGGACGGCACTCTGCTCGGCGTGATCGGCGACGAGGAGATCCTCGCCGTCGTCGCGGACAACTGATGGCCGCCATCACGAGCGACGTGCACGTCGAGGTCCGCCGGCCTCGGCGCAGCGTCGTCGTCGGAATCCTGCTCGTCGTCTGGGTCGCGGCGTACTTCGTCCTGCGCGGTATCGACACGTTGACCCTCGGCGGCCAGGAGACGACCGCGTTCCACCGCTGGCTGACCGAGCATCGCGACGACGTCGGCCAGGGCAACGCGCTGTTCGACGCGATCCGGGTCGGTGTCGACCACTTCGTCGTCCTGCTGCAGAACCTGATCTCCCAGCCGTCGTACGACCGGCCGGTCCCGGTGATCGGCTGGCTCGGCGTCGTCGCGCTGTCGGCGTACCTGGCCTGGGCGTTCGGCAACTGGAAGGTCGCGGTGCTGACCGCGGCCGGGCTCGCGTTCGTCGGGCTGCAGGGGCTGTGGCAGGAGAGCATGGACACGCTCGCGCTGACGATCGCGGCCGTGCTGCTGTCGTTGCTGGTCGCGATCCCGCTCGGCATCTGGGCCGGTCTGTCGAACCGCGCGTTCCGGGTCGCGACGCTCGTCCTCGACCTGATGCAGACGCTGCCGACGTTCGTGTACCTCGCGCCGCTGACGTTGTTCTTCGCGATCGGCCCGGCCGCGGCCACGATCGCGACGGTGATCTACGCGGCGCCGCCGGCCGTCCGGCTGACCGCGCACGCGATCCGCTCGGTGCCGCCGGAGAGCGTCGAGGCGGCCCGGTCGCTCGGGTCCACCCGCGGCCAGACGCTGACGAAGGTGCTGTTGCCGATGTCGCGCTCGACCGTTGTCGTGGGCATCAACCAGACGATCATGGCCGCGCTGTCGATGGTGACCGTGGCCGCGCTGATCGACGCGCCCGGCCTCGGCCAGACCGTGCTGAAGGCCCTGCAGACGCTCGACGTCGGCGTCGCGTTCAACGCCGGCCTGGCGATCGTGGTGATCGCGATCGTGCTCGACCGCGTGACCACCGCGGCCGGCGACCGGCCCTGGCGTACGGCGAACGTCCGCCGGCGGATCCTGCTCGGCGCGGGAGCGGTCGGGGTGCTGGTCGCGATCTGGTTCTCCCGGACCTACGTGTGGGCGGCCGAGTTCCCCACCGACGTGAACCTCGGCTCGCGGATCGCGGTGATCGCCACCGACGTGACGAACTGGGTGCAGGACGTCTTCGGCGGTTTCACGTACGGCGTGCGGGACGCGGTCACCAACGGGCTGCTCAACCCGCTCGAGGCGCTGCTCACCGGGTCACCCTGGTGGCTGGTGACCACGGTCGTCGTTGCGCTGGCCGCCGTACTCGGGAGCTGGCGCGCGGCCGTCCCCGCCGCGGTCTGCTCGGGGTTGCTGGTCGCGACCGGGGTCTGGCACGACAGCATGGTCACGCTGGCCTCGACCCTGCTCGCCACAGTTGTGGTCGTCGCCGTCGGTCTCGCGCTCGGAGTATGGGCCGGGCGCAACCGGCGCGTCGACACCTGGATCCGGCCGGTGCTCGACGCCGGGCAGACGATGCCGCCGTTCGTGTACCTGGTGCCGTTCCTCGCGCTGTTCGGCACCAGCCGGTTCACCGCGATCGCGGCCGCCGTCGTGTACGCCGTACCCGTCACCACCAAGATCGTTGCCGACGGCATCAGGGCGGTGCCGGTCGCGACCGTCGAGGCGGCCAACTCGGTCGGCTCCAGCAGCTGGCAGGTGATCAGCAAGGTGCAGCTGCCGGTGGCCCGCCGGGCCATTACCCTCGCGGTCAACCAGGGCCTGATCTACGTCCTCGCGATGGTCGTCGTCGGTGGCCTGGTCGGCGCCGGTGCGCTCGGGTACGACGTGGCCGCGGGCTTCGCGCAGAGTGAGTTGTACGGCAAGGGCCTGGCGGCCGGGCTGGCGATCGTCCTGCTGGGCGTTCTGCTCGACCGCGTGACGCAGGCGGCCGCCCGCCGTACCCAGAGATTCCAAAGTAGAGGAGACAAGCGGTGAAGAAGCTCCGGTATGCCGGTGTGCTGACGGCGGTGGCGCTGGCCTTGTCCGGGTGCGGTGGGGCGAAGGTCGGCGAGGACAAGCAGCCGGCCGCCGCCGGCAAGGAATGCGGCACGTTCAACCTGACCGTCAGCCCCTGGGTCGGGTACGAGGCGAACGCGGCCGTGGTCGCGTACGTGGCGACCAAGGACCTCGGCTGCAAGGTCGTGAAGAAGAACCTCAAGGAGGAGATCGCCTGGCAGGGCTTCTCCACCGGTGAGATCGACGTGAACCTGGAGAACTGGGGTCACGAGGACCTGAAGAAGAAGTACATCACCGACGACAAGGTCGCGGTCGAGGCCGGGTCCACCGGGGTCAAAGGCGTGATCGGCTGGTACGTGCCGCCGTGGATGGCGCAGCAGTACCCGGACATCACCGACTACAAGAACCTCAACAAGTACGCCGCCCTGTTCAAGACGTCGGAGTCCGGGGGCAAGGGGCAACTGCTCGACGGCGACCCGTCGTACGTGACGAACGACGAGGCGCTGGTCAAGAACCTGTCGCTGAACTACAAGGTCGTGCAGAGCGGCAGCGAGACCGCGCTGATCCAGGCGTTCCGGGACGCCGAGAAGAACAAGAAGCCGCTGCTCGCGTACTTCTACGAGCCGCAGTGGTTCTTCAACGAGGTCAAGCTGGTCAAGGTGGACCTGCCCGCGTACAAGGCCGGCTGCGACGCCGACCCGGCCAAGGTCGCCTGCGACTACCCGCCGTACGACCTGGACAAGATCGTCTCGAAGAAGTTCGCCGACTCCGGCAGCCCGGCGTACGACCTGGTCAAGAACTTCCAGTGGACCAACGAGGACCAGAACGCGGTAGCCCGGATGATCGCCGTCGACAAACTCACCCCCGACGCCGCCGCCGAGAAGTGGGTCAACGCCAACCAGGCAAAGGTCAACGCCTGGCTCGGCAAGTAGTCCACCCCACGCGTGCTCCAGCCGTCGCTCCTACGTCGCGCCGGCTCCGCGCGCTCCCACCCGCCCCCCGGCTTGGCGCCGGTACTTGCTGCCGGCTACCGCCGGTGGTTTGCGGTCTATCGCCCGCGTGCTGCGTGCTCCTTCGTCGCACGCGGGCGAGAACCGGGCGGCGTGGTGGGTCAGGTGACCATGGTTGCGGGGACTGCGGTCAAGCCCACGCGCGTGCACCCGCCTCCCACCACCTCGCCCTCTCGTGCGCACCGACGACCGGGGCCCGAGCCACGGCGGGACGGGGGCTGACGGCTGAAGGACCCTTGAGGTTGTGCTCATGGGCCGGGGGCAACTATCACGATGTGAACGAGCAACGCCGACGACACGCCGGATTTCGGACAAAACCCGGTAAGTTCAGTCTCATGATCATCGTGACAGCTGCACTGAAGGGCGGGGTCGGGAAGACAACCACGTCGGTGTACTTGGCCGCGCTGGCATCTTCCAACCGTCGCACAGCCACTCTGGTCGACGCGGATCCACAAGGCAGCGCTGCCGACTGGATCGAGGCGTCCGACGACCAGCACCTGGCCAGGATCGAGATCGCCGAGGCGCCGACCGAGCGTCTCCTGAGCAAGGCACTGGACAAGGTGCCGCCGGAGGGCATCGGCATCGTCGACATGCCCCCGTCCCACGAGCGCCTGCTGAACAAGGCGCTCGAGCGGGCCCGGATCGTGATCATCCCGACCCGGGTGGGCGGGGTGGAGACGCCCCGGGTGAAGGCCGTGCTCGACCTGGTGCCGGACGGCATCCCGGCCGGGCTGGTGATCTGCTCGGCCCGCACCTACACCCGCAGTTATCAGGACGCGATGCAGCAGTACGCCGAGGAAGGCGTCCCGGTCTGGGGCACGATCCCGGAGCGGGTCTCCATCACCGCCGGCCCGACCGGTCCGCTGGCCGGGGACGGACTGGAGTCCTACAAGAAGGTCTGGCGCAAGATCCTGGCCGCCGCCCGCAGTTGACCGCCGCGCTCGGGGTTGGGCACGTGAACTCGCTCACGGGCCCAACCCTTCAGCGTTGCAGCGGAGGCTCGCCGCGGACGTACGAGCGGATGACGGTAGCCGCCGCGCCGCGGGCCCAGTTGTCGAAGGTGTGGGAGCGGAGCATCAGCCGGCAGTCGCCCGCGGCACCGAAGGCGTGGTCCGCGAACGCCTGCCGCATCCGTTCCTCGTAGAGGTCGTACTCCGCCACGCCCTCGCCCGCGATCACCACGAGCTCCGGCCCGACCAGGTTCACCATCGCGGCCAGCGCGGACCCGATCACCTCACCGGCCCGATCGAACGCTTCCCGCGCGTGCTCGTCGCCCTCGTGCGCCAGCTTGATCGCTCCGGCCAGATCCAGGTCCGCCCGGCCGGTCGTCTCCCGCGTCCGGGTCAGAATTGCATCCGACGAGGCAACAGTCTCCACGCAACCACGCCGGCCACACGTGCAGACGAGATCGCCCGGCGCCAGCGGGAGGTGGCCGAGCTCGCCGGAGACGCCGTACGCCCCGGACACGACCTCACCGTTGATGTAGAGGCCGCAGCCGATCCCGGAGCCGATCGTCACGACCGCGAACGAGTCCGCGTTCACGCCAACGCCGAACCAGTGCTCGGCCACCGTCAGCGCGCGTACGTCGTTCGTGACGACGATCGGCACCTTCAGCCGTTTGCCGAGCAGCTCAGCCACCGGAACGCCACGCCAGCCCATCAGCGGCGAGTCGCGCACCACGCCATGCCGAGCGTCCACGTCACCGGAGACCGCGACGCCGATCCCGATCAGCGGCCCGGCCATCGCCTCACCGGACTTGAGCGAACCGATCAGCGCCTTCACCAGCTCGGCCAGCCGGTCGATCACCACCTCCGGCGCGGTGTCGTCGAGCTTCTCGTGCCGAACGGTCAGGATCCCGGCGGTGAAGTCCGTGGTAACCCCGATCAGGTCGGTCGGCGTCACCTTCACCCCGATCACCGACACACTGCTCGGCACGACGGTCAGCGGGCTGACCGGGCGCCCGATGCCGAGCTGGCTGTCCACCTCGGCCGGCACCGACGGTTGGTCCGTGACGAACCCGGTCTCGATGAGCGGTGCGACCGCCTTCGTCACGGCCGCCTGGGACAGCCCGGTCCGGCGCGCGATCTCCACCCGCGGGATCGGGCCCTGGGTCAGAATTCTGGTCAGCACCTCGACTCCCGCCGGCGTGGCCAGGGGGAGCGGACGATGAGGACGCAGCGGCACGAGAACAACCTACCGGCGCGTCACGCCTCCGTGGCGATTTCTCCCAGAGTCGGAGACGTCAGCGCCCACCGGATCGTCCTGGTCAGGCCTTCGCCCGCGGCCCGGACGAGGGTTCGCTCGGCCAGCGGAAGGTACGGCAGCCGCAGCGGCCACCGGGTCCACCACGGCAGTAGTCCGACCGCGGCAGCCGTGAGTACGCCGTACGCCGGGCGGGCGGCCCACGGCACCGGCGGGTGCACGAGCATGAAGCGGGCGGCCTGGCGTGCTTCGGTCGTCCCGCGCAGCTCCGGCTGGTACTCGGTCAGCAGTTGCCGTAGCTCGGCCACCGTGGTCGGCGGGTCGACCACACCGAGCTTGCGGGCGACGAGTGCCGCGTCCTCGACGTACAGGTCCTGCTCGGTGGCGGTGAGCGGGTTGGCGCCGTACCTCTGGTGGGCGGCGAGGAAGCTGTCCACCTCGGCGACGTGCACCCACTTGAGCAGGTGTGGGTCGGACGCTCGGTACTTCACCCCGTCCGGACTGGTTCCCCGGACCCGCTCGTGCACGGCCTTCACGCGTGCGATCGCCTCCTCCGCGTCCGGGATCGCGCCGTACGTCGTGATCGCGAGGAAGTAGCTGGTCCGGCGCAAGCGGCCCCACGGGTCGCCACGGTAGCCGGAGTGCGCCGAGACCGCGGCCATGGCGAGCGGATGCAGTGACTGGAGCAGCAAAGCCCGCAGTCCGCCGGCGAACATCGACGCGTCGCCGTGCACCCGACGGATCGGGCTGTCCGGGGCGAACCAGCGCGGACCGGGAGTGTTGTGCACCCGGTCGCGCTCAGCGCGGGGATCCGGGCCCGCCACCTTCGTCATGATCATCCGCGCGAGCCCGTCGCGCAGCGGGTCCAGCGGTCCAGTGAGGGTGGCGGCCATACCCCCAGTGTGCCTCTAGCGCACTTAGACCAAGATCGGGAACTTCACCACCGCGGCGGTGAAGTGCTGTCAAGGCTCCAGGCGACTCGTAGGTGAACGGTCGGCGTACTCGTGCTGCAGGAGCGAGTAGAGCAGGGAGTCGCGCCACTGGCCGTTGGTGAAGACGTGGTCGCGGAGGTGGCCTTCGTAGCTGAAGCCGAGGCGTTTGACGACCGCGATCGACGCCTCGTTCTCCGGGCCGATGGCGGCGGTGACCCGGTGCCGTCCCTGGGTGGTGAACGCGAAGCGCAGCATCACCCGGGCGGCGTCCGTGGCGTAGCCGTGGCCCCAGTGGTCGGCGTGGATCGCGTAACCGAGCTTGGCGCCCCACGGTCCGCTCGGCGCGATCCGGGCGAAGCCGATGACGTGATCGTCGCCCCGGCGGGTGACGGCGAGCATGTGATCGGGCCGGTCCGCCCGCGCTGACCGCTCGATGATCCCGGCCAGCATCTCTGCCGCCTTCGCCCGGTCGTAGCTGTCGAAGGCCATCCAGGCGGTCACTCGGTCGTCGCCGGCGATGGCGAGGTAGTCGTCGAGGTCGGAGGTCCGGAATTCGCGCAGTGTGGTCAGGTGGCCGGGCAAAGGCTCCATTGGCGCAGGCTATCGGGAGAAGGTCTGCATCGGGGTCCGCGTGAAGGTCTCGATCTCTTCCTGCAGCTCCCGGGCGTCGTCCGCGCGCCCGGACTGCCGCAGCGCCTGGTGGACCCGGCGGGCCGAGTGCACCACGCCGTTGATCCGGCGCTCGGCCGGCAGGCCCAGCACCGGCGCGAGGGCGTCGGCCGCACCGTCCAGCTCACCGCTCGCGATCCGGGTGATCGCCATCGCGGCCTGGCTGCCGGCGGCGTCGCCGAAGGCCCACTCCGGGTGGTTCTGGTCGGTGTAGGCGTCCACTGCCTGGCTCGAGTACCGCTCGGCCTGCTCGACTTCACCAGGCAGCCAGGCGAGCGCGTCGGCGGCGTAGTACAGCTGGCGGTTGCGGCCGAAGGTGCACAGGCCGCCCATGTCGTCGAGGTCGTCGTTGCGCACCGAGTTCCAGGCCTCTTCGGCCCGCTCGAGCGCGGCGCGGGTGGCTTCGGGGTTGCCGAGCGCGGCCCAGGCGCGGGCCTCGCTGACCGGCAGCCAGACGCTGGTGGTGCTGTTGGCCTGCTCGGCGTACCCGGCGCCGAGCTGCGCGTACCGGACCGAGTCGTGCGGGTTGCCGGCCCAGTAGGAGACGAGGGACTGCAGGCCGCGCACCCAGGCGCGCAGGCCGTGGTGGTCGGCGTTGTCGGCGCACAGGAACGCGGTCCTCGCCTGCGTCAGGGCAGCATGCGGGTTACCGAGATCGTGGGACGCCTTGGCCAGCAGACCGCCGGTCACGCCGCCGAGGAAATACAGCTGCCGTAGGTGCTCCGGACGCTGCCTGCTCTCCAGCAGGGCGAAGACCAGGTCCTGGGTCTCGACCAGCTGGCCGAGGATCTCCGGCAGCGGGCGCTGCGGATAGGCCTTCGCGACGTGGCGTACGTCGTCGTACACCTGTTCCATGGCCTCGCTTCCGAGACCGGACTGGGCCGCGAGGGCAAACGCCCTCGCTCGGCTGGCAGCCATGTCGAGAACCTCCATCTCATTACCTGTCGTGATCCGTCCACTCGCGGCAGGTGCCGGCACCACCTGGGCAGCCTGCTCGGGGACGTACGGGGCGAAGAGTTCCTCGACCGGCTTGCCGAACATGCGTTGCAGGGTGCGCCGGGTCTGAGGAGTGGTGCCCGCGCGCTCGCCCGATGCGAGGCGCCGCAGGTGCCGCTCGGTGATGGTTCCACCCAGCTCGACGAACTCGGCGACGATCTCGGAGTAGGTCTGGTTCCGGCGCTGGATCAGGTGCGCCAGGACCGTCTTTGGCGTGTACCTCCCCGCCATCGTTCCTCCCGTTCACGTCAGATCAGACGTTGTCTCGACTCATGCCTCACGACAAGGTGCTGTCCCCCAGATGTCCGCGAGAGGTCCGGAAGAGGTCCGGCAAAGGTCCGGTCCAGGTCCTAGAGCGGTCACGTTGGGCTCGGGCACCATTACTGCCATGACAACCAGTAAGTCCAACTGGTTGCAAGGGCTCAGAGTTACGGGGTGAGAGGTAGTGAGCATCGCGGAGATGACGGCGAGGCAGCACCGGCGCAGAGTTCGGGTCTGGTTCGGCGAGCACGTGATCGCGCAGTACGTCGCGGAGGCGCCGCTGGCGGCCCGCTACGAGCAGGCGATGCGGCGCCGTTTCGCCGGCCTCCGCGTCACCAACGACCTGCTCGGCCCGCTCGACAGCACCGACTGAAACACCTGGATACCTCCGGGTCCTCCTCAGACCCGGTCCGCTGCGCCCTGGGGTCTCCTCACCTTCAGGGGCAGCTTCTGGAAAGGTCCGTGGCACTCCTCAGTCCCGGACGAAACCCCAGGTGCGGTCCGGGGCACTCCTCAGCTCCGGACCGCACCGCCCACCGGCCCGGCTGGGCCTGGCGGCTGAGTCCCTGTATCGCCGCCGCCCAGCCGTTCCAACCACCTCCTGGCCGACACCTCGGGCCAGGCAGGGCCGAGTGTCCTGGGCGGTAGGACACCGGAGGCTCCCGACACCTCACCGGGAGCCTCCCCCTGAGGTGGCCGGCTCCGCTGTGTGACCGTCGCGCCTGGGCGGTCACACAACGGAGCCCCTTAGGTTCTTGGCCATCCTCCGCAGGACGCCGACCGTCGCGACGTACTCCTGATCGCTGACACCTGCCGTCACCCGCCCGCGCTGAGCCTGGATCTTTGTGGTCAGCGCCTCGAGCGCAGCCTCGCCGGCGGGCGTCAGGTGATCGCCGCTCAGCCAGCCGCGCGCGACCAGCGGGTCGGTGACTGCCGCGAGTTCCGCCGGGTCGCCGGTCAGGAACGGTGCCAGCGCTGAGGCGATCGAGTCCGGCCCGGCGGCCGCGTTCAGCGCCTGCCACTGCCGGCGCGTCAGTCCGTCGGCCGCGAGGACCTGCTCGAACGACTCCTCGAGCAGTCGGTCCACCTCCTTCAGCCACCATCCGATAGGCTGGTTGTCATCTGACATATACATGTCAATGAGCATACGTTTTGGGAGGGCCGGTGGACAAGGCCGATCCGGTGGCCGCGGTGGAGTCCGCGATGATCGCCGTCCGCAGGCGCCAGACCCGCCGGACGTTCGCGGTGCAGGCCGGCGGACCCGATCCGGTGCAGGAAGTGCTCGACGCGATCGAGGCGGCCGAGCCGGAGCCGCTCGGCGTCAACGGTGTCTCGGCCGCGCTGGCGGTGGACCAGCCCCGGGCGAGCAAGCTGGTGGCCGCGGCGGTCGCGGCGGGCCTGGTACGGCGGGAGGCCGACCAGCGGGACGGACGTCGTACGAACCTCGTGCTGACCGCGGCCGGCAGGGAGCAGCTCGAGGCGGTCCACGCGTACCGCCGGGAGCGCTTCGCCGCCGCGATGGACGACTGGACCGCCACCGAACGCGAGTCCTTCGCCGACCTCCTGACCCGCTTCGTGACCGCCCTGGACCGCTAGATGTCCGCTTCCGGTCCGGTCACGTACACAGCGAAGGGAGCATCAGGCTGGACCTCGGGTGAGCCTTCGACCCAGCCTTCCGCGGTGATCTCGCCCGCGTAGGTCATGCCGAGCCGTTCCATCACGGCTCGGGACGCACGGTTGTGCCGCTCGGTGAACGCGATCACTGCCTGCGCGCCCAGGGTCCCGAACGCGAAGTCCAGCCCGGCCCGCCCGATCTCGGTCGCCAGCCCACGACCCCGCGCCGACGCGACCAGCGCCCATCCCAACTCCAGCCGGTCGACCGCCCACTCCGGCCCGACCAACTCGGCAATCGCCGATGCGACCGGCGCATCCGCCGCCATCCGGGACAACCCACCCCGCCCGGCCAACACCCCACCCCGCCCAGCCAAAACTCCACCCGAGCCTGGCCGCGTACCGCCCGAGCTACCCCGCGGACCGCCCGAGCCGTCCGGTGCATCACCCGAGCCGTCCGGTGCATCACCCGAGCCGTCCGGTGCATCACCTGAGCCGGCGGGGGCGTCGGTGGTGGGCTGTGCGTCGCGTTCGTACGCGATCCACTTGCTGACGCCGTCGCGGTCCCAGGCGGTCCGGAAGCCGGCGGCTCGCCGGGTCGCCTCCTCCGGCGACCAGGATGCGTCGTACCAGTGCGCCACCACCGGGTCCGCGAACAGGCTGACCAGGTCCGCGACATGTCCGGGCAGGACCCCGTTCGGTCCGGTGATCGGTTCTAGCCGGAGGCGATCGCTGAACCTGGTCCGGACGGTGTGCGCCACCAGGTCCCGCAGCCGCCGGTCGCCGTCGGTGCGGTTCTCCATCATCAGTTCGAGGTCGTCCGGCCCGACCCACGCCGACGCGTCGTGCTTGCCGGCTTCGAGGCGCGGCCGGCTGAGGTCCCCGTCGACGGTGATCAGGTAGTCGAGCTCACGCCGTACGCGGCCCTCGTACTCCCACTCCCAGTCGGCGACGTTCCACAGCACATCGCGGACCTTCCACCCGGTCTCCTCTTCGACCTCCCGCACCAGCGCCTGCTCCGGCGTCTCTCCCGCCTCCAGATGCCCACCGACGATGTCCCAGATCCCCGGAAACAACCGCCGCTCCGCCGTACGCCGCTGCACATAGACCCGCTGCCGCTCGTCCCGAATCAAAGCACCCACGCAGTCGACAACACGCATGCTGCCAACCTAGGCCCACCGCCCTAAGCCCTCACCGATACCCGGTGCCGCCGCACGGACATCGATTGTGCTCATACCCCAGTTCGGAGTAGGTGCCGCTGCTGGCGGCCGCACGAGATCAGCGGTTGGCGAGGGGGTGTTCGGCGATTCGGTTGGGCATGAAGAGGACCGCGACGACGAGGAGTACGGCGGCGGCCGCGGCGCCGTAGTACACGTCGTGGATGGCGGGGGCGAGCACTTCGCCGGGGAGCTTCTCCAGGTCGGCGTGGCTGTCGCCGAGGCGGGCCGCGACCACACCGTTGGCCACGGCACCGAAGGCGGCGACGCCGACCGCGCTGCCGACCGAGCGGGAGAACATGTTGGCGCCCGTCACCACGCCCCGCGTCGTCCAGTCCACCGACGACTGCGCGGCCACGACCGACGGCGACGCGGAGAACCCGAGGCCGATGCCGATCACGAAGCAGGCCGCGGCCAGATGCAGTACGGCGCTGCCGGAGTCGACCGTGAGCAGCAGACCCGACCCGAGTACGACGATGATCGCGCCGAAGAGCATCGTCGTGCGGAACCCGAGCCGCAGGTAGATGCGCCCGGCAAGCGATGCCGCGATCGGCCAGCCCAGTGTCATCGCGGCCAACGCGAACCCGGCGACGAGGGCCGACGTACCGAGCACGCTCTGCGCGTACAGCGGGACGTACGTCGACAGCCCGATCATCAACAGGCCGATCAGCAGCGCGGCCGAGTTGGCCGAGTTCAGGACGCGCTGACCGAGCACCCACAACGGCAGGATCGGCTCGGCGGCGCGACGTTCGACCAGGACGAACACGGTCAGCAGGATCGCTGCCCCGGCGAGGATCGTGATGCTCGCGCCGGAGTCCCAGGTCCACATCACGCCGCCCTCGAGCAGGCCGAGCAGCAGCAGGGAGCCGCCGACCGCGAGCAGGACGGCGCCGCTGTAGTCGATCTGGTGGCTGGCCCTCCGGGCGACGTTCTCCTCGAAGCGGCGCAGCAGCACCCAGGCGGCGGCGAGGCCGAGCGGGATGTTCACGAAGAAGATCCAGCGCCAGGAGATGTAGTCCGAGAACACCCCGCCGAGCGTGGGACCGACGAACGACGCGATCCCCCACACGCTGGCGATGTAGCCCTGCACCTTGGCCCGCTCCGCGACCGTGTAGATGTCGCCGACGATCGTCATCCCGATCGGCTGGATCGCGCCCGCGCCGAGCCCCTGGACCAGCCGGAACGCGATCAGCGCCGGCATGCTCCAGGCGAACCCGCACAGGATCGAGCCGAGCACGAACAGCCCGACGCCGAGCAGCATGATCGGCTTCCGGCCACGCAGGTCGGCGAGCTTGCCGTAGATCGGCACCGACACCGCCTGGGCCAGCAGGTAGATCGAGAACAGCCAGGGGAACTGGGTGAATCCGCCGAGGTCGTCGACCACCGACGGTACGGCGGTGGCCAGGATGGTGGCGTCGATCGCGACCAGCCCGACGCTCAGCATCACCGCGAGCAGGATCGGCCCCCGCTCCGACCGGAGCCCCACACTCGCCCGGTCGATCCGCTCAGTAGTCATATCAGTGATCAATGTATGTGATGTGACAACAATTCCCCCACCCCGCGATCCACCAGGCGGACCAGGAGGCGGCCGCGATCCTCGGCTGCGCTCCCGGGACGGTGCCGCCGGGGCACGCGCAACTGGGCACGGTGGGCTAACCGGCTACTACGCTCCGGGGGTGAGGATTCGGGAGGGGATGGTGCGGGCCGTCGTGCTCGTGGTGACCGTGTCGCTCACCCTGGTGCTGCTGCCGATCGCCATCAACGTCGGCACCGGCGGCACCGCACCCGCGTTCCTCGAGCCGTACGCCCGCTGGACCTGGCCCCTGATCGGACTCCTCTGGCTGGTCGCGATCATCACCGCGCTGTTCGAGTTCCGCAGCCGCCGCCTCCCGACCGTCTCCGGCCGGAGCGCCGACCAGCCGCGCAACCGACCGAACGCGCTGGCTCGCGTCGACCGCTACCTGTCCCAGCGTCACGCCGGTTCGCTCGCCTCCCGCACCCGCATCGCGCTCGCTCTCGACGAACGCCCAGAGGCAGTGCTGCGCCCGTACGACCTGATGGTGCAGCCGCTCGACAGCACTCCGCGCCAGGTGCCGGACGAGACCGACATCGCCGCCGTGTTCGACGAGCTCCAGGACTCCATGCTGATCCTGGGCGCACCGGGCGCCGGCAAGACCACTCTGCTGCTGGAGCTCGCCCGCAACCTCGCCGAGCAGGCACATGCCGACGAGAGCAAGCCGATCCCCGTCCTCATCGACCTGGCCGGCTGGACCGCGCAACCATCGCGCAAGGAAGACGACGACCCACTCGACAGTCCCATCCTGGCCGGCTTCGTCCGCTGGCTCCTGTTCGAGCTGAGCACTCGCTACGGCATCCCCGCCGCCGTCGGCCGCACCTGGTTGCGCCGCGGTCGCCTCGCCCTCCTCCTCGACGGCCTGGACGAGATCGCCAAGCCGAACCGCTCCAAGCTCGCACCGGTCCTCGAAGAGCTCCGCCGCCGCTATCTGATCGGCAAGCTCGCGGTCACCTGCCGCACCCAGGACTACGAGCTCCTCCCCGACCAGCTCAGCCTGTACGGCGCTGTGCACATCAGACCGCTCACCAGACAGCAGGTGCTCGACTACTTCGCCGCGGTCGGACCAGAGCTGGACGGAGCCCGCGCGGCGATCGAGCAGGACGACGCCCTCTGGGATCTGGTCAATTCACCGCTGATGCTGAACGTGACGATCCTCGCCTACCGAGGCCGGGCCCCGGAGGAGGTCGTCGCCGGCGGCGTCGCGGACGTTCGCCGCGAACTGTTCGACACCTACATCTGCGAGGTCCTGGCCCGGAACCGCTCGACCGCCCGCCAGTACGACACCAAGACCACGGTCCGCCGTTTGTGGTGCCTGGCCTGGTGGACTCGCAGCCGCGCCGGCGACCGGACCGTCGTACCCAGGTGGCTCACCCCGAACGGCTGGTACGGACTGCAGTTGCACGAGGTGGACTACCTCGCACACACGGTCTGCCTGCCCGCACTCTTCGCCGCCCTCGCCGCGGGCACGACTCTCGTGACGCTTGCGCAGTACGGCGTACTCGCCGGACTGGCCGTGGCCGGAGTCGCACTGCTCCTGGTCCACCTCCGCCCGCATCCGTGGCAGAAGTTCAGCGGCCCCAGACCGGAGTGGGTGCCACTCCTGGCGCTGACGCTCCTCGCAGGTACGGCGACCACCGTCGTCCTCACGGTCGCCGCCTTGGGCCTGGTCGAGCTGCTCCCGGTCTGGCTGGCGCTCGGCATCGAGGCGGCCGCGATCGCAGCGTCGTACGTGGTCGAGCTGATGGTCTTCCACGACAACCGGCGTCGCTTGCTGCTCGCGGTCCGGCTGGCCGTGGTGGTCGCCGCCAGCTGGCTGACGCTCAGCCTCGGTCACGATGGCCGCAGCTTCGCGGCCGGGCTCGCGATCGGACTGCTGGTTGCCCAGGGCATCCGGATGGTGAAATCGCTGCCGACCGACCATCTGGTCAGCTCCGCGACCGGGCAAGGCTGGCGCATGGACCCGTGGGTCCTCGGCGGCAGCGCGGCCGGTTTCCTGGTCGCACTGGCTCTCGGTGCGGACCTGGCGTCCCCCAAGCTCGAGGCGGTCGTCGGTGTGATCGTCGGTGCCGTCGCCGCGAAGGCCTGGCGGCGCCGGCCGCCGGTGTTCGCCGGCCCGATGTCCCGCCTGCTCCACGACTTCCTGCTGCGCTGGACCGGATACCTGCCCTGGCTCCGTGGGGCCTTCCTCCGGTACGCCGCCGACCGGTACGTGCTCGCCCGCACCGGACGCGGTGAGTACTCCTTCATCCACCTGCTCGTCCGCGATCACCTCGCCGAATGCTCACCCGACCAGCTGGCCGCGAAGGTCGACCACCGCATCGCCGAGCGCGCGGCACTCAGTCCACGACCGGTTCGGTGATGGCGTAGCCGATCAGGCTGCAACTGAGCACCAGCGCGATGAGCGTGCTGAGTGCGAGGCGCAGTGACGTGTGCTCGGCGACCGTCCCGAGGATCGGAGTGGCGACCCCACCGATGCTGACCGCGAGGCCGAGCGTCATCCCGCCGGCGGTGCCGACGCGGCCGGGCAGGAAGTCCTGGCCGAGTGTGACGTGCAGCGAGAACGGGATCGACAGCGCGATTGCGGTGACGGCGAGGAAGCCGAAGAACGCCGGCCCGGGCACGAACACCAGTCCCGCGATCGCCGGTACGGCGACGGCGTACGACGTCCGCAGGGTCCGGACCCGCCCGTAGCGGGTGGCGAACCGGCCGCCGAGCAGCGTCCCGAACGCGCCGGCCGCGAAGAGGACGAACAGCGCCACCCCGCCGGTCGTCGTGCCGCCGCCGACCCGCTGGCCGGCGTACAGGGCGATGAAGGTGCCGAGCCCGACGAAGACGATCGACCGGCAGACCATGATCGCCGACAACCGCAGGAACGACGCCCAGTCGTCGGCGCCGGCCGCCGTGGATTGGTTGCTGGCAGCAACCAGATGCGCGGATCGCAGCGCGAGCCGGGTGATCGCCGCGCCGACGAGCGCGGGGACGATCAGCAGCGGGGTCAGCGACAGCCCGCCGACCGCGACGATCGGCGTGACCAGCACCGGCGCCAGCGCGAACCCGACGTTCCCGCCGACCGAGAACCAGCTCATCCCGACATGGCTCCCGCCGCTCACCGCCCGCGCCATCCGCGCGGCCTCCGGGTGGTACGCCGCCACGCCGAGCCCGGCCAACGCCGCGGCCAGCCAACTCAGCCAGTACGACGGCCCGACGCCGAGCAGCGCGATCCCCAGCCCGGCGGTCGTCATCGCGACCGGGATCAGCCAGGTCAGCGGCCTCCGGTCGGTCAGTACGCCGAACACCGGCTGGACCACCGAGGACAGCAACGTCGCGGCCAAGGTGATCCCGGACACCGCGACGTACCCGAGCCCGCGCTCGGCGACCAGGAACGGCACCAGTGCCGGCACACAGCCCTGGTACACGTCGACGCACGCGTGCCCGATCGCCATCAGCCCGATCGGTCGAAGTCTCCGCACGCCCTCGATCGTCGTCGCCGGTCGCCCTGTCCGGCTTCCGATAAAATGCCAATCCATGCCGGAAACCCGCCAGCGTCCCGCGAACACCGGCTTCCAGCCGATCCCGGCCGGAGGCGGCATCGAAGCGCACTGGCACGACCGCAACCAGATCGTGTACGCCGGCCGCGGCGTCCTCTCCGTCACCACCGACGCCGGCAGCTGGATAGCACCCGCCACGCGCGATCTGGGTCCCCGCCGGCACCCTCCACCAACACCGCGCCTACGGCGAAACGGCCCTCCACACAGTCGGCCTCACCGAGAACCCACTCAGCCTGAACACTCCGTCAGCTCTAGTAGTCAGCCCACTGCTTCGAGAACTGATCCTCACCTTCACAGCAGGTGAGGGAGATCAGGATGAGCGGCGGCGGTTGCATTCGGTGTTGCTGGATCAACTGCGGCGGTCGCCGCAGCGGCCTACGTATTTGCCTACGCCAACCGACCCAAGGCTGGCCGCCGTCTGCGACCTGTTGCGCGGCGACCCCGCGGACACCAGGACGCTGACCGAGCTCGGCCGGCAGGTCGGTGCGAGTGAACGCACCCTGAGCCGCCTCTGCAAAGCAGACCTCGGCATGACCTTCCCCCAGTGGCGCACCCAGCTCAGACTCCACCACGCGCTCAGACTGCTCGCCGAAGGACGCCAGGTGACCCAGGTGGCTCACCAAACCGGCTGGGCTTCGACCAGTGCGTTCATCGACACCTTCCGTCGCGCCTTCGGTCACACCCCAGGCTCCCGCAAGGCCTGATCGAGAATGCGGCTCCACTGCCGCACGATCCCCCGTCGACGCACACTGTCATCCGTCAGCAGATCAGCCAGCCCCAGCCCACGAGCCATGTCCAGCACACCCTGCACGGTCTCCCGCACCCCAGGAGTCCGTTCACTCACCTCGAGCACCTCGAGCAGCGCCCGGTGCGCCTGACGCCCCACATGCGCCTCCAGCCGGACGATCTGCTTCCGCAACGCCTCCTCGGTCGACGCCGCGACCCACAGATGCAGCGCAGCCCGGAACAACGGCCCGGTGTAGACATCGGCCAGCATCCCGACGATCGCCTCGGTCCGCCCGGGGCCGCTGGGCAGCCGGCCGGCCTGCGCGCGGATCTCCGCCAGCCGCACCTCGGTCATGTACTCGACCGCCGCCGCGAACAGATCCGCCCGCGTCGGGAAGTGGTGCTGCGCCGCCCCCCGCGACACCCCGGCCCGGGTCGCCACGACGCTCACCGTCGTCGCGGCGTACCCGACCTCGGCCAGCGACTCGACCGCGGCCTCGAGCAACCGCTGCCGCGTCGCCCGGCTACGGTCCTGCTGGGGTGCCTTGAGGGCTTCACTCACGGGCGGACTCGCGGGCTCGCAACTCACGCCGCAGGATCTTGCCCGACGCGGCCTTCGGCACCGCGTCGATGAACTCGACCTGCCGCACCTTCTTGTACGGCGCCACCCGCGCGGCGACGTACTCCATCACGTCCTCGGCGGTCAGCGAGGCACCCGGCATCGGCACCACGAACGCCTTCGGCACCTCGTTGCCATCGGCATTGACCCCGATGACCGCGGCGTCCGCGATCCGGTCGTCGGTGAGCAGCACCGCCTCGAGCTCGGCCGGCGGCACCTGGTAACCGTGGTACTTGATCAGTTCCTTCACCCGGTCGACGACGTACAGATAGCCGCGCTCGTCCACCCGGCCGATGTCGCCGGTGTGCAGCCAGCCGTCCGGGTCGACGGTCGCGTCGGTCTCGGCCGGGCGGCCCAGGTAGCCCTTCATCACCTGCGGGCCGCGGATCCAGATCTCCCCGGTCTCCTCGTCGCCCACGTCGTTGCCATCGGCGCCGACGAGCCGCATCTCGGTGGACGGGAAGAGCTTGCCGACAGCACCGGCCGGCGGGTCGACGTCGTCCTGCGGTACGGCGTGCGTCCCCGGCGACAACTCCGTCATCCCGTAGGCCTGCAGCACCGCGTGCAACCCGAGCCGCTTCGCGCACGCCTCGGCCAGGTCGCCGTCCAGCGGCGCCGCCGCCGACGTCACGTGCTTCAGCGCGGACAGGTCGACCGCGTCCACCGCCGGGTGCTTGGCCAGCGCGAGGACCACCGGCGGGGCGACGAACGCCCGGGTGATCTTCTGCTGGTCGAGCGTGGTCAGGAACTGCTGCAGGTCGAACTTCGGCAGCACCACCACGGTCGCGCCGAGCCGCAGCGGCAGGTTCATCAGCACCGACAGGCCGTAGATGTGGAAGAACGGCAGGATCGCGATGATCCGCTCGTCCTGCCCGAGCGTGATCATCACCTCGGCCTGCGAGATGTTGGTGGCGATGTTGCGGTGCGTCAGCATCACGCCCTTGGCGGCGCCGGTGGTCCCGCTCGAGTACGGGAGTACGGCGACGTCCTCGGCCGGGTCGATCGTCACCTCCGGCTCGGGCCCGGTCGACGCCAGCAGCTCCAGCACCGAGCGGTACCCCTCGGCCTGGTCGCAGACGAAGATCTCGGTGACGTCCGTACCCTCGACGGCCGCGGTCGCGACCGGGAGGAACAGCGAGATCGTCACCAGCAGCTTCGCCTTCGAGTCGACCAGCTGCTTGTGCAGCTCGTCGGCGGTGTACAGCGCGTTGACCGTGGTCACCGTCGCGCCGGCGCGGGTGGCACCGTAGAAGACCGCCGGGTAGAGGATCGTGTTCGGGCTGTGCAGCGCGATCACGTCGCCGTGCCGGATGCCGAGCTCGGCGAGCCCGGCCGCGATCCGCCGCGTCATGCCGTCGAGCTGGGCGTAGCTGAGCTCCTTCCCGGTCACGCCGTCGATCATGGCCGGCCGGTCGCCGTATTCCTGGGCGCGGCCGAGGACGGCGTCGTGGATCGGTACGTCGAGGATCTCGACGGGCGGGAACTGGCTGGTGATGATCATGGCCTTGACCCCTTCTGCGCTGGTGGCAGGAACTGTGGCCTACTCGGGAGTAGTTGTGGAAGACCTCAGTACGACTTGGGCAGTCCGAGGCTGTGCTGGGCGACGAAGTTGAGGATCATCTCCCGGCTGACCGGCGCGATCCGGGTGGCCCGCGCTGCCGCGACCAGCGAGGCGACGCCGTACTCCTTCGTCATGCCGTTGCCGCCGAGCGACTGGACCGCTTGGTCGGTCGCCCGGACGGCCACCTCGCCGGCGGCGTACTTCGCCATGTTCGCGGCCTCACCCGCGGCCAGGTCGTCGCCCGCGTCGTAGAGGGCGGCGGCCTTCTGCATCATCAGCCGGGCCAGCTCGAGCTCGATCTTGATCTGGGCGAGCGGGTGCGCGATGCCTTGGTGGGCGCCGATCGGCGTCTTCCAGACCTGGCGGTCCTTGACGTACGCGGTCGCCTTGTCGAGCGCGTGCCGCGCGATCCCGACCGCGAACGCGGACGCCATGATCCGCTCCGGGTTCAGCCCCGCGAACAGCTGCATCAGCGCCGCGTCCTCGGACCCGACGAGCGCCTCGCGCGGCAGTCGTACGTCGTCCAGGAACAAGGCGAACTGCTTGTCCGGGCTGATCAGGTCCATCTCGATCTGCTGGTACTCCACCCCGGGCGCGTCCACCGGGACGATGAACAGCGCCGGCTTGAGCTTGCCGGTGCGCGCGTCCTCGGTCCGGCCGACCACGAGCACCGCCTGGGCGACGTCGAGCCCGGAGATGAACACCTTGCGCCCGGTCAGCGACCAGCCGTCGTCGGTCCGGCGCGCGGTCGTGGTGATCTCGTGCGAGTTCGAGCCGGCGTCGGGCTCGGTGATCGCGAACGCCATGATCGTCGTACCGTCGGCCAGGCCGGGCAGCCAGCGCTGCTTCTGCTCGCCGGTGCCGAAGCGGGCGATCACCGTGCCGCAGATCGACGGCGAGACCACCATCATCAGCAACGGGCAGCCGGCCGCGCCGAGCTCCTCGAGCACGATCGACAGGTCGGCCATGCCGCCGCCCCCGCCGCCGTACTCCTCGGGCAGGTTCACGCCGAGGTAGCCGAGCTTGCCGGCCTCCAGCCACAGCTCGGTCGTGTGGCCGCCGCTGCGTGCCTGCTGGTTGAACCAGTCGTAGCCGTACTTCTTGCCCAACTCGCCGACGGCCTTCCGCAGCGCCTGACGTTCCTCGGACTCGATGAAGCTCATGCTTCTTCCTCCCCAACGACCGCCAGCACGGCGCCGACCTCGACCTGTTGTCCCGCTTCGACCCTGAGCTCACTGAGCACGCCATCGGCTGGCGCGGCGATGGTGTGCTCCATCTTCATCGCCTCCAGCCACAGCAACGGCTGCCCTTGTTCGACCACGTCACCCACCCGAACGCCGACCCGGATCACCGTCCCCGGCATCGGCGCCAGCAGCGATCCCGCCGACACCTGCTGCGCCGGGTCCGTGAACCGCTCCACCGGGGTGAGGCTGACGCTCCCGAGCGACGAGTCGACACACACCAGGCCGTCGTACGCCGCTACTTCGAAGGTACGCCGTACGCCGTCAACCTCCAGCACCACGTGCTCCGGGGCGCTGCCGACGAGCTGAACGTTGCCCTCAGCAACAAGCCCGTCGCGGGTCAGCCGATAGGCCACCTCGTGCGTCACGTCGCCGACCCGGTAGCTCTTCCGCTGCGGCTGCGACGGCAGGTTCCGCCACCCACTCGGCACCCGCACCCGCTGTACCCGCCCGGCCGCATCCGCCAATGCGGCCGCCAACGCCGACACCTTCACCACCGCGTCGTCCTGAACTGCCCTGATCCCGTGCCGCTCGAAGAACCCGGTGTCCGTATCCCCCGCCAGAAACGCCGGATGTCCCAGAACCCACACCAGCAGATCCCGGTTGGTCCCCACCCCATGGATCGTCGCCCGCCGCAACTCCCCAGCCAGCCGCCGAGCGACAGCAGCCCGCTCCGGCCCCGACGCAATCACCTTGGCCAGCATCGCGTCGTAGTACGGCGAAACCTCCGACCCGTCCTCCACCCCGGAGTCCACCCGCACCTCGGGCGACACCGCGAACCTCCGCACCACTCCCGTCTGTGGTTGCCAGTCATTGGCCGGATCCTCCGCGTACAACCGCACCTCGATCGCATGCCCGCGCGTCGGAGGTGGTTCGGGTGGCAACTGCTCGCCGGCCGCGACCGCGAACTGCAGCTCCACGAGATCCAATCCAGTGGTCTCTTCCGTGACCGGGTGCTCGACCTGGAGGCGCGTGTTCATCTCCAGGAAGTAGAAGTTCCCCCGCTCGTCAGCCAGGAACTCCACCGTCCCCGCCCCCACGTAGCTGATCGCGGCGGCCGCCTTCCGCGCGGCCTCGAACAGCTCACCGCGCATCGCCGGGATGCGCTCGACCAGCGGCGACGGCGCCTCCTCGATCACCTTCTGATGGCGGCGCTGGATGGAGCACTCGCGCTCACCGACCGCCCAGATCGTCCCGTGCCGATCCGCCATGATCTGCACCTCGATATGCCGCCCGGCCGCGAGGTACCGCTCGCAGAAGACCGTCCCGTCCCCGAACGCGGACAACGCCTCGGCGGACGCCGCCTCGATCTCACCCGGCAGCTCCTCCAGCCGCGAGACCACCCGCATCCCACGCCCACCACCGCCGGCCGACGCCTTCACCAGCACCGGCAGATCCTCCGCCGAGACCTCAGCCGGCGTCAGCTCAGCCAGCACCGGCACCCCCGCCGCCGACATCAGCTTCTTCGCCTCGATCTTCGACCCCATCGAGGAGATCGCATCCACCGGCGGTCCGATCCACGTCAGCCCCGCGTCGATCACCGCCTGCGCGAACCCGGCGTTCTCCGACAGGAACCCGTAGCCCGGGTGCACCGCATCCGCACCGGCCCGCAGCGCCGCCTCGACGATCAGCTCACCCCGGAGATAGGTCTCGCCAGGCGTGTTGCCAGGCAGATGGACGGCCGCATCCGCCTCAGCCACATGGGGCGATCCCGCGTCGGCGGTCGAATGGACAGCGACCGTGGAGAGTCCGAGCGACCGGGCTGTACGGAAGATCCGCCGAGCGATCTCGCCCCGATTGGCCACCAGCACCGAAGAGAACATGCGCGTCACATCCTGAAGACGCCGAAGGAGGACGTGCCTTCGACCGGAGCGGAGTGGATGGCGGACAGGCAGATCCCGAGCACAGTACGTGTGTCCCGAGGGTCGATCACGCCGTCGTCGTACAGGCGGCCGGACAGGAACATCGGCAGCGACTCCGCCTCGATCTGGCCCTCGACGTACGCGCGCATCTGGGCGTCCGCCTGCTCGTCGTACGGCTGCCCTTTCGCCTCCGCCGCGGCCCGGGCGACGATCGACAGCACCCCGGCGAGCTGCTGCGGTCCCATCACCGCCGACTTCGCCGACGGCCACGCGAACAGGAAGCGCGGATCGAACGCCCGGCCACACATCCCGTAGTGCCCGGCGCCGTACGACGCTCCCATCAGGATCGAGATGTGCGGCACCTTCGAGTTGGAGACCGCGTTGATCATCTGCGCACCGTGCTTGATGATCCCGCCCTGCTCGTACTCCTGCCCGACCATGTAGCCGGTGGTGTTGTGCAGGAAGATCAGCGGCGTGTTCGCCCGGTTCGCCAGCTGGATGAACTGCGCCGCCTTCTGCGACTCCTCGCTGAACAGCACCCCGCGGGCGTTCGCGAGAATCCCCACCGGATATCCGTGCACGGACGCCCACCCGGTCGCCAGCGACGACCCGTACAGCGGCTTGAACTCGTCGAACACCGACCCGTCCACCACGCGAGCGATCACGTCCCGCGGATCGAACGGGATCTTCAGGTCCCCGGGCACGATCCCGAGCAGCTCATCGGTGTCGTGGAGGGGCTCGGCGTACGACGAAGCCGGCGACGGACCCAGCTTCCGCCAGTTCAGCCGCGACACGATCTGCCGCCCGAGCCGGATCGCGTCCTGCTCGTCCACCGCGAAGTAGTCGGCCAGACCGGACTTCCGGGCATGCATCGACGCGCCACCGAGCGACTCGTCGTCGGCGTCCTCGCCGGTCGCCATCTTCACCAGCGGCGGACCGGCCAGGAACACCTTCGCACCACCGTCGACCATCACCACGTAGTCGCTCATGCCCGGGATGTACGCGCCGCCCGCGGTCGAGTTGCCGAACACCAGCGCGATGGTCGGGATCCCCTCGGCCGACAACCGGGTCAGATCGCGGAACATCGCGCCGCCGGGGATGAAGATCTCCTTCTGCGTCGGCAGGTCCGCGCCGCCGGACTCGACCAGGCTGATCACCGGCAACCGGTTCGCCCGCGCGATCTCGTCCGCCCGCAACGCCTTGCGGAGTGTCCAGGGATTGCTGGAGCCGCCCTTGACCGTCGGGTCGTTCGCGCTGATCAGGCACTCGACGCCACAGACCACGCCGATCCCGATCACCAGGCTCGCGCCGACGGTGAAGTCCGATCCCCAGCCGGCCAGCGGCGACAGCTCGAGGAACGGCGAGTCCGGGTCGAGCAGCAGCTCGATCCGCTCCCGCGCCAGCAACTTGCCGCGCTTGTGGTGGCGCTCGACGTACTTCTCACCACCACCCGCCAGCGCCTTCGCATGCTCGGCGTCCAACGCAGCGAGCTTCTCCAGCATCGCCTCGCGATTACTCATCCAAACCCCAGTCGTTTCGAGGCGAGGCCGGTGAGGATCTCGGTGGTGCCGCCGCCGATGGCGAGGGTCTTCTGGTCGCGGTACTGGCGCTCCACCTCAGCCTCCCGCATGTAGCCGAGGCCGCCGTGCAGCTGGAGCGCCTGGTCGCAGACCCATTGCCCAGCCTCGACCGCGGTGTTCTTGGCGAAGCACGTCTCGGCGATCACGTCCTCACCCCGGGCGGCCCGCTCGGCGACAGAGTGCACGTAGACCCGGGCGACGTCGACCCGGCGAGCCATCTCGGTCAGCGTGTGCTGCACGGTCTGCCGGGAGATCAGCGGCCGGCCGAACGTCTCCCGATTCCGGCACCACTCGACCGTCAGATCCAGGGCTCGCTGAGCCCCCGCGTACGCCTGCACGGCAAGCGTCAACCGCTCCGCGACAAAGTTCACCGCCAACTGCACGAACCCAGAGTTCAGGGCCCCGACCAGATTCCCCGCCGGCACGCGAACATCCGTGAACGACAACTCAGCCGTGTCCGAACACAGCCACCCCAGCTTCTCCAGCTTCCGCGACACCTCGAACCCCGGCATCCCCCGCTCGATCACCAGCAGGCTGATCCCGTGCGCACCCGGCCCGCCGGTGCGGACCGCGGTGGTGACGAAGTCCGCGCGGCAGCCGGAGGTGATGTACGTCTTCGCGCCATTCACGACGAACACGTCGCCATCGCGCCGGGCGGTCGTCCGCAGCGAGGCGACATCCGAGCCGCCGTCGGGTTCGGTGATCGCCAGCGCGCCGATCAACTCACCGTCGAGGGTCGGCCGCACCCACCGCTCGATCTGCTCCTGGTTGCCAGCAGCAACGATGTGCGGGAGTGCGATCCCGCAGGTCAGCAGCGAGGCGACCAGCCCGCCGGACCCGCCGGCGTAGTGCATCTCCTCGACGACCGCGATCGCGTCGAGCAGCGAACCGCCGCCACCGCCGACCGCCTCCGGGAAACCGACCCCGAGCAGCCCGAGCCGGCCCGCTTTCTCGTGCAGCTCCCGCGGCAACTCGCCGGCCCGCTCCCAGTCGTCCAGCGACGGCAGCACCTCGGCGGCCATGAACCGCCGGACGGACTCGCGGAAGTCGCTCACAGCAGGACCTCCGGCACGTCGACGTACCGGGACCGCAGCCACTCGCCGACCGCCTTCGCCTGCGGATCGAAGCGCGCCTGCGCCGCGACACCCTCACCGAGCAGTCCCTCGACCACGAAGTTGACCGCCCAGAGATTCGGGAAGACATAGCGCGTGACCGTCAGGTCCTTGGTCTCCGGGAGAAGCTCCTGGAAGAGCTCGACTGTCAGCGCGTGCGCGAGCCAGCGCCACGCCTTCTCTTCCCGCACCCACACGCCGACGTTCGCATCGCCGCCCTTGTCACCGGACCGCGCGCCGGCGATCCGGCCGAGCGGGACCTCACGCGTACGCGGTCGCCCGCTCGACGCGAGCTGCGGCAACGGGATCGGCAACGCGATGTCCTCGACGTCCGTGAGCGGTTGCGTCTCGGCCGCGGGCTCGACCGTCTTGCGGCTCCCGTCAGGGAGTACGACGACGTGCTCCACCTCGTGGATGTCGACGTACCCGGCCCGGAACACGCCGTACGGCGAACCGTCGCCGGGCGGCGCGGTCACGTGGAAGCCCGGGTAGCTTGCCAGCGCCAGCTCGATCGCCGCACTGGAGAACGCCCGGCCGACGACCTTCGGATCCGGATCCTTCACCGCGCACCGGAGGAACACGCTGGCCTCCTCCTCGGAGGCGGCGTTCGGCTTCTCGGTCCACGCCAGCGTCCAGGTCAACTCGGCCGGCCGCTGCGGGAGGGCGCGCTCGAGTTGTGCCTTGACCAGCTCCGCCTTCTCCTCCAGTTGGAGCCCGGTGAGCACGAAGTCCACCTCGTTGCGGAACCCACCGACGCTGTTCAACGACACCTTGTACGTCGGTGGCGGCGGCTCACCGCGGACACCGGAGATCCGGACCCGGTCCGGCCCGTCGGCGTCGAGCTCGATCGTGTCGAGACGCGTGGTGACGTCCGGACCGGCGTACCGGGCGCCGGTGATCTCGTAGAGCAGCTGGGCCTTGACCGTGTCGATGGTGACCGCGCCGCCGGTGTTGTCGTGCTTGGTGATCACGCTGGTGCCGTCGGCGTGGATCTCCGCGATCGGGAAACCGGGCCGGCCGAGGTCGCGGATCTCACTGAAGAACGCGTAGTTGCCGCCGGTCGCCTGGCAGCCGCACTCGATCACGTGCCCGGCTGCGACGGCGCCGGCGAGTTCGTCGTACTGGGTCCGCTTCCAGCCGTGGTGGGCGGCGGCCGGCCCGACGATCACCGAAGCGTCGGTGACGCGGCCGGTGACGACCACGTCCGCGCCGGACTGGAGGGCCTCCGCGATCCCCCAGGCGCCGAGGTAGGCGTTGGCGGTGAGCGGGGTGCCGAGGTCGAGCTCTCCGGTGCGGGTTAGGAGGTCGTCGCCTTCGACGTACGCGATCTTCGGATGGAGTCCGAGGCGGTCGGCGAGTTCCTGGATCGCCTGCGCGAGTCCGGCGGGGTTGAGGCCGCCGGCGTTGCTGACGATCTTCACACCGCGGTCGAGTGCCTCGCCCAGACCGGTCTCGAGTTGCTTGAGGAAGGTTCGCGCGTACCCGAGCGACGGGTCCTTCAGCCGGTCGCGGCCGAGGATCAGCATGGTCAGCTCGGCCAGGTAGTCGCCGGTCAGGACGTCGAGCGGCCCGCCGGTGAGCATCTCGTGGACCGCGCTGAACCGGTCGCCGTAGAACCCGGACGCGTTGCCGATGCGGAGGGGCTCGGTCATCCGAACTGCCCGGCTTCGCGGCCCTTCCCCGGCAGCCCGGCGAAGGCCTGGATGATCCCGAGCCACTCCTCGGCGTCAGCGCCCTGCGCGCGCACGGCGAGGTCGTCGCGGTGCCGGCGTTGCGTCGCCAGCAGGCAGAAGTCGAGCGCCGGCGCGGTCACCCGCTGCGTGGCGTCCTCCGGACCCCAGGTCCAGGTGTCGCCGTCCGGACCGGTGAGTTCCACGTGGAACGGTTCGGCCGGTGGGGTGCGGTCGTTGAGCAGGTAGGCGAAGTCACGCGTCCGGACGGCGAGGTGCGCGACATGCCGCAGCCGGTTGCTCGGCTGGCGCTGCACCCCGAGCGCGTCGAACACGTCCTGCCCGTGTGCCCAGGTCTCCATCAACCGCGCGGTTGCCATCGAGGCCGGGCTCATCGGAGGCCCGTACCAGAGGACCTTCTCCTTGTCCGGCACCTTCTTCAGCGCCTGGGCGAGCTCGGCCCGCGTCTCCCGCCAGTACGGCAGCAACTGGTCCGGCGGCAACGCCGCCCCCTCGGCCGCACCATCATCCACATACCCGGTCGGATTGGCGGCCGCCTTCCGCAACGAGGCCTTGAACCCCTCAGGATCGGTCGCGGCAAGGTGCGCCGCCTCATCAGTCCAGGCGAGATGAGCGATCTGATGCGCGATCGTCCACCCCTCAGCCGGCGTAGGCGTCGCCCACCCCTCAGCCGCCAGCCCACCCACCAGCCGATCCAACTCAGCACTCTCGGCCCACAAATCAGCCAGCACTTCGTCCAGTAGCACGCCGCACTCCCTTGCCGGGGATCGTGCAGCCGAGACTGGCACGCCTCACAAAAAGAATCAAGAGTGCTTGTTTTTGCCTGAGAGACTTCCGGCATGGCTGAGGCAGTTGACCGGATGGTCGCGGTAGAGGTGGCTCAGGCTGTCGCCCGGAAGCTGGACATGGAGAGCGCTGGGCTCGAGTTGCTCGGGCCGATTGCCGACAACGCGGTCTTCCGGTTGCCCGGGCGGGTGGTGGCTCGGATAGCAAGCGCCGCGGCGTACGACCGGGCCTCCCGTGAGGTCCGCACTGGAGCGTGGCTCGCAGCCCAGGGAGTGCCGGCGGTGCGGCCGCTGGAATCGGTCGACCAGCCCCTGACCGTGGACTCGTGCGTTGTGACTCTCTGGCACGAGGTGCCGGACGCGTCCATGGCTAGTACGGCGGAGCTCGCGCGGCTGCTCCGGCAGCTACACGGTCTGCCCGTTCCGTCGGACTTCGACATCCCCGCGCTGGATCCGTTCGTCCGGATCGAGGAGCACCTCGCGGCGGCTGATGGGGCACTTGCGGCCGGTGATCGTCGATTCCTGGCTGAGCGGTTGGCGGAGCTGCGGCAGGACCATGCGCGGGTGAGTGATGGTCTGCCGGTGTGCGTCATCCATGGCGATGCCAACCGGAAGAACGCGATCCGTGGGAGTGACGGCGTCGCCGTACTGCTGGACTTGGAGCGGTTCAGTGTCGGTCCGCGTGAGTGGGACCTCGTCGTACCAGCGGTCTATCGAAGGCTCGGCTGGTACAGCGAGTCCGAGTACGGCGCCTTCGTCGACGCGTACGGGTGGGACGTGCGGACCTGGGACGGGTTCGCCGTCTTCGCCGCGCTGCGCGAGTTCCGGATGACCGCGTGGTTGCTCAGCCGCCTCGTCCGAGAGCCTCGCCTGACAGAAGAAGCCGCCCGCCGCATCGCCTCCCTGCGCGAGCCGGAGGCCCCAAGGTCGTGGACACCTGGGACCTGACCCTCAGGACGCGACCGCCAAGATCTCCCGTGCCCGTTCCCGGAACTCCGAGATCGTCCGGTGGCTCCCGAAGCTGTTCAGCGCGTTGTCGAAGGTACGCACGTACTTCCGGACCCGTGCGGACTTGATCCTCCCTGCGGCCTCCAGCGCCTCTCCTGCTGTGTCGCAGGCCTGCGGTACGTCGCCCGCAGCCAGATAGGACGTGGCGAGTGAGATCCGGCAGAACGTGCGGCTCCGCGGATGCAGGTCGGTGGACTGTCCGAGCGCGGCGTGCGCGTGCCGCTCAGCTTCTCGGGGTGCACGGAGTGCGGTGAAGCAATGTGCCAGTTCGTCATGGAGTTCGGCCTGATCGAAGTACCCGATCCAGTCCGGCTCATCAACCTCGGCGCTCTTCGCGAAGGTGGTCTCGGCCTGCCTCATCATCCGCAGGCAGGCGCGCTTGTCCCCGATGCTTGCCAGTCCGCGCGCCTCCATGGCGGCGTACATCGACCTGACCCGCGGGGTGGCGTCGGCACCCGCTCCGAGGGCCGCTGCCCTCGCCAGGTCAACGGCTTCCCGGTACTCACCGAGGTAGTTGGCCTGGTGGCTCATCAGCGCGAGGACTTTCCCACCCAGCGGTCGATCCCCCGAGGCGTGAGCAAGATTCAGTGCCTGGACGAAGTAGCGCCGGGCGAGTCCGTGCAGGCCGACGTCGTACGCCATGGCTCCGGTCTTGTAGGTGAACTGGGCCGCGACCGAGAACAACTCGCGGCCGATCGCGTCGCTGTAGTTCGCCTGCAGGAGCGGTGTGACGGCGTCATTCAGATACTGAACGGCGGCAGTTCGCGCGTGACCGCCGCCGAACTGGTGATCGAGCCGTTCGAACATCTGCAGGGTCGCACGCACCGCGGCAACGTCGTCGGCGCCGACTCGACGGGTTCCGCGCTTACCGTACGGCGGATCGGCCGGGGGCGAGACCAGCCACCGGGCCATCGGCGTCGTCAGCGCGCCCGCCGTGACTGCCATGCGGAGGAAGTCCGAGCGTCTCAAGTCCTCTGTCCAGAGCGTGCGAGAAGTCCGCGCTGTCGTGTCGCGCGACTCGGAGAAGGTCAGGCCGAGCGTCAGCGGCTGTGCGGCCGCGAAGCCGAGATCGCTGAGCGACAGAACGCGGCCCAGCCGACGCCCGAGTGCGTCGGCGATCAGAACCGGCTTTGTGCCACGCGGGACCATCCCTTTCAGCCAGCGGCCGACGTCGACGTGGTCGCAGCGCACGTCATCGAGTCCCCGGGCGGCCGCGAGTTGGCGAACGTCGCGTGCGAGGGCGCTGCGTGAGCAGCCTGCCTCATCCAGCAGCGACGCGAGCAACTCGTTGGGCGAATTCATGCAGCCTCTTCAGAAGCACTGGTCCGGTCCACTCACAGTAGCCGGTGGATGGCAGAGCGAACAGGCGCTTCGGCCTGCGGTTCGCGCGTGAGTGCACGGGTTCTGCACGGGTCGTTGCCGAGTGCACGGTCTTTGCATCTCCCCGCTGAGCGGTCCTACCGCTGAGATGAAGACGTTCCCCTCGATCGGCGGGGCCGGCGTTGTGACTTCCCTGCGACCGACGCCGGCCCCGCCCACCACGAACGGCACACCATGCACCGGCCCGCAGTCGCGCGGAGCTGTAAACGCCTGACTCGTCATGGTGATTACTTGGTTGGGTGGGGGGTTACTAGGGTGGGCGGATCATGGATCTCGGGAGCCCGATCAGTACTGTCGTGCCGTCGTTGGACGGGCCTGTGCTGCTGGTGCTGGCGCGGAGTGAGGAAGGGCTGTCGGGGCGGCAGATTCACAAGCTGGCGGGGTCGGGGAGTGTCGCGGGGGTGCGGCTGGTGTTGCAGCGGCTGGCGGCGACCGGGCTGGTGCATGTCGACGACCTGGGCAACTCGTTGCTCTATCGACTCAATCGCAAGCACCTCGTGGCCCCGGCGGTGGAGTTCCTCGCCGACTTGCGCGGTACGTTGATCAGCCGGCTCGCGGACGAGATCAGCGGCTGGCGGATCCCGCCGGTGCACGCCAGTGTGTACGGCGCGGTCGCGCGCGGCGAAGGTGATCTGGACAGTGATGTCGAGCTGCTGCTGATCCGGCCGGACCACCTGGATTCGGGCGATGTGCTGTGGGAGGACCAGGCCGGCCGGCTGATGCAGACCGTGGTCGACCTGACCGGCAACCCGGCGCACATCTTCGAGCTCAGCCGGACCGAACTCGCCGGCCACCTCACCACCGAGGACCCGATCCTCAACGACTGGGCCCACCCGAGCATCCCGCTGACCGGCCTCCCGCTGACCACCCTGCTCGCCGAGGCCGGCCACCTCACCGCCTCAGCCGCCAAGTAAGCGGGTCGCCACCGATCAGTGGCGCCATCAACCGCGCGATCAAGCTCTCGCGGCGAGTCACCCGTTCCTCGGTGTCGGCGAACGTCATCGCCCGCAGCCCGGCGTTGATCCCGAGCCACCGCAGCGGCTCAGGCTCCCACCGCCGGGACCGATGCCCGACCCACGGCAGCCGCGTCAGCCCGGTGTCGCGCTCGAGGATCAGATCCGTCAGCGTCCGCCCGGCGAGATTCGTCGTACTCACGCCGTCGCCGACGAACCCGCCGGCCCACGCCACCCCGGTACCGCGATCGAGCCCGACCGAGGCACACCAATCCCGCGGTATGCCCAACGGTCCACCCCACGCATGCGTGAACTGCACGCCCTCCAGATCGAACAGTTCGCGCACAGTCCCCTGCAGCTTCCGGAACACCCGCGGCGCCTGGTCGTACGACGGCTTGATCCGCGACCGGAAGTGGTACGGCGCACCCCGCCCGCCGAACGCGAGCCGCCCGTCCGCCGTCCGCTGCCCGTAGATGATCAGATGCCGGTGATCACTGAACGTCGGCCGATCAGTCAGCCCGATGCGATCCCACACCTCCGCGGACAGTGGCTCCGTCGCGACCATCAGCGAGTACACCGGCACGACCGCCCGCGACTCCCCGTCCAGCCCCGGCGTGAATCCCTCCGTCGCCCGGACCACGATGTCCGCCCGCACCACGCCGTACGGGGTGATCGCGCGACCGGGCGCGATCGTGTGTACCGGCGTATGCTCGTGGATCGTCACTCCCAGCCGCTCCACGACCGCAGCGAGTCCGCGCACCAGCTTGCCCGGGTGGATCGCCGCGCAGTGCGGCGTGAACGTTGCCCCGAGCACCTTCGTCGCCCGCACCTTCGCCGCGACCTCGTCCGGCGTCAGGAAGCGAAGATCACCCGGACCCCACTCGTGCGCGGACTCCACCTCCGCCCGGGCCCGCGCGAGCTGGACCGGCGTCCGGGCCAGCACGATCGTCCCGCCCTTGTGGTAGTCGCAGTCGATCCCTTCCGCGGCGGTCACGAGTCCGACCTCGTTCACCGTCGCCTGCATCGCCCGATGCAGCTCGATCGCCGCCTCCCGGCTCGACCCGGGCAGCGACGCCAACCGCCGCGACGACACCGGGAACAGCGCGGAACACCAACCACCGTTGCGTCCTGACGCCCCGAACCCGGCCGTCTGCGCCTCGAGTACGACGACGCGCAGCGACGGATCGGCCTTCGCCAGGTAGTACGCCGTCCACAGGCCGGTGTACCCGGCGCCGACGATCACCACGTCGGCGTCCCGGTCACCGGCGAGCGCGGATCGTCCGTCGCCTGACTCCGCGGACCAGAGGTTCAGCGCACACCCCAGGAATAGGTCTGTTTGACCAGCTTCAGATAGACGAACGTCTCCGTCGCCCGCACGCCCTCGATCTGCCGGACCCGCTCGGACAGCACCTGCAGCAGGTGATCGTCGCTCTCGCACAGCACCTCGGCCAGGATGTCGAACGAGCCGGCCGTGATCACGACGTACTCGACCTCGTCCATCTTCGCGAGCTCGTCGGCGATCGGCTCCAGCGCGCCCTCGGCCTTGATCCCGATCATCGCCTGCCGGTCGAACCCGAGCTCGAGCGGATCGGTGACCGCGACCACCTGCATCACGCCGGCCTCGGTCAGCCGCTGCACGCGCTGCCGGACCGCCGCCTCGGACAGGCCGACGGCCTTGCCGATCGCGGCGTACGAGCGCCGTCCGTCCAGCTGGAGCTGCTCGATGATCGCCTTGGAGGTGTCGTCCAGCAAGGTCTGGTTCTTGTCGGGGTTCCCCGTTCGCACTGCCACGGCCGAATCCTTTCAGTGGGACGGGGCGTCAGCAAGTCGCCGAAGCGGAATTCGTTGCGAAATGAGCGAAGAACTTCGGAATCCCTTGTCTAGATCGGTCCGGTTTGACAGTATCGCCCGCGAAAGACGCTTTCTAGGGGGTCCGATGAGTCCTCGTCACCAACGCGTCGTGGGGCGCCGGTCGGTGCTGAAGGGGATGTCGTTGTCCGCCCTCGGGCTGGGCGGGGTGCTGACGGGGTGCGGCATTCCACCGGCCAAGCAGAGTGCGGACAGTTGCATCAGCACCGACGAGTCGGCAACACAGAAGCAGCTGAACTTCTCGAACTGGCCGAGCTACATGGACGAGTCCGACGAGAAGGTCAACGGCAAGACGGTGCTGCCGACGTTGGAGGAGTTCCAGAGCCGGACCGGTATCAAGGTCACCTACACGGCCGACGTCAACGACAACGCCGAGTTCTACGCGAAGGTGCGCGACCAGCTCGGCAGTTGCCAGTCGTGCGGCCGCGACATCTTCGTGCTGACCGACTGGATGGCGGCGCGGATGATCGGGCTGGGCTGGATCCAGAAACTCGACCACGCCAAGATCCCGAACGTCGACCAGCAGTTGCTGGCCAAACTCAAGGCACCGAGCTGGGACCCGAACCGCGACTACAGCGTCCCGTGGCAGAGCGGCCTGACCGGGATCGCCTACAACGCGAAGGTCACCAAGGAAGTCGGCAGCTTCGCCGACCTGCTCAGCCGGGAGGACCTGAAGGGCCGGATCACGCTGCTGTCGGAGATGCCGGACACCATGTCGTTCATGCTCCGGCTGGTCGGCGCCGACCCGTCCAAGTTCAACGACGCGGAGTGGAGCAAGGCCCTGGAGAAGCTCGAGGACGTCGTCGGCACCGGGCAGATCCGCCGCTTCACCGGCAACGACTACGTGCAGGACCTGAACGCCGGCAACATCGCCGCCTGCGAGGCCTGGTCCGGTGACGTGATCGCGATGCAGGCCGACAACCCCGACATCAAGTTCGTGGTGCCCGAGGAGGGCCTGAATCTGTGGTCGGACAACATGCTGGTGCCGAACAAGGCGACCCACAAAGCCAACGCCGAGGCTCTGATGAACTACTACTACGAGCCCATGGTGGCCGCGACGCTCGCGGACTGGGTCAACTACATCTGCCCGGTCACCGGAGCCCGCAAGGCGATGGAGACGGTCGATCCCGACGTGGTCGACGACCCGCTGATCTTCCCCGACGAGGAGACGCTGTCCAAGACGTCGTCGTTCATGCCGCTCGACACGGCCAAGGCGGCCCTCTACGAAACCGACTTCAACCTTGCGATCGGGGGCTGATATGACTGTATCGAGCACTTCGCCCGCCCCGCCGCCCCAGTCGGGCGACCTGGTCCTGACGGGCATAAGCAAGGCCTTCGGCGCACACAAGGCCGTCGACAACCTGGATCTGACCGTGCCGGCCGGCACGTTCTTCGCCCTGCTCGGCCCGTCCGGCTGCGGCAAGACCACCACGTTGCGGATGATCGCCGGGCTCGAGGATCCGAGCGCCGGCAGCATCAAGCTGGGGGAGCGGGAGATCAGCGGACTGCGCCCGTACAAGCGGCCGGTCAACACGGTGTTCCAGAACTACGCGCTGTTCCCGCACCTCGACATCTTCGAGAACGTCGCGTTCGGGCTGAAGCGGCGGGGAGTCAAGGACTTCAAGCCGAAGGTGAACGAGATGCTCGGCCTGGTCGAGCTCGGCACGTACGGCAAGCGCCGGCCGGCCCAGCTGTCCGGTGGCCAGCAGCAACGAGTCGCGCTGGCCCGCGCGCTGATCAACCGCCCGCAGGTGCTGCTGCTGGACGAGCCGCTCGGCGCCCTCGACCTCAAGCTGCGCCGGCAGATGCAGCTGGAGCTGAAACGGATCCAGACCGAGGTCGGCATCACGTTCGTGCACGTCACCCACGACCAGGAGGAGGCCATGACGATGGCCGACACCATCGCGGTGATGAACGCCGGCGTGATCGAGCAGATGGGTACGCCGACCGAGCTCTACGACCTGCCCGCGACCACGTTCGTGGCGAACTTCCTCGGCCAGTCCAACCTGATCCGGGCCTCGATCATCGGCCAGGCCGACCAGAACCTCGTGGTGGACGTGCACGGTCGCAAGGTGACGGTGCCGCTGCCCCGCTGCCGGGTCACCGAGGGCGACGTCTGGATGGGGATCCGGCCGGAGAAGGTGTTCCTGGCCCGGACCGGCACCGAGCAGAGCAACGGGGCGAACCAGCTCCGCGGCGCGGTCGTCACCGATGTGAGTTACGTCGGCGTCAGTACGCAGTACTTGGCGAAGCTGCCGTGGGACCAGGAGCTGACGATCTTCGAGCAGAACACGGGCGCCCGCGGGACGTTCGCGGTCGGGGACTCCGTCGATCTGCACTGGCAGCCGGCGCACACGTTCGTACTCGACGCGGAGCAGGACGCGCGGGCCGGGGTCGAGGAGATCGACGGACCGGGTGGTGCCGGATGAGTGCGGTCGGCCAACTGGGTGCGGCGACCGCGAACCCGGCCGCCAAGACGGAGCGGTCCGGCCGGCGGCTGACGGCGTACCTGCTGTTGCTTCCGGGTGGGCTGTGGCTGCTGCTGTTCTTCGTCATACCGCTGGTGTCGTTGCTCGCGGCCAGTTTGTACGACCCGAACGGGTCGATCGAGTCCGGGTTCAAGATGACCTGGCACTTCCAGAACTTCGTCGACACGATGGCCGACTACGCCCGGCCGTTCGGGCGGTCGCTGTGGTACGCGCTGATCACCACGGCGTTCTGCCTGGTGCTCGGGTATCCGCTCGCCTACGCGATCGCGATGAAGGCCGGCCGGTGGAGGAACCTGATGCTGGCGCTGGTGATCGCGCCGTTCTTCACCAGCTTCCTGATCCGGACGCTGTCGTGGAAGCTGCTGCTGAGCGACAACGGGTTCGTCGTCGACACGCTCAAGTGGCTGCACATCCTCGGCTCGGACGGCCGGCTGCTCGCCACCACGGCCGCGGTCGTCACCGGGCTGACGTACAACTTCCTGCCGTTCATGGTGCTCCCGCTCTACGCGAGCCTGGAACGCATCGATCCCCGGTTGATCGAGGCGGGTGGCGACCTGTTCGCCAATCCGTTCACGACCTTCCGGACCGTGACGCTGCCGCTGTCGATGCCCGGGGTGGTCGCGGGCACACTGCTCACCTTCATCCCGTCGGCCGGCGACTACATCAACGCCCAGCTCCTCGGTACGCCGAAGCAGCGGATGATCGGCAACGACATCCAGCGCCTGTTCGCGGCCGGCGCCTACCCGACCGCGGCCGCGCTGTCGGTCACGCTGATGGCGGCGATCGTCGTCCTTGTCCTGTTCTACGTCCGCCGCGCCGGGACGGAGGAACTGGTATGAGAGTCGGTCGCTGGATCAGCCGGAACCTGGTCATGATGTTCGCCCTGCTCGTGCTGCTCTACCTGTTCGCGCCGATCCTCGTCGTGATGCTGATGTCGTTCAACGCGCCGAAGAGCAAGTTGTCCTACACGTTCGACGGTTTCACCTGGGCGAACTGGCAGCACCCGTGCCGCCCGTTCGGCCTGTGCGACGCCGTGAGTACGTCGTTGCGCATCGGCTTGCTGTCGACGGTGATCGCCACGGCGCTGGGGACGTTGATGGCGTTCGCGATGGTGCGGCACCGCTTCCGTGGGCGGTCGGCCACCAACCTGTTCATCTTCCTGCCGATGGCCTCGCCGGAGATCGTGCTCGGCTCGTCGCTGCTGGCGCTGTTCGTCTCCAGCGGTTTCGGCGGGCGGCTCGGGTTCTGGACGGTGCTGATCGCGCACGTGATGTTCTGCCTGTCGTTCGTCGTCGTCACGGTCAAGGCACGACTGACCGGGATGGATTCGCGGCTCGAACAGGCGGCGATGGATCTCTACGCGAACGAGTGGCAGACGTTCTGGCGGATCACGTTCCCCCTGGTCCTGCCGGGCATCGTGGCCGCGGCGCTGCTGAGCTTCTCGCTGTCCTTCGACGACTTCATCATCACGAACCTGAACGCCGGCACCACGGTGACGTTCCCGATGTTCGTCTGGGGTTCGGCACAACGCGACATCCCGCCGCAGATCAACGTCGTCGGTACGGCGATGTTCCTGCTGGCGCTCGTCCTCGTACTAGGCGGCGAACTCGCCCGGCGCCGACGGGTCCGATGAAGCTGGCCGCACTCGCTGACGCCGAGCCGCGGGTGTTCTGGCTCGACGACAGGTCCGCGCCAGAGCCCGCGCCGGCACTCCTCGGACCGGCCGAGGCCGACCTGGTGGTGATCGGTGGCGGCTACACCGGTCTGTGGACGGCGCTGCGCGCGAAGGAGCGGTACCCGTCGCTCGACGTCGTACTGCTGGAGGGCGACACCTGTGGATCCGCGGCCAGCGGACGCAACGGCGGCTTCTGCGACGCCAGCCTCACCCACGGCTTCGGCAACGGCCGGGCCCGCTGGCCGGACGAGGTCGATCAGCTCGAGCGGCTGGGCGCCGACAACCTCAGGGCCATCGGTCACACGATCAGGGACTTCGGCATCGATTGCGATTGGCAACGAACCGGCGAGCTCACCGTCGCCACCGCGCCGCACCACCTGGACGAACTGGCGGAGGAGGCTGAGGAGCGTCCCGGCGTCACGCTGCTGGACCAGGAAGAGGCCCGCGCCGAGCTCAACTCGCCGACCTACCTGGGCGCGCTGTCCGATCCCCACCGGACCGCTCTGGTCGAGCCGGCCCGGCTGGCCTGGGGACTACGCCGGGCTTGCGTCGAACTCGGCGTACGAATTCACGAACACAGCCGGGTGACTCGGCTGCACAGCAAGGCGGTGTGGACGGAGACCGGCTCCGTACGCGCGGACCGGATCGCGCTGGCCACGAACGCGTTTCCCTCGCTGCTGCGGCGGTTGCGCTTGTACACCGTGCCCGTCTACGACCTGGTGCTGGTGACAGAACCGTTGTCCTCCGCACAACTGTCGTCGATCGGCTGGCGGCACCGCCAAGGTGTCGGCGACGCGTCGAACCTCTTCCACTACTACCGATTGACCCGCGACGACCGGATCCTGTGGGGCGGCTACCTCCCGCTGTACCACTTCGGCAGCCGCATCGACCCGGCGTTCGAACTCCGCCACTCGATCCACGCGATGCTCGGCAAGCACTTCTTCACCACCTTCCCCCAGTTGGAGGGCCTGCACTTCACCCACCGCTGGGGCGGCGTGATCGACACCAGCACCCGCTTCTGCGCGTTCTTCGGTACGGCGCACTCCGGCCGGATCGGGTACGCCCTCGGCTACACCGGTCTCGGAGTCGGCGCCACCCGCTTCGGCGCCGACGTCATGCTCGACCTCCTGTACGCCGAAGACACCGACCGAACCCGCCTCCGCATGGTCCGCGAACGCCCCCTCCCCTTCCCACCCGAACCCCTCCGCACAGCCGGCATCCACCTCACCCGCTGGTCCATGTCCCGAGCCGACGCCCACGCCGGCAAACGCAACCTCTGGCTCCGAACCCTCGACCGCATGGGCCTCGGCTTCGACTTCTAACCGCGGTCCACCCACGCGTGCTGCAGCTGTCGACCCACGCGTGCTGCAGCAGTCGCTCCTTCGTCGCGCCTGCTACGCGCGCTCCCACCCACCCGTACTTCTGCGGGCTACGCCCGCGGCCTGCGCGCTGCCGCGCGCGTTCTACCCCTGACTGGCGTCCGTCCACAACCGAACCGCGATCACGCGAACTGCCCAGGCCGCCCCGCCGCCGACGTACCGGCCAAGCTGACCAACCTGATGGCGGTCGAGCAGCGTCCGCTCGCACTCGCGGTCGGCGACGCACCGTCTGGACCCTCGCCGGCCTGGTCGACCATTCCGACCTGGTATCTGGCCGGCCGGGACGACATGGCGATCCCGTTCCAGGCACAACTGTTCATGGCTCAGCGTGCCCACGCGCACCTCGTCGTGGTGAACGCGTCCCACGTCCCGATGATCTCGCACCCGGACAAGGTCGAAGACCTGATCCTGACCGCAGCCCACGCCACAACCTGACCCGCCGGAACGCCACGGCCGGCCTGCACTGCAGGCCGGCCCTGGCCGCAAGAGATGGTCAGTCGTCGGGGAGGTTGTTGTGGAGGGTGGTGACAACGGGTCGCGGCGCGGTGTCGACGGCGAGGCGGAAGACGTCGGGGCGGTGGTAGTGGCCGACCGGGTCGAACATCCGCCGCGCCGAACGCACCTGGGCGAGATCCAGCTCCGCGACCAATACGGTCTCGGCGTGCCGAGCAGGTCCGGCGAGGATCTCTCCGTTCGGGCCGACGATTACCGTGTTGCCGGGCTCGACCCAGTCGGGGTCGTCCGGATCGGTTCGCCACACTCGGTCCCGGTCGGGGAAATCCGCGGGGATCTGGTCGACACGCAGGCACGGATTCGCGCCGATCACGTAGCAGCGGCCTTCGCGGGCGATGTGGCGCATGGTCGCGATCCAGCCGTCACCTCTGGCCAGCGTCGGCGCCACCCACACGTCGACACCTTGCGAGTAGAGGTAGAACCGGGCCAGCGGCATGTAGTTCTCCCAGCAGATCAGCCCGCCGATCCGCCCGAACGGGGTCGGGTAGGTCTCGAGCATCGAGCCGTCGCCCATACCCCACACGGTGCGCTCCGAGCCGGTCGGCATCAGCTTGCGATGCTTGCCGAGAAGGTTGCCCTCAGCATCGAAGTACAACAGCGTGTTGTAGATCGTGCTCCCCGTGGGCTCGCGTTCGTTGATCCCGATCACCAGGTAGACGCCGGCTTGCCGGGCCGCTGCCCCGAGCCGGTCGGTGGTCTCGCTCGGTACGACGACGGCCTGGTCGGCCAGCATCGCGAACCACTGCTCGTCACCGTCCCAGATCGGCGGCCCGTCGATCCAGATCGGCGTACCAGGCACGAACGCCTCGGGAAACACGACCAGGTCGGCCGCCCGTACCGCGGGGTCCGCCAGCAACTCCTCCACCTTGGCAAGCGTCGCCGCGCGATCCATCAGCACGTACGCCGCCTGCACAGCCGCAACCGTCACCATCGTCATCTCGCCCCCCTCCACCGACGATACGCCCCACAACGCGCACCCCACGCAGCAAAGACGCCCGCCCACCGGCAGCTCCGATGGTCTCGCGGCCTGCTGGTCCCAGGAACTGCCGGCGATGCTCAGGTGCCGGCAGTGCGTTACCCGGCGCTCGATCGTGCCGCTCACCCACCACGGTTGCCGGGACCACGGGGTAGTCACGCGTGCGGTAGCACGCGTGGGCTGGACCCAGTACGCCCGGCTACAGCTTCGACTCGGCCTCGGTGAGGACGGCTCGGATGATTTGTTCCATTTCGTCGAAGTGGGCCTGGTCGCAGATCAGGGGTGGGGAGAGCTGGATGACGGGGTCGCCGCGGTCGTCGGCGCGGCAGTAGAGGCCGGCGTCGAAGAGGGCTTTGGAGAGGAACCCGCGCAGCAGTCGCTCGGACTCCTCGTCGTTGAAGGTCTCCTTGGTCGCCTTGTCCTTGACCAGTTCGATCCCGTAGAAGTACCCAGCGCCGCGGACGTCACCGACCATGGGCAGATCGAGCAGCTTCTCGAGTGTCGCCCGGAAATCCCCCTCCCGGCTCCGGACGTGCTCGTTGATGCCTTCGCGCTCGAAGATGTCCAGATTGGTCAGCGCGACCGCGGCGGATACGGGGTGGCCACCGAAGGTGTAGCCGTGGGCGAACGTGGTGTCGCCGTGCAGGAACGGCTCGATCAGCCGGTCGGTCGCGATCATCGCGCCGAGCGGTGAGTAGCCGGAGGTGATGCCTTTCGCGCAGGTGATCATGTCCGGCTGGTAGCCGTACCGCTCGGCGCCGAACATGTGCCCGAGCCGGCCGAACGCGCAGATCACCTCGTCGCTGACGAGCAGTACGTCGTACTCGTCGCAGATCTCGCGGACCCGCTCGAAGTACCCGGGCGGCGGCGGGAAGCAACCGCCCGCGTTCTGCACGGGTTCGAGGAACACGGCGGCGACGGTGTCGGCGCCCTCGTTCTCGATCGCGACCGCGATCTGGTCGGCGGCCCAGCGGCCGAACGCGGCCGGGTCGTCGCCGTGGATCGGGGCGCGGTAGATGTTCGTGTTGGGCACCCGGAACGTCGAAGGCACCAACGGCTCGAACGGCGCCTTCAACTCCGGCAGCCCGGTGATGGACAGGGCACCCTGGGTGGTGCCGTGGTAGGCGATCGCACGGCTGATCACCTTGTGCTTGCCGGGCTTGCCCGTCAGCTTGAAGTACTGCTTGGCCAGCTTCCAGGCGGTCTCGACGGCCTCGCCGCCACCGCTGGTGAAGAAGACCCGGTTGAGGTCGCCCGGCGCGTAGCCGGCGATCCGCTCGGCCAGCTCGATCGACTTGGGATGCGCGTACGACCACAGCGGGAAGAACGCCAGCTCCGCGGCCTGTTTGGCCGCCGCCTCGGCGAGCTCGGTCCGCCCGTGGCCGAGCTGGCTGACGAACAGGCCGGCCAGACCGTCCAGATACCGCTTGCCGCGGGCGTCGTAGATGTAGACGCCGTCGCCGCGGACGATGACCGGCACCTCGCCGGACTGGTAGCTCGAAAGCCTGGTGAAGTGCATCCACAGGTGATCGCGGGCCGACTGCTGCAGGTGGGCGAAGTCGGCGTCGTCGAGCTTGTCGGACGGCATGGGTTATCCCTCGTCTCAGGCTGGCCGTTGCCCGCCATCGTGCCTGGAAATTCGCGTTCAGGCAAGTGATTTCGTGCCCAGAGTGCCGCTACTGTGTCGATGTCAGCAGTTCATGGCCGCATCTGATGCGGAATCAGTCGATCAGTAATGGACGTCGGGGAGGTCGGCGGGTGAACACGCTGTTCGTCAACGGCTCGGTGTTCGACGGGTCGCGGTACCGGCCGAGCACATCCGTCGCGGTCCGCTCCGGCCGGATCAGCGCGATCGGACCCGATCTCTCCGAGCTCGGGGATCCGCACACCGAGGTGGTCGACCTGGCCGGCGGTCTGCTGCTCCCCGGCTTCGTCGACGCGCACATCCACCCCGTGCAGGGCGGTCTCGAACGCGCCCACTGCGACCTCTCGCCGGCGTCGGGACTCCCGGCGTACCAGGAGCGGATCGCGCGGTACGTCGCGACGCACCCGGACGTCCCGTGGATCCTCGGCGGGGGCTGGCACCAGCCCGATTTCCCGGGCGCCGCACCGGCCGCGGCCGACCTCGACCCCGTCACCGGCGACCGACCGGCCTTCCTGGTGAACGCCGATCACCACGGCGCGTGGGTCAACTCGCGGGCGCTCGCCCTGGCCGGTATCGACGCCCGTACGCCGGACCCCGCCGACGGGCGGATCGAGCGCGGCCCCGACGGATCGGCCACGGGAACCCTGCACGAGGGCGCGATGGATCTCGTCGGCCGCCTGGTCCCGCCGACGACCCACGCCGAGCTGGTCGACGCCCTGCTGGACGCCCAGGCCTATCTCCACTCGCTCGGGGTGACCGGCTGGCAGGACGCGATCCTCGGTGCGTACGCGAATCTCGGCGACGCGACTCCGGCGTACGTCGAACTGGCGCGCGACGGCCGCCTGACCGCACGCGTGGTCGGCGCACTCTGGTGGCAGCGCGACCGTGGCGCCGAGCAGATCCCGGAGCTGGTGGTACGACGGGACGCCCTGAAGTTCCCGCGGTTCCGCGCGGACAGCGTCAAGGTCATGCAGGACGGCGTCGCGGAGAACTTCACCGCCGGGATGCTCGAGCCGTACTTCGACGGCTGTGGTTGCCGGACCGCGAACGCTGGTCTGTCCTTCGTAGATCCGGTCGAGCTCCGCCACAACGTCACGCGGCTCGACGCGGAAGGTTTCCAGGTCCATATCCACGCGATCGGCGACCGGGCGGTCCGGGAAGCGCTGGACGCGTTCGAGACGGCCCTGACCGAGAACGGCGACAGCGATCTCCGGCACCACATCGCGCATCTGCAGGTGATCCATCCCGACGACCTCGGTCGCTTCGCGCAGCTCGGGGTCACCGCGAACCTGCAGGCGCTGTGGGCGATGTACGACACGCAGATGGTCGACCTGACCATCCCGTACCTCGGGCCGCAGCGGACAGCGTGGCAGTACCCGTTCGGTGACCTGGCCCGGGCGGGCGCCCGGCTCGCGGCCGGTTCGGACTGGCCGGTGTCGAGTCCGGACCCGTTGGCCGCCGTCCATGTTGCGGTGAATCGCCGGCAGGACGATGACACGGACGCGTTCCTGCCCGAACAGGCGCTCGACCTGGCCACGGCGCTGGCGGCGTACACGTCGGGAAGCGCCTGGCTGAACCACGCCGACGACACCGGGCGGATCGAGGCCGGGGCGCTCGCGGATCTGGTGGTCCTCGATCGCGACCCGTTCGCCGGGCCGCCGGACGAGATCGCCGAGGCCCGGGTGCGGGCGACCTATGTCGAGGGCGAGTGCGTCTTCGGGGACCAATCGAGCAGATAGGGAACGTCATGGAGCAGACCCTCACCAACATCGTCGACGGCAAGCCGGTGGGTGCGCTGAGCGGTGCGACGTACGACGTGATCGCGCCGGCGACCGGTGACGTCTACACCCGGGCACCCCTGTCCGGACCGGAAGACGTCGACAAGGCGATGACCGCGGCCGCGCGGGCCTTCGAGACCTGGCGGGACTCCACGCCGGCCGAACGGCAGCTCGCACTGCTCCGGATCGCGGACGCGATGGAGCGGAGGGCGGACGAGTTCATCGCGGTGGAGAGCCGGAACACCGGCAAGCCGCTGCCCATCACCGCCACCGACGAGGTGCCGCCGTGCGTGGACCAGCTGCGGTTCTTCGCCGGTGCTGCGCGCGTACTGGAGGGCAGGTCGGCCGGTGAGTACATGGCCGGTCACACGTCGTGGATCCGGCGTGAGCCGATCGGTGTGGTCGGTCAGGTGACGCCCTGGAACTACCCCCTGATGATGGCGATCTGGAAGATCGCACCGGCCCTGGCCGCCGGGAACACGGTCGTACTCAAGCCGAGTGACACCACTCCGGCGTCGACAGTGCTGCTGGCCGAGCTGTGCAACGAGTTCCTGCCGCCGGGTGTGCTCAACGTGGTCTGCGGCGATCGCGATACCGGCCGGGCGCTGGTGGACCATGAGATCCCGCAGTTGGTCGCCATCACCGGGTCGGTCCGGGCAGGGATGGAAGTGGCATCGAGTGCGGCCCGGCAGCTCAAGCGGACCCACCTCGAGCTGGGTGGCAAGGCGCCCGTGGTCGTGTTCGACGACGCCGACCTGGAGAAGGCCGCGCAGGCGATCGCGGACGCGGGCTACTTCAACGCCGGACAGGACTGCACCGCGGCGACGCGCGTACTGGCCGGTCCACGTATCCACGACGAGTTCGTCGACGCACTGACCGAGCGGGCCAACCACACCCACACCGGCATGCCTGACGATCCGAACGCGGCGTACGGCGCTCTGAACAACGAAGCCCAGCTCCGCCGGGTCAGTGGCTTCATCCACAACCTGCCCGACCACGCGACGGTCCGTACCGGCGGGGCTGCCGTGGGCGAGCGTGGCTACTTCTACGCGCCCACAGTGGTCTCGGGACTCCGGCAGGACGACGATGCGATCCAGCAGGAGATCTTCGGCCCGGTGATCACGGTGCAGCGGTTCACGGACGAGGACGAGGCACTGCGCTGGGCGAACGGCGTCGAGTACGGCCTGGCGTCCTCCGTCTTCACGTGCGATCACGGCCGTGCGCTCCGGATGGCCCGCCGGCTCGACTTCGGGTGCGTGTGGATCAACACCCACATCCCGATCGTCGCCGAAATGCCCCATGGCGGCTTCAAGCACTCCGGCTACGGCAAGGACCTGTCCATGTACGGCCTGGAGGACTACACCCGCATCAAGCACGTGATGTCGAACATCGAGGAGTAGCTGTCGGTAGGCTGCTGGGCACCTTCCCTGGCAGACCTACTCGCACTGGATCGGCGCATGACCCGCATTGCCATCGACGGCGGTCAGTCCGCCCTCAGACTCCGAGTCCTCCCGTCACGCCGTACCGGCACGGGCCCCGGGTACACGCACGGTCCGGATGCGTCCGGACGCATGCTGGCCGCGATCCGAGAGGCTGCGGCCGAGGCAGGTGTGAGCGGGCCGGTCGAGGTGGTGGCGCTCGGCCTGACCGGCTACCCGCAGGCGGCGGGCAATGCCGAGGGGTTCGCCGCGGAGATCTGTGAGTTGCTCGGCGCGGACGAGGTGCGGCTGACCCAGGACATGGTGACGGCGCACGCCGGCGCCCTGCCCGACGGGTACGGCGTGGTGGTGGCCGCGGGCACTGGGTTGGTCTGCCTCGCGGTCGACCGGGACGGGACGTGGCGCAAGCTCGACGGGCACGGGTACCTGTTCGGCGACGCGGGCAGCGCGTTCGCGATCGGCCGGGCCGGCCTGGTCGCGGTCCAGCGCGCGCGGGACGGCCGCGGTCCGGTGACCAAGCTCGCGGATACCCCGCTCGACCCGGTCACGCTCTACCGCTCCTCGACGCTGGTCGACGACGTCGCCCGCTTCGCTCCTGAGGTACTCCGCTGCGCCGCCGAAGGCGACCCGGTCGCTCACGATCTCGTCGTACGCGCCGCCGGGGACATCGCGGAGACGATCGGCGCGGCGGTCGCACAGTTGGCCAGCGAGGGATCCGTTCCGGTTGCCTGCGTCGGCGGTCTGTTCGCGGGCGCCGGCGAGCAGCTGCTGATCCCGGTCCGTGCGGCCCTGACGCCGCGGGCGCAGCTGACGCCGGCCGCCGGGAACTCGCTCGACGGCGCCGAGCGGCTCGCGACCGGGCCGGTCGGACCGTACGCCGACCTGATCGTGACCCATCGCCGATGAGAACCCTCGCCCGCGGAACCCTGGTCGTGTCCTGCCAGGCCGGCCCCGGGAACCCGCTCAACTCACCGGCCACGATGGCCCTGATGGCCCAGGCCGCGGAGGCCGGCGGCGCCGGTGCGATCCGCGCCAATGGACCCGACGACATCGCGGCGATCCGGGCAGTGACCGACCTCCCGATCATCGGCCTGCACAAACTGGGTGATCCGGCCGGCGTCTTCATCACCCCGACGTACGAGGCCGCAGCCGCCGTAGTCGCCGCCGGCGCCGACCTCGTCGCCCTCGACGGCACCCTCCGCCCCCGCCCCGACGGCCATCCCCTCGCCCACCAGATCCGCCGAATCCACGAAGAACTCGGCGTCCCGGTCCTGGCCGACGTAGACACCCTCCCCGCAGCCCAAGCCGCCCGATCCGCCGGCGCCGACCTAATAGCCACCACCCTCGCGGGCTACACCACCGGCCATACACCGCCTGGCCCTAACGTCGACCTGGTCCGCCAACTCGCCACCAACCTCGACTGCCCAGTCATCGCGGAGGGCCGCATCCGCACCTTCGACGACGTCCGCGCCGTCTGCGAGGCAGGCGCCTACGCCGTCGTGGTCGGCACCGCAATCACCAACCCCATGGACACCACCACCTACCTCCGCACCGCAATCCCCACCCCGTAGCCGACCCCACCCGCCGTTGTGTGTGCGCGCCGACGCAACGCGTGAGTGCCGGCCCGGCTTGTCAGCCTCGGACTCTCCAGTTGCCGGGCGTGTAGAACGACTACCTGCTTCCCGTGTACTGAACACCATCGAGAAGCGTTACCTGGTTGACCATCTCGATTCCTTAGGTGCTGGCGGCTATCTTGCCTTCCACCACAGGATGATTGCCGGTATGACGACCGCGGGAGCCCTCACGTGACAGAACTCCTCTTGGCCGCGACGTCCCTGGACGTCACCCCGCCCCCGGGCCACCGACTCGACGGGTACGCCGCCCGGGCCAGTACCGCAACCGGTACTGCGGATCCACTGCGAGCCACCATCATCTGGCTGAGTACGGCGGACGACCCGGGTGTGCTCTGGCTCACCCTGGATGCGATTGCCGTCGGCAAGGATCTCGCCGCCGAACTCTCCGCGGCAGCCGCCGCCGCGGCCGGCATCCCTCCGTCACACGTGGTGGTCTCCGCGTCACACACCCACTCCGGCCCGTCGGGCTGGGCCGGCGAGATCCACCCCGTCATCCCGGCCGAGCGGGAGCGCGACCTCGTCGACGCCCTCGACTCCTCGGTCCGCGGCGCCAGCCTGGAGCGCCGCTCGGTAACCGCCTCGTGGCGATCGGTCGAAGTGATCGGCGTCGGCACCAACCGGCACCGCCGCACCGGCCCGCACGACAACACCGCCGGCATCCTCGCGCTGCACGGTACGAACGGTTCGCTCGAGGCGGTCCTCCTGGACTTCGCCTGCCACCCCACCACCTACGGTCCCGAGAACCTCCAGTACTCCGCCGACTGGCCAGGCGCCGCCCGTGCCGCGCTCGCCCCAGCCGTCGTCGGGTTCCTCCAAGGTGCCGCCGGTGACGTCAGCCCGCGGTTCACCCGCCAGGGCCGCGGCGCCGCGGAGGTCGCCAGGCTCGGCGGTCTGCTGGCCGGCCGCGTCCGCGAGGCGCTGGCCGGGCCAGGCCTGGAGTTACCGCAGTCGGCCCCGGCCATTCGCCGTACGACGCTCGACCTGGCCGTCCGCGACATCCCAACGGCCGACGAGGCAGCCGAGGTCGTCGTCTCGGCGGAGGGCCGGGCGAACGGCAAGGACGACCCGTCCGGCCGCATCGCCCAAACCCGCCTCGACGGCGCCCGCGGCCAGGCCCGGATGGCCGCCGCATCCCTGCCGGAGTCCCTCCACCTCCCCGTCAGCGTCGTGACCATGGGCGACGTCTGCTGGGTCAACCTCCCGGTCGAACTCTTCGCCGTCCACGGCGCCGGCCTCCAAGCCGACAGCACCCACCCCATCACCCGAGTCATCGGCTACACCGACGGGTACTACGGCTACGTCGTAGACGCCTCCGCCGCCGACTCCGGCGCCTACGAAGCCCTCATCACCTTCTTCGACCAGCCCACCACCAACCAACTCCTCTCCCGCACCGTGAGCTTCATGAACAGCTAGAAGAAGTACTGGATCCTTCCCACGCGTGCCACGCGGCCACTCCTTCGTCGCGCCCACCACGCGCGCTCCCACCCACCCGACGTTCCTTGCGCGCTGACGCCTCGCGCTTGGCCGGCTCATCGCCCGCAGTGTGCGGGCGCCGCCCGCGTGCTGCGCGTTCCTTCGTCACGCGCGGTCGACTACTCGGTCACCGTAGTTGGGTAGGACTACCGGCCGTCGCGCCAGCCGTGGTGCGTCCCCCGGTCACGCAGTCGGCAATGGACCGCTCGACCGGGGTCCACCGGTATGTCCTGAGCCGCGCGTGGGGCAACTCCCCAGCCCTACAGCGCGAGTTCCGGCTGGAGCTTCTTCGCGACCCAGACCCTCTGCTTGCGGGCGGCCAGGGTCGACGCAGCGAGCGCAACCGCGAACCAAGCGCCAAGGGCCAACAGATCGCGTCCGAGCGAGCTCCCAGGGCCGCCGTACATCAGGTGGCGGACGCCGTCGATGGCGTAGCTCATCGGGAGGGCGTGGTGGAAGAAGTAGAGCGGCGCGGGAATCGTCTGCCACGGGAACGTCCCGCCGGCGCTGACCAGCTGAATCACCATCAGCACCAGCCCGAGGAACTTCCCGACCGCGCCGAACCACGCCGACAGCGCATGCAGGATCGCGACGAACGTGAACGACGTCAGGATCAAGAACCCGACCGTCAGCCACGGATGAACCGCGTCGATCCCGAGGCCGAGAGTCACCGCGGTGAAGACAAGCGTCGCCTGGATCGCACCGAAGAGGGCCGGAGGCAACCAACCGCCGAGTGCGACCCGGAACGGCGACTGCGAGGCCGCGAGCGCCCGCGGGGACAGCGGCCGGACGAGCAGGAAGAGTACGTACGCACCGATCCAGCAGGCCAAACTCAGGAAGAACGGGGCCAGCCCAGCGCCATAGCTGTCCGCAGTCGCCTGCGAGACGTTCTGCAGCGTCACAGGTGCGCCGAGCGTCTCGGCCACCGCCTTGCGCTGGGCATCGGACGGATTGGGGATCTGCTTGACGCCATTCGCCAGTCCGGTGTTCAGCTGGGTCGCACCGGTCTTCAGTTGGGTGACTCCAGTGGCCAGGCTGTTCACGCCGGTCAGCAGCTGCCCCTGTCCAGCGACTGCTTGCTTCTCGCCGGTTGCCAGTTTCTGAGCACCGGTCTGCAGACTGGTCAGGCCGGTCTCGAGCTGGCCCGCCCCGGTGTTCAGCTGGTGAGCACCGTTGGCCGCCGTACTGATCCCATTCGTGAGAGCCGGCGTCGCCTTCGCCAACGCGGCCGCGCCGTTCGACACCTTCCGCGCGCCCGTGGCGAGCTGGTTGAGCTGCTTGGAGGTCGACTGGACCTTGGTGTTCGCGCGTACGACCGGTGCCCGCAGCTTGGCGGTCTCGGCCAGCACCTGGTTGATCTGGTGCCGGCTGAACCCCTGTACCTTCAGCCGCGCGGCGAGACCGGAGTCAAGGGTGCTGAGGTCCTTCACCAGCGTGCTGGAGGCAGTTGCGACCTGACGGCCGGCGACGGCGATCTTTTCGTTGCCATTGGCAACTTGATCGGCACCGGCTGCCAGCGTCTTGGTCTGCTTCGGCAGAGTCGCCGTCTTCCGCTTGAGCGTGCTCAGGCCGTCGTCCAGCTGCCCGGCGCCGGTCTGCAGCTTGGCCGCGCCTTGCTGCGCCTGCGTGGCGCCGGTCGCCAGCTGGGACGCGCCGGCGGACAGCTGCTTCTGCGCGGCGTTGAGCTGGGTCGCGCCGGTCTGGAGCTTGGTGACGCCGGTCGCCGCGCTGGTCAGACCGCTCTGGAGTTGAGCGGCGCCGGCCGACGCCTGGCTGATCTGCGTGTGGATCGTGTTGTACCCGGCCAAGAGCTTGCTCGCCGCGGTCTCGCTCACCTGCGACGCCACGGTCTTGGTCACCTGGGCGACGACCTGGTTCGCGATGGTGTGAGCGATGTAGTTGTTGGCGTCGTTGGTGAGCAGCTCGAGCTGCGCCTGCCGCGGCGTGAACTCGGCGCTCGACGCGAGGTCGGCGGAGAACGACCTCGGCAGTACCAGCGCGAACTCGTACTTCCCGTCCGACACCCCCGCCGTCGCGTCCGCGCGGTCGACCTGATGCCAGTCGAAGCTCTTCGACTTCACGAGCTCGGCCGCCACCTGCGGTCCGACGTTGAGCTTCTCCCCGGTGGAGAGCGTCGTACCGGCGTCCTCGACGACGACCGCGGTGGGGATCTTGTCTAGGCGCCCGTACGGATCGTGGTTCGCGTAGAGATACAGCCCGCCGTACAGCACCGGTACGAGCAGCAGCGCGACCACCGCCAGCTTGGGCAACCGCCCGGCGGTCAGCCTCCGCAACTCACTCAAGGCCATCCTGATCGCGGTCACGCCGTCTCCTCCTCGACGACCGGTACGTCGACCGTCTCAATTGGGGCAATGGGTTCAACCGGTGCGATGGGCGCCACCTGCACCGGGTCGGGCTGGTCAGTCGCGCCCAGCTGCGCGGCTTGTACGTCGAGCAGTCGTACGGACGCATCCGCGCACGTAATGACCACGCCGTACCCGCGGGACGCCAGATCGCGGCCCAGCGCGTACCACTCGTGCGGATCGCCACCGTGCCGGTCCGGCATCGTCAGGATGACCAGCTCCACGTCAGGTCGTGCGACCGTCAGCTCCGCGAGCAGTCTGGTACGCGCGGCAACCGGCAGGTGCTCGAACCGCTTGTCGGCGTGCTCCGCCGCGTCGTGCTCGGTCAGCCACTCCAGCACGGCCTTCCGACCGGCCTTGCGACCAGCGATCGCCAGCTCCTCACCAACCACGGTCTGAACCGGCAGAGCGTCGTCCGGCTCGGTGATCCCGGGTGCGTCGACCACTGCGACCTTCTGACGAAGCAGCGCCGCGTCCGCCCTCCCGTCGAGCCGGACCGAGCCGGTATCGGCCTTGAGCCGCCCGGACAGTGCGAGCGCGGCCGCGACATGTCCCGGACCGGGGTATCCCGCCAGCAGCACCAGCTGATGGTCGGCGACCCGCACCGACGTCGCGTTCAGCATCGGCGCGTGTGGTCCGCGCACGCTGATCCCGGTGGCTTCGAGCTGCATCCCAGTTCCCCGTTCAATACGGTTGTGTATTCAATACAGAACTGTATCCTACTCGTATGGAACCGCCCAAGCGCCGCCGCTCCAACACCCGGGCCCGACTGCTGGAAGGGGCCCTCGAGGTCTTCGCCGAGCGTGGATTCCACGGGGCCTCGGTGGAGGACATCTGCGACCGCGCCGGCTTCACCCGCGGCGCCTTCTACTCGAACTTCGCGTCCAAGGACGAGCTGGTCCTGGCGCTGTTCCAGGCAACCACCGATCGCCTGCTGGAGCAGATCGCCGCGCTGCTGCCCGAGCTCGCGAATCAGCCCGGCACACTGCTGGACGCCGTGCTGGGACTGCTCGACGAGGCGGCCCCGGACCAGAAGCAGTGGCACCTGATCTCCACCGAGTTCACGTTGCACGCGCTGCGGCATCCGGAGGCTGCGCGGGCGCTGAACGAGCAGCGGGCGATGTTCCGGGCCAGCCTGACGCGGTTGGTCGAGGAGATCTCGGAGGCCAGTGGGCTGACGTTCAGCGTGCCGCCGGAACAGTTCGTCCGGATGGTGATCGCGCTGCACGAGGGCGCGCGGTCACAGAGTCTGCTCGAGCCTCGGAAAGTGCCGGCGGGTTCGCTCGAGCACACCTTCCTGCCGATGGTCCTCGCGGCGGTCAGTCAACCTTCACGCTGACCGTGTGCAGGCCGGTCGCGCCGTCCGGGGCGGGCGGTGCCGAGGCCTCGATCTGCGCGTTGCCCTTCTCGTCGAACGCCCGTACCTGCAAGAGATGCGTGCCTCGCGACGCGTCCCAGGTCCAGTGCCACTGCCGCCAGGTGTCGATCGACGCGTCCGTCGCCAGCGTCGCTTGTTGCCAAGGGCCCCCATCGACGCGGACCTCGACCTTGGACACCCCGACGTGCTGGTCCCACGCGACCCCGGCCACGGTCACCGGACCCGCCGACACCTTCTTGCCGAACGGTACGTCGATCCGCGACGCCAGCTTGATCGGCCCGAGCTCCGACCACCCGCGCGGCGTCCAGTACGCCTCGAACTGGTCGAACCGGGTCACCTCGATGTCCACCAGCCACTTCGTCGCCGACACATAGCCGTACAGCCCGGGTACGACGATGCGCACCGGGAAACCGTGCTCGACCGGCAGCGGCTCACCGTTCATCGCGAACGCGAGCATCGCCTGGCGATCATCGAGCAACGTGCTCAGCGGCGTACCGGCGGTGAATCCGTCCTTCGACATCGACTGGATCGCGTCGGCGTCCTTGGACGGTCCGGCCTCCTGGAGCAGGTCCTTCAGGAGTACGCCGGACCACAGCGCGTTCCCGATCAGGTCGCCGCCGACCTCGTTGCTGACGCACGTCAGCGTGACCCACTTGTGGATCACCTGGCGCTTGAGCAGGTCGTCGAAGTTCAGATTGAGCTCGCGGTCGACCATGCCGTGGATGCGCAGTTTCCAGTCCGACGGGACGATCTGCGGCACGGACAGGGCGGTGTCGATGCGGTAGAAGTCCTCGTTCGGCGTGACCCACGGCGTCGCGCCGTCGGCCTGCACACCGGCCGGCGGGTCGAGGGTGGGTGGCTTCGGGAGTTGGAGGTTCTTCCGCGCGTCGGCGACCGCGGCGCGGTTGCCGCTGACGACTCGGCCGAGGAGGCCCACGGCCGCCGACCCGAGCGCGACGCCGGCCGACAACTGCAGGAATCCCCGGCGGCTGACGCCGTCATCCGGGGAGTCGATGAGTGGCTCGAGTCGTCTGCTGAAGAGCCGCAGGACCAGGAGGGCTGTGACGCCGGCGACCGCCGACGGCAGGAATCCGGTCTGTCCCGAGTCCGCCCGGGTGAGCGCGGCCGCCACGGCGGCCCCGGCCAGTACGACGGTGATCAGTGCGCCGGCCCAATAGCGGCGTACGGCGAGAACTCCGCCGATTGCGGCGAGCAGCAGCAGGACGATCAGGATCCCGGTCCGCAGTGCGGTCTTGTCATGCGTGCCGAACCAAGAGATCGCCAGGTCCTTCAACCACGGCGGGACCCGGTCGATGAAGGCCGACCCGATCGCCACCACGGGCGTCTGCGACGTACCGAGAAGTCCGGCCGCGACACTCCCCGCCGCCAACCCAGCCAACGCCGCCAGCACGCCGGCGACAGCCCCACGCCACCGCGTACCACTCCACCAATGCGTGCCACTCCGAGCCCCGGCCGGTCCGCCCACGCCCTGGCCGCCGCCCACGCCCTGCCCGCCACCCTCGCCCTGGCCGCCACCCCGGCCGCGACCAGCGCCTCCGCTGCTGTCCCCACCCTGGCCGCCACCGTTGCCACGGCCGCCGTCCCGACCGCTGCCGTCCCCACCGCGACCGCCACGCTCACCACGGTCGCCAGTCCCACCGCTGCCGCCGCGATCTCCGTCTCGGCGGCCGTCGTCGACTCGGCTGTTGGGCCCGGGGCCGCTCCGGCCGTTGTCTCCACCTGGGGTTCGGGAGTCCGTCCGTGCCGGGTCGGCTGGTTGCTTCACATCTCAACCATTACGCGGCGGGGCGCCCGACACCAGTCGAGCGCCCCATCCGTTAGTCGCGGGTAATGCTTATCCAGTTGTCAGGCGCTTGTGATTCAGATCCGGTCGGGTGTGATCGGCCCCAGACCCGGCCGGCCGTTCGGCCAGCGGCGGGCGTTGTCCCGAACCCGGCGGAGCTTGCCGAGGACGACGTCCTGCTCGTCGGCCAGCTGGGACATCCAGAGGCTGTCGATCTCGAGGAGGTGGTCCGGCAGTGCTTCGCGCAGCCGCCGCTTCCCCTCCTCGGTCAGCACCGCGAACGAGCCGCGGGCGTCGTCGGGACACGGCTCCCGGCGCACCAGGCCGAGGTTCTCGGCGCGGTCGACGAGCCGGGTGATGCCGCCAGTCGTGACGGTCAGCTCCCGGGCGAGGGACGTAAGACGCTGCTTCTCCCCGTGGCTGCGGGCGAGCCGCAGCAACAGTTCGAACATTGCCATTTGCAGACCACTGCGCTTCAGGGAATGACGCATCAGGTGATCGAGTTCGGCCGCTGCTTCACGCAGCAGGCCGTACGCGCTGATCACGTCGCTTTCCCAGGGTTCGGCGGCGCGAGTGGGTTCTGCATCGGCGAGCGCTAGGGGCGAGCAAAGCGAAGGCGCGATGGTCATGCGCGGACTCTATTAGCTGACTAGGTCACTTCGCTACACGGGGTGATCCTTCGGCTACAGATCGACCCCCAACCGCAAGTCGCCTGAGCGTAACCCACCCGCCCCAACCCCCAACCAGGCTGTGGAAAACCCCGCCCCGCACCTTTCAGCCCCCACCCGCCGAACCCACCCACTATCCACAACGCACCCGGCGAGTCGAGCCGGCCGAAACCGGAGCCCGCGGAACCGTCGACACCTCGGATCCGTCGATCCGGTCTAGTGCGGTGCGTCGAACCCTACCAAGCACCGCTCGGCCCCGCCGGTTCAGGGACACGTCCATGTGCGGCCGAGCGGGAAGCCGATCCCGGCGACCTCCCGCCGGACGCCGAGCCCGACGACCGTGCCCCAAGAGCACCCGAACCGGAAGCACCCGAGCCGGAACCCGAGCCGGAACTCGAGCCGGACGACCCCGACCCGGACGACCCCGACCCGGACGACCCTGAGCCGGAACCCGAACCGGACCCCGAGCCGGAGGAGCGGGCTGCGGATGACCTGGATCCGCCGCGGGACATCGGGCCGAAGGATGAGGTGGGTGTGGCCGAGCCGCCGCCCGCCTCGCCGGCCGAGTGAGCAGCTGCCCCCGCGACCCCTCCCGCCAGCTTGCGAGCCCCGTTGACTGCCGCACCGGCCGCGGCCACCCCGGCACCCACCGGGCCACCGACCCCGATCGCCCCGGACGCCCCGCCGCCTCCACCCGACGATCCACCACTCGAGCCCGAGCCGCCCCCGCCCAACTTCCCCATCGCCGACCGTCCGACGTTGATCGCACCGGTCGCCATGCCACCCGGGTCGGCGACCGAGGCACCCATCCCCGCGCTCCCACCCGCGACCGCCGCCGTCACCGGAACCATGAAGCGCAGCAGCGCCGGCAGCGCGAAGATCGCGAGGAACAGCATCATCAGACCAGTCGCGGTCTGTACGAATGTGTTGCCGGACTGCCCGACGTGGAGCTCGTTCATCCTCATCGCGGCGGCGTAGATGAGTGCCGCGGCCGGCTTGTACGCGAGGAACGCCAACGCCCACCCGCAGTACTTCTTGAACCAGGACCGTCCGATCTCAGTGTTGGTCGCCGCGGCCGCCAGCGGGAACGTGCCCGCGAGCAGGATCAGCATCGCCGACCGGATCACCATCAGCACGACCTGAATCAGCCCCGCGATGACGACGAACACTCCGATCAACATCGTCATCAGACTGGCGGCATGATCGCCCGTCAACGCCCCCGCACTGCCGCGCAGCACCAGCGCGCCCATCGCGGACCCGAGAGTGGTCGCGTCCGGATGGACCGACTTGATGATCCCCTCCGCGAGCTCGTCCGACCACTGGGCGAGCAACTGCAACGTCGCCGCACCGGCCGCACTGACGGCGACGAACAGAAGTGTTGCCTTGAGCAACTGTTGGAGCGGCTGCGCCCGCTGCTCCCAGGCAGTCCGGATCGCTGCCACCAGCACCGCCATGGTGAAGATCGCACCCGCCACCCACAGCACGTTGCTCTGCAAGAACTCCACGATCGCGCTGTTCGTCGGAGTCTGGGTGTCCGCGCCGACGACCAGTGTGGGCGAGGGCTGCTTGATCCAGAACGTCGCTACACCGTTCATCGCCTCCATCGCGGCGTTACCGATTGCGTTCGTCAACTCCTTGAGGCCGTTGGCTGCGACGGTCTGGAAGCCGTTGGAGATGTGACAGCCCAGTTCGGTCGGTCCACACATCACACACCACTCCAAGCCACGAAGTCGTCGAGATCACTGTGTTGGGAGAAGGGCGCGCCGACGGGGTTGCCGGGCAGCGGAGGCTGCACCCGCCAGTCGCCGGCGTTCCAAACGAGCGTGAGGGTGAGGCTCATGTACGCCGACTCGACCGGGACCGCGAGCATGATCGTGGCCCGGTCCCGATCGGCGTCGAGGATCCGGAAGCCGGCCACCTGGGTCGCGGACGAGTCGGTCGACGGGCTCTCCGTGCGCAACTCCTTGATCAGCGTTTCGGTGTTGGCGCCGGGTAGCATCAGCTTCTGGACGGTCGGGATCGCCTGCCGCTGATCGGCCAGCGCCGCCACCGCGTTGTAGGCGGCGAACAGCGCGCCCGTCGGCGAGTGCGCGAAGCACCGCCGGAACCCGTCGGCGTCGGTCTTGGCCGGCCCGTACGCATCCGATCGAGGTACGGCGACCCGCCGGCTGATCTCCCAGCTCCCGGTCACCGGAGCCTGATTCGGCACCGCCTGATCCCCGTCCGGCAGACCACAACCGCCGGCACCGGATCCGGATCCCGTCCCGGCCCGAGTACCAGCCGGCACAGCAGGCCCTTCATCAGAACCGCTCCCGGACCCTGACCCAGTCCCGCTCCCGCTCCCGGTCCCGGACCCAGTCCCGCTCCCGGACCCGGACCCAGTGGCGGACCCGGATCCGGAGCCCGAAGCCCCCGCGGGACCCCCGGTCGTCGAGGAGTGCGTCGTACCTCCCGACGCGTGATCCGCGGTCCGCCCGCTGACGAGGAGCAGGACGCCGCACACCAGCACGGCACCGATGACGATGCACGCCCCCACGAACCCCGGCCCGAAGGGCGACTTGTCGTCGTTCTCACTCATCCCGCTCCCCGATCTGTCGGCTGACAACCTCGCGAACACAAGGCTGTCAAAAATCCGCCGACCGCCGCGGAAGTTATCCACAGGCCCTTGACCCCGCGAAAACCGTTGTCGGTGGGATGCGAGAGGGTGACAGCATGACGGGCATGGGGCTGGAGCGGATCGCGCTGATCTCGGATGTGCATGGCAACCTGACGGCGCTGGAGGCGGTCCTCGCCGATATCGAGCGCCGCGGGATCGAGCGGATCTTCAACCTCGGCGACTACGTCGGCAAGGGGCCTCGCGGGCAGGCGGTGGTGGATCGGTGCCGCGAGGTGTGCGAGGTCAACATCCTCGGCAACTGGGACGACTTCCTGCCGGATCCGGACCGCGAGCACGACAGCGAGGGCCTGCGCTGGTGGAAGAAGGAGTTGCGCGAGGACCAGTGGGCCTGGCTGCGCGGACTGCCCTTCTGCCACGACTTCCTGCTCAGCGGCCGGCAGATCCGGCTGTTCCACGCGTCGTCGACGAGTGTTCACCGGCGGGTCCGGTTCGACCACGACGAAGCGGAGTACGTCGAGATGTTCGCGAACACCGCGGCCACCGGTGAGGGTCCGATCCCGAGCGTGGTCGGGTACGCCGACACCCACGACCCGTTCTACGAGGTCGACCTGGGGCGCACCCTGTTCAACATCGGCTCGGTCGGCAACAGCCTGGACGACCCGACCCCGGTGTACGCGATCCTCGAAGGCGTTCCGGACTCACCCACCCCGGCGCCGTTCTCGATCCAGTTCGTCCGCATCCCGTACGACGCCCACGCCGAGCTGGCGATCGCCCGCGACCTCGGTATGCCCGAGCTCGACGGCTACGAAGCCGAGATCATCCGCGGCCTGTACCGCGGCAACTTCTACGCGGACGAGCCCCACACCTACCACCGTCGTACGGCGTGATCCGCGGTTTCCCCAGGTTTGTCCACAGGTGTGGATTAGGTGCCGTCAGCAACAATCCGCACGTTGTTCACGGTCCGGTCACTTGACCAGCAACGCCTCGGAGCCTACGGGTTTGTAGCCGGCGGCCAGGAAGGTGCGGAACGAGGCCGCGTTGCCTGGCGTCACCTGGGCCCAGATGTGCGCGTCCGCGGGGATGAGGGCGCGGGCGGCGGTGGCGAGGCGGCGGCCGTAGCCTTTGCCGCGGGCGTGTTCGGGGACCTCGATCGCGCACTCGAGGCGGTCGGCCAGCCCTCGACCGGTCAGGACTAGTCCACCGTGATCGTCGCCGTACACCCGGACGTCGTCGCGGTAGCGCCACGCGCGTTCGACGCGAGGGTGGGCGTGGTCGGTGAGTTCGGTCAGCCTTTGGGTTGCCTCCGCGCGATCGGCCGGGTCGGTGAGCGCGGGAGCGAGCAGCATCGCGTCGAGGGCGTTCACGCGGCGGCCGGTCTCCTGTTCGAGCGCGGAGAGGAACGGCGGGTTCGTCGGGGCCGACAGATCGCCCGGCGGGATCCGCTCGGCGACCCAGGCCGGGCTGACGTCCGCGGCGATCACGATGTGGGCGGTGAACGCCACCACGCAGCACTCGCGGTCCGACGGCGCCGGGACGACCGTGATGCTGAGGTCCGGGGGCGGGAAGTCGCCGCGTTCGACGGCACGCAGAATGTCGGCAAGAGTTGTCATCACGAGCCATTCTCGCGGAGACCCCGCGCTACGCTCAGCCACGGAGGCGATACATGCGGAAGCCCCAACTGGTGAAGGCCGACGGACTGCCCGACCGGGTGACGATCTACGAGGTCGGCCCGCGCGACGGTCTGCAGAACGAGTCGGCGATCGTCGACGTCGCGGTGAAGGCCGAGTTCATCAACCGGCTGGTCGATGCCGGTCTGACGACCGTCGAGACCACCAGCTTCGTGCACCCGAAGTGGGTCCCGCAGCTCGCCGACGCCGCCGAGTTGCTCGAGCGGCTCGACCTCCCGGACGCTGTGCGCGCCCCGGTGCTGGTGCCGAACGAACGCGGCCTCGACCGCGCCCTCGCCGCCGGCGTCCGCGAGATCGCGATCTTCGCCAGTGCGACCGAGACCTTCGCGTCCAAGAACCTGAACTCCACGCTGGACGACCAGTTCACGATGTTCACCCCGACGATCCAGGGCGCGCTGGCCGAAGGGCTGACGGTCCGCGGGTACGTGTCCATGTGTTACGGCGACCCGTGGGAGGGCGACGTACCGATCGACCAGGTGGTGAAGGTCGGCGCGCGGCTGGTCGACCTCGGCTGCCACGAGCTCTCCCTCGGTGACACGATCGGCGTCGCGACACCGGGCCAGGTGACTGCGCTGATCGCCGCCTTCGCCGCCGCCGGAGTCGGCGTCGACAAGCTGGCCGTCCACTTCCACGACACCTACGGCCAGGCGCTCGCCAACACCCTCGCCGCACTACAAGCCGGCGTGACCACGGTCGACAGCTCCGCCGGCGGCCTCGGCGGCTGCCCGTACGCCGAGAGCGCCACCGGCAACCTCGCCACCGAGGACCTCCTCTGGCAACTCGACGGCCTAGGCATCCAAACCGGCGTAGACCTGCAAAAACTGGTCACCACCAGCACCTGGATGGCCGACCAACTAGGCAAACCATCGCCGAGCCGAGTAGTCCAGGCCCTAGCCGGCTGAAAGTGTCGGTGGGGGTGGTGAGGATGGGCGGGTGAGTACGCACCGGGGTGAGCTTGGGGAGTTCCTGAAGGCGTGTCGGGCTCGGGTGTCGCCTGAGGATGTTGGGCTGCCTGGCGGTGGGCGGCGGCGTACGCCGGGGTTGCGGCGGGAGGAGTTGGCTCAGCTCGCGGGTGTCGGCGTGACTTGGTACACCTGGCTCGAGCAGGGGCGGCCGATCAACGCGAGTGGGCAGGTGCTCGACGCGGTCGCCGTGGCGCTGCGGCTCAGCTCGATCGAGCGCGAGCACCTGTACCGCCTGGCCGAGGCGACTCCGGCGCGGCCGCCGCGGGCGAGCGTGTGCGCGAACGAGGCGGTCTTCGCCGAGATCCTCGACTCACTCGACCCGCTGCCGGCGGTGATCACGAACACCCGGTTCGACATCATCCGTACGAACGCGGCGTTCGCAGACCTCTTCCACGACTGGCACGAGCTGCCCTGCATCCACAAGAACCTGCTGTGGTGCATCGTCACTGAGCCGACCGCCCGCAAGCAGCTGCTGAACTACGACACCGAGCTCCCGTACCTCGTCGGCCGCCTGCGATCGGCGTACGGCGAACACGTCGGAGACCCGGAGTGGGAGACGGACCTGGAGCGGCTGCGGGCGTTGAGTCCCGAGTTCGCGGAGCTGTGGTCGCGTCACGAGGTTGCCGCCTGCACACCGCGGCCGCGTCAGGTCGTTCACCCGGTGGCTGGCGAGCTCCACTTCACGGTCACCGAGTTCGCGCTCCCCGCGCATCCGGATCTGCTTCTCTTCATCGAGACACCCGCGAACGGCGAGACCCGCAAGCGTCTCCCTCTGACAAGACGCACCCTGGCGCCGGCCGACGCCTGACGCTCAGCGCGATTCCGGCGGTCACGCTGGCGTGCGTAGGCGCCCGGTAGCTGAGATCGTGCGGAGGCCTCACCCGCCAGCAGTCGTCAGGTGTATCAGGGCTCGATCGGGCGGCGGATTCGGCGTACGAGGCTCTTGTCGGCGTATTGACCGACGCGGTACGTCGACCAGCCGTCGACGCCGCCGCCGACCACGCCGCCGAGCAATGGGATCCGGCGCGTGACGGTGAGCGCCATCTTCTTGCCGCTGATCCGGGCGATCAGTTCGCCGACCACCTCGCCGGAGATCTGGCGATCCAGCTCCGGGTCGAACACCGGCGCGGTCGCGATCGCCATCGGCGACGACACCAGACTCGACTTCTTCAACCGATCGGCGATGCCCTCCTCGCCGAGCAGGCAGGTGATGACGGCGGTGCGGACGCGCGGGTCGTCCAGGTCGTAGCCGCGCAGGTGTGCGATCGCGGCGACCATCCGCGCCTGGACGATCGCGATGCCGGTCAGGTTCGCGGGCAATGAGACCGGCAGGGTGACAAGGCCGCCGAGTCCGGTGGCGAATCCCTGGACGCCGGCCAGCCGGATGTGCTGGTCGATCACCGCATCGACGGCGAGCTGCGCGTCGCCCTCGCACCGGATCAGCTTGCTCTCCGCGACCTGCTCGGCGCCGGGGAACCGCTGGTACCCGTCGATCGCGACTTCGAGAATCTGGCGCAGCACACCCGCCGCGGCCTGCGGGGCGAACCGCTGCGCGGCGGGCGCAAGACTGCTGGCGACGAACCTGGCTACTCCGGCCACGGTGCTCCTTCCCGCCCTCCTCCGCGTCCGGAGCCTGGGCGTGGTTCAACTCTACGTGGCTTCCGGAGCCCCGCCACTCGGGACAAACCCCTGGTGTCCCCTGGTGGTCCCCTCGGCGACGGGCTCGGCGGGCGTGGTCCAGGATGGTGGTGTGCCTGTCGAGCCTGCTGCTTCTGTGTGGGAGTTTCCGCCGGTCGGGGTTGCCGGGGCGAGCGACGTGGTCGCGGGCGGTGCCGACCTGGCGCCGGGGACCGTGCTGGCGGCATACCGGCGAGGGCTGTTCCCGATGCCGGACCACCGGGGCTCGGTGCTGTGGTGGTCGCCGGTCGATCGCGGGGTCATCGAGGTGGCGGGGTATCGGCCGTCACGGACGGTGCGGCGGGCGCGGAGCAAGTTCGAGATCCGGGTCAACACGGCGTTCGACCAGGTCATTCGTGCGTGTGCGGATCCGCGGCGGCCGGGGTCGTGGATCGACCGGGAGATCATCGCGTCGTACACCGAGCTCCATCGGCTCGGCTGGGTGCACTCGGTCGAGGCGTGGGACGGCGACGAGTTGGCGGGCGGTTTGTACGGCGTCGCGATCGGCGGGCTGTTCGCCGGTGAGTCGATGTTCCACCACAAGACCGACGGGTCGAAGGCCGCTGTCGCCGGGTTGATCGAGCTCTTGGACGACGAGTACGCCGCCGACCGCGTCTTCGACATCCAATGGGTCACCGATCACCTGGCGACCCTCGGCGCGGTCGCGATTCCCCGCGACGAGTACGTCCGCCGGATCACGCGTGCGGTCGACCTCCCACTCCCGAAGGCGTTCAGCTGAGTCCGACGAACGTCGCCATCTGCCGGGTCGCCGAGGCGAAGAACTCGTCCGCCGGGTCCATCGACCCGACCAGCTGACCGAACAACTCGAAGCTGATCATCCCGAACAGCTGCGTCCAGACGATCACCATCCGCAACAGCACTCGCGGCGGCAGGCCGGGAGCCAACCCGACCAGCACGTTCACCTGGCTCGCCAGGACCCCGTCCGGCTCGGGAGCGTCCGCAGGCGGCACCAGCCGGCCCTCCGCATCCGCCTGCTGCAGTAGCCCCAGAATTAGCATCGGCACCCGAACAGCCGGCTCCACCGTCGCCTGCGGCGCCTGATACCCCAGCACCGGCGACCCGTAGATCAACGCATACTCCTGCGGATTAGCCCGAGCCCACTCCCGCACCGCCGCAAACACCGCCACCCAACTCCCCAACGGATCCCAACCTCCCGGCCCCGGCGCCGCCTCCCCATCCCAAGCCCCAGCCTCCGGCGTTGCGGCCCCATCCCGCGCCGCTGCCTCCCGGCCCGCCTCTCCGGCGTGCGCTCCCGAGGCAGCGTCCCCCTCCGAGACACCCAACGCTGGCCCCCCATCCCGCATTGCCTCCCGGGCGGCCTCTCCACCACGCGGCTTCGGCGTCGCCTCTCGACGCGGCGAGCCCGTGTCCGGCGTTCCGTCTGTGGTCCCCGGGTCTGGGGTCTCCGGGGTGCGGACTGCGAAGGATGCGCCTGACTTCACGGCCGCGGCTTCAGCTGCTTCGCCGAGGGCGTCGTACGCGTCGATGATCAGGACGGTCAGCAGGTCGTCGCGGCTCGGGAAGTAGCGGTAGAGCGCCGACGACACCATCCCGAGCTCGCGGGACACGGCGCGCAGCGACAACCCCTGTGCCCCGACGGTCGCGAGCTGCCGCCGGGCGACCGACTTGATCTCGTCGGTCAGCTCGGCCCGGGCTCGCTCGCGTGCGGTGCGTCCAGCGTTCATGAGCCCAGTGTGCCACAGAATCGAGAGCAGTGCTCTTGACAGTGAGCACTGCTCCGGTGTTCACTGATCACAACAGAGAGCACCGCTCTCGCGGATCAGGAGAGGTACGACGATGCCGGAGTACAAGCAGACCTACGACAGCAAGCGCGTGATCACCGCGGCCGAGGGCAGCATGCGGGTCTTCAACCGGATCGTCGCCCGCCTCACCAAGCTCGGCCTGAGCCTGATGGGCAGCCGGGTCCTCTCGGTCCGCGGCCGCAAGAGCGGCGAGTGGCGCAGCACCCCCGTGAACCTGCTGGTCCTCGACGGCCAGCGCTACCTGGTCGCTCCCCGCGGCCACACCCAGTGGGTGAAGAACCTCCGCGCCACCAACGAGGCCCGCCTCCAGCTCGGCCGCAAGGTGGAGACCTTCCGCGCCGAGGAGGTCCCCGATGCCGACAAGCTCCCCATGCTGCGCCTCTACCTGAAGAAGTGGGCCTGGGAGGTAGGCACCTTCTTCAGCGGCGACGTCACCAAGGACTCCCCCGACGAGGTCCTTCGCCACATCGCCCCCGGCGTCCCCGTCTTCAAAATCCACGCCATCTGACCACCCGCCGCCCGCGAACCGAGCCCGGCAGACCACCGAGACCCGAGCCCGGCGGTGGCCCAGGCAGAGCTCGGTCAAGGCGGACCGAGTCCGTGGTCTGGGCGGATGGTCGGCGGTGCGGGCCGGCTGGAGTGGGTCGGACCGTGCCGGGTTGCCGGGCCGCGGGTCGGCTGGGTGGGGGTTAGGCGGAGTGGGTGATGACGACCTTGCCGAAGCCGCCGCCGTTCGCGTAGTAGCGGAAGGCATCGGGGGTTTCGTCGAAGGGGAAGACGCGGTCGATCACCGGGTGGAGTTCGGCCTGGGCGATCGCCTGGTTCATCGCCTCGAAGTGGGCTCGGTGGCCTAGGGCGATCGGGCGTACCGTCGCCGCGGATGTGAACAGCAGCCGGGCATCGATCGGCTTGGCACCGCCCAGCGAGCCCACGAACGCGATCTCGCCACCGGTGGCGACGGCCCGCAGCGACTCGTTCAAGGCTCCCGCGACGTCCACGACGTGGTCGACTCCACGGCCCGCGGTCAGTTCACGTACCTGTTTCGCCCAGTCCTGCATGATGGTGTGGTTGATGACGGCATCAGCACCGAGCTCCGTCAGCCGCGCAGCCTTCTCATCGCTCCCGGCAGTAGCGATCACCCGAGCCCCAAGCAACTTGGCGAACTGCAACGCGAACAAGGACACCCCGCCCGACCCCAACGTCAGCACATGTTCGCCAGGCTCCAAACCCTGCCCACCGACCAGCGCGTTCCACGCGGTCACCGCCACACACGGCAGCGTCGCCGCCTCCTCGAACGTCAGATGCTCGGGAATCAGTACGACGCCCTCCTGATCGAGTACGGCGTACTCCGTCAGCAGCCCATCGAGCGAACCACCCAACTGATCCGCCCGCCCAAGATCGAACCGCCCGTCGAACCACCGCTGGAACACAACCCCCATCACCCGGTCCCCGACCCGAACCCGGTCGACCGCATCCCCGACGGCAACCACCTCGCCGGCCCCATCCGACGCCGCAACGATGTCGTCCCCCACCGGCAGCGGATACCGCCCGCGCAGAATGTTCAGCTCCCGCGAGCTCAACGAGTTGGCCCGAACCCGCACCAACACCTCGCCCACCCCCGGCTCGGGCACCACATGCTCCCGCACCCGCAAACTCTCCAGCCCACCGCCATACCTGAGGTGATAACTCTTCATAATCTCCACCCCGCAACGGTGCATTCACGCCCCACCCAGCCTCAATTCCCGCCTGGGAATCGCCACCGTTGGTGACCGACTACCCACAGGCGTCACGGCGGTTGTGCAACGCCGCGTTGCACAACTCAGGCGAGTCAGCACCTCAGAAACTCGGGAAGTGCCTGCGAAGATGGCGGCATGATCTCGCCTGAGTTGTTGAGTGCGGCGCCGAAGGTGCTTCTGCATGACCATTTGGATGGTGGGTTGCGGCCGGGGACGGTTGTGGAGTTGGCGCGGGAGATCGGGCATCGGTTGCCGCGGAACGATGCGGGCGAGCTGGGGGAGTGGTTCGTCGAGTCGGCGGATTCGGGGTCGCTGGAGCGGTATCTGGAGACGTTCGATCACACGGTGGCGGTGATGCAGAACGCTGAGGCGATCAAGCGGGTGGCCAGCGAATGTGTGCAGGATCTGGCCGCGGACGGGGTGGTGTACGCCGAGGTTCGGTATGCGCCGGAGCAGCACCTGACGGCTGGGCTGACGCTCGAGCAGGTCGTGGATGCTGTGCGGGAGGGGTTCGAGCACGGGATGGCGACCGCGGAGCGGCCGATCGTGGCTCGGCAGTTGCTGACGGCGATGCGGCACAAGGCCCGGTCCCGGGAGATCGCCGAGCTGGCAGTCGCGTACCGCGACGCGGGTGTGGTCGGGTTCGACATCGCCGGCGCCGAGGCGGGGTACCCGCCCACCCGCCACCTGGACGCGTTCGAGTACCTGCAGCGCGAGAACGCGCACTTCACCATCCACGCGGGCGAGGCGTTCGGCCTGCCGTCGATCTGGCAGGCGATCCAGTGGTGCGGCGCCGACCGGCTCGGTCACGGCGTACGGATCATCGACGACATCACGTACGACGAGGCTGGGGAGAAGGCCGAGCTCGGGCTGCTGGCGGCGTATGTGCGGGACCGGCGGATCCCGCTGGAGATGTGCCCGAGCTCCAACCTGCAGACCGGCGCGGCCGCGTCGATCGCGGATCACCCGATCGGCGTGCTCGCCAAGCTCCGCTTCCGGGTGACGGTGAACACCGACAACCGCTTGATGAGTGGTACGTCGATGAGCCGCGAGCTGGCCCTTCTCGCCGAGGCCTTCGGCTACGGCCTGGCCGATCTCCGCTGGTTCGCCATCAACGCGATGAAGTCCGCCTTCATCCCCTTCGACGAACGCCTGGCGTTGATCGACGGAGTCATCAAGCCCTGGTACGCCGAAGCCCTCGCGCACTGAGCACGAAGGGAAGGAAAGAAGGGGGAGGGGGAGAGCCCTCGCCGGCTGAGCGGCGAGGGCCACGGGGTCAGACCGACCGTTGGTACGTGCGGAACGCGCGGGTCGACAGCCAGCCGACGATCAGCGTGAACGCCAGCAGATAGCCGCCGTGCCGCAGCACCGACGACCAGTCCGGATCGGCGGCCAGGGCCTGGCGGGCGGCGATGGCGGCCCAGTCGACCGGGTTGAAGCGAGCCGCCACGTTGACCCAGTGCGGCGCCACCGCGGGGTCGATCATGATCGATGACATGAAGGTCAGCGGCAGCGAGACGAACTGGAAGATGCCGATCAGCGCCTCCTGCTGCCGGGTCAGCAGCGCCACCGCGTTGGACAGTGAGCCGAACGCGATCCCGACCAGCATCGACACCACGATCGTCACCAGGTAACCGGTAGCGCCACCGTCGTACCGAGCGCCGGCCGCGATGCCGATCGCGAAGACCAGGATGGTCTGGATCAGCGTCGTGGTCGCGTTGCTGATGAGCTGCCCCGCCATCAGCCCGCCGCGGCTGACCGGCGACGCGAGCAGCCGGTCCATCACGCCGCGCTCCATGTCGGCGATGAACGTCGTACCGTTCCAGCCGCTCGTCATCAGCGCGGTCATCATCACGATCCCCGGGGTGAGGAACGCGATGTACGACGAATCGCTGAAGCCCGGGATGTTCACCACACCCTTGAACAGCTGGCCGAACAGCAGCAACCAGATCGCCGGCTGGATCAGCGTGAACGCGATCAACGCCGGCTGCCGGTACGACGCCCGCAGCCAACGACCCGTGATGAACCGGGTGTGCGCCAGGAATCCAGGCTGAGTAACAGTCAGAGTCGTCATCACGCGGCCTCCCCTTCCACGCGGAACGAACGGCCCGTGTACCGCAGATAGACGTCATCCAGCGACGGCCGTGACACGGTCACTGCGGAGACCGGAACCGCCTTGTCCTCAAGGGCTCCCAGTACGGCGGGAACCGCGGTCGCACCGTGGTCGACGCGCGCCCGCAACACGTTGCCCTCGACAACAATCGCCACGACGCCGGGCAACTGGCCGAGCAATGTCCGGACGCTGCCGTCGAGGTCCGGGTCGACCAGCTCGACCTGCACCGAGTCGCCACGCAACTCGGCCTTCATCGCCTCCGGGGTGCCCTCGGCAACGATCTTGCCGTGGTCGACGATGGCGAGCTGATCGGCCAGCCGGTCTGCCTCTTCCAGGTAGTGCGTGGTGAGCAGCACCGTCAGGCCTTCCTCGCCGGACAATCGGGCGACCTCGTTCCACAGGTCGGCGCGCGCCTCCGGATCGAGGCCGGTGGTCGGTTCGTCGAGGAACAGCACCCGCGGCCGGTGGACCAGGCCGAGGGCGACGTCGAGCTTGCGCTGCATGCCACCGGAGTACGTCTTGACCGCGCGGCCGCCGGCTTCGGTCAGGCCGAACCGCGCCAGCAGTTCCGTTGCCCGCCGTACCGCCGCCGGCCGGGACAGGCCGTAGATCCGGCCGCTGAGGACGAGGTTCTCGACGCCGGTCGCCATCGGGTCGGAGCTGGACTTCTGCGGGACGTAGCCGATCGAGCGCCGGACCTGGTCCTGCTCGCGGACCACGTCGTACCCGGCGACGCGCGCGGTCCCGGAGTCCGCCCGGGACAAGGTGGTGAGGATCTTGACGGTGGTCGACTTGCCGGCGCCGTTCGGGCCGAGCAGGCCGAGGACGACGCCTTCCGGGACGCAGAAGGTGAGACCGTCGAGCGCGCGCAGGGGTGGTTTCTTCCGGCCGGCCGGGTACGTCTTGACCAGGTCGGCCGCTTCGAGGGCATGCGTAGCCATCACGTGACTCCCTTTGTGTGTGCTGGGAGCCGGTCCGGCCTGGCCTATCCTGTGGTTGCGCCTTGGGTGCCAGGTCTTCGGACCGACTCGAGGAACCGCGGCCCTTGACCCTGGTGTTGCCGCACCGTGGGTCGAGGGCCGTTTGCTAGCTGGTGGCCTCCGGCGGGACGGCCTTCATCCAGGCGAAGTCCGTCCCGAAGTACTTGACCGGGTCTTTCAGTTGGTCGGCCGGGGAGATGCCGTCCTCGACGAAGACCTTCCAGGCCTGGCGCCAGAACGTCGATCCGCCGAGCGTGCCGGTGCGGATCTCCTCGGTCAGCTGGTGGACGTACGCCGACTCGGCCTGGAGCAGCGCGAGCCGGAACTCCGACTCGACCCAGAAGATCCGCGGGAACTCCATCGCCGTCATCTGGTCGTGCATCGCGGTGATCTCCGCGATCTCCGCGTCGACCGCGGTGAGCCGTTGCTCGAGCAGCTCGACCACGCGGTCGGGCGGCAGACCGGGGAGGTACGCGAGGCCGGCCTCGAGCGGGTGGAACTCGCGTGACGGCGTACCGAGCAGCTCGGCCAGCCAGTCGGAGAACTCCTCCTGGCCGGTCGTGGTGAGCTGGTAGACCGTCCGCTCCGGGCGGTTGCCCTCCCGGATCGTCTCCAGCGCCTCGACGAACCCGTGCTTCTCCAGCGCCGCGACGACGGAGTAGAGCGAGCCGTAGTTCAGCTTGATGCTCTGGTCCTTGCCACGGGCCCGGAGCAGCGTGGAGATCTCGTACGGGTGCATCGGCCGCTCGGCCAGGCTCGCGAGCACCGCGAACGCCAGCGGATTCCCGACCTTCCGCTTCGCCATCGCGCACCCCCTCGATCTCTAATACTCGAAATCGAGTATTAGACCGTGGGTATCCGATGTCAAGTATTCAGCCAGGCGACCGCGCGGAATCCGAGCCGCCGGGGCTGGACTGCGGTCAGGACCCGGTAGGCCGGCTGTTCGACGTACTTCGTCAGCAGCCAGGCCAGCGTGATCACGCCGGCCACGGCTCCGGCGATCTGCAGGACCCGGCCCGCCCCGAGTGCCATCAGGTGGTAGGCGATCAGGTAGCCGACCTCCTGGTTGAGGAGGTAGATGCCGAAGGAGATCCGGGCCAGGAACTCGATCGGCCGGCGAATCGGGGTGAGCAGCCGCCAGTCCGGACCGCGGGCGGCCAATGCGACGAAGACCAGCAGTACGCCGATGCCCAGCGATGAGGGGAGGTCGGCGGTGTGCGCGTGCTGCGCGAACACGGTCGCGACGAGGAGAGCGGAGAGCTGCAGTACGCCGATCCGCCGCTCCGACCAGAGCCAGATCGCGATCCCGATGGCGAACAACTGCAGCCGGTGCAGCCCGAGTCCGTTCCACGCCTGCTGGACCCAGAAGGGGCTGTGCAGGATCCGGTCGTGCCACTGCAGCACCACCGGCGCGAGGGTCATCACCCACAGGAGCACGGTGATCCGCTGCCCCGAGCCCATGCCACGCGGCCAGAGCAGAACTGCGGCGACGAACGCCATCAGCTGCAGCGGCAGCGTCCAGTACGAACCGTCGATCAGGTGCACTGTCGGGTCGAAAGAGCTGGTCAGCGTGAGGTTTCCCCATAGATCGTGCGGGGTTGGCAGGACCCAGTTGTCAGGCCCGAAGAACACCAGCAGCGTGTACGTGAACAGCACGGCGGCCAGGTACGGCGGGAGCACCCGGCAGATCCGGCGCCACAGCCAGCGCGAGGTCGATCCCTTCCGGATCGTGACGCAGATGAAGTACGCGCTGATCACCAGCAGGATGCTGGCGCCGACCTGGAACGGATAACTGCCCAGCGGTGCGCCGAGCTCGGGATGCAGCACCGGGCCCTGGTACGTCGTGTGGCAGAACATCACTGCCAGCACAGCGAGCACGCGGACGACGTCCCAGCTCAGACGGCGTGAAGTGCTGGCCCGGGGCGGGGTCGGCGTTGCCACAGTCGCTCCAGCTTCTCTAGGCTCGCCGATCTCTTCGGCCGTTACCCCCCTGTGACACTTCGAGGGACCTTACTAGGAGCCCACGGGGTCCCTGCAAATCGTGTGCGCGGCGTCACACCGTGATCGGCCGCCTACGTGACGTGATCCTAGAGCGGCTTGACCCACCGGGACCACTCGGGCTGAGGTGCGTAGCCGGCGGTGGACCAGACGCCATGCGCCTGGGCGTTGTCGTCGAGCACCATCGCGTCCGCACGGGTCCCGCCGTACGCCGCGAACCGGGCCTCGGCCCGTGCGACGAGTTCCCGGCCGATGCCCTGGCGGCGATGGGTCGGGGCGACGGCGAGGCGGTACAGGTGGCAGCGCCACCCGTCCCAGCCGACGATGATCGAGCCGACGATCGCCTCGTTGTCCACAGCAACGATCAGCGCTTCCGGATCACGCTCGATCAGTCGCAGCACGGCGTCGGCGGAATCCGGCGGGCGGTGCGAATCCTCAGCGGCGGTTGACCAGAACGTCATCACGCTGTCGGCATCGGCCGCGACAGCGTTGCGGTAGGCAACCATTATCCGGCGGTCTGGAACGTACGGCGATAGTCCTGTGGTGGCACGCCCACCACCCTACGGAAGTGGTGACGCAGCAGGGCCGCCGTCCCGAATCCCGACTCGGCCGCGATCTGCTCGATCCCCATCCGGGTCTGCTCGAGCAGGATCCGCGCGCGCAGGACGCGCTGGGTGGTGACCCACTTCAGCGGTGTCGTCCCGGTCTCGGCGACGAACCGGCGGGCGAAGGTCCGCTCGGACATCTGCGCGCGGCGGGCCAGCGCGGGGACCGTGTGCTCGATGGTCAGGTTGTCGACCATCCAGTCGAGGACCGGCTGCAGGCTCTCGCCGGACGACTCCGGCACCGGGACTTCGACGTACTGCCGCTGGCCGCCGTCGCGCTGCGGCGGGACCACCATCCGGCGGGCGATCCGGGTCGCGACCGCGCTGCCGAGCTCACGCCGGACCAGGTGCAGGCAGGCGTCGATCCCGGCCGCGGTGCCGGCGCTGGTGATGATGTTGCCGTCGTCGACGAACAGCACGTCCGCGTCCAGCTTCGCCAGCGGGAACTGCTCCTGGAACATCTTCTCGTAGCGCCAGTGTGTCGTGCACGGCCGTCCGTCGAGCAGGCCGGCCTTGCCGAGCACGAACGCGCCCGAGCACACCGTGAGCAGGATCGCCCCGCGGGCCTCGGCCCGGCGGAGTGCGTCGAGGATGCGCTCGTCGTACTCCTCCCGCCAGGTCGTCGCCGGCAGCGCGACCAGGTCGGCGTCCTCGAGCTCTTCCAGCCCGTACGGCGCGATCACCGCGGAGTGACTGCTGCTTCGCAGGGGCTGCCCGGGCTTGGTCGAACACACTTTGAAGTCGAATGCGGGCACACCGTCATCGGTCCGGTCGATCCCGAACACCTCGGACACCACGCCGAACTCGAACATGGCGACGTCCTCCATCAGGACGACCGCGATCTTTTGGAGCATGCAGCCAGTATGGCAGTAATTTGTGGAAGTATGTCAATAGTGCCAATGGTGGCGGAATCTAGTTGGTAGCATGATTACTGCCATGACCGGATACATCGTTTTCGTAGTACTCGTGCTGGCCGTGATCGCGGCTCTGGAGATCAGCAACAGGCGCCACTCCACCGGTCTCACCACCGGTTCGCAGGGCACCTGGATCGCCGACGACCGTGACCTGGCCCGGACCAAGCTCGACCTGCTCGCCCTCGGTGGCGCGGCCGAGCCCTTCAACCACAAGCCCGCTTCGACCGCGGGGACCGTGCACACGATCCGCCACGCTCACCTCACCACCCACCACGGCCGTCACGCGGCCTGAACCGATCTGCGCCAGTTGGGGGCGGTCACGTTGGTGACCGCCCTCAGTGCGCCTTCCACCGGCCCGTAGCCGAAGGTGCTCAGCCAGATGTGGCTCAGCAGCACCTGTACGGCGAAGATCCCGAGTGCGATGCCCATGGTCGTCAGTGGGGACACCTGACCCACCAGGCCGAGGCCGACGCCGGTGAAGATCAGCAGGGTCGCGACCGACTGGCCCAGGTAGTTCGAGAGAGCCATCCGGCCGGCTGGAGCCAGCAGGCGGCGTACGTCCTGTCCGCGGTCGGAGTGCATGACCCGCAGCAGCGTGGCGACGTACGCGGCAGTCAGGAAGGGTGCGGTCAGGACGCTGGCCAGTACGGAGCCGGTGTCGCCGTTGCCGCCGGACGCGTAGGCCACACCGCCCGTGATGCCGACGGTGAAGCCGACGAGCTGGATCAGTCGCAGGACTGCCTCGGTGCCGTTGAGGTTCGCGAGCAATCGGCGGCGTCCGGCCACCATGCCGATCAGGAACACGGCAAGGGTGGTCGGGCCTTGCACAGTGAGCAGTGACAGGCCGTACGTCGGCAGTGCGCGGAGGTGCTCGCCGACGACGTCGCTGAACGAGCCGGCCAGGTTGGCCGCGGTCTCCTGGGCCGCCGCGACCGCCGTACCCGGATCAAGGATCGCCGAGCTGTCGAAGAACATCGCTGCGGCGGCCAGGGTGACGAAGAGGTAGCCATAGATGGCGGCGGCGACGATCAGGGCCGTTCGGTCCTTCACCCGTCGCAGGCCCAGCAGGATCAGGCCGATCAGCGCGTAGACGCTGAGGATGTCGCCGGTGATCAGGAAGATCCCGTGCAGGCAGCCGATCACGAACAGGCCGCCCAGCCGCCGCAGCATCCGCGGCCGGAACGCCGCCCCGGCCCGCTGCGCCGCCTCGATCTGCAACTGGAAGCTGTACCCGAACAGGAACGAGAACAGCAGGTAGAACTTCATGTCCACGAACGTCGCCGACACCCAGTGCACGGATTCGTCGAGCCACGACCGGTACGCCGGATCCTCGGCGACGTGGATCGGGTATCCCGAGGCGGCGAAGGTGATGTTCACGATCAGGATGCCCAGCAGGGCGAAACCACGCAGCGCGTCGATGTCCTGGATCCGCGGCCGATTGCCTACCTGGCTCATGTGATCCAGCACACCAACCGACGGCGCCGCGCACAGTAACCCTGACTCTCCCCCTAGGGGTGGACTTTGCTCCACCCCCTGGGGGGAACCCGGCGGCCTTTGCGCGCCGGAGGTCCAGGAGGCCGCATCTGGTGGCAGGTGTGCGACAGTTCGATCCGTGACCGACTACCGGGATGTGAATCGGGCCAACTGGGACGAGCGGGTGCCGGCGCACGTGGCGTCGCCCGGCTACAACGTGGCGTCGTTCGAGCAGGACCCGTCGTACCTGAGTGGGGTGGTCCGGTTCGACCTGCCCCGGCTGGGCGACGTCTCCGGGCTGCGCGGGGTGCACCTGCAGTGCCACATCGGCACTGACACCGTGTCACTCGCGCGGCTCGGGGCGCGGATGAGCGGACTCGACTTCTCGGCTCCTGCGGTCGAGCAGGCGCAGGCGCTCGCGGACCGGCTCGGGTTGGACGTGGACTTCCATGTGGCCGATGTGTACGACGCGGTCGAGGTGCTCGGCGCGGCGTCGTACGACCTGGTCTACACCGGGATCGGCGCGCTGTGCTGGCTGCCGGACATCCAGCGCTGGGCGGATACGGTCGCCGGGCTGCTGAAGCCTGGCGGGCGGCTCTTCATCCGCGAAGGGCATCCGATGGTGTGGGCGCTGGCCAGGCGAGGGCGAGCAGCAGCCCGTGCTGAAGTACCCGTACTTCGAAACCGTGGAGCCGGTCGTGTGGGACGACGGCGGGACGTACGTCGAGACCGACGTCGAGTTCACCGCCAACGTCAGCCACGAGTGGAACCACGGCCTGGGCGAGATCATCACCGCCGTCCAGAACGCCGGCCTGACCTTCGACTCACTCACCGAGCACGACAGCGCGCCGTGGGACGCGGTCCTCGGTCTGATGACCGAGGGACCGGACGGTGAGTGGCGCCTGACGGAGAACCCGCGCCGCCTGGCCGCCACCTACACCCTGCAGGCGCACAAGCCCACTCAGTGAGCGCGCTTCTGCTGAACCTTCTGGAACGTCTCCTTGATCCGCCGCTGGTTCTCCGGCTTGCTCAGCTCCCGCTGCGCGACCTGCACCAACTTGGCGACGACGGCACCCTTCACCAACGTCTTCACGAACCCCATGAGGGCCTCCCTACTCTGTTGCCACCGACGGTAGCCGCCCACACAACCGCCCTCCATAGGTGATCCACCGGAGAAACCCGGGAAAGTGTCCCCGGGATCGGGCACACTGGGACGGTGCCTGAGTTGCCGGAGGTGGAGTCGCTGGCGGGGTTCCTGCGGGAGCGTGCCGTCGGGCGCGCGTTCGTGCGGGCGGACATCACGGCCATCAGCGCGTTGAAGACGTACGATCCGCCGATCTCGGCGCTGGTCGGGCTGCTGATCGACGACGTGCGGCGGCACGGGAAGTTCCTCGACATCGAGGCGCAGGGCGTGCACCTGGTGATCCACCTGGCGCGGGCCGGCTGGCTGCGGTGGAAAGAGGAGCAGTCGACGACGCTGGTCCGGCCCGGGAAGGGCCCGATCGCGTTGCGGACCGTGCTGGACGACGGCTCCGGGTTCGACCTGACCGAGGCCGGCACGCAGAAGAAGCTCGCGGTGTATGTCGTCCGCGACCCGGCCGAGGTGCCGGGGATCGCACGCCTCGGGCCGGATCCGTTCACGCTCTCCCTCGACGACTTCGCCGCCATCCTCAAGCGCGAGGGCCGGGTGCAGCTGAAGGGCGTCCTGCGGAACCAGTCGGTGATCGCCGGGATCGGCAACGCGTACTCCGACGAGATCCTGCACGTCGCGAAGATGAGCCCGTTCAAGCCGGCCTCCAACCTCTCCGAGGACGAGCTGAAGGTTCTGTACGACGCTATGCGCGACACCCTCCAGGACGCGGTGGACCGCTCCGCCGGCCTCGCCGTCCAGGACCTGAAGTCGGAGAAGAAGTCCGGCCTGCGGGTGCACGGACGCAAGGGCCAGAAGTGCCCGGTCTGCGGTGACATCGTCCGCGAGGTCAGCTTCCACGACTCCTCACTGCAGTACTGCGCGACCTGCCAGACAGGCGGCAAGCCCCTCGCGGACCGCCGCCTGTCCAAGCTCCTCAAATAGACCTCACGAGCGTCGTCACCGCGAGCACCACCCGCGCCGCCGTGCACGCAGACGTAGTGCCCGAGCGCCGCCAGCGGCCGGTCATAGGTGAAGCACGTACGGCGACGACGCCGAGCGTCGGCCCGCGTCGAGCCGGGCCTGGAGCTCGTGCGCACCCGGCGGTCCGATGAGCCGCGTCACCCACCCGATCGAACGGCCCGGCGCGAGCCGGTCGAACGTCCACTGTTGATCGGTGGCGGACCAACCCGGCGGCAGCGGCAGCACGGCCTCACCACGGGCCCGTGTCCGGCCGAAGTTGGTGACCAGGACGGCGAGCTCCGCGGGTCCGCTCGGGTGGAGGGAGGCCAGCACGGTGCCGACCGGCGCGACGAGCATCCGCCGTACGCCGGCCGGGACGAGCAGCCGCAGCACGCGACGGGCCGGTATCGGGAACGGGCCGATCGTCGCCCGCTGCAGTTGGTGGCCGGAGACGGCGTACGTCCGGCCCGCCAGCCGGATGTGCTGCTGGCTGTCCGGATCGATCGGCCCGAAGAACCGTACGGCGACATCCGCGGAGCGGCGCGCGACCAGGTGGGCCGTCGGGCCGGCCGGGGTGACGTCCCAGACGCCGTCGCCGTTGGCGGTGACGGTGTCCGGCGGGACGATCCGGAGCTTGCCCTGCAGCGCGACCCGGACGACCGGCGGCTCGGCCGAGTCGGGCAGGCGGACGACCAGGTCGTCGCCGTCGTGCCGCCAGGTCAGGGCCTTGCCGGTCCGGTCCTCGACGACGTGCAGCGGGGCGGTGGCGAGACCGGGCAGGCGGACCTCGTGGTCGGGTGGCCGGCGGGCGATCCGGAGCAGGAGCAGCTCGCGGCTCCGCAGGATGGCCTCACCCCACGGTTGCGGCTCGAACTCTCCCGGGATCCCCTGAATCAGCGCCACCGCAGCCTCCTTCGAGCCACGGTCCGCAATCCGGCGGGCGCTGTCAACGTGTTATCCACACCTCGGGCAATCGCATTCCCGCGCCTGCCGCGCGACCGTCGGGGCCGACGGCGCCTGGTCCGGTCTGCCATGCTTGACCGCATGTTCCAGAACCAGCAGATTCCCTCGGTCGTGGTGGCCGATCTCGACGACGCGTTGCTGACGGAGGCGTTCGTGCTCGACGTCCGCGAGCCGGACGAGTGGGACCGCGGGCACATCGAGGGTGCCACCCACATCCCGCTCGGCGAGCTGCAGGAGCGGGTCGGCGAGGTGCCGCTGGACCAGAAGGTGCTCTGCGTCTGCGCGGTCGGCGGCCGGTCCGGCATGGCGACCCAGTTCCTGAACCAGCTCGGCCGCGAGGCGATCAACCTCGACGGCGGCATGCACGCCTGGCAGATCTCCGGCCGCCCGGTCAGCACCAACTGACCACCTGCTCGAGACAGCGCGGCGGGCCGGGATCAGCCCCGGCCGCCGCCCGGCAGGGTCGCTTCGACCCGCCACCCGCCGCCGGGGATCGGTCCGGCGGCCAGCTGACCACCCAGCTCGCTGATCGAGCCGGCTGTCACCCAGCGGCTGGTCGAGCGTTTCGTCGAGCCGGCCCAGCCGCAGGCGCTGCCCCCGGGCCTGTTGTCCCTGACCGAGCGGGAGCTCGACGTACTCCGGCTGATCGCCCGCGGATTCTCCAACGCGGAGATCGCGGCGGAGCTGGTGGTGGCCGAGACGACGGTGAAGACGCACGTTGCCCGGGTGCTGACCAAGCTCGGCGTCCGCGACCGCGTCCAGGCCGTGGTGGTCGCGTACGAGACCGGCTTCGCCACGCGCAATCCCGGCAACTGAGGAGAAAACCTTCCGGTCGGGATCTGGAGACGTTACTTTGTCACCGGTCGGTTGACCGGCGTACACCTGTGCCTCACACGGCGGTAGGGCACACCGCGTCGGATGGCCGCGTCCGTCCACGCTGGGGAGGCTCTCGTGTTCCGTCAACTCACCACTGCGCTCGGCGTGGGCGGCCTGCTCGCCGGTGCCGCGCTGACCCCGGCGTTCGCGCAGCCGGTCCCCGGCCAGCCCGTCGAGGCCCAGCGGTCCTCGTCGTCGACCTCGGACATCTCTGACGTCGCGATCGCTCCGGCCGGCCAGGGGCTGGTGACGAGCCGGCAGGACAGCCCGGTCGCGCCCGGCGTCAACTACACCGCCTTCGAGCGGCTCGACGCCCGCGGCTGGCTGCGCGGCGACATCCTCGCCACCGACCTGGACAAGCACGGCGTGACTGTCGACTACGTGAACACCGGCAAGGTCTCCGGCGGTACGCCGCTGAGCCAGCAGCTCGCGCGGAAGGGTGCGATCGCCGGGGTCAACGGCGATTTCTTCGACATCAACGACACCACCGCACCGCTCGGCGTCGGCGTCGAGCGGTCCGGCCGACTGATCAACGCTCCGGCTGCCGGTCACAACGACACCGCGGTGATCGGCAAGGACGGCCTCGGCTCGATTGCCCAGCTGTTTCTGCAAGGGACGGCGACCGACGACGACGCCACGAAGCTCGAGCTGACCAACCTCAACTCGCCGACCGTCAACTCCGGCGGGATCGGCCTCTACACCCCGGAGTGGGGCGACGCGGCCCGGACCAGGACCGTGGACGGCCTGCCGACCGTGCGCGAGGTGATCCTTCGCGACGGTGTGGTCGTCTCGTCGGCCACCACTCCGGCCACCACCCCACTGGCCGCGAACGAGCAGGCGCTGATCGGCCGGGAGGCCGGCGCCGACGCGCTCACCGCGTTCGAGGTCGGCGACAAGGTCGACGTGCGGTACGGCCTGCGGCCCGACGCGGCCGACGTCGCGGTCGGCATCAGCGGCAACACCCAGCTCGCGAAGGACGGCAAGGTCCCCGACGACGTGCCGGACGCCGACCTGGCGCCGCGGACCGCGATCGGGTTCGACGCCGACGGCAGCCGGATGATCCTGCTCACCGTCGACGGCCGGGCGACCGGCTCCCGCGGTCTGTCGCTGAAGGAGATGGGCCAGCTGATGATCGGCCTCGGGGCCGACGACGCACTCAACCTCGACGGCGGCGGGTCCTCGACGATGCTGGCCCGCACCCCCGGCAAGGCGGCGCCCCAGGTGGTGAACGACCCGTCCGACGGCGGCGAGCGCCTGATCCCGAACGGCCTCGGTCTGTTACCCGTCAAGGGATCCGGCAAGCTGAAGGGCTTCCGTGTCGAGGCGCTGGGCACCGCGGCCGAGGAGCCGGACACGGACATCTCCCGCAGCTCCCGCGTCCTCACCGGTCTCAGCCGCGTCCTCACCGCCACCGGTCACGACGAGACCTACGCTCCGGCGACGGGTACGCCGTCCTGGCACGCCGGCAGCAACGTCCGCGTCGACCAGCACGGCCTGGTGACCGGTCGCAGGGCCGGTGACGCGGTGGTCACAGCGGCCCGCGGTACGGCGAACGGAAGGTTCCCGATGACAGTCCTCGGTACGCCGGCCCGCCTGGCCCCGTCGACCCGGCAGGTGTCGTTGCCGGACGCAACGGCCAAGGGCTTCTTCGAGATCGACGGGTACGACGCCGACGGCTTCTCCGCCTGGATCGAGCCGCGGGACGTCGAGCTGAGCTACGACCCGGCGGTCGTCAACGTGGTTGCCAAGGGCAATGGATTCCAGGTGAACGTGCTCAGCGATCAAGCCGTCTCGACGGTGATCACCGCCAAGGTCGGTGCGTTGAGCACCCAGCTCAGTGTCACGGCCGGGCTGGCCGGCACGGTGGTGGACGAGCTCGACGACGTGACCAAGTGGGCGGCGAACGCCGTACCGGTCGGGGCGGCGACGGCGTCCCGGTCCGCGGCCGAGGGGCACGACGGCGGTCAGGCGATCGCGCTCGACTACTCGCTCACGGGCAGCACGGCCACGCGGGCGGCGTACCTGTCCCAGACGCCGCAGCAGACGCTGCCGGGGCAGCCGCAGAAGCTCGGCGCGTGGGTGTACGGGGACGGCAAGGGTGCGTGGCTGCGGGCGAACGCGTACGACGCGGCCGGCGGTACCGCGCAGACCCTGAACCTCGCGGCCTCCGTCGACTGGACCGGCTGGAAGTACGTCGAGGCGGACATCCCGCCCGGTCTGACGATGCCGCTGCGGTTCTGGCGGATCTACGTGGTGGAGACAGTGCCGACCCGGCAGTACTCCGGCCGGATCATCGTCGACGATCTGACCGTGCGCAGCGCGCCGCCGGTGACCGTGCAGCCGCCGGCGAAGGTGATCGATCCGATGGTGGTGACCGACGGGACGGTGACCAGCGGCGGCCGGTGGCGGTTCGCGGTGATGTCGGACGCGCAGTTCACCTCCGACGACCCGACCTCCGACTACGTCAAGCAGGCCCGGCGGACGATCCGCGAGGCGCTCGCGCAGAACCCGGACTTCCTGGTGATCAACGGCGACTTCGTCGACCGTGCGTTCGGGCCGGACATCGCGCTGGCCAAGCAGATCATCGACGAGGAGGTCGCGGGCAAGGTGCCGGTGCACTACGTGCCGGGCAACCACGAGAGCTACGGACCCGGGGACTTGTCCGAGTGGAGCAAGGTCTTCGGCTCCCCGACCAGGACGTTCGACCACAAGGGCACGCGGTTCATCCTGCGCGACTCGTCGCTCGGGTCGCTACGGGCCGGCGGGTTCGACCAGATCCTCGACCTGCGCGCGCAGCTCGACAACGCGGCGACGAACAAGGCCATCCGCAACGTCGTGGTGATGGCGCACCACCCGATCGACGACCCGTCGCCGACGCAGAACTCGCAGCTCGGTGACCGCAAGGAAGCCGCGATGATCGTGAAGTGGCTGGCCGACTTCCGGGCCTCGACCGGGAAGGGTGCGGCGTACATGGCGGCGCACGCCGGGACGTTCGCGGCGACCCGGACGGACGGCGTACTGCTGCCGCTGACCGGGAACTCGGGCAAGAGCCCGGCCGCGGCTCCGGACGCCGGTGGCTTCACCGGCTGGGCGCTCGTCGGGATCGACCCGAAGGCCCCGGCGGCTCCGGCCGGCGAGCGGACGTGGTCGGCGCCCGAGCGGTCCTGGTTCCAGGTCGAGCTGCGGCCGCACGTCGACTCGCTCGAGCTCGCCGCACCGGCGGCACTGCGACGTGGTGAGACGGGTACGGCGGCAGCCACCGTGGTGCAGGACGGCCGCCGGGTGCCGGTGGCGTTCCCGGTGTCGTCGGACTGGTGGGGATCGCAGCAGCTCCATATCGGCCCCGCCCGGACCGCGCCGTTCTGGGCGGTCGCGTCGTACGACCCGTCCACCGGCCAGGTCACCGCACTTCGTCCCGGTACCGCTCAACTCGGCGTCACCGTCAACGGGGTCTCCAAGAGCACCACCATCACGGTCGATTGGTAGCGTCTGCGCCGTGACTGACGTGGTGGTGCCGCAGCGACTGCGGAGTGGTGATCGGGTTGCTGTGGTGGCGCCGTCGGGACGGGTGGACGCGGAGCGGCTGGCGATCGGGGTCGAGCATCTGAAGTCGTGGGGGCTCGAGGTCGAGGTCATGCCGTCGGTGCTGGCCGGCCATGAGCGGCTGAACTACCTGGCCGCGGACGACAAGGCCCGGGCCGAGGATCTGCGCGCGGCCTGGCTGGACCCGAGCTTCGCCGCGGTGTTCTGTGCACGCGGTGGGTACGGCGTGCAGCGGATGCTGGAGTACGTCGACTTCGACGAGCTGGCCGCCGTGCCGAAGTGGTTCATCGGGTTCAGCGACATCACCGCACTGCACGAGCCGCTGAACGCACGGGGCCTGGTCACGATCCACGGACCGATGGCCGCCGCGGTGGAGCAGCTCAACGTCGTGGACGGACGGGAGCGCCTGCGTGCGCTGCTGTTCGAGCCGCAGAGCATCACTGACCTGCTTGCACCCAGTGGGAGCCGCGCAGAGTTCGACGGCGTCGCCGAAGGACGTCTGCTGGGCGGCAACCTGGCCCTGCTGGCGTCGAGCCTCGGTACGCCGACCTACACGGCGCCGGCCGGAGTCGTCGTCCTGGAAGACGTCAACGAGGACGGGTACCGGGTGGACCGGTTGCTCACGCAGTTGCTGCGGTCCGGGTGGTTCGACGAGGTCACCGGTGTCGTGATCGGGGACTTCAGCGAGTCGGACGAGCTGATCGACGATGTGGTCCACGAGCGGCTCGAGCCACTCGGCGTACCGGTCGTGACGGGTGCCGCGATCGGGCATGAGGCTCTGAACCTCGCCGTACCGCTGGGACTGCCGGTACGGCTCGACGCGACCGCGGGGACTCTTACTCCGCGCTGGTGAGGTGCTCCCGGAGGAACGTGAGTGCCTGCGGGTAGGCGTCCAGGCGGTTCTTGAGCTTGGCCAGGCCGTGGCCCTCGTCCGGGTAGACCAGGAGCCGGCACGGCACGTTGCGCTTTGTCAGGGCGTCGGTGATCTGCTCGGCCTCTGACAACGGCACCCGCGGGTCGTTGGCGCCGTGGATGACGAACAGCGGTGCCCGGATGTCGTCGACCCGGCTGATCGGGCTCGCGGACTCCAGGAACACCCGGTCCGTCGCCAGATAGCCGTACTCGCGCTCCCGCATGGCCCTGCGGTAGTCCGAGGTGTTCTCCAGGAACGTGACCAGCGAAGCGATCCCGACGATGTCCACGCCGGCCGCCCACAGCTCCGGCTGGAACGCCACCCCTGCCAGCACCATGTAACCGCCGTACGAACCACCCCAGAGGGCGGCGCGCTTCGGGTCAGCGCCGATCGACGGCAGCCACGCATGGATCGCAGCCAGGTCCTTGACCGAGTCGAGCCGCAGCTCCCGGTCGTCGAGGGAGTACCAGCGCTTGCCGTAGCCCGCCGAGCCGCGGACGTTCGGCACGACGACGGTGTGGCCGTCGGCGGCGAGTGACGCGACTATCGGATTCCAGATGCGCATCGCGGCGCCTTCCGGACCACCGTGCACATGGACCACGGTGGAGCCCAGGTCCGGACCGGTCGGGCGGAACACGAAGACCGGCACCTGCTCACCGTCGAACGACGGCACGAGCAGGCTCTCCGGATGGGTGAGCTGCGCCGGCGGCTCCGCCTTCTCCGGTGAGCGCAACTCGACGATCTCCCCGGTCGAGGGGACGTACCGGAAGACCGTCGGCGGTGTGATCGGCGAGTTGTAGGTGATCGCCGCGAACGAGCCGTCGCTGGACCAGAGCGGGTCCGGCGTCATCATCGTCAACGCGGCGCAGCCGCCTGCGGGCAGGTTCAGCTGTGCGATCGCGGCGGCGTCCTTCAGGCGGTGCAGTGCCAGGGACACCTCCCCGTCCCGCACCGCGGCGACGAGCAGGTTCTCACCACCGGGCGAGACCCAACCGGCCAGGTCGCGGGCGTCGTCCGCGAGTACGTCGATCCACGCCGCGTCGGCCACGTCGTACCGGCGCAGAGCCATCCGGTCGCGGCCGGCATTGGTCGACACCAGGAACGCGGTGGAGTCCGGCAGCCAGGAGACGGCCTGCTGGTCGTTGTGTGCGTCCGCCGGGGTGAGCTCCGTGACGGACTGCGTGGTTGTGTCGACCAGGAGCAGCTGGATGGAGTTCGCCGGCGCGCTGGCCAGGGACAGCACGACCCACCGGTCGTCCGGCGAGGCGTTGACTCGCATCACCCATCCGCCGCCGTCGTACAGAGCCGTCTCCGTGCCGGTCGACAGGTCGCGGGCGACCAGGTCGAAGTCGACGCCGTTGCGCCGGTTCGTGGTGAAGAGGATCCGGGTGGCGTTGGCGTCGACCAGGTGGTGGTTGTACTCGAGGTCATGGACGAGCGGAGTGAGTGCGGGCAGCCCAGGCTCGTCCAGGTCGAGGACCGACAGCTGGCCGCGTTCGTTGCCGCCGCTGTCGTGCTCGATGACGACGAGGCGGCTGCCCGGGATGAACCGGGCGCCACGACACGTGTCGTCGAGCTCGGTGAGTGCTCGCCAGGTCCCGTCGGGAGCGATCTCGTTGACCTGGCGGACGCCGGTGCCGTCGTAGAGGACGAGCAGGCGGCCCTCGTCGTTCACGTCGAGTGCCAGGGTGGACGTCAGCGAGAACAGCGTTGTCAGCACAGCTCTATCCTCACACGGCCCGGGTCACCGGGGGCAGGCTCGCGGCCTGCCCCCGGTGACCTCAGCGCTCGCCGTGCCAGGAGTGCCAGAGCGCCGCATACGGGCCCTGGGCATCGACCAGCTCGTCGTGACCGCCCAGCTCGACGATCCGGCCGTCCTCCACGACCGCGATCACGTCCGCGTCGTGCGCGGTGTGCAACCGGTGCGCGATCGCCACCACGGTCCGGCCCTCCAGCACGCCGGCCAGCGACCGCTCGAGGTGCCGGGCGGCGCGCGGGTCCATCAACGAGGTCGCCTCGTCCAGGACCAGCGTGTGCGGGTCGGCCAGCACCAGCCGGGCCAGGGCGACCTGCTGGGCCTGCGCCGGAGTCAGCGAGACCCCACCGGAGCCCACCTCGGTGTCCAGCCCGTTGTCGAACCCGGCGACCCATCCGTCGGCGTCGACCGAACGCAGCGCGGCCCACAGGTCCGCGTCGGTCGCCTCCGGCCGGGCCAGCCGCAGGTTGTCCCGGACACTGCCCACGAACACGTGGTGCTCCTGGTTGACCAGCGCGACGTGGCTGCGGACCTGCTCGGCCGACATCTGGTCGAGGGCCGCACCACCCAAGGTGATGTCACCGACCCGCGGCGAGTAGATGCCTGCCAGCAACCGGCCCAGCGTCGATTTCCCTGCTCCAGAAGGGCCTACGAGCGCCACGCGGGCACCCGGCTGCACAGTCAGCGTGACACCGTGCAGCACGTCCCGGCCTTCCAGATAGCCGAACCGTACGTCGTCGGCCAGCACAGTCCGGCCCTCCGGCTCGGCGTCTCCGTCGGTAGCGGCCGCCTCGACCTCACGGACCCCGACCAGCCGCGCCAGTGACACCTGCGCCACCTGGAGTTCGTCGTACCAGCGGATCATCATGTTGACCGGCTCGACCAGCATCTGGATGTACAGCGCGCCCGTGGTGAGCGCGCCGACGGTGAGCCAGCCCTGGATGGCGAAACCGCCACCGATGACGAGCACGGCGGCCAGCGCGATCGTGTGGGTCATGTTGATCACCGGGAACAGGATCATCCGCAGGTAGAGCGTGTACCGCTCCCAGGCGACCCACTGCCCGATCCGGGTGTCGCCCAGCTTGATCCGGCGGTCGCCGAGCCGGTGCGACTCCACGGTCCGGCCGGCGTCCACGGTCTCGGCCAGCCCGGAGGCCACCGCGGCGTACCCGGCGGCTTCGGACCGGTACGCCGAGGGCGCGCGGCGGAAGTACCACCGGCCGCCGATGATCAGGATCGGTGTCGCGATCACCACGGCCACCGCTAGCTCAGGTGCGGTCACGACCAGTGCGCCGATCAGCAGCCCGGCCCAGATCACCGCGATGGTCAACTGCGGCACGGCGTCCCGCATCGCGTGCGAGAGCCGATCGATGTCGGTGGTGATCCGGGACAGCAGGTCACCGGTCCCGGCCCGCTCCAGCACGCCCGGCGGCAGGCCGACCGCGCGGACCAGGAAGTCCTCGCGGAGGTCGGCGAGCATCTCCTCGCCGAGCACCGCACCCCGCAGCCGGGTCAACCGGACGAACACCGTCTGCACCAGCAGGGCGATGACGAACCCGGTCACGACGTACGGCAGCTTCACATCGGTGCTGCCCTGCGACAGCTTCTCGACGACGTTGCCGAGCAGCCAGGGACCGACCATGCCGCTCAGCGCCGCCGCGGCGTTCACCAGCGTCAGCCAGGCGAACGCACGGCGGTGCCGGCGGAACAGTGTCTTCAGGTAGGCACGCACAGTCGTGCTGCCTGCCACCGGCAGCCGGGCCGCTTCCTGCGGGGCTGCCGGGTCGTACTCAGGGCGCTTCACAGCGACTCCTCGAGAGTTGGTTCGTCTTCACGGGTCACGACCGCGCGGTAGCGCGGGTTCGTGTGCACCAGGTCGTGATGGGTGCCGACGGCATCGACGCGGCCGTCCGGAACGAACACCACCCGCTCCGCGCGGTCCAGCATCAGCGGGCTGGAGGTGAACACCACAGTGGTCCGGCCGGCCCGCAGCAGCCGCAGGCCATCGGCGATCCGGGCCTCGGTGTGTGCGTCCACCGCACTGGTCGGCTCGTCCAGCACCACCACCGGCGGGTCGACGTACAGCGAGCGAGCCAAGGCCACCCGCTGCCGCTGCCCACCGGACAGGGACCGTCCGCGCTCGGTCAGCACGGCCCTCATCGCGTCGGACTCACCAGCCGGCAGCGTCTGCCGCAGTACGTCGAGAATGTCCGCGCACTGCGCTGCGTCGAGCGCTGTCTCCGCAGAGACCGCACCACTCGACGGCACGTCGAACAGGTCGCGCACCGTCCCCGACAACAGCACCGGGTCCTTGTCCTGAACCAGTACGACGGTCCGCGCCGAGTCCAGCGGGAGGTCGTCCAGCGCCACACCGTCGAGCAGCACCGAAGCCTCGTCGGCCTCGGCCGTCGGGCTGTGACCACCCAGCCGGTCGGCCAGCCGGCCGCCCGCGTCCGGGTCACCACAGACGACCGCGGTGAAGCTGCCGGCCGGGACGTGCAGACCGGAGACCGGGTCGAGCAGGTCACCGTCAGGCAGTTGCGCCTCAGCGGTGCCCTTGGTCTCGTCGGTCCGCTGCAGCGACAGCACCCGCGCGGCCCGGCGCGCCGACACCTTCGAGAAGATGAACGCGCTCGCGGTCTCCTCGAACGTGTGCAGCGGCACCAGCATGAAGGTGATGAACCCGTACGTCGTGACGAGCTCGCCGACCGAGATCTGCCCGGACATCACCAGCCGGACACCCAGCCACACGACCACCACGAGGAACACCCCGAACAGCAGCACCTGGAGAGCCGCGATCAGCGACCACATCCGGGCACTGCGGACCGCACTGGCCCGGTAGTCCTGCGAGGCGGCGCGGTAGCGGTCCAGGAACAGCTGTTCACCACCGATGCCGCGCAGCACGCGCAGACCGGCGACGGTGTCGGCGGCCAGCTCGGTGGCCCGGCCACCCTTGGCCCGCTGGGCGTCGGCCCGGCGCTCGGCCGGACCCATCAGCGGAACGATCGAGAACGCCAGCACCGGTACGGCGATGGCGACCACCAGGCCGAGCTGCGGCTCATAGAGCAGCAGCCCGATGACGACGGCGAAGCAGGTGAGCAGCGCGGCGGCGAACCGGCCGAGCACCTCGACGAACCAGCCGATCTTCTCCACGTCGCCGCTGCTCACGGCGACCACCTCGCCGGCGGCGATCCGGCGGGTCAGCAGCGAGCCCAGCTCCGCGGCCTTGCGGAACAGCAGCTGCTGCAGGCGCGACGCCGTACTGATCCAGTTGGTCACGACGGCACGGTGGAAGAACGAGTCGGCCGCCGCCTTGGCCGCGCCGAACGCGAGCAGCAGGGCCCCGGCCAGGAACAGCTTGGGCCAGGACAGGTCGATCACCGCCTGGACGGCGAGACCGACGGCGACCGGGGCGGCGGCGATCCCGCCGAAGTAGAGCAGGCCGAAGAACACCGCGAGGGCCTGCCCGCGCAGCTGCTGGTGCTCGAGCCAGACAATGAGTCGGAGGCCCGACCGGGTGTCCGGCACACCCGGGTCGGCGAACGGAATGAGGCGCAGGGACATGACGTCTCGCAAGAGGCGTAGAAGGGTTGAGAAAGAGGCACCTGACCAGGCGTATGGATCAAGCCTAGGTGGGCCCGCCGACAGTCCGCCAATCCTTTTCAACCAGTGGTCGGACACCGGGGGAATCGTTTCCGGCGTCGGTAGTAAAGTCTTCAACAGATGATCGGAGGAAGCCGGGTGCCCGGACGCGATGAGCTGTCCAAGTATGCGGCGGAGCTGACGCGGGGGCGGCGGCTGCTGATCCTCGGCATCTGCTGCTCCAGCCTGTTCATCGTCGGGCTGGACTCCACGATCGTGAACCTGGCCCTGCCGGCCATCCGCTCCGAGCTGGACGCGTCGGTGGCCAAGCTGCAGTGGACCATCGACGCCTACACGCTGGTGCTGGCGAGTCTGCTGATGGTCTCCGGCTCGACCGCGGACCGGATCGGGCGGCGCCGGACCTTCCAGGCCGGGCTGGTGGTGTTCGGGATCGGGTCGCTGCTGTGCGGGCTGGCGCCGACCGTGGACCTGCTGATCGTCTTCCGGATGCTGCAGGCGGTCGGTGGGTCGATGCTCAACCCGGTCGCCATGTCGATCATCACCAACACGTTCACCGATCCGCGCGAGCGGGCCCAGGCGATCGGCGTCTGGGGCGGTGTGGTCGGACTCAGCCTGGCCGTCGGGCCGGTGGTCGGTGGCGCGCTGGTCGACGGCGCGGGCTGGCGGTTCATCTTCTGGATCAACGTGCCGGTCGCGCTGGCGGCCCTGGCGATGACTGCCTTCTTCGTGCCCGAGTCGCGCGCGGCGGTGCCGCGGCGGATCGATCCGGTCGGGCAGGTGCTGGTGGTGCTGCTGCTCGGCGGCCTGATCTACGGGATCATCGAGGGTCAGTCGGCCGGGTGGGGATCGCCGCTGATCATCGGGTGTTTCGTGCTGGCCGCGTCGGCGCTCGTCTGTCTGGTGCTGTACGAGCGGCGGCGGGACCAGCCGTTGCTGGACCCGCGGTTCTTCCGTAGCGCGCCGTTCTCGGGAGCGACGCTGATCGCGGTCGCCGGGTTCTCCGCCCTCTCCGGCTTTCTGTTCCTCAACTCCTTGTATCTGCAGTCGGCGCGCGGGTTCTCGGCGTTGCAGGCCGGGTTGCTGACGTTGCCGATGGCGGCGATGACGGTGGTGTTCGCGCCGCTGTCCGGGTGGCTGGTCGGGCATCGCGGTCCGCGGCTGCCGCTGGTCGTTGCCGGGAGCACGCTCGCTGCCTCGGGGCTGCTGCTGTCGCAGTTGAGCCTGACGACCTCGACCGAGGCGCTGCTCGCCGGCTATCTGATCTTCGGACTCGGTTTCGGCATGCTGAACGCGCCGATCACGAATGCCGCGGTGTCCGGGATGCCGCTGTCCCAGGCCGGCGTCGCTGCCGCGATCGCCTCGACCAGCCGCCAGGTCGGCGTCTCCCTCGGCGTCGCGATCGCCGGTACGGTCCTGACCGCCCGGCTGGTCGGCCCGCTCGAGACCGGGTTCGTCGACGCCGCGCAGCTGTGCTGGTACATCATCGCCGGCTGCGGCGTACTCGTCCTCGTGCTCGGACTGATCACCACGAGCGCCTGGGCCCGTCGTACGGCGGCCGCCGTCGCGGAGGACCTGGTCAGGGCTCGGTGATGCCGGCGCGGGCGAGGGCTTTGAGCCGTCCGCGGAGGATCTTCTGGCGGCGCTCCTCGTCGGGGAACAGGTCGACGTACGCCGTCCCCTTCGCGGCGAGGAGGTCGTCGTCGAGGCGCCGTACCGTGCCGGCCGGGAAGCGATGCGTCATCGCGGCCTGCACCGCGGAGCTGTCGATGCCGGTGAGGAGCTCGGTGAGCTGCTCCTCGGAAGTGACGCCGAGCCGGTCGAGGATGCCGAGCATCCACGCGTAGTGGTTGGTCTTGGCGTGCGGCGCGTCCGGGTAGCGACGGGTCAGGTACGTCGTCAGGATCGCCGTGGTCAGGTCCCGCGGGGTCTTGTCCGTCTCGGCCGCCGCGAGCTCGCGGTAGAGCCGGTCGATCTCGGTGAACTCGTTGTCCGCCAGTTCCATCAACGCGGCCGCGAGCAGGAACCGCCGGTCGAACTCGGGCTTGCGGTCCGGCGGGATGTCCAGCTTGTACCGGATGTCGTGCTCGAACTCGGCCCACGCGTGCTGGACCGCGGTCCGGACCTGGATCTCCATCGTCAGGTTCTTCAGTACGGCGTACTCCGGCAGCTCGCGGCGGTGCGCGTTCAGCCGGACCAGGTAGTGCTTGCTGGCGTACCCGAACACGCCCTGCGCGCGGGTGTGCGCCCCCATGTCGGTGTGCTCGACGATCTCGAACTCGGCCTCGATCACCTCACACACCCGGTCCACCGCCTCGACCAGGAAGGTGATCACCCGGGCCGCGACCAGGTCGGTGATCTGGTTCAGCGGATCGTCGTACTTCGGTCTGTTCGGATCGTCGGGATGGGGTTTGGCCGCCTTCGCCAGGAACGACTCCGGATCCTTCGCCCGGGCGGTCGCGCTGAGGTAGTTGATGCCCTCTTCCTCACCGATCAGCTCGTCGATCAGCGCCTCGAGCTTGCGGGCGCCACCGACGTACTGCTGATGCACGCGCTCGTACAGCGCCCCCGCCTGCTCAGCCCACTCCACCCGCATGGCGGAACCATAGTGCGCCTGCGGTCGCTCGTGCTGTCTATCACTTTCTAGTCTTTTCGCTAGAGAGTCGTAGAGAGCGGTTGCATGTTTGTTGCAGTCGAAGCGGCAGATATGCGTCGGTTCCGCGTGACATACTCCGCCGACTGCCACTCTCAGATCTGTGGGGGATCCGTGTCGTTCCGCCCTGTCCATGTGGTGCGCCTCGGCGTGCCCGCGGCCCTGATCGCCGCAACGTTGGTCACCGTCACCGGCTCGTCCGGTCAAGCGGCACAGCCCACGCCGAAGCACCTTCCGTTCTCCACCGGGGTGACCACCGCCTACGACCCGCATTCGGTGCTGGTGAAGTTCCGGCCGAAGGCGAGTGCGTCGGCCCGCAAGCTGGCCATCAGCAAGAACACGGCCAAGGCCGTCGCGAAGGACGTCGTCAAGGTCACCGGCACGGCGGGCGCACCCGACCTGCTGAAGAAGCTGAAGGCGGACCCGAGCGTCGAGTTCGCGTCGCTGAACTACCTGCGCAAGGCGACCGCGACGCCGAACGACGAGGCCTACACCGCAGGCCTCCAGCGCTACCTTCCGACCGTCCGGATGCCGCAGGCGTGGGACCTCAGCAAGAGCGCCGGCGCCCAGACGGTCGCCGTACTGGACACCGGTATCGACGCCGGCCACCCGGATCTGAGCGGCCGGACCGTGGCCGGTTACAACGCCGTCGACCCGGCGGCGCCGCCGGTCGACGACAACTTCCACGGCACCTTCGTGTCCGGGATCATCGCGGCCAACACGAACAACACCGAGGGCATCGCCGGGGTCGCCTGGAGCGCCAGGATCATGCCGGTCAAGGTGCTCGACGCGTTCGGCACCGGCACCGACGAGGACATCATCGAGGGCCTCAACTGGGCGGTCTCGCACGGCGCGCGGGTCGTCAACATGTCCTTCGGCGGGACGATGGACAGCCTCGTCCTGCGGGACGCGGTGGCGAACGCCGTGGCCGGCGGTGTCGTCGTGGTGGCTGCCGCGGGGAACACCGGGGACGACGCGCCGCAGTACCCGGCGGCCTACCCGGACGTGCTCTCCGTCGGTGCGACCAACGACAACGCCGTGACCACGAGCTTCAGCTCGCGCGGCGACTGGCTCGACCTCTCGGCTCCCGGCTACGACATCGTCAGTACGGTGCCGCGCGACCTCGCTCCGGGTTTCCCGTACGGGCAGGCCAGCGGTACGTCGTTCTCGGCCCCGATCGTCGCCGGCGTCGCCGCACTGGTCCGGAACAAGTACCCGGCCTTCACGCCGGATCAGGTCGTGGCCCGGCTGAAGGAGACCGCCCGGGACGCGGGTCCGCGGGGCAACGACCCGTACTACGGCGCGGGCATCGTGGACGCCTATGCCGCGCTGGGTGGTCCGACGGGTGCCGACTTCACTGCCGCGACGCCGGACGGCAACGACTTCCCGGCCCGGGCTCAGAGCCTGGGCAGTTCGGCCTCCGCCTCGATCGGCGCCGAAGGTGACGCGGACTGGTTCAAGGTCGACTCCGCGGCCGCGCGCAACGTCACGGTGAAGGTCACCGGCCCGCTCTACGACTCGGTCGAGTTCGCGCAGAACTTCGGCCCGGTCGTCTCCGTCTACGACCAGGACTTCCGCCTGCTCGCGCACGTCCAGACCCCGCGACCGGACGAGGACGCGGACGGTTTCGAGATCCCCGCCGCCCTGACAGCCGGCACCAACGCCAGCCTGGGCGCCGGTATCAGCTACATCAAGGTCTCCAACTACAACGGCTCGCGCGACAGCCGGCCGTACACAGTGACGGTCGGTGCCTCGGACACCGGCGGTCCCGGCCCTACCGACCCGTCCTTCCTGGTCGAGGACGCGTCGGTGCCTGACTTCAGCGCGAACGTCTCGGTGGACGTCCATCCGACGATCACGCTCAGCCGCGACGCCGCGCAGGCCAGCATCACCTCGGCCGCGATCCACCTGCTGAACGGGAAGACCGGCGCGCAGGTTTCCATCGCGCCGGGCTACGACGCGGCGGCCCGGACGATCGCCATCACGCCGTCCAGCTCGCTGCTCGACAACACGCCGTACCGGATTGTCGTCGACGGGGTGCGGGACACCGGCGCGGCGATCCTCGGCCGCTACACATCGACCTTCCAGACCGCCGATCTGGCGCCGCAGGCGGTGACCTCGTTCGACGCGAGCGGCGCCTACCTGGCGGCGAACCTGACCTGGAAGATCCCGCCGACGACGGACCTCGACCACGTGGTCGTCCGGCGCAACGTCGGCAGCAAGGCGCCGACCCTCACCACCGGCACGCTGGTGTACTCCGGTACGGCGTCCGCCGCGAAAGCGACCGGTCTCGCGCAAGGGACGACGTACACGTTCGCCGCCTGGGTGGTGGACCGCGGCGGCAAGGTCAGCCCGATCGCGGTGACGCAGCTGCTCGGGATGAAGTCGGGCATCAGCACGACCTCGACGCTGATCAACTACGGCGGCTCGATCACGATCAAGGGCAGCACGCTACGGATCGACAACCTGGCGTACGCCGGTCTGCCGGTGAACGTCTACGTGCGGCCGAAGAACGTCTCCAAGTTCACCCTGCTGGCGGCGCTGAAGACGTCGTCGACGGGCACGCTGTCGGTCGTCCACAAGCCGGCCGTCTCCTCGGTGTACATGCTGACGTTCCCCGGTAACGCCGACCTGATGGGCACCCGGACCGCGGACATCACCGTGCAGGTCGCGCCGACGATCTCGTCGGTCCTCTCGCCGGCCGCGATCCGGCTGGGTGGGACGACCGCGTTGTCCGGGTACGTCGCTCCGGCACACGCGGGTCAGCCGGTATCGCTGCAGCTGTACTCGAACAAGACCTGGAAGTCGATCGCCTCGGTCAAGCTCAGCACCTCGGGGAAGTACGCGTTCGGCATCAAGCCGGCCGCGCGGGGGGCCTTCGCGTACCGGGTGCTGTTCGCCGGTGACGCGGACCACGCGCAGGCGGTGTCGCCGTACCGGATCGTGACGGTCAGCTGACGCCCGGTCGCGCCCCGGCTCGCGCGCCGGGGCGCGACACGGTCTCGGTGTCGCTAGCGAAATCTAAGGAAAACGCTAGACGGGCTCATACAGTGACAGCATGGATCCGATCCGGAATCCCTATGCGCCCGGCGCCGGTCAGCGGCCGCCTGAGCTGGCCGGACGCGACACCGAGGTGCGGCAGTTCGAGGTAGTGCTCGAGCGCGTCGCCGCAGGCAGGCCGGAGCGGAGCCTGGTGCTCAGTGGGCTCCGAGGGGTCGGTAAGACGGTGCTGCTCAACACCTTGCGCAGCCAGGCGATCAAGCGGGCCTGGGGCACCGGGAAGATCGAGGCCCGGCCGGACCAGAGCATCCGGCTGCCGATCGCGCAGGTGCTGCACACCGCGATGCGGGAGCTCGGACACCGGCACCGTGACGACGAGCGGGTCGACCAGTTCAGCGCCGTACTCAAGGCTTTTGCTTTGCGGACCGATGCGCACGACCGGAAGGGGATCCGGTGGCATCCGCCGGTCGACGTGGCCGCGGCGAAGGGTCGCGCGGACTCCGGTGACCTGGAGATGGACCTGATCGAGCTGTTCGCCGATGCGGCCGATCTGGCCGGCGATCTGTCCGTCGGAGTCGGGTTGTTCATCGACGAGATGCAGGACATCAGTGCGGACGACCTGTCCGCGCTGTGCGCTGCTTGTCACGAGATCTCGCAGCAGAGCGCGCCGCTGGTGGTCGTGGGTGCCGGCCTGCCGCATCTACCCGCCGTACTCTCCGCCAGCAAGTCGTACTCCGAACGGCTCTTCCGCTACATCCGCGTCGACCGGCTCGCCCGGGAGGCCTGCGACCGGGCGCTGATGGTCCCGGCCGAGAGCGAGGGCGTGCAGTACGACGAGGAGGCGCTGGACGAGCTGTACGCCCAGACCGACGGCTACCCGTACTTCGTCCAGGCGTTCGCCCACTCCACCTGGGACCACGCGCCGACGTCCCCCATCACCATCAAGGACGTGGCAGTCGCGGCCCCTGAGGCGTCCGCCGAACTCACCGTCGGCTTCTTCGGCTCCCGGTACGAACGTGCCACTCCGGCGGAACGCGAGTACATGCGTGCGATGGCCGAACTGGGCATCGGCGTCGACGACGGCTCCGTCCCCACCGCCGAAGTCGCCAGCACCCTCAACCGCAAACCCCAGTCCCTCTCCCCCGCCCGCGACGGCCTGATCAAGAAAGGCCTCGTCTTCTCCGCCGAACGCGGCACCGTCGCCTTCACCGTCCCCCACTTCGGCAAGTTCCTCCGAACCCGCACCGCCTGAAGTACTGGGGTCTGCCCCACGCGTGCTACGCGGCGGCTCCTAATGAGTGTTGGGTCTGTGGTTTGGGTGCAGACTCGTGCTGCTGGCTGGTGAGCACTGGGGCGCTCCTGGACGTGGTGAGTTCTTGACG
>NZ_JBVJHF010000013.1:0-128039 GCF_055586945.1 Kribbella sp. NPDC048837
TCCTTAGACAGCTCCACTTCACAACCGGAGGCCTTCACCTGTCAGACAGGCTCACCGATGCCGACCGGGACAACCTCCCTGGACATCACATCTAGCCGACCTCCAGCTGGACCTCGACGATCCAGTCGGTGTCGTCCTCACCGTCGGCCTCGAGGTAGTGCTCGCGCCAGCGCGGCGACTCCAGAACCTTGTGGTGGCCGTTGGCCTCGGCCCACTGCGCGAGGGTCTGGTACGCCGTGGCGATCCCGGACATCGGGCCCTGATGAATCGTCGAGGCGACCTCGGCAGCGGGAAGGGTGTAGGTGTCCAGACCGGGCACCGAGTCGGCGGGTACGGCGTACCCGGCCGTGACCTCGACCTCGGCCCCGCCGGAGCTCGGCACGTAATGAGCAACCGGCGTGGTCCGATCGGCCGCGGCCGCCTCCATCCGCTCGATCACCTGGCCGAACAAGCTGTAGACGGCGGGGCCGGTGCTCTGCCGGCTGGCGTCCGGGGCGGTCGCCGAGAGGGCTGCGAGAGTCAGAGCGCCGGTCTGCTTGGTTTCGATCTGTGTGGTCACCTGGGTCTCCTGTTCGATCAGCCGGAGTCGCGCCGTCACCCGGTCGAGAGCGTGCCGGTCGTGCCGCATCCGGCGTTCGAACTCGGCCTGCCGCAGCCGCAGCATGCCCTGCAGTTGCGCCGGCTCCACTCCTTCGCCGAGCAGTACGCCGACCTCGTCCAGGCTGAACCCGAGCCCCTTGAGGGCGAGCAACCGGTTGAGCACGGGCAACTGCGCCACGTCGTACGAGCGCCGCCCGCTGGACGGATCGACGTCGGCGGGCTGGAGCAGGCCGATGGCGTCGTAGTGCCGCAACATGCGCGTCGACACGCCACCGAGACGAGCGAATTCTCCGATGTTCACCATGACCCCCTCACTGTCGCCGTTGACACAGTGTCAACTGCAACAAGAAGCCCGGCGCGGGATGTGCGCCGGGCTTCTCGGTGTCGGTGACCTACTTCCAGGGCGGAAGGAGGGTCTGGAGGACTCCCGGGATGTTGATGATGGGAGTGCTGGGCAGGCTCAGCGTCGGAAACGGCCAGGGCCACGACGGTGTGCCGGGGGTGGGCAAGGAGGGGACCACCGTCGGGGTCGTCGAGTTCGACGACGTCGGCGGGGTCTTCAGGCTCGGCGGGGGAGTGTTGGACTCCTGCACGATCGTGGTGTTCGGCAGTTGCGACGGCTTCGTGCTCGGTTGCACCGTCGTCGACGCACCGGGGGTCGGAGCCGTGGACGGCTCGACCGACGGGTTGCCGTTGGCCGGGTCGCTCGGCCCGGTGCCGACACTCGGACGGTTCGGCTGGCTGCCGCCGCCCTTGGCCGGCTTCGGTGCGTCGCACTTCGGGCAGGCGACCGAGGTGTGCTGGGCCAGCTGCTCGATCGTGGCCAGCGCCTCCACGCCTGACTTCAGCGACTCCGGCGGCAGTTTCGGCGCGAGCTCACCAAGAGCCTGGCGGGCGTTCGTGATGAAGGTCGTGATCGCCGTGATCGAACTCTCGTCGCCGTTCTGCTGGTACGACGCGACCAACCGGGACACGCCCTTGCGGGCCTGCACCGAGAAGTCGTCAAGGGTGCTGTTGATCGTGCCGACAGCGCCGCCGGAATCGGCGAGCTGCTGGACCTCGGACAATCGGGTCATCGCGTGCTCGAGATCGCGCCGGCCCCGCGAGTCGTCACCGACGCTCACGTTGGTCGAGACGTTCTCGATGCTGCGCTTCATCCCGTACAAGGTGTCGCCGGGCATCGCCTGCTGGGCGGCGGCGGCGGAACCGATGCCACCTCCGAGCAGGACCAGCGCGGCGGTGCTGGCCACGAGCCGGATGCGCCGGCCGTGACGATGGCGGATGTCTGTCACGGACGCGTCGACGTCCTCGCCACCCGGCGGGTCGTCGGAGCTGTCCGGTGTGCTGCGCACCACCGTCGGAGTCGTCGTCGCCGCGCGGGCGGCCGCCTGCTCGAGCAGACGGTGCCGTAGCTCGGCGCTGAACTCCGGACGCGGTGCGACTGCGCCGGCGGTCCTCAGCCGACCGACGAGTTCAACACACTCAACAAGCTCCGGGTCATCGCTGTGTCGCGAAGAGTGACGGGGCCCATGATCGACGGCGTGCGCGAAGGTCTCCGCGCGCGCTCGAGCCCTGTGTAGGTCACTCATGTGTTCTCGTTCTCCTCAATGGCCAGTCGGGGTCACCGACAGGTCCTCACCAGGCAAACGAGGAAACTCCCTGACGGGTTACGAAAGACATTCGTTGTCATCCTCCTCACCTCAAGTCCTTGGGGATAACCTTCGCCAAGTGCCGTACGGCCCTCAGTTGCAGTTGCTTGACGGCGCCTTCGGACTTCTCCAGCGCCTTGGCCGTTTCCGCGATCGACAAACCGGCGAAGAATCGCATCGTCAGGCAGTCGCGTTGCTCCTCGGGCAAGCCCGCGACGGCGTCCCGCAGCACCTCGGCGGTGGCCCTGGCCAGTACGTCGACCTCGGGCCCCTCGGTCTGCCGGTCGTGCGTCTCGATCTCGTCCGTGACCACTTCCAGCCGGACCCGGCCGGACTTGTAGTGGTCGGTGATCAGGTTCCTGGCGATGGTGACCAGCCAGGCCCCGAAATCCCTGCCCTGCCAGCGGAACGAGTCCAACGCGCGCAGCGCCCGGACGAAGGTCTCGCTGGTCAGGTCCTCCGCGAGTGCCGACGACGACACCCGCGCGTAGATGTAGCGATAGACGGTGAGCGAGTACTCGTCGTACAGCTCACCGAAGGCACCGACGTCCCCGGCCTGGGCGCGATCGACGAGCTCTGCACGTCTCATCCCGTCCGGGCTTGGCTCCGGCGTCGTCAAGATTTCTCCCCGTTCAACTGACACGTCGTTCGACACATCCGCGATGGCCACAGCGGCTGGGACAGCACCGAGCGTTACCCGAGAAGCACTCGCTGTCAACAGCCTGAGGCGTGCCGCCTTCCGTCCGGTCCGATCGTCACGAATGCGCCAGCGGACTGTCTCCGCGATGCGGCGCAGCCTGCTGTCGGGGTTCATCGCGCATGGTCACCCCACGCGGACGGTTTCTGCAGTGTGAGGTTCAGCAGAAGGTCGCCCACGAGTTCACCTGTATATCTGTCGTCACGCTCCGCTGCAACCGTTTCGAGCGAGCCGGTCGATCCCGGAGCGCACCTGACGCATGACAGACTCACCTGGTGAACTTGAATTTCGCGGACATTCTTCGTGACACAGCGCAACGTCACGGCGAACGTCTCGCGCTGGTCGACGGGGTGCGGCGGCTGACCTGGAGCGAGCTCGACCAGGCCGTCGACCGGGCCGCGCAGGGGTTCGCCGCGGCCGGCCTGGTGCCCGGCTACCGGGTCGTGCTACTCGTTGCCAACAGCATCGAATTCGTCACGTCCTACCTGGGGATTCTGCGCGCCGGATTGGTTGCCGTGCCGCTGAACACCGGGCTCACGACGCCCGAGATCGCGGCCGTCGCGAAGCACTCCGGAGCCCGGATCGCGGTCGCCGACGCCGACCTCGCGGACAAGGTCGAGGGGATCCGAACGGTCGCGCCCGGCGAGCTCGTCGGTAACGCTCCGTTATTTTCCTCGATCGACCCGGAGATGCTCGCGGTCCTGCTCTACACCTCCGGAACCAGTGGCGATCCGCGGGCCGCGATGCTCACCCATCGGGCCCTCGCGGCGAACGTGAAGAATCTTTCCGAGCTCGGCGAGGACCGGATGGGGCCCGAGGACGTCGTCCTCGGCGTCCTGCCGATGTTCCACGCGTTCGGCCTGAACGCCGTCCTGGGATGGACCGTCGCCACCGGCGCGGCCCTGATCATCGACCGGCGGTTCGACCCCGCGCACACCCTCGAGCTGATCGGCGAGCACGGCGTCACCCGCCTGCCGCTGGCCCCGCCGGCGCTGCACGCGCTCCTGGTCCGGCCGGATCTGCGCGAGGCGCTGCGGACCGTCAAGGTCGTGCTGACCGGCGCGTCGGCCCTGGACCGAGCGCTCGCGGACCGCTTCGAGCAGGCCAGCGGCCTGTTCGTGCACCAGGGCTACGGCCTGACCGAGGCGTCCCCGGGCGTCACCACGACCCTGGGCGAGGCCGCGCCGAAGCCCGGTTCGGTCGGCCGCGCACTGCCGAACGTCGAGCTCCGGATCGCCGACGAGCAAGGTGAGGACGTCGAGGGCGACGACCCCGGCGAGATCCTGATCCGTGGCGGGAATCTGTTCTCGGGCTACTGGCCGGACGGCGTGGACGGCCCGGACGCGAACGGCTGGTACCGCACCGGTGACGTCGGCTACCTGGACCCCGACGGCGACCTCTTCCTGGTCGACCGCCTGCGCGAGCTGGTCATCGTGTCCGGCTTCAACGTCTTCCCGAGCGAGGTGGAGGACGTGCTCGTCGGCGCGCCCGGCGTGCGGGAGGCCGCGGTCATCGGCGTACCGTCCGAGGAGACGGGCGAGGCCGTCAAGGCGTTCGTCGTACCGCAGGCGGACACGACCGTGGACATCACCGCGGTCCGGGAGTACGCCGGGACCCGGCTGGCGCGGTTCAAGTGCCCGGTCGAGATCGAGGTGGTGGACCATCTGCCGCACTCGGTCACCGGCAAGGTCGCCAAGGGCCGGCTCCGGGAGACGCCCCGATGAGCCGCGTCACGCTCTACGGCAGGCCCGGCTGTCACCTCTGCGACGACGCCCGGGCGATCGTCGAGGCGGTCTGCGCCGAGCTCGGGGTGGAGTGGACCGAGGTCGACATCACCCAGGATGACCGCCTGTTCACGGAGTACGGCGAGCAGATCCCGGTCACTTTCGTGGACGGGAAGCAGCACGACTTCTGGCGAGTGGACCCCGCGCGGCTCCGAAAGGCGCTGACCGGCTGAGGCGTGTCTCCCACGTCACTCCTGCCGATTTTGTTCTCACGTTCACAAGCTCCTAGAGTAAGTAACGGCCGCCGGCCGTCAGACCGCGGCCTGGACTTACCGTTCCCAGGAGAATTGTGACGCGTGCCAGCAGCCGTCGCCCCGGCCCGCCGACGAGAACCGAACGCGGCATCCCCGAGGCGACTGTCGCGCGCTTGCCGGTCTACCTGCGGGCCCTGACCGCGCTGTCGGACAGCGGCATCGCCACCGCGTCCAGCGAGGATCTGGCGACCGCGGCCGGGGTGAACTCGGCCAAGCTCCGCAAGGACCTGTCCTACCTGGGCTCCTACGGCACCCGCGGCGTCGGGTACGACGTCGAGTACCTGCGCTACCAGATCGCCCGCGAGATCGGGGTCACCCAGGACTGGGCCGTCGTCATCGTCGGGATCGGAAACCTGGGCCACGCACTGGCGAACTACTCCGGTTTCGGTACGCGCGGATTCCGCATCGTCGCCCTGCTCGACGCCGACCCGAACCTGGTCGGCGAGCAGATCGGTGACATGGAGGTCCGCGACTTCGCCGAGCTGGAGGACATCGTCGAGGCCGACCGGGTCTCGATCGGCGTCATCACCACCCCCGCCGGTCCGGCCCAGGAGGTGTGCGACCGGCTGGTCGCCGCCGGGGTGACCAGCATCCTGAACTTCGCGCCGGTGGTGCTGTCCGTGCCCGACGGCGTCGACATCCGCAAGGTGGACCTCTCGATCGAGTTGCAGATCCTGGCGTACCACGAACAACGAAAGTCCGGAGAGGCGGCGCTCCCCCAGGTGCCCGAACTACCAGCGATGAACGGTCTGACCGATCTGCCGAGCGTTGGCGGGGGTGTCGGCGCATGAGCTACCTGGTCGTCGGCATCTCCCACCGCTCGGCTGACATCAACGTCCTCGAGCGCGTGGCGCTCGATCCGGACGCGGCGACCAAGCTGGCCCTGACCGTCAAGCACACCCCGGCCGTCGCGGAGTCCGCCGTCCTCGCGACCTGCAACCGGACCGAGGTCTACGCGACCGTCGACCGGTTTCACGCCGGCATGGACGAGGTCACCGCGATCCTGTCCGACGTCACCGGCGTACCGCTGCTGGACCTGGCCGAGCACCTCTACGTGCACTTCGAGGAAGGTGCCGTCGCGCACCTGTTCCAGGTCGCGGTCGGGCTGGACTCGATGATCGTCGGGGAGAGCCAGATCCTCGGTCAGGTGAAGGAGACGCTGCGCGTCGGCCAGGACCTGGAGACGATCGGTACCGACCTGAACGCCCTGTTCCAGCACGCGTTGCGGGTCGGCAAGCGGGCGCGCACCGAGACCGGGATCGACTCCGCCGGTCGCTCGGTCGTCTCGGCCGGACTCGAGGCGGTCGGTGGGTTCGAGGGCCGCCGCGCACTGATCGTCGGCGCCGGCTCGATGGCGTCGCTGGCCGCGCAGACCCTGATCAACGGTGGCGCGGGGAGCGTCACCATTGCCAACCGCAACTACGAGCGCGCGGTCGCCCTGGCCGGGCGCGTCGGCGGGACGGCGATCCAGCTCGCGAACGTGCCGGACGCGTTGGCCGACGCCGACCTGGTCGTGTCGTGCACCGGCGCGCGTGGCGTCGTACTGACCTCGCAGATGATCCGGGACGCGACGGACGGACGGCCGTTCGGTGTCCTGGATGTGGCGCTGCCGCGGGACGTCGCGCCCGAGGCCGCGCGGATTCCCGGCGTCACGCTGGTCACGCTGGCCGATCTCGCCGGCACGGCGGGCGGCAGCCAGGACGACATCGACGAGGTACGCCGGATCGTCGGCGAGGAGACCGCATCCTTCGAGGCCACCCGGCGGGCCGCGTCGGTCGCGCCGACCGTGGTCGCGCTGCGGACGATGGCGACCGAGCTGGTCGAGTCCGAGCTGGCCCGGCTGGAGCGCCGGCTGCCCGGGCTCGACGAGACCCAGCGGCACGAGGTGGCCCGGACCATCCAGCGCGTGGTGGACAAGGTCCTGCACAACCCGACGGTCCGCGTGAAGGAACTCGCGGCCGACCCGGGCGGACCGACGTACGCCGATGCCCTGCGGCAGCTGTTCGCGCTCGATCAGGCGACGGTGGACGCGGTGACCACTCCCAAGTCGAGCGGAGGTGAGCAGGCATGATCCGGCTCGGCACCCGGCGGTCCGCCCTCGCGACCGCGCAGTCGACGCTGGTCGCCGACCGGCTGCGGGCGCTCGGTCACGAGGTCGAGCTCGTCCTGATCACCACCACCGGCGATGTGAACCGCGCACCGGTCGAGCAGATCGGCGGCACCGGCATATTCGTCAGCGCGCTGCGGGACGCACTGCTGGCCGGCGAGATCGACATCGCGGTGCACTCGCTGAAGGATCTGCCGACCACGCCGCTCGACGGTGTGACGCTCGGCGCCATCCCGGTGCGCGAGGACCCGCGCGACGTCCTCGTCGCGCGCGACGGCCTGACCCTCGGCGAGCTCCCGACCGGCGCCCTGGTCGGTACGGGCGCGGCCCGCCGGGTCGCGCAGATCGAGGCGCTCGGACTGGGCGTCGAATGCACCGGGATCCGCGGCAACGTGGACACCAGGATCGCGATGGTGGCCGATGGCAAATTGGACGCGGTGGTGCTGGCAAGGGCAGGGTTGTCCCGGTTGGGACGGCTCGCCGAGGTGACCGAGACGCTGGATCCGATCCAGGTTCTGCCCGCGCCGGGACAAGGTGCCCTGGGCATCGAGTGCCGCGCGGACGACACCGAGGTGCTGGCCGCCCTGGCGCCGCTGGAGGACCCGGCCACGCGCGCGGCGGTGACAGCGGAACGGCAACTGCTGGCCACCCTCGAGGCAGGGTGCACGGCTCCGGTCGGTGCGCTCGCCGAGGTGGTCGACGGTGAGGACGGCCCCGAGCTGTGGCTGCGGGGCGCGCTGGGCCAGGACGACGGTGTCCGGCGGCTCTCCGCGAACGGGCCGGTGGACGACCCGGTGGCGCTGGGCAAGGCGCTGGCGAACGAGTTGCTGGAGCGGACATGACACCGGCACGGGGAACGACGACGAGGGCCGCCCACCAGACGGCTCACAAGACGACCAGCAGGACGAGGACGAGGGCGAAAGCAGACGTGAGCAGCGCGAAGACAGCGGCCACCGCAGCATCCACACCTCAGAAGGTGCCGGCGAAGGCCGTCGCCACCAGTACGGTCAAGCAGACCAGACCACTCGGCCACGTCACGTTCGTCGGCGTCGGCCCGGGTGACCCGTCACTGCTGACGCTGGCCGGTCGCGACGTCCTGGCGAACGCCGACGCCGTCGTGGTCGAAGGCCCCGAGCACGACGCCTTCCTGACCTACTGCAAGCCGGGCGTCGAGGTGATCGACGGTTCCGGCGCCGAGGGCAGCCGGGCACTCAAGGTCGCCGCCCGGGCCCGGCTCGTGGTGAAGACGGCCAAGTCCGCGGCGAACGTCGTACGCCTGCTGACCGGCGACCCGTTCACCTTCTCCAGCGGCGCCGAGGAGGCGGCCGCGTGCAAGAAGGCCGGCATCGGGTTCAACGTCGTTCCGGGCGTGAGCGAGGTCAGCGCGGTCCCGACGTACGCCGGGATCCCGCTGACGATGAAGGGCGACCGCGAGGTCACCGTGGTCGACCTGGCCGAGGCCAAGCTCGACCTGACCCGGCTGCACCCGAAGCAGACGCTCGTACTGCTGAACGCTCTCGAAGTCCTGAAGGAGACGGTCGCCGCTCTGGTCGAGGCCGGCTTCGAAGCGTCCACGCCGGTCGCCGTGACGGTCGGTGGTACGACGACCGCGCAGACGAGCGTGATCGGCACGCTGGAGACGATCGTCGCCGACCTGCGCGCGGCCAAGGTGACCGGCGAGGGCGTGGTCGTGGTCGGCGCGGTGGTCGAGCAGCGCGAGGCGCTGTCCTGGTTCGAGACCAAGCCGCTGTTCGGCTGGCGGATCCTGGTGCCGCGCACCAAGGACCAGGCCGGGCCGCTGATGGACCGGTTGCGGCGCTACGGCGCGATGCCGGAGGAAGTGCCGACCATCTCGGTCGAGCCGCCGCGCAACCCGCAGCAGATGGACAAGGCGATCCGCGGTCTCGTCGAGGGCCGGTACGAATGGGTCGCGTTCACCTCGGTCAACGCGGTCAAGGCCGTTCGGGAGAAGTTCGACGAGTACGGGCTGGATGCGCGGGCGTTCTCCGGGCTGAAGATCGCCGCGGTCGGCGACAAGACCGCCGAGGCGATCGGTGCCTGGGGCATCCGTCCGGACCTGGTCCCGTCCGGTGAGCAGTCGGCCGCCGGGCTGGTCGAGGACTGGCCGCCGTTCGACGAGGTGCTCGACCCGATCAACCGGGTCTTCCTGCCCCGTGCGGACATCGCCACCGAGACACTCGTCGCCGGTCTCACCGATCTCGGCTGGGAGGTCGACGACGTCACGGCGTACCGGACCGTCCGGGCCGCTCCGCCACCCGCGCCGACGCGTGAGGCGATCAAGTCGGGCAAGTTCGACGCGGTCGTCTTCACCTCGTCCTCGACCGTGCGGAACCTGGTCGGCATCGCCGGCAAGCCGCACGCGTCCACGGTCATCGCGGTGATCGGCCCGGCCACCCTGAAGACGGCTGAGGAGCACGGCCTGCGCGTCGACGCGATGGCCGAGTCGCCGTCCGCCGAAGAGCTGGCCGACGCACTCGCTCGGTTCGGCGCGGACCGGCGTGACACCATGGTCGAGGCCGGGGAGCCGGTCACCCGTCCGTCCGAGCGTCGCTCGGGTTCTCGTCGGAAGAGCTGATATGCCTGGATTCCCGGAGGTCAGGCCGCGGCGGCTTCGGTCGTCGGCGGCGATGCGCAGGCTGGTCGCGGAGACCACCCTCGAGCCACGGCAACTGATCCTGCCGATGTTCATCCGGGAAGACGCGCGCGAGCCGATCGCGATCAAGTCGATGCCGGGCGTCGTGCAGCACACCCGCGACACCGCCCGGAAGGCGATCGCGGAGGCGGCTCAGCTCGGGCTCGGCGGGGTCATGCTGTTCGGCATACCCGCCGAGAAGGACGAGGTCGGGTCCGGTGCGCTGGATCCTTCCGGCATCCTGAACGTCGCGATCCGGGACGCCGTCTCCGAGGTGGGTGACGCGCTGCTGGTGATGTCCGACCTCTGCCTGGACGAGTTCACCTCGCACGGGCACTGCGGCGTACTCGACTCTGCTGGTCGCGTCGACAACGACGCGACCCTTGCGATCTACGCCGAGATGGGCGTCGCGCAGGCCACCGCCGGCGCGCACGTCGTCGGGCCGTCCGGGATGATGGACGGCCAGGTCGGCGCCGTTCGTACGGCGCTGGACGCGGCCGGGTTCCTGGACACGGTGATCCTGGCGTACGCCGTCAAGTACGCGTCGGCCTTCTTCGGTCCGTTCCGCGAGGCCGTGGACTCTTCGCTGACCGGCGATCGCAAGACCTACCAGCAGGACGGCGCGAACGCCCGCGAGGCGCTCCGCGAGGTCGACCTGGACGTGGCCGAGGGCGCGGACATCGTGATGGTGAAGCCTGCGCTGGCCTATCTGGACATCATTCGCCAGGTCCGCGACCACGTTGACGTGCCGGTTGCGGCGTACAACATCTCCGGCGAATACGCGATGGTCGAGGCGGCGGCCGCCAACGGGTGGATCGACCGCGACAGGGCGATCCTGGAGACACTGACCTCCATCCGCCGGGCCGGGGCTGACACGATCCTCACGTACTGGGCTGCCGAGGCTGTCCACCTTCTTCGGGGTGCTGGGGTCTGACCCACGCGTGCTCCCGCAGGCACTCCTTCGTCGCGCCTGCTACGCGCGCTCCCTCCCACCCCCCGGCTCATCGCCGGGTCCATCCTTGCGGGCTGCCGCCCGCGCCCTGCGCGCTGCCGCGCGCGATCGATGGCTCGGCCGGCGTCCGTGGTTGAGTCGACTGTCCGTCCCGCCGACCGGACAGACCCACGCGTGCTCCCGCAGGCACTCCTTCGTCGCGCCTGCTACGCGCGCTCCCTCCCACCCGAGGTTTCCTTGCGGGCTGCGGCCCGCGGCCTGCGCGCTGCCGCGCGCCCACGAGGGCTTGGCCTGCGTACTCCGAGAGAAGACTGTCCGTCACGCCGACCGCAAACGTCTGGTGCCGGCGATCTCTTCTTCGTGATGGGTCTTGTGGCGCCGTAACGGGCGCTCATCGACCTGAGGCACGGTGCACACCGTGCGATCGGGCGGCAAGCTGGGGTCTTGTGATTCAGCGCCAGCAAGCAGCGGTGCTTGCGCCACCCTGTTAGTGCTCTACCTCGTCCTCGTGGGCTGCCGGTCCCGTGTAGCCGATTGCGGCGAGGTGCTGCTCCAGTAGTTCATAGAGCGCCTCGCCTTCACGGGCGATCAGATGTCGCGGGGATCCGTCCGGTCGCTTGGCTCGATAGTGGATCTTTCCCACTTCGCCGGTGTGTCGCCACGCGACCTCGATGATCGGTTGCGGAAGTTTTGGCATGCCCCATTCTGTCAGCTTCACCGGCACGTGGACCGAAGCCGCGGCTCCGCCCTTGGCAGGATTCGAACCTGCGAAGCAGGATTTAGGAAGCCGCGCGTAGCCATCGACTCGGCTACCTCTGGACGTACCTGGGTCACCTCGGTTCGGCTGTTGTTGCTCTGGTGGGCCCGCGTGGCTGTCTTCCTGTTCTCACGGCTGCTCCCAGACTCCGGCCGGAGGGCAGGAGCCAGGTCAAGACCAGCAGGGCTTCCTCCCAACCAGTGGTCGCCTACATGTTGACCTTGTTGCAGTGATCGGGATCTGACTGGGGCCGGTCTGCGCAATCGTGCGTCGGCAATCTGACGACATGCCAGGAATCCTCAGGAAGTTCTTCGATCTGACTCATGCGATGGATGGGAGCGTTCCCTAGCATCAGAGGGAATACATCGCCACATAGTCAATTGGGGGCAAGGCGATGACGCACGATCCGCAGATTCGCCATCCGGTAAGGCTGGCTGGGAATCGTCGCCGCATCACGCGTGCCGGTGGGCGTCTTGAGCGCTGGCAGACGATTCTCGTCGCCCTCATCGGCTCCTGCGCGACTATCGCAGTTGCTTTCATCGGTTTAGCTGCTACGACAGCGGACGCCGAATCCCAACCGAGCAGGGACTGGATCACTGTCGACACGGTCTCGTTCTCCCGACATGGCGCAGCCTGGCTGATAGAGGTGCGCGGGACGTACAGACGCACCCGCGCGGACAGTTACGTCTTCGCGATCGCGATACTCCGAACCCCTGGGGCTACTAGTCAACTGCTCGCCTCCGGGCCTCTCGAGCCAGACCAGGACGGACACTGGGTCGCTCAGATTCCTGTCAACGCTCCTCGCCAGTCCGTAAGCGTGATGGCACTTCTACTGCGCACTGGTTGTGCGCCCGGCAACGTTTGCGGTCCAACCTCCGAAGCTATCCGGAAGGCCCTGGAGAATTGACGGCTTGATGACAATGTCGCTCGTCACAATGGTGAAAGGATTACCGAACGACCTCTGCGATCGTGTTCACGACTGTTCTCGGGACGACCATGTGGCCGGCTCGTAGCGAGCCAACACCGAAAGTATGAAGCGTTTGATCCAGCAAGACAGTAGTAGATGAAAGGGTCGGTTGCTGCGGGCCGGCGTGCCTTCGCCGTCCATGGCCTTTCAGAACGGGCAGCCAGGATTCTTGTTGCCATCTCACTCGATGGTCCCGACGCCGGGACAGCCGTCGTCCGACCCACTCGAGACGGCACGCGCCAACGTGGTCTTGCCGATCGAGTTCGATCCGACGATCAGCAGTTCGTTGGAGAACGAGCGCAGGTGAGGTGAGCACTGGCGATGGGGCGGCCTGAGCATCAGATGATGCCGCGGTGTGCTGGGTGGTGGGACGGGTCTTGGGGGACGGGGTGGGTCAGCGGGTGAGGTCTTGCATGATTGCGAAGGCGGTTTTGGCGCCGAGGGTGCAGGGTTGGGCGGGGGTTGGTAGGAGGCCGCCGGCTACGGAGAAGATGTCGCCCTCGCGGAGGACTACGGAGCCGTTGGGGGCGAGGATCTCCAGTTTGCCGTTGGTGGCTTGGCGGGCGGTGTAGCCGGCGGGCCAGATCAGGGCGGTTCGGTCGGTGGCTCTGGGGTCGGGGGAGATTAGGTAGGGGCAGCCTTCGGGGGTGGCTTTGAGGACGCCGGATCTTAGGGCTTGGAGGGCTCCGTCGCCTGGTTTCCAGGATGAGGTGGGGATGGTGATGGGGCGGGTGGTGGGGGATGGGGGTGGTGTTGTGGCGGGGGTGGGGTTGTCGGGGGTGGTGAGCGTGATGGTGGTGGCGATCGCGGCGATGGCGGCTGCGGCGAGGGTGGAGGCTAGCCAGGTTCGGCGGCGGCGGATTGGGCGGGATGCCTTGGTGGCCAGGTCGTCTACGACGTGTGCCTGTTGGCCGGCTTCGGTCAGGGTTGCTTGGATTTCGCGTTCAAGGTCGGTGAGGTTCATGGGCTGCTCTTAGGGTGGCGAGGGCTCTACTTACGGCGGCTCGGGCGGTCGATTCTTTGATGCCGAGGACTGAGGCGATCGCGGCGTAGTCGAGGTCCTCGTAGTAGCGGAGGACTATCGCGGTTCGTTCTCGGGTGGGGAGCTTCGCGAGCATTCGCCATACGGCGTCGTGTTCGGCGAGGGCCAGGGACGGGTCGGGTTCGGGTTGGGCGGAATCGGTCAGGTCCGATGGTGTTTCGCGGGAGGACGTGCGGCGGGTTGCCGAGATGTGGGCGTTGACCAGGGTGCGGCGGACGTAGGGGTGTGGGTCGTCCAGTGTTCTCAGGCGTCGCCAGTGCCGGTAGGCGTTCATCAGGGCTGTTTGTGCGAGGTCCTCGGCGCGGTGGTGGTCGGCCGACAGGACGAGGCCGAGTCGCACCAGTTGCTGGCCGCGTGCGGCGACGTACTCGTCGAACTCCACGACGGTCTCGCGGATTTGAGGGTCTCTCTCTTCAAACGCTGCGGGTGGTGCGAAACGCTGCGTCGGCGTCGACAGGGTTGGGGGATTGGTGGTTCGGTGAGGGGCTATCGGTTCGATGGTGAGCAGCTGCGGCGTCGGCATCCTCCGTCGACGATGCCTCCGTGGGACGTGCGGGATTGGGTGGGGAACGACGAGCGCGGGTGGGAGTCGGCGGTCGCCGATGATCCGGGGGAGCTGTACGGGCGTTGGTACGGGAGCGTGGAGCGGTCCCGGGTCGCCTGGGCGGCGGTCTTGACGTGACGGTTGGTGGGTTGAGGGGCGACGATGCTCGTTGAGAGGATGGTGTGCGGGGATGGGGAGGGGGGATCGGTCGTGCCGGGTGATTTGTTGCCGATCGTGGCGGATACTCCGAGCGAGCAGCCGTCGATGGGGTTTCAGGCTTATGCGGAAGCGATTGCTTCTGCTGTTCGCGGTGGGTCGCCGCCGCAGTTCACGGTGGGGATCTACGGCTCGTGGGGGAGCGGGAAGTCCTCGCTGCTGAATGCGATCCGTTCTGAGCTGGCGAAGGACGACGGCGTGCTGACAGTGATGTTCGACGCCTGGCGGTACGAACGCGCCGATCACATCGTCGTACCCATGCTGAATGCCATCTACAACGCGACGCCGGAGCTCTCCGACAAGAAGCTGACGGAAAAGGTGCGTTCGGCGCTGGCGTCCGTGGTTCGTAGCATCACGATCAGTGTCGGGCCGTTGAAGATGGATCCGGGAGCGGCTTTCGCCCCGGCTGAGTCCGATGAGGGATATGCGGCCGCGCTCGACTCGGCGTACGTACGCCCGTACCAGGATCTGAAGGCGATCGCCGGCGCGCTCGGGAACCGGCGCATCGTCGTACTGGTCGACGACCTGGATCGCTGCTCGCCTGACAAGGTCGTGTCGTTGCTCGAGGCGATCAACCTGGTGCTGGATGTGCCGGGGTTCGTGTTCGTACTGGCGTTGGATTACGACGTGCTCGTACGCGCGGTGACGGCGAAGTACCCGCATGCGTCGGGGCATGTCTTCATCGAGAAGATGGTCCAGGTGCCTTTCCGGGTGCCGCGGCTGGATATCCAGCCGGAGTTGTTCTTGCAGGAGCTCGTTCCGGGGTGGGCGCCGCCTAAAGATGCGCTTCCTGATGAGTTCGGGAGCATTGCGTTCGATGTGGCGACCATGGGGCTGGCGGCTAATCCGCGGCAGGTGAAGAGGTTCATCAACTCGTTCCTGCTGCTGCTCCGGATTGCGGGGATCCGTACGGTTTCCACCAATCCTCGGTTGATCGCCGGGTTGGTCGGGCTGCAGCTTCGGTGGCCGGCGGAGTATCAGGATCTGACGGATGCCGTCTATGCGGAGGACGATGATCCGCTGGCGGCGTTGCAGTCTGATCAGGCTGATCTCGCCAGGTACGCGAAGGCGTTCTTTGCGCCGGCGCCTCGCGTTGAGGAGCTGCGGGCGGTGCTGCATCTGACGGAGTCGGTGGCTCAGCCCGAGACGTACAGCGGCTACCAGACCGGGGAGTATGCGTCGAACACGGGCAGTGCGCAGGAGGTGCGGACGGCGGTGGCCGCGGAGATCCGGGCGGCGCTGGCCCAGCGGGGGTTCACGGAGTCGGCGCGGGCGGCTGATATCTACAACCACAAGGAGTTGCCGTACCACCGGGTGCGCATCGGGAAGACCGTCGTACGTTTCGAGGTGAAGGACGTCGAGGGGCGTTGGTTGTCCGGTACGTCGCTCTACCTGACCAAGGCGCTGCCCGAGGCCGTCCAGCTGGTCGACGATTTCGCGGCGCTGCGCGAGCAGACGAATCACGACGCGCTGTTGGTCTCTGGCCGGCACCTGCCCCAGGCTGCGCTGTAGCTGGGCGCCGCCGGTAGTCGGGCAATGACGTACCGAAGAACGGGTAGTGGTGGAGGGTACGCGGGTTCACCGGGAAGCGCTGAGCGTGCGACAGGCGCGGGAGCCCGACTACCACCCGTCCTTCCGTACAGTTGGACCGCGGTTTCTAGCGGTGGATGGTGTAGTCGGATTGGGTGAAGCCGGCTTTGAGGGTTCGGGTGGCGTTGTGGGTGAGGGGGATGTCGGTGGGGAGGTGGCCGAAGAGGGGGATGCCGGCGCCCAGGAGGACGGGGGCGGTGGTGATGGTGAGTTCGTTCAGGAGGCCGGCGCGGAGGAAGGTCTGGATGACGGCGCCGCCGTCGGTGTAGACGCGTTGGGCGCCGCGGTCGTTGAGGGTTTCGACCAGGCCGTCGAGGGTGCGGTGGACGATGATGCGCTCGTCGGCGTCCGGATCGAGTGTGGTGCTGAGGACCTCGACGTGCTTGCCGTCGTACGGCCAGAAGTCGAAGCCGAGCACCTGCTGGTAGGTGTTCCGGCCCAGTACGACGGTGTCGATCGACGCCATGAACTCGTCGTACCCGGTGTCGCCCGCCTGCTCGCCGCGCTCGGTGAGCCAGTCGATCGATCCGTCGGGGCGGGCGATGTACCCGTCGAGGCTGGTGGCGATGAAGACGGCCGCGTGGAAACTCACGCCACTATCTTTCCATGCGGTCTCAGGTGTGATGCTCGCGGATGAACGCGAGCGCCGCGTCGGCGACCTGCTCCCAGCCCGAGTCGATGACGAGCGAATGCCCGCGACCGGGCAGCTCCTCGATCTCGGTGACGGCCTGGTTGCGGCGCTGCTTCTGGTAGGCGGCGTTCGTGAGCGCCCAGGGCACGGTGTTGTCCTTCTCGCCGGACAGGAACTTCATCGGCCCACGGTCCGGGTGGGCGCGCTCCACCGACGTCTCGCTGTCGGGGTTGAAGTTCGCGGTGGCCGCCTGGAACAGCGGCAACCCGGCGCCCGGCACCGGGAACTCGTCGTACAAGCTGCGCGCCTCGTCCTCCGGTACGGCGTTGACGAAAGCGAACCGGAACTGCCGGTAGGTCAGCATCAGCGCCTTGTGCCGGTTCGCCGGGTTCCGCAGGACCGGGAACGACGCCCGCAGCGCCGACAGCGGCAACGGCAGTACGCCGCGACCCGGCGCCGGATCGATCGGGACCGCCACTGCGCAGAGTCCCATCCCGGCCAGTTTCTGGGTGATCAGCCCACCGAACGAGTGCCCGACGATCGCCGGCTTGCGCTCCAGCCGGGTGAGCATGTCCGCGTAGTACTCGGTGATCGCGCCGACCGACTTGCCCGCGAGCGCCTGGGGATTCGCCCGCGCCTCACCCACGCTCTCCGGATCGTCCGGCCACCCCGGTGTGACGGTCGCGTACCCGGCCGCCTCGAACTTCTCCCGCCACCGTTGCCAACTCCCGGCCAGCAACCAGAGCCCGTGGACGAACACCACCACCGGTCGACCGGAGGTGTTGGCAATCTCGACCTCGCCCAGCTCGCGCGCCGTAGCCATTCGCACGCACCCCCTTTCGCGCAGTAGACCACACCACGCGCCGCGGGGTCAGTAGCCGGTGACTTCCGGCCAGCCGAGTTCGACGCCATCGGCAACCAGTCTGGACTGGAATTCGGTCAGTAGCGCCGGCGTGTTGCGCACCACCCGGGGGCTGACGTGGCGGTCCAGGCAGAAGGCGGCGAGCAGGCCGGCGGACTCGCCGATGTTCCACTCGACGGGGTGCAGGCGGTAGCAGCCGTTGGTGATGTGGGTGGTGCCGAGGTTCTTGTTCGCCGGCAGCAGGTTCTCGACGCGCTGCGGGATGAGCGCCCCGAGCGGGATCCGGAACGGACTGCTGGCCACGTCGATGTAGTTGTCGCCGCCGGTCGATGGGTGCAGGTCGATGCGGTACATGCCGACCCCGACGCTGTCGTCGTACTCGACTGCGCCCCGGTCGCCGCGCACCGCGACCGACAGGTCCTGCTCGACGATCGTGTACTCCGCCTTGATCCGCCGGGACTCCCGGATGTACGGCGCCTGCGCCAGCCCGTCCGTGGATCCGAGCAGATCGCCGCGCAACCGCAGCCCGGGGAAGCCGGCCCGGCCGTCCGGCCGGGGTGCCTCGGTCTGCAGCCAGTAGAAGACGGACTGCGACAGCTCCTTCGCCGCCGCGAGGTGCTTGTCAGCATCGGGTACGTCGATGACCGGGCCCTCGAAGTAGTCGATCATCGGCCAGTTCACCAGGCAGATGTCGCTGGCGTACGCGCCCGGCTCGAAGTGCCGGCGGGCGGCGATCCGGCGGAAGGTCCACAGGTTCGTGTCGCCGCCGGTCAGCCGCTGGTCCGCGACCACCGCGAGCGGATCGTCGTCCGGGTTCGGGGTGAAGGTCCGCTGCGAGCTCTCGAGCGTGCGTGGGTTCGGCGCGGTCCAGGACAGCAGCCGGTCACCCCAGAACGAGGGCTGGTAGTTCCGCCAGAAGGCGTAGTTGGCCGGCTTGTCCCCGACGTGATCGCCGTCGAGGTGATCGATCGCGAAGCAGTACGAGATCGCCTGCATGTTCATCGGCTGCGCCTCGGCGGGAGCGCTCGGCTCGCCGGTCTCGCTCTGCGCCTCGAAGCCGGTGACGTACTCCGTCCCGGTCAGCGGCAGCAGCTCCCCGGTCTCGGTCGCGTCGAGGATGTACGGCGCGGTGACGGTCACCTGCTCGTCCGTGTGCCGATGCTTCACGGTCACCGCGGTCACCCGATCGCCGTCCGTCTCCGCGGCGACAGGCACGTACGGCTGGAGCACCTCGAGCCGGCGGCTCGCCCGGTAGGGCGCGAGCATGCCCTCCAGGACGGCCAAGGCCACCCGCGGCTCGTGACAGAGCTTCGACACATATCCGGCGCCCGGGTTCAGCTGCGGCGTCGCCCGGGACGCGGCGGTGAGCGGGTAGTAGCGGCGGTAGTACTCGCGAATGCCGTCCCGGAGCGTCCGGTACGACGCGGTGACGCCGAACTGCTCGACCCAGGTGTGCTCGTCCGGCGGGACGGCCTGGCTGGTCAGCTGTCCGCCGAGCCAGTCGAACTCCTCGGTCAGGACGACCGAGCGACCGGAACGCAGCGCAGCCAGGGCCGCGGCAACCCCGCCGAGCCCACCGCCGACGACGAGTACATCCGTATGCATCTAGATCCCTTTGCTGGGCGGTGTGAGGGTGGAACCGTCGGTCAGTTCGCAGGGCAGGAGCAGTTGGCGCTCGGTGGCGGTGCCGCTCAGGATGGCCTCCAGCAACTCGACGGCCTGCAGCCCCATCGCGCGCCGCGGCACGTGGAAACCGGTGAAGTCGATGTCACTCGCCACCGCCCGGGTCGAATCACCCAACGCCACCACCGAGAGATCCCCAGGTACGTCGACCCCGCGCGCAGCTGCCGCGGTCACCAGGGCGGCCGCATCAGCCCGCTCCTCCACGAACACCGCGGTGATCTTGCGTTCGAGGAGGGAGCCGAGCAGTTGATCGCCGGCCGGTAGGTGGAGAGCTTTGGGACCGGCGGCCCGGTGGTAGCCGACGAGACGATCGGCCGAGGACTCCGCGCCGACGCCAGGTCCGGCGTACGCGAGATGGCGGTGCCCCAGGGCCATGGCTCGATCGACCATCTGGCGGGTGGCGGTGGTGTAGTCGGCGCCGACGTACGGGACGGGGCCGCCGGCGTTGTTGCGGCGGCCTACGGACACGAAGGGGTAGTCCTCGGCGATCAGGCGGGCCAGTTCGTCGGCGGGGACGTCGCGGCCGAGGAGGAGGCAGCCGTCGGCGATCCGGAGTCGGTTGTTCTCGTGGAAGATCCGGCGCCGGCCGGACGTGACCGGCGCGCTGGTGAACAGCAGCAGGTCCAGGCCCAGCTGCTCCGCGCAGTCCTCGATGCCGGCCAGGAACGGATGGTAGAAGTCGCCGCTCGCGCTCGGGAACACCGACTCGTACGTGAACACGCCGAGGATCTGGTTGCGCTGCTTGAGCATCCGGCGGGCCAGCGGATCCGCCTGGTAGCCGGTCTCGCGGATCACCTTGAGCACCCGGTCCCGGGTCTCGGCCGGGATCCGGGCGGTCGCGTCACTCCGGTTGTTCAGCACCAGTGAAACGGTCGTCTGACTGACGTTCGCCAGCCGCGCGACGTCGCGCTGGGTCAGTCTGGTGGCCTTGTCCGGCATCGTGCGACGGTAACCTGACGCCGGCCGGTGCGTCAAGAAAAATGGCAGTGATAATGCGAATTACTACGACGGCCGCAGTCGCAGAAGCTGTCGGCCGGGAGTGCGTCCGGTGAGGTAGACGCGCAGGCCGTCCGGGGTCAGGCTGCCGTTCAGGTAGGTGAAGCGTTCGCCGGGGTCCATCGGCACCCGGGCGGCGCCGTTGCCGGGGCCGAACTCGATCCGGTCGGAGCCGACGGTGTAGCTGCCGGTCCCGGACACCAGCTGATAGTTGCCTGGAGCATCCAATGCCTCGACGCCGGCCAGCGTGCCGCCGGCCCGGAAGCACAGCTCGATCGCGTACGCCGTCTCGTCGCCGTCCAGCTCGAACGTCAGGTCGAACCCGTCGCCGACCTCGACGACCGTGACCTCGGTCCGCAGCGAGCGGTACTGCTTCGGCCGGTGCGGGAAGTCCATCGACGCGTAGAACCGGCCGTCGAGGGTGAGCGCGTACCGGCCGTCCGCCCGCCGGTACCGCTTCGGCAACGGCAGGTGGTACGGGACCTTGACCTCGTCGGCGAGCTTGAACGTGCTAGGCCCGGTCTTCCGGAGCCCGTCGCTGCGGAAATGGCCGGTACTGAAGAACTGTGGCGACAGCCGGACCGAGTCGAGGATCGCCGCACCCTGCCGGAGTTTGAAGAAGGTCGGGTTGGTCGACAACCCGGACGAGATCACGGGGATGTCGTGGAAGTCGGTCCCGCCGAAGACCGTCGCCGTCCGCGCGCCGCGCCGGATCCGGGCCGAGGCCTGCGAGGGATAGTGCTGCACGAAGTCGGTCGGTGTGGGTCGCGCTGCCGGCAGTGCCGCCGCCAGCTCCGGCCGCTCGAGCACCTCGGCGAGGAAGTCGCCCAGCTCGCCGGTGCCGCGCTGTTCGATGCTCTTGGCAACGGTCGTGAACCGGCCGTCACCGGTGTGCAGGGCGAGCTCGCGGAACTGGGTCAGGTACCACCAGACGTCCCGGATCCCCTTCTGGTCCTGCCGCCGGGACGCGGTCGTGTCGACCTCGCCGTTCGGCTCGAGGAGGTACAGCGTCACCTCGAGGTTGCGCCGAACATAGTCGAGCAGTTCGGGCTTGTCACGCAGCCAGGCGATCGTCAGCAGGCACGGGTTCGTCACCTCGGCCGCGTACGTCGAACTCCGCTCGCTGTAGATCCCGTCCGGTGTCGCGTCGATGCCCTCGTCGAGCCAGTCGTCGATCCGCGCGGCGTACCGGCGATCCGGGAACAGGTGGTGCGCCCGCGCGAGCGCCGCCGAGACCTCCCAGCGATGGTTCGGCGTGTGCACGCCGCCGGCCGCGAGTGCGGGGCCGGCCTTCTTGATCACCGTCGCGAGGATCGCGCGGTGGCCCGCGGTGGCCGGCTGGTCGTCGGCGTCGAGCAGGGCGTAGAGCATGCAGACGTCCTGGATCGCGAACGCGCTGTCCGGCGGCGAGTGCAGGTTGCCGACGTCGTACGTACCGTCGTCGTGCTGCCGCGCGGCCAGCTGCTCGACCAGCCACTGCAGCGGGGCCAGCAGCGAGGCGTCGTGGTGGTACGACGACCGGCCCCAGACGTACCCGGAGATGAGCCGGCGGGCCTTGCGCGCCACCGTGCGGATGCTGTCGGAGGCGTTCTGGTAGTTCGCGAGCACCAGCGGGATCTGGGTCTGGTTGGCGTTGGTCAGCAGGGTCAGGAAGTCCTCGTCCACAGCAGTCACTGTCGCCTCCGCGACGTCGGTCGAGTGCAGCGCCCCGACGGTGAGGGTGGTCAGCGAACCGGCGAGGAAGGTGCGGCGCAGCATCGGGTGGCCTCCACGGAAGGGTCGGTAAGCGGTTGCCAAATGATCAGAACTGTCGCCGCGCGACTTTGTCCTGTCAATAGCTCGCGCTCCGTCCGCATCCGGTCACTCCGGGAGCCTGCGAGCCCTTGCATAAACCGGTTTCTCGTACTAACTTGACCGGCCAAGGCAAGCGCTTTCCGAGTCCTGCCCTGTCCTTTCCGGAGGTAAGAAACCATGAGTGCGCTGGGCGAGCTCGGCAGCCTCCGGGGGAAGAAACCGGTCGGTCAGAAGAAGGACAATCTGGCCGCTTATCTCTTCCTCGCGCCGTGGTTGCTGGGACTGTTCCTGATCACGATCGGCCCGATGCTGGCCTCGCTGTACCTGTCGTTCACCGACTACAACCTGATCCAGGCGCCGCAGTGGATCGGGCTGGAGAACTTCACCCGGATGCTGTCCGACGAGCGGCTGCACAACTCGCTCCGGGTGACCTTCACCTACGTGTTCGTCTCGGTGCCGCTGCAACTCGCGATCGCCCTGCTGCTGGCGGTCGTCCTCGACCGCGGCGTCCGTGGCATGGCCTTCTACCGCTCGGTCTTCTACCTGCCCTCGCTGCTCGGCTCGAGCGTCGCGATCGCGATCCTCTGGCGGCAGGTGTTCGGCACCGAGGGGCTGCTCAACCAGGTGCTCGGCCTGGTCGGCATCGACGGCAAGGGCTGGATCTCCGACCCGAGTACGGCGCTGGGCACGCTCGTGGTGCTGAACGTGTGGACGTTCGGGTCGCCGATGGTGATCTTCCTGGCCGGCCTGCGGCAGATCCCGACCATGTACTACGAGGCCGCGTCGGTGGACGGGGCCGGCGTACTGCGCCGGTTCTTCAGCATCACGCTGCCGCTGCTGACGCCGATCATCTTCTTCAACCTGGTGCTGCAGATCATCCACGCGTTCCAGTCGTTCACCCAGGCGTTCGTCGTCTCCGGGGGCAGCGGCGGGCCGTCGGACTCGACGATGTTCTTCACGCTCTACCTCTACGACCGGGGCTTCGGGAATTTCGACATGGGCTACGCGTCCGCGATGGCGTGGTTCCTGCTCGTGATCATCGGGGTCTTCACCGCGGCGAACTTCTTCGCCTCGAAGTACTGGGTGTTCTATGACGACTGAAACGCTCCGAGGCACGGTGGCCGCGCGGCGGTCCGCCACGATCAGCTGGGCCCGCGTCCGGCCGGTCGTGATCCACGTCGTCCTCGCGGCCTCCGCGCTGGTGATGCTCTACCCGGTGATCTGGATGGTGGTCAGCTCACTGCGGCCGGGCAACGAGATCTTCCGGGACCCGGGGATCCTGGTGAAGGACCTGCGGATCGAGAACTACCGGGTCGGCTGGAACGCCCTGACCGAACCGTTCACCCGCTACCTGCTGAACTCCGCGCTGGTCGTGTTCGGCGCGATCCTCGGCAACCTGGTGTCCTGCTCGATGGCGGCGTACGCGTTCGCCCGGCTGGAGTTCCACGGGAAGAAGCTCTGGTTCGCGATCATGCTGCTCAGCATCATGCTGCCGATCCACGTGGTGATCGTGCCGCAGTACATCCTGTTCTCGCACCTGGGCTGGATCAACACGGTCCTGCCGCTGATCGTGCCGAAGCTGCTGGCCACCGACGCGTTCTTCGTCTTCCTGATGGTGCAGTTCATCCGCGGCATCCCGCGCGAGCTGGACGAGGCCGCCCGGATCGACGGCTGCGGCCGCGGCGGGATCTTCCTGCGGGTGATCCTGCCGCTGATGGTGCCGGCCCTGGCCACCACGGCGATCTTCACCTTCATCTGGACCTGGAACGACTTCTTCAGCCAGCTGATCTACCTGACCGACCCGAAGATGTACACGGTGCCGGTCGCCTTGCGGTCGTTCGTCGACGCGACCTCGAGTACGTCGTGGGGGTCGATGTTCGCCATGTCGGTTGTCTCCCTCGTCCCGGTTTTCCTCGCCTTCCTGCTCGGCCAGCGGTTCCTGATCAAGGGCATCGCGACCACCGGCATCAAGTAACCCCCTGAAAGGTGCACATCATGAGGCCGCACATCCCTCCCACCGCGGGCCGGCGCCTGCGGGGCCTGGCCGCCGTCGCGATCGCCACCACACTGCTCGCCGCGAGCGCCTGTGGCGGTGACTCCGGCGGTGGCGGTGGTGGTTCGTCCGCCGACGGCCCGGTCACGCTCCGCTTCACCTGGTGGGGATCGGACACCCGGACCAAGCTCACCCAGCAGGCGATCGACGGCTACCAGAAGGACCACCCGAACGTCACGATCAAGGGTGAGTTCGGCGAGTGGGCCGGCTACTGGGACAAGCTCGCCACCACGGTCGCCGCGAACGACGCCCCGGACATCATCCAGATGGACGAGAAGTACCTGCGCGAGTACGCCGACCGCGGCGCGCTGCTCGATCTCAAGAAGGCGCAGGGACTGGACACCGCCAAGTTCGAGGCGGACACGCTGGGCGCCGGTGAGTTCGACGGCGGGCTGTACGGTCTGAACGCGGGGATCAACTCGTTCGCCGTGATCGCGAACCCGGCCGTCTTCAAGGCCGCCGGCGTCGCGATCCCGGACGACTCCTCGTGGACCTGGGACGACTTCGACCGGATCGCCGCCGAGATCTCCACCAAGATGAACGGCAAGGCGTGGGGTACGGGCGCACCCGGCCTGAACGAGGCCGCGCTGAACCTCTGGGCCCGCCAGCACGGTGAATCGCTGTGGACCAAGGACGGCAAGCTCGGCGTCTCGCCCGAGAAGACCACCGACTTCTTCACCTACGTGCTCAAGCTGCGCGACACCAAGGCGATCCCGTCGGCCGAGTTCACCGCGCAGGACATGAACGCACCGCTCGACCAGTCCGCGATGGCGACCGGCAAGCTGGCCATGAGCTTCGTCTGGAGCAACCAGCTGAACGCCCTCAGCAAGGCGTCCGGCCAGCAGCTGAAGCTGCTGCGGATCCCGAGCCCCGACGGCAGTGCGAGCACGAACGGCTCCTACTACAAGGGCTCGATGTTCTGGTCGATCTCGTCCCGGACCAAGCACCAGAAGGAGGCGGCGGAGTTCGTCAACTACCTGGCCAACAGCAGCGCCGCCGGAAGCATCCTGCTGGCCGAGCGGGGCGTGCCGCCGAACACCGAGATCCGTGCCGCGGTGACGCCGAAGCTGCAGCCGGCCGACGCCGCGTCCGCGAAGTTCATCCAGGACATCGGCAAGGAGCTCGGCGAGCCGTCGCCCGCGCCGCCGGTCGGTGGTGGTCAGGTGGAGAAGATCATCCAGCGCTACACCACCGACGTGCTGTTCGGCCGGCTCGCGCCCGACAAGGCGGCCAAGCAGTTCCTGGACGAGGTCAACGGGGAGCTCAAATAGTGTTGCTATTGGCAACTGATTGCCGATGACGGGGCCCCGCGTGGCCGTGGCGGGTGTGCACGGCCACGGGGCCTCCCACGTTCGCAACGTGGCCCGGCTGGCGACCACCGGCCGGGCCGAGCTGGTCGCCGTCGCCGATCCACGGCCCGCGGCGGACCTCCCGCCCGAGGTCCGGGCCTTCTCGGGTCTGGACGAACTGCTCGCGGCGACCGAGGTCGACGTCGTGATCATCAGTACGCCGATCCAGACGCACGTACCGCTGGCTGCGCTGGCGATGCGGGCGGGGGCCGACGTACTGCTGGAGAAGCCGCCGACCGCGTCGCTGGCCGAGTTCGAGCAGTTGTCCGCGGTGGTCGCGGAGACCGGGCGGGCCTGTCAGGTCGGCTTCCAGGCGCAGGCGTCCGAGGCCACGCTGACACTGGCCGGGATGGTTGCCGACGGCCGGCTCGGCCAGATCCACGGGATCAGTGCCGTGGGCAAGTGGCTGCGGACGGCGCGGTACTTCCAGCGAGCCCGGTGGGCCGGCCGGCGGACGCTCGACGGGGTGGCCGTGGTCGACGGTGCGGTGACGAACCCCTTGGCCCACGCGACCGCGGCGGCACTGTTGCTGGACGGGTCGACCGGGGTGGACGACGTACGGTCGGTGGAGTCCGAGTTGTACCGGGCGAACGCGATCGAGTCCGACGACACGTCCACGGTCCGGATCGTCACCGGCCGCGGTACGACGATCCTCGTCGCGGTCACGTTGTGCGCCGCGGAGCAGCTCGAGCCGGCCGTGATCGTGCACGGCTCGGAGGGCGCGCCGTACTGCGGTATGCGTCGGACACGCTCGAGCACAACGCGGTGACGACCGAGCACGGGCGGGTCGACCTCTTGGAGAACCTGCTCGCACATCGCGCGGATCCCGCCGTACCGCTGTACTGCCCGCTGGGGGCGACGGGTGGGTTCACCCGGGTCGTCGACGCGGTGCGGACGGCGACGGACCCGGCCGAGATCCCGGCCGAGTGTGTGCGCTGGGAGGACGAGGGACTCGAACGGCATCCGGTCGTGCTCGACGTCGAGCACTGGATCGACCGGGCCTCGGACGAGCTGGCGTTGTTCAGCGAGCTCGGGGCGCCCTGGACGAACCGAGCTCGAGAGGAGAAACGATGACACAGAACCTCGGCTGCAACCACGCTGTCGGACGATCGATCCAGGTGACGGCGGGCGGCGGAGAGCTGTTCACGTATGTCTACAACGCGGACGACCCGCAGTACGAGTCGCCGCGACCGTACTTCCACCCGATGCGGACGCTGACCGGCGACCTGGTCAGCGTGTACCGGCCGTGGGACCACCTGTGGCACAAGGGCATGTCGTGGTCGTTGCCGCACTTCGGGCACGACAACTTCTGGGGCGGGCCGACGTACACGAAGCAGGACGGGTACCAGCCGCTCGACAACAACGGTTCCCAGGACCACGATCGGGTCGACGCGCTCGACGTGGCCGACGACGAGGTCCGGTTCGCACACCAGCTGTCCTGGCACACCCAGGACGGCAGGCACGTCGTCGACGAGTCGCGCACGATCACCGTCCGGCTCGCCGACGACGGCTGGGTGCTGGTCTACGAGACCGCGATGACGAACGTCTCCGGCGACACCATCCAGATCGGCAGCCCGACCACGGCCGGCCGCCCGAACGCCGGGTACGGCGGTCTGTTCTGGCGCGGACCGCGCTCGTTCACCAACGGCACGATCCTCGCTCCCCAGGGCAAGGGCCGCGACGAGCTCCGCGGGCAACGCGCGCCGTGGATGGGTTTCACCGCCCGCCAGGACGAGACCGACACGGCATCGACGATCATCGTCGCCGACGCCGCCGGCAACGTTCGCCACCCACCCGAGTGGTTCGTCCGCTCCGAAGACTTCGCCGCCGTCTGCCCGGCCCCCTTCTTCTCCGAGGAACTCCCGTTCACCGTCGGCGACACCCTCACCCTCAAGTACGCCGTACTCGTAGCCGACGGCCTCTCCGACGACAACCGCGCCAAATCCCTCGCCGCCCAGGCCCAAAAGGCCCTCGCCGCGGGCGTCTAGACCGCCTGAGTCACCCCGGTGTCAGTGGGGTAGGGCGAGGGTGAAATTGGTGTTGCCTGGCGTTGAGGTGAGGGTGAGGGTGCCCTGGTGCGCGTGGGTGATCGAGTGCGCCAGGGACAGGCCCAGGCCGGCGCCGCCGGAGTCGCGGGTGCGGGAGGTGTCGGCTCGGGTGAAGCGCTGGAACACGTTCGGTTGGAGGTCGGTGGGGATGCCCGGGCCGTTGTCGTGGATGGTGAGCACGGCCGAGTGATCTGCCACGGTGGCGGCGACGGTGACGATCGTGCCGGGTGGCGTGTGGCGGCGGGCGTTGCTCAGGAGGTTGGTGACGACCTGGTGCAGGCGTTGTTCGTCGCCGATGACGACGATCGGTTCGGGCGGCAGGCTGAGTTCCCACTGGTGGCTGGGCGCAACGATCCGGGCGTCGGTGACCGAGTCGCGGGCCAGGCGGGTGAGGTCGACCGGGCGGCGGTCGAGCGGCCGGCCGGCATCCAGCCGGGCCAGCAGGAGGAGGTCTTCGACGAGCGAGGCCATCCGGGTCGTCTCGACCATCACCTTGCCCATGGCGTGGGTGTAGAGCTCGGGGTCGTCCTGGCGGAGGCTCAGTTGGGCGTAGCCGTGGATCGTGGTCAGGGGCGTGCGGAGCTCGTGGGAGGCATCGGCGACGAACTGGCGGACCTGCTGCTCGCTGCGGTGGCGGGCGTCCAGGGCGTTCTCCATGTGGCCGAGCAGGGTGTTGAGGGCGACCGCGACCTGGCCGACCTCGGTGCGCTCGTCGGTGAGCTGTTCCGGCACCCGTGCGGTCATCCCGATCTCGCCCGTGTCCAGCCGGAGGCCGGCCACTTCGCGGGCGGTCTGCGCGACCCGGCGCAGTGGCCGCAACTGACGCCGTACGACGAAGACCGCCACGCCGCCCGCGGTCAGTACGCCGACGCTGCCGAAGAGGACCTCCCAGCCGATCAGGCTGTTGACCGTGTCGTCGATGTCCTTGGTCGGCAGCCCGGTGACCACCGTGGTCGCACCGAACTGCGACGCGTGCACCCGGTACTCCCCGAGCCCCGGGAGCTCGACGGTGTCGTTCGTCCCGTCAACCGGTACGTCGTCGAGCACGGCGACGGCCTCGTCCGAGAGGCCCGCCAGTACGCCGTCTGCGGTGATGACGTTGCCGCTGGCACCCGACGGCGTCAGGTAGACGGTCACCGTGCCGGCGTCCTGCCCGTGCGGCGCATCCGGCGGCGGGCCGGCGCCCCCCTTGGCCAGTCCGTTGATCGCCCGGCCCTGCGACGCCTCCACCTTGCTGTCCAGCTGCTTGGTCAGGTAGGAGCCGATCGCGGCCGTCGTCAGCACGCTGATCACGACACACACCACCGCGACCAGCGCCACCATCGCCGCCGCGACGCGCACACTCAACGAGCGCGCCGCGAATCCCCAGCTCGACCTCATGCCCCCAGCATGTGCACCCAGCCCTGGGACACCCTCCGGTTTCCCTGTGACCTTCCTGTGAATCAGAGCAACTCGTCGCCCGCCGCCATCCCGACGTCGGAGTACTGCGCGAGGTTGTTCCGTACAGCAGCTGCCAGGTCGCGGAGCAGGTTTTCCTCCGCGCGGTCGCCGGCCGGCAATTGTCCGATCGGTTCCTCGAGCTGACGCGCCAGGTTATCCGGTGCCGAAAGCCCTGTTTCCCAACGGGTTTCGGAGGTGCGCGCGTAGACGCCGTTCACCAGCGACCGGAGCGGCCGGGGCGGCAGGGATCGCAGCGGGGAGCAGGCGGCGGGACCATGGGGCGTTCGAATTGGTAGGTGTGACGGCGGGGCGGAGTGGGAAGGTTCGAGACGTTTTCCGGATTCGCCTCCCCGATCGGGGCCGGAAACCGGTAGCCTCGTGCAGCGCCCATTCGGGGGAGAGGTCGCCGTACTACCATTCCCGACGAAACTGCCGGAGAGCCCAAACCGGTCAGGAGACCACGTCTTGCAGGAGAACACCAGCCATCCCAGTACTGGCGAACTGGCGAACGTACCCCTTACCGGTGCGGACAAGGTCGCCTACGCCTTCTACGCCACTGCGGCCGCGGCCGCACTTGTCGGCCAGGTCTGGGCCGGCGTGACCCACATCCCCTGGCCGGAGACCGGCTTCTCGACGTTCCTCAAGATCCTCCTCGTGACACCCGCGGTGGCCGTGCTCGAGCTCGGTGGTGTCGCCACCGCCGCGCTCGCCGACCTGCGCCGGCGCAAGGGTGAGCAGGCCTACGCCTACCGCGCGATGTCGTTCTTCGCGGCCCTGGTCGCGGTCGTCTTCAACGTGGTCGGTCACTGGCGGCCGGAGGAGCGGTTCCTGGCCTTCGGCTTCGGCGGCCTGTCCGCGTTCGCGTACGTGCTCTGGCTGATCCACAGCTCGGCCCGCCGCCGCGACGCGCTGCGCCGGGCGGGGCAGATGCGCGAGACCGGCCCGGTGTACGGCGTCATCCAGTGGGCCCGCGAGCCGCGGGTGACCTGGCTGGCCCGGTCGCTGGCGATCGAGCACGGCTACGGCCTGTACGAGAGCCTCCGCGCGGCCCAGCACCAGATCCGGAACCGGAGCCGCCGCGAGGCGATCGCCGGGACCGTTGCCGAGTACATCCGGTCCGAGCACCAGGACGAGCGGCTGGCGAAGATCGCCGAGACGACGTACGACCCGGACCGGCTGGCCGGGATGCTCGAGGAGCGGATCAACTACGAGGTCATCACCAACAAGCTGACCAAGGCGATCTCACCGCCCCCGGAGCCCGCGGAGATCGAGGAGCGCGGCGACCTGCGCGCGGCGGTCTGGGTGCTCGAGGGCGGGAAGCCGCAGCAGATCCGGACCGACGGTGGCCTGTCGCTGCGCGACGAGGACGCCTGGACCGGTGAGCTGATGGCGGTCGACTACCAGCCGATCAACAGCACCGACGAGTCGGTCGCCGAGGCGGTCGTGGTCGAGGACGAGAGCGAGCCGCAGCACGTCGTCCAGTCGAACGGCGCCCAGAGCAACGGTGCCGCCACGACGAACGGGGCCCAGCGCAACGGGGCGGCCAAGCTCAAGCCACTGGCTCCGCAGCCGAAGGCCGAGCCGGTCGTGCAGAAGCCGCAGCCGCCGTCGCCGTTCGCGGACGCGACGGACACCCAGCCGCCGGCGCTCATCACCACGCCGCCGGTCGAGCCCGTCGTGCCCGAGCCGGCCGCTCCGAAGGACGAGCCGGCGGACGACCAGCCGGAGCCGACCGCGCTGGAGAAGAAGCGGATGCGCGCGTGGGCGTTGCTGTCCGACTGGCCGGAGGGCCACGAGCGGACGGCGAAGAAGCTGGCCGACGCGATCGCGTCGAGCGAGCCGATGGCCGCGCGCTTCATCGAGCAGTACGAGGCCGAGCACGGCCTGGTGTTCACCTCGCAGAACTGAGCGAGCCGCCGGTGGACCTCAGCCTTCGGGGCCGAGGTTCACCGGCAGTTCCGCGAGTCCGCTGACCAGCACGCGCCGCCACTCGAGTTCCTCGGCCGGCTTCGCCAGGCTCATCCGCGGGAAGCGCCGTACCAGGGCCAGCAATGACTCCTGCAACTCGATGCGGGCCAGCTGGGCACCGAGGCAGAAGTGCGGGCCGAAGCCGAACGACAGGTGCTTGTTGTCCGGCCGGTCCAGCCGCAGCTCGTCGGGAGCGTCGTACGCGCGAGGGTCCCGGTTCGCCGAGTTGAGCGCCGCCATCACGCCCTCGCCGGCCTTGATCCGTACGCCGTGCAGCTCGACGTCCTCGACCGCGACGCGGAGCTGGCCGACCTCGCTGAAGCGGTTGAAGCGCAGCAGCTCCTCGATCGCCGACGGCACGAGGCCGGGGTTGCCGACGAGCTTGGCCCAGTTCTCCGGCCAACGCAGCAATGTCGCGACGCAGCTCGAGATCTGGTTCGCCGAGGTCTCGTGGCCGGCGACGAGCAGGTTCACCCCGAACGCGATCAGCTCCTCCTGGCTGAGCCGGTCACCTTCCTCGCGGGCCCGGACGAGCTCGTCGAGCAGGTCCTCGGCCGGCTGGTCGGTGTTCGCCAGCTTCTTCGTGACCAGGTCCTCGATGTACGCCGTCAGGCTGGTCATCGCGTCCTCGACCAGGTCCTTCTCGGCCATCTTCATGCTGTACCCGAGCTCGGTCCACTCGCGGAACTGCTCACGGTCCTCGTACGGTACGCCGAGCAGCTGGCAGATCACCTGGATCGGCAAGGGCAACGCGACCAGCTGCCGGAGGTCGGCACCGTCGCCGGCGGCCGCGACGTCCTCGGCCAGCCGCGCCGACAGCTCGGCCACCCACGGCCGGGTCCGCTCGATCTTCCGGTGCGCGAACGTCGGTACGACGAGCCTGCGCAACCGGGTGTGCTCCGGCGGGTCGGTGGTGGTCAGGCTGTTCGGCATCGGCTTGGCCAGCGCGACCCGCGGTGCCCCCTGCTTGACCACGGCCGCCCGCGAGAACCGCGGATCCGCGAGCACCAGCTTCACGTCGTCGTACCGCGTCACCAGCCAGACCTCGGCCCCCGCCAGCGTCCGCACGCGCGCCACCGGCCGGTTCTCCCGGAGCTCGGCGAACGTCGGCGAGGGATCGAACCGAAAAGCGTCCTCGAACGGAATCTGCAACACCGGCTCCGGCATACCCCGACCCTAAGCGACTTAGGTAACCCTTCGCTCACGGTCCAGCGCGTCGCGCCGGGTGGCGAACGCCGGGACGATGAGGGCGGCGGCGACGAGCAGCATCAGGACGGCGCCGACGAGGGAGCCGATGGTGATGCCTTCGACGACGGGGACGGTTCCGCCCATGCTCAGCTCGGTGGCGACGTTCGGCGATCCGTCGGCGTTCATGATCACCACGGACCAGTCGCCGCTCCTGGCGGTCCAGGTGAGCGTGCTGGGTCCGGTGCCGGTGGCGGAGGCGACCCAGAACGACTGGGAGGCGGGTGCGGCGGCAGGCTCGTCGCCGGCGCGGGCCGTCGTGGAGAGCTTGAAGGGACCTACATCGAAGTCCGCGACCTCCTCGTGGCTGACACTGTTCAGGTACGCCGCGACGTCGGCGGCCGGCCCGATCCCGATGAAGACCGGCGCGCCGGAGGTGGAGGTGAAGTCGACCCGGACCTCACCGAGGAAATCGTCGGTGTAGAACGCGTCCGGCCCGGTGGCGCCGATGTCGAGCGACGGTGAGACCACCGCGGACGTGCTGGTGCTGACCCGCTCCGGTCCCGCGGTGAAGTAGCCGTTGCCGTCGCGTTGCTGCTGCGCCCAGAGCCCGAAGCCGCCGATCGCGAACAGGACGACGCTGACCAGGCCGGCAATGGATCCCGCGACGACCAGCAGGGTGCGCCAGCCACTCCACGAGCGGCGTACTGCGGGAGTAGGGATCGTGGTGGTCATGAGACAGCCTCCGAGACGTGGGTCGGGTTGCGCGGGTCGACGGCTTCGGCCGGTGCGGGACTGGTCCAGAAGCGGCGGCTGCCGATGAGCAAAACGGCGGCGAACGCCCACCACACACCGACGTACAGCCAGGTCTCGCGGGTCAGGTCGGCGCCGGCCGGCCAGAGTTCGCTGGTGTTGATGCTGCCTTCGGTGGCGTGCGCGATCAGGGTGATGAGCACGCTGCCGGCGGCGTGGTTGAACAGCCACGCGTACCAGAAGGTGACCGCGACCGTGGTCAGCGCCTCGAAGGGCTGCAGGCCGAATGAGGAAATGAAGAACAGCGGTGCGTGCCAACCGGTGATCGCCACGGCCAGGATCGCGGTCGCGGCGAGCGGAGTGCGGGTGGCCTGGAGCTTCGGCTGCGCGTAGCCGCGGAAGCTCGGCTCTTCGTTGAACGGGCCGCCGGTCGGGTCGACCATGATCATGCCGACGACCATCGCCAGGCCGTACCAGGGCGTGAACTGCCCGGTGTTCGGCGCCGGCGCTCCCAGCGCCTGGTTGAGCGAGATCGTGACGAGGTGGACGGCGAGCGGTACGGCGATCGCGACGACGTACCAGATCCAGCGGACCCGCCAGCGGATCACCCGGGCGCCGAGGGCTCGCAGACCGGCGAGCCCCTCGGTCAGGAAGACGATGACGAGGGCGGCGACCAGGGCGCCGGGGGCGAAGAAGCTCCCGAACGGGACGCCTCCCCAGGCGAGGACGTAAGCCAGTATGAAGAAGCTGAGCACGGGGTGGTTGCGGATGAACGACATGACGGATCTCCTTGCGGACGAGTGATTGCGCTTTTCGGCGGGTGCGGGCTGCCTGGCCGGTGGCGGTGTGCCGTCGTCGTCAGGCTGGTTCTGGATGATGCGGGTCTTCACGGTGCCTCCAGGGGTCTACCTCGAGGCTCGCGCCGCCGGGCGCGTTCGGCAGACCGGGTCACCGGTGAAGGAGGGGTTCGGGTTTCTGGTGTCCCGTCAGGCGCGCAGGTACAGCAGGACGGCGAGCACCCGGCGGGACTCGCTGCGGGTGGACGGGATGCCGAGCTTGGTGAAGATGCCGGAGACGTACTTCTCCGCGGCCCGCAACGTGACCACCAGGTCGTCCGCGATGCCCTGGTTGGAGGCGCCGGTCGCCATCAGTTCCATGACCTGACGTTCGCGTGGCGTCAGCACGGCCAGTGGGTCGTCACTGCGCCGTCGTTGCAGCAAGGTGGAGACGATCTTCGGATCGATGGCCGAGCCGCCACCGGCCACCCGCCGTACCGCGCCGGTGAAGTCCTCGACGTCGCTGATCCGGTCCTTCAGCAGGTAGCCGACGCCTTCGGCCGATTCGGACAGCAGTTGCATCGCCAGGCCGAGCTCGAGGTACTGCGACAGCACGAGCACCCCGACGCCGGGATGCTGCTCGCGGATGCTCAGCGCGGCGCGCATGCCTTCGTCGTTGTGGGTCGGTGGCAGCCGGATGTCGAGGATCGCGATGTCCGGCGGGAAGCCGCGGACGTAGCGCAACAGGTCGTCGGCATTGTCGTACGCCGCGACCACCTCGAAGCCGGCGTCGCCGAGGATCCTGGTCAGTCCCTCGCGCAGCAGCACGCTGTCCTCGGCGATGGCTACGCGCATGGGATCTCCGCCTCGAGCCGGGTACCGCCGCCGGCGGGACTCCAGATCCGCAGTCGGCCACCGATCGCCTCGACCCGGTCGGCGAGACCGCGCAGGCCCGACCCGCGCTCGGTATCCGCGCCGCCGACGCCGTCGTCGAGAACCTCGACGACGAGTTGGCCGGCGGGCCGCGTGACGCGGACGGACGCCGTACTCGCATGGGCGTGCTTGGCGATGTTCGTCAGGCTCTCGCTGACCACGTAGTAGGCGGCGACCTCGACGTGCTCGGGCAGCCTTCCGCCGGCCGCGACCTCCAGCGTGACCGGGACGACAGCCTCGGCGGCGAGGGACTCCAGCGCGACTCCCAGGCCGTGACCCGTCAGGACCGCGGGATGGATGCCGCGCGCAACGTCCCGGAGCTCGTCCAGCGAGGTGGTGACCTGCAGCTTGGCCCGCATCAGGCGCGCCTTCGTGTCGGCGTCGTCGGCGGACCGGCCGGCGATCAGTCCGAGTTCGAGCGCCAGCGCGACCAGTCGCTGCTGTGCACCGTCGTGCAGGTTGCGTTCGAGCCGCTTCCGTTCCTGCTGCTCGGCGTCGATGACCCGCGCCCGCGACCCCTGCAGCTCGTGCAGCCTGGCCCGCAGCTCCGCCTGCAGGCGGCTGTTCTCCAAGGCGATGCCGGCCGCCGCCGCGACCGCGTCCAGCAACTCGCGCTCGTCTTCCAGGGACCGGTCGAACTCGAGGGCGACGACGGGTTCGTCATCGCGATAGATGACCCGCGTCGCCCGCCCGGCGGCCACGCCGGGCAGGGTGACGGCATGTCCCTCGGAGTCGGCCCAGCTGCCGTACTTCGGCAACCAGAAGGCAATGGTCAGCGAGGGATCGTGCAGGGCCCGCGCCAGCGGCTCGCGCAGGTCGCCGGCCGGGTGGGCGCGCAGGTCCATCAGCAGCGCGCCGACATCGGTGCGGGCCAGCCGGGCGTCCAGCAGGCCGAGCAGGAACACGACGGGCGCGAGTCCCAGCGCCGCGAACGTGACGTGGCGAACGGTCTCGATCTGCGGCCAGCCCCGCAGACCCGCGATGAACAGGATCGCGAGCATGATCAGTGCGAGCCCGAAGCTGTCCACGAGCAATGCCACCGGCCGCCGGCGGACGAGGCTCGCGGACGGTCGCCGTACCAGCAGCAGGGCGGCGCCGGCGAGCAGCAGCACGCTCATCGTGATCAGCTCGAGCTGCTCGATCCGGCCGGCCAGGACCGGTCGCGTCGTGACGGTGAAGATGCTGTCCGGGTTGATCCCGAGCAGGATCTTCGCGAGCTGCAGGACCAGCGCCGTCGCGTAACCGCAGCCGACGACGAGGCGGCGGAGCCGTCCTGTCACCCGTCCGGTCGGATAGGCGAGGAACACGTGCAGGAACATCGCGGCCGGCAGCAGGTCGAGCAGATGACCGATCGAGAGCAGCACGGGCACGGTCGACCACTGCAGGGCGGTCAAGGCCATCACGAAGCCGGTGGCGATCATCAGCGGACCGAGCCGGCTCGCCGGCCGGCGCCACCAGGCGAGGGTCCCGCTGATCAGGTACGGGATGGTGATCCAGTTGAAGAGCAGTGCCTGCAGGCCCGGCCGGACCAGTTCGTCGCCCGCCAGCGCGAGCGCGACCGAGACGACCAGCGTGCCGAACCCCGCCACGACGGTCGCACACAGCGCCCACGGCCCCGGTCCGCGGGCCGGTTCGATCGTCGGCACCGCCACAACCTGTCACCCGCCCTCTACCGCCACCCTGCGCTCGTTGCTCCGCGCAGGCAATGCGTCGGCCCGGAACGGCAAGAGGTGGCCCCGTCGGTGACGGGACCACCTCTCTGCGTGAGCCGGGGCTACTTGGTGCCGAAGGTGTAGACGGTGGTGGATTCGTACGTCTCGCCCGGGCGCAGGACCGTTGACGGGAAGTCGGGCTGGTTCGGGGAGTCGGGGAAGTGCTGGGTCTCGAAGGCGAAGGCGTCGCCCTGGCGGTAGGCCTTGTTGCCGATGCCGAGGAACGTGCCGTCGAGGAAGTTGCCGCTGTAGAACTGGGCGCCGGGCTGGTCGGTGCGCACGGTGACCGTGCGGCCGTGCTCGGGCTCGGTGAAGCGGCCGGCGAAGCGGAGGCCGTCGTCGTCCGGCTGACCGCCGAGGACGAAGTTGTGGTCGTAGCCGCGGCCGGCGATCAGCTGCGGGTGGTCGTGCCGGAGCCTCGCCCCGATCGCGGTCGGCTCGCTGAAGTCGAACGGCGTACCAGCGGTCGGCGCGAGCTCGCCGGTCGGGATCAGGCCGGCGTCGACCGGGGTGTACTTCGGCGCGTTCAGCTCCAGCACGTGGTCGTAGATGGTCCCGTTGCCCTCGCCGAGCAGGTTGAAGTACACGTGGTTGGTCAGGTTGACGACGGTCGGCTTGCCCGTGACGGTCGCGTGGTAGTCGATCCGCAGGTTGTCCCGCCGGTCGAGCGTGTAGGTCACCGTGCTGGTCAGCTCACCGGGGAAGCCCATCTCGCCGTCCGGGCTGACGTAGGTGAAGGCGACGCCGACGGCCTCGTCGGTGTGGACGACGACCGCCGTCCACACGTTCTTGTCGAAGCCGATCGTGCCGCCGTGCAACGCGTTCTCGCCGTCGTTGACCGGGATCTGGTACGTCGTCCCGTCGAGCGTGAACCGGCCCTTCGCGATCCGGTTGCCGAAGCGGCCGATGGTGGCACCGAAGTACGGGCTGAGCGCCGCGTAGTCGGGCAGGTTGTCGAAGCCGAGACTGATGTTCGCGGTCCGGCCGCGCCGGTCCGGCGTCTCGACCCGCTGGATGGTGGCTCCCCAGGTCAGCATCGAGATCGTCACCCGGCCGTTGGTGAACGTGTAGACGTCGACCTGCTGTCCGTCCGGCGTGGTGCCGAACGGGTCCTTGCGAATCTCGAGCTTGCCGTGATGTTCGCCCATGGCGGCCAACCTAGCGTTCGTACCAGCGGTGGAACTGGCCCGGGTGGCAGACCAGTGTTTGGAACAGTTCGGAACAGTGTGAATTCGTCCGATCTCTCCCGTGGTGTCGCGGGATGACCGGATCCGTCCGGTGCCGGCCCCGATCGGGTCTACTGCCGGTACGCCGTCCGCCCGCAGGATGAGCGGTATGAGCCGAACCGCACTGATCGTGATCGACGTCCAGGAATCGTTCCGGGTCCGCCCGAACTGGCAGGCCGTGAACCACCCCGACATCGCCGAGCGGGTCGACCGCCTGGTCCGCGCGGCCCGGGACGCCGGCGACCTGGTCGTCTGGGTCCTGCACACCGAGCCGGGCACCGGCGGCGCCTTCGACCCGGCGGAGGGCCACGTCCGGCTGATCGAGGGTCTCGCGCCGATCGACGGTGAACCGCTGATCACCAAGACGTCCCACAACGCCTTCACCACAACGAATCTGCAGCAGCTCCTGACCCAGCACGGCGTCACCGACCTGGTGATCAGCGGCATCCGCACCGAGCAGTGCTGCGAGACCACCGCCCGGGTCGCGTCGGACCTCGGCTACGAGGTCGTGTTCGTCACCGAGGCGACCGCGACGACCCCGCTGCCGCACTGGACGATGCCCGCGGACGCGACCCTCGACGAGATCCTCGCCGACCCGCGGACGCTGAGCCCGGACGTCGTCACCGAGCGGACCGAGTACGCCCTGGCCGGCCGCTTCGCCACCATCCGGACGCTCGACGAGCTGACCGCCGTCCCCGTGGCATCCTGACTGGATCATGACTACCAGGGTCGTCTTCCTGCTGGTGCCCAAGTTGCACCTGCTGGATCTGGCCGGTCCGGCGCAGGTGTTCTCGACCGCGAACGACCTCGGCTACGGCTATCAGCTGAGCTATGTGGCCGAGGTCGACGAGATCGTCACCGCCCAAGGGGTGCCGGTGAAGGCGCGGCTGGAGTGGCCGGAGCTCGGTCCGGACGACCTGATCGTCGTACCGGGGTGGCGGTCGCCGCGGTTGTCGCCGGTGCCGCCGATCGGGCCGGAGACGCGGCGGCGGTTGCGGAGTCACCACGCGGCCGGGGGATCGGTGGCGAGTGTGTGTTCCGGCGCCGACGCGCTCGGCGCGGCCGGGCTGCTGGACGGACACCGGTACACCACGCACCACGACCTGACCGACGAGCTCGCGGCGCGCTACCCGAAGGCGACGATCGTGCGCGACGTCCTGTACGTCGTGGACGACCGCGTGATCACGTCCGCCGGGATCGCGAGCGGGATCGACCTCGCACTGCATCTGGTCGCAGTAGAGCGTGGTGCCGAGGCGGCGGCGCGGATCGCCCGGGAGATGGTCGTCTACGCGCGGCGCAACGGCGACGAACTGCAGGAGAGCGCGATGCTGCGGCACCGCGGCCACCTCAGCGACCTCGCCCATCGCGTGCAGGACCTGATCGACGCCCGGTACGCCGACCGCCTGCTCCTGAGCGATCTCGCCCAGCAGGTCGGCGTCAGTGAACGCACCCTGACCCGGATCTTCACCACCGCGACCGGGCTGACCCCACTGCGCTACCAGCAACTCCTCCGCCTCGAACGGGCCGAACACCTGATCGGTCACGGCACCACGATCGAGGCGGCGGCCCGCGTGGTCGGCTTCGAGGACGCCCGCATGCTCCGCCGCCTCCGCGCCCGCGCCGCCGAACCCGTCGCCGGGTAGACCTAGGCCCACCATCGCGGGGGATGCAGGACTCCTGAGTTCCGCGCGCTCTCCAGCCAGGCTCGTGGTGTGAACAGAACGAGCGTGAGCAGAGATTCGGTGACTGTGCGGGTCGCGCGCTGGAGTGCGACCCATCCATGGCGGGCGATCGGCCTCTGGCTGTTGCTCGTCGTCGTGGCGGTCGGGATGTCGGTGGCGATCCCGAAGCAGCAGACCCAGGACAAGGACAACTGGGTCGGGCAGTCTGGCCAGGCGGCCGAAATGATCCAGCAGGCCGGACTCGCCGGCAAACCAAGCGAGACGGTCCTGCTGACCGACCCGGACGGGCCGCTCGACAAGGCAGCCGCGACAGCGGCGATGGCCCAGCTCCGGCAGAAGTTCACCGCGCTGGACGCGGTGCAGAGCGTCGGCCGGCCGGTCTGGTCCGAGAACGGCGAGGCTGCACTGCTGCCGCTCGAGCTGAAAGGTACGGCGGACGACGCGGCCGACTCCATCGACAAGGTCGTCGCCGCCACCAGCGAGGTGCAGCAGGCGAACCCGGGGCTGAGCATCGCGCAGGCCGGCGAGGCCTCACTGGACGCCGGCATCTGGAAGCAGGTGGGCTCCGACCTCGCGAAGGCGGAGAAGCTCAGTCTGCCGATCACGTTCGGACTGATGCTGCTTGCCTTCGGTGCGCTGATCGCGGCCGGAATCCCTGTCCTGCTGGCGTTCTCGGCCGTCGGCGCCGCGCTCGGCTTCTACGCGCCACTGTCCTACCTGTTCCCGGACGGCGGCTCGGTCGCGAACGTCGTCCTGCTGATCGGCATGGCCGTCGGCGTCGACTACTCGCTCTTCTATCTCAAGCGCGAACGCGAGGAACGCCGCAAGGGCTGGGACACCTTGCACTCCGTCGAGATCGCCGCTGCCACCTCCGGGCACTCGGTGGTCGTCTCCGGCGTCGCCGTGATCGTCTCGATGGCCGGCCTGTACGTCGCTCAGGACGCGACGTTCGCCTCGATGGCGACGGCGACGATCGTGGTTGTCGCGGTGGCGGTCCTCGGTTCGCTGACCGTCCTGCCCGCGCTGCTCGCGAAGCTCGGTCACCGGGTCGACCGCCCGCGCGTCCCGCTGCTGTGGCGGCTCAATCGGCGCATCGGTCCCGGCGGGATCAGCCGCCGCGTCCTAGCGCCCGTACTGCGTCACCCGCGGGCGGCGCTGTCGCTGTCGGCCATCGCCGTCATCGCGCTCGCCGTTCCTGCCCTCGGGATGAAGACCGAGTCCGGTGACCTGAACTCGTTGCCGCAGAGCATTCCCGAGGTGCGCACGTTCAAGGCACTGCAGGAGAACTTCCCGTCCCAGGGCGGTCTGTCGTACGACGTGGTCGCGCGCGGCGAAGGTGCTGCCGCGGGGCTGGCTGGGTTGCAGGAGTCCGCCGTACAGAGTGGGAAGTTCGTCGTTCCGCCGGCGGATGCGGTCAGGCAGTCTGGTGACACCGCGGTGCTGACGCTGGTCTCGGTGTTACCGGACAGCAGTGCGAACGCTGAGGTCGCGCTGGACCAGTTGCGCGACGAGTTGGCGCCGGCCGCCCTGGGGTCGGCGACCTGGGCCGTCGGCGGGGAATCGGCCGACTCCGTTGACTACGGCAACAATCAGCGGGACAAGCTGCCCTGGGTGATCGCCTTCGTCCTGGCGCTGACCTTGGTGATGATGGCGGTCACGTTCCGGAGCGTGGCGATCGCGCTGGTGACGACCCTGCTCAACCTGGCTTCGGTGGCCGCGTGCTTCGGGGTGCTGTCGCTGGTGTTCCAGCACACGTGGGCCGAAGGGTTGCTCGGGTTCACCTCGGTCGGGTTCGTGGTGTCGTGGATCCCGCTGTTCCTCTTCGTGATCCTCGTCGGGTTGTCGATGGACTACCACGTGTTCGTGCTCGGCCGGATCCGTGAGGGCGTCGCCGCGGGCCTGACGCCGCGGGAGGCGGTGCGCAAGGGCATCACCGAGTCGGCCGGCGTGGTGACCAGCGCGGCCGCGGTGATGGTCTCGGTGTTCGCCGTCTTCGCGACGCTCGGCATGCTCGAGATGAAGCAGATGGGTGTCGGCCTGGCTGTCGCCGTCCTGATCGACGCCACCCTGGTCCGGATCGTCATGCTCCCGTCGATCCTGGTCCTGCTGGGTCGCAAGGCCTGGTGGCCGAACCGGCTGCACCGGGAAGAGCCGGTGCAGCCGGACCGGGAGCTGGTCGCTATCTGAGCCTGTAGGCCGCGGTCAGGTTGCTGACCGCGGCACTCAGGTGCCCGGTGAGGAGCTGGTGCTCGGCGTCGGAGGTCAGCTTGGACGTCGGTTCGTCGAGCGTCTGACCGATCTTGTTCTGGGCGATCCAGCGGGCGGCACCGACGACGGCGTCGTCCTCACCGAACGCGTCCGCCTTGGTGTGCTCCAGGTACTTCGCGGACTGGGCGACCGCCGCCAAGGCGATGGTTGCCTGCGGCCCTGACCAGTCCTTGACCTGGAGCGCGACACCGGCCGCGATCCCGGCGGCCAGCGCGTACGGATCGTGCTTGCGCAGCAGGGTGTCCCGGGCCTCGGTCAGCTTCTGCCGCGCCGCGGCCTGCGTGGTCAGACCCCAGCCGTACGGGTACTGCGGATCGTAGGAAGCGTCCCCGACATTGAGCGGCTGCTGGGCCTCGGTCCGCGGCCAGCTGACCGGCAGCCGGCCACTGAACGGGCGCTTGCCGAACAGGACATCGGCCACCCCGGCGCCCTCGGTGCCCGGCAACCACGACGCCACCAGCGCGTTGATCTCGCCGAGCTGGTCCGCGATCACCTGCGGCCGGCCGGACACGATCAGGACGACGCACTTCATCGCGCCGCACACCTTGTCCACGGCGGCCCTGTCGGCATCGGAGAGCAGCAGGTCGTGACCGTTGCCCACGTCACCGATCCCTTCGGCGTACGGGCGTTCGCCGACCACGACCACGCCGACGTCGTGACCCTCCAGCGGTGCGGAGGCGTCCGCGCTGAAGGTTGCCGTCGGCACCACCTGCTTGATCCCGTCCAGGATCGTCGTACCGGTCGTCGTCGCTCCGGAACCACCCTGCCAGGTGATGCTCCAGCCGCCCATCTGGTTGCCCAGGTCGTTCGCGTTGCTGCCGGCCACGTACACCTTCGAGGTGGATGCTAGGGGCAACAGGTTGCCGTCGTTCTTCAGCAGCACCTGGGACTTCGCCGCCGCCTCCCGGCCGACCGCGCGGTGGGCGGCCGACCCGATCGAGCTCGCCCGCGACGTGTCGGCGTACGGGTGCTCGAACAGGCCCAGCTTGAACTTCTCGGTCAGGATCCGCCGGACCGCGTCGTTCACCCGGCTGATTGGCACCCGGCCGGCGGTGACCTCGTCGGTCAGGCCCTGGGTGAAGCCCTGGTAGTTCGTCGGCACCATGATCATGTCGAGGCCGGCGTTGATCGAGGTCCGGATATCGCTCGCGTAGTCGCCCGGCAGCTGGTCGATCGCCTGCCAGTCGCTGATCACGAAGCCGCCGAAGCCCATCCGCTGCTTCAGGACGCCGTTGATCAACTCGGCGTCCCCGTGCATCTTGACCGGCGCCTGGCCGTCGATGGCGACACTCGAGTACGACGGCATCACGGTGCCGATCCCGAGATCCACCGCGGTCTGGAACGGCGCCAGGTGCAGCGTCTCCAGCTGCTGGCGGGTGACCTCGGTGATCCCCTGGTCGATCTTGTAGCTTCCGGTCGTCGACGATCCGTACGTCGTCCCACCGTCGCCGACGAAGTGTTTCGCGGTCGCGAGGACATGGTTGTTCTGCGCGAGCTGGCTGCCGTCCGCCTTGCCCTGGAGGCCGGTGATCACGGTCGCCATCGACTGCACGAGCGCCGGATCCTCGCCGTACCCCTCGTAGGCCCGGCCCCAGCGGTCGTCGCGGACCACGCACACACAGGGCGCGAAGTCCCACGGGATACCGGTCGCGCGGACCTCGGTCGCGGTCACCTCACCGGTCCGCTTGGCCAGGTCCGGGTCGCGGGTGGCGCCGATGCCGATGTTGTGCGGCAGGATCGTCGCGCCGACCACGTTGTTGTGGCCGTGGACCGCGTCCACGCCGTAGATCAGCGGGATCTGCAGCCGGGTCGCCTGCGCGTTCAGTTGGAAGTTGTCGATCATCGCGGCCCACGCGGCCGGGGTGTTCGGCGTCGGCACCGAGCCGCCACCGGACAGCAGCGAGCCGAGTGCGTACGACGCGATGTCGGTGCGGGACCGGAGTGCGTTGCGCTCGGCCTGGGTCATCTGGCCGACCTTCTCGGCCAGCGTCATCCGGGCGAGCAGATCGTCGACGCGCTTCTTCACCCGGAGCTTGGGGTTGAGGTACGGGAGGTCATGGGCGTTGATCACCACCACCGGCTGGGTCGCCGGGGCCTTCGCGCCGGTGACGGTGAGCTCGAGCGGGATGGTTTCCGCGACCTCGGCGGTGGGGTCCTTGCGGGTCGTGACGGCCACGGTCTGCGCGGTGCCGGACGTCGTACCGGCCGGGAAGGTGATCGTGCCGGACACGGGGGTGTAGTCGTCGGCGGTCGCGCTGCCGGTGCCGGTGCGGTAGTCGACGGTGACCGGCTCCTCGAGCGGGGTGCCGCCGGTGGTGGCGACGGAGACCTTCACCTGCGCGGTGCCGCCCTCCTTGACCGGGTAGACGCCGGCGTCGGTGACCACGCTCGCCTTCAGCGCGGGATCGGCCTTGCCGTAGATCTCGACCTGGTCGATCGCGAACTCACCGGGGGAGCCGACCGGCATGGTGATCGCGTAGCCCCACATGTGGGTCAGGTTGAGGACCTGGTCGATACCACCGACCGGTTGGTAGTCGGTGCGGTAGGCGAGTTCGCTGAACGGGATCTCGACCAGGTGCCAGCCCTGCCAGTCGTCGGTGAAGCTGGTGTTCCACAGCTCGGAGGCCTCGGCGTTCGCGCCGCCGTCCTTGATCTCGAAGAAGATCCGCTTCCCTGAGCCGGGTGGGAGCGGGGCGGTGTTCTGCCCGTACCACCAGAACCGGATCCCCTTGTACGCCGACCAGTCGCCGGGGTTCACGTCGTACGTGACGTCGTGGCTGAAGCCGCCGTACCCGCTGATGTTGTAGGTGCCGTGCAGCACCTTCTCGCCGGACGGGGCGTCGGCGCGGGTCTGCAGTTCCATCGTCGGCGGGTCGTCGGCGTCGCTGCCCCACCCGAAGATCCCCGCGTTCGGCGGGAACGCGAACGGCTCGCCGCCCTCGAACGCCGCGAGGACGATCGGCGCCGGATCGTCAGCCGACGCCTGCAGTGGCAACAACCCGGCGACCAGAGCCGCCGCCGCGACCAGAGCTGTCCGACGAAAACCACGCATGGGCCGCTCCCCACCTCCGCGCGAGCCTCACACCCGCGTCCGGCCCGACTCTCAGCTCTCCCCGCCCCCAGGTCAAGACCTCACCGGTTCCGGAACTAGAGCGCTCTCACGGGCGCCATGTGAGCGCGCGGCCGAGGGCAGTACCGAAACCGCACGAGCTCCGGCGCCGGGATGCAGACCTCGCCCAGCTCGGTCGCGCGATGCCCGGCGACCCACGCGATCAGCTCGTCCGGCTGCGCGATGGCACTGGTGAAGTGCAGGAGATTCAGATACCAGATGTCGCGGCGCCCGTGCGGACGTTCGAACCAGGCGTCCGGGCCGAGTTCGGTGGTGAGGCGATCCATGAAGTCGTCGGCGTTCGAGTCGAGTGGGAACGCACAGGCCATCACGCTGCCGGGGGTGAGGGTGAGTCCGGTGACGCGGAAGCGGGCCGGGCGGGCGGCGGCGCGGCCGATGGCGGCGTGGTAGCGGTGGATCGCGGCGTCGTCGGGGGCGATGCCCTCGCGGTAGCCCTCCAGAGCGCGGACGGTCAGATGGGCCGATCCACGCTGACCGGTCTGCCAGTGGCCCGGGCCGGCGAGGGTCGCGGCCTCGGCGGTGAGGGCGTCGAGGCGGTGGCTGAGAGGGCTGTCGACGGGTGGACGGAGTACGACGCTGACGGGCCAGCGGCCGCCTTCGTGGGGGAGCGAGTCGCGCTGGTGCCGGCCGGTGGTGATGAGCGGCGCGGCGGTGTCGAAGAGCTGGTCGAACTTGCGCAAAGGGCCTCCCGGGGTGTCGGAGGGGTACGACGACTCCGGCGCGGGATGAGTTCGGTGAGATCTGGACAGGGGCAGGTTCGTGGGTGACTGTGAGGGCTGGGCTGCGGGGTCAGCGGGTTCTTGGGGGTGGCTTCGTGGTGCCTGCGTTCTCTAGGGAGGAACTGTGCGAAAGCTGGCCTGTCTACTGAGTGGTGTGACGTTGATCGTCCCGATAGCGATCGTCGCCGCTGTCCAACCCGCCACGGCCGCACCCGCCGCCGCGGCGGCCGAGCCGTCCAAGATCCCGACCCTGCTGCGGCAGAGTGCCGAGCTGGCCAAGGCCTCCGCGTCCGCCAAGGCAGGTGCAGTTGATCCACAAGCCCGTTCGCTGGGTGTCGGCGCCACCGGCCGGATCGGCGTCCAGGTGTACGCCTCGGCGCCCGTCACCGCGGCCCAGGAGGCGGACCTGTCGAAGCTCGGCGTGTCCGTGCTGAAGAACTCGGCCGACTTCAAGGCCGTCCCGGGTGCCGATCTGCCCAGCACCGGCCTGGTGTCCGCCTCTGTCCCGTACGACAAGCTCGACGCGGTCGCCGCACTCGGGTGGGTGTCCGCCCTGCGGCCGTCGCTGCGGCCCGCTGTCGACGTCGGCCCGATCACGGCCGAAGGCGTCCAGTTGCACAAGGCCGACAAGGCCCAGGCCCGCGGCCTGACCGGTCGCGGCCAGAAGGTCGGCGCGATCTCCGGCGACGTCGACCACCTGGCCGACTCGGTCGCCCAGGGCGAGCTGCCCAACAACGTCCAGGTCCTGCGCCAGGCGGAGTACGAGGATGACGAAGGCACCGCGATGCTGGAGATCATCCACGACCTGGCGCCGGGCGCGAAGCTCGCCTACGCCAGCACCCGCGACACCACCGCGGAGTACGTCGAGGCGTTCCACGTACTGGCCGCCGCCGGTGTCACGATGATCGCCGAGGACATCGCGCTCGACGACGAGCCGGTGTTCCAGCAAGGCATCGGCGCCGCCACCGCCGAGGGTCTCGCCAAGCACGGCATCTGGGTCAGCTCGTCGGCCGGGAACCTCGGTGGCCGGCACGCGCCGCGGGTGACCGCGACCGGAACCGGCAGCGGTCCGGACGGCGTCACCGGGCCGTTCAACGGTTGCCCGAACGCGGTCGACAACGTGGTGAAGCTGCGCGGGGCGGACACGACGTACGACCTCAACCTGCTGCCCGGCGCGGCGATCCTGCCGACCCTGCAGTGGAGCGAGCCGCGCGCGGTCTACCCGACCGCGGGCCAGGGCGGCTTCACCGACCTCAACCTGTACCTGATGGACGCCTCGGGTACGACGTGCCTCGCGGCCAGCAACGGCGTCCAGGCCAACGGGGTCGGCGACACCATCGAGCAGTTCATCTACGAGAACACGACCACCGCGCCGCAGCCCGTCAAGCTGGTCGTCGACGTCCAAGGCACGTCGTCGGCGCGCAAGGCTCCGATCCTGGACCTGCGGTGGCGTGCGTTGTCGGCCGGCGTACAGACGATCGACCCGCCGGAGCGGGCCGGTTCGATGAACCCGGACTCGAACTACCTGGGCTTCGCGACCAGCGCCGGCGCCGTCAACGCCAGTCTGTCGGTGGACCCGAAGACCATCGCGCTGGAGCCGTTCAGCGCGGCCGGTCCGACCCAGATCATCACCACCACCCGGTGCCCGGGCGGGAAGCCTGGTCCCTGCAAGGGTGTCTCCGGTCCGTCCGCACGGAGCTTCCCGGCGCCCTACTGGGCAGCTTCCGATGGTGTCTCGGTGAGCGGAGCCGGCGGGTTCGGATCCGGCGTCTGCCCGACGGCGGTCCAGGGTGAGTGCCGCTTCTTCGGTACGTCGGCCTCGGCGCCGACCGCCGCCGGGGTGGCAGCGCTGACCAGGCAGGAGTTCGGTGGCCGGTTGTCACCGGTGGCGCTGAACGCGCTTCTCGCGATCCGCGCGGTGCACCGATCGGGACCCGGCTTCGGAGCGGGGGTCCTGAGCGCTCGCTGAGATGTGCCCGGGTGCGTCCGGCCACCGGACGCATCCGGGTATTCAGAAGTTCTAGTGGTCCGATTGAGAACGAATTCAGTAGTCAGAGTGATAGACCCTGACCGGCGCGGCCGGAAAGGATGTCAGCATGACTACACGTTTCGGGATTTTCGTCCCGCAGGGCTGGAAGATGGATCTGGCGCAGATCGCCGATCCGATAGAGCAGTGGGAAGCGATGACGGACGTCGCCAAGCGGGCCGACGACCAGTCCTGGGACTCGATCTGGTTGTTCGACCACTTCCACACCGTGCCGGAGCCGACGGACAACACCACCTTCGAGTGCTGGAGCGCGACGGCCGCGCTGGCGCGTGACACCTCGCGGGTGAACATCGGCCAGATGGTCGGCTGCAACGGTTACCGCAACCCGGCGCTGTACGCGAAGATCGCGTCCACCGTCGACGTCGCCAGCCACGGCCGCCTGTACGCCGGGATCGGCGCGGGCTGGTACGAGCACGAGTGGAAGGCCTACGGCTACGAGTGGACCGACATCCCGCCGCGGATGGCCGCGTTCCGGGAGGCCACCGAGATCATCTACAAGATGTGGACCGAGGACAAGCCGGTCTACAACGGCAAGTACTACTCGATCGACGCGCCGATCAACGAGCCGAAGGGTGTGCGCAAGCCGCACCCGAGCTTCTGGATCGGCGGCGGTGGCCCGAAGGTCACGCTGAAGCTGGTCGCGCAGTACGGCGACGCCGCGAACATCGGCGGCGGCAACCCAGAGGTGATCCGGGAGAAGGCCGCGATCCTGCGCGGTCACTGCGAGAAGGTCGGCCGCGACTACGACGAGATCATCAAGTCGACGTCGTTCAACGTCTTCCCGATCGACAAGGGCGACGACCCGACGCGGGCCACCGAGAAGGCGCTCGGCCCGATGGACCGGGAGAAGTTCGACAACGACAACCTGATCGGCACCGAGGACGAGATCGCGAACAAGGTCGAGGCCTCCCTCGAGGCCGGCGCCGACTACATCATCTTCTACGTCCCGGGCGTCGCGTACGACCTGGACCTGGTGGACCGGGTGGAGCAGGTGGCCAAGCGCTTCGCGTGATGGCTGGTACCGGTCATGGCGGGTGTCCGTCAGGAGGAGTAGTGGACCGGGGCTGAGGGCAACTGTCAGGCTCCCGACGATGGCCTCGCGTGGGTCGGGGCATCGGGAGGTGTCCGCCTGTGTTTGCCCGACCGCCCCGGCTCGCGACGAGCCTGCTCGCCGCGGTGGTCGTCAGTTCCCTGCTGCTGACGACCACCACGGCACACGCCGAAGGCCCCGGCAGCACAGCTGCCAAGCCGACACCGGGTGCGAGTACCCAGCGGATCACCCTGGTGACCGGTGACGTCGCCGAGCTGACCACGAGTTCGAACGGGCAGGTCTCCGCCCGGCTGACCGGCGACGAGCCGTACTACTTCGGCAGCTTCGACGGCGAGCTCAGCCTGGTGCCCGCCCGGGCCTACCCATTGCTCACCGCGGGCCGCCTGGACAAGCGGCTCTTCAACCTCACCGAGCTCGCTGCGCAGGGCTACGACGACGCGAGCAGCGACCGGTTGCCCCTCCTGCTGACCGCGCCGGCGACCCTGCGCAGCGCCCCTTCCACGCCGGCGTCCGCGACTCTCCGCCGTACCCTTCCCAGCGTCGGCAGTAGTGCGGTCACCGTGCGGAAGTCCGACGCCAAGAGCTTCTGGGACGGCATCAGCGGTCCCACCACCTTCAAGACCGGCCAGGTCACCAAGATCTGGCTCGACGGCCGCACCCACGCCACCCTCGACCAGTCCACGAAACAGATCGGTGCCTCGACGGCGTGGAAGGCCGGGTACGACGGACGCGGCGTCAAGGTCGCCGTCCTCGACACCGGGTACGACGCCGGCCACCCCGACCTCGCCAAGCAGGTCGCGGCGTCCGAGAGCTTCGTCCCCGACCAGGCGGTCCAGGACCTGCACGGCCACGGCACGCACACTGCATCGATTGTCGCCGGCCTCGGTACGGCGTCCGACGGCAAGCGCAAGGGGGTCGCGCCGGGTGCGGACCTGCTGATCGGCAAGGTGCTCGACAACGGCGGCAACGGCTACGACTCCGAGGCGATCGCGGGCATGGAGTGGGCGGTCCAGCAGGGCGCGAAGGTCATCAGCATGAGCCTCGGCGGCTGGCCGTCCGACGGCACCGACCCGATGAGCCAGGCCGTCGACGAGCTGTCGAAGTCCAGTGGTGCCCTGTTCGTCATCGCGGCCGGCAACGCCGGCGCCGAGGAAACCGTCGGGTCTCCCGGTGCGGCGTCCGAGGCCCTGACCGTCGGCGCGGTCGGCCGCGATGACCAGCTCGCGAACTTCTCCAGCCGCGGCCCGCGCCTCGGCGACGGCGCGATGAAGCCCGAGGTGACCGCGCCCGGCGTGGAGATCGCGGCCGCTCGCGCCGCCGGGACCGAGCAGGGTCACGTGCTCAGCCAGTACTACACGGCGATGAGCGGCACCTCGATGGCCACCCCGCACGTCGCCGGCGCCGCCGCGATCCTGGCCCAGCGTCACCCGGACTGGACCGGCCAGCAACTCAAGGCTGCCCTGGCCGCGACCGCGGTTCCTGCCGAGGATGCGCGGCCGGACCAGCAAGGCCTCGGCCGGATCGACATCCCGAGCGCACTCGACCCGAAGGTCCTGCCGGACACCGCCAACCTGTTCTTCGGCGACCTGTCCTGGACCGGGCCGACCGCGCCCGCACCGGCCACCCACAAGGTTGCCTACCGCAACAACTCGAACCGGCCCGTGACGCTCGACCTGTCCGTCGGGGCACAGTCGTCGGCGAAGGTGAAGGCGGCCCTCACCGTCAAGCCCGCCCGCCTGACGATCCCCGCCGGCGGTACGGCGTCCGCCACGGTCACTCTCGATCTCGCGAAGACCCAGCCGGCCAAGTACTCCGGCATCCTGACGGCGCGGACCGGGAACCACTCCTACCGGACCGGGCTCGGGTTCGCGGCCGGCGGACGGCTGAACCAGGTGACTGTGAAGGCCATCGGCCGGGACGGACGGCCGGCCACCGCGGAGGCCGGCGCGAGCGGCGTGCAGCTGTGGAACCAGGACACCGGCCAGGTGGACGGGATCGCCTTCGACGAGAACGGCAGCCGGACGCTCGACGTACCGACCGGGCGCTACAGCGTGATGGTGTTCGCGATGGGCGGCGACGAGGCCGGCTGGGCGAACTCGGCCACCCTGCTCGGCGACCCGGACGAGTGGATCGACGGTGATCGCACGTACACCTTCGACGCCCGGACGGCGCACAAGGTGACGGTGAAGACGCCACGGCGGACCGACCCGCAGACCCTCGGGATCGCCTGGCACCGCAAGGTCGGCGACCGGGACGCGGTCTCCGGCTGGGGGTTCGACGAGCGGGTCGCCGGCAACGTGTACGTGCAGGACTTCGGAAAGGTTGCCAACGGCACCTTCCAGGTCGTGCAGCGCTGGGACCTGGCGGAGCCGAAGCTGACCGTCGACGTCACAGGCGTGGGCAGCAGCTTCCGCCTGCCGACCCCCGCCGAGGGCGACTTCCGGAAGGTGTACGTCGGGACCGAGAAGCTCCCGCTCTACAACGGCGGCGACGGGACGGCAGCCGAACTGGCCGGCGCCGAGGGAAAGGTCGCGCTGATCCGGTTCCGCTCGCACGACGACACGCCGACGCAGGTCAAGGCGGCCAAGGACGCCGGCGCCACCGCGGCCTTCATGTACAACGAGGCGCCCGGCTTCTGGTCGAGCATGGTCGACGAGGACTACCCGTTCTACCAACTGCGCGCCGAGCAGGGGAAGCAGTTGCTCGACCTGCTGGCGAAGGGCCCGGTATCCCTGCAGCTGAAGGGTTTGCTCGACAGCACCTACCGCTACGACCTGGTCGTCGGGCCGTCGACGGTGAAGGGTCCGCTCACCTACGACTTCGCGAAGATGCGGCCGGCCGTGGTGACCACGGACTTCCAGCGCAACGACGCCTGGTACCTGCACACCGACCAGCGGATCGCCCACCTGCCGGGAATCTCCGTCGGGCTGAAGTCGACGCGGTCGGTGACCGGACCGGTCACCCGCACCGACTACCTGGCCTCGGACCTCAACGGCGTCACCTGGGACGAGAAGACGTCCGCGGGGGAGTGGAACGAGAGCGGCTACGAGTACACGATCGCCCGCGGCTACCGCCCGAACGAGAAGGTCACCCGCGACTGGTGGCAGTCCCTGATGCGCCCGGCCGTTCCGAACGCCACCGGTGACGAGACGCAGGGCTGGCCGCCGGCGCGCTTCGAGAACGCGCTGCGGATCGCGATCCCGCAGTACGTGAACGGCGATCGCAGCATCTACGGCTGGGCCGACCGGGGTGACGTGACCAGCATGAGGCTCAGCAGCAACGGGGTCGAGCTCGGCAGCAAGGACTGGTCGGTCGCGCAGTTCGCGGTGCGGGCCAAGGCCGCCTGGTACGACCTGACGCTCGACCAGAAGCGTGGTCCGAACAGCTGGGCGACCACGTCGACGGCGACGCACACCGAGTGGCACTTCCTGTCCAAGCCGGCCAAGGGCCGGTCGGTCCTGCCACTCATCCAGGTCGACTACAACCACACGGACGGATGGCTCGAGCTGACCCCGGCGTACCAGCCGGGCGTCCGCGGCCCGGGGATCTTCCGGACCACCGCCGAGGTCTCGTACGACGGGAAGACCTGGCAACGACTGGCGTTGCGGGGCTTCGGAGGCACTGTCCGGGCGCAGTTGCCGTCTGCTCCGAGCGGTTCGTCCGCGAGTGTGCGGGTCAGCGCGACGGATCTGATCGGCAACAAGGTCAGTCAGACGATCGAGTCCGCCTGGCAGAACTGAACGTTCACTGTCAGAACTGAACGTTCAAAAAGGGCGACGCCACGAAGCCGGGGGGATGGGCTCCGTGGCGTCGCCGGGGGCGCGCCAAGGGAGGGGTGGGGGCAGGCGCGCCGGTCTTGGATGGGTCAGTTCCCGAGGATGCCTCCACCGAGAACGCCCAGCAGTCCGAGCAGCGACAACAGGTTGCGGATGACCTGGTCGACGGCCTTCGCGCCGCCGGTCTGGTAGGCGGTCACGCACTTCTGCAGCTGGTCCTGGGTCGGCTTGGTGATCGTCACCTTCGCCATCTCGGACTGGCAGTACTGCGTCGCCGTGGTCAGCTCACCCACCGTGCTGCCGACGGTGCCGACGATCAGGCCGGCGGCGGTCTGCAGGGTCGCCAGACCCGCAGTGGGCGGCGTGGTCGTGGGCGGCTTCGTCGGGGTCGTCGTCGGCGGCTTCGTGGTGGTCGGCGGCTTGGTGGTCTGCGTCGGCTTGCCTGTGGTTGGCGGCCGCTCGGTCGGGTCGGTCGTCGGCTTGCCGCCCGGCTCCTCCACGGTCGTCTGCGTCGGCCGGACCGTCGGATCCGTCTCCTGGTCGGTGGCCTGCGGCAGGTTGTCGTCCGCCGGGGCGTCGATCTCCGGGTCGCCGGTCTGGTCACCGGGCCGGTCGACACCCTGCTCGTCGTCCTCGGTCCCGTTGCCGACCGCGATCCAGCTGCCACCGGCATACGCCTTGGCGATGCTCACCACGAGGTCGACGTACTGCTGGGAGTGGTTGTAGCGCAGGACGGCCGCGTTCAGATCGCTCGCCTGGGAGAGGTCGGTCTTGCCGGAGCACAGATACACCGCCGTGGACATGGCCGCGTCGTCGATGTCCTGCGGGTTCCGCACGCCGTCGCCGTCGCCGTCCACGCCCATGGTCCGCCAGGTGCCCGGGATGAACTGCATCGGGCCGACGGCGCGGTCGAAGGCGCCGTCACCGTCGAACGCGCCGGCGTCGGTGTCGGTGATCCGGGCCGTGTTCACCCCGTCCAGCCGCGGGCCGTAGATGCCCGGCACGGCGACGCCCTGCGAGTTCAGCGCATTGCCGCCGAAGCGGCCGTGGTTCGACTCGACGCGGCCGATCGCGGCCACCAGCGTCCAGGGCAGGTGACAGGCCGGGTCCACCTGGGCGAGCACCTGCTGGGCCCGCGAGTACGCCTTCAGGGCCGCGTTCGGGATGCCGTTGCGGGACAGGCCGGACACCACCTGGGTCGGCTGCTCGCCCGGGTCGACACCGTGGCCGACCACACCCGGCACCGGCACGTTGGCCGGCTCGGCGATCGGCTGCTTCGGCACGACGACCGGGCTCTTCCCGGACAGACCCTGCTCCAGCGATGCCGTGGCGACCGCCGGATCATCCGTGGCACTGACGGTGAACGCGCTCGCGAACAACGCCAGCGGGATGAGCGGCGCCAGCTGACGCCATCCACCACCCGTGGCGCGGCGCTTGCCCTTCGCCATCGATGATCCCCTCCGTGACCCATCGACCTGCCCAGCCCCACGCTGCGGACACGTCAGTTCGTCGTCCTCGGTTGCCGTCGTACCAGGTCTAACGCCCGCCCCGTGCGTGGGTTACGCGCCGGACTCAGACCGTATACGTGCGGTGACCGGGTACCCATACTGGCGCGTAACAACACCCTTTGTGAACCCCCGGCCGGGCAGTTGTTCCCGCCCGCCGACCCGGCCGGCCGGCCTGTCGGGGAGAATGGCGGCCGTGCCCGACCACACAGAACAGTCCGCCGCGCTCTTCGCCAGGGCCTCCGCAGTCACCCCGGGCGGGGTCAACTCCCCGGTCCGTGCGTTCCGCGCCGTCGGCGGCGTACCGCGCTTCATGGCATCGGGTGACCGATGTCACATTACCGATGTCGACGGCAACCGCTACCTCGATCTGGTCTGCTCCTGGGGCCCGATGCTGCTCGGCCACGCCCACCCGGAGGTGACCGCCGCCGTGCAGGCCGCGGTCGCCCGCGGTACGTCGTACGGGACGCCGACCGAGACCGAGGTCCTGCTCGGTGAGGAGATCGTCGGCCGGACCCCGGTGGACAAGGTCCGGCTGGTCTCGTCCGGCACCGAGGCGACCATGTCCGCGCTCCGGCTGGCCCGCGGCTTCACCGGTCGCGCCAAGATCGTCAAGTTCGCCGGCTGCTACCACGGGCACGTGGACGCGCTGCTGGCCCAGGCCGGCTCGGGCGTCATCACGCTGGGCATCCCCGGTACGCCGGGGGTCACCGAGGCGACCACCGCCGACACGATCGTGCTGCCGTACAACGACCAGCCCGCGGTCTCTGCCGCTTTCGCCGAGTACGGCGACCAGATCGCGGCCGTCATCACCGAGGCCTCGCCGGGCAACATGGGCGTCGTCCCGCCGCGGGACGACTTCAACGCGTTCCTCGCGCGGATCTGCCGTGAGAACGGCGCGCTGTTCATCTCCGACGAGGTGATGACCGGCTTCCGGATCACCCGCTCGGGTTGGTACGGCGTGGACGGCGTCCAGCCGGATCTGATGACCTTCGGCAAGGTGATGGGTGGCGGCTTCCCGGCCGCGGCCTTCGGTGGGCGGGCCGACATCATGGCCCACCTCGCGCCGGAGGGCTCGGTCTACCAGGCCGGAACCCTGTCCGGGAACCCGATCGCCACCACGGCGGGCCTGACCACGCTGCGGCTGGCCACCGACGAGGTCTACGCCAAGCTGGACGAGACGTCGCTCACCATCCAGCGCCTCGTCGGCACGGCGCTGGACAAGGAAGGTGTGCCGTACGTCATCCAGGCCGCCGGGAACCTCTTCAGTGTCTTCTTCGTGGAGTCCTCGGAGGGACCTGCCGAGATCCGGGACTTCGCCGGGGCCAACGCCCAGGTGCTGCCCAGGTTCGCCGCGTTCTTCCATGCGATGCTGGACGCCGGTGTCTACCTGCCGCCGAGTGCGTTCGAGGCCTGGTTCGTGAGTGCGGCCATCGACGACGACGCTCTGGCCGAGCTGGAGTCCGCCCTCGCCCCGGCTGCTCGTGCGGCAGCCGCAGTACAGAACTGAGAGGAACGGCAGCGGTGACCGAAACGACGGTCGTGCACCTGATGCGTCACGGCGAGGTGTACAACCCGACCGGCGTGCTCTACGGCCGGATCCCCGACTACCACCTGTCCGAGCTCGGCCGCGCGATGGCCGACCGGGTCGCCGAGCACGTCAAGGCCCGCGACGTCGTGCACCTGGTCAGCTCGCCGCTGGAGCGGGCCCAGGAGACGATGGAGCCGATCGCCAAGGTGTTCGGGCTGACGCCGGACATCGACGAGCGGGTGATCGAGGCGGCGAACCTGTTCGAGGGCAAGAAGTTCGGGGTCGGCGACGGCGCGCTGCGGAACCCGAGCGCCTGGTGGCTGCTGCGCAACCCGATCAAGCCGTCCTGGGGTGAGCCGTACCAGCAGATCGTCCGGCGGATGCGGGACGCGATCGAGACCGCCCGGCAGAAGGCCGCCGGGCACGAGGCGCTGATCGTGTCGCACCAGCTGCCGATCTGGATCGTCCGGTCCGCGATCGAGGGCCGCCGGCTGCCGCACGACCCGCGCAAGCGGCAGTGCAGCCTGGCCAGCCTGACCTCGTTCACCTTCCACGGCGACGCGATCGTCTCGGTCGGCTACTCCGAACCGGCCAAGGACCTGCTGCCGGTCAAGAATCCCAAGAAGTTCGTGGGCGGCGCGTGATGCGCCGCACAGCTGCCCTGGTGGCCGGACTGATGCTCGCGGTGACCGCGTGCTCGTCCGGTCAGCAGGCGGCGCAGAACCGGCAGGGGCAGGCGGGTTTCGTGAGTGGGACCGGCAACGTGTCGGTGTTCGCCCCCGCCGACCGCAAGCAGGCCCCGCCCCTGACCGGTACGACGCTGGACGGCAAGCCGTGGACGCTGGCCGGCCAGGCCGGCAAGGTCGTCGTCCTGAACGTGTGGGGTTCGTGGTGCCCGCCCTGCCGCAAGGAAGCGCCGGACCTCGTTGCCGCGGCCAAGGAACTCGGTCCGTCGGTGCAGTTCATCGGCCTGAACACGCGTGATCTCGACCCGGCTCCGGCGAAGAAGTTCGTCCAGGAGTTCGGGGTGGACTACCCGAGCATCTATGACCCGAACGGCAAGGCGCTGCTGCGGTTCCGCGGCCAGATCTCCCCGACGGCGATCCCGACCACGCTGGTGATCGACAAGACCGGCAAGGTCGCGTCCCGGGTGGTCGGCGAGGTCTCCAAGGAGACCTTGCTCGGCATGGTGAAGGATGCCGGTTGAGCTGATGGGTCAGTGGTTCGCCGACTCGATGACGGGGTCGATGCTGGTAGCACTGCCGATCGCGGTGCTGGCCGGTGCGATCTCGTTCTTCTCGCCGTGCGTCGTTCCGTTGCTGCCCGGCTACCTCTCGTACGTGACCGGGCTGTCCGCGGCCGAGCTCGGCTCGGCCAAGCGCGGGCGGATGCTGGCCGGGACGGCGTTGTTCGTCGCCGGTTTCTCGGCGGTGTTCATCCTGACCGGCGTGGTGTTCGGCAAGGCGGGTGACCTGCTGATCGATCACCAGACCGCGATCACGCGGGTGCTCGGTGCGCTCACCGTCGTACTCGGGCTGATCTTCCTCGGCGGGTTCGGGTTCCTGCAGAAGGACGTGCGGGTGCACCGGGTCCCGGCGGTCGGGATCGCCGCGGCCCCGCTGCTCGGCGTACTGTTCGGATTCGGGTGGACTCCGTGTATCGGTCCGACGCTCGGGACCGTGATGACGCTGGCCACGACCGAGGGCAGCATCGCTCGGGGGGCGACGCTGGCGTTGGTGTTCAGCCTGGGGCTGGGGATTCCGTTCATCGTGGCGGCGCTGGCGTTCCGGCGGATGCTGGCCGCGGTGGCCTGGGTCCGGCGGCACCAGTTGCTGGTGATCCGGATCGGCGGCGTACTGATGATCGCGGTGGGGCTACTGCTGCTGACGGGAGTGTGGGATGCGATGACCGCGGACCTGCGGCAGTGGGTCGCCAACTTCGGGTCGGCGGTGTGAGATGACCGAGCTCAAGGACCGCATCGGCGCCGCCTCCGGCCCCGGCGAACCGTCCGAACCGCCGGCGATGGGTCTGGTCGGCTGGCTGCGCTGGACCTGGCGGCAGCTCACCTCGATGAAGACCGCGCTGGTGCTGCTGTTCCTGCTCGCGCTCGGTGCGGTGCCGGGATCGCTCGTCCCGCAGACGCCGATCGACCCGATCAAGGTGTCCGACTTCCTCGAGGCGCACAAGAAGCTCGGGCCGATCTACGACAAGCTCGGGCTGTTCGACGTCTACAAGTCGGCCTGGTTCTCGGCCATCTACCTGCTGCTGTTCATCTCGCTGATCGGCTGCGTCGTCCCCCGGCTCGGTGTGTACCTGAAGGCCCTCCGGGCCCGGCCGCCGAAGCCGCCGCGCAACCTCAACCGGCTGCCCGGGTACGCGCGCTTCACCGTCGACGATCCCGGTGACGTGCTGGCGGTCGCGACCCGCGAGCTCAAGCGCCGCCGCTTCCGGATCCAGTCGTACGACGGGGCCGTCGGGGCCGAGCGTGGTTACCTGCGTGAGGCCGGCAACCTGCTGTTCCACTTCTCGCTGATCCTGGCGCTGGTCGGGGTCGCGTGGGGTTCGCTGTTCGGCTACCGCGGCACCGTTCTGGTTGTCGTGGGCAACGGTTTCTCCAACTCGGTGGCGCAGTACGACGACTTCACGCCGGGGCGGGCGTTCAGCGGTGACGACGACCTGCCGCCGTTCTCGCTGACGGTGAAGGACTTCCAGGTGAAGTTCCAGGAGGACGGTCCGCAGCGCGGCGCTGCCCGTGAGTTCAAGGCGCAGCTGGCCTACCAGGAGACGCCGGACGCGCCGGAGAAGTCGTACGAGCTGCAGGTCAACCACCCGCTCAAGCTCGACGGCAGCAGCGTCTACCTGCTCGGCCACGGCTACGCGCCGCGGGTGACGGTGAAGGACGGCCAGGGCAATGTGGCGTTCTCCGGACCGGCGCCGTTCCTGCCGCAGGACGGCAACTTCTCGTCGTTCGGCGTGATCAAGGCGCCGGACGCGCGGCCGATGACGCTCGGCTTCGAGGGCTTCTTCCTGCCGACCGCTGTGATCGACCAGCGCGGCCCGGTCTCGGTGTTCCCCGACGACCTGAACCCGATGCTGGTGATGACCGGGTACTACGGTCGGCCGCAGCCGGAGACCGGGAAGCCGGAGTCGGTGTACCAGCTGGACAAGTCGAAGCTGACCCAGTTCCAGCAGAACGGTGACAAGCTGCGGTTCCAGCTCGCGCCCGGGCAGAGCATGACGCTGCCGGACAAGGCCGGGTCGATCACCTTCGACGGCTACAGCCGGTGGGTGAAGCTGCAGGTCAGCCACACACCCGGCACGGACCTCGCGCTGGCGGGCATCCTGCTGGCGATCCTCGGGCTGATGGGCTCGCTGTTCATCCACCCGCGGCGTACCTGGGTGCGGGTCCGGACCGAGGACGGGCGTACCGTGGTCGAGGTCGCGGGTCTGGACCGCGGACCCGAGCGCGGCCTCGGCGACGAGATCCAGGCCATCACCAAGAGTTTGCAACCCGCCGGATCAAACAACCAGGAGCAGCCATGACCCCGGAGACCTACGCGCAAGTCTCCAACCTGCTGATCCCGACCGCGACCGTCATCTACGCCCTCGCGATGGTCTCCCACGCCACGGAATGGGCGGTGGGCCGCGCGGTCGTCGCGAAGCCGGCCGAGGTCGAGGAAGAGGCCCAGGCCGAACTCCTGGTCGCCTCCGGCGCCTCGACCGACTCCATCTCCTCGACCGACTCCGTCTCCTCGGGCTCGGCGGCTGCCGCCGTGGAGAGCGGCTCGGCCGTCCCCTCCACCTCCGGCGCCGAAGGCGCCGCCTCCGAACGGATGGAGGCAGCCAGCCGGATCGGACTGTTGCTGACCTGGTTGGCGTTCGTGCTGCACCTGGGTGGCGTCGTCACGCGTGGACTCGCGGCCGGACGCGTGCCGTGGGGCAACATGTACGAGTTCTCGATCACGGCGTCCCTGGCGGTCGCGATCGTCTACCTGATCTTCGTGCAGCGGTACAAGCTCCAGTGGCTCGGTCTCGGCGTGACGCTCGTGATCGCCGCCGTACTCGGCCTGGCGACGCTGGCTCTCTACACCCCGGCCGGACCGCTCGTCCCGGCCCTGCACTCGTACTGGCTGGTCATCCACGTGTCCTCGGCCGCGATCTCCGGCGGCGCGTTCACCGTCGGCGGCCTCGTCTCGGTGCTGTACCTGATCAAGGCCCGCGCGGAGCGCAAGGTCCTGGCCGGCGGCACGATGTCGGCGTCGCTGCGCCGGCTCCCGAGTGCGGAGGCGATGGACGGTACGGCGTACAAGGTGCTGGCGTTCGCGTTCCCGCTGTGGACCTTCGGGGTGCTGGTGGCCGGTCCGATCTGGGCCGAGTACGCCTGGGGCCGGTACTGGGGCTGGGACCCCAAGGAAGTCTGGTCGCTGGTGACCTGGGTCGTGTACGCCGCCTACCTGCACGCGCGCGCGACCGCGGGCTGGCGGGGCCGCCGGGCCGCGACGATCGCGATCGTCGGCTGGTTCGTGTTCATCTTCAATTTTGTCGGAGTGAACCTGTTGGTCTCCGGTCTGCACTCCTACGCTGGGGTGTGAGATGAAGGAGTTCGCCATCTACACCGGCTTGCGGGCGGGATTGTTCGCCGTCTGCCTGGCCGTGCTGTGGTTCGCGCTGCACAGCTGGCTGAGCCTGTTCCCGCTGCTGCTGCTGGCTCTGATCGTGTCCTCGATCCTGTCCATCTTCGTACTCCGCGCCGCCCGCGACCGCCTGGCCGGGAAGATCGAGCACCGCGCCGAGAAGATCTCGCACCGGATCGAGCAGGCCCGCACGGCCGAAGACGACGACTGACGGGCAGCCGCCCGGTCCGTCCGCTCGCCCGATCGGGCAGCCACGCCTGAGAACGCCGTACCAGTGGTTCACTGGTACGGAGAGTGACCTATGCCACTTCGGAATTCCCGGAAAAATCGTTTGTGCCCCCCTTCACATGAGTCGTAGAGTGATGGATGAAACGAAACGGTTTCGTTCTATCGTGACTTGATACTTACGCAGGGTGATGATGGTGGTGGACACAGCCGGAGTGCGGCAGCGGCCGCGGGTCGAGGGTGGTCGCGAGGAGGAGATCCTCGATGCGACCGTCGCGGTGGTGGCCGAAATGGGCTACGACCGGCTGACCATGGACGCGGTGGCGACGGCGGCGAAGGCCAGCAAGGCGACGCTGTACCGGCGCTGGACCACCAAGGCCGAGCTGGTTGTCGACGCGATCAGCCGGGCCAAGGGCTGCCCGATCCCGGAGGACGTCGACACCGGCAGTCTCCGGGGTGACCTGATCTCGATGTCGTGTGGTGACGGCGGCTTCACCGACGAACTGCCGATGTCGGTGATCGCCGGTCTGCTCACCGCCCTGCACCGCGACCCGGAGCTGCAGAAGGCGTTCCAGGAGCGCTTCATCGCGCCCCGGCAGACCGTGGTCGCCACGGTCTACGCCCGGGCCGTCGAGCGCGGCGAGATCGCGCCGGACGTCGACATCGAGCTGCTCTCGGTGACGCTGCCGGCGGTCGTCATCCACCACGCGTACATCCTCGGCGTCGAGCCGACGGACGACCTGATCCTCCGAGTGATCGACAACGTGATCCTGCCTGCGGCGCGGGGGTCGCAGGTGAGCTGACCGGTGAGGGGCCGGTCCGCGACAAGCAAGACAGTCTGCCCAAGAGGGGAAGTTTTCTTATGTCCGAAGAAGTCATCAAGGCCGATCCGCCGGAGGATCGGCCGGTCGACTCGGTGACCGAGACCGAGAACGGCCACGGTCACCGCAATCTAGGCATCGCGCTCGCGCTGATCTGCATGGCGCAGCTGATGGTGGTGCTGGACGGCACCATCGTCAACATCGCGCTGCCGCACATCAAGGACGACCTGGGCTTCAGCAACGCGTCGCTGCCGTGGGTGGTCAACGCCTACGCGCTGGCGTTCGGCGGTCTGCTGCTGCTCGGCGGCCGGATCGGGGACATCCTCGGCCGCCGCAAGGTGTTCGTTTTCGGCGTCGTGCTGTTCGGCCTGGCGTCGTTCGTCGGCGGTATCGCCCAGAGCGAGAGCGTGCTGCTGGCCAGCCGGATCCTGCAGGGCGTCGCGGCCGCGGCGGCCGCGCCGAACGCGCTCGCACTGATCACCACCACCTTCCCGGCCGGCAAGGAGCGCAACCGCGCGATGGCCGTGTACGCCGCGATGTCCGGGGCCGGCGCGGCCGTCGGCCTGATCCTGGGTGGCGCGCTGACCGAGGCGTCCTGGCGCTGGACCTTCTTCATCAACACGCCGATCGGCCTGCTGGTGGCGGTGCTGGCGTTCCGGTTCCTGGGCGAGTCGGCCCGGCAGACCGGCAAGTTCGACCTGCCCGGTGCGATCACCGGCACACTCGGCCTGACCTCCCTGGTCTACGGCCTGACCCACGCGGCCACGAACGGCTGGGGTGACGCGGCGACGCTGACCTACATCTTCGGCGGCCTGGCCCTGATCGGGATCTTCCTCGGCATCGAGGCCCGGTCCCGGCACGCGCTGCTGCCGTTCCGGATCCTCGCGAACCGGACCCGTGGCGTCAGCTTCTTCGTGATGCTGATCGTCGGTGCGGCGATGTTCTCGATGTTCTACTTCCTGGGCATCTTCGTGCAGAGCATCATGGGCTACAGCGCGCTGAAGACCGGTATCTCGTTCCTGCCGTTCAGTGTTGGCATCGTGGTCGCGGCCCAGGTCGCGTCGACGCTGGTGGCGCGGATCGACCCGCGCTGGATCGCCGGTGCCGGTGGGGTGCTGGTGGCGGGCGGCATGTTCGGATTCAGTCAGCTCGAGGTCGACTCGACGTACTGGACGCACCTGCTGCCGTACATCCTGGTGCTGTCGTTCGGCATGGGCCTGATCTTCGTCCCGATGACGCTGACCGCGGTCAGCGGGGTCGCGAACGAGGACTCCGGTGTCGGTTCCGCGGTGCTGAACACGGTCCAGCAGATCGGTGGCGCGATCGGCCTGGCGCTGCTCGGCACGATCTCCACCAGCGCGATCAAGGACAAGTTCACCGAGCTGGCCCCGGGCCTGCAGAAGGCCGCCGAGGCCGGGCAGTCGCCGGACCAGATCAAGCAGTTGCAGGGCCAGTTCACCGCACTGGCGACGACGCACGGATTCACCCGCGCGTTCGTCTGGTCGGCGTTCCTGGCGCTGGGCGCGGCCGTGATCACGCTGATCGGCCTGTCGATCAAGCACAAGGATCTGGCCACCGACAACGCGAACGGACCCGTCCACGTGGGCTGACGCTCCGAATGCCCGAAGGGCCCGCTTCCCGGGAGGGGGGAAGCGGGCCCTTCGTCTGTCCGCTCAGAGCTGCTTGCGCATCACGAGTTCACGCCGTACGCCGTCCGGCATCAGGTCACCGAGCTCGTCGGTATCGGTGAAACCGTTGCGGAGATAGAGCTTGTGCGCCGGGTCGTTGCCATCCGCAACCGACAGCTTGAGGACCGTCGCGCCGGTGCCACGGGCCCAGGTCTCGACCGAGGTCATCAAGGCGTTGCCGATGCCCCGGCCGCGGCCAGACGGAGCGATCCACATCGACACGAGCTCGGTGACTCCCGGCTCGTCGGCGCGCAGTCCGCCGGCCATGCCGACCGGCGTACCGTCCAGCGACGCGATCACCTGGTAGGCGCCGGGCACGCTGAGCCGCTCACGCCAGCGCTCCTCGGGGGCGTCCACCCAGTCCACGAGCTGCGAGCCGAACGCGTACGGCGCTTCCTCGAGCGCGGCCAGCCGCAGCTCCCGCCACACCTTCCAGTGGTCCGGCCCGACGTCGAGCAGATCGATCATCTCGGCGGGAACTTCGACGAGACCCAGTCGCGGACGCCGCCCAGGCCGTCGCTGAGGTCGCGGAGGAACTTGGCCAGCGGGTCCTGGGAGCGGGCGAAGGCGTCGGAGTACGACTTGGCGGCGTTCTTCGCCTCCTGCGACATGGACGCGGTGGCGTCGTCCTGGCGTTTCGGGTAGTCGCCGGAGACGATCGTCGTGTACTCGCCGTCGTTCACCCAGCGCCGCAGCTCGTGTGCGCGGATCACGGCCATCGGGTGCGTCTGCGCCTCGAGCAGCAGCAGCTTCAGCACGCTGTCGCGCAGGTCGCCGGCGCTCTCGTACTCCGTGCCCTGGGCGAGGAAGGTCGTGGTGTCGAGCTCGGCCAGCTGACCGCCGCTGGCCAGCTTCATCTGCACGCGGAGCGCGACCGCCGGGTCCTGGACCGCGAGCAGGCCGGCCCGGTCGCCGGACAGCTCGGCCTTGCGGGACCACTCGTGCAAGGCGGCGATGATCGCGCGGATGCCCAGCGCGCCGATCGGCATCCAGTTGATCGCGCCGGTCAGCCGCATCAGCCACAGCAGCAGCGACTGGTAGAGCGCGTGCCCGCTCTGGGCGTGGCCGAGCTCGTGACCGAGGATGAACCGCAGCTCCTCCTCGTCCAGGCCCTTCACCAGGGCGCTGTTCACCACGATGAACGGCCTGTCCATGCCGATCGTGACGGCGTTCCAGATCGGACTGTTGATCACGTACAACTCGGGCAGCTTCCGGACGTCGAGCGTCGTACCCGCCTCGGTGAAGAGCCGGTGCACGTCCGGGAACTGCCGCTCGTCGACCCGGATCGCCCCGCCGAGGAACTGCAGCCGGAAGGCCCGCTCGTTGATCATCCCGGACATCTTCCGCAGGACGTAGTCGAACCCCTTGAGCTGCCGCAGGGCCACCAGCGCACCGCGGTCCGCCGGATGCTCCCACGCCCGCGAACTGATGTCGGTCAGCGCGACCCGTTGCCGCGTCGGCCGGTCGTCGTTCTCGCTCATCGCTCCCCCTGCCCAGTCGTCATGTCCCCCCAACCTAGCTCGCCCCCGGGTCGCCGGTCCCGGGGATTGAGCGCCGAGGCGAGCAGCAGCGGAAGCGGCCAGCTGAGCGGGATCGACCACCACTCGAGGTGCAGATAGAGGAACGCCACCACGCTCCCCAGCGTGAGCGCGGTACCCCACAGCCAGTACCAGAACGCGTTCCACCCGCGGTGCAGCCGGCCCCGCCGGTGCCCGACCGCCGCGAGGGCGGCGGTGGCCGGCAGCGCCGTGAGTACGCCGAAGCCGACGACGACCACGCCGATCAGCACGACCTCACCGGCCGAGAAGTGCGGCTCGAACCCCAGGGGAACCATGCGCCTCATCCTGGTGGCCCCGCGAATGCTGACCGAGCGTAGGAATACTCAAATCGCTCCCAACGTCCTAGGGCATGCGGCCCCATCCTGTGCGTGCTGCGCGGCACTCGGTGGCGCACCTCGCTGCACCGGTGCAAAGGCCACGATGCTCCGCATCGAGCCCTTCGCCCCGGCACACCGAGCTACACCACCGAGCACCTGCTCGCGACTGCACAGGATGGGGCCGCATGCCCTAGCCTGGCCCGCATGAGTGAGGTTGGCGGGGTGTGTCGCGAGGTTGACCGGCGGGACGAGAAGGCCCGGGCCTGGGTGTCCGAGGCGATCCGGATCGTCGACGCCGACGCGAACCGGAGCGCGGACACCCATCTGCACGTGTTCCCGATGCCGGAAGGCACCGGCGTGGACCTGTACCTGAAGGACGAGTCCGTGCACCCGACCGGCTCGCTCAAGCACCGGCTGGCCCGGTCACTGTTCCTGTACGCGCTGTGCAACGGCTGGATCACCGAGGGCACCACGGTGATCGAGGCGTCCAGCGGCTCGACCGCGGTCAGCGAGGCGTACTTCGCCCGCCTCCTCGGCCTCCCGTTCGTCGCCGTGATGCCGCGCTCGACCAGCCCCGAGAAGGTCGAGCTGATCGAGTTCTACGGCGGCAGCTGCCACTTCGTCGAGCGCTCCGGCCAGATCTACGGCGAGGCCAAGCGGCTGGCCGAGGAGACCGGCGGCCACTACATGGACCAGTTCACCTACGCCGAGCGCGCCACCGACTGGCGCGGCAACAACAACATCGCCGAGTCGATCTTCGGCCAGCTCTCGCTCGAGCAGCACCCGATCCCGACCTGGATCGTCGTCGGCGCCGGCACCGGCGGTACGTCGGCCACCATCGGACGCTACGTCCGCTACCAGCGCTACGACACCTCGGTCGCCGTCGTCGACCCGGAGAACTCGGCCTTCTTCCCCGCCTTCGAAGCCGGCGACGACAACTACTCCACCGGCCGCCCGTCCCTGATCGAAGGCATCGGCCGCCCCCGCGTCGAGCCGTCGTTCGTCCTAGGTGTCGTCGACCGGATGATCTCCGTCCCCGACGCCGCGTCCATCGCCGCGATGCGCTTCTGCTCCCGGGTCACCGGCCGCCTCGTCGGCGGCTCGACCGGCACGAACCTGTGGGGCGCGCTGCGGCTGGCCGCGGAGATGCGCCGTACGGGCGCCCGGGGAAGCATCGTCACGCTGCTCTGCGACAGCGGCGAACGCTATGGGAACACGTATTACGACGACGCGTGGCTGCGGACGAGCGGGATCGACATCGCGCCGTACATGGCGACGCTGGAGGTCTTCGCGACGACTGGTCGGTGGACCGAGCCTGAGCACGTGTAAGCCCCCACGCGTGCTACGCGGCCGCTCCTTCGTCGCCGCCGCTACGCGCGCTCCCACCCGCCCCCCGGCTTGTCGCCGGTGCGTCCCTTGCGGGCTGCCGCCTGCGGTTTGCGGGCTGCCGCCCGCGGTCGACTGCTTGGTCGGCGCTTGCCCGGGGAGCAGCCGTCCGTGACGTAGGCCGGGTTGGCCCACGCGTGCTACATCGCCGCTCCAGCGCCGGCCGCTGGCTGGCAGGTCGGCCCACAACTGCACGCCGTTCGTCGAGTCGTGCAGTGAGGTTCTCTCGCTGGCGGAGGCCCGTCGCCGAGTCGTGGATCCGGGTGCTAGTCCACGGCGTGTCGGGAACCACGATCCACGAATCGAGGCTGGCCGGCCGAGCTCAGCTGCCCGGGGAGGAGTTGTCTCATCGGAAGACGGCAGCCGACCCACACGCGGGGCGGCAGCCCCGCACCTCGCGGGGCGCTAGCCCCGCACAACGCGGGCGTTAGCCCCCGCGCACCGCCGGCGGTAGCCGGCAAGGATGCGCCGGCGATGAGCCGGAGGGCGGGTGGGAGCGCGCGTAGCGGGCGCGACGAAGGAGTGGTCGCGTAGCACGCGTGGGAAGGACTACCCCCCGAGTGCAAGGCCGATGGCGAGGCCTACGGCGTACAGGAGTTCGGTGAGGCCGGTGTCTTTGAGGACGGGGATCAGGGCTGGGCCTACGGCGTCGCTCAGGACGACTCGGACTGCTTTGACTGCGAGTGGCAGGGCGATGAAGGCCAGCAGGGTCCATGGGGTCGCGAAGACGGAGAGTGTCGCGAGGATGAAGGCCAGGGCGATGAGGACGGTGTACAGCTTGCGGGAGCGGGACGCGCCTAGGACGACGGCTAGCGTGCGTTTGCCGGTGGTGGTGTCGGTGGGGATGTCGCGGAGGTTGTTGGCGACGAGGAGGGCGCAGGCGATGGAGCCGACGGAGACTGCGCCGGCTACGGCGGTCCAGCTCAGGGTTTCGGCCTGGACGTAGGTGGTGCCGAGTACGGCGACCAGTCCGAAGAAGAGGAAGACGCTGACTTCGCCGAGGGCCCGGTAGCCGTACGGGCGCTTGCCGCCGGTGTAGAACCACGCACCGACGAGTGACGCGGCGCCGGCGACCAGCAGCCACCAGTTGGAGGTGGCGCAGAGGATCACGCCCAGGACGGCGCCTACGCCGAAGCAGGTGAAGGCTGCGGTCTTCACCTGTCCCGGCGTGGCGACCTTGGAGCCGACCAGGCGCAGTGGGCCGACGCGGTTCTCGTCGGTGCCGCGGATGCCGTCGCTGTAGTCGTTGGCGTAGTTGACGCCGATCTGGAGCGCCAGGGCCACGCCGAGGGCGAGCAGGGCCTTCCACCAGACGAAGCCGTCCAGGTACGCCGCCGCACCGGTTCCGACGAGGACTGGGGAGATCGCAGCGGGCAGTGTGCGCGGGCGGGCGCCTTCGATCCACTGGGCAGGGGTGGCCATGACCGTCGATTCTGTCAGCCACTCGGCAGGTGGTCGCAACGAGGGCCGTACGCTCGGACTGACATGTCTACCTTGCGCCTGGTCCCCGGTACGCCGGATGCCGTGCTGTCCGCGCTCACCGGCGTACTGGACGGCAGCGGTACGCCGTTCGCCCCGGTGCCGTCCGATCCGGCAGCAGCCGCCCGGGTCCGGCAGGCGGCCGCACCGGATGAGCCACTCGAGGACGACTGCGCGGTGGTGCTGACCACCTCCGGGTCATCCGGTGAGCCGAAGGGCGTCCTGCTGTCCCGCGAAGCCCTGCTCGCGTCCGCGGCCGCTACCCACGACCGGCTCGGCGGACCGGGCCAATGGCTGCTCCCGATGAAGCCGTACTTCGTCGGCGGCCTGCAGATCCTCACCCGGTCAGTAGTGGCCGGTCTGGCACCGGTGATCGCCCAGGACAGCTTCACTGCGGCCGCAGCGTCGATGACCGGTCCGCGGCGGTACACCGCGATGGTGCCGACCCAGTTGGCGCGCTATCTGGAGACTGACCTCGACGCATTGCGATCGTTCGACGCGATCATCATCGGGGGTGCGGCCACGCCGGCGCCGCTGAAGGCCCGCGCGGCCGAGGCCGGCGTCACCGCGATTCCGGCGTACGGGATGACCGAGACGGGCAGTGGCTGTGTGTACGCCGGTGTGCCGCTGGACGGGACGTCGATCGACCTGGATGACGGGCGGATCCTGATCAAGGGCAGCACGCTGTTCTCCGGGTACCGGCTGCGGCCGGAGCTCACGGCGGAGGTGCTGAAGGACGGCTGGTTCCGGACGCAGGACCGGGGCGAGCTCGTGGACGGCCGGCTGCGGGTGATCGGCCGGGTCGACGACGTGGTGATCTCCGGTGGGGTGAATGTCACGCTGACCACGGTGCAGGCGCGGCTGCTCGAGCATCCGGAGGTGAAGGACGCTGTGGTGCTGGGCGTGCCTGATGCTGAATGGGGGACGCGAGTCGTGGCGTTCGTGGTCGGTGAACCTCCGCGGAACGAGTTGCGCGACTGGGTCGGCGAGACGTTGCCGCGGACCTGGGCGCCGCGGGACGTGGTCCGGCTGGACGCGTTGCCGATGCTTGCCTCGGGCAAGGTTGATCGCCAGGCGCTGCTGGAGGGCGTGCGGTGATCACGTACTCCATCGGCCTGAAGAACAAGTTCCGTGGCATCACCGTGCGCGAAGGCATGCTCTTCGAAGGACCGGCGGGATGGGCGGAGTGGAGTCCGTTCCTGGACTACGACGACGCGACCTGTGTGTCCTGGCTCCGGGCCGCGCGCGAGGCAGCTGTCGACGGCTGGCCTACACCGATCAGGGACGTCGTACCTGTGAACTGCACTGTGCCGGCGGTCGGGCCGTCCAAGGCCGCCGAGATCGTCAGGGCGTCAGGCTGCGGTACGGCGAAGGTGAAGGTGGCCGAGCCGGGTCAGACGCTGGCCGACGACCTGGAGCGCGTCGAGGCCGTGCGGGACGCCATCGGTGCCGGCCGGGTGCGGATCGATGCCAACGGCGCGTGGTCGGTGGACGAGGCGGTGCGGTGCCTCAAAGAACTCAAGCGCTTCGACCTGGAGTACGTCGAGCAGCCGTGCGCGGCTGTGGAGGAGTTGGCCGAGGTCAGACGGCGCACCGACGTACTGGTCGCCGCGGACGAGTCGATCCGGCGAGCTGAGGATCCCTTGCTGGTGAAGAAGCTCGAGGCCGCGGACATCGCCGTGCTGAAGGTCCAGCCCATCGGTGGAGTCCGTGCGTGCCTGGAGATCGCCGAGCAGATCGGACTGCCCGTGGTGGTGTCGTCCGCCCTGGAGACTTCGGTAGGCATTGCTGCCGGCGTGGCCCTCGCCGCCGCGCTGCCGGAGCTGCCCTACGCCTGTGGACTCGCGACCGTGTCGATGTTCACCCAAGAGGTCGTCGCCGAGCCGTTGCTGCCGGTGGACGGCTTCCTGCCGGTGAAGCGGCTCCGACCCGACCCGGCGTTACTGGACGCGGCTCGGGCGGACGAGACCAGGACCGCGGTGTGGGAAGAGCGCATGACCCGAGTGCAGAAGAGGAGTGCCGGATGAACCCGTCCACGGCGTTCGCGACGGTAGTGGTCGACGAACTGATCCGGTGCGGTGTCCGCGAGGCCGTAGTGGCCCCGGGCTCCAGGAGCGCCCCACTGGCCCTGGCGCTCGCCGCAGCGGACCGCGACGGCCGGCTGCGGCTGCACGTCCGGATCGACGAGCGTACGGCGGGATTCCTGGCGATCGGGTTGATCCGGGGGACCGGACTGCCCGTGCCGGTGGTCACCACCTCCGGCACGGCGGTGGCCAACCTGCACCCGGCCGTGCTGGAGGCATCGCACAGCGGACTGCCGTTGATCGTGCTCAGCGCGGACCGGCCGCCGGCGTTGCGGGGGAGCGGGGCCAACCAGACCACGGACCAGATCAAGGTGTTCGGCTCCGCGGTCCGGCTGTTCCACGAGATGGGTACGCCGGTCCGCGAGGTCGGTCAGGTTGCGTACTGGCGCTCACAGGTCGCACGGGCCGTGGCCAACGCCACGGGTGCCCGTTCGTCCGATCCGGGTCCGGTGCAACTCAACTGCCCTTTGTCGGAGCCGCTAGTACCTACCGAAGGCGCGGAGTGGCCAGAGTCGTTGAATGGACGCAGTACCGGGCCGTGGACCGCTGTGCACGCCGCAGCCGGGCCGCCGTCGGCTGTGTCGCCAGGCCCCAAGACTGTGGTGGTTGCGGGCGACGGTGCGTCCCAGGCCGCGCGGTTGGTCGCCGAGGCGGGGCAGTGGCCGTTGTTCGCGGAGCCGTCCAGCCGGGCCCGGACGGGTCCGTCGGTGATCTCGGCGTACCGACTGTTGCTGCAGGCAAGTTCTTTGACGGACCAGATCGAGCGGGTACTGGTGTTCGGCCACCCGACGTTGTCGCGACCGATCTCGAAGCTGCTGGCGCGGCCGGACGTCGAGGTGATCGTGGTCTCGCCGACCGGGCCGTGGCCGGATCCGGCCCGCCGGGCGGCCGCCGTGGTGACCGGACTCGAGGTCACCGAGGCCGATGCGACCAACTGGCTGGACCGTTGGCAGCAGGCGGACCAATTGGCCCGTCCGGCGATCGACAAGGTGCTCTCCGACAGCCTGAGCGGACCGCGCGTCGCCGCGATCGTCGGCGAGGCGGCCGGCGCCGACGGCATGCTCGTGGTCGCGTCCTCGAACCCGGTCCGCGACCTCGACCTCGCCCCGGTCGTCCCGATCCGGACCATCGCCAACCGCGGCCTGGCCGGGATCGACGGCACCATCTCGACCGCGGTCGGCGCGGCGCTCGCGAACGCCGGCCCGACGTACGCGCTGATCGGCGACCTCGCCTTCCTGCACGACACCAACGGCCTCGTGATCGGTCCGGACGAAGCGCGGCCCGACCTGCGCATCGTGGTCGTCAACGACAACGGCGGTGGCATCTTCTCCACCCTCGAGCAAGGCGACCCGACCCACGCCACGCACTTCGAGCGTGTCTTCGGCACGCCGCACAACGTGGACCTCGCCGCACTCTGCGCCGCCACTAGTACGCCGTACCAGTTGGTGGAAACGCCTGACGCACTCCGGGCGGCTCTGGCGCCGACCGTCGCCGGACTGGACGTGGTGGAGGCGCGCATCCCGCGCACTGGTCACCGGCCGTTGAACGAGGCGTTGCTGGCTGCCCTCAGCCAGTCGTAACCGGACTGGGCGGCACCTCCACCTTTGCCGCCTTCCTCGCCGGGTGCAGCGTCCGCAGGTGGTTGAGCAGCGGCAGCACCGACGCGATGACCAGAGCGGTCGTGGTGAGGATCGGAATCGTCGCACCGCGCAGCGACGAGTTGAGTGGCGCGGCGATGGTGAAGATGAGGCTCACCGCCGTGATCGTGGTGATCAGTCGCCGGCCTGGTCGAGCGACAGCCAGGAACGGCAGACACCACAGGAAGTACCAGTCGTGCGCCGTCGGGCCGAGAAGCACCACAGCCAGCAGAGCGATGCCGACAGCCCGCGCCGCGTGATGGATCGACGACCGCAGACTCAGCACTGCGATCAGACTGACGGCCACGAGCATCCCGACCAGCCGGACGATCTGGAGCGCCTGCTGTGCTGCGGTGTCCTCGCCGAACCACGCGAGTACGCCGGACGCCGCCATGCCGATCAGATTCGCGATCGAGAACGGCGAGCGGACCAGTCCGGGGACGTCGAGGGCACTGAGCCATCCGGACCCCACGCCGGTCAGTTCGCCGATGGTGACCAGCGTGAGGACCGACACCGCTCCTGCGATGACCAGACTGGCGAACCGCAACGTCCGTCCGGCCAGAGGGCTCATCACTGCCGCGATGGCGATCACCACCAGTCCACCAGGGAGCTTCACCGCAGCCGCAGCACCTGCGACGACGGCCGCCGTACCCCATCGGCCGGTGAGAGCCAGAGCGAACGCACTGCAGGCCAGTCCGAGCATCAGTACGTCGTTGTGCGCCGCACCGATGCCATGCGTGATCAGCATCGGGTTCAGCACCACCAGCCAGGTGGTGAAGACCGGGTCCACCCGGCAAGCGGTCGCGAGCCGCGGCACGGCCCAGGCGATCAGCACGATGCCCAGTACGGCGAGCAACCGGTGGGCCAGCATCAGCACGTACGGGTCCATGGTCACGCGCGCGACCAGACCGCCGTACGCGAGTGGCAGCGGACCGTACGGAGCAGGGGTCTGCATCCACATCGGGTCGACCGCTTCGACGATGTGGCCGGACAGTACGCCGGGGCCGACGTCGTACGGGTTGTAGCCCTCGGCGACCAGTGCGCCCTGTGCCGCATAGCTCCAGGCGTCGCGGCTGAACAGTGGCGGGATCAGGAGCAGCGGTGCGCTCCAGTACGCCGTCATTCGCAGCAGTGGCGGCCGGAGCCCGGCCATCACCTGTCGGCCCACGGTCAGCCAGGCCCAGGCCATCAGCCCGAGCCCGGCGACCATGAACGTGAGTCCGACCATCCGGCCGGGCAAGGAGTGCCGCAGTTCGCCGGTGATCGGCAGGGTGGCGACCCACGAGGACGGCGGCACCACCGACGTCACCAGGCTCGCCACGGCGACTACGACGGAGCCGACGACTCCACGGACCATCGGCGAGCGCACAGCGGCACGCTAGGCCCGCTGTGCGACGTACCGATGAACAATGCCTTGCGTCAGGCGGATTCCTTGCGGAAGGTGCGGGCGCCGACCGCCAGGCCGATGACCGTCAGCAGCACCACCCAGAACAGCCCCCACAGCGACGAACTGCTTCCGATGTCGCCGCGGAACAGCGACCGTACACCGGTCACGACGTGCTTCAGCGGACTGATGTCTGACAACCGCTGCAGCCAGGTCGGGCCGATCTGCATCGGCAGCAGGATGCCGGACAGCAGCAGCAACGGCATGGCGATCCCGTTCAGCAGCGGGGCCAGCGCGTCCTCGCTCTTGGTGATCAGCGCGACCGAGTACGACAGTGAGGCGAACGTTGCGCCGAGCAGGGCGACGATCACCAGCGACAGCAGTACGCCGTCCCACGGAGCACGCAGGCCCAGCGGGATCGCGGCGAGCAGCAGCAGGATGGACTGGACCACGAGTACGACGACATCGCGCAGTACTCGCCCTGCCATCAGCGCGATCCGGGACGCCGGCGTGACCCGGTCGGCCTCGATCACGCCGGCCCGGTACTCCGCGATCAGGCCGAAGCCGACGAACATCGCGCCGAACATGCCGAGCTGGACGATCAGGCCGGGGATGAACACCTGGTACGCGTTGGTGGTCGCGCCCTGGCTGATCTGGGCGGTGATCGGCTTCAGCAGCGGGCCGAACAGGAACAGGTACATCAGCGGCTGGCTGAGCATCAGGATCGACCACATCGGGTTGCGCAGCGACAACCGCATGGCCCGGTGGAACACGATCCAGGTCTCCCGGAGCACGTTGCCGGGATAGTGGGGTCGGGTCAGGGTGTGCGCGGTCATGCCACGGCCTCCTTCTCGGCTTCCTTCTGCTCGGTCTCGGCCGGCGTCGCGCCCTCGTCGCGCAGGGAGCGGCCGGTCATGGTCAGGAACACGTCGTCGAGCGTCGGGCGGTGCACCTCGACGCCGTGCAGTTCGATGCCCTGGGCATCGATCGAACGGAGCAGACCAGGCAGCACCGAACCACCCTTCGGGATCCGGAACTCGACCACGTCACCGTCTGTCTCCACCTCGACCGCGCCCGGGAGCTCGGCCGCGATCTTGCTCACCATGGGTGCCTGGGTCGCGTCCGCCAGGCTGAGCCGGACCGCGTCGCCGGAGACCTGCTGCTTCAGCGTCTCCGGGGTGCCGGAGGCAACGATCCTGCCGTGGTCGATGACCAGGATCCGGTCGCAGAGCGCGTCCGCCTCGTCCAGGTAGTGAGTGGTGAGGAAGATCGTCGCGCCGCGGTCGCGGAGGCCGCGGATGTGCTCCCACAGGTTCGCCCGCGCCTGCGGGTCGAGGCCCGTGGTCGGCTCGTCCAGGAAGATCAGCTTCGGTTCGTGGATCAGCCCCATCACGATGTCCAGCCGGCGTCGCTGGCCGCCGGACAAGGTCTTGCACTGCCGCCGCCACAGGCCCGGCAGGTCGAGCTCCTCGAACAACCGCTGCCCGTCCGCGGCCGCCTTCGCCTTCGGTACGCCGTACAGCCGGGCGTGATCGACGACCTCGTCACCGGCCACCGCCTCCGGCAAGGTCGACCCGCTCTGCGGCACATAACCGATGCCGCGGCGGACGCCGACCGGGTCCTTCGCCAGATCACACCCCGCCACCGTCGCGGTCCCGCTGGTCGGCGTGATCAGAGTCGCCAGCATCCGCAACGTCGTGGTCTTGCCGGCCCCGTTCGGGCCGAGAAAGCCGACGATCTCCCCGTCGGCGACGTCCAGGTCTACCCCCTGCACGGCCTGCACCGGCCCGCGCTTGGTCTTGAAGGTGCGGACAAGTCCGCGAGCTTCGATCATCATCCGGTCAGTGTGGTAAATCAACCTTGAATAGTCAATGTTGATTAAACCGGTGGAAGGTCCGTCCCACGCGTGCTACGCGACCACTCCTTCGTCGCGCTCGCTACGCGCGCTCCCACCCACCCCCGGCTTGTCGCCGGTGCATCCCTTGTCGGCTACAGCCGGCGGTTTGCGGGGCTGCCGCCCCGCGTCGTGCGGTGCTGCCGCCCCGCGGATTTGCGGCTGTCGCCGCGGGTGTTGCGGGCTGTCCCCAGGTGTGCCGGGCTGCCGCCCGTGGTGCGTGGGGCCTGGCCGTCGGGTGTGCGGGGCTGCCGCCCCGCGGATTGCGGGCTGTCGCCGCGGATGGTGCGGGCTGCCGCCCGCGGTTGTGGGCTCCTTCGTCGCCCGCGGTTGACTGCTTGGTCGGCCGCAGCCGCAGGTCGGTCGTTGAGTCGTGCATCGAGGTCCGCCCGCCCGGTGGGTCCCGTCGCCGAGTCGTGGATCCGGTTGCGAATCCGCGGTGTGTCGGGAACCACCATCCACGAGTCAAGGCTGGCCGGCCGAGCTCGGTCGCCCCGGGACGAGTTGCCAGGACGAGTTGCCTCGCGGACCAACGGCAGCCGACGCACACGCGGGGCGGCAGCCCCGCAGATCGCGGGCGATAGCCCCGCAGATCGCGGGCGATAGCCCCGCACACCGCCGGCGGTAGCCGGCAAGAGACGAGCCGGCGACAAGCCGGAGGGTGGGTGGGCAGCGCGCGGAGCGGACGCGACGAAGGAGCGGCTGCGCAGCACGCGTGGGAACGAACACGCGTGGGAACGAATCAGTCAGCCGGTGGAGAAGCGATCTCGCCCCAGTGGGTGATCATGCCGGGATAGGGCGACCAGTCGGCGGGTTCGCCGGCGAAGGCGTAGGCGCCGTCCTCTAAGCGCTGGTGGAAGGACCGCGTCCACTCGAGCTCACCGACGTCGCGCGCCGTGGTGATGCGGAACATCTCGATCACGTGGTTCGGCGTGCCGGGGTCTTCCAGGATCTGGCGCTCGGTGAACGGCTCGGCCTTCTGGCGTTGCTCGAGTTGGACGATGCGGGCCTCGAGCGCGGCCAGGACCTCGTCGCGCCGCAGGGACCACAGGAAGCTGAGCGCGGCCTGCATCCGGTCCGGATGGAACCCGTCGACCGTCCACAGCATCTCCCGCAGCAGCGAGAAGTACTCCGTTTCGCCGTCGGTCGTCAGCTTGTACGACGTGCGCCCGGGCCGGTGTGCGCCGTCCTGCTCGATCTCCTGCAGGTACCCGTGTTTGGCCAGTGTCCGCAGCCCGGTGTAGATCGAGCCGGGGTTGATGTTGGCCCAGTCCTGCACGTTCCAGGTGAGCAGCTCGCGGCGCAGCTGGTACCCGTAGGCCGGCTGGAAGATCCGCACGACCCCGAGCAGCAGCAACCGCGTGGTGGACATGTTCGCAGTGTAAATCCGGCGACCCGAACCAGATCGGAGGCGTACTCTCCGGAGCCATGGATGTGCGTGTGACGAGTGACCCTCGGGCCTTCGAGCAGACGGTGTTTCCTTTCCTGCAACAGGATCCGGTGCTGCACACGATCATCATGAGCAACGTCCACGAGCGGGCGAACGGGACGGCTCGCGCCGAGGACGGGCCGTCGTACTTCGTCTCCGTCCACGACCCCGGCGTCGTCGGCGTGGCGATGCGGACTCCGGGGCGCGCGGTCTACCTCGGCGCGCTGCGGGCCGACCTCGCGGAGCTGGTCGCCGACGCGTACGCCGACGTACTGCCGGAGCTCGCTGGTGTCGCAGGTGACCAGCCGGCTGCCCAGCGGTTCGCGGACCGGTGGTGTGAGCGGCGCGGTGGGCAGGCGACCCAGACCAAGGGCACCCGGCTGCACAAGCTCGGCACGCTCACGCCGCTCCCCGCGGACGCGGGAACTCCGCGGCTGATGCGGGCCGACGAGGTCGAGCTCGTCAGCGCGTGGGGGTACGACGGTTTCGCGGAGGAGCTCGGCGGCGGATACCGCGAGTGGGCGGAAGGCAAGCTGCGACAGCAGACCCTGTGGATCTGGGAGGTCGACGGCGAGCCGGTGAGCATGGTCGGCTACCACCTCGCGCTCTTCGGAGTCTGCCGGGTCGGCCCGGTCTACACGCCGCCCGAGCGGCGCCGGCACGGGTACGCCGGTGCGCTGACCAGTCACGTCTCCGCCGAGATCCTTGCGCAGGGCAACCAAGCCTGCCTGTACACCGACTTGGCGAACCCGACCTCGAACAAGATCTACCACCAGGCCGGCTACCGCCCGGTGGCCGACTTCGTCGACGTGGAGTTCACCGCCTGATCCGCACCAACGACCCGGCCTTCAGGCGGGCGGATGGAGTCCGTGGCGTGAGGTGATGCCGAGCTTGGTGTAGATGTTGCCGAGGTGGTACTCGACGGTGCGGGGGCTGAGGAACAGCCGGCTGCCGATCTCGGGGTTGGAGAATCCGTCGCCGGCCAGGCGGGCGATCTGGCTCTCTCGGGCGGTGAGCTGGGTGGTGGTGGCCGGCGTGCGTTTGCGGGCGGTCTCGCCGGTGGCGAGGAGTTCCCGGCGGGCGCGTTCGGCGAAGGCTTCGGCGCCGATCTCGGTGAACAGGTCGTGGGCGGTGTGGAGCTGTTCGCGGGCGTCGTGGCGGCGGCGTCGCCGGCGGAGCCATTCGCCGTACAGGAGGACGGCACGGGCGAGGTCGGTGCGGACCCGGGTCCTGGCGAGCCGGTCGATCGCTTCCCGGTAGAGGGGTTCGGCCGTACCGTCGTCGCTGACCAGTGCGCGTGAGCGGGCCTCGATCCCGAGTGCCCAGTCGGTACCGCTCACGCTGGTCATCGCGGTGATCCAGCCCAGGGTCTCTTTCGCCGCCTCGATCTTCCCGTTGCGCACGGCCGCCTCGACGAACTCGGTCGCGGCCCAGTTCACCGCGCCCGGGGTCCGCACTTCGGGAGCGTTGACCCGGCCGAGTGCGCGGTGCGCGGCCGCCATCGCCTCGCGGTAGCGGCCGAGGCCGTTGTTGAGCACCGCGTTCGCCCGTTCGGCGACGACGACGCCGATGCCCTCGCCCCGGTGGGTCACGTCCGCGATGGTGGCTTCGATCCGGGTGGAGGCTTCAGCGCGTTCACCGCGGAGAGCGGCAACGGCGAGTGCGGCGTACGGCGCCGGGTTGCTTCCGGTCGCCTCGGTCACGGTCTGGATCTCGTCGACGAGTGCTCCCGCGGCGCCGAGATCGCCGCCGAACAGCAGCAGGTACGCGCGCATGCTGAGCGCCAGCGGGAGCTCACTCAAGGCGCCCGTCGTCCGGGCGAGCTCGAGGTACCGGGCGGACAGACCGTCCCAGCACTCGTCGGCCCACAGATGCAGGGCCGCGACGCAGGCCAGCCACGACCAGCGCAGCTCCTCCGCCGCGGACATGTCCTCGCCGAACGAGGTGACGGCTCGCCGCAGCAGCGGTACGCCGGCCGCGTAGCCCTCGGTGAAGTTGGCGGCCAGGCCGGCCAGGAGGAGATCCGGCGGGGTGGGCGCGAGCGGCCGCGGCGTCGTACTGGCAGCGCGTGCCACGGCCACCGAGTTGCCGTCCGCACCGGCCAGCCGGTCCGCGAACATGGCGGCCGTCAGTGCGTCCAGGTACGTCTCCCGGGACAGTGCGGTGTCGATCGGTTCGAGGCGCTTCGCGGCCTTGAGCAGCAGCGGCGCGGCGTCCCGGCCCCGGTTGGTGGCGAAGGCGACCTGGGCGCGGACGAGGTCGACGCGAGCCTGTTGCAGTTCGCTGAGCGGTCCGGCTTCGGCCATCACCAGCAGGTCCAGCGCCGCATCGAACGCTCCGGCCCGGCTCTTGGTCTGCGCCGCCGCCAGCGCCCGGGTGGCCCGCTGCGCCGGATCGACGGTCAACCGGGCCGAGCGTTCGAGGAACGCGGCGGCCGCAGCCAGTCCGCCGCGGGCCTGGGCGCGGCCGGCGGACTTCTCCAGTTCGGCGGCGACGGTGTCGTCGGGGCCACTTGCCGCGTGGGCGAGGTGCCACGCGCGACGGTCGGCGTCGCGCGCCGGATCGGTGACCTCGGCCAGCGCGCGGTGCGCCTCCCAGCGTTGCTCGGGCGTCGCCTCCCGGTGGATCGCCGAGCGCACCAGCGGATGCCGGAAGGTGATCCGCTCGTGGAACCGCACCAGGCCTTCGAACTCCGCCGGATCGACGGTGTCGATGGCGATGCCCAGTCGTTGCGCGGCACGACGTACCAGGGCCGCGTCCCCGGCCGGTTCGACCGCGGCGACCAGGAGCAGCCGGCGGGTGTCGGACGGCAACGGTGCGAGCCGGCGCTGGAACGTGTCCTCGATCCGATGGGTGAGTTGCTGGGCGTCGGGCAGGCCGAAGCCACCGGCGAGCTCGGCGTAGCTGAGGTCCTGGGGCAGTTCCAGCAGCGCGAGTGGGTTTCCGCGGGTCTCGGCGAGGATGCGGTCGCGGACCCGCTCGTCGATGGGTCCGGGGATCGCCGCGCTGAGGAGCTCTCGTGCGTGCTGTGGTGGGAGGCCGCCGACGTCGAGCCGGGGCACGCCGGCGAAGGGCTCGTCGTCGGCCGAGTCGCGGAGGGCGAAGACCAGGGCGACGGATTCGGCCAACAGCCGGCGGGCGACGAACGTGAGAGTTCGCGCGGAGGTGTCGTCGAGCCATTGCGCGTCGTCGACCGTGCAGAGCAGTGGTTCCTCGGCCGCTGCGTCGGCGACCAGGCTGAGGGCGGCCAGGCCGACCAGGAAGGGATCCGGTGGCGGACCGGTCCGCAGGCCGAACGCGGTGCCGAGCGCGTCGCGTTGTGGAGACGGAATGTGGTCGAGCCGGTCCAGCAGTGGTGAGCACAACTGGTGCAGACCGGCGAAGGCGAGTTCGGCCTCGGCCTGCACGCCCGCCGCGCGGATCACCCGGCAACCGGACGCCTCGGACACCAGGTACTCGAGCAACGCCGACTTGCCGATCCCCGCCTCCCCGCGGATCACCAGGGCCTGGCTCAGTCCGCTGCGGACGTGATCGAGGAGGTCGTCGAGCTGCCGGCGCTCGGCGTACCGATCAACCAGCCGATCAACCAGCATGGTCTGAAATTAACCCGGTTCGTTCCCCGGGACCATTGCCCCGGGCGCGGTAATCCGGCCGGGGACTCACGGATACGAACAGCGGTACGACGCGCGAGGCTTCGGCTCACCACCAGCTGGGAGGTACGTCGTGCCATGACGAGTGTCGAAGAAGCAGTGACGAGGGTCCCGGTGCCGCTCCGGATCAACGGCCGGCAGCACGTCGTCGACCTCGAGCCGCGCGTCAGTCTGCTGGACGCATTGCGTGAGCACCTGGATCTGACCGGTAGCAAGAAAGGGTGCGACCAAGGGACGTGCGGGTCGTGCACAGTGTGGATCGACGGCCGGCGGGTGCTCGCCTGCCTGACGCTGGCGGTCGCCGCCTCGGGGCACGAGATCGTCACGATCGAGGGTCTCGCCGACGGCGACCAGCTGCATCCGATGCAGCGGGCGTTCATCGAGTACGACGCCTTCCAGTGCGGCTACTGCACGTCCGGCCAGATCATGTCCGCGATCAAGGTGATCGAAGAGGGCCATGCCGGCACCGACGAGGACATCGGCGAGTTCATGAGCGGCAACATCTGCCGGTGTGCGGCCTATCCGAACATCCGGGCGGCGATCCGGCACGTCCGCGACGCAGCGGGAGGACGGTCATGAGGCCGCTGACCTACAGCCGGGCCGCGGACGTGCGGCACGCGATCGCGCTGGCGACGGCGAATCCGGCCAGCGCGTTCCTCGCCGGCGGAACCACCGAGGTGGATCTGATCCGGGCCGGCATCTCCCACTCCGAGCACCTCGTGGACATCAACGAGCTGCCGCTGCGCGGCGTCGAGGACCTGCCCGACGGCGGCCTGCACATCGGTGCCCTCGCGCGGATGAGCGACGTCGCGCGTACGCCGGGTGTCGTCGAGCGTTACCCGGCGATCTCCAGGGCTCTGCTGCTGGGCGCCTCGGAGCAACTGCGCAACATGGCGTCGATGGGAGGCAACCTCCGCCAGCGCACCCGATGTGCGTACCTGCGCGACGGCGTCTCGCCGTGCAACAAGCGCGAGCCGGGGTCCGGCTGCGCGGCGCTCGACGGGTTCAATCGCGGCCACGCGATCCTCGGCACGAGTGAGCACTGCATCGCCACGCATCCGTCCGATGTCGCCGTCGCGCTGGTGGCGTTCGACGCCGTCATCCGGACGGCCGGTCCGGACGGCGAGCGCACGATCCCGTTCGACGACTTCTTCCTCCTCCCCGGGGACACCCCTGAGCTCGAGCATCCGATCGCCCCGGGCGAGTTGATCGTCGGGATCGACGTACCCGGAGCGCCGATCGCCCGCGGCTCGGTCTATCTCAAGTTCCGCGACCGGCAGTCGTACGAGTTCGCCCTGGTCTCGGTCGCGGCCGCGCTCGAGGTGGACGGCGACACGGTCGCGGGCGCGCGCATCGCGATGGGCGGTGTCGGTACCAAGCCCTGGCGGGCGCGCCGGGCCGAGTCCGCGCTCGTCGGACATCCGGCGAACGAGACGTCGTTCCGGCAGGCGGCCGCGGCCGAACTGGCGGAGGCCGTCGTACGGGAGCACAACGCGTTCAAGGTCGAGCTCGCCCAGCGGGCGATGGTGCGCGGCCTCGTCCACTGCTTGAACGGGAGGCGGTCATGAGCGCCGTCGGTACGCCGGTCACCCGCGTGGACGGCCCGGCCAAAGTCACCGGCGCGGCGCGGTACTCCGCCGAGACCAACCTGCCCGGGATGACCTATCTGGCCGTGGTCGGCGCCACTGTCGCCAGCGGGCGGGTGACGGCGATCGACGCCGAGGCCGCGCGCGCCGCCGAGGGCGTGCTGGCCGTGCTCACCCAGGAGGATCTGCCGAAGATCGCCGCCGAGCCTCACCTGTTGCCGTCCCTGGTCGGCGGCCCGGCTCCGGGCGAGAGCTTCTTCCCGATGCAGGACGACGTCGTCCAGTACGCCGGACAGCCCGTCGCGCTCGTGATCGCGGAAGAGTATGAACAGGCGCACCACGCGGCGTCGTTGGTGCGGATCTCGTACGAACCGGCCACGTCGATCACCTCGATCCAGGAGGGCCGCGACCAGGCGTACGAAGCGCAGCGGCTCTTCGGCGGCCTGATGCCGGCACGCAACGAGCGCGGCGATGTCGAGGCCGGCCTGGCCGGAGCGGACGTGCGGGTCGAGGTCGCCTACAAGATGGCGGCCAACCATCACAACCCGATCGAGGCCCCGTCGACGGTCGCTACCTGGGACGGCGGCAACCTGACCCTGTACGAGTCGACCCAGGGCATCCGCGCCACCCAGCAGACGGTGGCCCAGCTGCTCGGTCTGCCGATCGCGCGCGTCCGGGTGATCACCCGGTTCGTCGGCGGCGGGTTCGGCGCCAAGGCGATGGTGTGGCCGAACGTGACGCTCACCGCGATGGCCGCGCGGTACGTCGGCCGCCCGGTGAAGCTGATGCTCACCCGGCCGCAGATGTTCACCTCCAACGGGCACCGGGAGGAGCAGGAGCAGCGGATCGCGCTCGGTGCCACGCGGGACGGACGGCTGACCGCGATCCGGCACGAGAAGCTGTCGATCACCTCGCCGTTCGACGACTGGGCCGAGCCGGCGACCGGTGTCTCGTCGCAGCTCTACGGCTGCGAGAACTTCCTCGGCATCCACCGGCTGATCAAGGGCAACACGATGACGCCGACGTTCACCCGTGGCCCGGGCGAGTCGCTCGGCGTGTTCACCCTCGAGACGGCGATGGACGAGCTCGCCTACCAGCTGGAGATCGACCCGGTCGAGCTGCGGCTGCGTAACCACACGCCGGTCGACCCGTTCGGCAATCCCTGGTCCAGCGATGGGCTGGTGGAGTGTCTTCGCCTCGGCGCCGAGCGGTTCGGGTGGTCCGGACGGAACCCCGCTCCGCGGACGACCCGCGACGGCGAGTGGCTGGTCGGCACCGGTGTCGCGGCCGCGGCGTACCCGATCGCGTTCTTCATGCCGCCGCAGCGGGCGCGGGCCCGGATCTTCGCCGACGGCAGCGCGATCGTGCAGACCTCGACGCAGGAGTTCGGCACAGGCGTCCTCACCATGGCCACCCAGGTCGGCGCCGACGCCCTCGGCGTCGCCCTCCGCGACATGGAGTTCCAGGCCGGCGACAGCGACCTGCCGAACAGTACGGCGGCCGTCGGCTCGGCCGGTGCCGGCATGGTCAGCTCCGCGGTCCACGCGGCCGGTACGGCGCTCCGCGAGCAGCTGATCGCCTTGGCCGTCAGCGACGAACAGTCGCCCCTGCACGGAGCCGGACCAGGCTCGGTGAAGGTGGCGGACGGGCACCTGACGTCTCCCGAACGTCCGGGCGCGGTCGACACCTACCGTGAGCTGTTGTCGCGCAATCACCTGTCCGACGCCGAGGCGCTCGGGACCTGGCGGCCGCCACCGCTGGACACCCCGCACGGGCTGCTCACGTTCGGCGCGCAGTTCGCCGAGGTCGCCGTCGACCCCGAGCTCGGCCTGATCCGCGTGCGCCGGCTGAACGGCGCGTTCGCGCCCGGGCGGGTGCTCAACCCGCTGCTGGCCCACAGCCAGCTGATGGGCGGCATGCTGTGGGGGATGAGCCAGGCGCTCCTCGAGGGCAACCACATGGATCCTCGCTACGGCCGGTGGGCGGAGACGAACCTGGCGGAGTACCTCGTGCCCGTCAACGCCGACGCCCCCGAGGTCCACGTCGACTTCGTCGCCGTGGACGACGAACTGGTCGGCCCGCTCGGCGCCAAGGGCGTCGGCGAGATCGGTCAGGTCGGGGTCGCGGCCGCGATCGCGAACGCGGTCTTCCACGCGACCGGCCGGCGGATCCGCAGCCTGCCGATGGCGCCGGAGCTCGTGATGGATCCGGCCGACGCCGGGCGATGAACACTGTCGGGCCGGCGGGTCCCCCCTCGCCCGCCGGCCGCTCCCGGCTCCCGGAACGACCGCCGCTCTCGCAACCACGCGGTACCGGCTCGCGATCGTCCCGGCAGCCCGCACTCGGGCTGCTCGGCCTGCTGCTCGTCGTCCCGGTCGCGGTGGCGCTGGCGATCGGTGCCGGCGGCGAAGGGTCGATTCGCGTCCTCGCGCCGCTGGTGACGTTCTCCCTGCCGCTGGTCGTGATGATCGCCTTCTGGTGGGAGGACTGGCCGGGCACCCGGCTGCGCAGTAGCTGGTCCGGCTGGGCCGACACCGTGCTGATCATTGCGGGTGCGATCGTCCTGAGCGCTGCCGGTCAGGCCCTGGCCGGTCGCCTCGATCCCGCGGCCCTGTTCGATCCCACACCCGGTCCGGGCCATGTACCGACGTTTCCGGCGACGATGCCGCTCGCCGGGTTGGCGTTCGTCGTCACGCTCCAGATCACGCTCGTCGGTGAGGGGTGGCCGCTGCGGCGCCTGCACCCGCTGGTCGCCGGTCCGATTGCGGTCGCGATCGCCTGGGCCATCGCGATCGCCGGCTACCTGACCGTCGTCGAGATCGAGTCGCCGGCCGGTTCGGGCGTGATCGCGCGGGACGGCCCGGTGCCAGGCGCCGTACTCGGCGCGACGCTGGTCCTGATCGGCGCCTGGCAGGTGCTCTTCTTTGTCGTCTGGCGCGGTTGGCCGTTCGCGACTGTCGCGAGTCGAGCGGCTCGCCTCACCATCGCCCACGTCACGGTGATCGGCGGCGGGATCGTCAGCTACCTCGTCCTGCGTGAACTGCTGGGGCTGGCTCCTGCGCGAATCACCGCGCTCAGCGGCTGCTTCATCGCCGCCGGCCTGCTGTTCGGCATGCTGTTCGAGGGCTGGTTCGGCAATCTCGGTCCCACCGTCGAACGCGTCGCCCTCCTGCTGGCCACCCTCGCCCTGGCAGCCCTGTTGGCAGTCGCATTGCAGGCAATCGCCAACAGGGCCATGCACCTGACGCACAACACCGCCGACGACTGGGTCGGCCACGCCGCCCTCAACGCCCTCGCCACCGCGACCATCCTCCACGTCGCGATCGGACGCCGCTGGCCTTTCCCGAACCCTGCCGAGTAGCGGCTGTTCAGGGTCAGTTGATGTCCAGGGTGTCGCCGGGGGCGAGGGCCTTGTAGGGGCGGTCGTCGGAGTTGAGGAAGCGGGGCATCATGCTGAGGCCGATCGGGCTGAGCAGGCCGTCGTGGATGCCGACGAGCTGCTCGGCCTTGACCGCGCGGGCGTAGTCGACGGCCGGCGGCAGCGCGAACCACGGACCGGAGATCGGCACCAGGTTGGTGTGGACGGCGCGGTCCGGCTGGGTGAACGAGTCACCCGGGTGGTACACGGCGTCGTCGATCAGGAAGCCGATGTTCTCGCAGGGCACGCCCCACTCGGGCAGGATCACCGCGTGGTCCTTGCCATAGGCACTGACCGAGAAACCAGCCGCCTCGAACGACTGCCCACCGGCCACCACGTGCACCTTGTCACCCAGCGCGGTCAGCTGCGCGGCGACACCGGCGTTCGTGTAGACGGGTACGTCGAGAGCGGCGACCCGCTCGATGTCCAGATGGTCCTGGTGCTCGTGCGTCACCAGGATCGCGTCCGCCTTCTCGAACGCCGCGTCCTCACTGAACGATCCCGGGTCGACGAGCAGCGTCTTCCCGTCCTTCTCCAGGCGGACACAGGCGTGCGCGAACTTCGTCAGCTTCACAGTCAGTCTCCCAGCGCGTCTCTCATCGGAACCAGTTTGGCGTTCGTCTCGGCCAGTTCGGCGACCGGATCGGAGCCGGCCACGATGCCCGCGCCGGCGAACAGCCGCATCCGGCGTGGGTCGTCCGGGTCGGCCTGGCCGCAGCGCAGCGCGATGCACCACTCGCCGTCCCCGGCCGCGTCCATCCATCCGACCGGTCCGCTGAACCGGCCGCGCCGCATCCCCTCGACCTCACCGATCAACGCCCGCGCGACGTCGGTCGGCGTACCGCAGATCGCCGCCGACGGGTGCAGGGCGGCGGCCAGGCCGAGGGCCGAGGCGCCGTTGTTGGCGACGCCGGCGACGTCGGTGGCCAGATGCATCACGTTCGGCAGGTGCAGCACGAACGGTGTCTCGGGCACGTTCATCGAGGTGCAATGCGGCTTCAGTGCTTCCGCCACCGAACGGACGGCGTACTCGTGCTCCTCGAGGTCCTTGCTCGACCGGGCCAGCGACGCGGCCAGCGCCAGGTCGTGCGCGTCGTCACCGGTCCGGCGGATGGTCCCGGCCAGTACGCGCGACGTGATCAGGCCCCGCTCCCGCCGGACCAGCAGCTCCGGGGTGGCGCCGATCAGTCCGTCGACGGAGAACGTCCAGCAGTTCGGGTACGCCGAGGCCAGCCGGCGCAACGGCCACCGGAGGTCGATCGGCTGCTCGGCGATCGCGATCAGGTCGCGGGCGAGCACCACCTTGTCGAGCTCGCCGGCGGTGATCCGCTGGACCGCGTCGGCGACGATGCTCGACCAGGCCGTGCCGGAGCGCGCGCCGTCGGCGAACGTCACGTCGTACACCGGGGAGGGCTCGTGGGTGACCAGCTCGGGCGGTGCGGCGATCGAGCTCGCCGGGGAGATCGTCGTCACCCAGGTGGTGCCGCCGCGGCGGCCGACGATCACCTCGGGAACCACCAGCTGGCTCGGGTCCTGGTCGGTGAAGCCGAACGATCCGAAGCAGACCAGGCCCGAGCCTGGTACGCCGACCTCGTCGCGGATCACCGCGGCCGCGGTCAGCTCCTGCCACCAGGCCACCGCCTCGTGGAAGCGGTTGCCACCGGCAACGTCGAGACGGGCGGCGACGCCCCAGCCGACGTGACCGTCGCCCCGCCGTACCCAGGCCAGGCCGCTGTCGGTCGGCAGATGGTCCATCAGCTGCGCCGACACGCCGTCGACGGGCACGCTGCGGATGACTAAGTGGGGGACGGGCTGATGACCGGATCGGACCGGGTCAGACAAGGCCACGACACCCCTCCTCGCTCGCGCTCCGGCCCCGGGTCACGATGGCCGGTCTGCTCCCTGGAGATGCACTCACGAGATGCAAGCGTATGCCTGCCCGATGTCCAGCGAATTTCGGTGCCACTCAGGCCCGTGATCAACTAGACACGTGACCCGCGCAGATCTCACCAAAGAGCCGAACGCCGTGGCGGCCATGTTCGACAACGTGGCCGAGGGGTACGACCGGACCAACGCGGTGGCGACGATGGGTCTGGAGAAGCTGCACTGGCGGCCGGCGACGCTGGCCGAGATCGCGCCGCGGAAGGGGATGAAGATCCTCGACCTGGCGGCCGGGACCGGTGCGTCCAGCATCAAGCTGCGCGAGGCCGGCGCCGAGGTGGTGTCGTGCGACTTCTCGGTCGGCATGCTCCGGGTCGGCAAGCGCCGCTACCCCGAGCTCGACCTGATCGCCGGGGACGCGCTCAAGCTCCCGTTCGCCGACGACACCTTCGACGTGGTGACGATCTCGTGGGCCCTGCGGAACGTGAACGACGTCACCGTCGCGCTGCGCGAGATGCTCCGGGTGACCCGGCCCGGCGGGCGCCTCGTCGTACTGGAGAACTCGCACCCGACCTGGAAGCCGTTCCGGGTCGCGTACCTGGAGTACATGATGCGGGCGGTTCCCGTGGTCGCGAAGGCCGTCTCCACCAACCCCGAGGCCTACGAGTACCTGGCCGAGTCCGTCCGCGCCTGGCCCGCCCAGGAACCCCTGGCCCGCACCATCGAGTCCACCGGCTGGACCCGGGTCCAGTGGCGCAACCTCACCGGCGGCCTGGTAGCCATCCACCGAGCCGTCAAGCCGGCGTAATTACGCAAGGAATTCCGCGCATAAATTGCTTGTGGGCAAGGGGAACCGGGCCGGTTTCGTGTCCGAGTCAGGCAGTCCTAGACTGTCGGGTGACCAGACCTCGTGAATCGCTTCACGAGTGAACAAGCCCAACTTCCAGGCCAGGATGAGATGAGCCAGAGCGCGTCGGCAGGGCAGCAGGCCGAGACCGCGGATGTGATCGTCGTAGGCGCGGGGCCCGCAGGGTCCGCGGCGGCGTACCACCTGGCCAATGCCGGGCTCGACGTGTTGCTGCTGGAGAAGACCGCGTTCCCGCGGGAGAAGGTCTGCGGGGACGGGCTGACGCCGCGGGGGACCAAGCAGCTCATCAACATGGGGATCGACATCTCCGAAGAGGCCGGCTGGATCCGGAACTACGGGCTGCGGATCCAGGGCGCCGGGCACCAGTTGCAGCTGGACTGGCCGGATCTGGCCAGCCACCCGAACTACGGCCTGACCCGGAACCGGATGGACTTCGACGACATGCTCGCCCGGCAGGCCGTGAAGGCCGGGGCGCGGCTGCGGGAGCGGACCAACGTGTCCGGCCCGATCCTCGACGACAAGGGCTTCATCGTCGGTGTCACCGCGAAGCCGGTCGACGACAACGGCCGCCGCGCCGGTGCCGACCTCGAGTTCCGGGCGCCCCTGGTGATGGCGGCCGACGGCAACTCGTCCCGGCTCAGCATCGCGATGGGCCTGCACAAGCGCGACGACCGCCCGATGGGTGTCGCCGTCCGGACGTACTTCACCAGCCCGCGCACCGACGACGACTACCTCGAGTCGTGGCTCGAGCTGTGGGCCGACGACCCGAAGCAGCCGGGCCAGAAGGTGCTGCTGCCGGGGTACGGCTGGATCTTCGGGATGGGTGACGGCACCGTCAACGTCGGCCTCGGCATCCTGAACACCTCCGACGCGTTCGGCAAGGTCGACTACGCCGACCTGCTGAAGCAGTGGCTGAAGAACACGCCGGCGGAGTGGCAGTTCCGCGACGAGTTCCAGACCATCCCGATCCGCGGGGCCGCGCTGCCGATGGGCTTCAACCGGCAGCCGCACTACACCCGCGGACTCATGCTGCTGGGTGATGCCGGCGGCATGGTCAACCCGTTCAATGGCGAAGGCATCCCGTACGCGATGGAGTCCGGGGCGTTCGCCGCCGAAGTCGCCGCCCAGGCACTGCGCCGGCAACCCAACCAGCGGGAGCGCGCGTTGACGGCGTACCCGAAGGCGCTGAAGCAGGAGTACGGCGGTTACTACACGCTCGGCCGGATCTTCGTGAAGCTGATCGGAAATCCGGAGGTGATGCGGCTGTGCACGAAGTACGGTCTGCCGCGCACCACGCTGATGAAGTTCACCTTGAAGTTGCTGGCCAACCTCACCGACCCGCGTGACGGGGACGTGATGGACAAGATCATCAACGGCCTCACGAAACTCGCACCGGCGGCCTGACCGGCGGGGCGAGTGAGCTGAGCCACAGCGGTACTGATAACACAGTGCTGTTCCGAAACAGACAGAAACAGACAGACCACCGGCTGAAGGAGAGGGAGCTCGAGACCGATGCACCCTTACGTACCGATTCTCGCCCTTGGTGTGCTCGCGGCGCTCTTCGTGGCGGGCAGCATCACAGTGAGCGCGCTGGTCGGCCCGAAGCGCTACAACCGGGCCAAGCTCGACTCGTACGAGTGCGGGATCGAGCCGACCCCGCAGCCGGTCGGCGGTGGCCGCTTCCCGGTGAAGTACTACATCACCGCGATGCTGTTCATCGTGTTCGACATCGAGATCATCTTCCTCTACCCGTGGGCGGTGGCCTTCGACCAGATGGCGCTGTTCGGGCTGATCGAGATGGTCATTTTTATCGTCACCGTCTTCATCGCGTACGCCTACGTGTGGCGTCGCGGTGGACTGGAGTGGGACTGAATCATGGGTCTTGAGGAACAGCTTCCCGCCGGCGTCTTGCTGACCACCGTCGAAGGCGTGCTCGGCTACATGCGCAAGGCATCGTTGTGGCCGGCAACCTTCGGCCTGGCCTGCTGCGCGATCGAGATGATGACCACCGGGGCGCCGCGGTACGACGCCGCCCGGTTCGGCATGGAGGTCTTCCGGGCCTCGCCGCGGCAGGCCGACCTGATGATCGTGGCCGGCCGGGTGAGCCAGAAGATGGCTCCGGTGCTGCGCCAGATCTACGACCAGATGCCGAACCCGAAGTGGGTGCTGGCGATGGGTGTCTGCGCGTCCTCCGGCGGCATGTTCAACAACTACGCGGTCGTCCAGGGCGTGGACCACGTCGTCCCGGTCGACATGTACCTGCCCGGCTGCCCGCCGCGGCCGGAGATGCTGCTGGACGCGTTCCTGAAGATCCACGACCAGATCCAGCACAGCAAGCTCGGCGCCCACAAGAAGGCGCTGCAGGCCGAGCAGGAGGCCGCGGCCCTGACCGCCGCGCCCACGATCGAGATGAAGGGTCTTCTCCGGTGAGCGACACGCAACCCGAGAACCTGCCGGCGACTTCGGCGCCCGGGGACGCTCAGACCCCGTCGGCGGAGGTCGTCGACCAGCGGGAGGGCATGTTCGGTGTCCGCGGCACCGGTGACACCTCCGGCTTCGGCGGCCTGCGCCGTCAGGTCGCCCTGCCCGGTGGTACGCCGAAGCCGTACGGCTCCTGGTTCGACGGCGCGACCGACCGGCTCGAGGGCCTGGCCGCCGACGGCGCGCTCGAGAAGGTCGTGGTCGACCGCAACGAGCTGACCCTGCACATCGCCCGGGAGCACCTGGTCGAGGTCTGCCGGCACCTGCGCGACGACGAGTCGCTGCGGTTCGAGTTCTGCTCCGGCGTCAGCGGGGTGCACTACCCGAACGAGACCGGCCGGGAGTTGCACGCCGTCTACCACCTGCTGTCGATCACGCACAACCGGCGGATCCGGCTCGAGGTCTCGGCGCCGGACGCCGACCCGCACATCCCGTCGATCGTCTCGATCTACCCGGCCAACGACTGGCACGAGCGGGAGACCTGGGACTTCTTCGGCATCGTCTTCGACGGACATCCGGCGCTGACCCGGATCCAGATGCCCGACGACTGGCCGGGTCACCCGCAACGCAAGGACTACCCGCTCGGCGGTATCGACGTCGAGTACAAGGGCGCTGTCATCCCACCGCCCGACACGCGGAGGTCGTACAACTGATGACCACTACAGATCCGTACGCGACGACCCGGGACACCACCGAGGGCAAGGTCTTCTCCGTCACCGGACAGGACTGGGACTCGGTGGTCGCCGGTCTCGGCGAGGAGCCGGAAGAGCGCGTCGTCGTCAACATGGGCCCGCAGCACCCGTCCACCCACGGCGTGCTCCGGCTGATCCTCGAGCTCGACGGCGAGACGGTGACCGAGGCCCGCTGCGGCATCGGCTACCTGCACACCGGTATCGAGAAGAACATGGAGTTCCGCTCCTGGACGCAGGGCGTCACGTTCTGCACCCGGATGGACTACCTGTCGCCGTTCTACAACGAGACGGCGTACTGCCTGGCGGTCGAGAAGCTGCTCGGGATCGAGGACCAGATCCCGGAGAAGGCCAACGTGATGCGGGTGCTCCTGATGGAGCTCAACCGGATCAGCAGCCACCTGGTCTGCATCGCCACCGGCGGTATGGAGATCGGCGCGCTGACCGTCATGACGATCGGCTTCCGTGAGCGCGAGATGACGCTCGACCTGTTCGAGCTGATCACCGGCCTGCGGATGAACCACGCGTTCATCCGGCCGGGCGGCGTCGCACAGGACCTGCCCCCGGGTGCGCTGGACAAGATCCGCGAGTACATCACCTGGATGAACAAGCACCTGCCGGAGTACGCCGACCTCTGCAACGCCAACCCGATCTTCAAGGCGCGGCTGCAGAACGTCGGCTACCTCGATCTGGCCGGCTGCATGGCGCTGGGCATCTCCGGCCCGCCGCTGCGCTCGACCGGATACGCGATGGATCTGCGCAAGTCCCAGCCCTACTGCGGGTACGAGACGTACGACTTCGACGTACCGACCTGGGACTCCTCGGACTCCTACGGGCGGTTCCGGGTCCGGCTGCAGGAGATGCACGAGTCCCTGAAGATCGTCGAGCAGTGCGCCGACCGGCTGGAGAAGATGGACGGCCAGCCGGTGATGGTGGCCGACAAGAAGATCGGCTGGCCGAGCCAGCTGGCCGTCGGCTCCGACGGGATGGGCAACTCCCTCGACCACATCAAGCACATCATGGGCGAGTCGATGGAAGCGCTGATCCATCACTTCAAGCTGGTCACCGAGGGCTTCCGGGTGCCGGCCGGCCAGGCCTACGTGGCGCTGGAGTCGCCGCGCGGCGAGCTCGGCTGCCACCTGGTCTCCGACGGCGGCACCAAGCCGTACCGGGCGCACTTCCGTGACCCGTCCTTCGCAAACCTGCAGGCGATGCCGATCATGTGCGAGGGCGCACAGGTCGCCGACGTGATCGTCGCCGTCGCCAGCCTTGACCCGGTGATGGGTGGAGTGGACCGATAGATGGCCGAGAACCACGCGACTGCGACCGACAAGCCGGTGCCGTACAGCACCGGTGACTCGAAGATCACCGACACCACGATCGCGGAGATGCGCGAGCTGGCCGCCCGGTACCCGGTCGGCCGGTCCGCGCTGCTGCCGATGCTGCACCTGGTGCAGTCGGTCGAGGGCCGGGTCACCCCGGAGGGCATCGAGGCGTGTGCCGAGGTGCTCGGGCTGACCGGTGCCGAGGTGTCCGCGGTGGCGACCTTCTACACGATGTACAAGCGCCGCCCGGTCGGCGACTACCACGTCGGGGTCTGCACCAACACCCTGTGCGCCGTGATGGGCGGCGACCTGATCTTCGAGCGGCTCAAGCAGCACCTCGACGTCGGCAACGACGAGACCACCGAGGACGGCAGGATCACCCTCGAGCACCTGGAGTGCAACGCCGCCTGCGACTACGCGCCGGTGATGATGGTGAACTGGGAGTTCTTCGACGACATGACGCCGGAGTCGGCGACCCAGCTGGTCGACGACCTGCGTGCGGGCAACGAGGTGAAGTCGCCGCGCGGTGCCACGATCTGCACCTGGCGCGAGGCCGAGCGGGTGCTGGCCGGCTTCCCCGACGGCCGGGCCGACGAGGGCCCGACCGGTGGCAAGGCGACGCTGGCCGGCCTCCGGCTCGCCCGCGAGCGCAACTGGACCGCGCCGGGGCAGCCGTCCCGGTCCGACCGGACCCAGAAGGAGGACTGACCATGCTGACCCCGGTACTGTCCGACAACTGGGACCAGATCCGTTCCTGGCAGCTCTCGTCGTACCAGCGTTCCGGCGGGTACGACGCGCTCCGGACGGCGCTGCAGATGCAGCCGGCCGACGTGGTCGCCGCCGTCAAGGACTCCGGTCTGCGCGGCCGTGGTGGCGCGGGCTTCCCGACCGGGATGAAGTGGTCGTTCATCCCGCAGGACAACCCGAAGCCGAAGTACCTGGTGGTGAACGCGGACGAGTCCGAGCCCGGCACCTGCAAGGACATCCCGCTGATGCTCGCCTCGCCGCACACGCTGGTCGAGGGTGTCATCATCGCGTCCTACGCGATCCGCGCGAGTGCCGCGTTCATCTACGTCCGCGGTGAGGTCCTGCACGTGGTCCGCCGGCTGCAGCAGGCGGTCGCCGAGGCCAAGGAGGCCGGGTTCATCGGGCAGAACATCCTCGGCAGCGGCTACGACCTGGACGTGATCGTGCACGCCGGTGCCGGCGCCTACATCTGCGGCGAGGAGACGGCGCTGCTGGACTCGCTGGAAGGACGTCGTGGTCAACCTCGGCTGCGTCCTCCGTTCCCGGCGGTGGCGGGTCTGTACGGCTCGCCCACTGTCATCAACAACGTCGAGTCGATCGCGTCGGTTCCCGTCATCATCAAGAACGGCGCGGACTGGTTCTCCTCGATGGGCACCGAGAAGTCCAAGGGCATGACGCTGTACTCGCTGTCCGGGCACGTCACCCGCCCGGGGCAGTACGAGGCCCCGATGGGCATCACGCTGCGGCAGCTGATCGACCTGGCCGGCGGTGTCCGGGCGGGCCACGAGCTGAAGTTCTGGACGCCGGGTGGTTCGTCCACGCCGCTGCTGACCGCCGAGCATCTCGACGTCCCGCTGGACTACGAGGGCGTCGGCTCGGTCGGCTCGATGCTGGGCACCAAGGCACTGCAGATCTTCGACGACACCACCTGCGTGGTGCGCGCCGTGCTGCGGTGGACCGAGTTCTACAAGCACGAGTCCTGTGGCAAGTGCACCCCGTGCCGCGAGGGCACGTGGTGGCTGGTGCAGATCCTTGAGCGGCTGGAGCACGGCAAGGGCACCGAGGAGGACCTGGTCACTCTGCTCGACCTGTGCGAGAACATCACCGGCCGCTCGTTCTGCGCGCTGGCCGACGGCGCGACCGCGCCGATCACCAGCTCGATCCAGCACTTCAAGGACGAGTACCTGGCGCACTTCGAGAACGGCGGCTGCCCGTTCGACCCGATGGCAAGCACTGTCTTCGCTACCGCTGGAGCAAGCGCATGACGATCCAAGCGAACCCGCCGGCCGGGTCGGAGGTGGCGCGCACCGACCTGGTGACGGTCACCATCGACGACATCGAGGTGAAGGTTCCCAAGAACACTCTGCTGATCCGGGCGGCGGAGCAGATCGGGATCCAGATCCCGCGGTTCTGCGACCACCCGCTGCTCGACCCGGTCGGCGCCTGCCGGCAGTGCCTGGTCGAGATCACCGACGCCGGGAACGGCCGGGGGATGCCCAAGCCGCAGGCCTCCTGCACGATCACCGTCGCCGACGGCATGGTGGTCCGGACCCAGGTGTCCTCGCCGGTGGCGGACAAGGCGCAGCACGGGAACATGGAGTTCCTGCTGATCAACCACCCGCTGGACTGCCCGGTCTGCGACAAGGGCGGCGAGTGCCCGCTGCAGAACCAGGCGATGACCAACGGTGGCGGCGAGAGCCGGTTCCACGAGATCAAGCGGACCTACCCCAAGCCGATCAACATCTCGGCCGAGGTGCTGCTGGACCGGGAGCGCTGCATCCTCTGCGCGCGCTGCACCCGGTTCTCCGAGCAGATCGCCGGTGACCCGTTCATCGCGCTGGTCGAGCGCGGTGCGCTGCAGCAGGTCGGCATCTACGAGAAGGAGCCGTTCGAGAGCTACTTCTCCGGCAACACGATCCAGATCTGCCCGGTCGGTGCGCTGACGAGTGCGGCGTACCGGTTCCGGTCCCGGCCGTTCGACCTGGTCTCGGTTCCGTCGGTGGCGGAGCACGACAGCTCCGGTGCCGCGATCCGGGTCGACTACCGGCGCGGCAAGGTGATGCGCCGGCTCGCCGGTGACGACCCGCAGGTCAACGAGGAGTGGATCTCCGACAAGGACCGGTTCGCGTTCAACTACGCGAGCACCGGTGACCGGCTGACCCACCCGCTGATCCGCGAGGACGGCGAGCTGCGGCCGGCGTCCTGGCCGGAGGCGCTGACCTTCGCGGCGGAGAAGCTGACCGCGGCCCGCGGCAACGCGGCCGTGCTGACCGGTGGCCGGCTGACCCTCGAGGACGCCTACGCGTACTCGAAGTTCGCCCGGGTCGCCCTCGGCACCAACGACATCGACTTCCGGGCTCGGCCGCACTCCGCGGAGGAGGCGGACTTCCTCGCCGCCGCGGTGGCCGGCACCGGTCTCGGTACGACGTTCGCCGACCTGGAGCAGGCCGGATCCGTGCTGCTCGCCGGGTTCGAGCCCGAGGAGGAAGCGCCGTCGGTGTTCCTCCGGCTCCGCAAGGGCGTCAAGACCCACGGGACCAAGGTCTTCACGCTCGCGGCGTACGGATCGCGCGGCGTCGAGAAGCTCAACGGTGTCGTCGTCCACACCTCGCCCGGCACGGAGGCCGCAGTACTGGCCGACCTCGGCAACGCGGGTGAGGCCGGAGCGGCTGCCCGCGCGGCGCTCGGCGCGGACTCGATCATCATCGTGGGCGAGCGGCTGGCGAGTGCCCCGGGTGGGTACTCGACCGCGCTGCGGCTGGCGCTCGACACGGGCGCGCAGCTGGCCTGGATCCCGCGGCGCGCGGGTGACCGCGGTGCGCTCGAGGCCGGGTGCCTGCCGACGCTGCTGCCCGGTGGCCGGCTGGTGTCCGACCCGCACGCGCGGGTCGACATGCAGGCCGCCTGGGGCGTGGACGGCCTGCCGGCGACCGTCGGCAAGGACCTGACCGAGATCGTCGCGACCGCGGGATCGCTGCGGGCGCTGGTGGTCGCGGGCGTCGAGATCGACGACCTGCCCGACCCGGCCGCGGCGCTGGCCGCGCTCGAGGCCGCGCCGTTCGTGGTCAGCTTCGAGGTCCGCAACTCGCAGGTGACCGAGCACGCCGACGTGATCTTCCCGGTGGTTCCGCCGGTGGAGAAGGACGGCACCTTCGTCAACTGGGAGGGTCGCGAGCGGCCGTTCCCGGTGGTGCTGAAGGTCCCGGCCGCGATGCCGGACGTCCGGGCGCTGGCCGCGCTGGCGCAGGAGATGGACCGCCCGCTCGGCTTCAGCACTCCGGCCGGGGCGAAGAAGGAGTTCGACGAGCTCGGCCGCTGGGACGGGGACCGCGCGCAGGAGCCGACGTACCAGGCCGGTCCGTCGCTCGGCGCGTTCGACTCCACCCGCCTGGCGACCTGGCGGATGCTGATCGACGAGAGCCGTGCGAACGACGGTGAGCCGCACCTGACCGCGACCGCGCGCAAGCCGGTCGCCCGGGTGTCGGTGACCACCGCGCGCCGGGTCGGTGTCGCCGCCGGGGACGAGCTGGTGGTGAGCACCGACGCCGGCTCGATCCGGCTGCCGGTGGTGGTCGTCACCCCGATGACCGACAACGTGGTCTGGCTGCCGGCCAACTCGGCCGACTCCCATGTCCGACGGTCCCTGCACGCAGACCATGGCTCGATCGTCACGATCGCCGGAGGGAACGCATGAGCCTCATCCCGCTCGCGGTGCCGGACGCCGGGGTCGGTCACGACCCCTGGTGGGTGATCCTCATCAAGGTGCTGTTCATCTTCGTCTTCCTGGTGGTGCTGACGCTCTTCAACATCTGGTGGGAGCGCCGGGTCGTGGCCCGGATGCAGCAGCGGATCGGCCCGAACGTGCACGGACCGCAGGGTCTGCTGCAGTCACTGGCCGACGGCGTCAAGCTGATGCTCAAGGAAGACCTGATGCCGAAGGGCGTCGACCGGCTCGTCTTCGTCCTGGCGCCGGCGATCGTCGCGATCCCGGCCTTCCTCACCTTCGCGGTGATCCCGTTCGGCCCGACGGTGAAGATCCCGTTCACCGACACCTACACCCGGCTCCAGCTCACCGACCTGCCGGTCTCGGTGCTGTACGTGATGGCGGTCGCCTCGATCGGCATCTACGGCATCGTGCTCGGTGGCTGGTCGTCGAACTCGACGTACTCGCTGCTCGGTGGTCTGCGGTCCAGCGCGCAGATGATCTCGTACGAGGTCGGCATGGGCCTGGCGCTGGTGACGGTGTTCCTGTTCGCCGGCTCGATGTCCACCTCGGAGATCGTCGCGGCGCAGTCGCACCAGACCGTGCACCTGTTCGGTGCGGCGATCCCGCTGCCCGGGTGGTACGCGTTCCTGCTCTTCCCGTCGTTCGTGATCTACGTGGTCTCGATGATCGGCGAGACGAACCGGGCGCCGTTCGACCTGCCGGAGGCCGAGGGCGAGCTGGTGGCCGGCTTCCTGACCGAGTACTCCTCGATCAAGTACGCGATGTTCTTCCTGGCCGAGTACATCAACATGGCCACCGTGTCGGCGCTCGCCACCACGCTGTTCCTGGGCGGCTGGCGGGCCCCGTGGCCGATCTCGATCTGGGACGGCGCGAACTCCGGCTACTGGCCGGTGCTGTGGTTCATGGGCAAGCTGATGGGCTTCATCTTCTTCTACATCTGGCTGCGCGGAACGCTGCCGCGACTGCGCTACGACCAGTTCATGAAGCTCGGGTGGAAGATCCTGATCCCGATCTCGCTGGCCTGGATCCTGCTGGTCGCGACCGTTCGCGCGGTCGGCCGGGAGACCACCTTCAGCCGCACCACCCTGCTGGTGGCCGCCGGTGTCGTGCTGCTGATCGCGGTCGTCAGCCTGTTCGTGCCGCAGAAGCCCAAGCCCGACCAGACCGAGGTCCCCGAGGGCGAGGACTTCGACGCCTTCGCCGGCGGCTTCCCGGTGCCACCACCGCAGGCCGTCCAGACTCCGAGCCGAAAAGAGGCGGATGTCAGCCGTGGCTGAGAAGAAGACAGTCAAAGAGTCCCTCTGGGATCCGGTAGCCGGGTTCGGGGTCACCTTCCGGACGATGTTCCGCAAGGTGTTCACCGAGCAGTACCCGTTCGAGAAGAAGCCGACCGCGCCCCGCTTCCACGGCCGGCACCAGCTGAACCGCTGGCCGGACGGTCTGGAGAAGTGCATCGGCTGTGAGCTGTGCGCGTGGGCCTGCCCCGCGGACGCGATCTACGTCGAGGGTGCGGACAACACCGACGGCGGCCGGTTCTCTCCTGGTGAGCGCTACGGTCGCGTCTACCAGATCAACTACCTGCGCTGCATCCTCTGCGGTCTGTGCATCGAGGCCTGCCCGACCCGGGCGCTCACGATGACCAACGAGTACGAGCTCGCCGACAGCACCCGTGCGTCCCTCATCTACGAGAAGAAGGACCTGCTGGCGCCGATGCTCCCGGGGATGCAGGAGCCGCCGCACGACATGCAGCTCGGCACCACCGAGAAGGACTACTACCTCGGTCTGACCGGTGCCGCCGTACCGGCTGAGAGTGGTGACGCCAAATGATGGTCCCCCTGGTCACCGGTGGGCAGTTCGCCTTCTGGTTGCTGGCGCCGGTGATGATCCTGGCCGCGATCGCGATGGTCCTGGTCCGGAAGGCGGTGCACTCGGCGCTGCTGCTCGCGACGGTGATGATCTGCCTCGCGGTGCAGTACGCCGCGCAGGAGGCGCCGTTCCTGTTCGCCGTCCAGATCATCGTCTACACCGGCGCGATCCTGATGCTGTTCCTGTTCGTGCTGATGCTGGTCGGCGTGGACGCGTCCGACTCCCTGGTCGAGACGATCCGCGGCCAGCGGCTGCTGGCCGGTATCGCGTTCCTCGGCTTCGGCGCCCTGCTGGTCGCCGCCGTCGGCAACGCGATCTACGGCAACCCGGTCGGGCTGGCCGACGCGCAGCCGGACGGGAACCCGAAGGGCATCGCGCAGCTGCTGTTCGGCAAGTACGTGTTCGCCTTCGAGGTCACCTCGGCGCTGCTGATCACCGCGGCGCTGGGCGCGATGATGCTGGCGCACCGCGAGCGGCTGACCAAGAAGCGGACGCAGCGCGACCACGCCGAGGAGCGGATCCGCAAGTACGCCGAGCACGGGATCCACCCGGGTCCGCTGCCGACTCCCGGCGTACTGGCGCGGCACAACGCCGTCGACACCCCGGCGCTGCTGCCCGACGGGTCGATCGCACCGACCTCGGTTTCGCGCGTGCTCCAGGCACGTGGCACCGTGTTCCCCGAAGCCGACGAGCGCTCGGACATCGAAGAGGTCCGCAAGCTCGACGCGGGCGACTCCGAAGACTCCGGTGAAGGAGAGAAGGCATGACGACCGAGCCGTACATCGTGCTCGCGGCGATCCTTTTCAGTATCGGTGCGTTGGGCGTGCTGGTACGCCGCAACGCGATCGTCGTCTTCATGTGTGTGGAGCTGATGCTGAACGCGACCAACCTCGCGTTCGTCAGCTTCGCCCGTCAGCACGGCAACCTCGACGGCCAGATCGCCGCCTTCTTCGTGATGGTGGTGGCCGCGGCCGAGGTCGTGATCGGGCTGGCGATCATCATGGCCATCTTCCGCACCCGTCGCTCGGCCTCGGTCGACGACGCCAACCTGCTCAAGTACTGAGGTAAGCACCGATGAGTCATGAGCTGACGTGGCTGCTGGTCGCGGTCCCGGCCGTGTCCGCGGCGATCCTGCTGCTGGGTGGCAAGGCCACCAACGCGTGGGGTCACCTGCTGGGGACGCTGGCACCGCTGATCTCCTTCGCCTTCGGCGTCGTCCTGTTCTTCCAGATGCAGGCCAAGGCCAGCGACCAGCGTGCCGAGACGATCAACCTGTTCGAGTGGTTCTCGGTCGGCAGCATCAAGGTGGAGTTCAGCCTGCTGATCGATCCGCTCTCGATCCTGTTCGTGCTGCTGATCACCGGTGTGGGATCGCTGATCCACATCTACTCGATCGGCTACATGGAGCACGACGCGCGGCGGCGCCGGTTCTTCGGCTACCTGAACCTGTTCATCGCGTCGATGCTGCTGCTGGTCCTCGCGGCCGATTACCTGCTGGTGTTCGTCGGCTGGGAGGGTGTCGGCCTGGCGTCGTACCTGCTGATCGGGTTCTGGCAGCACAAGAACTCGGCCGCGGTCGCCGCGAAGAAGGCGTTCGTGGTGAACCGGGTCGGTGACATCGGGCTGTCGCTCGCGGTGATGAGCATGTGGGCGCTGTTCGGCTCCTCGGCCTTCGCCACGGTGGACGCCGGCGCCGAGCACCTCTCGAGCACCTGGGCCACGCTGCTCGGCCTGATGCTGCTGCTGGCCGCCTGCGGCAAGTCCGCGCAGGTGCCGCTGCAGTCCTGGCTGCTGGACGCGATGGAGGGCCCGACCCCGGTGTCGGCCCTCATTCACGCGGCGACCATGGTCACCGCGGGCGTGTACCTGGTGGTCCGCTCGAACGCGATCTACGAGGTCACCGACACCGCGTCCACCGCGGTGGTGATCGTCGGGACGGTCACCGCGCTGGTCGGTGCGATCATCGGTTGCGCCAAGGACGACATCAAGAAGGCGCTGGCCGGTTCGACGATGAGCCAGATCGGCTACATGATGATTGCCGCGGGTCTCGGCCCGGTGGGTTACGCCTTCGCGATCTTCCACCTGCTCACGCACGGCTTCTTCAAGGCCAACATGTTCCTCGGCGCCGGCTCGGTCATGCACGGCATGAACGACGACGTGGACATGCGGCGGTACGGCGGCCTGGCGAAGTACATGAAGGTCACCTTCGTCACCTTCGCCTTCGGCTACCTGGCGATCCTGGGCATCCCGCCGTTCTCCGGCTTCTTCAGCAAGGACCACATCATCGAGGTCGCCTTCGCGGAGAACACCGTGGTCGGTCTGTGCGCGCTGCTCGGCGCCGGGATCACCGCGTTCTACATGACGCGGCTGATGATGATGACCTTCTTCGGCGAGAAGCGCTGGGAGAAGGACGTGCACCCGCACGAGTCGCCCAACGTGATGACCGGTCCGCTGATCATCCTGGCGATCCTCTCGCTGGTCGGCGGCGCGCTCTACTTCGTCGGCCACTGGATCGTCGACTGGCTGGAGCCGGTGACCGGCTTCGAGGAGGCCGAACCGGCGATCGGCGCGCTGGCGATGACGCTGATCATCCTCGCGGTGGTGATCGTCGGCGCCGCGATCGGAGTCGTGCTGTTCCGCCGGGACATCCCGCGCGAGGCGCCGGTCCGGGTCTCGCCGGTCACCACCTTCGCCCGCCGTGACCTGTACGGCGACGCGCTCAACGAGGCCGTCTTCATGCGCCCGGGGCAGTACCTCACCCGGACGCTGGTCTGGCTCGACAACCGCGGTGTGGACGGCCTGGTGAACGGGCTGGCCGCACTGTTCGGTGGGCTGTCCGGCCGGCTCCGCCGGTTCCAGACGGGCTTCGTCCGTTCCTACGCACTCAGCATGGTCTTCGGCGCCGCACTCGTGGTCGTCGCCCTCCTCGCGGTGAGGTTGTCGTGAACATCGGTTGGCTGACCCTGTTACTGCTCCTGCCGTTCGTGGGGGCGATAGCGACGATGCTGGTCCCCGGGGCGAAAGCCCTGCTGGCCAAGCAGGTCGCGCTCGGTTTCTCGCTCGTCACGCTGGTGCTGACCGCGATCGTCGCGATCGGCTACCAGCGCAACGGCCCCGAGGACTACGCCGAGACGTACACCTGGATCAAGGCCTTCGGCGCGCACTACGCGCTCGGCCTGGACGGTGTCGGCGTCGTCCTGGTGGTGCTGACCGCGCTGCTGACGCCGATCGTGCTGATCGCCTCCTGGAACGACGCGCAGAACGGCCGCTGGTCGGAGAAGTCCTTCTTCGCCTGGGTCCTCGGCCTGGAGGCCCTGTCGATCGGCGTGTTCAGCGCCACCGACGTGTTCCTCTTCTACGTGCTGTTCGAGGCCACGCTGATCCCGATGTACTTCCTGATCGGTGGCTTCGGCGGCCCGCAGCGCTCGTACGCCGCGGTGAAGTTCCTGCTCTACTCGCTGCTCGGCGGTCTGCTGATGCTGGCGTCGGTGGTCGGTCTGTACGTCGTCTCGGCCAAGCAGGGCGAGCCGTCGTACCTGCTGAGCGACATGATGAAGCTCGACATGAGCCAGAACACCGAGCGCTGGCTGTTCCTCGGTTTCATGTTCGCCTTTGCGGTGAAGGCGCCGATGGTGCCGTTCCACACCTGGCTGCCGGACGCCGCCGGCGAGGCGACGCCGGGAACGTCGGTCCTGCTGGTCGGCATCCTGGACAAGATCGGCACCTTCGGGATGATCCGGTACTGCCTGGGCCTGTTCCCGAACGCGTCCGAGTGGGCCACGCCGGTCGTCCTGGTGCTGGCACTGATCTCGGTCCTGTACGGCGCCCTGCTGGCGATCGGCCAGACCGACATCAAGCGCCTGATCGCGTACACCTCGATCTCGCACTTCGGCTTCATCGTGATGGGCGTCTTCGCGCTCACCTCGCAGGGCCTGACCGGATCGACGCTGTACATGTTCAACCACGGTCTCTCCACCGCCGCGCTGTTCCTCGTCGCCGGGTACCTGATCTCCCGGCGCGGGTCCGCGCGGATCGCCGACTACGGCGGGGTGGAGAAGGTGGCACCGGTGCTGGCCGGAACGTTCCTGTTCGCCGGCCTGTCCAGCCTGGCGCTGCCCGGCCTGTCGCCGTTCATCTCCGAGTTCATGGTGCTGGCCGGGACCTTCAGCCGGCACAAGACGATCGCGGTGATCGCGGTGCTCGGCATCGTGCTGGCCGCGCTGTACATCCTGCTGATGTACCAACGGACGATGACCGGACCGGTCCGGGACGGGATCGAGAAGCTCAAGGACCTGAACGGGCGTGAGATCCTCGCGATCGCTCCGCTGGTGGTCCTGATCGTCGGCCTCGGCATCTACCCGAAGCCGGTGGTCGACATCATCAAGCCCGCGGTCGACGCGACCATGCAGCGGGTGGGCGTGACCGACAAGGCTCCGCAGATCCCCGTGACGGAGGGACAGAAGTGATCGCGACGATTCTGCCGCTGGCGGACTTCACCGCGCCCAAGATCGAGTACAACGAGCTGGCTCCGCTGCTCGTCGTCTTCGGTGCGGCGTGTGTCGGCGTCCTGGTCGAGGCGTTCCTGCCCCGGCCGCTGCGGCACCTGGTGCAGCTGGCGATCGCCGTGGTCGCGCTGCTCGCCGCGGGGGTGCTGAGCGGCATCCTGATGGCCGACAAGAAGGAGCTGATCGCGGCCCAGGGTGAGATCTCGGTCGACGGACCGGCGCTGTTCACCTGGCTCCTCCTGCTGGCGCTGACGCTGATCAGCCTGCTGCTGTTCGCCGAACGGTCGGTCGACGGTGGACTGTCCGCGTTCGCCGGCCAGGCGGCCGCCGTACCGGGGTCCGAGGCCGAGCGTGAGGGTACGGCGGCCAAGGTCGAGCACACCGAGATCTTCCCGCTGACCCTGTTCGCGGTCTTCGGCATGATGCTGTTCGCGGCGTCGAACGACCTGCTGGTGCTGTTCGTCGCGCTCGAGGTGTTCTCGCTGCCGCTGTACCTGCTCTGCGGCCTGGCCCGCCGGCGCCGGCTGATCTCGCAGGAAGCCGCGATGAAGTACTTCCTGCTCGGTGCGTTCTCCTCGGCGTTCCTGCTGTTCGGGATCGCGCTGCTGTACGGGTTCGCCGGCACGATGTCGCTGGGCGGGATCTCGGACGCGCTGGCCACCCAGACCGGTGGCGACACGATCCTGCTGGCCGGCACCGGCCTGCTCGGGGTCGGGCTGCTGTTCAAGGTCGGCGCCGTACCGTTCCACTCGTGGACGCCGGACGTCTACCAGGGCGCGCCGACGCCGGTCACCGGGTTCATGGCGGCCTGCACCAAGATCGCCGCGTTCATCGGGCTGATGCGGGTCTTCTACGTCGCCCTCGGCGGGACTCGCTGGGACTGGGCGCCGATGATGTGGATCGTCGCGATCCTGACCATGGTGGTCGGCTCGGTCGTCGCGATCACCCAGACCGACGTGAAGCGGATGCTGGCGTACTCGTCGATCGCGCACGCGGGCTTCCTGCTGACCGCGTTCATCGGGCTCGCGCAGTCCGGCAACGGGATCACCACCGGCGTCACCTCGACCCAGGCGGTGCTGTTCTACCTGGTCACCTACGGCTTCCCGACCATTGGCGCGTTCGCCGTCGTCACGCTCGTGCGGGACGCCGGCGGCGAGGCGACCCACCTGTCCCGGTGGGCCGGGCTGGGCAAGAAGTCGCCGCTGCTGGCCGGCATCTTCGCGTTCTTCCTGCTGTCCTTCGCCGGCATCCCGCTGACCGCGGGCTTCACCGGCAAGTGGGCGGTCTTCAGCGCGGCCTGGAGCGGCGGCGCGTGGCCACTGGTCGTCGTCGCCGTCCTGTGCAGCCTGATCGCGGCGTTCTTCTACGTCCGCGTGATCGTGCTGATGTTCTTCTCCGACCTGCCGGCCGACGCGCCGGACGTGGCGCTGCCCGGCTGGCAGACCACCAGCGCGGTCGCACTCGGTCTCGCCGCCACGGTGGTGCTCGGCCTGGTCCCCGGACCGGTGCTCGACCTGGCGGCCCGAGCGGGTGAGTTCATCCGTTGAGTCCGACCCCGCTGCCGGCCGAGAGCCTGGGATTCGCGTTCGCCGACGAGGCGCTCGAATCCCGGGTTCGTGCTGGGCTGGAGACCGTCGAGCAGGCGCTGCACGACGCGACCGAGTCCGAGGCGCCGTTCGTCACCGCGGCGGCGCGGCACGTCATGGTTGCCGGCGGCAAGCGGTTCCGGCCGTTGCTGGTGCTGCTCGCGGCCGAGTTCGGGCCGGAGGCACTGGCCGACGACGTGGTGAAGGCGGCCGTGGTGGTCGAGCTCACCCACGTCGCGACCCTGCACCACGACGACGTGATGGACGAGGCCGCGCTCCGGCGGGGCTCGTCCACCGCGAACGCCCGCTGGGACAACTCGGTCGCCATCCTGGCCGGCGACTGGCTGTTCGCCCGGGCTTCCGACCTGGTCGCCGACCTCGGTCCGGAGGCGGTCCGGATCCAGGCCCGCACCTTCGGCCGGCTGGTCGAGGGCCAGATCCGCGAGACCCTCGGCGTCGGTGAGGGCCAGGACCCGCTGAAGCACTACCTGTCGGTGGTCGCCGACAAGACCGGCTCGCTGATCGCGACGTCCGCGCTCTTCGGTGCCCGGTACTCCGGAGCTTCCGACGAGATCCAGGAGTCGTTGCGGGCCTTCGGCGAGGAGATCGGTGTGGCCTTCCAGCTCGCCGACGACATCCTCGACATCGCCTCGGAGTCCGATCAGTCCGGCAAGACTCCCGGCACCGACCTGCGCGAAGGCGTCCCCACCCTGCCGGTGCTGATCTTCCGCGCCCAGGCCGACACGTCGGACCCCGTCGACGTACGCCTGCTCGAGCTGCTCGACTCGGACCTGTCCGACGACGCCCGCCTGGCCGAGACCCTCGACCTCCTCCGCGCTCACCCGGCGTTCCGGCAGGCCGAGGACGACGTACGCCGCCGCGCGTCCGACGCCCGCAAACTCCTCGCCACCCTCCCCGACGGCCCCGCCCGCCAGGCCCTCGACTCCCTCTGCGACCTGGTCGCCACCCGCTCGGTCTGAGAGGGATCCGAAAGCCCCTCGTGATGCGCTTGGGGCCTCTACGTCACCTTCAGGTGAGGCGGTTCTGCCAGGTGGGGCTTTCGACGTAGTGGTTGTCGTAGAGGTCGCTGGTCTTGGCGAGCTCGGCAGGGTTGGTGTCGCCTCGGTAGACGGACTCGAGGAGGCGGTAGTAGTCGAAGCGGGGCTTGGCGTGGGTGAGGACGAAGAGGACCTCGGTGGGCTCGTCGCCGGCGGCTTCGAAGGCGTGCGGGGTGTTCGGTGGGACGACGAGGAAGTCGCCCGGGTGCAGCGTGACGAGGTCGTCGCCGGTCAGGACGCGGAGGGTGCCCGTGAGGACGAAGAAGAGCTCGGACGCCTCGTGGTGCCGGTGCGGGGGAGCGCCCTCCTTGCCGGGCTGGAAGATCGAGCGGTGGCTGGTGAGGTGACCGCCGGTGTCGGGGACGTCGGCGAACAGCGTGACACCACTGGCGGACAGGACCTCGGCGTCCGCGGCGCGGACGAGAACGGGAGAGTTCTGGACATTGGACATCTTGAATCAGCTCCTAGGTCTGGATGGACGTGCGGGGTGTCAGGACTTGAGGTTGGCGAAGTGGGCGCGGGTGCCGTCCGGTGTCGCCGGGAACTGCTTCTCGACGCGGGCGGCGAGATCGGCGATCGTCGTACCGGCCAGTTCGCGGCGGTAGGTGAGCTCCGCGGCCCGCATCGCCTGTGAAACAAGGCAGATCTTGCGGTAGTCGGCCTTCTGGTCGGCGCCCGGGCCGGCCTTGAGGATCTCGGTGCACCGGAACGCGTCGTCGGCGCCGTCGATCGCGACGACGATGTCGAGCAGCGTGATGTTGCGCGGATCGCGGGCCAGCTGGAAGCCGCCCTTGGGCCCGGAGACCGACGACAGGATGCCGGCCCGGGTGAGCGCCTGCAGCTGCTTGTTGAGGTACGCCGTGGGAAGCTCGTAGAAGGCGGCGAGCCGCTTGGCGGTGACCGCCTCGCCGGGCAGCCAGGTGAGATTCACGCAGCTGTGCATCGCCCATTCGACGCCCTCGTTCATCTTCATAACCTGGATACTAAATGTCCTCAATAGCCGTGGTCAAGAGGTGAAAGTGTGTGGTGACAGCGATCAGACGGCGGAGGCGGTGAGTGCGGCGCGTTCGAGGGCGATCGTGCGGCGACGGCGGTTCATGCTGTCCCAGGTGAAGATCACCAGCGCGAGCCAGACCAGGCCGAACCCGGCCCACCGCATCGTCGACATCGCCTCGTGGAACACGAGCACCCCGACGCTGAACTGCATGATCGGCGCGATGTAGTTCAGCAGGCCCAGCGTCGTCATCGAGACCCGCGTCGCGGCCGCGCCGAAGAGCAGCAGCGGTACGGCGGTGATCGGCCCGGTCAGCAACACCAGCACCAGGTAGCCGGCCCCTTGGTGCGTGACGGTCGCGTCACCCTGCAGCCCGAGGACGACGATCGCCGCCAGCGCGAGCGGGACCACGGTGCCGGACTCGATCGCCATCCCCTCGATCGCCCCGGCGCCGGCCTGCTTCTTGGCCAGCCCGTACAGCCCGAACGAGAACGTCAGCGTGATCGCCACCCACGGCGGCCGCCCGTTCTCGATGGTCAGCCCGACGACCGCGACGAACGCGATCGCCAGCGCGGTCCACTGCGCCGGCCGCAGCCGCTCCTTCAGTACGACGACGCCGAGCAGCACCGTGAACAGCGGCGTGATGAAGTACCCCAGCGAGGTCTCCACCACCCGGCCGTGGTTCACGGCCCAGATGTACGTGCCCCAGTTCGCCGAGATCAGGAAGGCCGCCGCGATCAGCGGCCACCGCCGGCGCGGCTCCCGCAGGAGTTGCTTCACCTGGCCGAACTTCCGCAGTACGGCGACCAGGACCGCGATCGTCACCAGTGACCAGAGGACCCGGTGGGCGAGCAGCTCGATCGCGCCGGAGTGGTCCAGCAGCTTCCAGTACAGCGGGAAGAGGCCCCAGATCAGGTACGCGGTGAACCCGTAGGTGAATCCTCTTCGCTGTTCTGGCACCCCGTCAGACTAAGCCCGCGCGACAGTGGCATCCAACTACTTTGCTCATGACGTGAGACGGGCTGGTGCCATGCGGTTGGATAGAGAGGTGGATACGAGGAGGCACGCGTGGGTGTGAGGACCGGTCTGGTCTCGGTGACGTTCCGCCAGTTGCCGGCCGACGAGGTGGTGGAGGTGGCCGTGAAGGCCGGGCTCGAGGCGATCGAGTGGGGTGGTGACGTGCACGTCCCGCTGGGCAGTCTGGTCACCGCCAAGCGGGTGAAGGCGTTGTCCGAGGTCCACGGGTTGCAGATCGCGGCGTACGGCTCGTACCTGCGGGCCGGCAGCGTCGATCGCGAGGAGATGCGGTCCGCGGTCGCCACGGCGGTCGCGCTCGGCGCACCCCGGATCCGGGTCTGGGCCGGCAACGTCGGTACGGCGGAAGCCGGCGTCGGGGACCGGATGGCGGTGACCCGCGGGCTGGCCGAGCTGGCTGACGTGGCCGCCGCGTCGGGGATCGAGATCGCGCTGGAGTTCCACCGGAACACGCTCACCGACGAGGTCGACTCGACCATCACCCTGCTGCTCGACGTCGGCGCGCCGAACCTCAAGACCTACTGGCAGCCGCCGGTCGACCTCGACGACGCCCGGTGCCTCGAGCAACTCGAGGCCCTGATGCCGTGGCTCACCACTGTGCACGTCTTCTCCTGGTGGCCCTCCAACACCCGCCTCCCGCTCGCGGGACGGGCCTCCCTCTGGCGCCGGGTCCTCGACCGCCTCGCCGCCGAACCCCGCGAGATCAACGCCCTCCTCGAATTCGTCGCCGACGACTCCCCGGAGCAACTGGCCAAGGACGCCGCCGACCTGCACAGCTGGATCTAGTGTCCTGAGTCGCCGAACTTCCGACTCAGGACACTAGGCCGGCAAGTAGACCGCCAGGATCAGCGTGCCCTTGGTGGGTCTGCCCTGGGTCACGGTCAGCGTGGCCTGGCCGGCCGGCCCGGCCCCACGCCCGTCCCAGGCGATCCCCAAGGCGCCGCCGCTGCCCGGATCGGCGCCGAGCCCGCTGTCCTTGGTGCCGACGGTCAGGATCCCCTCGACCCGGCTCGAGGCACCGAGCGGCGAGGAGCCGTAGGCGATCAGGTGCGGCTGGTCCGCGGGGGTGCCGATCGAGACCTGTCCGGTCGGACCCGACGCCGTCTTCACGTCGGTGAGGCGGTACTCGTAGCCGGCGTACTCGGTCCGCTCCGGAAGTGAGACGCCGTCGACCACCCGCTGGGCGCCCTGGAAGTAGATGCCGAGCCCGAGCCGCGAACCCTCCGGGACCGCCGGCACGCTTGCCCGAGCCGGCACGATCCGGGCGACCGCGTCGACCCGCTGACCGGCTGGCGCCGGACTGGGCACCGTCAGGCTGCTGCGGGTCGCGGCATCCGTCGTACTCGCGTCACAGGTGGAGGTGTACGGCGGATGACTGCCGAGTTGCACGGACACCTGGTAGAGCACGGTGTCCGAGCCGCGGTTCGCCGTACAGAAGTTGTGCAGGACCAGGGGCGCGCCGGTCGCGGTGAAGCTGAAGCGGGTCTCGGTCGTGCCGACCGACGCGCCGGCCAGGGTGTCGCCGCCGACTTTCGCGCGGTAGGTGACTCCGTTCTCGGTGAAGTCGCCGGGCGCGGGTGGGACCACCCGGGTCGGGACGCCGGAATCCGGGTCGTGGTCGGGCAGTTGGGCGGAGTAGATGCCGATCGCGATCTGCCCGTTCTGGGCGCCCGGCTCCCGGGTCTCCAAGTCGATGATCTCGGCGCTGACCTCGACCGGCTTGCCGACGGGGGTGTCCAGCCAGAACGCGGCGTCCGGGGTCAGCAGGATCTCGTTCGACTTCCAGCCCTCTGGACCGTCGATACACCCGGCCTCGGTGACCCGCCAGTCGCCGATGTGGATCCGGACGCTCTTCATGCCGTTCCCTGCGGTGCAGGACGCGCTGATCGCGATCGAGTTCGTCGTCGGGGTCCAGGTGAACGAGGTCGTGTCCTGGCCGCGGCCGCCGATCCATGCCTTGAGCAACTTGTCGGAGCCGATCGTGCCGGGGACCGTCATCCCGTCCTTGGTGTAGTCCTGCGGCGTCTTGTCGGCCGGGTCCGGCGTACTGGTCCGCAGGGCGGGTACGACGCCGATCGCGAGGGCCGCGATCGCGGCGACGGCACCGAGGACGGTGGCGGCGCGGCGCCGGCGGGTGCGCCGGATCTTGGCGTGGACGCCCGGGAGCAGGTCGGTCGGACGGTCGTCGGCGGTGGCGGCCCGGGTGGTCAGCTCGTCGCGCAGGTTCTGGAGGTTCATCGCTGGGTCTCCCGGGCGGCGGGCGTGATGGCTGGGTCGAGGCGGAGCCTGGCGAGGCCCTTGGTGGTCTGGCTCTTCACGGTGCCGACGCTGGTGCCCATCAGGCGCGCGGTCTCGGCCTCGGTGAGGTCTTCGTAGAAGCGGAGCACCACGACGGCACGTTGACGGCGGGGGAGCCGGCCGATGGCGTCCCACAGGTCGAGGCGGTCCTCGCCGGGCGGCGTCACGGACTCCGGGAGTTCCTCGGTCGGGATCTCGCCGGTCCAGCGGCGGCGCCACCAGGAGGAGTACGTCGTGACGAGGATCCGGCGTACGTACGGCTCCGGGTTGTCCTCGCGGATCCGGGACCAGTGGAACCAGGCCTTCGTCAGCGCGGTCTGCACCAGGTCCTCGGCGAGCGCATGATCGCGGGTCAGCAGGTACGCCGTTCGCAGCAGAGCCCGCGACCGCGCCGCGACGAACGCGTCGAAGCTCTCCACGGTTCGCACTCGCACCCCCGTCTCGCGCGCAACCACGGCGCCGTTGTCGATGCTCACATCCTGCTCGACCGGCCGGGTCGCCCGAATGGTTGCCTCGCCCGTCGCCGGGCGTTGTCGGAAAGTTTCGCTGAGCACTGGCCAAACGGCGGATTGTGCCGGAATGCTGGTCCGGGACAGGTTCCTTCACCGCCCCGGAGGTGTCCGATGTCCATCACCAGACCCATGCTCAAGCCGTTGCCCCGGCTGCTCGCCGTCCTGCTGCTGTTCGCGGCGACGCTCACCACCAGTCAGGTCGTGACGACGATCGAAGCGCACGCGGACGGGTGTTACACCTGGGGCCGCACGCTCAGCCAGGGGATGACCGGCGAGGACGTGCGGCAGCTGCAGATCCGGGTCGCCGGGTATCCCGGGTACGGCGCTCACCTGGCCACCGACGGTGATTTCGGGCCGGCCACGAAGGCGGCGGTGCAGCGGTTCCAGTCGGCGTACGGGCTGGGCGCGGACGGGGTCGCCGGACCGGCCACGTTCACCAAGATCTACGCGCTGCAGGACGACGACTGCACGCCGATCCACTTCACGTACGCCGAGCTGGACGACGGCTGCGGCGGGTCAGGGTACGACGGCGGCCCGCTGTCCGAGGCGGCGACGAAGGCGAACGCGCTCCAGACCATGTGGCAGCTCGAGGCGATGCGGCACGCGCTCGGCGACCAGGCGCTCAACATCTCGAGTGGCTTCCGCAGCATCCCGTGCAACAACTCCGTCGGCGGCGCGAGCAACAGCCAGCACCTGTACGGGCGTTCCGCCGATCTGACCGGGGTCCACTCGTTCTGCACGCTCGCCAAGCAGGCCCGCAACCACGGCTTCGGCGGCATCTTCGGCCCCGGCTACCCCGGCCACGACGACCACACTCACGTCGACATCAGGACCTCGAACGCGTGGAGCGCGCCGAACTGCGGGATCTAGAGCAGCTGGCTGATCGTGTGGATGAGGAGTCCGACGAGGGCGCCGACGACGGTTCCGTTGATCCGGATGAACTGCAGGTCCCGGCCGACGTGCAGCTCGATCCGGGCGGAGGCCTCGCGGCCGTCCCAGCGCTCGATGGTGTCGGAGATGACCGAGACGATCTCGCTGCCGTAGGTGCGGACGACGTACCCGACGGCCTCGGCGGCGCGGTCGTCGACCTTCGACCGCAGTGACTCGTCGTTCTGGAGCCGTTTGCCCAGGTCCTGCAGGGCCGCCGTGGCGCGGACCTGCAGCGTGCTCGCCGGGTCGGCGATCGCGTCGATGAGCGCCGTGCGTACGGCGTCCCACACAGCGGTCAGGCTGGAACCCATGTCGGGATGGGTGAGCATCCGCGCCTTGAACGCCTCGAACCGGGCCATCATCTCGGGGTCGTGCTGCAGGTCGTCGGCGAGCTGGCCGAGCAGCCGGTCGACCGCCATCCGGGCCGGGTGCGACTGGTTGTCCCGTACGTCGCCCAGCCAGGCCAGCGCTTCCCGGTGGATCCGGTCGATCACCAGGCGGTCCACCCACTGCGGTGACCAGCGCGGCGCCCGCGGGCCGACCACGTCGGCGAGCAGGTCGCGGTTGTCGCGCAGCCAGTCGTACGCCTCGACCATGACCAGGTCGAACAGGGCGTGGTGGGCACCGTCCTCGACCACGCCCTGCAGGAAGTGCCCGGCAATCGGGCTCAGCGGCTCCTGCACGAACCGGGGCAGCAACGACCCGCGGACGAACGAGGTGACGTCGTCGTCGCCGAGCCTGGGCAGCGCCGCGCCGATCGTCCGGGCGCCCTCGGCCACGATCCGCTCGGCATGGGTACCGTCGGCCAGCCACTCACCGGCCCGGCGGCTCACCTCGGCGGTGCGCATCTTCTCCGCCACCACCTCCTCGGAGAGGAAGTTCTCGGTGACGAACTGCTCGAGGCTCTCGGCCAGGCTGTCCTTGCGGGTCGGCACGATCGCGGTGTGCGGGATCGGCAGCCCGAGCGGCCGCCGGAACAGCGCGGTGACCGCGAACCAGTCCGCCAGCGCACCGACCATCGCCGCCTCGGAGGCCGCGTTCAGATAGGCCCAGCCGCCGCTGCGATGCAAGGTGGCCACGTAGATCACGGCGGCCAGCACCAGCAGCGACAACGCCACCAGCCGCATCTGCCGCAGCCCACGCCGCCGGACCAGGTCAGCGGCGCCCAACGTCATTGTCGCCATACCCCGATCTAACCAAGTCGCCGGTGATCAGGAGGTCAGGCAAGCACCTGATTCGACCCTCGTCGTTCCATCGCGCCCGACATCAGCGCGAGGACCAGGCCCGCCACGGCCAGTGCGGCGCCGAGCCGGCTCGGCCATTCGTAGCCGAAGCCGGCGGCCAGGACGACGCCGCCGAGCCAGGCGCCGAGAGCGTTGGCGATGTTCAGGGTGGAGTGGTTGAGCGAGGCCGCCAGGGACTGGCCCTCATGGGCGACGTCCATCAAGCGGGTCTGCAGTGCCGGGACCAGGATGCTGGCCGAGAAGCCCATCGCGAACACCCCGATCAACGCCCCCGGCTTGGACTGCGCCAGCCACCCGAACGTGCCGAGGACGACGGCCACCGCGACGAGACCGCCGTACACGCTCGCCATCAGGGCGCGGTCGGCGAGCCGGCCGCCGACCACGGTGCCGCAGGTCATGCCCACCCCGTAAACGGCCAGCACGATGGTGACCGCCGCCTCGGAGAAACCGGCCAGTTCCGTCATCGTCGGGGTGATGTAGGAGTAGGTGGCGAACATGCCGCCGAAGCCGACCATCCCGACCAGCAGGGCCATCCACACCTGCGGCCGGGACAGCGCGCTCAGTTCGCTGCGGACGTTGACGTCGCTGCCGACCGACTGCGGCGCGACCCAGAACCAGACCGCCACCAGGGTGAGCAGCCCCAGTACGCCGACCGCGAGAAACGGCGCCTGCCACCCGAGCCGCTGGCCCATCAACGTGGTGACCGGTACGCCGACGATGTTGGCGACCGGGAGTCCGACCATCGTCATCGAGACCGCCCAGGCCCGCCGGTTGGCCGGCACCATCGAGGCGCCGACGACCGCGCCGATCCCGAAGAACGCGCCGTGCGGCAGTCCGGTCAGGAACCGGGCCGCCATCAGGAACTCGTAGCTGGAGGCAACGGCCGACAGCACGTTGCCGAGCACGAACACGGCCACCAGCCCGAGCAGCAGCCGCTTGCGCCCGGTCCGCGCACCCAGCGCCGCGATGACGGGGGCGCCGACCACGACGCCCAACGCGTACGCCGAGATGACGTGACCGGCGGTCGGGATCGAGATGTCCACCCCGTCGGCGATCTGCGGCAACAGCCCCATCGTGACGAACTCGGTGGTCCCGATCGCGAAACCACCGGTCGCCAGCGCGAACAAGGCCAGCCCGACGTGTCGCGAACTGATGCGAGTGTCAGGAGTCACCGAACTTTTCACGCCTGATTGTCGCATTCACCAGGAGCACCACCGCGAGGAGGGCGAAGACCGTGTTCCCGACCAGATCGACCGTGTGCGAGGCATCCATCACCGGCGCTTCCGGGAACGCGTGCCAGGCGTAGGTGAGCAGCGCACCACCCGCGACAGCGAGCGAGTGCCGCTGGGTCCAGCCGGTACGCCGGGACCAGCGCACGATCACGACCGCCCCGAGGATCTCGATCGCCGCCATCAGACTCGCCTGCAGCCAGCCGTTCTTCACCAGGTCGTTCACCAGCATGAACGCCGAGGTCAGCACCAGCCCGGTGACCCCGGCCAGCCACGCGTTCGGCGCCGTACCCGCGGTGTGGCGAGGGCTGCGGCCGCCGATCCAGGCGCCGAGGGCAACGAGTACGACGATGGCGACGCCGACGCCGGCGAACTGGGCCGGTGACGCGACGAACGAGTCACTGCTCATCCCGAAGGCGGTCGTCGCGACGATCCCGGCCAGGAAGATGGCGACGTACACGCTGAAGCCGATCTTGCCCAGCCAGGGCTCACGCGACCGGCGCGACATCGACTCCACGATCACGATCGGCACGGTGATGCTCCAGACCGTGTGCAGCGCCAGGACGAACACGGTCCACGGCGCACCCATGCCGAGGAACCCGATGTGGCCGGGGTCCAGCAGTCGCAGGTCGGCGTAGTTCGGGTTGAACAGCGACTGCGTGGTGAGGCCCTCCTCGAGGACGGCGTACGCCAGCGCGAGCACCACGACACTCGGGTATCCCCAGCCGCGCCGCCGGACGACCTCCCGGATCACCACCGCGCCGCCGCCGTACAGCGGTGCCAGGAACAGCAGCGCGAACAGCTTGCTGATCGGGATGTTCCCCAGCAGGAACTCGGCCACCAGCGGCGACAGGAAGAACAGTCCCAGGGCCGGCAGGCTCCGCTTCATCGCTCCCACACCTCTCTCATCGGTCACGCTGACAACTCTCGCGGCCGGCGACCGCGCGGACCGATGCGATCCATCCCGATCCACGGCTGACGGATGTCATGGCGTTGTGGGAGCATCCGGCATGGCCAACTTTGGGGACTACCAGCTGCAGATCTACTTGCAGGGGATGCTGCAGGGCACGCGGCCGGAGATCACGACCGACCTGGCGCGGCTGGAGTCGCAGGCGGCCGGGAAGCTGCCGGTCGAGGCGATGGGCTACATCGTGCCGAGTGCGGGCAGCGGCGCGACGGCGCGGGCCAACCAGGTCGCGTTCGATCGCTGGCGGCTGGTGCCGCGGATGCTCCGCGGCAGCACCGAACGCGACCTGTCCTGCACCATCCTCGGTACGGCGATGCCCGCGCCGGTGCTCGTCGCACCGATCGGTGTGCAGACCCTCGCCCATCCGGACGGCGAACTCGCGACCGCCCGGGCCGCCGACACGCTCGGCCTCACCTATACGCACTCGACCCAGGCGAGCCACGCCATCGAGCAGATCGAAGCGACGAACAAGTGGTACCAGCTCTACTACCCGACCGACCGCGACGTCTGCCTCAGCTTCCTGCAGCGCGCGAAGGCCAGTGGGTACGGCGTCCTCGTCGTCACGCTCGACACCGGGACGATCGGCTGGAGGCCGGCCGATCTCGACCGCGGGTTCCTGCCCTTCCTGAAGGGTGAAGGGCTGGCGAACTACTTCAGCGACCCGGCCTTCCAGGCGAAGCTGGCCAAGCCGGTCGCCGAGGACCCGGGCGCGGCGGTGATGCACTGGGCGCAGATGTTCCCGAACGTCGGCCTGGCCTGGGACGACCTGTCCTTCCTGCGCGACAACTGGGACGGCCCGATCGTGCTGAAGGGGATCACCGCGGTCGAGGACGCGAAGCTTGCGGCCGAGTACGGCGTCGACGGCATCGTGGTCTCGAACCACGGCGGTCGCCAGGTGGACGGCGCGGTCGCCTCACTGGATGCGTTGCCGGCGATCGCGGACGCGGTGGGCGAGCAATTGACGGTCCTCTTCGACTCCGGCGTACGCACGGGTGCGGATGCGGCGAAGGCTCTTGCGCTCGGTGCCAAGGCGGTGCTGCTCGGCCGGCCGCTGCTCTACGGTCTCGCGCTGGCCGGGCAGGCGGGGGTCGAGCATGTGCTGCGGTGCTTCCTGGCCGAGCTCGATCTCACGCTGGCGCTGGCCGGGTACGCGAACCATCGCGAGCTCAACCGCGACTCGGTGGTTCGGGCGTGAAGGCGGTCATCTTCGACCTGGACGACACGCTGTTCGATCACATCGGGTCGGCGACGTACGCGATCCGCGCGTGGATCCCCGAGCTCGGTGCTACGCCGTCCGACGAGCTGGTCGCGCAGTGGTTCGTGATCGAGGACCGCGTGTACCCCCAGTGGCTGGCCGGTGCGCTCACTCACCAGGGCCAGCGCCGCGCCCGGCTCCGCGAGTTCCTGCCGCTGATCGGTCACCCGGTCCCGCCGGCCGATGCCGAGCTGGACGAGTTGTTCACCGGCTACCTGCGCCACTACCAGGGCAGCTGGACCGCGTTCCCGGACGCCCGGCCCGCGCTGGAAGTTGCCCGCAGCAACGGTTGGCGGATCGGCGTGCTGACCAACGGGAGTACGAGGCAGCAGAACGCCAAGCTGGCCGCGATCGGGCTGGCCGACCTGGTCGACGTGGTCTGTACGTCGGAGTCCCTCGGCGTCAGCAAGCCGGCGCGGGAGGCGTACCTGCTCACGTGCGAGGCGCTGGACGTGGATCCGGCGGACACGGTGATGATCGGCGACAACCTCGAGCTGGACGTCGTGGCCGCCCGGGCCGCGGGGCTGACCGCGCGGCATCTCGATCGGCCCGCCGGGATCACTCTCCTGCAGTTGCTGTGACCGGAAGCATGGACGTGTAGCATCTGCTCCAGATATGGTCATTCCTGAAATGTTTGTTACAGGGAGGATCCATGGAGCGAGTCGCGGCGCTGGTACGGCGGTACGTCGACGCGGGGCGGTATCCGGGGACGGTGACCGTGGTCGCTCATCGGGACGAGGTGCTGCTGTTCGACGCGTACGGGCGGGCTGACGCCGAGCGGGACCGGGCGATGCGGGCGGACACCATCTTCCGGATCTACTCGATGACGAAGCCGATCGTGAGTCTCGCGCTGATGCAGCTCTACGAGGAGGGCCTGTTCCAGCTGGACGATCCGGTGGCGAAGTACTTGCCGGCACTCGGCCGGCCGAGGTTGTTCAGCGGACGTGCGGCGAGTCGCGAGATGACGGTCCGGGATGTGCTGATGCACACCTCCGGTCTCGCGGCCTCGAACAGTCAGCACGAGGTGAGCCGGCTCTACCGCCAGGCAGGCATCGAAACCCTCAAGCAGCTGTCGGACCTGCCGGCCTTCCTGGCGGACCTTCCGTTGCAGGCGGATCCGGGCACCCGCTGGATCTACGGGATCTCCACCGACCTGGCCGGACTGCTGTGCGAGGTGATCAGCGGGCTTCCGCTGGATCGCTACCTGCAGGAGCGGGTCTTTGATCCGCTCGGCATGGCGGACACCGGATTTTCGGTGCCTGAGGCAAGCATCTCCCGCTTCGCCGCGAACTACGCCTACGACGACGGCCGCTTCACGCTCGCCGACGATCCGCTGACCAGCGCGTATACCCGGGCACCGACGTACCTCTCCGGGGTTGCCGGGCTGGTGTCGACGGCGGGGGACTACCTGCGGTTCGCCCGGATGCTGGCCGGTGGCGGATCGCTCGACGGGGTCCGGATCATCGGGCCGCGGACGTTGCGGTTCATGACCGCCAACCATCTGCCCGGTGGCCAGGACCTCGCCGCGTTCGCCGACTTCGGTGGTGAGACGAAGCGGGCGGGTCAGGGTTTCGGCCTCGGCTTCGGGGTCCTGCTGGATCCGGTGGTCGCGCAGACGATCGGGACACCCGGTGAGTTCTTCTGGGGTGGCGCCGCCTCGACCGCCTTCTTCGTGTCACCCGCCGACGAGTTGATCGTCATCTTCCTGACCCAGCTGCGTCCGTCGGCCAGCTATCCCGTCCGTCGTGAGCTGCGAGCCGCCGTCTATGCCTCACTTACTGACTGACGACGGCTGCCACCTCTGGACTCAGGTCGCCGGCGACGGGCCGCCCGTCGTCCTCGTTCACGGCGGCCCCGGTTGGTGGGACGTCTTCCAGGACATCGCCCTGCCCGGAGTCACCCTCCACCGCTGGGACCAGCGTGGCTGCGGCCGCTCCGACCGTCGCGGCCCCTACACCCTCACCCGCTTCGTCGCCGACCTCGAAACCATCCGCCAGAGCACCGGCCACGACCAGGTCACCCTGCTCGGCCACTCCTGGGGCGCGGCCCTCGCCCTCCAGTACGCCGCTACCTACGCGGACCACCTGACCCGGTTGATCCTGGTGTCGAGCGCCGGGCTCGACGGCCCACCACCGACCTACCGCCCGCGCGTCGCGGAGATCCTCGCGCACACCCCGTCCGACGACCCGTGGATCGCCCGTTTTTCAACAGGTTTCGCCGATCGGGCAACCGCGCTGACGGCCGCGCACCGTCTCAACACACCACGCTTCGAACCCAACCAGGAGTGCGCCGAAGCCTTACGCGCCGACCTCCGCGCCCTCCCCGGCAGGGCGGCTGCTTGCCGGCGGATCGCCGTACCGACGCTTCTGGTTCACGGCGCCGAGGACCTGAGGCCGCCGTACGTCACCGACAGCCTGCTCGAGGCGTTGCCGAACGCAGAACGGGTAGTGCTCGACGGTGTCGCGCACTACCCGTGGGTGGAGGATCCCGACGGCTTTCAGAAAGCAGTCGGGTCCTTCCTCAGTTGACAGTCCAGGTGTCCGCGCCCGTGACGAGGGCCTGGAGGTCGCCGGTGCCCTGGGCTTCCTGGGCGGTGCTGATCTGCTGCCGGACCATGTCGTCGTACGCCGGACGCTCGACCGAGCGGAACACGCCGATCGGCGCGCGGTGCAGGACGCCGGCGTCGGTCAGCCGGGACAGGGCGAACGCGTACGCCGGGTCGTCGGTGTGCGCATCGTGGACGACGAGATCCGCCTCGCCACCGGGCAGGTCCGCCACCTCGCGGACAGCCAGCGACGCGAACCCGTCACGGACGACACCGAGCCGCCCGTCCTTGCCGAACCGGATCGGCTCGCCGTGCACCAGCGGGATGATCGCGTCGTCCCGGGTCTCCGGGTCCTTGAACGCCTCGAACGCGTTGTCGTTGAAGATCGGGCAGTTCTGGTAGATCTCCACGAACGCCGTGCCGCGGTGCTCGGCTGCGGCGCGCAGCACCGAGGTCAGGTGCTTGCGGTCGGAGTCGACCGTCCGGGCCACGAACGTCGCCTCCGCGCCGAGCGCCAGCGAGACCGGGTTGAACGGGTTGTCGACCGAGCCCATCGGCGTCGACTTCGTCACCTTGCCCGGCTCCGAGGTCGGCGAGTACTGGCCCTTGGTCAGGCCGTAGATCCGGTTGTTGAACAGCAGGATCTTCATGTTCACGTTGCGGCGCAGTGTGTGGATCAGGTGGTTGCCGCCGATCGACAGGGCGTCGCCGTCACCGGTGACGACCCACACGCTGAGGTCTGGCCGCGACACCGCCAGCCCGGTCGCGATCGCCGGCGCCCGCCCGTGGATCGAGTGCATGCCGTACGTCGACAGGTAGTACGGGAACCGGGACGAGCAGCCGATCCCGGACACCATCGCGACGTTCTCGCGCTTGATCCCGAGCTCGGGCAGGAAGCCCTGGAAGGCCGCGAGTACGGCGTAGTCCCCGCAGCCCGGGCACCAGCGGACCTCCTGGTCCGACACGTACTCCTTGCGGTTCTGCGGCTCGGTCGCGGCCGGGACGCCCTTCAGACCGCCGGGCAGACTCGGCAGGCCGAGATCGACCGTGCTCATCGTGCTCCCTCCGGGTGGTGTAGCTGGCCGTTGGACCGGCCGTTCGGCTCGGTGCGCAGCGCTTCGCCATGCGTGAGGCTGGCCGCCGCTTCGCCCATGTGCCGGGCGTCGTCGTCGATGCCCTCGGTCTCCTCGACCAGGTTGCCGATCACCTCGGCCAGCTCCGCGGCGCCGAGCGGCATACCCCGGACCTGCGCGTAGGAGACGACATCGACCAGGTACTTCGCCCGCAGCAGCATCGCCAGCTGGCCCAGGTTCATCTCTGGCACCAGGACCTTGTCGTACGACTTCAGCACGTCGCCGAGGTTCGACGGGAACGGGTTCAGGTGCCGCAGATGCGCCTGCGCGATCTTTCCGCCGACCGTGCGGACCCGGCGGACGCCGGCCCCGATCGGGCCGTACGTCGAACCCCACCCGAGCACCAGCACCTTCGCCGTACCGTCCGGGTCGTCGACCTCGATCGGCGGGATGGACCGGGCGATCCCGTCCACCTTCGCCTGCCGGGTCCGGATCATCAGGTCGTGGTTGGCCGGGTCGTAGGAGATGTTGCCGGTCTTGTCCTCCTTCTCCAGGCCACCGATCCGGTGGTCCAGGCCCGCCGTCCCCGGGACGGCCCAGGCGCGGGCCAGGGTCTCCGGGTCGCGCAGGTACGGCAGGTACGCCGGCTCGCCCTTGTCGTTGGTCGCGTTCGGTTCGAGGGTGAAGTCCGGGTCGATCGTCGGCAGGTCCTCGATCACCGGGATCTTCCACGGCTCGGACCCGTTCGCCAGGTAGCCGTCGGACAGCACGATCACCGGCGTGCGGTAGGTGATCGCGATCCGGGCCGCCTCGACCGCGATCGCGAAGCAGTCCGCGGGGGACTGGGCCGCGAGCACCGGCAGCGGGGCCTCACCGTTGCGGCCGAACATCACCTGCAGCAGGTCGGCCTGCTCGGTCTTGGTCGGCATCCCGGTCGAGGGACCAGCGCGCTGGATGTCGCAGACGACCAGCGGCAGCTCGAGCATCACGCCGAGCCCGATCGTCTCCGACTTCAGGCTGATGCCCGGGCCGGACGACGTCGTCACTCCGAGCGCCCCACCGAACGACGCTCCCAGGGCGGCGCCGACACCGGCGATCTCGTCCTCGGCCTGGATCGTGGTGACGTTGAACCGCTTGAGCTTGGAGAGCTCGTGCAGTACGTCGGAGGCCGGGGTGATCGGGTACGCGCCGAGCACCAGCGGCAGGCCGGCTCGCTGGGCGCCCGCCACCAGGCCGTACGCCAGCGCGAGGTTGCCGGAGATGTTGCGGTAGGTGCCGGTGGCCATGTGCGCCGGCTTCACCTCGTACCGGACCGAGAACTCCTCGGCGGTCTCGCCGAAGTTGTAGCCGGCCCGGAAGGCCGCGATGTTCGCGTCCCGGATGGCCGGCTTCGACGCGAACTTGGTCTGCAGGAACGTGATCGTCGACTCGACCGGTCGCTGGAACAGCCAGGACACCAGGCCGAGCGCGTACATGTTCTTCGCCCGGGACGCGTCCTTGCGGGTGAGGCCGAACTCCTTGACCGACTCCACCGTCATGCCGGTCAGGTTCAACGCGATCAGGTGGTACGCGTCGAGCTCGCCGGTTTCCAGCGGGTTCTCGTCGTAGCCGATCCGCTTCAGGTTCCGGGCGGTGAAGTCGGCGGTGTCGACGATCAGGGTGGCGCCGCGCGGAACGTCGCGCAGGTTCGCCTTGAGGGCCGCGGGGTTCATCGCGATCAGCACATCGGGCGCATCACCAGGCGTCAGGATGTCGTGGTCGGCGAAGTGGAGCTGGAACGACGACACTCCCGGCAGGGTTCCGGCTGGTGCCCGGATCTCGGCGGGGAAGTTGGGCAGCGTCGACAGATCATTGCCGAACGATGCCGTTTCCGCTGTGAACCTGTCCCCCGTGAGCTGCATCCCGTCGCCGGAGTCGCCGGCGAACCGGATCACCACGCGGTCGAGCTGCTTGACCTCGATGGTCACTGTTCTTTTCATCTCCAAGTCGAAGCTTGGGTCGGCCTGCCGCGTTGTGGGCGACACGTCGATCCCCCCGTACAGGGCGATAACCCCAATATTAGTTCGCCCTTAGAACAGAACCATGCAGAAGCCCCGGTGGTCCACAGCCTGGGACGCAGTGTTAGGGGACCGAATTCGTCAGGTAATACGAAATCCACCAGTGTGACACTGCGCAGCCGCTCGCTTGCGATCAGCAGTGAGAACCGGCAGGGTGTCGTCATCAAGCTGTGATCCACCGGTTGGAGTTCTCCATGGGCCGTCGCCCTCGCCGTCTCCTCGTCGCGTTGCTGGCCTTCGCGCTGGCCGGATGTGCCGCTCCGGTGGCCCCGGCGGACAGCGCGCTGAGTCTCGGCAGTACGGCGTCGGCGGTGGTGCCGGCGTCCGTGACCGCGCCGGCGCGGACCGTGAAGATCTACAGCATCCGCACGACGGACGCGACCAAGGGCGTGATCACGGTGATCGGCACGCTCTCGCCGGCGCCGAAGACCGGGACCCGGATCCCGCTGCACCAGTGGATCCCGTCGGCCAGGCGGTGGCAGGAGGTCGCGCACGGGTACTCGTCCGGCGGCAGTGTGACGATCACGACCGTGCAGCCGGGATCGGTCCGGACGTATCGGATCGCGATCGGCGCCCAAGCGCCGTACCAGGCGGCCATCTCGCCGATGATCAGCTTCAAGCACTACGTGTGGCGCGGGATCTTCAAGAAAGGGCTGCTGGCCGCGGGCGGTCGGGGACAGCCGCAGTTCAACGTCGTGCCGCCGAAGGAAGGACCGCGGCGGGCCGAGGCCGACCTGCTGGCCGATCGGGGCGGCTACGTGTGGGGCGACGTCGACTCGACCGGCTGCAGCTACGTGCGGAACTGGCTCGGCAACCTGACCGACGGGACCGTCCGGGTCTCGCTGCACAACGGGACCACTGCCATGACCTCGGTGCTGCAGAAGCAGGAGACCGAGACCTGGCTCAACTACAAGATCCTCGGCGTGACCCGGCTGCGGTTGCAGGTCGCCGACGTCCGCTCCGGCTACGGCCCGTACGTCGCGGTCGACTCCATCCTGCTCTGCACGAACTAAGTGCCTCGTTCAGAGCGTTCGGCACTAAGCTTCTGCTCGTGTCGGAGAGCTATGGCGTCGTCCTCGCGGTGGTCGCGCTCGGCCTGGTCGGGCTGCTCGGTGCCTTCGCGCTGAACAAGGCGCTGACCGTCACCTATCCGACCGAGGGCAAGCTCAAGACCTACGAGTCGGGTGTCGACCCGGTCGGCGAGGGCTGGGCGCAGGTCCACATCCGGTACTACCTGTTCGCCTACCTCTACGTGATCTTCGCCGTCGACGCGATCTACCTGTTCCCGTGGGCGACGATCTTCGCCGACCTGGGCTTCGCGACGCTGATCGAGATGTTCGTCTTCCTCGCCTTCGTCGCGGTCGGCCTCTTGTACGCCTACCGCAAGGGCGTCCTGCGCTGGACCTAGGCGCGGGCGAGGGCCGCGGCGATGGCCCAGTCCTGGGCGCCGATGCCGACGGACTTGAAGACGGTGCGGCCGGTCGCGGGCGGGGGTGCGGACAGCGCCGGGCCGAGCTCGACCAGGTCCGCAGTCGCCAGCAGGCCTGACGTGACGGCGTCGACGATCTCGCCGGACTCCTCGAGTGCGGCTTCCCGCTGGTCGACGAGGACCGTGGTGGCGGTGGCGAGGAGGTCGCGGGGGAGCTCGCGCATGGTCGGGCGGAAGGCGCCGATGGCGTTGACGTGGACGTCGGCCGGGAGCGCGTCGGCGGTGAAGAGTGGAGTGGCCGACGAGGTCGCGCAGCAGACGATGTCGGTGTCCGCGATCGCGTCGTCGATCGACGTACTCGGGGTGAATTTCACGTCCGGGAACTCGTCGGCCAGTTGCCGGGCGAGGGCGGCGGCGCGGTCGGCCGAGCGCCCGGTGACGGTGACCGCCGCGATCCGCCGTACGGCGAGAACCGCGCGGACCTGGTCAGGAGCCTGAGCGCCCGTACCGATCAGCGTGAGGCGGGACGCGTCGGCCGGCGCGAGCAGGTCGGTGGCGACCCCGACGACCGCGCCGGTCCGCAACGTGGTGATCGAACTGCCGTCGGCGACGAGTTGCTCACCGGCGCCGGTCCAGATCACGGTCGCCCGGATCGCCGGCACCTGGTCGAGCGCGATACCGATCTTCTTCACCACCGCGGTCCCGGTCGGTGTGTGGTACGCCGACATCACCAGCACCGTCCCGTCGCCGAAGATCTGTCGCGGCGGCAGGACGAAGTTGCCCGCGGCCAGTTCCCGGAACGCGTCCCGGACGGCGTCGATCGCCGTACTCATCGGGACCGCGCGGCGGACGTCTTCGGCAGAGAGAACCTTCACCGGCCCGAGCATATTCGGAGCGTGAACCGATGGCGCGTGCGCGACGTAGTGATCGGTAGTAGGTCCCCGACTGTGGAGATGACAGAGAGTAATGGCCTCCCAGGCCCCGAACTCGTTGCCTGATCACCGCATGTGATTGCGATCGGCAACAAACGCGAGTTTGAACGCACCGGGATAACGGAATGCGTACAGCTGGTCGCCAAGCGGTCAGATCAGGGTTATGGTGATTACGCGGGGAAACGGGGTGAGTACGGGGTGGTGAGGCTATGTCGTGGCAACTGTGGGTACTGATCGTACTCGCGGCGACCGGGCTGGTGCTGCTGGCCGCGGCGCGGATGCGACACGCCCGCCAGGTCTTCGACGACATCGTCCACCTCGACCGGTCCCCGCAGACTTCCTCGAGTGACGAGCTCGCTCGAGCCCGGGCCCGGCGGATGCCGCCCGAGCCCGACCGGCATCGAAAGCACGGATAGCCACCACGGTCGCCCGGTCCCCACCCGGGTTCCGCCCAGTGCCGCTCACGTTCGGTGGCCCGCACAGCGCCGAGCGTGAGCGGCCGTGGGCGGGTTACTGGTCCAGGAGTCCGTCGCGCCGGGCCACCGCCGCGGCTTCGGTGCGGGAGCGAACGCCCAGCTTGGCCAGGATGTTCGAGACGTGCACGCTGACCGTCTTCTCGCTGATGTACAGCTCGCGCGCCAGCTGCCGGTTGGTCCGCCCTTCGGCGAGAAGCGCCAGTACTTCGGTCTCCCGCGACGTCAGCGCACCCGCGCCACCTGTGTCGACGCCACCGACCTCGTCCACCAGCGGCTTGGCGCCGAGCTCACGACCCACCTCGGCGGCCAGTGCGGCCTGCTCGTTCGCCTCGGCGACCCTCCCCGCCGCACGCAGCGCGGCCGACAACCGCACTCGTGACCACGCCTGCTCGAACACATAGCCGTACCCGAAGGCGTCCACGGTCCGCTCCCACGCGGCGACATGCTCTTCAGGCGTCGGCGGGTCGATCCCGGCCAGCCACCGGAGCCGCTCCCACTCCGACTCCAGCCGCGCCAGCCACGCGAGGCCCTCCACGCCCATCAACCGTCCGGGCGGCATCCCCTTCTCCGCTGTCGCATGTCCGACGGCGAGCAACTCGGCACCCCGCGCGACCAGCTCGGCCGCGGCGGCCGGCTCGCCGACCGCTCGATGGCACAACAACTGCAGCCCGAGCGTCGAGAACCGGATCCGGGCCAGGAACCACTCGCTCTGGAAGATGTCGGCACACAGCGCGGACACATCGGCAATCAGCTTCTCCGCCTCGGCGGGCTGATCCAGCTGCCGGTAGGCGTCGACCGCCGGCTGCATCCCGAGGATCGGCAGCATCACGTCGAGGTCCCACCACTTGCGCATCCGCTCCAGCTCCTCGGCGACCGCGGTGTCACCGCGCCCACCCCGGACCGCGAACTGCACCGCCTGCAGCGCGGCACCGGCCGCCGCCGGAGTCATCGCGTCCGTCCGCGCCGTCTCCGTCGCGGCGTCCCACTCGCCGAGGATGAACTGCGTCAGCGCCAGCATCCGCCGCGCGTCGAACCCGTACGCCGCCCACTGCCGGCCGAGCTCACCGGCGCGCTTCGTCGCGAACGCCAGCGCGGACTTGGCGTTGAGCAGATCGCCCTGCTCGTAATGCGTCGACCCGAGCAGGAACCGGCTCCGCACCTCGGCGGCCGGGTCTCCGAGCAGTTGCGCGCGAACCGCGGCCTCCTCCAACTGCTTCGCGGCGGTCTCCGGATCCCCGGCCCGGCGGCGCAGCTGGGCGAGCGTGATGCCGGCGTCGCTGGCCGCGGACTCCTGCCCGGCCTCACGGGCGATCTCGAGCGCCTTGTGGGCCCAGCGCTCGGCCTCCATCGGACGGCCGAGCGCGTCGGACACCCGCGCGTACAGCGAGGCGACCTGGGCCTTGAAGACGGTGGACGGCTCGTCGTGCACCAGCTTGAGCGCCTGCGAGACCGCTTCGTTCGCCTCTTGGTCCTGGTCGATGATCAGCGCGATGTCCGCCAGCGGCAGCAGCAGCTGGGCGCGCTGCAGCTTGGGCGCGTCGGGCGGCAGATCCGCGAGCGCCTTCCGGAGCAGCTTGAGCGCCCGCAGGTGCTGCGAGGACAGCGTGGCCGCCAGCGCGGTGTCGACGATCAGCCAGGTCTTGTCGATGGTGTTGTCCGGCGAGGCGTTCGGGAACAGCTCGAGGGCCATCTCGTAGTGCTTCAGCGCCTCCTGCGGCGCGGCGACCGAGATGGCCTCCTGGCCGGCACGCACGCGCGCTTCGAACGCGGTCGCCAGGTCGTGCGACCGGGTGGCGTGCCCGGCCAGCTCGGCCGCCGTACCAGCGACGGTCTGGTTCTTCAGCGCCTGCACGTACGCCGCGTGCTGGCGGACCCGCTCTCCCGGCAGGAGGTCGTCGTACACGGCCTCGGCCAGCAGGGCGTGACGGAAGTAGTACCGATCGCTGGTCGGTACGTCGATGATGTGGGCGTCGATGAGCTCCCGCAGGGCCTCGTCGAGCTCGCGGTCGGGCAGGTCCGCGACGGCGGTGAGCAGATCGTGCGGGACGCGCCGGCCCGCGACCGCGATCACCCGGGCGAGCTGCCGGGCTCCGTCGGACAGCGGGTCGAGGCGGACCAGCAGCAGATCGGCCAGATCCGGTGGCACGGCGTCGCCGTCGCCCATCGACGCGGCGGCGACCAACTCCTCGGTGAAGAACGCGTTCCCGCCGGCGCGGTCGAGGATGCGCCGGATCTCGACCTCCGGGAGCGGCTCGGTGACGAGCGAATTCAGCAGGACGCGGGACTCGTCGGCGTCCAGGGGGAGCAGGTTGACCCGGCGGACTCGCGGGTTGCGGGACCACTCGGCGATCGGGCGACGCAACGGGTGCCGCCGGTGCAGGTCGTCGCTGCGGTAGGAGACGACCAGCGTCAGGCGCTGCGAGGTCAGCCGGGTGATCAGGAAACCGATCAGGTCCCGGGTCGAGTCGTCGGCCCAGTGGGCGTCCTCGATGATCACCAGCAGCGGCTCGCTGGTGGACAGCGCGGTGAACGCGCCGAGGACGGCGTCGAACAGCGCGGCGCGGTCCAGCTGGCCGTCCTGCGGGGCCGGCTGGGCGCCGATCAGGCGGTGGGTGGGCAGCAGCCGCCCGATCGCCGGGAAGTTGGTCAGCACGCTCTCGACCAGGTCCGGCCGGTCACCGGCCAGCCGGCCGAAGATCTCGGTGAACGGCAGGTACGGCAGGCCGGCGTCGCCGAAGTCGGTGCAGTGCCCGACCAGGACGCCGAAACCGCGCTCGTGGGCACCGGTCGCCACCTCGTCCAGCAGCCGGGTCTTGCCGACGCCGGCGTCACCGGACAGCAGAACGGCGCCGGCCCGACGCGTCTTGGCGTCGTCCACGGCGCTCAGCAGCGCGGCCATCTCGGTCGAGCGGCCGACGAGAGGTGTCGAAGTCCAGGGCACGTCGTCCATCTTCGCCCCTGGCGCCGACACAAATCGACGGCATCCCGTCCGATGTGGCTTCTCTGACATGAAAACGCCGTCCCTGATCGCAGCTGCGGGATCAGGGACGGCGGTCCGGGCGCTCATGCGGCCGTGGTGTAGTGGACGGTCTTCGGAGCGACCTGCGGCTGCTGCCGCTCCGCGCGCCGCCGGCGGTGCCCCGCCCGGAACTCACGCTTGGTCCGCTCCTGCTTGTAGGCGGTCTCCGCCTGGATCAACTGAGGTGTGATGTACATGGTGTGCCTCCCTTCAGGCTTTCCAGTCAGGCTTTCCGGCCGAACAGGTGGACGAGGTTCCGGCGGGTCCGGGGGCTCCGGTGCTGCCGGTAGTCACGGGCGAGGCGCTGCCTGCGGTAGTCGACCTCTGCCTTGACCGAGTCGTTGGTGAACATCTGGGTTCCTCCTGGTGTGTTCTCGGCTCCCTGCCGATGCCCCAAATCTGCTCGTCTGAGGTAGGCCCGCACATCGGAACTCCTCCCTATCCCCGCGCTCCCCGGGGCCTTAGGTGGCCTAGGTATGCCGTACGGCGCCTCTAGGGACCCGCCGAAGCCGCTAGGGAGCCCCGGAAATGACGGCGGCGCGGCCGGCTCCGGAGAGCCGGCCGCGCCGGGAGGGAAGGGGCCTTCGGGGGTGCTCGCGCCCTCACATCGCGGGACGGGCACGGAGCTCGGGCGCACAGGGCTCGGGAGCCTGCCGCTTGGGCTTGCGCTGGAACCAGGCCGGGCGCTGGTAGTCGCGCCGGATCCGTTCCTGGCGGTACTGGATCTCAGCCTGGAGCGAGTCGAGTGAGTGGAACAACATGATCTCCTCCGGGAGTTCGTCGATGAGAAGACAGTGCTCGCCTGAGGACCACCCGCACATCGGCACATCTCCCTATGCCCCAGGCAACTAACCCCTTAGGCCCCGCCCCGCGGGCTAAGTGCAGCCAGCGTGCTACGCAGCCACTCCTCGTCGCAGCTGCTCCGCCCGCTCCCAGCCACCCTCCGGATACCGCCGGACTCCGTCGGCTACCGCCGGCGCTTGTGCGATGCCGCGCGCATCTACCGACCCCGTGGTGGCGCCTGCTCGTGGTTGGTTGACGGCACCTGGTGACCGTGCATCGCAGGGGGCGTTCCCGTTGAGATTCGCCCGTTCAAGGTCAAGTCCCGTGAGGTGGTGTACGACGTTTGGTCCTTCGTCGTTGTCGGGTTAGGCGCTGATCGCGCCTGCGGTTTGGGAGTTCTCCTCGGT
>NZ_JBVJHF010000014.1:0-100388 GCF_055586945.1 Kribbella sp. NPDC048837
CAGCCCGTCCAGACAACGAGCGAGAAGACGCCGCCGGTCGACCTCTTGAACGAACAAGGCTCCACGCCCGCGGTCTACACGGTCGAGTCGTAAGGCATTGGCGCGACAGAGCACGGCCCCTGGCGGACAAGACGCTGCGGCGGAATCGCGCCGGGCTGGAGCGCTACGCGCGTCCGGAGTTGCCGGTGTCAGTCTAGCGATGTGACGGCCGAGCCTGCGGAAGTTGACTTGGCTGGATCGCTCGACCAATTCCCAGCCTCGCACTTCCTGCCTGGCGGGTCTCGCCTGCGAGGTCGAGCTTCTCCGACCTGGGCGGCCGCGGCCACCGAACCCGCGACGAAGAGGCCACAAATCGCCGTACCGTCGTTGAGGCGAGGAGTACGAGATCTACTACCCCGGCGCCACTCGCATCGAGGCGCCGATGGTGCGGCCCACGGCCTTGGCGCTTGAGGATGCTGCAAGTTCGGCCTCGGGCCGCTGTTGCCTGGTCTGTTGACCTGGCAACCTCGTGCTCGTTGCTACAGGCTCCGTTCATCCCTAGCAGCGTGGGCAGCCACGTATGTTCCACCTGTAAGACTGCAGGTAGTTGCAACGACTCGTATGGCTTCGTGTCGTGGCCAGTTCGGCACTGGACGTGAGGTCTGCTGGCCGGTTCAGCCTCCGGTTGCCTGTGGCAACTGGGAGCCGTCACTGTGGAGTCGTGGACGTGACCGCGGTGCTGGAGCTCTACGGGCTGCCACCCGAGCAGTTCACCGCTGCCCGCAACGAGCTGTCCACGGCCCTCCGAGACGCCGGGGATACGGACGGTAGTGCGTTGGTGAAGATGTTGCGCAAGCCGACGCTGGCCGCCTGGTGGGCGAACCGGCTGGTCAGGATCGCGCGGGACCAAGTCGCGGAACTCACCGAGTTCGGCGACGAGCTGCGCGAGGCCCACCAGTCGGCCAACCGGGACCGCCTGAAGCGCTTGACCCCACGCCGGCACGCCATCGTGCAGCGTTTGGTCGACATCGCGAAGGCCGACGGAGCTGACACGGGCCGCCTTATGACTAGCGCCGTGGCCGAGCGGCTCGCCGTGACCCTCGACGCTGCGCTCGTTGATCCGGGCGCGGCTCAACTGCTGCGCAGCGGACGACTCACCAGCGCGCTTCGGCACGTCGGTTTTGGTGTGGTCGATGAAAACGGCGACCCAGCCGCCGTGCCTTCGCTCCCGCAGGTGGCAGCGGCACGGGCGTCGGCGGTCAAAGATCCCGCGCGCAAGCCCGCGCCGGCCAGGAAGGCCGCCGCACGCTCTGCCAGGAAGACCGCTCAACAAGATTTGCGCAGGCGGCAGCGCGCGGTACTTCAAGACCGGCTGCGCCAGGTGGACGCCGACTACCAAGAAGCCGAGCAAGCCCGTCTGGCCGCCGAGTCCGAGCTGGACGCCAACGAACACCACATCGCCGACATGCAGACGGCGATCCAACGTCTCACGGATGAACTCGAACAAGCACGACGCGAGCTCCGCACAGCACAGAGCCGGACCCATCGACTGGAACGGGCACTGACCCGTGCAGCCCGCGGCGCAACAGCAGCCAAGAGACACCGCGACGCTCAGCAGGAGCGGCTCGAGGGGTTCAACGAATGATCCGATCGGCCCGACCGGGCATGTACCCGAGTGCGGCGCTAGCTCCCAGGCACGCTTGCGAGACGGTCATCTGGGATCCGGCGAGTCTCAGCAGGCAAACCGTCGTCGCCTCGTTCAGGCTACGGTCCGCGAATCGGAACGCTGAGAACATGTCCCCCCGCACGGGACTCGCCGGTTGCTCTACTTCTCGGGTGTCTCGTCGTTGGTCGTGGGGATGCCTAGTCGTTCGGCTGACAGGGGGACGCTTTGTCTGGTTACCGTCGGGCGGAGTTGGTTGAGCCTGTCCATGGCGTCGAGTGCGCGCGAGGGATGACGAGCGGCGACGGCGCTCATGAGGGCCTGGGCCACGAGGAGCGGGATGCAGGCGTCGGAGGCGCTGGTTAGTGATGTCGGAGAGGTCGTCACGACGAAGTCGGCCTCGCTGCGAACGGGCATGCCGATCGCCTCGGTGATCAGCACGACTGATGCGCCGGCCGCCTTCGCGGTGCGCACTGTCGCCGCCACTTCGTCGAACTGGCGGACAGGAGCGAACACGATCACTGCTGTGCCGGCCCGTAGCTGGGCAAGGTCGTCGGCGAGCAGTACGCCGGTGACGCGGGACGAACGGGCGTCTACTCCGATGCGGGCGAGGATGAAGGCGAGGTAGTCAGCGATGTAGCCGGTCGGGGCAAGTCCGTAGCAGAACACCCGGTCCGCTTCGGCGACTGCAGTCACCAGGCCGTCCCAGTCGATCTCGTCCATCTGGTGCTCGAACTGCTCGACGGCGCGGGCCGTGTCGTTGACGACCTGTCGCAGGTGACTGCCGTCCGCAGTGCTGTACATCCGGCGCTGCAGGATCGCGCCGGGGTTCGCGCGCTGGTTGACGAGGTCGAGCGCCGCCTGGCGGGCTGCCTTCATGCCGCTGTAGCCGAGTGCCTTCGCGGTGCGGATGACGCTGGCGTCACTGGTGCCGATCGCCGCGGCGATCTCCTGGACGGGCAGGCCGGCGACCCGGTCGGGGTGCAACGCGAAGAACGTCGCAACCTTGCCGAGGACGTCGGGCAACTCAGGCCCGATGCGGGTGGCGCGTCCGTACAGCGAGTCGTCGACCACCGGCTCGGCGTCCATCGGTCCTCCCGTTCTGAGCGGCGTTTGGCGTGGGACATGGTACGGCGACCGCGCCGATGCGACCGGGTCCGAAGTTGGGTCTTCACGTACCGCTCGATGACTGTTAATCTACACCGAAATCGGGGATGTAGAAAAAACGACAGGAGAAATGGTGTCGACCGTCAGCAGGCCTCGATCACGATCGCCCTCAGTCCTCGGCGTCGAGCTTGCCTCCGACGATCTCGGCCCGGAGCGCGTTCAGGCGTTGCATCGAGCTGACGGCACTCGGCTGGTCCTGCGCCGCGACGGAGAGGTCGAGCGCGCGGGCGACGACCATTCCCGTCAGGACGCCGTCGCTGGTGCCGGTGGTGGTGGGAGGTGTGGCCAGGACGATGTCGACGCGATCGCGGAGTGCCACACCGAGGGTTTCGGTGACCAGGATGGTGGTCGCGCCGGCCTTGGCAGCGTTGTCGAGAACCACATCGATCTCACGGAAGCGACGCATAGTGGCGAAAACGACGACAACGTCGTTGCCGCCGAGGTCGAGTAGATGGTCTGCGAGTGCGAACCCTGCGGCCCTGATGCTTGAGCTGCGCACACCCGCGCGGCTGAGGCAGATGCTGAGGTAGTCGGCGATGCAACCGCTGGGGCCGATGCCGTAGGTGATGACCCGCGCTGCGCCCGACATGGCTGTGACCGCACGGTCCCAGCTGTCTTCATCCAGTTCGGCGTCGAACTGCGTCAGTACGTCGGCGGTATCCCTGAGGACCCTCTTCGCGCCGGAGGTCGAACTGTTGATCCGGCCGAGTTGGTCGTCGAGCACCTTGGATGGGTCCCGATGGCGGCCGGACGCGGCCAAGGCTGATCGCCGCAACTCGCGGAAGTTCGAGTAGCCGAGCTTCTTCGCCGTACGCACGACGGTGGCGTCGCTCGTCGAGGTGTAGGTCCCCAGTTCGACTGTCGAGGACACGGCCACCAAGGCCGGATTGCCGGCGATGAACGCCGCGACCTGGGCCTCGCTGGGAGTCAAGGTCGCGGAGACCTCTGAGATGCGCTCGTGGAGCGGAGTGCTGGCGTTCAAGTCGAGTTACCCCTTGTCATCGCTCTGAAGAATACACTACGGTCGCTGCCCATCCGAAGGAAACACTTCAGCAGTCGCCGCTCGGCTGTGAGGGTAGACGGAGGAAGGACGCACGTGGAAGAAACGGATTTCGTCGTCGTGGGTGGCGGCGTGTACGGCGCCGCACTCGCATACGAGCTCGTGGTCAGAGGATCGTCGGTCACGCTGCTCGAGGCCGGCCGACTCGCCACCCGGGCGTCCGGCGGGCCCGGCAAGCGGGGAGTACGCGCCAACGGACGGAACTCCCGCGAACTCTCGTTGGCGCGTGAGGCTCTGACGAGGTGGCCCGGTCTGTCGGCCGAGCTGGGATCCGAGACCGGGTTCGAGCAGATCGGCGGGCTGATGCTCGTGGGGTCGATGCCGAGCGTCGGCGAGATCGGGCTGGCGCGGGCCGACGCCCATCGGCAGCTGCAACTCGCGCATGGCATCGCCACCGAGTTGCTCGACCGGGCAGAGCTGGAGGAACTGGAACCCGGCGTCGGTGGGGCGCAGATCGCTGCTCTGTACAACCCGGACGAAGGGATCGCCGACCAGCGCGCCACGGCTCGCGCGTACGCCGCCGCCGCCGAGAAGCGCGGTGCGTCGATCCGGGAATCGAGTCCGGTCCACGACCTCAGCACGAGTCCGCGGCCGTATGTACGTCTGCGGGACGGCTCGACCATCGAGGCCGGCCGGGCGATCGTGCTCACCGCCAACTATGGAACGAATGCGCTCCTCGAGCGGTCCCAACAGCCGCAACTTCCGCTGTGGACGATGGTGCCCCAGGTACTCATGCTTCGGGCCAAAGACGACTACCGACCACGTCACCTGGCCGCTCACCTGCAGGAGACTCTCTCGGTCAAGCCGCTGGCCGATGGCATCACGATGATCTCCGGTGGCCTGCGCGGCAAGTGGAACGCGGCCACCGCCACTGGTGAAGCGGTCGACGCAATGATCAACGAGAGCCTCTGCATCGCTTCGTCGGTCTTTCCGCCTCTGCAGGACGGCGAGCTCGTGGCGGCGGACGCGAGCGTTCCCGAAACCTACACACCGGACGGCCTGCCGTACGTCGACTTCCTCGACGACAAGGGGTTGTTCGTCGCCGCCGGATGGCATGGCCACGGCTTCGCCATCGCTCCGTCGGTAGCGCAGCACGTCGCGGAGTGGCTCACCACTGGCCGGAAGCCGGAAGTACTTGCTCCGTTCACGATCCGAAGGAGTAGGGCCTGATGCACACAGAAGACCAACGAAAGGTGCCATCCCGGATGACAAGTTCTGGCCTCGACTCGGTCACCGTCGACATCATCGGCCACAACTTGGTGGCCATCGCCGAGGAGATGGGGGTCGCCATGATCCGGGCGGCTTACTCTCCGAACATCAAGGAGCGGCGTGACTGCACCACCGCCCTGCTCGACACCTTGGGGCATTCGATCGCCCAGGCCGAGCACATCCCGATCCACATGGGATCGATGATCGGCTTCATCCCGGGGGTGGTCGCCCAGTACGGCGACGACATCCACCCGGGCGACATCTTCATCTCCAACGACCCCTACCTCGGAGGCAGCACCCACTTGCCCGACGTGACTGTGGTGGCGCCGCTGCCTGTCGACGGTGAGCTCGTGGGGTTTGCCGCCGCCGTCGCTCACCATGCGGAGTTCGGTGGCTCCCAGGGACGTGCTCACGACATCTATTCCGAAGGCCTGCGGTTGCCGATCCTCAGGATCGTCGACCGCGGCACCCTGGACGACGGTCTGGTCCGCCTCATCCAGCTGAACACGCGAGTACCCGACGAGCGTCTCGGCGACATCCGCAGCCAGTTCGCGGCGGTGTCGTTGGGAGTACGGCGCTACTCCGGCCTGCTCGAGCGGTATGGCGCTGACGTCGTACTAGAGGCCACGAGCAGCTGGCTGGACAAGGCGGAGACGCAGGCGCGTGCGGCGCTGCGCGAGTTACCCCGTGGAAGGGTCGAGTTCGAGGATCGGATGGACTCGGACGGCGCCGGGACCGAGAACATCCCGATCCGGGTGGCCATCGATATCGGTGCCGAAGGCATCCATTTCGACTTCACCGGCACCGGTGCGCAGGTGGCCGGTCAGATCAATACGGCGCGGGCGGCTGTGGAAGCCTCGGTGTACTACACCGTCAAGACCATCCTGGATCCCACACTGCCGGCGAACGCTGGCTTCTATCGCATCGTCGATATCACCATTCCGCACGGATCCATCCTGGATTCGGCCGAACCGGCGCCGGTCATGCAGCGTTCGGACGTCTGCCAGCGTGCGGTGGACGCCATGCTCGGGGCCTTCAGCCGGATCATGCCCGAACGAATCCCCGCTGCCTCGAACGGTTCGATCTCCGCCGTGACCTTCAACGGGTACGACGCCCTCCGGCAACGACCGTTCGCCTACACCGAGGTCATCGCCGGTGGAGCCGGCGCACTGCCCACCGCGAACGGTCAGGACGCGGTCCAGACACACGTGACGAACACGGCCAACACCCCGATCGAATCGGTGGAGCAGAACTTCCCGCTGCGCGTCACGAAGTACGCACTCCGGGACGGATCCGGCGGCGCTGGACAGCACCGCGGAGGTGTCGGCATCATCCGCGAGCTGGAAACCCTGGGCGACGGCATCCGGTTGACGGTCAAGGGCGACCGGGTGACCACCGGGCCGTGGGGACTGCAAGGAGGCGGCGTCGGCTGGCCTCTCGCGTTCGTGCTCGACCCCGAGTCGGATCACCCAAGGGTGTTCACCCGATCCGACAACGGCATGGTGCTGGACGCGGTAACGACCGTGCGGGCCATGACAGCCGGCGGCGGGGGCTTCGGCAGCCCGCAGGTGGCGGACGCCGGCGGCGTTCCCGCAGCCGACGAGCGAAAGGGAGAAGACGTACTGTGAGAATCGGAATCGACATCGGCGGCACTTTCACCGACGTGTTCGCCATCGCGGACGGTCAGACGTTCATAGCCAAGGTTCCTAGCTCCTATCCGGACCCTTCCGCCGTCATCTCGGCCGCCGTGCAGGCGGTCTTGAGCAAGGCGGGTACGGCGGGTACTGACGTCGCCGCGCTGATCCACGGGACCACGGTGGCGACCAACGCCGTGATCGAGCGGGACCTGGGTGTCGTGGGTCTGATCACGACCGCCGGGTTCGGCGATGTGCTGGCGATCGGGCGGCAGACCCGGAACAGCCTGTACGAGCTCGACTTCACCCCGCGCTGGGTGCCGGTCCCACGAGAGCTCCGCGCGGAAGTCAACGAACGCACGGACTTCACCGGACAGATTCTGACCGCCCCGGATCGGGATGAGGTTCTGGCCGCCGCCGAAGTCCTGCTGTCCGGGGGAGCGACCGCGATCTGTGTCGGTTTTCTGCACTCGTATGTGAATGACACCAACGAGCGTGAGGCGGCTGCCTGGATCGAGCGGGCCTTTCCCGATGTCGGCGTGTGGACGTCGGCGTCGTCCGTACCCGAGTTCCGTGAGTACGAGCGATTCTCCACCGCGGTCATGGATGCCGCGCTGGGCCGGACGATGACGACGTACCTGCGACGGTTCACCGATCAGTCGCGGACGGCGGGCGTCGTACCGGAGCCGTACCTCATGGAGTCGTCCGGCGGTGTGGTGCGGATGTCCGAAGCCGCGCTGCGCCCGACCCGGACTCTCCTTTCGGGTCCGGCCGGCGGAGTGCTCGGCGCGATCAACCTCGCGAAGCAGCATGATCGCGCGGATCTCCTGACCTTCGACATGGGCGGCACGAGCGCGGACATAGGCGTGATCCGCGAGGGTGCGCCGGATGTCGTCGGCATTCGGCACTTCGAGGATCTGCCGGTCCTCGGAACAACGGTCGCGCTGGAAGCCATCGGCGCGGGCGGCGGCAGCATCGCCTGGATCGATCGGGGCGGTCGTTTGCAGGTTGGCCCACGCAGCGCCGGATCGGTACCCGGGCCGGCCTCCTACAACAAGGGTGGCACTGAGGCCACGGTCACCGATGCGCACGTGGTCCTCGGCACGCTGCCGCAGGCCGCGCGGCTCGGCAACTCCATGCAGGTCGATCGTGACCTGGCGGTCGAAGCGGTCGAGCGTTCGGTCGCGAAGCCGCTCGGACTCGACGTCATCAGGGCCGCGCACGCGATCCTCGACATGGTCAACACCAACATGGCACTGGCGGCGAGGCGTGCAACCGTTGCCCGTGGCATCGACCCGCGGACGCTCACACTCGTCGCGTACGGCGGGGCCGGACCACTGCATGCCACCTCGCTGGCCGGCGAGCTGGGCATCAACGAAGTGGTCATCCCGCCGCATCCCGGAATGCTGAGCGCCCTGGGGCTGCTCGTGTCCGACCTGCGGAAAGAGTTCGTGCGGTCGGCCGTGATGCAACTGAGCGCGGCGAACATCGATCAGTTGTCCGACGACGTCAAGCTCCTGATGACCGACGCGCTGGCCTGGCGAGAGGAACAGGGCGAACGCGGCACCTGGGCTGCCAACATCGAGGGCGAGCTCAGGTACCGGGGCCAGGAGCACGCTCTCCGCACCCGCCTGCCGGATCTCCCGTGGGACGCGCACACCGTCGACGTAGTCAAGGAGAGCTTCGACGAGTTGCACGAGCAGCTCAACGGCTACCGCGTCACCGACGAAGACATCGAGTTGGTCAGCCTGCGCGTCATTTGCGCGATCGATGTCGGTGGCTCCGAGTTGCAGTTGCAGTACGCGACCGGGTCGGGTGTGGAACTCGCCGCACCGGACACGCCGGTGTGGTGGACCCCCGATGCTGCCGTCCCGACGCCGGTGATCTCAGCACCTGACCTTCACCACGAGGAATGGATCGAGGGCCCCGCAGTCCTCGTGCAGGAGGACGCCACCTGTGCGGTGGCTCCGGGCTATCGCTTTCGCACGCTGTCCAAGACCGGCGGGATCGCGATCCAGCGAATCCCGTAGCTGGTCGAACTCCCGGCATCGACACGGAACAGAGGAACTACGATGCGCTTCACCCGCACTCTCATCGCCGTGATCATCAGCAGTGGACTTGCTCTCTCCGCGTGTGCGCCGGAGCAGAGTACGAAGCAGTCCGCGAGCTCCTTCCCTGACAAGCCCATCGAACTGGTTGTGCCGTTCTCTCCGGGCGGATCCACTGACCTGACCGCCCGGGTCATGGCCGATGCCCTGTCGAAGGAACTGGGTGTTCCGGTCAACGTGGTCAACAAACCCGGAGCCGAGCAGATCACGGGCGTCGACTACGTCCGCAAGGCCCGGCCGGACGGCACCACATTGCTGGCCGACGGCGCGGCCTCGAGCTCGATCCAGTCGCTGAGCCACAACCTCCCGTTCGCCTGGGACGACCGCACCTTCATCGGCCGCCTCACCTCCGGTGCGCACGTGTATACGGTCGCCGCCAAGTCGCCGTACAAGAACCTGGACGACCTCATCGCCGGGCTGAAGCAGGGTACGAAGAGGTTCCGCACGAGCTGGTCGGGTGGATCGAGCACCAGCGACCTGGCCATGCTGGACCTGCTCCAGGAGGCGGGCGTCGAACTCCCGGATCTCAGCGGGGTTCCGTTCAAGAGCTCCGGCGAAATCATGCAAGCCGTTGCCGCAGGCAATCTGGACTTCGGCGTGGGGGGCGCGTCCTCGGCCTTCGCATTCGCGTCCAGTGGGGACGTTCGCGTACTCGCGCAAACCGGTACCGAACCCATCAGCCAGCTCCCGAAAGTGCCCACAACCAAGGAACTCGGCCATCCCGGCCTCGACCTGACCTACTGGGTCGGACTGTCCGGGCCGCCTGGACTCTCGGACGCCACTCGCAAGCGTCTGGAAGACGCTCTGACGAACTGCGCCAAGGACCCCGCCGTGCGCAAGAAACTGGAGAACGCCGGCGTGTCCGTCTCTCCGCTGATGGGTGACGAGTTCAAGTCGTACGTCAGCTCCGAGGTCAGCCGGTTCACCGAACTGCGCAAGCTGGGTGTCGGGCAATGAGTGCTCCAGTGGCCACATTGAGAAGCGCCGCGCTGGCGACCGGCGGCCGCATCCGAGGACCGTGGGGACTCCCGATCCTCTTCGCGTCCTTGGCCGCGGTCGGTGTCGCGGAGTCATTGCGGCTCATCCTCGGGGGAGAGACCTCGGAGGCGCGGGCCGGCGGCTGGTACCTGTTGCTCGTCTCGGCGCTCATCGCCGTTGGCGCGCTAGCCCGACCGGATCGGGCGGCGTCTCCCGTGGTCGCCGGAACGGATCCGGAGCCGTCGGCCGGCGGCGATCCGGAGCGGAGGAGCCGCACCCGCGAGGCAGTCATCTTCTTCATCGCGACAGCCGTGTTCGCCTGGGCCCTCCCGTGGGTCGGCTTCGCCGTTGCGAACGGACTCTTCGTCGTCGCCTACCTCATCTGGATCGACCATCGGCGCTGGTGGCATGCAGTCCTGATCGCCGCGGTCGTGGACGCGTTCCTTGTCATCGGCTTGAAACTCATCGATGTCGTGCTGCCGAGCGGCGTCCTCGGAATCGGGATCTGATGGGAGGCGTCCGATGTCACTGACCGACCTGGCGGGCGGCTTCTCCACCGTGCTGAGCCCGACCGTCCTGCTGCTGGCACTCCTCGGCTGTCTGGCCGGGACACTGATCGGCGTACTGCCCGGCCTCGGCCCGGTGACCGCCGTCGCCGTCCTCTTCCCGCTCACCACCTATCTGGATCCGGCCACGGGCATCATCGTGCTGGCGGCCATCTACTACGGCGGCATGTACGGCGGATCGACGACTGCGATCCTGTTGAACATCCCCGGCGAGACCGCCTCGGTCCCGACCGCGATCGAGGGCAACCTGATGACTCGACGCGGCCGTGCGGGCGCCGCGCTGGCCATGGCTGCGATCACGTCGTTCGTCGCCGGCATAGCGGGCACGGTCGGAGTGTGGCTGATCGGTCCGACGCTGGCAGGGTTCGCGTTACGGTTCGGTCCACCCGAGATGCTCGGCCTCCTGATCTTCAGTCTCGTGACCATCATCGGCGTCACGTCGACCTCGTTGCGCCGCAGCGTCGCCGCGTGCGGCGTGGGCATGCTGATCGGAGCGGTCGGGCTTCTGCCGGCCTCGAGCGAGACCCGACTGACCTTCGGATCGACCGAACTCCTCCAAGGCCTGGACATCGTGCCGGTGATGATGGGGATGTTCGGCTTGGCCGAGGTGCTTCGGACCATCCTGAGTCCACCGATCCGTCACCATGACGTCGCAGTCGGATCGCTCCGTCCGACGCGACAGGAGTTCACCGCCGGCATGGGCGCCGGAGTACGGGGGACAGGATCGGGATTCTTCCTCGGTCTGCTGCCCGGGATGATCCCGACGATCGCGTCCTTCCTGAGCTTCGCCTCCGAGCAGAGGCGAGCGCGCCGCCGCGGCTCGTCGCGCTTCGGCTCGGGGGCAGTCGAGGGTGTCGCGGGACCGGAAGCCGCCAACAACGCGGCCGCCATGGCCGGGTTCGTGCCGCTGCTGTGCTTGGGGATTCCCACGGGCGCGACGATGGCGCTCGTACTTGCTGCAATGCTTGTCTACGGCATCATCCCCGGCCCGTTGCTGTTCAGTCAGCACCCCGATTTCGTCGCGAGCATCATCGCGAGCTTCTTCGTCGCCAACGTCATTCTGCTGGTGCTGAACCTTCCTCTGGTCGGCCTCTGGGCGAAGGTGACCAAAGTGCCGACAGGCCTGTTGATGGCCATCGTCGCGTCGGGCTGTCTGCTCGGTGCCTATCTGTCGCAGAACAGCTTCACCGATGTCTGGGTCTGCGTCGTGTTCGGCGTCGTCGGTTGGCTGCTCACCGAATGGGGTGTCCCGCTTGCACCGCTGGTGATGGGAATGATCCTGGGGCCTTTGCTGGAGGTCGCGGCGCAGCAGTCGTTCGCGCTGTCGGCCACGTTCTACCTGCAACGGCCGATCTTCATCGCCTTCGCAGCCTTGACCGTGGTGTCGGTGCTGTTCGGGATGCGCATGCGCCGCAAGGGCATGGCCGGAGACGAAGACTGAAAGGTGAACTGATGAAGGTGATCGTCATTGGTGCGGGCGTCGTCGGAAGTGCGACGGCGTACGCATTGAGTCGAGCGGGAGCTCGGGTCACGGTGTGCGAGGCGACGTACCCAGGAGCTGGTACGTCGGGGGAGTCGTATGCGTGGGTCAATGCCAATCGCAAGGAGCCGAGAGAGTACTTCGAGCTCAACCTCGCCGGTATGCATGCGCATAGCCGTTGGCACCGGGATCTCGCGGAGAGCGCCGGTGCACTGGACCAGTGGCTCTGGCAAACGGGCCACCTCGAGTGGAGTTCAGATCCCGTCCACTCCACGCTGCTCGACGAGAAGCTCGAGCGGATGTCGGCCTGGGGCTATCCAGCGCAAGTGCTGGAGCCGCGTGACGCCTTGGCGATGGAGCCGGCCTTGCGGCTCGGACAGGGTGTGGACAGGGTGGTGTCCTATCCGCAAGAGGCCATTTGTGTTCCGGAGATGCTGATCTCGACCACGCTGCGGGCGGCGCGCGCCCTGGGGGCGGAGGTGCTCACCGGCGCAAAGGTGACCAGCATCGAACGTCAGGATGTAGCTCGGGTCCACCTCGTCGACGGGACTGTGCTCAACGCAGACGTCGTGGTGACGTGCGCAGGTCGCTGGACCGAGAAGGTGCTCGCTTCTGCCGGCGTCGACCGGGTGCCGATGGCTCCCAGCGACGCGCGAGGCCTGCCGACGATCGGTCTGCTGGCCTACACGCAGCCCCGCCCGCCGAGACTCACCCGGCTCCTGACGACATCGCGGCTCAACGTGCGGCCGCAGCCCGACGGCGGCATGGTTCTCCACGCCCTGGACCTCGACAGCCTTGCCGACCCTGCTCGCAGTGCCGGCACAGAAGGACCCTTGGCTACCGAGCTGCTGGAGCGCGTGGCGGAGGTCTTGAGTTTGGACAGCGCTGCCGAGATCGAGCGCCTCCAGATCGGACGGCGGTCCATCCCCGCAGATGGAAAGACCGTCAGCGGCTTTGTCGGCGACGGCGCGTGGATCTACACAATCGCCACCCACAGCGGGGTGACCCTCGCACCTTTGCTGGCCGACTACGCCGTACAGGAAATCGTCCACGGCAACCTCGTCAACGACCTCGCCCCGTTCCGCCCGAGCCGCTTCGACCCCCACAGCGACCAACCAGTAACACCTCGCGCCACCATCCCAGGCGACCAGTAGCCGCCAAGACACCGAACGCGGACACTTCGGGCACGGCGCGATCTTCGCGGCGGAGGCCGCGGCCATTCTCGGGTTGCCGCCAGATGCGCATTTCGCCCGCCAGTGCCTCGCTGGCCGCGTGCTCGAAGTTCTGCGTCCTGGTACTCCGGAAGCTGCAGCCGCGGCGATCAACACCTTGCGGCAGACGCTAGGGAGCTCGGCAGTTGCACGTTGTGCCTGCCATGACTGTCCACCAAGCCAAGGGGCGGGAGTGGCCGGTCGTAGGCGTCCAATTGGAGGAGTCGGACAGAGCCCGGTCGCGGGCCGACTCAGTGTGGAGCGAGCCGACGACCGAACGCTCTATGTTGCATTGACTCGCGCCATTCGGCGCGTGGTCGAATGCCGAAGACCACCGTCAACCGAGCGACTCGGGTATGGCGACCAAGATGGAGAGTCCGCCTTGATTGATGAGATCTGTGGCGAGATCCCGGATCTGGTCAAGGTACTCGTCGTCGGCCGTGGTGGGACGTGGGCTGGCGAGAACCGGGGAGTATCTCGCAACTGGCAGTCCCGTGGGGGTCCAGTTGTACTCCATGGCCGGGGGAGTGAGGAGCACCGGCTCGTGCCCGGCCCAGGCGATTCCGGACTTCAGGTCGTAGTCCGACGCGCCGTGGTGCTCCGAAGCCATGCGACAGAGCGTCATCAGGCTGACTGCGCAGAGCTCGAGGGTATCGGAGCGGATCTCGCGGCCGGCCGCGAACTCGTCATAACCGGTTCGATGTCCGCCCACCGCGGCCGCGAAGCTCACCGATCCGTCGTCATGAAGACTTGCCCAGCTCTCAGACCACGCTCCGATGTGGTCGACGAGCGGCGGGGCGATCCAGCGGCGGAGACCCGGACGCGGGTTGTAGATGTCCAGGTCGTCGAACGGCGGGCGCCATCTGCCGGTGGTGTAACGGCTGGCTCTTTGCCTGATCGGCGAAAAGAACGCACGGGCTACGTCGCGGTCCATCCGCTGCCGTGGGACCACTGGTACGCGTGGCCGTGCGACTCCCACGAACCAGGCTCGCTCAGTCGTATCTCGGGCGGTGGCTAGCTCGTCGTAGAGGCTGTCCAATGCTTCGTGGGCGTTTCTGCGCTCCTCGAATCGCGCGCGATAAGTGGCCTCGATCTGCGGCTCTTTCATCCAAACTGTGTCCGCATCGTTCCGTACCGGCGCACCGAAGTACTCATCGCGATAGACGAGATGTGGCCCGTCCACACTGGCAGGAACCTCTACGACGACGGCTCGCGTGGGTGGGTCACCCAGCCGGTCCACGGTCAGCGCGAAGACCGGCGGGCTGATCGCGGTAACCGCCGCACTGCGCAGCGCCCGTTCGTGCACCTCGGTCAGCTCGCCAACGTCGAGACGCTCGACCGCGGCCTTCTCCTTCTCTGCGACGCCGTACACGATCACTCCACCCCCGCTGTTCGCCATCGCCGCAACGTCCTTCGGGAAGTCAGAGGCCGGCAATCCCCGCGCCGGAGGCAGCGCTCGTTTCCAATCGAGATCTTCGGCCTCATGCAGTCCTGCTTTTACAGCCTCCTCGAGCATCTCGTCAGTCAGCGGGCTGGGCTGTAGACCCAGGAAGCGATGAAGCGCCGTGAACCGCATCTGGAAGACTCCTGTCTTGTCCGCGGTGGGGGACCTGTCGGTATCCTCGCAAAGGGGGTGCGGGATAGCACATGAGCGATGGCGACCGTGGATCAGCGGCGGAATGGATGTGGGCGGACAAGCATCCCAAACTCCTGCCCACGCCGTGGCTGACTCCGTACGAGTTCGAGGAGTTCGTAGAGCGTCTGCTCGCGGCGGAACGCTTTCTCGGCGGCCAGGTTCGCCATGTCGTCGATGTGGCGCGCTGGGGCACGACTGGAGACGCCCAAGATGGCGTCGATCTGGTCGGCGAGTTCAGCGACGGAACGCGAGCGGCTTGGCAATGTAAGCATCAGGAGAAACTCCCGCCGGCCGACGTACGAGAGGCCGTCGACGAAGCGACATATGCCGACGCCCGCGAGTACTTTCTGGTCTTCACGAGGATCGCGTCGTCCCGGGCGCGAGCAGAGATGAATGAGCATGCGGGTTGGACTCTGCTGGACCGCGGCCAGTTGACCAGGATGCTGCGGGAGCTGCCACCGCAGGTCCAACGCGACATCGTCCAAGAGTTCTGGGGCGAGGACGTACGGCGTCTTTTTGTGGCAGCCCCGGGTGACGCATTCGAGTCTGTGGAACGGTTCGCAACCGCCCGCAAGAATCCCGATGCTCCGATCAACGACCTCGCGCCGCTTGTGGGCCGCGAGGTCGAGTTGGACGTCCTAGGTCGAGCATTCGATCGACAAGACGCGGGATTCCGTCAGGTTATTGTCGTGTCCGGACCCGGCGGTCGGGGAAAGTCGCGGCTGGTGACGGACGCCCTGGTAGAACTCCAGGATCGGCAGCCAGGCATTCCGGTGGTGTGCTTGTCGGCCGGCCGTCGATTCGAGGCCTCGGTGATGAGCGAGCTGTGGAACGGGCCGTTGGTCGTCCTGGTCGACGATGCGCACCGGGATCCAGTGGCGTTGGCTCCGCTCCTGGCCTACGCACGCCAGCAGCCCGACGTACAGCTGGTTCTGGCCACCCGTCCCAGCGCGACCCCAGCCGTCATCGAGCAAGTGGTTCGGGCGCAGTTCACGCGTCGTGACTATCTCAAGGTAGACGTCGGTTCGCTGTCGCGGGGGCAGGCTCTACAACTCGTGCGATCCCTGGCCTCACAACTTGATCTGCCGTTCCCGCTGCTGCGCTACCTCGCGAGACAGGCGGAACACAGCCCGTTCGTGGCTGTCATAGCCCTCTATCTCATCAAACGTGGTGAACTCACCACGGCCATCGCCGTCGATGGCGGTCTGCGCGAGCTGATCCTGAACCGCTACGACGAAGTGCTCGGAACCGACGTCCAGGAGTTCGGACACAAAGTCACAGAGAGAGTGCTCGCAACCTATGCAGCACTCGGACACGTGGCAGTCGACGACACGGCATCGAAGCAGCAGATCGCAAGCTTCTGCGCGCTACCGCTGATGGACCTCGCGCGAATTGTCGACGCCTTGCTAGACCGAGGCGTCCTGGTCGAAAAAAGGGGTCAGTTGGAGGTCGTGCCTGATGTCCTAGCCGATCACGTCCTCGAGATCACTGCCGCTTACAAGGACAACGACAGTGGATTCGTGGCCGGGCTCTGGGAGACGTTCGGGGCAAGCCATCACCATCAGTTGGCATTGACACTCGGCGAGCTCGACTGGCGGCTGAGAAAACGCGGAGGACCGCCTGTTATGGGGACTGTCTGGGCTGCGATCCGCGAACGGCTGCAGTCCCCCTACTACGGTCACCTGGTCAAAGAGCTGGAGCAGCTAGGCCAGCTGGCGGCCACCCAGCCCTACCAGCTGGTCCCTGCTTTGGAGCAACTCCGCCGACGCCTGGCGAGAGAAGACGCCGAGGGCGTGATCGGCGTTGAGGACGACGACGATCAAGCTGACGAAGTGCGGCGACTCTTCGGATTGGACCCATTGGACCGCGATGACGTCCGGGCAAAGATGCCGAATCTGTACGGCCGTGCGGTGGCCAACGCACCGGAGCTACTGGAGACCGTGCTGGACGCGCTCTGGGATCTGGGGCGACGCGATCGCCATCCGGCAAACTCAGTTGGGCAGTCGAGACGCGTGCTCACGGAGGTGGCCAGTTTGGTGAAGCTGCCGGACCTCTCGTTTCCGGAACGAATCGTGCGCCGTGTCGCCGAGTGGCTCCAGGCGCCTGAGGGTCTTGATGACGTCGTCACTCCGCTCTTCGCGCTGAAGCCCCTACTGGCGAAGGAAGAGCTTGAGACCGTCCTAGCAGGGCCTCGCGAGCTTGGCTTCCAAACCCACATCTTCAGCGCATCGAGTCTGCGGCAGGTTCGCGACCAGATCCGGGATCTGCTGTTCGAGCAGGCACTATCGACCAACCTTCGGCGGGCTGGCGCTGCGCTCGACCTTCTGTGGGAGGCGCTCCACCAACCACACGGCTATTTCAGCCAGTCAGTCGGCGAGCAAGCGATCCTTCAATGGGAGGACGATGACCTCGCGACCATTGAGGTGCTCAGCCAGATCGCGAATGCAACGGACGAGGCAGCGGTACGGCGCCGCGTCCGGCACCACGTCGACTGGGCAGCAGAACACGCCACTTCTCTCAAGGTGCGCCACGAAGCACTGAAGCTGCTGGCGCACCTTGATGACGTGGGGACCATCGCCGATGACGTCGCAGACCTGGCCTGGAACGAGCACTTCGGGCCCGCCGTCGTCAAGCAGCGCAATGTACCGGGTGTTGCGGAGCTTGAGGCAGAGCGAGCACGTGAGTCCGCACGTCTGTCCCAGAAGACCGAGGAGGAGCGAAAGGCCGATCGAGAAGCGCGAATCCATCGGAAGGTCGAGATCCAGTTGGCACGGCAGCCCGAGGAGCTTGTGAATCTCGCCCTCGGGCTGGTTAACATCGGTGACCTTCCCCGAATGCTGGACCTGCTTGACTCGACGGCCCGCGCTGTCGAAGGACTCAGACCAGGCAAGCAGGTGGTTTTCGGGGGATTGTGGCGCAGGATCGCAGCGCTGTCTGCTGAAAGCCTCGAGCGCATGGTTCACCACGTCAGCCGACAGCCTCCCGGTCCACTCGATCACGAGCTCCATGTACTGATCGATGCCTGGCTCGAGACGGAACGAGAGGTAGCAGCAGCCTGGCTGCGGCGCGAAGTCCTCACTGCCCGTCAGGGGGTCAAGCTGGCGATCGCCGCGGGTTTCCGTGGAGGGCGATGGCACAACCTGGGCGCCCCGCTCACACAGATCTGGAACACGGGTGCAACCGACGCAGATCCTGACGTCCGCCAAGCATTTCTCGCGTCAGCCGGCGGCTATCTCGCGGCAGAGCCCATTCCTGCCGCCGCATTCCTGCTAGATCAAGGCATCCAGGAGTTCGCGGCGACCCGGGCGCTGGAAGATGCCTGCAACTACGATGGGCGAACCTTCGGGGCGTCGCTCGGAGCCGACAAGGCGAGTGCTGTATTGATGGTCGTCGAGCGAGCAGATCGAGCGTCGTACGTCGTCGAAGAGATCGTCGGCGGAGTTTCGGACAACTATCCTCAGCTTGTGTTGTCGTTCCTCAGTAAACGAGAGGACGGCTTTCGCAACGCATCCATAACGCTCGATGGCGAGCTGGATGGGCATGCCCTCGCGGCATGGATCAACAGCAACCTAGAGACTCCGCGCGCCGCCATGGCCGTAGCGACGGCCGTTAACCATCAGCTGAGTGCCGACCAAGCGGACGCCCTGACAGAGGCCGTAACCGAGCTTGATGCTGAGACGATTGAGCTTTTCGTCAAGGTGTTGGCCAGTTTGGACACCTGGGCCATCGAGCATGTCACGCTCGCCGAGACATTGATCCGCCGTGCCGACGAGACCTCCAGGTCCGATGAGATTCGAGCGATGGTCAGGGACGCGATGGCTCCCAGCCATTGGGGTGGGAGCGGCGGCGTCAGCGAGACGCTCACGACCGCCGCTGCCCGGGCCAGGCGCGCGGCCGAGCAGACTCTCGACGAGGACCTGAAAGCTGACTATCTGGAAGCCCTCGGCCTGATTCAGAGCCTCATCGATACGGAGCGAAGGGAAGACGAGGAAGACGACGCTGACTGGGAATAGTCATCGGTGCGCCGATGACTCCTTCGCGCCGAGGACGTTCGCGAACCAGTCGAGCTGGGCGAGCTGCTGGTAGGTCTGGCCGCCCTCGTGCTGGTTGTAGCTGTAGACCTCGATGTCCTTCGCCGCGCTGCCGTAGTGGTTGTAGGCGGCGAACACCGTCGACGGCGGGCAGGTCGCGTCCATCAGGGCGACCGAGAACAGCGCCGGCGCTGTGGCCAGTCGGCCGAGGTTCACGCCGTCGAAGTAGCTCAGTGTGCGCAGTGCGGCGTCGACGTCCTGGCGGTACCCCTTCAGGTACCGCGTGATCTCGGCGTACGGCTCCTTGTTGGTGATCTCCAGCGCACGCTGGGAGTGACACAGGAACGGTACGTCGGGGGCGCAGCCGAGCAACTCGATCCCGGCCAGGCCGGCCAGACCGGCGGCCGCGATCGCGATCCCGCCACCCTGGCTGCCGCCGGTGACGATGATCTTGTCCGGGTCGACCAGTGGATCCTCATGGTCCGGCCGAACCCCGGAGCGGCCTGCGGCTAGTCGGGCGATCCGACATCAGGTTGCTCAACTTGTTTGGCGAGTTGGGGCGCTCGTTGCTTGCGGACTGGAGTGCTCGGATCGGCGATGCCTGGGGACCAGACTGTAGGAAATCATCCAGATCAGGTCTTGGATGGAGCTGATATCTACGATACGGTACAGCCACTTCACTCGGACGTAAGGAGCTGTTTCCGCTATGACAATCTCCACCGCGTCGCCGACTGCTGCCGCTGCGCTGCACGCCGACTCGCTGGTCATCAATGCGATGGACCCGACTGACCTGAAGCAGGGGGACGTCGAGTACTTCAAGAAGCTGCAGCGGGGAGGGCTCACCGCGATCGTCCACGCGGTGCACATCTCTGACGCCACGCTGCGAACGGCGGTCGCGAGCATGGTTGCCTGGAAGCGGCGCTACGAGCAGTTCTCCGAGTACGTCACGCCGGCAACCTCGATCGCCGACATCCAGCAGGCCAAGGATGCCGGGAAGACCGCGGTGTTCCTGTCGTTCGAAGACTCGACGGCGGTAGAGAAGGACCTAGCCAACGTCGAGGTCCTCTACGAGCTGGGCCTGAGGTTCATGGGCCTGACCTACCAAGACCGCAACTTCTCCGCCGACGGATGCGGTGAGCCCGCCGATGCCGGGCTGAGCAAGTTCGGGCGATCACTCGTGCGGGAGTGCAATCGCCTCGGCGTGGTCGTGGATCTGTCGCACACCGGATTCCGCAGCTCGATGGAGGCGGTCGAGGTCAGCGAGAAGCCCGTGGTGGTGACTCACGGCGGTCTGCGGTCCTTCGTCGAAACCATTCGGAACAAGCGGGACGACGAACTGAAGGCTGTAGCCGCGGCAGGAGGCGTGATCGGGATCGCGACCAAGTCCGGATACATCAAGTCCGACGGTCAGAACACTGGCACGACGGTCGGCGACTACGTGGACACCGTCGCCTACCTTGCCGATCTCGTGGGGCCGGAGCACATCATCGTCGGGACCGATGTCGGCGACGAGCGGCGCTACACCCCAGGGGGAATGGCGGCGTTCAGGAGCAAGCACCCCGAGGTGCCCATCTTTGGCGATGCACTCGACGTCTCCCTGATCCACCCCGAGGGTCTGGAGAGCCCGGCCGGCCTCCCGCTGATCACTGCAGGTCTCGCCGAGCGAGGCTTCACCGAAACCGAGATTCGCGGAGTACTGGGGCTGAATCTGATCCGCGTCCTTGGCGAGATCTTCGACCCGAAGGACGGCGCCCGATGACTACGGACCTGCAGGTCATGATCAAGGAACTCGATCGCCTCGCCGACGACATCCAGACCAACGAACCGGAGGAGATCCGCTCCCTCAGAACCGGCGGGCTGAGTGTGCGCGGAGGCGGTGAGGAGCAGTACTTCACCACATGGGACACGGCAGCAGGGCTGCTTCGCGACTTCGCTGCTCGGACGATGTATCCGTTGTTGCGCCTGGCGGCCTTCACTGACTACCCCCTTCGGCAGATCGGTGAGATCTTTGACGAGCTTGATGCTGGCTACAACAGCCTTCTGCACTACGCCGGGTTCGAGATCTTGGCCGATCGCGCAAAGCTGCTCCGTGCTGCGGCCCGAGCAGAAGACATCACCAAGGATGAGTGGATTGCCGCGCTGAAGGCGTTCATCCGGTACGTCAACCGACTTGATGCCTGGTCGCACCACTATTTCCCCTGGTATCTGGGCACACACTTCCGCACGACCTCCCCGGTGAGGTCCGATGCGGCGATCGAGACGAGGACGCCACTCGAGGTTATGGGTCCTCGGATCAGGCTCACATGGCAGCCGCTGGGCGTCAGCGTCGACGCGACCCTGGCCGAGAACCTCAACCCTGAACTGGTCAGCGAGCTGCTTGCGCGGCTGCCCTTCACGGTGCTCCAGGAACACGCCGTACTGGCGGGGGAGTCGATGTTCGCATGGACGCCAATGGTCAGCCTCGCGCCAGTGGCTACCCGCGAGCGCGTATGCGATGCGCCACCGGGGCGCCTGCGGTTCCAGCAGGCCAGCGGCCAGAAGCTCGTGGTCGCCTATGGCTCCACAACTGAGACCGTCCTCTCACCCGTGCTCGGCGCGGTCGATCCCGAGCACGTCATCCGACTCCCTGGCATTGGCCGACATGTCGCCGAGAGCACGTTCCGCAGCAAGGAAATGATCTGGCTCGAGGTCACGGTCCTCTAGCCCCAGCTTGTACCCGCTTGGGCGTACTACGTCTGTGACCGCCCCATCCTCTCTTATCCCCTCAGTTCCCCTCAGTCTCAAAGGAGATCCGCTATGAAGCGGCAATCTCGAAACGCACGGTCGTTGCTCGCGCTCGCGAGCGCTCTGCTCATCGCCGGCTGCGGCGTGCAGGTCGCGGGTGACGAAACCGCCGCCAAACCCGTGTCGGGTGATGGCAGTCTCTTCTCCGAGCTGCCGCCCGAAGTACAGCAGAGCAAGACGATCACGTTGGCGAACTACGGATCGCTGCCACCGTTCTACATCCCAGGTGGCGCCGGCGGGCAGATCAGTGGCGCTGGAGTCGAGATGGAAGATGCGCTGGGCCAGGAGCTCGGAGTCACCATCAAGCGCGTCACGGTCGCGGGACTGCCTGCAATCAAGACAGGCATTGCTGCCAACCGCTTCCACGGTTCGCTCGGTCCAACCGGCGATACCCGCAGCAAACAGGGCAGCAACGACTTCGTCGACTGGATCAAGGAACACGTGGTGTTCGCGGTGAAGACCGGCAACCCGGCCGGAATCTCAAAGATCGAAGACACATGCGGTAAACGCATCGCGCTGTTGGCGGGCGGTACCACCGAGAAGGTGATCACGGCCGCATCCGAGGCCTGTGTGGCACGCGGTGCGCCGGCCGTCGTCAAGCAGACCTACCCGGACCTACCGACTATGACCCTCGCAGTCCAGTCGGACCGATCTGACGCCGCGTTCTCAGCGATGGCGCCGTTGAACTACTACAAGGAGCAGGCCGGCGGTGCCCTGCAGATCACCGGAACCAACACCGCCAACGGATTCCCAGACCTCTACCAAGGCCTCATCCTGCCCAAGGACTCGCCGCTGAGTCCGGTTTTCGTCAAGGCTTTCAACAAGCTGATCGCGAACGGCACCTACGCGCGGATCCTCCAGAAGTGGAAGCTGACCGCCAACGTCGTGCCCGCCGCAGGCTTGAACTTGGCCAAGAGCTAGACGCGGGTCTGCCGCAGACCAGGAGTGAGCCATGCTTCATCTAACACAATCCCGCACGCGCCCCGAAGAGCGAACAAGTCACGCGGCAAAGGTTGACGTCGCCCAGGCTAGTCACCGGCCGCCGATCGCAAGCATCATCATCGGTGTGATCGTGTGCGTTGCCGCATTGCAGGCTGCACAGTTCCTCGCTACCAACAAGGCGATCGAGTGGTCTGTCGTCGGCCAGTTCATCACCGACGGCACCATCCTGAAGGGCATCCTCACCACGCTCCAGCTCACCGCCATATCCATGGTCTTGGGCGTGATACTGGGCGCCGTCGTCGCCGGCATGCGACTATCGAAGAACCCTTTCCTCAACGCCATCGCGGGTGTTTACGTCTGGATCCTCCGGGCGATTCCGGTCCTGGTGCAGTTGCTGTTTTGGTATAATCTCTCAGCGCTGCTTCCTCGCCTCACGATAGGCGTTCCATTCGGCCCGGACCTGCTCTACTGGGACACGAACAGTCTCATCACGCCGTTGTTCGCGGCCATTCTCGGGCTGACCCTCAACGAGGCTGCCTACATGGCAGAGATCATCCGTGGCGGACTCATGGCAGTGGATCCGGCGCAACGCGAGGCCGCAACCGCCCTCGGTATGAACTCATCCCGCATGTACGCCCGGATCATCGTTCCCCAAGCCATGAGATTTGTCGTGCCCCCGACCGGCAGTCAGCTCATCAGTATGCTGAAGGCCACCTCGTTGGTCAGCGTTATCGCCATGTCGGACCTGCTGTACAACGTGCAGCACATCTACAACGAGAATTTCAAGATCATCCCGCTGCTCACGGTCGCAGTGATCTGGTACCTAGCCCTGACGTCCGTACTCTACGTCGGCCAAACCTACGTTGAGCGGTACTACGCGCGGGGCGCCGACCGCTATAGCACAGACAAGCAGTCCCGGCGTGCCCGGCGGATCATCGAGCGGAACAGGGCGGGTGAATCATGAGCGACACGACGACCGACGTCCCCGTCATCGAGATCGACGACGTACATAAGAGCTTCGGCGACCTGGCAGTCCTGCAAGGAGTATCGCTGACAGTGCGCCCACGTGAGGTGGTCGCCATACTCGGACCATCAGGATCGGGGAAATCCACCCTCCTGCGTTCGGTCAACAACCTGGAGACCATCCAAGGCGGGAACATCCGACTCAACGGCGAACTGGTGGGCTACGAGTATCACGGGACGAAGATCTATCCCATGAGCAGGCGGGCGGCCGCCGCCCAACGCCGCAGCATCGGGATGGTCTTCCAGAGCTTCAACCTCTTCCCGCACTTGACCGTCCTGCAGAACATCATCGAAGGGCCCGTCGGGATTCTGAAAGAGCCTAAGGGCACCGCGAGGGCAAGAGCAGTCGAACTCCTTGAGACGGTGGGCCTGCCGGACAAAGCCGACGCCTACCCGCGGCAACTGTCGGGTGGCCAGCAACAACGGGTCGCCATTGCCCGGGCATTGGCGATGCGGCCGAGTGCGATGCTGTTCGACGAGCCGACCAGCGCCCTCGACCCGGAATTGGTCGGCGAGGTACTCGATACCATGCGGCGCCTCGCAGAGCAGGGGCTCACCATGCTGGTCGTTACTCATGAGATCGGCTTCGCGCGTGAAGTCGCCGATAGGGTTATCTTCATGGACCGCGGAGTGATCCTCGAGGAAGGGCCGGCGCGCGAGATCCTGGACAACCCTCAGACGGCACGTGCTCGGGAATTCTTCGGAAAGGTGCTCTAGCGGTGACAGAGGCAGCAGAAAACCTGTCAGGTGATATCGCGCGCGATCTCAGCAAGTTGCTGAGCACGCTGCCGGCCGCCGAACGAGCGGTGGCTCGCCAACTGCTCGACGAGTACCCAGTCTCGGGCCTGGAGACGGTAGCGCAGTTGGCCGCCAAGGCCGAGGTGAGCGCGCCGAGCGTCCTTCGTCTCATCAACCGGCTCGGCTTCGAAAACTACGCAGCGTTCCAGGCGCGGATCCGATCGGCGATCGAGAAGCGCTTGTCCAGCCAGCAGCAGAACCTTGCTGAGGAGCTGGTCATCGGGGGACACGAGCTTGACGCCCCCGCTGAACGGATCTACACCGGGGTCCAACGATCCCTGGTGGGGGTGTCGGCCGAGCAGCGACGAACGTTCGCAGAGCTGGTGTCACGACCGAAAACGCGAATCCACGTGATCGGTGGATCCGTCTGGGGCCTGCCCGCCGGCTACCTCACCCGTGAGCTGCAGCTACTTCGGCCTGGCGTCAGCCAGGTCCCCGGGGAACGGTGGGCTCAATCCCGCGTCCTGCTGGACATCGGGCGCGACGACCTCGTCGTGGCCTACGACTTCCGCCGCTATCACATCGAAACCGTGGACTTCAGCACTCAGGCTCATGAACGCGGCGCGAGGATCGTCCTGATCACCGATCCATGGATGTCACCGTTGATCAAGGTCGCCGACCTGGCACTCGTCCTCGACGAGCAAGCAAGCTCGGTGCTCACTCCGGTGACCGCCGCCATAGCCATCACCGAATTGCTGCTGACCGACGTCATCGGCAGTATCGGTCCCGCAGCTCTCGCTCGGCTCGTCCAACACGACGAACTCGTGCACGACATTGTGGCCCGCTACGAGCCGGGTACCGGAGTCAGACCGGCCATCGCCGAAGCGGCTGAAACGCCATAACCCGAGTCCGTCACCGGGCTTTGGACGGTGGTACGGCCACACGTTGACGGGCATGGCACGCTCGTCCCGCACACGAGGACGGAACCTCTCCACCATGGCTGCATCTGCTACTAGTCAGCTTGCTCATTTTGTTGCGACTGTCCGGGAGCTCCCACCCGCGGTGACAGAGCAAGCAAAGCTACATATTGCGGACACTTTTTCCTGCATCTACGCCGGAACTGCATCTGAACCCGTCAAGGCTCTGACGGCAGCGTTATTCCCCTCGGGTGCCGACCTGGGCGGGGTCCCCGTACCCGGATGGGGATACTGCAGCGATCCCTCTCGGGCCGCATTGCTGATCGGAACATGCGCTCATGCCGACGACTTTGACGACACGAGCGAGTACTCGATGAAGGGCCATCCCAGCGCCCCGATCGTCAGCGCGCTCTTGCCGACCGCTTTCGTCACCCAAGCCAGTGGAAGCGCCTTCATCCGAGCGTACATAGTCGGCATCGAGGTTGCGGGCAAGCTCGGTCGTGCCATAGGTACTGCTCACCTGCGGAAGGGCTGGCACACGATGTCAACCCTCGGCACTTTGGCAGCTGCGGCAGCTGCCGCGAATCTTCGCGGGCTCGATGCCGCTCAAGCAGAGCGCGCATTGGCGATCGCCAGCTCGTCCGCCGGCGGTCTACTCGGTAACACCGGAACCATGATGAAGAGCATGCACTGCGGCCAGGCAGCGGAAGCCGGGTTTCGCGCAGCATCTCTCGCCGAAGTCGGCTTCACGGCGGGAACCAATATCCTCGAAGCGCGAACCGGTTTCCTGGACGCATTTACAGACGGATCTCTCTCTGAGATCGCGCTACCGCCACTGGGTGAGGACTGGGAGATCATCGCGCCTGGCCTCGCAGTGAAACTCTATCCCAGCTGTAACTGCACCCACCTCGCCATCGACGCGGCACTGCAAATCCGCCAACATCCGCGCTTCGACATCGCCGCAATTACGCAGATCAACTGTGCGGTGCCACGCGAGGAATGCGTCGGATACTTGCGCTTCCCACAGCCGAAAACAGGGATCCAAGCCAAGTTCAGCATGAACTACACAGTGGCTGCTGCCTTGATTCAGGGCGAGTTGACACTAGACGACTTCGAGACCCCAGCGCTCGAGCGTCGCGATGTAGTAGACCTCGCATCCAAGATCCAGATGCTTGGCTGGCATGACGGATCGGATGCCCCGGTTGTCGAAGTCGTCTTCAGGGACGGTTCACGATTGACCGAGTATCGCACTGTGCAGCGCGGGGCCCCAGCGGACCCGGTGGATTGGAGAGACGTCCTCATGAAACTCAAGGGCAACGTTGCGCGGGCGAGTTGCAAGCCGGCCGATCTCGAGCAGCTCAGTGTGGCGCTCCAGCAGTTGGATAACCAACCCAGCGTGGTGGACATCATTTCTGCGTGATCCGGTTACGCGCAGGGCGTCAGCTAGACGCGGCAGCCACGAACTGAGGCAGACCGCGGGCGTCGCAGACGACATTCCTAGACCGTCCCGTGCCCCACTTCGAGATGGCAGGTCCGAGCAGATCGGCGGCCCAACCTTCACATCGGCAGGCTGTCCCATCGTTCTGGCATGGACGCGGTGCCGTTCTTCGGGGCGAGGCTGTCTGCAGTCGAGCAGCGGCGGTCGTCGCTGACCGCAAAGGAGGCAGCACATGACTCATTACGATCTCGTACTCATCGGCTTCGGCGGTGTCAACCGGGCTCTGGCCGAGCTAATCGTCGAGCGCGGCGACGAACTGACCGCGGAGCTCGGGTTTTCCCTGCGAGTCGTCGCGATCACAGACCTGCGGGCCGGATCGTTGGTGGATACTGACGGCATCGCGCTCGCCCCGCTACTCGAAGCGGCGCCAGGGGATCTGGCCTTCTCCGAGATTGGCGGGGGGAGCGCCGACCCACGTAACGAGTGGATCATTCGGGAGGTTCCGGCCGACGTCATCGTCGAGGCGACATTCACAAACCCTCGGGACGGAGAGCCCGCGCTGTCCCACGTGCGCTGGGCGCTGGAGGCAGGCAAACACGTCTGCACTACGAACAAGGGTCCGGTGGCTCTGCATGGCCTGGCACTGCGCGAGCTGGCGACCGCCTGCGGCGTCGGCTTCGAGTTCGAAGGCACGGTGCTCAGCGGTACCCCTATCCTGCGATTGGCGGACAAGATGCTCGGCGGTCTCCGGATCTCCGGTGTCGAAGGGATCCTGAACGGCACCTCGAACTACATACTGGGGCGGGTCGAAGACGGCCTCGACTTCGAAGATGCAGTCAAGGAGGCCCAGGAACTCGGCTATGCGGAGGCCGACCCCACCGCGGATGTCGAGGGCCACGACGTCCAGCTCAAGCTAAAGATCCTCGCAAGTGAGGTGCTCGGCGCCGAACTGGGTACCGATGAGGTGTTCCGCGAAGGGATATCCACTCTCGCCGCTGACGATGTGCGAGACGCGGTGTCGAAGGGCCTGCGTTGGAAGCTGGTCGGTTCTGCCGTGCGTCGCGCCGATGGAGGGATTGACGCCAAGGTTGCGCCGGTCGCACTTGCAGCCGACCATCCACTGGCCGGGATCTCAGGGCCGCTCAACGCGGTGGTCTTCCACACCGATCTGCTCGGCGATGTCATGATCTCCGGTCCTGGGGCCGGTCGCGTGGAGACGGCGTACGCCCTGTTGTCGGACATCATCGCGCTCCATCGGCGCCGTCACGACGGTCCAGCCACTTCGACCCGCCGGGTGACGGAGGTGGCCATCGATGGCTGAAACGACATACACGGCCGTTCGCGAGGACACAGCGGCCGTCCTGAACCCGTACAACGGCGAGATCGTCGGTTCGGTCTGTACGGTCCCGCACGCCGCCGTTGGCGACGTCCTGCAGCGAGCCAGGTTTGGCCGCGGCGTGGCACGTGAGATGTCACGGGCGGCTCGGGCCTCCCTCCTAGATCGCGCGGCGCGTCTAGTGGAGGAACGTGCGGAGTCTTTCGCCACGCTGATCGTGAGTGAGGCGGGCAAGACCATTACCCAGGCACGCAAGGAGGTTTCCCGCGCAGTGAACACCCTGGTGCTGTCGGCGGCCGAAGCCAGAAGCAACGCGGGAGAAGTGGTGCCGTTCGACGCCTATGCCGGCTCAGAAAACCGACAGGGCTGGTTCACACGCGAACCTCTGGGAATCATTGCCGCCATCACGCCCTACAACGACCCGCTCAACCTGGTCGCGCACAAACTCGGCCCGGCGATCGCCGGCGGGAACGCCGTGATCCTCAAACCATCCGAGCTCACTCCGCTGTCCGCGCAAGAGTTGGTCGACACCTTGATCGAGGCCGGACTGCCGAACGAGGTCGTGACCGTGGTGAACGGCGGCCCCGAACTCGGCGCGGCTATTGTCGCCGCGCCCGAAGTGCTCATGGTCTCGTTCACCGGGGGCTTCGCGACCGGTGACGCGATCGCGCGATCGGCTGGTCTTAAGAAGCTCGCGATGGATCTCGGCGGGAACGCGCCGGTGATCGTCATGGCAGATGCCGACCTGGACCGGGCAGTGGCGTCCTGCGTCTCCGGGGCATTCTGGGCAGCGGGGCAGAACTGTGTCGGTACGCAGCGGCTACTTGTCGCCCGCGCGGTGTACGAGCCGTTCCGCGAGGCCTTCGTCGAACGAACCCGCCGGCTACGCACCGGCGACCCTGCGGAAGAGTCGACGGATGTGGGCCCCATGATCACCGAGGCTGCTGCCCGCTCGGCTTGCACGAAGATCGCTTCTGCTGTCGCCGGTGGGGCGAGACTGTTGTGCGGCAACGAGCTGGATGGCGCACTTCTGACCCCGACTGTGCTGGAGAATGTCTCGGGGAGCAGTGCGATCTGGTGTGAAGAAGCGTTCGCTCCGGTGGTGCTGCTCGAGCCGTTCGATACCTTCGACGAGGCCATCGGCCGAGCCAACGAGATCGACTTCAGCCTGCATGCGGGCATCTTCACCGCCAGCCTTGAGCAGGCTCTTGCGGCGGGGGAGCAGTTGGACGCGGGCGGTGTCATGATCAATGACTCCTCCGACTATCGCTTGGATGCCATGCCCTTTGGAGGGTTCAAGCACGGCAGCATGGGCCGGGAAGGCGTGCGCTTCGCTTACGAGGAGATGACCCAGCCCAAGGTGGTGTGCATCAACCGCAGCTAGTGCATGATGCCCGGGGATCGGAGGTCGTTGCCTGCGGCCGGTTGATCACGCGGGAGAGAGTGAGCGCGGTGACGGTGTCCTTGACGCCCGGCATGTGGGCGATGTCCTCCCAGATGCCGCGTATGCGTTCGAGCGATCGAGCCTCTACCCGAGCCATCAGATCGAAGTCTCCGCTGAGAACTTCGCAGAGGACGACCTCCGGAATGCGTTTGAGAGCCGCCAGCACTTCGCCGCCGCGCATCCGGTCCTGGCGGTAGACAAGGACGAGAGCCGAAACGAAGTCAGCGTCTTCGCGCTCATTGGCACGGACGATGGTGTAGCCCCCGATGTGTCCCTCGCGCTCGAGACGATCGATGCGCTGGCGCACGGCGGTACGGGACAGCATCACCCGTTTGGCCAGTTCGGCGCTCGAGATGCGGGCGTTGCGAGTCAGTTCAGTGATGATCTTCTCGTCGGTCGTGTCCATGCCACAGGGCTCCAATGGGGAGATAGCGGTGAGTCGCCTCGCGGTCTATATGTCGGCCGGTTGCCACTTATGACTCGCTGGCGACGGGGCGCGTTCAGGTCACCTTGTCCAGCACCATCATCACGAGCTCCGCGGGCGAATCAGCAGTCGCGATCGCACGTGCGGATTCCGACGGCTCGCCATAGCCCCACGACACGCGGATCGCTGGGATTGCCTCACTGCAAGCACTGTCCACGTCGTAGCCCCGGTCGCCAACCATCAGCGGACCGGCAGTGTCGATGCCCAGGGTGCGCAGCCGCGTGAGGCACTCGCGAATCACGTCGACCTTCGAAACCCGGCCGGCCTCATCAGAGGTGCCGCACACCGTCTCAAAATGAGAGGCCAACCCGAAGTGGCGGATGATCCGCTCGGCCTGGTCCTCTACCTTCGACGTGGCGATCGCCATCGGGATCCCGGCTGCGGACAAAGTGTCTAACATGTCATGGATCCCGCCGTAGACCCCGCTGTTTAACGCGCCCGAGTTTGCGTAGAACCTGCGATACGCCAGCAAGGCCCGCTTCGCGGTCGATTCATCAAGCCCCACCGCTCGTCGAAATGACTCGTACATTGGTGGGCCGACGAACGTGCGCAACGTCCGTTCGTTGGGCACATCGGCACCAACCGCGCTCAGTGCTGCGGCGGCGCTGACGACAATGCCCGGGGCGGAGTCCACCAGCGTGCCGTCGAGGTCCAGGAGAAGACAACTGGCTGTCATTTGGTCGTTGGGATCCTTCCGCGCCGGTTCCGGCCTAGGGGGCGAGCGGTCGCCGCTCCGCACACATCGACCAGCGCACAAGTTCAACCCGGGGCGACCGGAGTTGCACCCACGCCGAAGCAGTCGCGCTTCAACACGAGGGCTGATCTGTACAATATCGTAGATATTTCTTCTGTCAACGTAAGATCTGGATGATCTTCAACAGGGACGTGGGTCGTGCTCCCTCCGCACCGCCTGCGGCGCTCGCCACAACTCAGCTGGACTGACGTCCACCCCGTGGCTCAGGTGCATGCACATTCACCTCGTCTGGTCACACGCGAAGGCCGCCAAACTAGTGACACCTCACGGCTCGTGAGAGCGCCTCCTGGACCACCCACGCGATCCATCCAACTCGCCTCAGCACGAGCTCGACCCACGCCGATCTCCGCTCATGCCGACGTCAGTCGGCGAGGCACTCTCACCCAAGGCGAGTAATCGTGGGTGGCGGAAGTGGATAGCTGGCTCACGAGAGCGACTGGCTGTGGTATCTCAGGCTCCTTGGCCCACGCAACCGCGTCGCCAGGTCGATCGCCGGCCGCGACAAGCCGGGGGAGTGCAGGCACCGGCGGGAGATCGAGGTCGGAAACAGGAGGAGACATGTAGCGGGCAACGGCTGGTCGGCGCGCGGGGATCGTCACGCGCCACCGAGCGGCGTTCTTGTCGGGCGTCCCCGAGAATGTGCCACAGTGAATGACGCGGGTGAGCGGATCTCGCGACCAGCGGCTCCGATCCCTACGGCGGCCCGACTCACTCAGGGTCTTCACTGCGTCGGTCCGCCTCCGCTGGCTGACCCCGGTCGGAGCGGCGCGTCGCGCAAACGTCGCGGCGAGTGGGTTGTCCGCCAGCCGAAGATCGCTGACGAGGGTCGATCCGGCCCTCGTCGTACTCGAGGCCAGCGCGGGCAGTCTCAAAGGTTGTCGCTGAGAAGGCGATTACGCCGTCTCGCCTTCACCTGCCGCGTTGTCACCCTTGTGCAGCCGTGTCTTGCGTGACCAACTCCTCGACGATGGCGCGGAGCTCTTCCTCGTCCTCGGGCCGGAAGCGGTTTTCGGGGGTCCGAACCGCACCTACCGACATCCCGCGTGCAGACAACGCGCGCTTGATGACGGCAGTGGCATAGCGGGGTCGCGACGATCGGAGAGCTGCCCAGCGTCGCAACTCTTGAAAATTTGGCGCCTCGTCCCGGACGGTCTGATTTCGGCGTGCGGCGGCGTCGAGGCTCTGTGCAAGGCGGCGTACGAGGTAGGGCGCGACATTGGCCGCCGAGCTGGTGAAGGTCGCCGCGTCGGGGAAACGAGGTGAGAGATCATCGCCGCCGCCGAAGATGAGCGGAAACTCCGGATGGAGGGTGGCGCGCATCCGGCGCCATCCTTGGGGATCAGCCGAGCCGTACTTGATGGCCAGTAGCGATTCTCGCGAAGCGCATCCTGCTATCCGGCGTTCTTCGATCGAGACGCCGTCGTAGTCAATGAGGAAGGGATCCCCCGTGAATCGAGAGCTGAGCTGGCGGCCGACAGTTCGCTCCACGCAGCGGGTCCTTGCCCGGGGAACAGCATGATGGCGTCGGCCCCGAGGTCGCGTAGGTGTTCCGCTTCTTCGGCGACCTCAGAGGCTGCAGGGATGCCGACAATGACGTGAGCGCGTGCTGAGTTGCTCAGCGAGGCGTGGACCGCGCCGAGAAGGGTGGCGCGCTCGGCTGCATCGGTGTCGTGGAGCTCGCCCACCACTCCGGTTATCACGAACTCGGTGAATCCGGCACCGGCAATGTGGCGCACCAGCGCCGACATACGCGCAGGGTCGACCGTGCCCGTGTGGTCGACTCCGCTCATCAGCATGACAAGAGGCTGCGAGAGGCGAAAGGTATGTCGACTCATCGTTGCGCCCGCAGCGATGATGACTTTTCGACCAGCTGGGAGTGGCGCCGGGTGGTGAGCAGCTCCTGCGGCAGCGCCAGGTGGCGAGCGGGAGAGACGTTGAGCATGGAGTGGGTCTCCATCCCTTCTAGCTTGTCGGATGCGCTAACAATGTCCAGCTGACGGCTCGACGACTGGAGGGCGGGTGAGAAGCCCCAGGGTCACTCGGGTCGGGGGTGAGATCTGAAACTGGAGGGAGGTCGCTGGGTGTGGGCCTACGCGTTGGCAGAGACGCCGACCGGTCGGCTCCGCTCCCTGGCGTACTCGTCAGCTCTGTGCTGGAGGAGCGCAGGAGTTCCTTCTGATCAACTCCGTGGGCAGCCTTATGTGTCGCAAGGGAGCGTCGCTCCCCTTGAGCCGGGTGATCAGTAACTCGGCCGCTGTGACCCCTAGCTGGCCGGTCGGCTGAGCGACTGCGGTGATGGGAGGCGAGACGAAGGTGAGCAGGTCGAAGTCGTCGAACCCGACGACCGAGATGTCGTGGGGGATGCGCAGGCCTAGATCCCGGGCGACACCCAGGACGCCCTCCGTCATGAAGTTGTCGGTGGAAAAGACTGCCGTGGGGCGAGTCGGGGACTTCAACAGTTGATAGGCGGCCGCATATCCACCTCGTCGTGTCGACTCGCCCATGACGATGTGGGCGGGGTTTAGCTCGAGGTTGGCGGAGCTCATCGCGCGTTGGTAGCCATCGAGTCGTTCGGCTGAGGTCTGGATGGCGGTGTCGTCGGTCACGACGCCGATTGCGCGATGGCCGAAGGAGATGAGATGAGCCACCGCCGCGGTCGCGCCGGCAAAGTTGTCGACCAGGATCGTGTCGGCGGCGATGCCCTTCGCGGACCGGTCGATTAAGACGAGCGGGATCCCGGCATCGATGACGGCGCTCAGATGTGACAGGTCGTCGCGTGCCGCAGGCGCGACGACCAGGCCGGCCACCATCTGCGTCTGGAAGGTATCGATGATCCGTTGCTCCCGGTCTGCCCGCTCGTCCGAACTTGCCACCAGGAGGGTGAAACCTTCAGCGTCGAGGGCGTCGGAGAGGTGACGGGCCACGGTGGCGAAGAAGGGGTTCTCGATATCGCTGGCGATCAGGCCGACTGACCGGAGCTGTCCCGAGCGCAGCGCCTGAGCGACCCGGTTGGCCCGGTAGCCGATGCGCTCGGCGGCGTCGAGCACCTTCGCGAGCGAGGTTGGGCTCACCGAACCGTAGCCGTGTAGCGCCCGGGCCGCGGTCGCTTGGGAAACCCCGGCAGCACGCGCCACGTCACGGATCGTTGCGGCCATACCTGACTCCATCCCACGACTGAGACCTCGGTGCATTGATAACGATCTCACAGGACTGGTTGACGACGCCTGACGGGTGTGCAAGATTCCGTTGATAACGTTCTCAATCGCAGGCCAGCATACCTGACTGATCCGCAAATAGCCGGGTGTCGCGTGGGCCGAGCAGCGACCAAACGACTGGAGACAGATGAGGGGCCACCTGACCACAGTGGGCGACTGCTGCCTGGATGCCTACACCAGCGAAGGCCTTCTCACCGCGGGTGGTAACGCACTCAACGTCGCGGCGCACTGGGCCCTCGTTGGGCGGGAGGTTCAGTTCTTCGGCGCAGTCGGGGACGACGCGAACGGAGACCGGCTGACACAGATGCTGGTCGCGCTCCCACTGGACGTCTCCGGCATGGTTCGGCTGCCGGGGTTCGCTACCGCCGTCACAGAGATCGGCATCCGTGACGGCGAGCGCGTCGTCATTCACGAGGACTACGAGATCGTCAAGGCGTTCCACTCGGACCGCCGCATGCCCTCCGAGTTGGCCCGGGCGAGCTGGGTGCACGTCGCCGGTGACGAAGCCTTGATCGGGCGTGTGCTGGCCGTGACCGGCGAGGTGCCGGTCAGCTATGACTTCTCGACCCATCACACGACCGTTGGCCTGGAGGGTTTGGCGCTCGGTTGCTATTCCTGGCCGGGCAGCACGCCCGAGCAGGCGGAGCGCTTGGCTCAATCGGCCGTGCAAGGTGGCAGCCGTGCCGCTCTGGTGACGCGCGGGTCTGTGGGGAGCCTCTATTTCGATGGGGCCACCCTGTTCGAGTGTCCGGCGCGTCATATCGAGGCCGTCGACACGTGCGGAGCGGGAGACAGTTTCATCGCGGAGTTCGTGCTGGCTCATCTGGCGGGCGAGTCACCGTCCCTGGGGCTGAGCCGGGCCACCCAGGCGGCAAGCAATACGTGCCTGCACCTCGGCGGCTGGCCGCAACAGCCGCACCGCTATCTGGATGCCGTGGAGACGGAGGACCGATGAACCTGCCGACCTATTCCGAACTGCGACGTCGCACCGACGCACCGCCTGGCTCCTCTTGGGGGCTGTTCGGCGATGGAGACCAGCTTGGGACGGTGAACCTGCTCACGGAAGAGCGAGCCCTGCGCGCGGCGCAGTTGGTGCGGCACGGGGCGGTCTTCAATCTCGACTATCCCATCAACGCGTTCGCACCGACACCGGCTCCAGCTCGCCGGCTGGCGCAGCACACGATCGTGCCGATGCACGCGAACAATCGCGACGACTACCTCGACGCGTTCTATTTGCAGGGCACCTCGCAGTTCGACGGTCTGCGGCATCACCGTCATCCGAAGTACGGCTTTTACGGCGGGGTTTCCGACGACACCGTGCGTCCTGGCACCCCCGACATCGGCATCCAGCACTGGTCGGAGAAGGGGTTGGTCGGTCGCGGCGTTTTGCTCGACGTCGACGCATATCTGCGGGCGAAGGGGCGCGCCCTCGACCAGCTTGCGGGAGAGGCCTTCGACGTCAACCTCCTGGACGAGGTGGCCGCCTCAGCCGGGGTGACCTTCGAGGACGGAGACATCCTTCTCATTCGAACCGGCTGGGCGCACTACTACTTCCACGAGCTCGACGCTCAGGGTCGCTCCGAGCTTCCCAGCCACGAACGGTCCAGCGGGCTGACTCAGTCCGTGGAGACCGTCGAGTGGTTGTGGGACAACCACTTCTCGATCGTCGCCAGCGACACGATCGCGGTGGAGGCCCGGCCGCCGGCCGCGGACTCTCCGTTCGTCGGCAACTTCCGAGGGATGTTGCACCCGGATCTCATCGCCTTGCTCGGCATGTGCCTCGGCGAACTGTGGCACCTCGACGAACTGGCGCAGGCCTGCGCCGCTGACGGCGTCTACGACTTCATGGTCGTCGCGAAGCCGCTGAACCTGATCGGCGGAGTCGGATCCCCGCCTAACGCCATCGCCCTGCGCTGAGCGCACTAACAACCACATCAAACGGATCTCCAGTGTTGGAGGAAGCCATGAACCAAGACGGCCGTACGTCTCGTCAGCTACCACGCCGCAACATGCTCCAGATCGGCGGTGCCGCAGCGCTTGTGGCCGGCTGCGGCCGGCTCACCGGGTCCGACACCAAGACGTCCTCGGGAGGAACTAAAACCATCCGGGTAGCGGTGTTCGGCGCATCCCAATCGGTCGAGTCGCGCAAGCAGATGGTCCAGGAGTTCGAGGCGGCACACAACGACCTCAAGGTCGACCTAGTGCCCATCCAAGGAAAGGACTGGAACGACTTCTTCACCAAGATCCTGACCCAGGTCGCCTCTGGCAACGCCCCGGACCTCGTCGAGGTCGCGACCGAGGGCACGCAGCTGTTCGCGAGTCGTCTGGCTGCGCCACTGGACGACTACGTGAGGAACAACAAGAACGATCTGCGTGAGTACTTCACCGACGTCCATCCCTCCCTGACGGAGTCGATGATGTACGAGGGCAGCCTTTACTCGCTGCCCTTCAAGTTCAACGCGGCGAACATCATCTACAACAAGGCGCTCTTCCAGAAGGCAGGCCTCGCGGCTCCCGCCGCCAACTGGACGGTCGAGGACTTCTCTGCGGCAGCAGCGGCGATCAGCCGCACTGCCAAGTCGCGCGATACCTCCGCGTTCTACTGGGCCAACAGTCTGTTCGGCGGACTTCTGCCGTGGATGTTCGTCAACGGCTCCAACCTGCTGACCGAGGAGCGCGCTCCAGGCGGTGAATGGCTATGGGGCGAGTTCTACCCCAAGGACGCCGCCGGTTCGCGCGGTGGAGGATGGCGTTGGACCACCCCGATCGCCAACGATCCGAAGAACGTCGAGGCCCTCCAGTTCGTTCGCGATCTCGTGTCGCGCCGTCTCGCCCCGGCACCGGAACAAGGTGCGTCAGTGTCCGTTCAGGGACTGTTCGCGAGCGGCGCCGTCGGGATGGCCCCGGGTGGCGGGTCCTGGGCCGGAGGCCTGGCGAACGCAGGCATGGCAAGCGACGTCTTCGATGTTCAGTTCTTCCCGCGCTGGCGGACTCAGCGCCACCAGTTCGGTGCGTCGGGCTACATGATTATGAAGTCTGCGAAGGACAAGGATTCGGCGTGGGAGTTCCTGAAGTACTCGGTTTCCAAGCCTGCCCTCGAGTCCGTGACCCGGGACAACTCAACGACGCCCGCCCGGCGGTCCCTGCTCACGGCCGACAGGTACTCGAAGACCGGGCCGTCGAACTGGCGGACGTTCTACGACACGCTCGACCGGTTCCCCGACACCGGTCCGCTGCCGGCTCCTCCGAAGTCGAACGAGATCACCTCTGCCTTTACGCAGTACGTGGGTCTTGGCGCCAACGGCAGCATCAGCCCGAAGCAGGCGCTGGACCAGATGCAGCAAGCGCTCGAGGGCATCTTGAAGAAGTAGGTGCAAGTGGGGGAGTTCACCGAACACAGCCAATGGAGGTGTCACATCATGCCAGCCCGCTATTCGCCACCCTGGCGGGACAGTCCGGGCGGACGCAAATCACGGGACTCGCTGCTCGCCTACGCGTTCCTCGCACCCACGCTTGCCGGGGTCGCGATCTTCACCGTCGGACCGATCGTCGCGTCCGTCCTGCTGAGCTTCTACGAATGGGACATCCTGTCCCCGCCGAAGTTCGTCGGGATCGACAACTACCGGTCCATCGCAGATGATCCGCTCATCGTCTCCAGCCTTCTGAACACGATTCGCTTCGTGTGTCTGGCGGTCACCCTGCAACTGGGTGTCTCGCTGGCCCTGGCGCTCGCCCTGCGGAAACGTCTGCCCCGCTTCCTCAACTCGATCTTCCGATCTGCGTTCTTCCTCCCGGTCGTCACCTCAGCCGCGTCGATCTCGATCGTCATGACCTATCTGTTCAACGACAAGTTCGGCCCGGTGAACTACTACCTGGCCAAGCTGGGCGTCGAAGGGATCCCGTGGCTGACGTCGGGCGGCTGGGCGATGCTCGCAGTCGTCATCGCCTATGTCTGGCAGCAGTTCGGCCTGACCTTCCTCATCTTCGTGGGCGGGCTGGCGGCCATCCCCGCAGACGTCTACGAGGCCGCCGAGGTCGATGGATCCACAGGCTGGCGAACCCTGCGGTACATCACCCTCCCGCTGCTCAGCCCGACGATCCTCATCGCGAGCGTCATCAGCATCATTCACGCGATGCAGGTCTTCGACCAGCCGTACGTCATGACCCGCGGCGGCCCAGGTGACGCCACGACGACGATGGTCATGACGATCTACCGCTTTGCCTTCGAGAACCTGCAATTCGGGCGAGCGTCGGCGGTCTCGGTCTTCCTGCTCGCCATGATCGCGACAGTCACGGCCCTCCAATTCCGCCTCAGCCGCAACCTGGTCTTCTATCAGTGACAGGAACCCCTCAGCGTGAATCACACCCAGACCCGGCCGCCCCCGACTCAGCTCTCGACGCCACCACTCGCGTCGCGTCCATGGCTCGGGCAGACCCCGCGACAACTGCTGCGCATCGCGGCGCTCACGTGCGTCGCGGTTCTCGTCCTCTCACCACTGGTGTGGGCGGTGGCCACCTCACTGCGCGATCCCGCAACGTCGTTCCGGTTGCCACCCAAGTGGATCCCCACCGACTTCAAGTGGGAGAACTACACCGCCGTCTTCGACCGCGTCCCCTTCTCCCTCTACTTCGAGAACAGCGCCATCGTCACGGTCGCAATCGCGGTCGGACAGATGTTCTCGGCTGCACTGGCGGGATACGCCTTCGCCCGGTTCAAGTTTCCGTTCAAGCGGACCCTGTTCGCCGGCGTCCTGGCCACCATGATGATCCCCCTCCAGGCGACGATCGTCCCGGTCTTCATCCTCATCCGCGAGCTAGACCTCAGCGACACTCTCCTCGCTCTGATCCTGCCCGCGTGGCCAACTGCGTTCGGAACCTTCCTGATGCGGCAGTTCTACCTCAGCCTGCCCCGTGACTGGGAAGAAGCCGCGCTCATCGACGGCTGCTCGCAGTGGCGGATTTTCCGCTCGATCTATCTGCCGCTGAGCCTTCCCGGGGTGGCAGTCGTGGGAGTCCTCGCTTTCAGCTACCACTGGAACGAGTTCTTCAGGCCCCTGATCTTCTTGGACAGCGAGCAGAACTTCACCCTCCCCGTCGGACTGGTCAGTCTTCAGGGCGAACTGGGCAGCGGAAGCGTGTCGGTGGTTCTAGCCGGCGTCGTGCTGTCGTTCATACCAGCCCTCGGCGTCTTCATCCTCGGGCAGCGATACCTCCGCGAAGGCCTCAGCTCCGGAGGGCTGCGATAGACGCGTCCGCTCGGGGCAATGCTCGACGCGCTGGTCGAAGCGGCGGCTGACCGCGGTGTCGCAGTTCCGAGTGAGCTGTCGGTGATCGCGCTTGGTGATTCAACCCGGTCGGTTGCGCCCGACATCGACTTCATCGGTCTGCACGTCCCACGACGGGAGATGAGGTTGCGCGCTGACGAGCTGTTGGAGGCGATGCTCTGCGACACCAAGGCGGAGCGGCAAGTGCTCGTACCGCTGTCAGCGGTACGAGCGGACGATGCTAGCTTCACGGAAGGGCATCTGACGCAAAGAGTGAGCCGGCAAGCAAACTGTGTTTACGCACTACCAGGCCATCTGAGCGGTTCCTGGCCATGCCGGAGGCGCCGGCCGTTGCCTTTGAACGCGGTCAGGTACTCCAAAGGTGTCGTCCATCGCGTTGAGTGCCCGCCCGTCGGCGATTGCCAGACACTCTTGCCATCAGATCCACAGACCTTCGGGCGTTTCCGCTTGTTGGGCCGACATGAGCATCCACCGCGGTCTCTGCCACGGCAGCCAGCTGCATCGGGCTGAGGTGTCGATGTCGGAGTTGGAGTCCGTCGGAACCTTCCAACCTGGCTATGGGTAGACCGTGGTCTCGCGAGAACCTTCAACTCCCCGACGGTCACAGAGGGCGGCCTGCAGTGCTTGATGAGGCAGGCACGACTTCGAACCGGCGGTTGGCCACGGACGGGACGATCCGGCGCACCTCCGCGACCCGCTCTGGGTCGATCTCGACCACAGTGACGCCGGCATCGGCTCCGAGGTCTGCCAGCTGTAATCCGAGCGGGTCGAAGGCAGTGGAGCGGCCGATGCACTGCGCGCCAGACTCGCCGCTCGCCACCACGTACGCCGTGTTCTCGATCGCTCGGGCCCGTAGCAGCGTGAACCAGTGTTCCTCTTTCACCGGTCCACGGATCCACGCCGCCGGTAGCAAGAAGGTCTGGGCGCCCTGGTCGAGGAGCACTCGGAAGATCTCCGGGAACCGGAGGTCGTAGCAGGTGGCCAGCCCGAATCGGATGCCGTCGACCTCGATGGTCACCGGCGAGTTGGTCCCAGGCTCGATCGTCGCGGATTCCATGTGGGAGAACGCATCATAAAGATGCAACTTGTCGTAGTGGGCGATCAGCTCGCCGCCCGCAATCGCGACCAGGGTATTGCGGGCGCGCTCGTCTTCGCCCGGGGTGTAGCTGCCAGCCACGATCGCAACGTCGTGCTCGGAGGAGGCTTTCGCGAGGTCCGAAACAAACTGCCCGTCGAGGGACTGAGCGAATGGACCGACGGGCCGAGTCGGGTCCCCGAAGCGCACCAGGGCGGACTCCGGGGCGAGCAGCAGGCGGGCGTCCTTTGCCACCGCCTGCGCGGCGAACGTGTCAATGGTGGCGGCGTTGGTGACCGGATCATCGGTTATAGCGAACTGGCAGATGGCGACGCGCATGGTGGTACCTCTCTATCGGATCGGTGGATTGGGGGTTAACGCCGTGATCCCGTGGGCGGGTCTGCGCCGCCAGCGGGCTTTGCGGTCGTACTCGTCACGAATTCGGCTCGGCGCCGCGTGCTCGCGCGCGAGGCGCTGCTGCTCAATGGGCCGGCGCAGAACCGGGCCTGGCTCGTCCCCAGCGCCGGGGCCGATCGCCGCATCGATCCATGCACGGGATCCCCGAGACACGCGCGGGGCTCGATCGCCACGCGCGCAAACGATCTGCGAGCGCGGGACGCTCGTCGGACCAGGCAGGCTCTTACCGAGATCCGCGACCGTGGTCAGCCGGAGGGCAACAGAAGTCGAAGTCGCAGCCGGTCCGCACCGAGGACGTGATCACGTAGCAGCCTGCGGTAGCCGCTCAGTCCCTGTTCGCCCCCCGGCTCAAGTGCCGCACGACGGTATTCGAGCTCGTCCGGCTCGAATAGCAGGTCCAATGCGCCGGAAGCGACCGACAACCAGGTGAGATCGCCGCTGCGACGAACACAAGCGGCCCGCCACTGGCGTCACGTGCAGCACAATCGTCCTGTAGGGCGTACCGCTCGTCCGCGCGGTCCGAGATCCGCACTATGCTCCGTACACCGGCCCGCGCCAGCTTCGCTGGGTATCGGGGGTACCCGGCCGCCTGTAGGCTGGGCCCCGGCCAATTCCCCGACGTCCATCGCCATCAGGTTCCGGTACACCTTCGATGTTGGTTCGAGGAAACTCTTCCCGAGCGAGATCATCGGGAACTCCATCGCCGGCCCACCGGACGCCGTGATCCCGCGAACAACTGAACTCACCAACTCGGACAGTTGCCGATGGCAAGGAGTGTAGTCGCTGGCCGAGGCCGCACCGGCGGGCACGCCAGCTCCGGTGGCCGCGGTCGGAAGCCGCATGGCCGCAGCATGATCAATAGGCGATCCGCTTGTAGTACCGACGCGTCGACAGCGGATGACTGCGGACAACCTCAAGGTGCGCGCTAAGACGCTCAAGCGCGGTCGCGAGGACGATCGGGGACACGAGGGGGCGGGTCTGGGGCGAGATCCCCGGCAGGTCGAACTCACTCGAATCGATCACGCGCAGCTTGGCCGAATATCGCGGCACGAAGGCCTCGACCCTATCCTCGAGTGGCCGGCCACCATCCTCGCCCTTCAGCAACAACACGGAGACGCCGTCCTCGACCAGTTCCAGCGTGCCGTGGAAGAAGTCAGATGCGTGGACCGGGCGGGTCCAGATCCACTGCATCTCCTCAAGGATGCACATCCCGTAGTACCACGCCGCGAACCAGGTGTTCCCGGCCGAGGTGATGATGTGGTTCGGCTCGTCCTTCATCTGTGCCGCAAGGTCCGCGGCTCGGTCTTCGAAGGCTCGCTTCACACTGATGAGCGACGCGGGGAGTGTCTCGATTTCGGACAGCGTCGACTTCCAGCTCGGAAACTCGCCGCGATGGTCCATGATGGCGAGTGCGACGAACAGCGTCTGCAGCATGAAGTTCTCACTCGACGTGTCATCGGCAGTCTCGTTGAAGAAGCTCATGTCGGCCAGCTGCGCCAGCGGGGTGTCCCGCGTGCCGACCAGCGTCAGCGTGCGGGCTCCGCGCGACCGGACGTACTCGAGTGCGCTGATCGCTTCCTTTGTCGTTCCCGACACGGAGGTGAACACCACCAGCGAGTTCGGGCCGAGGTTGACGTTGCCGTTCTCGACGAGTTCCGCGGCGCGCGGAGCATAGACCGGGAACGACGACCGCTCTTCGAGCAGCTTGACCGCAGGGAGGCTCAGGAACGCGACGCCACCCGCACTCGCGAAGAAGACGTTCTTCGCTCCGGCGTCGAGTTCGGCGTGGACCGCCGAGCGGATCGCGTCCGCCAAAGTGATTGCGCCCGACTGGACTCGGATGTGGTGGTCTTCAGAGATGTTCAGCATTGCACTCCGATCTCGCATCTACTTGTCTGACAACAGTAGCAAGTGTCGGGCAATAGGGGAATGCGTCCGGGTATTGAAGACTGTCGCCTTCGCAGATCATCGAGGTGCCAGCCAAGCGAACGGGCACATGCGAGCGCCGCGCCTCACGGCCGGACTGGCCTAGCTGCGCGGTGCTGGTGCGAGAGCACTTGGGATGTCGCACACTGCCGAGGCAGGGTCCTGCCGTCGGCCGGCGAGAGTGCTACTGAAGTCACCGACGGCCATTGGGTGGCCGGCGGCGACTTCAGCGGCGCCGTAAGACGTTGAACGCGATCAGGTCGCCACGGTGGTAGTCGCACGCGTAGAGAACGCGGATGCCGTCACGGGTGATGCAGGTCTCCTCGATCGCCAACCACGGGTCGAGCCCGCCGAGGTTGTAGCGATCGACGAAGTCCTGTGGGAGGTTCGTGGCGCTGATCCGAGCTGCGGACGACTCGATAAAGTGCCCGTGGCCCTCGAGTGCACTGACAAGTGAGGATGCCCAGTCCCGGTAGGTAAGGGAGCCCGGAAGTGCGTCCCGCCTCACCATGTTGAGGTTGAAGACGAGCGGGTCCTCGCCGTTGAGGCGGAGCCGCGTCAACTGGATGACCTTCTCGCCCGCGGAGAGATCGAGCAGCTGAGCGACTCGTGGTGGCGCTTCGATCTCACGAACGTCAAGGACGACCGTTGTGACCTTGTATCCAAGGCTGTCCAACATGTCGGTCAGTGACTCGTAGCGTGTCACCGGGCGCTCCACACTGAAGGCCCCGAGCGGTGAGACGAACCGTCCTCGGCCCTGTACCGCGTACACGAGTCCGTCTTGTTCGAGCAGCTTGAGCACTTCCCGGATCGTTGAGCGGGAAACGGAGTAGCGGGCGGAGAGCTCGGGCTCAGATGGAAGCTGGTCGCCCGGCTTGAGCTCGGTTCCGATGAGCCGCGTCAGGAGGCCGTGAACCTGGCTCGTCATTGAGCCCTTGGACCGGTCGCCCGCACTGTGAGCCATCTCCACCCTCCGTCGAACTTGTTCGATCCTTGGATTGATCCTCAGACAAGTCTCAACCGTACCTGGACCGATCCATGGTGTGGCCGTAGCGTCGGCGCGTCGTTGGCCGGGTCGCGACTGGCCGCCGGGAGCGTGGCTGGGAGCTCACCAGCCACGTGGGCGGGCCGGGTCACGATTGGGCCCACCCGCCGACATGTGCACACGTGCGCGCGGCGAACGCGGCACCGTTCTCCATCGCAGTTTGCAGATCCGCGTCGGTTAGCCGGGCGCTCACGAAACCGGCGATGAAGCTGTCGCCGGCTCCTGTTGTATCTACGACCTGGGCAGGGACAGCGGGCACGCACACGGTCGCGCCGCCGGCGTCGGCGGCGTACGCCCCGGCGGCGCCGAGGGTGACCACGGCGATCTGTGCGCCGGCGGCGAGTATCTCGGTGGCCAGGGACTCAGCTGCGGCGTCCTCACCGCCGGACAAGAAGCTGACATACATGTTGTCGTGTCCGGGAGAGACACTGCTGTCTTGGCTGATGCGCATTCCGGAGGCGCGCCGGAGGAGGTCTTTGCGGACTGCGCTGGCGGTTGGCTGCATGCCGATGTGAACCCAGTCCGCGGCGGCGATCTCGTCCAGATGGGCTGGATCGGGCACGTACTCGGCGGTGACACCGAAGTCTTCGCGGACGAAGTGGCGCTCACCGCTGGGGGAGCGGGCAATCTCGGTGACGGCGGTCCGTCCGTTCCGAACAACCAGGCCATGAATATCGACGCCCATTTCCGCGATGGCGAGCCGGATCCGATTGCCGTCCTCATCGGGTCCCACCGCGCCGTAGTAACTGACATGATGTCCGGCCATGGTGAGCTGAACTGCGACATTGACGGCGTTGCCGCCGACGAGGTCGTGCGGCTCGTCGCCGAGGAACCGGTCGATGGTGTTGTCGCCGACAACGGCGACGCGCCGTCCCGTCACAGCGCCGGCCCGAGGTGTGCGCCGCCACTGACAACGAGCATCGAACCAGTGGTGTAGCGACTCTCGTCGGACAGCAGGTGGCGTACGGACCCGGCGATCTCCTCCGGCTCCGCGACCCGGCCGAGAGGGGTACCGCGGACATATCCGGCGAACACTTGCTCCGGCGTTTTCCCGGTGAGTCCGGCCTCCCATTCCAGCTCGCGGAACTCCATCGGAGTTCGCACGTACATCGGGCACACAGCGTTGATTCTGATACCACGCTGCGCCAGCTCCGGTGTTGCTGACTCGATGAGTCCGGTCACCGCGAACTTTGAGGCGCAATACGCCGACAGGTACGGAGCTCCTCGGAGTCCGCCGACCGAATCCACGATCACGAAGGCTCCACCGTTATGGGTGCGCGGAGCGAGCGCGCGCAGGCAGGCGAACACGCCGAAGGCGTTCACCCTCATTTGGGAGTCCCAGTCATCGTCAGTGGTGTCCTCAAGGCGGCCCATCCGGGATATGCCGGCGGCGAGCACCGCGCCGTCGATGCTGGCCGGGAGCGCTGCCGTCGCGGCCGCTATCGACTCGCTCGACGTGACGTCGACGGGCTCGGCTCCTTGAGTTGGCAGCAGGTCCCAAGGAGTGACGACGTCGCCCTCCTCAGTGAGTCGGCGCGCGATCGCGGCACCAATCCCGCTGGCCGCGCCCGTGACCACGTAGTGCATGAGCTGCCTCCTAGCCCTTGGCTGTCACGCTGTCTGATGAGTCATTCTAACATCAGACAAGACCCCGATCTATTTGAACTGCTGCTCCGAGATCGTCGATCCCTTGACGCTCGCATGTCCGGGCCCTACGTTGGCAGTCAGACGACCCAGGCACTTGTCTGGCAACTAAGGGCGCTGGCGAGGCGAATGATCTCGGTCGAGGACTCGAAGGCGTCGGATTCAGCCGCTGTTCTGTGCCTCTACCAAGGTCGACCGCCGAGTCGGCGCGCGGCAGAGCGGTCGGAGCAATGACGAAGATGGCCAAGCCAGCACGCACCCCACGGAGGAACGTGAGACATCACAGCGACACCATTCGAGTCGGCGTCGATTCTGGCGGTACGTTCACGGACGCCTGTGTCTGGGATGAACAGACACGAACCCTGCGCATTCACAAAGTCTCGTCGACCCCTAGCGACCCCGGCACGGGAATCGTGTCAGCGTTCCGCGAAAGCCTTCCCCGAGAAAGCGATCGGGAGCGCGTCAGCTATTTCGGCCACGGGACGACGGTGGCGACCAACGCGATCATCGAAGGCCGCGGCGCCAAGACCGCTGTCATCACCACAGACGGCTTCCGTGATCTGCTCGAGCTCGGCCGGCAGAAACGACTGCATCTCTACGACCTCCAAGCGGACAAGCCAGCGCCCCTCGTGCCCCGCAGTTTGCGCTTCGAGGTGGCCGAACGCCTCACCTACGAAGGCGAAACCCGCGTCGCCCTCGACGATGAAGTGATGCGTGAGGTCGCACGGGAACTCAAGGACCAGGGAGTCGACGCAGTCGCTGTGTGCTTCCTCTACAGCCACATCGACGGCACGCATGAGCGTCGCGTCGCCGAAATCCTCGCAGAGGAGGGCGTCACCGCGTACGTAAGCCTGTCGCACGAGGTGAATCCGGAGTTCCGCGAGTACGAGCGGCTCACAACCGTCGTCATGAACGCCAAACTCGGTCCGCTCGTATCGCGGTATCTCTCCACTCTGGCGCCGCGTCTGAGCGAATCTCATTTGAACGTGACGCCGCACATAACGCAGAGCAACGGCGGAATCATGTCGTTCGGCACCGCTGCGCAGCTGCCGGTCCGTACCGTCCTGTCTGGCCCCAGTACCGGCGTGATCGCCGCCGCGGAGATCGCGAAGCGCGCCGGATTCAAGGACATCATCACGTTCGACATGGGCGGCACGTCTACCGATGTCGCGTTGGTTGCGAATGGCACGCCGGTAGCGGCCAATCGGCGCGAGGTGGCCGGCTATCCGGTTCGGACGCCGATGCTCGACATCGTTGCAGTGGGAGCGGGCGGAGGTTCGATCGCCCATGTGGATGCCGGTGGGCACCTCAAGGTCGGTCCGGCTAGTGCGGGTGCCCGTCCGGGCCCTGCGTGTTATGGGGAGGGGGGAACCGACGCCACGGTCACCGACGCCAACGTCGTTCTCCATTCGCTCAACCCCACCCACCTCCTCGGTGGTGAGCTGCCCATCGACGAGGGCCTTGCCCGCGACGCTGTCGGTGGTCTTGCCACCCAGCTCGGCATGTCGACTGAGGAAACTGCTCACGGAATCCTGACGATCGTCAACGCGAACATGGCCCGCGCGATCCGGACAGTCTCGGTACAGCGAGGCTTCGACCCACGCGATTTCACGCTCGTCGCTTTCGGCGGTGCGGGACCGCTCCACGCGGCCAGGCTCGCACGCGAGGTCGGCATTCGGCGCGTGCTGGTCCCGCCGACCCCAGGTGTGCTCTGCGGACTTGGTCTTCTGCTCACGGACCTGCAGATGAGCTTCTCGGCGACCCGAAGAACAATGCTCGAGGCCGAAAGCATCGGGCAATTCGCCGAATCCTTCGCGGACCTGGAGCGCCAGGCAGCGGACTGGTTCGAGACCGAAGCCGTTCCCACGGCTGACCGAGTCATCAAGCGAAGCGTCGACTTGCGCTACCTCGGCCAGAACCACGAGGTGAACGTACCGGCCGGCCCCGGATCTGTTGACGCGACCTACCTCAAAGAACTACGAGCCGACTTTGACGAAGCGCACCAGCGCCTGTTTTCGCACAGCAGCGAGAACGCGCAGGTGCAAGCTGTCACCTTCCGCGTCGAGGCAGTGGCGCAGACCGGCGGCCACACGGTCCTTGAGCAGCAGGCGCATGCGACCACCGCGAAGAAGGACAGCTCACGACGGGTCTACATGCCTGAGGCGGGGGGCTGGACGGATTGCAGGATCTACCAACGAGACAGTCTCTGGTCCGGCGACCGAATTGACGGTCCGGCCGTCGTTGACCAGATGGATGCGACCACCTTGCTGCTCGCCGGCCAGGTCATGACTGTCGACGAGCATCGCAACCTCGTGATCGCCGACCTTGAGGGGGCTGACGATGACAACTGAACCAACATCGACTCGGGCCGTGGATCCGGTGACCGTGGAGGTCATCGGGAACGCGCTGATGTCTATCGCCGACGAGATGGGTGAGCTGCTCATCAAGACGTCGCATTCTCCGTCGATCAAGGAACGGCGTGACTGCTCGACGGCGATCTTCGACGTCGCCGGCAACACCCTGGTCCAGGCTGAACACATCCCGATCCACCTCGGCTCGCTGCTTGGGGTCGTGCAGGCGTTGGTTGAGCGGTATGGGCAGACGGGTGTCATTGACGGGGACGTGTTCATTGCGAACGACCCGTATTCTGGTGGCGGAACGCACCTCAACGACATCGTCTTGGTCTCGCCGATCTTCGTCGACTCCCAACTCATGGGGTGGGCTGCCAATCTTGCTCATCACACGGACTTCGCCGATCGAGCGCATCAGACGATCTTCCAAGAGGGTTTGCGGATCCCGCCTCTGCTCCTGTACCGCGACGGTCAACTGAACCGTGAAGTCCTCGACCTGATCCTGCAGAACTGTCAGGTCCCCGATGAGCGCGAGGCCGACTTCTTGGCGCAGGTCGCCGCGAATCGGCTCGGTGTCTCGCGGCTACGCGAGCTGTGCGGGAAATACGGGCTCGGCGTTGTCGCCGCGGCCGGTGCGGCTTTGATGGACTACAGCGAGCGGCTCATGCGCGCCGGCATTGAGAAGATCCCAGACGGTCGGTACTCCTACGGTGAGGTTCTCGACTTCGAAGAGTTCGGGATGCCGCAGCTCCATGTGGAGATCACCGTCGAAGGGGACGAGATCTCGCTGGACTTCCGCAACAACCCACCTCAGATGCGTGCGGCGGCAAACGCCATACGCACGGCGCTGCTGGCGACGGTCTACTTCGCTATGAAGGCCATAGCCTGTCCAGACGCATGGCCCAACGCGGGCCTGTACCGTCCGATCGAGGTGCTGAGCAAGGAAGGTACGCTGCTTCATTGCGTGGAGCCAGCGGCGGTCGATGAGCGTATGGCGCCGCTCCAGCGTCTCGTCGACGTGATCTTCCGCGCCCTTGCCGACGCTGTTCCTGAACAGAGTGTCGCTTCCTCGTCAGACAATTCCTACATCGTCTTCAGTGGCGTCGACCCGCGCAACGGCAAGTACTACGTCCTGCTCGACGTCACCGCAGGCGGCACCGGCGCGCGCGCCACAAAGGATGGCGCCGACGGAACGCTGATCCACCTGACGAATACGACCAACCTGCCGGTCGAATCGCTGGAGGAAGAGTTCCCGTTGCTGGTTGAGCGCTACGAGCTCGTTACCGACTCCGGGGGTGAAGGTGTGACGCGAGGCGGTCTCGGTGTCCATCGTCGAATCACCGCAATCGGCCACGACTCAATTCTTGGGATGCGTAATGGGCGCACCATTTATGGAGCCCCAGGCCTCTTCGGCGGTGCCGCAGGAAAACCCTCCAGGTTCGAACTCGCCGGGGCCAAGAGCAAGCTCGACAGTGGCGTTGGCGTCCTGGCAGCGGGTGAAGCCATCTCCTTGATCACCGGAGGCGGGGGTGGCTACGGCAAGCCGTCCGACAGGGAAGCCGCCGCCAGGTCCGCAGACCTCGCCAACGGCAAGGTGTCCCGCTGACGACCGGTCGTCGCCCAGCTGCACGCGGCGTGTTGACGCCCGGGTCCCACCGGACGCTGACGCCCAGGAGAGAAGGGAGCATGAATGGCCCGATGGATGAAGCGCGGGGCCTTGGAACGGGCAGCGTGCACATTGCTGCGGGCTGGCATTGCCGGATAGCAGAGCCAGAACGAGACATAAGACCTGTCGCTAGATACGGCGGCGTGTGCATGCGATTTGCAACCGCTGGTTTTCACCAGAACTGTCGCAGATAACGAAACACTTGGCGCACATCAGGACTTGGCGCGCCGCCGTACAGGGAGTGTGGTCGTTTCATGAGGTTGGAGAACGAGGAGTGTAGGCAATGGATTTCAAGGTAACGCGGGCAACATTCTTGAAGGGTGCCGGACTGCTCGTCGGAGGAGCGGTCCTCGGGGCATGCAGCGGCGAAAGCCCGGGCGGGAGGTCTTCGGCAACCAAGACGCTGAGGTTCGGCATGTCCGGATTCCCCTCCCAGTTCAACCCGCTCCTCTACAGCAGCACGGCTGCCGACAACGTCACGCTGGCGTTGCACCGCGGACTGGTCGCTCGAGCTGCGAATGGCGATCTGGCGCCCGGCGTCGCCGCCCGTTGGACGCGCTCGGACGATGGACTCAGCTACAGGTTCGAGCTGCGTCCCGGGGTCAAGTTCCACGATGGTACGAAGGTGACCGCGGACGACGTCGCGTTCTCTCTCGGCTTGATCACCGACCCCAGCATGAAGCAGGCATTCCTGGCGCCATACTTCACGCCGCTGATTCGTAAGATTTCGACGCCGTCGCCCGACACGGTCGTCATCGATCTCACCGAACCCTTCGCCTTCTTCCCCGATCTACTGGCGATGCCGTCCGCGCCGATCATCAAGCGCGGTTCGGATGTCACGGAGCCGAAGAAGACCATCGGTGCCGGGCCCTTCGTCCTGTCGGAGGTGACGCCGAACCGCGCGGTGACGGTTGTGCGCTCCGAACACTACTTCGAGCCGGGTATGCCGTATCTCGACTCCATCACCTTCACGGCTTATCCAGACGAGTCCACGCGGGTGAGCGCACTTCAGTCGGGCGAGGCCGACCTGATCGACTACGTTCCCTATCAGTCCGTGCAGAGCCTGGCGTCGAATAGCCAGTACGTGGTCTCGAAGCAGCCAGGCCCAATGCAGTTCGTGCAGTTCAACGTCAAGAGCGGGCCATTCGTCGACAGGGAGCTGCGTCGGGCAGTTGGGTACGCGATCGACCGTACGGCCGTGGTGAAGGCGGCGTACTCGGGGCACGGCACGGTTCTGGACGGATTTCCAATCTCAGCCAGCAGCCCGTACTACGATCCGTCGGTCGGAAAGTTCTGGACGAGCGACACGGCGAAGGCGAAGGCGCTCGTCCAAGCAGCCGGCCATGGCGACGTGTCGGCGACGCTCACCACGACCTCTCAGTACACGTTCCTTAGCGGTTCCGCGCAGGTCGTGCAGCAGTCGCTACAGGCGGCTGGCATCCAAGCCAAGCTCGAGGCATCGGACTTCCCGACGTGGCAGACCGGCGTGAAGAAGGGCGCCTACGACATCACGGTTCAGCGTCAGGCGCGGTCGCTGGCGGTGCCCTACTTCTACCTGACCGTCCTCATCACTGGTGCTCTTGCCCCGTATGGGTATGACAACCCCAAGCTCACGTCGCTCATCAAGAAGGCTGCGCAGGCGACCTCGGTGGCAGTCGCAAAGGACGCCTTCACCCAGGCGGAGAAGATCCTCCTTGAGGATGCGGTCATCATTCCCATGCTCGTCGCCGACCAGGCGTACGCGCACAAGCGCGGGGTGAAGGGCTTCTCGAACATGGCCCAGGGTCTGACATTCCAGTCGGCCTACACGCTCGCCGCCACAACCTGGGGCTAGTTGATGTCGGCCTCAGGCCGCTGGTGAGCCTGGCTGAGGGCCCTGCACGTGAAAAGTGACTCAAAGGAGAGTAGGACTGTGACCGCCTTCACTCTGAGCGCGGACCAGCTGTGCGGGAGCAACTTCAGCTACCTCAGGTGGCCTCTGGAGCGGTGCTCGGACGACGTGGCCGACGTGGCCGGCGAGACCGTCGCTGACTACACAACCCGCTTCGGTGACCGCATTGGGCACGTCCACTTGATCGACGGCACGCCTTCCGGTCACATGGCCCGGGGCGACGGCAATCTGCCGATGCGCCATTATCTGACGGAGTTTCAGGACGCGCGTTCTAGCGGCAGGCCCGGTTTCGAGAGCTTGAACAGTAAGTACTGGCTCGATCCGCGCGCGCCTCAGGAGCGCAGCCGCCGACTCGTGATCGAAGCTATGGACGAAGTCGCGAGGGAGGCGTGATGCCGCTTCGGACATTGGAGCGCCGCTCGCGTCGAGGTGCGTGGCCGGCTACCTGCTCACCGACCTCATCGTCTCCGGAGTCGCTGGGTTTGCCGGTGGCGTCGGAGCAGTTCGCCCGCACTCTTGCCAGCGAAGCCTGGAGGTAACCATGTCATTGCGAACGGAATATCAAACGTTGTCAATCACGTTTAGGCTGTCGACGCTGCCTCACTTGGGACTAATTCGGTACATCGGAACGCGAATCCTCACCGCAGCCGTCTCGGTGGTCATCGTAGTGACGATGCTCTTTTTCTTCTTGCGTGCGATTCCAGGGGACCCGGCTCTGATACTGCTCTCCGCCGGCGGCGGTGCATCCCCACCCGAGGAAGCGGTCGCTGCCTTACGCGAACAGCTGCACCTCGACGGCGCCTTGACGACTCAGTACGGGCAATTCATGCGCGGGATCCTCGCCGGTGACCTCGGACAGTCGATTAGTCAGCAACTAGCGGTTGGAGACCTTGTCGGCTCAGCGGCACCGCACACCATCGAGCTGGTGCTCGCGGCGATCCTTGTCGCCGCTCTTGTCGGCGTACCGATCGGGATCGGGAGCGCGGTGCGGGTCGGCCGAGTTGCGGACGGCGGAGCCTCGTTTGTGTCCTCGTTGCTTGTAGGCTCGCCCGTCTTTGTCAACGCAACTCTGCTGGTACTCGTCTTCGGTGTCACGCTCCGCTGGCTACCAGTCGCTGGGTATGCACCGTGGTCGGAGCCGGGACAACACCTGCAAGCATTGATCCTCCCGACGCTCTCGCTTGCCGCGGGGGTGGTTGGCATCCTGATCCGCATGACCCGCGCGGCGGCAGTCGAGGTACTGGATCAAGACTACATTCGAACCGCCCGAGCGCAGGGCCTACCACTACGGCTCATCCTTCGCCGGCATGTTCTGCGCGCTATCGCGCCTTCGTTGCTGACTGTGACGGGTCTGCAGATGGGAGCGATGATAGGCGGTACGGTCTTGTGCGAGTACGTCTTCAGCTGGCCGGGGATCGGGAATCTGATGGCCCAGGCAGCCAGCGCACGCGACTATCCGCTCGTCCAAGGCATCGCTGTGATCGTCGCAATCGGCGTCGTGGCTCTCAACATGGGCGTTGATCTTGCCCGCACCGTCATCGATCCGCGCTTGAGAGGAGCCTGATGCGTCTCAAGATGGCTGTTTCGGGATGCATTCTCGTGGGCCTAGCCCTGGCCGGCGTTATGGCCGCACTGATCGCACCATATGGGCCTAACCACATCGACACGGATTATCTGCTTCAGGGTCCCAGCGGCACACACTGGCTGGGAACCGACGAGCTCGGCCGTGACGTGTTCTCCAGGATGCTCTACGGGGCGCGCACGGAGTTCGCCGTTGCCGTTGGCGCTACCGTCATCGCCGCGGTCGTCGGAAGCGTGTGCGGCGTGGTGGGAGGGTACTTTGGAGGCTTGACGGAGCTGGTCGGGGTCCGCGGGCCTGAGCTCATTCAGGCGCTGCCAGCGGTTATCGTTGCGACGCTCGCGGTCACCGTAATTGGCCCCGGCGTCCTGATGCTCATTCTGCTCATGGGCTTCCTCTTTGCGCCGCTTTTCGTACGAATCGCTTACAGCCAAGTCCTGACCGTGCGAAAGTTGGAGTTTGTGGCCGCAGAGCGGACGCTAGGCGGCAGCCACCTGAGAATCATGACACGCACGATTCTGCCGAACGTCGCCGGTCAGCTCGTCGTGCAAGCGTCGCTCACTCTCGCGGCGAGCGTTCTGCTTGAGTCCGGACTCTCCTTCTTGGGTCTCGGGGTCGCGCCACCGACCCCGTCTTGGGGGCTGATGATCCGCTCGGCACGCGGCTACCTATCGCAGGAACCCGGATATCTCATTTGGCCCGCGGTCGCGATCATTGTCATGGTCGTCGCGGCTAACGAGCTGGGGGATGCGCTGCGAGCGTATCTGGACAGGCGTTCGCGGCTCGCTGACGTCGGCCCATCAGACGGTCCGGCTTCGTCCGCCGCGCAGGAGGCCTCCCTCGCAACCGAACGCGCGGTGAGCTGATATGCAGTCCCCAGAAGCAACCCAAAGAAGCGCGGCGTCTGACACCGTCCTGCGCATCCGAGGCTTACGCACCTACTTCGGTGAAGGAGAACGGGCAGTACGAGCCGTCGATGGCGTCGATCTTGACGTACCCGCCGGCCAGACGCTCGGGGTCGTCGGCGAGTCAGGCTCCGGTAAGAGCTTGACCGCAATGAGCATCATGCGACTCATCGATGCGCCAGGTCAGATCCAAGACGGCAGCGTGATCGACTTTGAAGGCCGCAACCTGGCGGATCTCTCGGAAAAGGAGATGACCCAAATCCGGGGTGGTCGCATCGGCATGGTCTTTCAGGAACCTATGTCGGCTCTGCACCCGTTCTTCCGGGTCGGCGACCAGATCGCCGACGGTCTGCGGCGACATCGCCGCGAATCACGTCAAGACACGGCACGACGCGTTACCGAACTACTGGACAGAGTGGGGATTGCACAGCCAGATCGCCGCGCGCGCGAGTATCCACATCAGATGTCTGGCGGGATGCGCCAACGCGTCGTCATCGCCATGGCGCTCGCATGCGAACCTAGCCTGTTGATCGCTGACGAGCCCACGACCGCCTTGGACGTCACCGTTCAAGCGCAGATCCTGGACCTACTCCGTGATCTACAGGCGGAGCTCAGGATGGCCATCGTGTTGATATCGCACGATCTCGGTGTCATCGCACAGATTGCGCATTCAGTTGCCGTCATGTACGCGGGGCGCATCGTTGAGAGGGCGCCAGCGGCTTCCCTGCTTTCGGCGCCGAAGCACCCGTACACCAAGGCGCTACTGGAGGCTGCGCCAGCGTTGGGAGCGGAACGCACCGAACCTCTTCGCGTCATCACTGGGCGAATGCCTGACCCCAGACACTGGCCTACGCACTGCCGCTTTGCCAGCCGCTGCCCCAACGTGTTCGACCAATGCGTTGTCACCGAGCCCCCGATGCTTGAGCTGAACGGCCGGAGCTCTCGGTGCTGGCTCGCGAACCCCGAGATCGAACAAGGAGGTTCCTGCTCATGACCGTGAGATCAAGTGAGGCGGATAGGCGCGCTACCGACCCGTTGGTTCGTATCCACAGACTCAAGACCTATCTTCCGGTCCGTGGTCGGTCGGGTGGTCGTGGCCTTCAGGTTCACGCAGTCGACGATGTGAGTCTCGAGATCGCAGCCGGCGAGACGGTCGGGCTCGTGGGCGAATCGGGCTGTGGGAAATCGACTTTGGCGCGCACGCTCGTCCGGCTCGAGACGCCGACAAGTGGGCAGATCCACGTGGCCGGCCAAGACCTGGCGCATCTCAGCGGACGTCCGCTGAGGGAGGCGCGTCGCGAAGTACAGATGATTTACCAGGATCCGCGTACGTCGCTGGATCCGCGTCGCACAGTGGCCTCGATCATCGGGTCAGGCCTGCAGATCCACCGCGCCGGGTCAAAAGCGCACCGCGAGGAAACGGTGCGAGAGGTCATGGACCAGGTCGGACTGCCGTCGCTCGTTGCGGGCCGCTATCCACGGGAGTTGTCGGGAGGGCAGCGTCAGCGCGTCGGCATTGCGCGAGCTCTTGTTCTGCGGCCGCAGTTCTTGATCGCTGACGAACCCGTTGCGTCGCTCGATGTGTCGGTGCAATCGCAGGTCTTGAATCTGTTGGTCGATCTGCAACGCGACCTGGCGCTGACATACCTGTTCATTTCGCACAATATTGCCGTCATTGGCTACATGTCTGACCGCGTTGCAGTGATGTACCTTGGTCGAATCGTAGAGCTGGGACCAGCGCGAGATGTCATTGCTCGGCCGCGCCATCCGTACACAGCGGCCCTCGTCTCCGCCGTCCCCGATGCTCACCTCGCCGGCCGTCACAGCTCGCGCGTAGCGCTAGGCGATGAACTACCCGATCCGACCAATCCGCCGAGCGGCTGCCGCTTTCGGACTCGGTGCCCGATGGCCAAAGCGATCTGCAGTGAGCAAGAGCCATCACTGAGCACCAAGGACGGCGCTCATGCGAGTGCCTGCCATTTCGCAGACGACGTCCGTCCACCCGCCGGTAGCCCAGTCCCGCTATAAGCGTTATCAAGCAGCCAATCGCGCGCTTCGCGCCAGCCGACACCCGCGCCCCTGTACGTCGAGCGTCCGTCGCGGACCAGTGGTCTCGCGCGACGGCGCAGCAACCGCCGTCAGCGTGACCTTGCCAAACCTTTCAGATCGGATGTGTCACCTATGTCTCTGTCTTGTTCGCGGAGTCGGTGCTGATGCGCGCCGCCATCCTCGAGGCGTCGCGCCGACTTGTCGTCTCGGACGTGCCCGATCCGGTGCCTGCTCACGGCGAGGTCGTGATTCGCGTTCGCGCCAGCGGGGTCTGCGGTACCGACCGGCACATCTACGCGGGCTCCTATCCCGTCGCCCATCCGCTGACGCCCGGCCACGAATACGCCGGCGAGGTGGTGGCGGTGGGTGGCGGGGTCTACGCTCTCGCGCTGGGAGATCGCGTCACCGTCGATCCGAACATCGTTGACGACGAGTGCTACTTCTGTCGTCACGGCGTCAACCACCTGTGCAGCGGCCTCAGCCCCCTGGGTGTGGTGCGGCCCGGAGGGTTCGCTGAGCTGTCGGCCGTACCGGCGCGCTACGCCTACAAACTGCCGGAGCAACTCAGCTGGGAAGAGGCGTCGCAGGTGGAGCCGCTGGCCTGTTGCGTGCACGGAATCGACCAAGCGTGTGTCCAAGCCGGGGATACCGTGCTGGTCAGCGGCGCGGGTCCGATCGGCTGTCTTCTGATTCAATTGGCGCGTCTTCAGGGCGCGGCACGTGTGCTCGCGGTCGAGCCGAACCCCGCTCGTCGCGAGCACGCCATCCGTGCCGGGGCCGACTCTGCGAACACTCCCGACGAGGTCGCCGACCTGATTGGTGACCTACCGGGCCGTGGCCCCGACGTGCTTATCGAAGCGTCGGGAAATCCGAAGGCTGCCGAGCTCGCCTTCGGTCAGGTGCGCCGCGGCGGCACCGTGCTGCTGTTCGGGGTCTACCCCGAGGACGCGCGCATCGCGATCAGTCCGTTTCACATCAATGAGGACGAGCTGCGTGTTGTCGGCTCGCTGAACAACCCGCAGACCCATCAGCGTGCGATCGACCTCATCGCCGCAGGCCGCATCGACGTCCGCAGCATCGTCACCGACGTCTTGCCTTTGGACGCCGTCGCCGACGCGATGGACGCGAACAACTTCCCCGCGGCCGGCAAGATCGTCATCCACCCTGCCGGATGACACGGGCTCGAACGATGAGAGGAGCGTCGACGAACCTATTCATACTTCCGGTGCCGGCATCCAGCCCACCCCTCTCCGCGAGCTCGCGCCTACGCGGATGCAGCCTCCCGCATCTTGTGGATGAACCGTGCGGGGCACGAGGACTCAGATGAAAGGATGCTGAAGTCCGAGCTCCGGGATCGCTCGACAGCCAATTTCAGACGACGTCGGCAATGACACCGCAGAATCTGAGATCGCGCGCGAGGCCATCTGAGATCGAGCGAATCTCGACACCCACGCCGACCTGCGCAACATGATCGCCCAGAGGAGCCCGCACCTGAGCAGCCCCGTCACCGCGGCCAACGAGCTACGTGCGGCGGCCGAGATCATCAACTGTGGGGACATCCGGCGGGAAGTACTACCCAGCGCCACGGTCGCGGCACATCGTCGCCATCGGATGGCCCGAAGCTGGCGGCATCCAGCGCGTCGATGCTCACCGGCTCAGTGACGAGCCGGGGTGCACCAGAACTGGAACTCCATCATCGTCAGAGCGGTGGCCGACAACCGGACCTGTTCAATTTCATCTCGCGGTACGAGCCACCACGTACGCGGTCGAGTGGCGGTGAGGATCAGTCGATGATGCCTTGCATTGATGCAGCCGAGGCGCCGGCCGTCGGCGAGTAGGAGCACCTGGACCGCGTCTTCGCGATCCGGATCCACGACGGCCACGTCTACGCGCCCCAGCGACCAGAGATCACCCTCAAGGCCGCGTCCCACCGACCAGCCGGGGGAGTGGTACGCCTAGAGCGGACCTTCTGACCAGGCCCGAGTCCGCAGCAAGCGCAACCCTGTCAGTGCAACGATACGAGGAATGGCTCGAGGGCGAGGGGAACCCGTCGAGATCGAGATACGTCCCGGCCGGTCTGCCAACATCGCTGCCTGACCACTGCTGAGATGGTTATAGCTGTACCGGGGCCCGACTTTCCCTCCGACGCAACTCCCTGCGTTCGGCAGCGGCCCGTCGTTCTGGACCCAATCGCTGCTCATCGATCTCGGGCCAGCCACCACTGCGCTTATACTCCGGGGTGGGCGCCTGGCCGTCACCAGGTGGCCACTGGACCGGGTGGTCGTGGCATATCGGAGTGCAGATGGCGAGCGAGTCCCTGGCCAGCATGAAGTCTCTGGAAACCTTCTACTGGGTCGCGAGGCTTGGCAGTTTCGGTAAGGCTGCCGCGAAGGTCCGGGCCACGCAACCCGCTGTTTCGCACCGGATCGCCGTGCTGGAGCGTGATCTCGGGGTGCGGTTGCTTGACCGCACGACGCGTTCGGTGCGTCCTACCCCGCACGGAAGGACCGTGCTGGCGTATGCCGAGAAGATGCTCAATATGCATGCGGAAATGGTCGCCGAAGTGTCGAATTCTGCGGCTATTTCTGGCGAGGTTCGGTTGGGGATCGCTGAAACGATCGTGCATACGTGGCTAACCGATTTCCTCCAGGTGACTCGCGAGCGGTATCCGCAGCTTGATTTCCAGCTCAGCGTGGACATCTCACCTGTCTTGCGGACTGCGGTCGCAGTTGGTGACCTCGACCTAGCGTTTCTGCTGTCGGGCGAGGCGCAGGGCTCGGAACTCGTCGAGCGGCCGCTGTGCCGATACCCGCTGACCTTGGTCGCCTCGCCGGCGCTGGGACTGCCTGATCGCGTACTGGAGCCTGGCGATCTTCTCCGTCACCGACTGATCACGTTGCCGCAGCGCACCTACCCATATACCTACCTGCGCGAAATCCTCGCGGCTCACTCGGACCGGACCGTGCGCCTGGCGGGAACCTCATCGTTGTCGACCATCGTCGCGATGGCGGTGAACGGAATGGGTGCGGCCGTCGTCCCGGCAGCGGTGGTGGAGAAGGAAGTTGAGAACGGCAGTCTCGTGCAGTTCCAGTCGTCGATCGAGCTCGACGATTTCGTATTCGTCTCGACGTTTCGTTTGGATCTGCAGACTCACATCTACAGCACGCTGAGCGAGGTGGCTCGCGAGGTCGCTCTTACCCGCCGCTGACCGAGCGGATGGGAACGCCATCGCTCGCGACGAGAATCGTCGCATTCCAGTGGCTGCGGCGGGCAAGACGGTGCCGTCTCTGTCTGAGCACGCATCGCGGTGCGGCGTGGTCATGCCAACAACCCTGGACTCGGCACCTGAGGAGATTTATCAATCTTCTTTATCGTCGGCAATTGAGAACTGATATTGGACAGTTTCCGGATTGCATGCTCAAATTTCCCTGCTCAGGTTCCGAGAGAATGGGAAGGCGAGGCAGATGTCCGAGGTGTCTACGTTAAGCAGCGCGCCCTTCGAGTTCGCACTCGACGACATCGCGGCGGCTGCGTCCCGGATCCGGGACATGGTCCTGCGGACCCCGTTGCTGGAGAGTGACCGGCTCAACGACCGGGTGGGGGCGCGAGTGCTCGTCAAGCCCGAATCCCTGCAGCGCACCGGGTCGTTCAAGTTTCGGGGAGCGTGTAACCGCGCCCTCGCGATGTCCCCTGAGGAGCGGGCGAGGGGCATCGTCGCCTGGTCGTCCGGCAACCACGCGCTCGCCGTGTCCGCGGTCTGCGCGGCCCTCGGCATGCCTGCGACCATCCTCATGCCGAGCGATGCGCCGACTGTGAAGGTTGAGGGGGCCCGAGCGTACGGGGCGACGATCCACCTCTACGACCGGTACAACGATGATCGGGAGGCGATTGGCAACGAGATCGCGGCGAGCTCGGGCGCCACGATCGTGCCGCCGTACGACGACCCGTACATCATGGCCGGCCAGGGCACAGTGGGTCTCGAGCTGATGGACCAAGCCGCAGAGGCTGGCGTGTCCCCCGAACTCGTCTTGGTCAGCGCCAGCGGCGGCGGTCTGATTGCTGGTGTCGCGACCGCGGTGACCGGGCGGTCGCCTGCGACGCGCGTCTACTCCGTCGAGCCGAGCGGGTTCGACGACCTCGCCCGCTCGCTAGCCGCTGGCTACCCGCTACGCAACGAGCCGGGAGCCACCTCGATCTGCGACTCCCTTCACGTGCCCACGCCCGGGAAGCTGACCTTCCCAATCAACAAGCGGCTGCTCGCAGGTGCCCACGTGGTGACCGACAGCGAGGTCCGCGAGGCCATGAAGACGGCCTTCGAAACACTTCGAATCGTTGTCGAACCGGGCGGCGCCGCCCCACTGGCGGCCCTCCTAACCGGTCGCGTGGAGCTGCCCCGCGACGGTGTGGCCGCCTTAGTCCTCAGCGGCGGGAACGTCGATGCCGACATGTTCGTCTCCGCACTTTGCTGACTGCCGCGATCCCTCCACGACGAAAGCGACCATACGATGCTGAGCCAGGACGACCCCCGCTACGAGCGTGTGGGACGGTTAATCGACGACTTCATGGCCCTCGACATCACCGGTGTCGGGCTCATCCGGAACCTGACTGCCGCGCTGCAGAAGCGCCAGCCTGGCTTCGCCTGCCTGGGTGCCGCTGAGCTCATCATCGACAGGGTCAAGGAGGTCGGCGGGCCGGTCGTCGTGCTCACTGGGTTCCCAGAAGGCGGTGGCGTCCCGGAGACCGACGGCTTGGTCGGGGCCGCCCTGCTGGCGCGGGCGCTATTCCTCGGACTCGGCGTCGAGTCGGTCATCGTCGTTGACGACGACTGGGCGCACGTAATGGAGTCCACCTGCCGCGGAGCCGGACTGTGCCCACTACCGTTCCCGGACGACGGCGTCATCAAGCCCGTCGAGTTCATCCGACCGGTCTACGTCCGCACCGTGGCCAAGGACGACGACGAGGCCCGTCCTGTGTGGAACGCGCTGCTGGAAGACACCAGGCCGAGCCTGCTGATCTCGATCGAGCGGCCGGGCCATAATGCGAACGGCTTCTATCACGGGCTCGGGGGGCGGCCCCTGGACGGGCTCGTCGCGAACCTCGACGAGTTTGCCCGCACAGCCCAGGAGTGGGGCCTCCCGCTCGTCGCAATCGGTGATGGCGGGAACGAGCTCGGGATGGGCGTGCTAGCCGAGGATCTCCCGCAGTTCAGCCCGAAGGCCGCCGACTGCGGGATCCCCGGCCGGGGTGGGGTAGCCGCCGCGACTGCGGCGGACCACCTGGTCGTTGCCAATGTTTCGAACTGGGGGGCGACCGGCATCATCGCCGCCCTGTCCGCGCTGCTGGAGAACCCAGTGTGCTTCCACAACGCCGAACTGGAGTCGCGTGCCATCGTCCGCTGCGTCGACACCGGTGGTGTAGACGGGATGTTCATGGCTCCGGAGCCTTCCGTGGACGGTGTCCCGCTAGAGGAATGGGAGGGCCTGGTCCGTACGCTCCGCGCGAGCATCCAGCGCACCCTTGGCGACTCCGTAAACTGGCAGGGCTCGCGGGGCGATTGGCGGCAGCTCCGATGACTGCCATCGCTCTGGCCGACGGCGGGATGCTGGCGTTGCCCCCGGTAAGCACTCCGCGAGGCAGCTACACCCCGGTGCTGAGGACCGGGCGGTACTTGGTCATCTCCGGCCAAGGCCCGCGGTGGGACGGTGACCTGCGGTTCAGTGGTCAGGTGGGGGTCGACCTCGACGTGAATGCTGCCCGAGACGCTGCGCGGCTGTGCGCTCTGAACGTTCTCTCGCACGTGTACTCGCACTGCGACGGGACCCTGGCGCACGTCGCCAGGGTGGTCCGCGTGGCTGGTGTCGTGCAGGCGGCGCCGGGGTTCGATGCGCACTCGGCAGTCCTCGATGGCGCGTCCGACCTCTTCGTCGAGGTGCTGGGGGAGCGAGGAATTCACGCACGCATCGCGACTGGTGCCAGCTCGCTCCCATCGGACATGGCGGTCGAGGTCGAGGCCGTACTCGAGCTCGCTGACAGCACCAAGGACCAAGATCCTTTTTCCCACTAGGAGCCGGATGCGGTTACGAGCATTTCGTGAGCGGGCGAGACGCTCGAGAGTCCGAACAGCTGGCTGCTTGTCATGGTCTGCTTCTGTTCGGCGTTGGGTCCTGTGGCGTGCTGTGCTGACGGTTGCGTAGGTCGTCAACTAAGGTCGGAGCACTTCGCGCACCCTGTGCGGATCGCATCGCTTTCGCGGGCTTGCGGGCTCGGAACGCCTCCATCAGGCCTTGCTCGGAGTCCAGCAGGTACTGGTCAAGATCGGCCGCAGCCCGCTGGTAGTTCCGTGCTTCCAGTAGGTCGACCAAAGCGCGGTTGCGCGCGATGTAGGGCTCGTGCAGTTCCCGCGGCGTAGCGCTGACATGGAAGAGAAGCCGCGATTCGGCCAGCAGTCGTCCGGTGATGGCGTCCATCCGTGCGCTGTCGGCGAGGCCGATGAGGTGCTGGTGGAACCGCATGTTCGCTGTAGCGACGGCTGGCCAGCGATCGGCGAGCGCGGCCGCCTCGGCGGCTTCGACGTCGACATGCAGTGGCCCGAGCCGGCTGTCCGGGAGCTCGGGGTCACGCTCGGCCAGTCCGCGTACGGCGTCCACCTCGAGCATCCGGCGAAGCCGGTACAGGTCCACCACATCGCGTGTGTCCAGTTCGGGCATGAACACCCCGCGGTGCAGCTTGTAGATGAGTAGCCCTTCGTGGGTGAGGAGCCGTAACGCCTCGCGCAGCGTGTTGCGACTGACCTCCAGGACCTCGGTCAGCTCGATCTCGGACAGCTGGGCGCCTGGTGGGAGCGCACCCTCGGTGATGCGGCGGCGCAGGATGTCGGCGGCGCGCTCGACAGAACTGCTGCGGTCCGTCCGCGCGACATCGGCGGCGACGGTCCGTAACCACGCCTGCCGGCCCTCGTCGGTTTCACCCCTACTCATGCCGGCATCATCCCGCATTTTGGATCTCCCGGGGAGGTTTAGTTCAACAACCCTCTTGCAGTATTGTTGAACGATCCTTGGCTCACATTGGCCGTGGCGAGTGTGTTTGGAGTGTTGATGGACCTCAACGCCGATCTGGGCGAGGGTTTCGGTTCCTGGTCGATGGGTGACGACAGCGCGCTGCTGGACGTCGTCACCAGCGCCAACGTGGCGTGCGGTTTCCACGCCGGCGATCCGTCGATCATGCGCCGGGTGACCGGCGAGGCGGTCGAGCGCGGGGTCGCGATCGGGGCGCATGTCGGGTACGCCGACAAGGCCGGGTTCGGCCGTCGGTTCGTCGACATCGAGCCGGCCGCGCTGCGCGATGAGGTCGTCTACCAGCTCGGTGCGCTGGACGCGTTCGCCCGGATCGCGGGTGACCGGGTCCGGTACGTGAAGCCGCATGGTGCGCTCTACAACACGATCGGCCATCACGAGGAGCAGGCGGCGGCCGTGGTCGGCGCGGTCGCGGACTACGACAAGTCGCTGCCCGTGCTCGGCCTGCCCGGGTCGGCTTGGCTCCGGCTCGCCGCCGAGGCCGGACTGGCCGTCGTCCATGAGGCTTTCGCGGATCGCGCGTACACCCCGGCGGGGACGTTGGTGTCTCGTCGTGAGGCCGGATCCGTCCTGCACGACGCGGACGAGATCGCTTCCCGGTGTATGGCGATGGCCACCGGGCAGCCGATCCAGGACAACGCCGGCGGCTCGCTGACCGTGAGCCCCGTGTCGATCTGCGTGCACGGCGACACCCCGGGTGCGGTCGACATCGCCCGCCGGGTCCGGATTGCCTTGGAGGGAGCGGGCGTGACGCTTCGCCCGTTCGCGCGCTGATGCGGATCCTGCCGGCGGGTGACCACGGGCTGCTGGTCGAGCTCGACGACCTCGACCAGGTGCTCGGCTACTACACCGCTCTCACCACCGAGCCGCCGGCCGATGTGGTCGACATCGTCCCGGCGGCCCGAACGATCCTCGTCACGACTTCGGGCAGTCTGGACGCGCTGTCGCGCACACTTGGCGCGGTGACACCGGCTGTTGGGACGCGGAGTACCGGCGATCTCATCGAGATCCCGGTCGTCTATGACGGCGAAGATCTCCCTGAGCTCGCAGGCCTGTTGGGCTGCACCGTTGCTGAGTTGATCGAGAGCCACACACATGACAGGTGGACCGTGGCCTTCTCTGGCTTTGCGCCTGGCTTCGGCTACCTCTCGGGTAGCGGATCCTGGGACATCCCCCGACGAAAGTCGCCCCGCACGAAGGTGCCCGCCGGCGCCGTCGCCTTGGCGGGCGAGTTCAGCGGCGTCTACCCCCGCGAGTCGCCCGGGGGCTGGCAGCTGATCGGCCACACCGACCTACAGGTCTTCGACCAGGAGCGGGAGCCGGCCGCTCTGTTCCATCCGGGGCGCCAGGTCCGGTTCATCGACGTGGGTCGCCGATGACCAGCCTCACCATCCTTGAATCGGGGCCCTTGGCAACCATCCAGGACGGCGGGCGAATCGGCCAGGCATCCCTCGGCGTCCCTAGGTCCGGCGCCTGCGACCGGACGTCGTACGAACTGGCCAACCGCCTGGTTGGCAACACCCCGGGAGCGGCCGCGATCGAGGTGACGTTGGGCGGCCTCGTCCTGCGCGCTGACATCGACATCGTCATCGCCATCACCGGGGCCTCGTGCGGCGGCGTCCCCCTCAACGCACCCAGCATTGTGAAGGCCGGTCAGGTACTGCGCTTCGGCCCGCCGCGTACGGGTCTACGCACCTACGTCGCCGTCCGCGGCGGCCTCTCGGTGCCGGCGGTGCTCGGGTCCCGATCGACCGATCTGCTGTCCGGGCTGGGGCCTGCACCGCTGACTTCCGGCCAGACCATCCCGGTCGGTTGTCACCACGGCCCGATGCCCGGTGTCGACCTCGCCCCTGTCGCCGATCCACCTGGCGAGCAGGTCGTCGTACGCGTGACTCCCGGACCGCGCAGGGACTGGTTCACCGACGGCGGTTGGCAGTCGTTCACGACCCAGCCGTACACCGTCAGCACTAATAGCAACCGAATCGGCGTGAGCCTGCACGGCGACCCGCTGGAGCGTTCGCGCGAAGGTGAACTGGTCAGCGAAGGTATGGCTCTTGGTGCGATCCAAGTCCCGCCGTCCGGCCTCCCCGTCATCTTCCTCGCCGACCACCCTGTCACCGGGGGATACCCGGTGATCGCCTACGTCGCTGGCGCGGACATCGACACCTGCGCCCAACTTCGCCCCGGCCAGTCACTCCGGCTGATCAACTGATAGACCGCAGTTGGTCCTTCCCAACGGACGTGGCCGCATCTGTGCGCGGGGGAGTGTCAACCTGGAGCACGCCATCATGGCGGGTGTCCCTCCCGCCACACAGTCGGCGGTGCTCGTCGCCGCGTCATAGTGACCGCGGTCGGAGTCGGAAGTGTCGCGAAGACGGTCGCTAGGGCGGCGATCTCCTCCGGCGCGAGGTCCGGCGTGACCACCTTCAACAGCGGCTGCGCGGGCTCTCCTTGTCACAACGGGATGTTCCCGTGCTTCTTCGGCGGCAGGGTGTCGCGCTTGGTGCGGAGCAGGCGGAGGCCGCGGACGATCTCGGCGCGGGTCTCGCTCGGCTTGACCACGGCGTCGATGTAGCCGCGCTCGGCCGCGATGTACGGGTTCGCGAGGTGGTCCTCGTACTCGGTGACCAGTTGCTGCCGGCGGGACTCCGGGTCCTCGGCTCCGGCCAGCTCGCGGCGGTAGAGGATGTTCACCGCACCCTGTGCGCCCATCACCGCGATCTGCGCGGTCGGCCAGGCGATGTTGATGTCGGCGCCCAGGTGCTTCGACCCCATCACGTCGTACGCGCCGCCGTAGGCCTTGCGGGTGATCACGGTGATCATCGGCACCGTCGCCTCGGCGTAGGCGTAGATCAGCTTGGCGCCGCGGCGGATGATGCCGTTCCACTCCTGGTCGGTGCCGGGCAGGAAGCCGGGCACGTCGACGAAGGTCAGGATCGGCACGTTGAACGCGTCGCAGGTCCGGACGAAGCGGGCCGCCTTCTCGGACGCGTCGATGTCCAGCGTGCCGGCGTACTGCATCGGCTGGTTCGCGACCACGCCGACCGGGCGGCCCTCGACCCGGCCGAAGCCGACGATGATGTTCGGCGCGAACAGCGTCTGCACCTCGAGGAACTCACCGTCGTCGACGACCGCCTCGATCGCGGCGTGCATGTCGTACGGCTGGTTCGGCGAGTCCGGGATCAGCGTGTCCAGGGCCAGATCGGTGTCGGTCAGCTCGAGATCGGCCGGAGCGTCGTACACCGGCGGGTCCTCGAGGTTGTTCTGCGGGAGGTGACCGACCAGGGCCTTCACCCACTCGATCGCGTCCTCCTCGTCGCTGCCGAGGTAGTGCGCGTTACCGGACTTGGTGTTGTGCGTCCGGGCGCCGCCGAGCTCCTCCTGGGTGACGTCCTCGCCGGTGACGGTCTTGATCACGTCCGGGCCGGTGATGAACATGTACGACGACTCGTCCACCATCACGGTGAAGTCGGTGACCGCCGGGGAGTAGACCGCGCCGCCCGCGCACGGGCCCATGATCAGGGAGATCTGCGGGATCACGCCGGAGGCACGGACGTTGCGGCGGAAGATCTCGCCGTACAGGCCGAGGCTGACCACGCCCTCCTGGATCCGCGCGCCGCCGGAGTCGTTGATGCCGATCAGCGGGCAGCCGATCTTGGTGGCCAGGTCCATCACCTTGACGATCTTCTCGCCGAAGACCTCGCCCAGGCTGCCGCCGAAGACGGTGAAGTCCTGGGCGAACACGCACACCTGGCGGCCGTCGATGGTGCCGAACCCGGTCACCACGCCGTCGCCGTACGGGCGGTTGCCGTCCAGGCCGAAGCTGGTCGACCGGTGCCTGGCGAACTCGTCCAGCTCGGAGAAGGAGCCCTCGTCCAGCAGCAGCGCGATCCGCTCGCGGGCGGTCTTCTTGCCCCGGGCATGCTGCTTCTCGACCGCGCGCTCCGACCCGGCGTGCACGGCCTCGTCGAGCCGGTGCTCGAGGTCGGCGATCTTCCCGGCAGTCGTGTGGATGTCTGCGCCCTCCATTTCGTCGAGGTCTTCGGTTCGAGCCGGGCGCATGAGCCTCAGTGCCATGTGATGAGACTAAGTATCATCGGGCGGTATCGCCCGAACCGGTCCACAGAGTGAGAGGAAGCTGATGGCCGACCGTGACGAGATCGCTGACGCCGCCTTCCGGCTCTTCTCGACCAATGGGTACGACGAGACCTCGGTTGACGACATCGCCGCGGCTGCCGGAGTCAGCCGCAGTACCTTCTTTCGCTCCTACGGGTCGAAGGAAGCCGTGGTCTTCCCCGATCACGACGAGTTGCTGAAACAGATTGACCAACGGCTGCGCGCATCCCACACGGACTCTGCACTTGCCGCTGTCACCGACGCTGTAAAGCTAGTTCTCTTCCACTACGTCGGCGAGGGCGAGCGCGCGCGTGAACGCTACCGACTCACCTCCTCAGTGCACGCTCTGAAGAACCGGGAGTTGGTGAGCACAGCCCGTTACCAACGGCTGTTTCGCAGCTACCTCAGCACGTGGGGCGAAGGTTCGGAACGCTCGGAACTGCAAGCCGAGGTAGCCGCCGCTGCAGTGGTCGCAGCGCACAACCACGTCCTTCGACGGTGGCTCCGCCGACAGTGCGATGACCCCCACACCGAAGTCATCAGAGCGCTCGACAATGTCCGTTACATCTTCGATCGCAGCCAACCCTCTGGACCTCCGGCGATCATCATCGTTCCAGCCGGAACCGCTCTGGATGCTCTTCAGTCAGCGATTCGTGCCGCGTTGGCGAGATCTGATCTCTCCACGGATGTCTCACCCAGCCCGCAAGAGACCCCTCCTGATTGAGCCGCTCCCGATCCGTCCAGGCCGCGCTCGCACTCACTCGGATTGCGGACCAGGCTCGCACGAATTCCGCCGGGCGATCTCGCATGCCGACCAGTCCTCAAACCGATCAAGCTCGGCGGAACTGCGAAGGTCGAACTCGTCCTCATCACGAGGGGCCATCTTGCCGGTTGCGCATTTGCCTGCTTCGACGCTCGCTACCGCAGAGAACTCCTGCCAAGAGGTGTTCCTGATCTCAGATAGCTCCGTCGTAAGGCAGCGAAATCTGAGAGGGCGCAGGCTGGCTGCTCGTAGGTGGCCATGACCGCCTCGAGCTGTGACCGGCCGCCGGCGTACATCAGCATGCTATTCAGCGAGACGTTGCCATCTTTCCTGGGGGACGATCGAGACGCTGCGGACGACCTGGTAGTACGCCTCGGACGCGGATACGACCTGGTCTACCGACTTGAGGTCGGTCTACTGCGGCCCTGCCGGAGGCTGTTGACTAGGCGTCCAGTTGTGGAGTCGCTGCGGGTGATGGATCGCGTGGCATGCGTAAATACGGGAACGGTGTCAAAATGGCATCATGCGGAGAAAACCGAATGTGCCGACCGTCTGGGATGTTGCTCGGGAGGCGGGTGTCTCGAAGTCCTCTGCGGCGCGCGTTCTCGGGGGGCGCGGGTCGTCCAGTCCGGAGACCCGGCGCCGCGTTGAGGAGGCTGCGGAGCGTTTGGGCTACCGGCCGAACGCGCTCGCCCGTGCCGTGGTATCGGGCTCGAGTGCCACGATCGGCGCGATCATCCCCGATGTCGCCTCGCCGTTCTTCTCCTTGGTCGTGCGAGGTCTCACGGATGCTGCTCGCTCCGCCGGGTTCGAGGTGATGATCGGCAACACCGATAACGACCCCGAGATCGAGTCGCGGACGCTCGAACTGTTGGCCGAGAAGCGCGTGGACGGCATTGTCATCGCACCTGCCGTCGAGGACCGCCACGAGGCCCTGCTCCGACTGCACGATTCGACGCCTGTCGTGCTACTCGACCGGCGCTTCCCGGCGCTCGCCGATGTGCCCTCCGTATCGGTGGACAACATCGGCGCTGCCCGGCTGGCGACCGATCACCTCCTAGCGCTGGGGCACCAGCGCATTGCGATGGTCACGCAGGCGCGGGAGCGCATCGACGAGCTGCTGTCGCGAGAGCAGGACGAGGACGTGTCCCTGTGGCTTCCGGCTTCGCAGCGTTTGCTTGGATACCTGCAGGCGCATCGCGACGCCGGCGTAGAGCCGGACCCTACGTTGGTGGTCCGATGCGATTACAACGCCGCGTCGGCGTCCACCGCTGTGGGACGGTTCGTTGACAGCGGTGTCGATGTCGGCGCGATTTGCTGCAGCGACGCGGCAGGGACATTCGGCGCGTATCGAGAGCTGGTCGATCGCGACGTGCGAGTGCCGGACGACATCTCGTTCGTCGGATTCGACGATCAGGATTGGACCACACTGGTCAAACCAGCGGTAACGGTCGTCGAACAGCCGCGTTACCGGCTCGGGTCTGCGTGCACCAACCTGCTGCTCGCCCAGATCCGAGGGGTGGCCGAGGAGACCACGACTGTCTGCTTGCCCGCGGCGTTGATCGAGCGGGCGTCGACGGCGCCCGCCACGAATGCGGATGACCGATCGCAGGCGCAACCGGCTGGCGTCTGATAGGTCTCGGCCGTCTCCTTGCTGATGCGCCCTGCTCGAGGTCGCGTTTGATCTCGAACGTCAGCCGCTGTGCCGGGTCACAGTAATCACCGGTTCTTGGCGACCGCAGCTGATCGGCAGCGCTGTGTCAGGGCTGATGGTCGGCCGAGGCCTCGACGCCATGTCCGCGACGTGCCAGCCGACCAGTGCCTCACCATCCTTCGGTGGAAGGATGCCGGCTCCGAACTCAGCGGCTCCGAGCTCTACAGGACTCGCCAAAGGAAGAATGCCGGCCGTCCGGCAACGCCAGGACGGTCGGCACTCGTTTTAGAGGACACCTAGTGCGGCGGACTCCTGGTTGGTAAAGAGGCAGGAACGGCCCTGCCCTGCGGCTCATCGCGGACGCATCGGCAGCGCTCGCCACCGATGCGGATGACCCATCGCAGGTTCATTCGGCGGGCGTCTGATAGCTCTCCGCCGTCGCTTTGCTGATCCGCCCTTCATCGACGTCACGTGTCACCTCGTGCGGCGGCCGCTGTGCCGGGTCGCCGTAGCCGCCGGCCCCGGCAGTCTCGATCGATGCGCTCTGTCCAGTGTGCATGACGGTGTATCCGTGCTGAACGGGCGTCGCGTCCGCGCTGAGAACGCACTGGGCGGATCGCCCTGGGCCGCCGCGGAAGAGCCCCCACGGCTGAGACAGCTGCCGGCTGGTGTCGAGCCAGAAGTGGACGTCATCGGTCTCGACGCGGATCTTGCGCCGGATGCCCTGACCTCCACGGAACCTGCCGATGCCGCCGGAGTCGTCGAGCAGTTCGTAGGCCTCAACGACGAGCGGATACTCGGATTCCAGGCTTTCCACCGGCAGGTTCGATGTGTTCGTCATGTGCACCTGCACGCCGTCGAGGCCGTCTTTGTTGAACCGAGCGCCACTCCCGCCACCGATGGTCTCGAGGTAGACGAAGTTGCGATCCCGTTCGGCGTCATAACCCGAGAAGTGGACGCCGGTGTTTGCGCCGTTGGATGCGGCGGTGACTCGTTCGGGGACCGCGTCGGCGAGTGCCCCCTGGATGAGATCGACGATCCGTTGGCATGTCTCGCTCCGGCCATTGACGGCAGCGGGTTCCTGGCAGTTGATGATGCTGCCGGTCTCCGCTTCGATCCGCACCGGCCGGTAGAGGCCGGCATTGGGTGCGATGTCGGGATCGATCAGGGTCTTCACGGTGTAGTACACGGCCGCGTAGAGGCCGGTCCAGACGACGTTGACGCTTGCCCGGACTTGAGGCGGGTTTCCGGAGAAGTCGAACAGAAGCTCGTCGCCGTCGACGACGATGCGCACGCGGAGCGTCAGCTCATCGTCGAGCTCGGGACAGTCGAAGAGGTCCTCGAAGCGGTACTCGCCGTCGGGGATACCGCTGATCTCGGCACGGGTGCGTCGTTCGGTGTAGTCCAGCAACTCCGCGGAAACGGCGATCAGGGTGTCCGAGCCGTGACGATCGACGAGTTCCAGATACCGCGCCTCGGCCACTCGCAGCGCCGCCTCCTGGGCGCGCAGGTCGGCCGTTCGCTCGGCCGGGATCTGACAGTTGAGCAGGATGACCTGCAGCAACTCGTCCTGTGGCACCCCCGCCCGGACGAGGTGAACCGGGGGAATGCGGATGGCTTCCTGGTAGATGTGCGCGTGACCCCGGTCCCCGAAGTCCGCGTGATGTGCCAAGGTGGCTGCCCACGCGTGCAGCTGTCCGTCAACGAAGATCGGCGACGCCAGGACGATGTCGGGGAGGTGGGAACCTCCGCCGCTGTACGGGTCGTTGCCGATGAAGACATCGCCGGGCTGGATCTGATCGTCGGCGAATCGCGAACGGAGGGCATCAACGATTCCCATGAGCGACCCGAGGTGAAGCGGCGACCCGCCCTCGTCCTGCGCGATCGCCTGACCGCGGGCGTCGAAGAGACTCGCGGTGCAGTCGCGCCGTTCCTTGATGTTGGGTGAGAACGCCGCCTTTACGAGCGTCTCGCTCATCTCCTCGACGATCGTCGCGAAGGCTGAACCAACGACCTCGACCAGCACCGGGTCGAGCAGGCCCTCTCGGTTGGCGCGGACGTTGTCGGTCATTCTGAGGCTCCGATCCGGATGACGAGGTTTCGGTACTCGTCGACGGTAAGCACGTCGCCGGGCAGCAGCACGGTTGTGGTGTCCATCTGTTCCACGATGGCCGGTCCCGCGATGTAGTTCCCGGGCACGAGGAGGGAACGGTCGTATACCGGCACAGTCTCGAAGCTGCGTCCAGCGTCGAAGCAGCTCTCGCGGGTGCCGATACGAGCCGCATTGGAATCGGCGCCGCGCAGCGGTGAGGTTCGCAGCTCGACTCGCGGGGCCTGGCCGTGCGCCTCGGCACGGAACGTGATCGCCTCGATCTCGGCCTCCGGCGATCGGTAGCCGTACACGCGCTCATGCGCTTGGTGGAACGACTCGGCGAGCTCGTCGACGCCGTCCATGACGAGATCGAGGCTGCTTCGCAGCTCGACGGCGAGCTCGAAGTTCTGCCCCCGGTACCTCATGTCGATGCGGCGGACGATGCCGCGCCCGTCGAGCGGCACGCCCTCCTCGTCAAACCACTCGGCAGCCTGGGCGGCGAGGCCCCCGAACGTCGCGGCGAGCGCCGCGGAATTGTCGGCACTCACGATGGTGCGCTGCGTCCGCATGAAGTCGGTCTTGATATCGGTCATGAGCAGGCCCATCGCCGACTGGGCACCGGGCGTCTCGGGGACGACGACGGTCGTCATCCCGAGTTCGCGGGCAAGCCGTGAGGCGTGGAGCGGGCCTGCGCCGCCGAACGGCACGAGTGCATAGTCACGTGGGTCGTAGCCTCGCTGCACGGAGACAACGCGGATGGCACGCGCCATGTTCGCAGTCACGACGCGCAGCATTCCCAGGGCAGTCTCCTCGACGCTGAGACCGAGCGGCTCGGCCAGACGCTCGATCGCCCGCACGGAGAGTGCGCGATCGATCTTCATCTGACCGTTGAGCAGGTAGTCGGGGTTCAGCATCCTGAGGACGACGTTGGCGTCGGTCACCGCGGCCTCTGTGCCGTGGCCGTAGCACGCCGGACCAGGCATTGCACCGGCGCTCTGCGGCCCGACTCTGAGGTGCCCTCCGCTGTCGATCCAGCCGAGCGAGCCACCCCCCGCGCCGACAGTGTGGATGTCGAGCATCGGTGATCGGATCGGGCGGCCGTCGAGTTCCATCCCGGCCGTCACCTTCGGCTTGCCGTCCTGGATCAGCGAGATGTCGGACGATGTGCCGCCCATGTCGAACGTGATGATGTCGGGGAAGCCGGCCGCGTCGCAGATCTGCGCCGCGCCGACGACGCCCGTGCTCGGCCCGGAGAGCACGAGGCGCACAGGCATCGACTCGGCCGTCGAGAACGGGATGATGCCCCCATTGCTCTGCGTGACGTGCGGGACCGCGGTGAGCCCCTTCGCAGCAAGCGTCTCTCGCAGCCGGGCCAGATATCGGAACACCACGGGCCCGATGTACGCGTTCGTGACGACGGTGGACAAGCGCTCGTATTCACGGAATTCCGGCAGTACGTCGCTGGAAATGGTCACGTAGACGTCTGGGTACTCCTTCTGCACGATCTCGCGGATCCGACGCTCATGATCGGGGTGGAGGTAGCTGTAGAGCAGACAGACAGCGATGGCCTCAACCCCGCCGGCACGCAGCTCGCTCACCGCGTGGCGCACGTGGTCTTCGTCAAGTTGACGCTCCACACGGCCGTCGTGCCGTACGCGCTCATCGACCTCCATGCGCAATTGCCGGGTGGCTAGCGGCGGCGCCTTGTCGGCCTGTGGGTCGTACATGTCGGGTCGGCGTCCGCGCCCGAGTTCGAGCAGATCCCGGAACCCTAGAGTCGTGATGACCCCCGTCCGCACCCCGCGTGCCGTCAGGAGCGCATTTGTGCCGACGGTCGTCCCGTGAGCGAAGTACGTGACCTCCCCAATCTCCCGGGATCCGATCTGGTCGAGGATCTCGTTCACACCCTGGACGATCGCGCGGCTCGGGTCGTCCGGTGTACTGGACACCTTCCGGACGTGTAACTGACTGCTCTCGTCGTCGAATGCGCAGACGTCGGTGAACGTGCCTCCGGTGTCTACGCCGATGCGGAGACTCATGTGTTGTTCGCCTTCTTCGGTTGGTCGGAGCGTGTGTGTAGTCGGTCGGCTGCGCTGCGGGCACTGTGATGGGAGTGCCGGCCGTCCGGCAACGCCACCGGACGGTCGGCACTCGCTGGTCACGCGGGCGCATGAGTGGTCAGGGGGTGCGCCCGCGTGAGTCCTTGCGCACCGGCCACATCGACGAGCTGGTCAGCGATGAATCTGTTCTGGTTCCGCAGGCTCGGCGATCGGTTCGTTGGTGATGTGGAGGCTGGGAAATCGACGCCCCATCGCCGCCGCGTAGCGCTCGGCCAGAGCTGGCTCGGCGCGGTAGTCGGCGATGGGGTGATCGCCGAACCAGACCCGGACGCGGCATCGCGGCGTTGGCCTCGCTGGCGTAGCCATCAGAAGCTCCGGACCTCGGCGGCGATGCTCCTGAACATCGCGGCGTAGGTGAGGGCCGCAAAACTGATCAGGCCGAGCTGGACGGCCAGGTGGGCAGTCATACCGATGCTCCAATCGTTGACCATGTGGTTGTTAAGAACGGCGCCCCGAGCCGCCGAGGTCCATGAGCAAAGTGATGAGAAAGGTGCGGTCACAGAATCCCGGCGAGGCTCTTATACGTCTGCGGCTCTGGAACAGTTGGAAGAGTAGGATCGTGGCGACTGGCAGAGCCAGCATCATGCCGCCAACGACGAGTGACAGTGCAAGTGCGGAAAATATCTGGAGTGGTATTCATTTCCCGTGACCTTGCGCCGAGGCGCCGATGAACTTCCCCTGAGCCGAAAGGAAGATAACGATGATGGGCAGTGCCGCGATGGTCATGGCCGCGAACAGGACGGGCCAGTTGGTCGTGATGTCGCTGTTCAGATTCAGCAGGCCGATCGGCAGCGTCTGCCGTTCAGGGCTCTGAAGGAATACCAGCGCGAACGGGAACTCGTTCCAGGCGAAGAGAAGGTGCATGATGCCGGCGGACACGATCGCTGGCCGTGTTATCGGCAGCACGATGTGCCAGAACGTTTGGAATGAGTTCGCGCCGTCGATACGGCTGGCCTCACTGACTTCCTTCGGCAGGGTCAGCATGTAGGCCCGGATGATGAACAGCGTGATGGGCAGGCGGTAGGCGGCGTACAGGACGGACAGCGCTACCAGGTTGTCCAGCCAGCCGGCTGTCTTGAACAGCGAGTACAGCGGCACCAAGGCAACCGGCGGCGCCAGCATCATTCCGCCGATGACCATCAGTGTGATCACGTTCGCGCCAGGAAAGTCCAGCATGGTCAGCGCGTAGGACCCAGCGCTTCCGACGGCGAGGACGATCGCGAGGGAGAGCAGCGTGACGAACAGACTGTTGCCGATGTAGGACGCGACGCCGGAGTTCCAAGCGTCGACATAGTTGCCCCACTCAGGCTTGGCAGGCAGCCCCCATGGGTCGCCAAAGAACTCCCCGTAGCCTTTGAGCCCTGAGATGAACATCCAGATCAGGGGCAGAATCGCACCGACGACCATGAGACCCATGAGGATCGAAACCAGCACTCTGGCGGGGGCTGAGAAGATTCGGCCGACTGCGTGGGAAGCGCGCGACCTGTGTGAGTCTTCGCGGGGCTGGGTGAGCAATTCTGTTGATGTGGTGACCATCTAGAATTCCACCCTCTTCCGCCTTGCCAGCATGAGCTGCACAACGGCTACCACGATGCTCAGAAACAGGATGACCGTCGCTATCACAGAGGCGTAACCCATCTCATCATTGTTGAACGCCGACTGATACAACCAGGTTCCCAGAACCTGGCTGCCATTGTTGGGCCCGCCGTCCGTCATCACCTTGACCTGGGTGAAGAGTAGGAACGCATTGGTGAAGACGAAGATCGTCATCAGAGCGGTCATTTCACGCACGAGCGGGACCGTGACCGTAAAGAACTGTCGCACCAACCCGGCGCCTTCAAGAGAGGCTGCTTCGTAGAGTTCCGGCGGAATACGCTGGATGGCCACGATGAACAGCGCTGTCACGTAGCCGACGTACTGCCACTGGCTCAGGCTGATCACCGTGAAGATTGCCGTATCCGGGTCGCCGACCCAGTCATGGCCGAGCCAACCAATGCCTGTCCATCGGGCCAGGTCTTGGAACAGGCCTACCTGCGGGCTGTAGATGAACCTGAACAGGAGGGCCGCGACCGTTGTGGCGACGGTGGCCGGCAGGAAGTACGCGGATCGGAGGAAGGCGCGCATCCTCCCGCGGACGAAATGCTCGATGAGGGATGCGAGCACCAGACCGAACCCGACCTGGCAGATGAGCGAGCCGGCGGCGTAGAGCGCGTTGTTGCGAAGCGCTCGCCAGAACACTGGGTCGTTGGCGGCTTGGGCATAGTTCTGGAGACCGACGAACTGCTTCTGCGGCTGAAATACGTTCCAGTCGTAGAAGGTGTTGATGACGTTGGCGATCATCGGGTAGAAGACGAACAGTGTGAGGAGTGCCAGAGCTGGCAGGATCCACAGGTAGGACCCTGTCAGCAGGAGGCGTTTCGCGCGTGGCATGTCTTTGGCTCTCGGTCTTCTCGGGGTCCTATGGCTGAGTCGTTCGGAGGACCTTCAGGACGTCGTCGGTCGACAGTTGACCTCCAAGGAAGCCCTGCATCGCAGACTTGTATGCAGCGGACACCTTGGCGGGTACTCCGATGTCCAGCACCAGGGCCACCGAGTCGGCACGACCTGCGACGGCGAGGATGTCTTGGGTCTGGCGGCTGGTGACTGAAGGCGTGTTCACGTCCGTCACCGAACTGATCCAGCCCATCTGGCTGGGCACTCGCGCAGCGTTCTGCTGGTTTGTCATGAATCGCACGAAGTCCGTCGCGATCGCGGAGTGCGGTCCCTTCTTGACCACGACCCCGTTGCCGTTGCCGGCGATGCTCTTGAGGTCGCCGGTGCCGTCGGACGGCACGGGAATGTTGATGACTGTCCAGCTCTTCGGAAAGGCCTTCTTGTCGAGCTTGTCATTGATCAGTTTGACCTCAACCACACCGAGCTCATACATCGCCGCCTTCCCGTTGACGAAGTCGGCCCGAGCCGCATCGAAGGCTGACGTCCACTGACCGTCGGCGAAACACTCCGTCCGCATCTTCTTGAAGGCGTCAAGTGCCTTCGCGTAGCCGGGGTCGTTCCACGCTCCAGGCTTGGAGGTGGACCGGTAGTCGGCATCCCGCACGTTCTTGGGCACGTAGTAGGCGTTCAGGCTCGCCATGTAGTGCAATGCGAACACTCCATCGGCGTTGCCGAAAGCGATCGGCGTCACGCCCGCTGCCTTCAGCTTCGAACAGCTGTCGAACAAGCCCTCAAGAGTGGTGGGAACCTTCGCTCCGGCCTTCTCGAACAGCGCAGGATTGATCGCAAGTGTCTTGTAGTTGGACTGCAGCGGGACGCCCCACACCCCGTTGTCGTCGGTGTAGTCGCCCAGGGCCTTCGGATTAAGGCTCGCGCCCCAGCCGTCCTTGCTGAGCGGCTCCTTGAGATTCTCGAGCAGGCCCGCCTTGACGTACTGCGCGGTGAAAAGAGAACCGGGCGTGGCCCAGAACAAGTCGGGCAGCTGGTTCTGACCGGTGAGAAGCGTCAGCTTGTCCCGGTATTGAGCGTTACCGACCGCCTGGATATCGATCTTGACGTTCGGGTGCGCCTTCTCGTAGTCCGCGGCGACCGACTCGAAGTAGGGCGCGAAGGCGTCTTCGGGCCACCGGTGCATGAAGGTCAGCGTGACCGGCTGGTCCGAGTCGACCGGGACGACGCTCGTCTCCGAGGACTTGGAGGAGCCGCCGCAGCCGCTCAGGACGAGGACAGCAGCCGTCGCCAGCGCGACGACCATCTTGCTGGTAGTTCGTTTCACTGCTGCTCCTTGGTTCAGGTGCGAGGACGCGCGAGCGAGTCGTCGTGGTCGACGTTGGTCGGTATGGCTCCAGACCACCTTCGGGAACGGTGTCAGGCCTCACTCTGCGACAGCTTGGGAACGGTGTCAATGCCTAACTACGGCAGGGTGCGCAAGAAAATCTCTCGGCCGGCCCGCTAGCTGTCGAGGGCATCGCGCCGACCAGCAGAGCCGGCCGGCAGGAGGCGTGGCCGTAACTTGACTCGCATATTGGGAACGGTGTCAACTTGGTCGACCCTTATCGAAGGAGTACTCGTGACTCGACCACAGACAGCGCTCGTCATCGGCGCTGGCATCGTCGGCACATCCATTGCGACGTCGCTACAGACCCGTGGGATCAGCACGACGCTCGTGACTGAGGCTCGCTTGGCCTCCGGTGCGTCGGGTCGATCGATTGCGTGGCTCAACGCGGCCGCGCGCCGGAGCCCGCAGTACCACAAGCTCCGTGTGCTTGGTGTCGAGAGGCTGCAGACCGTCGCGGCGCACCTGAACCACCCGTCGTGGTTGCGATTCGACGGTGCGATCGGATGGGGTGGGGCAGAGGGGACCAACGAGGTCCGCGAACTGTACGACTATCAGCGTCGCACTGGGTATCAGTCGCGCTGGGTCACCCGCTCCACGGTTGATCAGTTCGTGGCGGGGATCGACCCGCGCTCGCTTCCCGAGGATGGCGCCACGTACAACGCGGGTGAGGGGTGGGTGGACCTGCCGTCGCTCATCAGTCACTTGCTCGGCCGCTTCATTGACTTCGGCGGCAGCGTGATCCAGGAGACGGGACGCGCCGTACCAGAACGCGACGAGGCGACGGTCGTCGGTGCGCGCCTGGCGGATGGGCGCATCTTGCGTGCCGACCGTACGATCCTCGCCGTCGGCCCGTGGACCGTCCGGGAGCTGGCCAACCTCGGAGTTCCGATCGCTGAGCGCACCCCGATCGCCGTCCTCGCGGTGACCCGCCCGCTCACGCACCCGCTCCGTGCCGTCGTCAACTCGCCACGTGCGTCGATGCGGCGAACCCCAGATCATCGCCTGGCGATCGACTCCTCGTGGGTCGAGGAGTACGTGGAGCGAGACGGCGACGGTTACCGGGTCGACCCGCAGGTCGTGCGGGAACTGCTGACCGAGACGTCGACGATCTTGAGCGGCTCGCCCGCTCTGGAACTGGACCGGGTACTCATCGGGCCTAAGCCAATCCCGGGCGACGGCGAGCCGGTGATCGGACCGGTTCCGGGCATCGAGAACCTGTATTTAGCCTTCACGCACAGCGGCGCGACCCTCGGCCTGATCATTGGGGAACTCCTTGCTGAGTTGATAGACACCGGCATGTGCCGTGAGCTGCTCTCGACCTTCTCGGTCGGCCGTTTCGCCGCGAACGGCGGGAACGCATGAGCAGTCCGATCCGCGTCGGGCTCATCGGATTCGGCGTGGCCGGCCGCGTATTCCACGCCCCTCTGCTGCGGGCGCTTCCGGATGACTTCGCGATTCGCGCGATCCTCACCCGCGACGGGGTGCGCCGTGACGAGGCGCTGCGCACCACGCCGGGCGCGATCGTCGTGTCTGACATCGATGAGCTGCTCGCGAACCGCGCCGAACTGGATCTTGTCGTGGTCGCATCTCCCGGCCACCTACACGCGGCCCACGCGAGCGCGGTGATCGACGCGGGGCTGTCGCTGGTCGTCGACAAACCGGTCGCGATTTCGGCGCGCGAGGCTCGGGCAATGCAGCAGCAGGCCGCGGACCGTGGCGTGCGGATTACGGTGTTCCAGAACCGTCGGTGGGATGGCGACTTCATCGCGCTGCGTGAGGAGCTCGCGACCGGCGCGCTAGGAGACGTGCACCGTTTCGAGTCGCACTTCGAATGGTGGAAGCCCGAACGCGCGGAGAGCTGGAAATCTTGCACGCCCCGCGACGAGGGCGGAGGGCTGCTGTTCGACCTCGGAGCACACCTAATCGACCAGGCCCTACTGCTGTTCGGCGACGCTGAGGTCGAGTACGCACACCTCGCCCGCCGTGCCGAATGGCGTGCCGCGGATGATGACGCGACGGTTGTGCTGCGCCACGTCAGCGGCGTTCACAGCCAGCTCTGGATGAGCTCGGTCGCGGCATCGTTCGCACCCCGTCTGCGCGTGCTCGGGTCGGCTGGCTCGTTCGAGGTTCGCGGACTTGATCCACAGGAGGCCCAGCTCGCAGCAGGAATGTCGCCGTCGGATGCCGGTTTCGGTGAACGCGCAGCAGGCGAGCCGATCGTCGGCAGACCGGACAAACGGCGAATCCTCCACTCCCGCGGCAGGTACCTCGACTTCTACCGTCAGCTCGCTCGCGCCCTCACCTCAGGCGGCCCGCTACCGGTGGATCCCGAAGACTCGATCCGAGTCCTGGAGCTCATCGAGCGTGCCCATGCGGTCAACGAGATGAGCGACGGACCGATCCGATGACCGACATCGGGCAGAGCGCGGCCGCGGCGCGGACGATCGGCATGCCGGCGTGATCGTGATGCCGAGCAGCTCGCCAGCGGTCGAAGTCGGCAACTGCCGGAAGGGCGCCGAGGTTGCCCTCTACTGACCGAGCGGCCGAGGACCGAGAGGAGATCGCCCGGAATATCCAGGCGGAGCGGGGAATGGCGCTCATTACGCCATTCCCCGCATGACGGCGTCCGGTCCCGAGGCACGCGCTGGCAGTGGGAGCAGCTCAAACGGCTAACTCGTGTCCCGCAACGGTCATGGACGCGATCACCGGACCGTCCGCTGGCGTCCATCCGCTGGCAGCCCTCTCAAGGCATTCGGTGCTAACCCACAAGGTCACCGACGAGCAGGTGCTCACGCGATCGTCACCGTGTTCACCACCGCGCTGGCTGCAGCATCGGCCGGCCGGACGACGTTCGCGGGGCGGACGATCGTAGGAATCGCGTCGGACGGTGACGTCGACGGCTCGTTGCTCGCCCGCGCTATCGGGTGAATAGAGATGCTGCCGGCGACGTAAGCGGATCGACGCAACTGAGGAGCCGAGCACCGGGAGTGCTCTAGTCGGCGAACATGTCGTCGACCAGAGCTGTGTCGAGATAGACGACCACATCTACGGCCTTGCCGCCTGCCATGCGGATGACCCAGCAATATGTCTGGTGATAGGGCCGGCTGTTCACGCTCTGGCTCGTGCCCTCCCACTGAAGGAACACGGTGTCGCCCGCCTCATGAATCGACTTGATCTTGGCCATGAGCGGCTCAATGAAACGGGCGCCTAGTGGCGCGGTTGCCTCAGCGAACGCCTGCTTGGAGTGGTAGGTGCCCGACACCGAGGTGGTGCCGATGATTCGCCACGTTACGTCGTCCGCGACGATCTCAAAGAACGGACGGCTGTCGCCCTGTTCCCAAGGGATAAAGGCCCCTCGGACCACGGTGCCGTAGCTAGCGTTGTCAACGATGTCCGACATTGGAACTCCTGTCAGGATTCAGGAACAGTCTCCCGGCCTGTGCGCAGCTGCCAGGTCGGGGTGGTCGCAGCTCCGCTAGATCGAAACGTGCTCAACACGGAAGGGGCCCTGACTCGCGGAGCAAAGGCACCCGGGCACAGGACGACCTCGTGCCCTTGGACCTTGTGACTCGCGTCGTCGAGAGGTTAGAGGTGTCCCTTCGCGCAATGTCAGCGCGGATCACAGCGGCGGCGGGAAGCTTCGGAGGCAATCCGGAGCCACCATCTCCCGCACAATCGTTCGATCAGGGCGAGATGACTCCCTTCCGGAGGAGGTAGCACGAGGGCTCGATGTCGGTTAGCAGAAGGATCGCCATCGTGTTCGCAAGCATGTCTCGAAAGCCCTGCCGAGGTGGCGTCGCGAAGCCGATGTCAACACCGTGCTCGGCGCAGGCGAGCTCGCGCACCTCGAGCTGCAGGTCATTGAGGTCGTCGCCATCGTGCTCGGTGCGCACGATGACCGCGTCACCATCGATGGTCTCAAGTGGGAACACGTGTAGGATCGCGCGCATTGCCGCGACCGTCGATGTCCCGATCCGGTGGGTGGGCACGCCGTACTTCCGCCACGGGAAATTCGCATCCGCCACGAGCACTCGGTCGTTGTGACCGAGATCGTCGAGGGTTTTCAAGATGTCGCCCGTGAGCAGGGTGTCGATGTTGCGCAGCATGATCGCGTCTCGTGCCGTCGCAGCTCAGGCGTAGTGCGCCGGCAGCACGGCGGCGTCGTCGAGCAGCTCGGTCTGCAGCAGCTCGTCGAGGACCTCGCGCGCCTGGGCCTCGTTCCAGTAGCCCGCCTTAGTTGTCATCTTGATGAAGCGCGCGATCAGGCCTTCGGTGCCCAGGCCGTTCTCGGGCTCACCAAGTGGGTAGGTCACAGTCCGGGCCTGATGGGTACCGTCCGCGAGCTCGACGTCAAGATCGCACTTCCAGAACAAGTCCGTGTCCTTGTCGATCTCCGGGTCGCCCACGACCCTGATGCGACCGATCAGGTCACGAACTTCCGGCCGGCTCAGGTACGTCTGCGCGACAGCCGGGTCGTAGATGGCATCGAGGCCGTCGCGACCGTACAGCGCGGCTATCGCGGTGTTGAACTGGATCGAGAACCGCGGGCCCATGGTTCCCTTGCCCTCCGTCCACGGCTCCGGGTCGTCCACGATGTATCGGCCGGTCTGCGCGATCGAGGTCGTAATGCTCGAGATATTCGCGGGATCGACCAGACCATCCGAGACTAGGCCCACGATCGCGTCGAGCGACGAGTGGCTGAATCGGCACGACGGATAGGGCTTGTGCCCCATCTCGAGCGTGCGCCACAGCGCCCCGAACTCGCGTGTCGCCTCCTGCGGGAAGACGGATCCGGCACCGTACAGCGCCCAGAACCCCATCGCGTTCTCGAGCTCGTCGGTCGAGGCGGTGAATCCCGCCTGGGCGAGAAGTCCGGACGAAACCCCGCACCGGGCCGCGTGGCCGTTGTTGAAGTCCTTGGTCATCACACGCTCGGTGAGGTGGGCGCGGTTTCCCGCCACCTGGACACCCGCGAGACCTAGAGCCCAAGCGGTGTGCTCCTCGTCCAGGCCGAGCAGCTTCGCGGCGAGGGCGGCGCAGCCGAACATCGTCGCCGTCCCTGAGGGGTTCCAGCCCGTGACGTAGTGGTTCGGCGTCACGGACATCGCGACGCGGAGCGCGACCTCGTAGCCGACGACAATGGCCGTCACGAACTGCTCACCGGTCGGGTGAGTGCGCTCAGCCATGGCGAGCGCGGTCGCGAAGATCCCGAGTGCCGGATGCGTGGCGGTCAGGCGGTGGGTGTCATCGAGCTCGGACAGGTGTGTGTTCGCGCCGTTGACGAAGGCCGCCCACTCGGTCGTATACCGACCCGGCAAGCCGGCGATCGTTGCGGACTTCTCTGGCCGGACCGACACACCTTCGTCGGCCGCCACCGAGAACAGGATCTTGGCCATGTCCTCGTCAATAGTCGTGACCAGACAGCCGTAGTAGTCGATGAGCAGGTCCTTCGCTTTGGCGACTACGGCCGCGGGGAGGTCGTCATAGGTGAGGTCGACCACGAATTGCGCAAGCTGCCGCGTAGGGCCGAGTGTCTGACTACGGGTAGAGGCGGCACCGGTGTTCGGGGCGACGTCAACCGTGGCGCTCATGACAAGGCTCCTTCAATAGGAATGAGAGTGGGAACGGTGTCAGCAGTCTGCGTTCTAGTTGGGAACGGTGTCAAGACGCCTCTGATCAGACGCACCTGCGCACGCAGAGGCGTGAATCGAGCCCGCCGCCCACTCTCTTGTCCCAGGGCGCGCGGCCGGCACAAGCTCGACCCAGCTGCCTGTAGGTCCAGGACTATCCCGCTACTCAGGCCTACGCCGAACAGATCGGCGCGGGCGTCACGTCTCCGAGCTCCGGTCCTGCTCCAACCCGAGCGTGTCGACGTAGACGGCCGTGCCGCCTCCAAGTCGTCGACCGGCGTGGCCAGGTGAAAACCGCGAGCTCGGAGAGTCAAGAACAGTCCTGAACATCCTTCCGGGCGGTGGCCTCCGCCGGAAGACGGCGGCTCGATTCACGCCCCTACGGGTATGCGTGCGTCTGATCGGACATGCCTTGACACCGTTCCCAACGTGAGACATGCTCGATGTCGCAGCTGACAAAGCGGCTCCAGTGAATTGCCGTATGTTCGCGAACCTGCAAGCGCCGTCGGTCGTCGGCCAGAGGCGTCGCCGCCCGGGTAGCGATTGCCATTTGAGCTGGGCAATTAACTTGATTTCAGATGAACAACTCGTGTCGAGATTGCTAGGACGGATCACACGTGACGACATATTTGGAAGCGCTGGCCGCGGAGTTGGTCGAAATTGAGCGGTCCCCACTCCCAGATCGAGTGATCGTTGCTGCGGGAGCCTGCTTGGTCGACGCGGTGGGCTGTGCGATCGGTGGCAGGACAACGCCATGGGTCAAACAGGCCCAAAGGGTAGCGCGCATGTCGCACGGCGACAGTCGCCTATGGGGAACTGTCAACGACACCGCCTCGCTCGGCGACGCCATTTGGGCCAATTCTGTTGCCTGCCACTCCATCCTCCATGAAGACACTCACCACTTGAGTTACGCACATCCGGGCACGGTCGTTGTTCCTGTCGCACTTGGCTTGGGCGCACATCTAGGCAGCTCAATGGCGGACGTTATCCGGGCGACAGTTCTGGGCTATGAAGTGATTGCCCAAGTGGCCCTGGCGACGATTGCGGGCGGTGTCCTAGGTGGGGGTTGGCGAGGTAGTACTCTATTCGGTCCCCTCGGAGCCGCTGCGGCAGCAGGTTCACTGTTGCGCCTGAGCGAAAGCCAGCATGTCGACGCTCTCGGGCTTGCGGCGAATGCGGCGGGTGGCACCTGCGAGTGGGCGGGGTCGGGTACTTCTGACATCTATTTTCAAAACGCGGGTGCTGCCAGGGCGGGACTTCTGGCCGCCTTGGTCGCCGAGGCGGGCGCTCGCGGCGCGGGGACGGCGATTGACGGACGTTACGGTTTGCGTTCCCTCTTTGGCAATTCGAGTAGTGAGCTATGCATGCCCAAGGTATCGACGGACCGGCTGGCTGTCGAAGAGATCGTGTTCAAGCGCTATCCATCGTCCGGTTTGACGCAGGAGGCAATTGACGCGGCACAGCTGCTTTCCCGGCGCACCGATGCCTCTAGTGTCGAAGCAATCCATGTCAAGGCAACGACCGCCGCCGTTACTTATCCAGGGTGCGACAACGCCACCAGCTTCGCTACCATGACATCCCGGCAACTGAGCCTCCAATATCTCGTCGCCGTGGCCCTTCTTGACGGTGCCATCTCACTTGATCGCCTACAAAGGCCACTAGATCCTGCGGTTGCCGGCCTGGTGTCGAAGATTAGGGTCCACGCAGACCCTTCGGCGGATGCGGCTCTTCCTTCTGTCCGGACGGCTAGCGTTGAAGTGCACTCGAGTCACGGGCAGATTCTGCAAGCGAGTTCATATCGGGACCCGTACCTATCTCTACAGGAAGTCCACGAGAAATTCCTCTCATACGCTGAGCCGGCACTGGGGAAGGACCGTGCTGCAGCGCTTCTTACGGCGCTGACCTCCGGCCGAGAAGAAGTCAAGGCGAGCGGTCCGGCGGCCCTACTGGGTTTCTGAGCCACCAGTCGCGCGTCCCCGCAGCGGCTTGTTCCGCTACTTGGCGTTTGCGCGTCTCAGGCGCATTGTTCGGCCCGTTCGGCCACGGCCTCGCCTTGATTGGTTGTTCGGCCTCTCCAAGATCTGCGGAAAGGACCTGCTGTGATGAGCAACGAGGTGGCCACCCTCGGCCCCGCGGCGGCCCGCCGACGGTTCCGCAACGGCGAAGTCACGCCGACCAGCGGGTGGGCTCACGGCTACACGCAGACGAACCTAGTGGCTGTACCCACAGAGTGGGCGTACGACGTGCTGCTCTTCGCTCAGCGGAACCCGAAGCCGTGCCCGCTGCTCGATGTCAGCGAAGCCGGCTCGACCACCACCGTCCTTGCCCCGGATGCCGACATCCGCACCGATCTGCCGCTGTACCGCGTCTGGCAGGACGGCGAAATCGTGGCCGAGCCCAGTGACACGACGACATACTGGCGGGACGATCTGGTCTCCTTCCATATCGGGTGCTCCTTCACCTTCGAGTCCGGCCTCGTCGAGGCAGGTATCCCGCTGCGGCATGTCGAGCAGGGTGTCAACGTGCCGATGTACCGGACGCAGCGACAGTGCCGCACTGCGGGCCGGCTCTCAGGTCCGCTGGTTGTCTCGATGCGTCCGATTCCCGCGCCCATGGTTGCGGCGGCCGTGGCTATCTCCGGGAGGATGCCTGCGGTCCACGGCGCGCCCGTCCACGTCGGCGAGCCAGCGAGCCTGATCTCGGGAGCGCTCGACGCTCCGGACTTCGGCGACCCGCTGGAGTTGCACGAGGGTGATGTCCCGGTCTTCTGGGCCTGTGGAGTCACACCTCAGGCGGCTGTCATTGCCTCGAAGGTCCCGTTCGCGATCACGCACGCGCCCGGCTACATGTTCGTCACCGACATCCCCGATCGGGACTATGTCACAGGGAACGAGTTGACGTAATCGGACCCGAGTTCAGGCAGACCGACCTCAACACCGACCGGGGAAAGGCTCGGCATCTGGCAGCGCGGTGACCACCAGGCGCTCCTGGAAGTCGTCTAATCCGGGCGAAGCAGTTCGGCAGTTGTCCGCCACTGGTCCTCCAGCAGTCTGTCGACATCCACGAGGTGACCTCGTCTCGCCAGCCGGGACAGTCGCGATGCATTGCGTTGCTCGGGTTGAGCAACGGCCTGACCGCCACGCTGCGTCTGGACGAGAGCGCCGCGTGCCGGAGGCGGGCGCGACAAACTGAAGACAGTCGCTGGGTCGATATCTCTGCTATTCAGCGACACGATGGGGGCTCTCTGCGCCCTCCGGTCCAACACGTGGCAGCGGGTAGCTTCGCAGTTCATCGCCTTGACATGAGACGTAATGCGCCTGCCACAGCGGCCTGACATCCTTTGTATTAAAGGGAAAGGGGAGTGTGATGGGCGAGTACGCCGCTCGGAGACATGTCGCGCTGGTTGCTCATGACAACAAGAAAGCAGAGTTGCTGCGCTGGGCAGAATTCAATCGCGGGACGTTGAGCCGACATCATCTGTACGCTACCGGCACGACCGGTACGATGCTGGAGTTTGAGCTCGGCCTGCCGGTTACTCGGTTTCTCAGTGGGCCAGTCGGCGGGGATCAGCAGATCGGGGCTCGAATTGCCCAGGGGCAGATCGATGTGCTGATCTTCTTCTGGGATCCGCTGGAGGCCCAGCCGCACGACACCGATGTCAAGGCACTGCTACGCCTGGCGACGTTGTGGAACATCACGATCGCATCCAACGTCGCCAGTGCGGACTTCGTCATATCGTCACCGCTGCTGGTCAACGGCTACCGTGGAGTCCGTCCCGATGGCTACGGCCAGCCAACTGTGACAGGATCACCTGACGCGGTCTATGGCTGAGCGTTACAGACTGACGTCTCGAGTGTGGTCGAGGTGGCTGGCAGACAGCGGATGCATGCACTCACGAGCCTCCGAACAGGCCGCGAGTCCACGAGAATCTGAGCTCTGCCGCTCGACGTTCTCTGAGATCTGCCTGATCTCGACGATTCCGATATTTGCTGGGTCTACCAACGGCTGCCCGGCAAGCTGTGGCCATGGAGTACATCAGTCCGTTCGGTTCGATGGGTGACCGGGGCAACAACGGACCCAACGCGTTGTGTCTGTCGGGTACTCACTGCACCGACGCAGTCGACGAGACCCTTAACGAGTTGCACGCTGGCACCGTTGTGGCGATCGATAACCATGCTCCACAGCCGGCCTTTCTTGCGCCAGCTGGCAGAGCTCGCACTCAAAGCGTTGCTCGGCCGGTTTCCGCGCACCCCGTAACCTCACTGACCTCGTGGGGCAGCTGACGCTCGCCGGAGACGACCTGCTCGCTGGCGGCGCCGATCAACAGCTGGTCCTCGCGTTCATGAACGATCTCAATCAGCGTGAGAAGGGCGGCGACGAAGGCCGATACCCCACCAAGACCGACGGGACTCGCTCGCTCGCCAAGTGTGCTGTGCGGACCCGACAGTTCTGCGTGAGTACGTCGACCATCTGCATGGCGACGTCCAGACGAGACTCAGTGAACACGGTGTTGGCTCTGCGGCCGATCCGGCCTAAGGGATGGGGCTGCCGGTCCGCGGGTCGACTGTGGTGGAGTGGGTACTGCTCCGCGTGGTGCGTCCTGATGGATTGGTGATGGCCGCGGGATCGCGCGCGGTGGTGCGGTCCGGGTGGGCAAGGTCGATCATGTGACGATGCAGATCAAGACGCTCGAGGAACTCCAGCGGGCAGACGCTCGCTCGCTCGCCTTCACCCCGGCGGGCCTAGGACACATGGATGCCGCGGATGCCGCTGAGTTCCAGCAGCAAGTGGTCAGCGCCATTGAGCTGTCCAGCGATGTCGCCGCGCCGACGCGCCGGGCGTTCGAACGGCTGCGCACGGTCTACGGACACGGTGTCTTGTGTTACGAGACCTACACGTTGGTGCACGACCACTCGCTCCTTCTCATCGAACAAGCGCTACGAGACCGGCTGCTCGAGCACTACAACAACGTCGTACCCCTGGTCGACAGGCAAGGCCAGACGATCCACATCAGGGCCGACAGCTACGAGACAGTGTTCGACGCCTGCCGCCGCAACCCCCGCCTGCTGGCCGGCGGCAACGGCTCGATCCTGCCGTTCAGGGGAATGCTGCGAGACCTCACCAGTTGGGCGCGGAGCGTGGGGTACTTCCGGGGGCAACAGAACCGTCACCAGGAACGCACCCATGGCGACCTGCGCAACATGATCGCCCACGGCAGCCCGCACCTGACCAGTCCCGTCGCCGCGGCCAACGAACTACGTGCGGCGGCCGAGATCATCAACCAGCTCTGGGGACATCCGACCCCCAACGGGAAGTACTACCCGGGGCCACGGACGCGGCACATCATCGCCATCGGATGGTCCGAGACCGGTGGGATCCAGCGCGTCGATGCTCACCGGCTCCGTGACGAACCCGGAGTACACCAGGACTGGAACTACATCATCGTCAGAGCCGTGGCCGACGACCCGGACCTGTTCGACTTCGACTCGCGGCACGAGCAGACCGCGTACGCGGCGGACTGGCTGTGGGGGCCTGGGACCGTCGATGATGCAGTGGCCTGGATGCAGGTCGCGGCGCCGGCCGTCGACGAGCAGGACCACCTGGACCGCGTCTTCGCGATCCGGATCCACGACGGCCGCTTCTCCGCGCCCCAGCGATCAGAGATTGCCCTCAAGGCCGCGGTCGCCGACCAGGCGGGGGAGTGGTACGTCGTCAGAGCGGACTTTCCGACCCAGGCCCGTGTCCACGTCCGCAACCGGGCGACCACCGAGTACTGCCAAAACAGCGGGCCTTGCGAGACCTGCGCCGCCGAGCTACTCGCGCACGGCAGCTACGACGACATCCGCGAGACGCTCAGCCAATCCACTTCCCGGCCGATCGGACAACTACCTCCGGATGTGTCGACTCCGAGCTTCGTTCACCACCGAGCAGCGATCCCGTAGGGCGGCATTCTCATTGCTCGAGCTAGGCAGTGGTGGACCTCTCTAGTCTGTTGCCCATGAAGCTGAGTGATTTCGCCTCGGAGTTCGGTCCCGCAGACCTGCCAACCATCGCCGGAGACCCGATGCCCAACGTTTCCCTCAAGGCAGGGGTCGATGCATTGGGCGCGGCCCACCGAGTTGAACAGTCGCTGCTCAACCTGCTGGGCGAGGCCGTCTATACCTTCTACTTCGCTAAGCAGGCGTGCCCCGAGCTGGGCGTCCTGGCCCTCTCACAGCAGGGCCATCTGCGACAGGGAACTGAGTTGGTGAGAAAGAGCTTGCTTCGCAGTGCGGTCATCGGGATCGCTACCACGATCGATCTCACGGGGCGCGGGCGAACCATGTCGATCCCTCATGCGCTCGACGCCCTTGACGACGACCTGAGACGCAGAATCGCTCTGACCCCGGACGACGAGGCCGAGGCTGCGCTCGACCTCATCAGTCACATCCGGTCGACCACCGATGCCGATACGGTCTTGTCTCTGAAATACGTGCGCCATCTGCGGAACAAGTGGGCCAGCCACGCATCCCTCGACCGCAGCCTCGATGCGTGGGCGGGCGCCGATTCCCATGTCGACTTCAGACTCCTAGAAGACGCCCTTGCCAGGATGGTCAACGCGTTCCAGGATCTTGCGACCCTGGTGCCAATGAGCAGCGACTTGGCGGACATCGAAAAGGAGGCCAGTCCTCCTGAAGTTCTGCCCGACGGAACGAAGGTGATTCGGATGAAAGTCGGGTGGTCAGGAGCCAACGCCGGGGCGCAAACTATGCGCTATCTAGCCAAGAAAGCCGCGACTGCCTTCGTCGAGAAAGTCTCCTAAGCGCGTCTCACAGCAATCAGCCCGGCGCCGGCCAGCTGTGAACAGGAGCGTCCGCGCCCCTGGCGCCCAACCCTGACGCCTTCTGCCTGCGGTAACTGCCGAGGCTCCTCGATGAGGGTGCGGAGGATCAGTCGGCGGCGCGAGGGATCATCGCCGGTCCCAACCAGCGCCGGCCTCAGGTGAACGGGCTCCGAGCGTGCCGACGGCCGAGCCGCCGAGCTGGCTCCGAGCATCGAGTTGGCGCAGGCGAAGCGCTGGCGCGCGAGCATGAACGCCAGACCCGGCGGGAACTGTTCCCGGGGAGCGTCCGATGCGGCGTTGGCGAGGCGTGCGCCACCCGCTTCGGCGATCCGGGTGAGGTTGGCCAGCGCAAGTTGAGCTTGGACGCGCAGCGTCGCGTCCCCGGAGCGTGTGTCGTCGGGGGTGCGTGGTGTTTGCCCGGAGATGTAGAGCACACGTCGGACGCGGATCGCCTGACTGTAGGTGCCCGCTGGCGCAGGTGCCTGCGAAGTCGAGATGGCGGACAGAGGCGTCACGCGCCTCCGATCCCGAGGCGAGTCGGGCGCGCGTTGAAGTTTCATTGGCAGCTCCGCGCTGCTGCGACGATGCGGTCAACTGCGTCGATCGACCGGTCTCGGTCTTGAGAGAAGTTCAGCCGAATGCTGTGTCCACTGTGGGGCGCGAACTCGGTGCCGGGCGTGACGATGATGCCTTCGTCGTCGCGCAGCTTCGTGATGAACTGCGCGGGGTTCAAGCGCATCGTGGGAAGCCGTGGGAACAGGTAGCTTCCTCCTTCAGTCGGTCGGACCGTGAACCCATCGGCCATGCCGTCCGAGGTGGTGAAGATGGCGACGAGTGCGTCACGGATCGTCTGGTGCTGCGATCTTCGCTCGGCCAGCCAGCCTTCGGGTTCGGTGAGCCACGTGTCCAGGACGGACTGGTTGTAGCCAGCGGCGCGGAGCGACACGATGCCTAGAAGTTGTTCCATCCGGTCGATGACCGCGGGTGGCCCGACCGCGACGCCGGTCCGGTACCCGCTGAGGGACTCGGTCTTGGATGGCCCGAGCAGGGTCAGGCACTGGTCGCCGCCGACGTCGGCCGCGCGGAGATGGGTGAAGTGGGTCCCCGGATAGAGGAGGCGGCAGTACAGCTGGTCCACGACCACGGTGGCGCCGGCGTGCCCGGCCAGCCGCGCGACAGCAGCGATCTCGTGAGAGGAGTAAACGACGCCGGTGGGATTGTTCGGGTTGGACACCACCATGACCTTCGCGCCCTGGCGGAAGGCGTCCTGCGCGCGGTCTAGATCAAGTCGAGCTTGCTGAGTGGGGTCAGCGTAGTGCAGAGGAACAGGTAGGACCTTGCCGCCGAGGAACTGCACGATCTTACGGTTGGCGAAGTAGTCGGGTTCGACCACGGCCACCGCGTCGCCGCGCTCGACCAGCGCGGCGAGAGCGAGGAAGAGCCCAGCCTGGGAGCCCGGCGTCACGATGAGGTCGCGATCGGGATCGACTGGCGCCCCTGTGAGCTCGGCGATGCGGGGCGCGAGGCGCTCGCGCAGTGCGGCGTGGCCGCGGTACGGCGAGTAGGCGTGCGTGTCGCCTTGTTCGACGGCGGCGATCAGTTTCTCGAGCGCGCCGGGCGCTGGTGGGAAGGCCGCGACGTCGCCATGGGAGAAATCGACCACGATTCCGCCGCCCTTGCGCTGTGCTGTGATCTGACCGGGAGCATGAGATACATCGAGCGTCGCAAAAGAGCCCGAGCCAGCAGTACCACGATTGACCATCTGGTGACCTGCACATTCATCAACGTGTGTGGACAGGCGAATTCGGCATAGGTCGAATGGACGACCACTGGGCTGAACTGCCGGAACTGAGCGGCAGCGCTGCCGCTACTGCGATAACGTGACCTAGTCTGGACACCCAAGCGTCGAGTACCTCGCACCCAGCGAGAGTGAGGGCGGGGGCACGCTGCAGTAGCAGCGTGGCGGATGTCGGACGGGCGATGCCCGCCGCGGTGAGCGCTTCGGGGTGACCGATGAGCCAGCGCTCAAGATCGGTCGCCGGGGTTTCGAGGTGGAACTGCAAGGGCAAGAGGTTCGGCCCATAACTGAAGGCCTGGTTGTCACAGACCGGAGTCGAGGCGAGTCGGCTTGCGCCGGCAGGGATTGTGAATCGGTTGGGATTTCGATCGCCGTCGTTGGCGCCGATCGGGCCGCCGAGCACCACTACCAGGTCGGCCGTGCCGATCGGGTCGGACTCACCGTTGATGATGTCGAGGTCGACGCCGAGGTAGCGGATCGTCTAGCTGTGGTGGCGCAGGACCGGTTCGATCAGGCCGAGGTTTTGGAAGGCTAGGTGGCGGAGCGCCACCGCGATCCGGGTCCGGTGGCTGGTCGTGTCGGGCCGAGTGGTAGTTGGGTCAACTCTTGTTCTCATGGGCGCAGATACGAGGCTCCGTTGAGGTCCAGCATCGCTTCGGAGGACCAGGCTGCGTCTTAGCGGCTGCCGCTGTGGTGCATCGCAGCCTGGTATCCGCGGTGGGCGAATGGGACCGCGGTGGAGCGAACGGTCCCTCGTGACGCTCTGGTGGCGAGTACGCCACCAGGCACCTGATCTGACATCCAAGCCCTCCCTTGTGTCCGATTGAACTGAACACACCTTGCATCGTCTCATGTCCTAATGTCAACATTCGGACATGAGTGCAGATCTTCCACGGGTCAACCGACGAGGACTGTCGGACGAGGCTGCAGACCTGGTCCGGGTTGCCATACTTGGCGGACGCTTTCCGCCTGGTGCAATGCTGCGGGAAGTCGAGCTGGCGGAGATGCTGGGCATCAGCCGCGGTTCGGTTCGGGAAGGCCTCAGCATCCTCGCCCACGAAGGCCTCATCCGTGCCGGCTGGCATCGTCAGACCACCGTCATCGAGGTCACCGCCACCGACGTGGAGGAGGTCTATGCCCTACGGGCCACCCTCGACCGGCTGGCGGCCATCACTGCACAGCAAACGGCCGCGCCTCGCGATTTGGCGGACCTCGACCGATTGGTCGAAGCCATGTCCAACGAGATCGCTGATCATGCAGATCCAGTTCGGCTCGTCGCGCTCGACATCGCTTTCCATGACCGGATCTATCAGACAGCGGCTAATAGCCGACTCACCAGCGCCTGGACCGCCGTGCGCTCACAGGTTCACCTGTTTCAGCTGCGCCGTGTAGACAATGGCTACCAGCACTATCGAGACCGCGTGGTCGACGAGCATCGCGAGCTGACACAGCTGATCAGTCAGCGCGACCCGCACCTGCTGGCGCAGACCGCCGAGCAACATGTCCACTCCGCCCGACACAGCCTGTTGGTCGGCCTCGGATCCGCGCCGACATGACCCTTTCAGGACTCCAGCTTCCGATCGCCACCGGATTCGCGCCGAACGATTGGAGCAACGGGAGAGCGAGAGGCGTCGTCCACCGATGAGGACTCTGCCGTGCTGATCTGCCCGCCGTTGTCGCGTACAGCCATCGACGGCGATGGCGCGGTCGACCCGGATGCGACGGGCTCGGCCGCCGGGGTGCTGGCTTCACCCAAACCGCTGCCCACGCCGATCTGCTCGGTGAACGACCCCACGCGCACACGGTCTCCCGTCGCGACGGGGTCTTGGTCATCGGCGATGCTGCCAGGCGCGCGGTCTCCTTTTGCCGCCGGACGGCTAAGTCAGTCTCCGCCGGGGCGAGAAGCCCGAACAGAGCTCGTCGTCTGTCGCGCTGCTTTCTCTCCGCACGACCGGCGCGCGACGAGGCGTGGTTTCTTGACGATCTGCACCGGTTCCTCGGGCTGGGTGACGATCAGTATCGCCGCTTCAAGCCCCATCTCGTAGGACGGCTGGGCAATGACCGTGATGCCTAGAGCTTCCGCCCAGTCGAAATCTCCCACGGCGATGAGCGCAACGTCGTCTGGAACACGGCGTCCGAGCTTCTGGAGAGCCTCGTAGATGTGCCGGGTGAGCAGATCCGACATGCAGACGATCGCGTCGATCCGCCGGCCGTCGGACAGCAGGTCGGCGACTGCAGCGAAGACTTCCTCCTTGCCCTCCACGGCTCGCACCGCGTTGTCGGGCAGCTCGACGTCGTGTTCTGTCAGCAAACTTCGTAGTCCGCAGATTCGCTCGATGCCCTGCTGCCGGGTCCCCATGGTGATAACAGCGATCGAGGAACGCCGACACGACAGGAGATGTCCGCCGATGAGCCGACCGGCCTCGAGGTTGTCCAGGCTGATCGAGTGCAGGTTCGGCTGCAAGTCCTCGACTGCGCGGGTGACGATGACACATGGAGTCCCAGCCGCCGCCATCCGGCGAGCCCGCGGGTCGATGGTGGGGCCAGTTGTCAAGATCAGGCCACGGACTCGCTGCTCGTCCATTCTCTGGGCGTGGGCCGCCTCCCGCTCGACCTGGCTGAACGTGTTGGCGAACATCACCAGGCTGTCGTGGTCGGTGGCAGCCTCTTCGATCCCCCGCATCAGCTCGAGGTAGAAGGGACTGTCGAGGTCCCTGATGATCACACCAATCGTGCTGGAGCGGCCTGCGAAGACCCCTCGCGTGAGCGCGTTTGGCGTGTATTCGAGCTCGGCCACCGCCTTCCAGACCCGATCCGCGGTGTCGCTGGAAACGTTGTGGCCGTTCAACAGACGGGAGACCGTCGCGGTCGAAACTCCGGCCGAAGCGGCGACATCGTTGATTGTTGCCCGTGCCATGCCTCATCCTCTCGCGATCGCCCGACCCGCCCCCAGGTGGGCGATGGCTCGACGTCTGTCTCATTTCCCATGAGAGCGCGCGGTGCCATGCATCAAGAGTCGTTTCTGACCTCCCTTCCTCGTCCTGAGTGCCGACAGAGGGGAGGCGAACTCGAGCTCTTGACCGAGCACGCCGTCATGCGGTGTGCTACGACGATAGCCGATGTAACTAGTTACATGCAACTAGTTACATCACTCAAGTAGCCGGCCTTGGCCCAGGAGCTCACGAGGTTTCGCCGAGACGCGGACGCCGCAAGCGCGCGCCAGCAAGAGAAATTGATAAACCGGTCGCCGGTCTCGAGCGAATCGGTTCACCTTGAAGGAGAAGCTGATGGATAACGGCAATGCCGCCGACCTCGCCGTGCGCCGAAAGGCAGCACTGAAGGCCGCCGCGATCGGCAACTTTGTGGAGTGGTATGACTTTGTTTTGTACGGACTGTTCGCCACCACCATCGCTGCGGTATTCTTCCCGAAATCCAGTGCCACCGCCGGCCTGCTGGCCACCCTTGCAATCTTCGGAGTCAGCTTTCTGGCTCGTCCCCTCGGCGGGCTCGTATTCGGTCAGATTGCTGATCGGATCGGCCGCCGCACGTCATTGCTGATCTCAGTCCTGTTGATGAGTGGCGCGACGCTGGCGTTGGGCCTGCTGCCCGGCGCCGCCCAGATCGGCGTCGTGGCACCGGTGCTGTTGCTGGTGTGCCGCCTCACCCAAGCTGCGGCTGCTGGAGGGGAGTACGGCAGTTCGACCAGTTACGTCGTTGAATTCGCGCCCGATCACAAGCGCGGTCGCTATGCCGCAATCACTCCGGTGTGGTCGTACATCGGGAGTTTCACCGCTGTTTTGGTGTCCTTGGTGGTGACTGTTTCGACAACTCCAGAACAGTTGGCATCGTGGGGATGGCGGGTGCCGTTCCTTGTGGCGGCGCCGCTCGGACTGGCTGGCCTCTATCTTCGGTTGCGCGTGGAGGAGTCGCCGGCGTTCGAGGCGCTGCGTGCTTCGGGCAGCGTGGAAAAGACACCGATCAAGCGGGCACTCAAGACGGCGAAGAAGCCACTGCTTATCATCATCGGTTGGTCGATGACCAACGCAACCGCTGCCTACATCATGAGCACGTTCCTTGTGTCCCACATGGCAGCAAAGACATCATTCGGTCTCAATAAGTCGTTCATCGTGCAACTGGTGCTCTGGAGCGTGCTCGCGGTGGGCTGCACTGGGGCCGGGTATCTCATCGATACCGTCGGGCGGAAACGAGTTGCGGTGACGTGCGCACTCGGCCTGGCGGTGTTGGCGGTGCCGGCTTTGGCCGTGCTCGAAAACAGTTCGTTGACGCAATCTGCGCTGATCATCACGCTGCTTGCCTTGCTGTACAGCGGATTCACCGCGACCACCGCCCTGGCAATGGTTGAATTGCTCCCGCCGGCCGTGCGAGCCTCGGGGGCCGCCCTGTCCTATCAGCTTGCCTACGCTGTCTTCGGTGGGAGCGCACCGTTCCTCGCGACCTGGTGGGTTTCCTTGGGGTACGGCCTCGCCCCTGGCATCTATCTCGCGATCCTGAGCGCAATCTCGACCGTGGTGGCCGTGATCGGGATCGGCAACCGCGTACGGACCAGCAGCGCCGATGCCGGGCGATCACCGAGCGAGAGTCCCGAGCCGAGCCCATCGGGCGCGTGAAGTGAATCATGGCGGTGTCTGTCGAGCCAGTCCTTCTGTAATCCGATGCAACTAGTTACATCAGATACGGCAGGCGTTGCGGAGCGCAGAGCCCACTGCCCGGGGCTGTGAGAGAACACGCGAGAGAAAGGCATTCGCTCATGCATAACAAAGTTGTTGTCATCGGTGCCGGGGTGTACGGCGCAGCGGTAACCGCCGAGCTAGCGCGTCGGGGCGTCAGCGTGACGGTGGTCGATGCGGGGTTGCCGGCGGGGGGCACGTCGGGTGCGACCTTTTCGTGGACTAACGCGAATGGCGCCAAGGAGCCACGGGCGTACCACGATCTCAACGTGGCCGGTATGGAAGCACACCGGAAGCTCGCTCGGGACGTTCCCGGCGGCGACTGGTACCACGAGCGCGGCTGCCTGAAATGGGGCGGCGACGAAGGCGAACGCGAAGACCTGCGTCGAAAGGTCGACCTGGTCCTCGGTTACGGGTACGAGGCCTGCTGGCTCACCCGCGCTGAGGCGCTGCGCCTCGAGCCCGATATCAACCCAGCCGAACTCCCGGCCGGCGAGATCGCCTACTTTCCGACCGAGGGCTGGGTTGCACCAGCCCCGCTGATTGGTCACCTGCTCGCCACATCAGGTGCAGACCGGGTGTGGAATGACGCGGTCGTGGGCTTCGATATCTCGGATGGTCTGGTTCGCACTGTCCGGCTGGCCTCGGGACGGCGCCTGCCCGCTGACGCGGTCGTGAACTGTGCCGGGCCTCAGGCAGGAGACATCGCACAGCTCGCCGGTCTGGACCTGCCCATGCGTAACACCCTGGGCGTGCTTGTCCACATGTCGCCGACCGCGGTCTCGGTGACCCGTGTGATTCAGGCGCCGAACATCCACGTGCGGCCTGATGGCGCCGGACGGCTCCAGTTGCACTCCTACGACAGCGATGACGCGGCGCACCTGACGGCGACCGGGGAAGTCACGGTGGACCCGGCTGAGGTCGACAAGATCGTAAACGCCGGCTGCTCGCTCTATCCCGGAATCCGCGCGGCGAGTGTTGAAAGTGTGCGAGTCGGCGAGCGACCGATCCCCGACGACGGACTCCCTGTCCTTGGCCGCTCGCCGAAGCTACCCAACTTTCACTTCGCCGTCTCACACAGCGGCGTGACGCTGAGTGTCTACGCCGGCGGACTCGTTGCCGCTGAGCTGCTCGGCGAAAACCACGCCGCTGAACTCGACCCGTTCCGCTTCGAGCGATTCTGAAGAAGGCACGTCGGCGGTTCCGCCGGCCCAGCCAGGACTTGAACACGGGAATTCGCATCGCTACGTACAGCGGTGCGATGGGATCACCATAATGGAAGGACAAATAGATGTACAACTTTGACTTTGAAGGACGCCTGAGCCGATACCAAGCAACCCTGCGCGCCGAGGGCGTGGATTACGGCATTGTTCTTCAGTCCAAGGATGTCCGATATCTGACCGGATTCTGGGGCTACGCCACACGCGCTGAATACTTCGAGCCGGGCCGCCTAATCTGCCTTGTAGTTCCGCAGAGCGGAACCCCTTTGCTTGTCGTACCAAAGATTGAGCGGGCCTTTGCCGAGGCGTCCACAAAGCGCGTCCCGGTGAAAATCGAGCATCATGTCGAATGGTCCTCGCAGGACGACAGTAGGGATGCCTGGGAACTCGTTCGCAGCTACATTAAGAGCGAGGGTCAGGGGAACGCGCGCCTTAGCGTCGAGAGAGCCCACCTGACAGATAAAGCCTGGCGTCCATTCGCGGAAAAGTTCGATGATTTTACCGTTGTCGAGAGCTCCGACAGTCTCGCGCGTCAGCAGGACATCAAAGACGAAGTCGAGCTGCGGCTGTTTGAAGCCTGCGGCGCGCTGGCCGCAAGCATGTTCCAAGTCGAACTCGAAGCGATCAAGCAAGGCGGCCTTCGTGAATGCGATGTTGCCATGCTCGGTTTGCAGCACAACGTGCGTGCCTGCGCGGAGGCTATTGAGTCGTCCACGTACAACGAGCTGTACGTGGATTCTCCTATCGGACCAGGAGCTCAGTTGCTGACTTCGGGACCCAGGTTGAACCGTTCGCACGGTACAGCGTCGACCCGCGTTATCGAGCCGACCGATCTGGTCGCGATCGATCTGTGCCGAGTTCCCTATCTTTTGGGTTACAGGATCGGGTTCGGTCGAGTGATTTCTCAGCGACCGTTGGACTCTTCCGAGCAGGACATCAATGCAACGGTAAAGAAGTCCTACGATGTCGCGGTTTCCATGTGCCGTCCGGGGACCGTCATGTCGGACATTGATGTGGCCGTTCGCAACGTTTTGGAGGAAGGAGGCCTCGGCCCATACATCATGCACCGGACTGGACGGACACTCGGCACCGAACCGATAGGTATTGGAATCGCGGAGGGCGTTCAACGAAAGTTGGAAGCAGACATGGTGCTGTCCATCGAGCCAAGCGTGTATATGGACGGCTTTCAGTCGCGGGTAGAGAGCACCTTCAGGGTCACGGAGGAGGGCGCACAAATTCTCACACCTGTTCCAGAGAGAATGATCACCATTTAGCTCCGTCTCCGAGATGGCCAGCAATTAGTGAAAGTTGATTGCTGGCCGCGTCGGAGGAACTGGTGCCGGAAAGACTGTCCGGCAGAAAATGCAGATTGGCCTGGGGAGACGCGATCGGAACAGAGTTCGACAAAGGTAGGGCGTACGGGCGGAGGCAGGTTCGCTCCTGAACTGTCGATGAGTTCGTGACTCCGCAGGTGAACAGGTGATGAGACGAAGAAGGAACAACGTATTCATGGACTTGCAGGACCTCCTAGACGACATTGTTGGGTCAATTCGACCTCTCTGCAGTCAGGGGCGGGTTGGGGACTTCATCATCCCCCAACTCGGCGTGGTCGAACCGAACCAGTTCGGTATCAGTGTCGCTACCCGTGACGGTGAAGTGTACTCAGCGGGTGATGCGCAAGTACCTTTCTCCATTCAGAGCATCTCGAAGGTCTTCGCTCTCGCACTGGTACTTGCATATGATGGCGAGTCGATGTGGAAGCGGGTCTATCGGGAGCCGTCTGGGAACCCGTTCAACTCACTTGCACAACTCGAACAAGAAGGCGGAATTCCGAGGAACCCCCTGATCAACGCCGGCGCATTAGTGGTAGTCGATATGCTCCTCAGTGCCGGCGGTCGGTCGAACGGGGTTCTGAGTCTTCTCCGACGCGAGAGCGGGAACGCAGCTCTCCGAGTGGATACAAGTGTCGCAGAATCCGAATCGCGCAACAGTCACCGGAACCACTCGCTCGCACACTTTCTTGCCAGCTACGGAAACCTCATCAATCCAGTTGAGGAAGTTGTTGAGGCATACATCAATCAGTGCGCCATCTCAGCAAGTTGCAAAGACCTGGCCCTCGCAAGCCGATTCCTTGCCGCGAACGGCGCCGGCAGATACGGCGATCTGTTGCTCGATCCGCTTCAAGCTAGACGGATGAACGCCGTGATGGCCACCTGTGGAACCTACGACGCAGCAGGCGAATTTGCGTACCGCGTCGGACTTCCGGGCAAGAGCGGAATCGGTGGGGGCATCATCGCAGTGGTGCCGGACATCTGCTCGATCTGTGTCTGGAGTCCAAAGTTGGGTAACTCAGGGAATTCCATAGCTGGTGTTGCCGCGCTGAGCGAGTTCTCCGCCCGTACGGGATGGTCGATTTTCTGATGTCCTCCGCGCTGCATCATCGCCCGCCGGGCGCCGGTCTGAACGTTTGAGGTTCGGTGCGGGTGTCTTTCACGCGTTATGAGAAGGGATTTATGAAGGATGGATGGATTCAGGGTTGCGGTTGCGCAGGCTGGTTCGGTTTTCGGTGATACCGGAGCGACGATCGGCAAGCTTGCCGGCCTGGCTCGCGAGGCTGCGGTCAATGGGGCGAGACTGATCCTGTTTCCGGAGGTATTCGTCGGTGGGTATCCCCGTGGGGAGGACTTCGGGTCGGTCGTGGGTTCACGCACGCCACGTGGGCGTGACGCCTTCCGGCGCTATTGGGAGGGAGCCATTGACGTACCTGGTGAAGAGGTGCAACGGATCGGGGAGGTCGCGCGGTCGAACAATATCTATCTGGTCACGGGGGTCCTTGAGCGCGAGGGTGGCACGATGTATTGCACGGTGCTCTTCTTCGGTCCTGATGGCAGTTTCCTGGGTAAGCACCGGAAGTTGATGCCGACTGGTGTGGAGCGGTTGGTCTGGGGG
>NZ_JBVJHF010000015.1:0-2066 GCF_055586945.1 Kribbella sp. NPDC048837
CGCCGATGGTACTGCGACCGGGAGGTCGTGGGAGAGTAGGACGCCGCCGGACATTCACACTGTTAAGGGCCACCCCACTGGGGTGGCCCTTAACACATTGTCCGGAAGCTCCCGGCACGTCCGGAAACTCCCGGCACGGTGGATGGCACAGAACCTCCGGCCCGGTGGATGGAGCTGGGAGTAGGCGAGGTCGGCTATCGTCACTCGCCGGCACGGTCACTCGCCGGCACGGTCACTCGCCGGCACGGTCACTCGCCGGCACGCACAGGCACTCGCTGGCGTCGGCACATGCGGCGCTCGCCGGGAGCGGCAAGCGCGGCACTCGTCGGCGCCGGCACACGCCGCGGCACCGCCCCGCTGTATGCGGACTGGGGGGAGTCATCGGGGCGAAGCCCTTCCTGCCGCAACCACGGCGGCCGGACACGCGGGCATTCGCCGGCAGCGGGACACGCGGCGCTCGCCGGCGCGGTCGCTCGGCGGCGGGTGCGGACACGGGCATCCGCCGACACTGGCACAGGCGGCGCGGGTACGCGGTGCACTGGCGTAGGCGGCACTCGTGGGCACACGGTGCACCGGCGTGCGCGGCGCTCGGTGGCGGCGGTGTGCGCGGGACGTTCGGGGTGGATGGGTTGTTCGGGGTGTTAGTCGAGGAGTTGTTTGCGGGTGGGGGTGTAGGTCCACCAGGGGCGGGCGGGGTTGCCATTGGCTTGGTCTACGGCGGACATGATGGTGTCCAAGAGGCACGGATCGTGGCGGCGGGCGTCGAGTGTGCAGATGGTGTCGTAGATGTCGACCGGGTCGCGGCCGGTTAGTTGGCTGACTTTGGTGATGCCTGCGCGTTGGAGGTAGCCAGCTACTGCTTGGCCAACGTTCATGAGGGTTGTCAGGTCTGAGGTCGTGGAGCCGGCTCGAGTTGTTGTGGTGCTGCGTTGGGTCGTTGGCATGTTTCGATCGTGTCGCCGGACGGGCGCGGTGTCTTGAAGGTTTCGGACATTAGTAGGTCTGGTAGTAGATGAGCTGGCCGGATTCGCCCGGTGCAGCGCCTTCGCTGGGGATGAAGAGGGTGACTAGGATCGCCGGCTGGCCGTTCGGTGCCTGGAGGGCAGTGATGGTTGGATTCGCGAAGGCTGTGCTGCCGCCGTCGGTGCGGATGCTGGTTTGGTCGGCGTTGCCGGTCTGGTAGTCGTACACGAAGGTGCGCCAGGAGCCGAAGTCGCCCTTCGTGTACTGGCCCTCGATCAGACCGAAGCTGTAGCCGCGGAAGACGGCCTGGTCGCGGTCGCCGATGTTGCCGTCGACGCCCCAGTACAGGAGGGCGTTGTCGTAGTTCGGCTGTGCTGCGGTGCTCCAGGAGTTGAAGTTGGTCAGGCGGCCGCGTTGCTGCCTGTCCCGGTCGCAGTTCCACCAGTAGTGCCCACCGATATCGATCGTCGAGTGGTCGATATCGGGGGAGAGCGTGATCCCGTAGATGTTCGGAGTGCCCGCGGCGCAGGATGACAGCTGGCGTGGGGCGTCGAAGGATCGCGTGACCTGGCCGGCCAGCAGGGCGGTGCGGCTGGCGAAGTAGCGGAAGGCGAGGTGGTTGTTGCCGCCTCCGGGCTGCTCCTGCTCCCAGGCGAGCACGAAGCCGCCGTTGGATGCCTGGGCGATCGTCGGCTGGGACGCCGGCCCGGTGTTGCTTCCGGCCAGTTCGCGGACCCAGTGCCAGTTCAGGAGGTCGGTCGAGGTGGCGAGGTTGACCCGGAAGTGGCCGTCGGCCGCGAGATGGTGTGAGACGGCGAGGTAGCCGCCGGTCGTGTCCTGGATGATCTTGGCGGTGTCCATCACGTGCCCGGCATCGTCGTGGACCGCATAGCGCTTGCCGGTTGCGCCGCTCACGTTCTCCACGATCGCTCGGAGCTCGGCGCGGGCCGGATCCGATGGCGGCGCATCGGCAGATGGCAGCGCATCGGCAGCCGGCAGGGCACTAGATGGCTGGGTAGCGGCGGCTGGCAGCGAGTCGGCGGATGCCGGGCTAGCGGCGGCTGCCAGGGCGTCGGCGGATGGTGGGGTAGCGGCGGACGACG
>NZ_JBVJHF010000015.1:2165-89143 GCF_055586945.1 Kribbella sp. NPDC048837
GACGCGTCGGCCGATGGTGGGGCAGTGGCGGATGGCAACGTGTCGGCGAATGGCGGGGTAGCGGCGGCTGCCAGGGCGTCGGCGGATGGTGGGGTAGCGGCGGACGACGACGCGTCGGCCGATGGTGGGGCAGTGGCGGATGGCAACGTGTCGGCGAATGGCGGGGTAGCGGCGGCTGCCAGGGCGTCGGCGGATGGTGGGGTGGCGATGGCTGGCGGTGCTGAGACGGTGGTCAGGAGGAGTGCTGTGCTGGTCAGGAGTCTCATGAGTATGGGCGGACCTCCGTGGGGCGGGTTGTAGGACGCTTGCCCACCGCCTATGCCCGGGAAACTCGTTGCCGACCTCAACCGCAGGGGGCCGGCGCCGGGTCCGTAGGGTTTGGGCATGGAACGTGCGGCGATGGTGCTGATCGTGGGGTTACCGGGAGCTGGGAAGACGACCTTGGCCCGGCGGCTGGAGGCGGAGCGGGATGCGTTGCGGTTCACGCCGGACGAGTGGATGGATGCGCTGCTCGGCGTGAGCGAGGACGGCGGCCGGCGATGGGTGCTGGAGTCGGGGCTGTTCTGGGGGCTGGCGGCGCGAGCGTTGACGCTGGGCGTGAACGTGATCCTCGACTACGGCTGCTGGTCGGAGACCGAGCGGGACCTGTTCCGGAACCGCGCGCACGAGCTCGGTGCGCGCGCGGAGATCGTCGTACTCGATCTGTCGGTGGACGTTCTGTGGGAGCGGCTCGACGCTCGTAACGCGGCGTTGCCGGCCGGCATGTTTCGGATCAGCCGGCAGGAGCTGGAGGAGTACGCCACCAAGTTCGAGGTGCCGAGCGCCGCGGAGGTGGCGCGGTGGGATCGCGGGACCGTGGTGACCAGCTAGGCCTCGGGGGCGATGCCGACCAGGGCGGCGGCCGCGCAGATGTGCACCGGGGTGAGGTCGGCCGGGGCGACCGGGGCCTGGAGCAATGTGCCGCGCTCGAACGGCGTGAGCTCGATATCGATGCCGTGGGCACCGGCAACGAGACCGCGTACGTACGTCAACCAGCCCATCATCGGGATGCCGCGACGGAAGACCCCGGCCGCGGCGGCCAGCTCGGTGTCGGCGATGCTGGCCCACTCCGGCTCCCAGATCGTCACGACCGCGCGGAGCACCTGCGCGAATCGCTCGGATTGCACGAGTGCGTCCTCGTCGCTCCAGTGCAGGGTGAGCTGGTCGGAGACCGTGGTGAGCGTGCCGCCCATCGAGAGGTCGAACAGCCACGGCAGCTCGCCCGTGCTCTGCAGATGCAGCCGGGTCGTGCTGGACCCGTTCGCGAGGACCTTGGTGGTTGCCTCGACCATCTCCTGGAGCGGGCTGGAGCCGTCGGCCTCGAGGACGTGGTAGCCCCAGCGTTCGTCCTGCGTCCAGTTGTGTACGTCGGGAAACGCGACGGCGACCGCGGTCAGGGTGCGGCCCACGCGGAGCGCGCGGTGCTCGACGGACTCGTCACGATGGGCCCACTGGGCGCGGAGCAGCCAGGATGCCATTCACGCCCTCCGATCGTGAGGCGACCAGCCTCGCGCTGGAGACGGTACGCCGCTGCTGAAGCGATTGACCAGAGCTCCGCATGCGCGATCTGAGCGGATCTCTGGAGCGGTCACCGGTCCAGTCTGAAGCACCCCCTGGTCGGAGGTCAGCACCGGGGTCCGATTTAGGTAATCACCCGGCCAAAGTCTGGACAACTGTCAAGGAGTGAGCGTCGGGGAGGCGAGGTCGAGCGTCGGGGTCGTGCCGCGGTAGGAGCTCAGCCAGTCGCGCAGCAGTTCGACTCGGCCGGCGTACTCTTCGTTGCCCTTGACGACGGGTGCCTGGTTGTACGCCATCGTGTCGGAACTGCGGCGGAGCTTGACGTACAGCCGGGACGACGCCAGCGCGTAGCGCTCCATGTCGTCCTGCAGGGCGCCGATGACGGTGATGTTCCGGTCGCGGCCGATCTGCTCGAACAACGCCACCGCCTCGCGGCGGTGCTGCGAACCCAGGTTGCGACCGAGCTCGTCGAGGATCAGCAGCAGGGGCCGGTCCGAACCGCCGGCGAGCGCCGCCGCGCACACCAGCTTGACCGCCTTCTCGTCCATCTGGGCCGTGTTGCCCTTCACGTTGAACGCGGAGAACGGTCCGCCCTCCGACCGTCGCCACTTCGGCGTGACTGTCCAGCGCCACGGCTTGTCCGACTCGGCCGGCGGGTCGGGCTCGGGGAACTCGAGCTTCGCGCCGTACCCGCCGTACTGCTGGTCGAGCCGGTCGAACTCCTGCGAGACCAGGCGGAGACGCGCTTTGATGCCGTCGGCAAGCGACGCGCGGTGGGCGCGGGCGGTGCTCTCGGCCTCGGCCAGGCCCTCGCGGGCGCGCTCGAGAGCGGCGTTCCGTTCGGCGCGCTGGCTGGCGATCTGTTGTTGCTGCAGGCTGTCGAACGTCTCGTGCTGCGCGAGATGGCTGCTGAGGGTCCGATGCAGCGCCGGGACCAGGCCGACGCGGGCGCCGAGAGTACCGTTCGTCCAGCCGTCCGGGCCGTTCAGGATCTCCCAGAGCTCGGTCGGGATCTCCTCCCGGGAGCGTGCGTTCGGGAAGCAGCGGCGGATGACGTCGTCGAGCTGCGTGCAGGCCTGGTGGTTCCAGTCGGCCGTCGTACGGCGTTGTGCGTCGTCCGGCAGTCCGAGGATGAACTCCTCGGCCTCGGCCGGCGTCCCACCCCAGGCCGTGGTCCGGCTCGCCAGGTCGAGCGACGTCTGCTCCTCCAGCAGCGTGAGCCGGCGACCGGTCAGGTCGTCGAGGATCCGCAAGTGGTCGCGACGGGTGGCTTCGAGGTTCTTGAGCCGTTCGTCCCGGACGAGCTGCTGGCCGGCGGCGGCCTCGGCGGACTCCTTGGCGGCCTGCAGTTGCGGCGCGAGCGAATCACGGTCGGTCTCGTGCCGGTCGATCGTCTCGCGGAGCGCGAGGATCTGCTCCTGCACCGACTCGGCGTCGGCGAGGGCGCGGGCGGCCGCCGTACGGCGCTCTGCCTGCTCGACCCGGGATCGGGCCTGCTCGAGCGCCGCGGATGCGACGGCGCGGGCCTCGACCGCGGCCTCGACCCGGCGGCGGGCGGCCTCGATCCGCGCGGTCCGGCCGGTCAGCGGTTCGTCGAACTGCCCGACCGCGAGGACGCCGGCGACGTCGTCGATGTTGTCCTTGGTCGCGCGTTCGCCGATGGTCGCGAAGAAGGCGTCCAGCGTGAACCGCTTGTCGGCGGACTTCGGCCCACCGCGTTGACCCTTGCGCGCGGCACCTGGCCGATTCGCGAGCACCAGCAGGAATCCGGCGTACCCGGCGTCGGCCAGCGCGGTCGACGCGACCGTTGCGTCACCGGCGTCGATGACCACGGCCTCGCGGTACGGCGCGAGTCGCGGCTCCCACTCTGCCCGGTCCGACGAAGGCAGCTCGGTGATGTCGGTCAGCGCACCGCACTCGATACCTGCGTTCTCCAGGACCTGCTGCTGCGGCGCCGAGACGGTCTGACCGCTCTCGGCCTCGCGCAGCTCCGCCGTCGCGTAGTCGACCGCGGATCGGGCCGCGTGGTCCCGGCCGATGTGCTCCTCGAGGACGGTCCGAGCCTCGGCCTGCTCCTCGGCCGCGGCGGCCAGGTCACGACCGTCCGCCGAACGCCCCGCGTCGAGCAGCCGGCGATGCTCCTGCCCGAGCCGCTCCAACTGCTCCCGCACCGAACGCTGCGCGAGGTCGAGCTCCCGGTCGCGCGCATCCAGCTTGTCGCGCTCCTGCCGGGTCAGCTGAGCGTCCCGGAGCAGGACCTCCTCATTGCCGAAGGCATCGATCTCGGTGTCGATGGCCTCGCGGCGCGTCTCCTGCTCGGCCACGCGCTCGTCCAGTACGGCGAGCTCCTGGCGGATCTCGTTGTTGCGGGCCTCGCCGTCGATCAGGTACCGGGCGCCACGAGCCTGCCAGGACTCCTTCGCCGCGGCGAGCGCCTCCCGGGCGGCGGCGCGCTGCAGGATGCCGGCCTCGACGGTCGCCATCTCCTGCTCCCAGCGCTGCAGGTCGGCGGTCGCCTGCTTGGTCGCCTCGCGCTGGGTGTGTTCGGCGGATCGGTGCGCCTGCTCCTGCTCGAGCTCGTGATCGAGGCCGGTGAGGGTGGCGATCGCGTTGAAGATCCGCGCCGGGCCGAGCTCGTTGAGCGGCTCGGCCAGGAGGTTGGCGGTCGGGCTGGATCGCACCGAGGTCGACAGGAACGAGACACACCGGACCTGACCGCCGTACAGAACTGTGGACAGCTTGTTGGCGTGGAAGTCGGTACGGCCGTTCGAGTGCGGGAGCGCGGCCCACAACGCGTCGGCACCGGCGGCACGCTCCGCCTCGGTCGCGCCGTACGGGACGTGCAGGCCGTTCTTCCAGCGCAGGTCGATGTACGACGCCTTGCGGTTGATGCGAATCCACACCGTGATCGCGGCCGCCTCGATCTCGCCGAGGTCGGACAGGTCGGGGTCGGAGAAGACGCCGACGATGTACCCGCGGTCGACGTTCGACCAGTTGCCTTCCTGGCCGGCGGCTTCGGCGGTGAACAAGAGCTCGGCCGCGCCGGGAGCGCCGCTGGTCAGACGCCACTGGTCGTCCGCGTGCAGCAGGCTGAGCGCTGCGATCCACGACGACTTGCCGGCACCGTTCGAGTCGGTCGGGCCCTGGCCGGCGACCGTGACGAGGCCCTGGCCGACCATCGGGATCGGGTGCGTTGAGAGGCGGGACAGGTCGACGACTTGTACGCCGAGCAGCACTTTGGACCCGAGGATGTCGAACGGACCGTCCTCAACAGTGCTGCTCATACCGCTCCTTCTTCCGTGGTGCCTTCGTCTGTGGTGCTGGGGGTGCCGTTCCGGGCCCGGATGGCTTCGGCGATCGGGCTCGCGGGGGCGGCGGCGAGGATCAGTTGGTCTTGCAGGCGGCGGCGGGCGGCCGGCGTGAGGCGCTGGAGTTGCGGGCCGGGGATGTAGCTCGGCCCGCCGGAGTGGTCGCCGGAGAGCTGAATCAGGCCGGCGGCGCGGAGGCGTTGGAGCGCGAGACGCCGTTCCTCGCCGCTGATCCTGGTGGTGCGCAGCTCGTCGACTGTTGTCGGACGGGCGGACTTCCAGCTGTCGCCGGTCAGGATGCCTTCGCTGCGGGGGATCGCGACTGAGTGGATCAGGACGAGGACGAGCACGGCGCGGTCGATGACGGACAGGGGTTGCCAGCCCTGGGCGGTCAGGGTCGCGGTGATGTCGTCGGCGTACCCGGACGTCCAGTGTGTGCCGTCGACGTGGACGAGCGTCCGGCCGATGAGCTTCAGCATCTTCTGGACGTGGCGGCGGAGCGTCACGTCGCGGAGGCCTGCTAGCTGCACCTCGGCCACGGGGTGGGCGGCGTACTGCACTGCGCTGAATGCCGCCAGTACTTCGTCCCGCGCCCGGTCGCTCAGATCCTGCAACAAAGGATCGAACAGCACGTGCTGCTCAGTCATCCGACACCTCCGTACGCCGCTCATCCGCGGAGTCGGCGTCGGGTGGGAGGGGATCCGGGGGTGGTTCTGACGTCACCGGGGTGGTGAGGACCGCGGGTGGGGGCTCGGGGAGATGGCGGCAGAGGTCTCGGAGGGTGGATTCGTCGGTCGGGGTCCAAGTGATGACTCGGGGACCCAGGCGGACCTCGGCGGTCTTTTCGTTCCAGAGGAGCCAGTGGGTGGCGTGGAGGCGACGGAGGCTGCCGATGATCAGGGTCAGGTCGCTGGACTGCTCGGGGCGGCCGCGCATGCCGGCGTACACGGATCTGATCTGCGCGAGCGTGCCCGTCGAGCCCGGCCAGGCGGGGCCACTGCGGTCGGTCCAGCAGCAGGCGACGCAGATCGAAAGGACTCGGGCCGTCTCGTTCGGCTGCTCGACGGCGACCGGGGGAGTGCCGAGCTCTTCCAGGACGGTGTGGCCGGCTCCTGAGGGCAGCGTCGGCACGAGCCAGACGGTCGAGCCGTCCGGTGAGGCGGCCCGCGTCAGGCCGGCGACGGCTGGGGTGTCCGGCTCGACCTCGAGCGGACCGGCGGACTGCACCTTCGCCCACCACAACGCGTTGTAGAGCCGCCGCTCCACGGCGTCCTGCGACGGGGTGCTCATCGGGTCACCCGGCGGAAGGTGCCCTCGGTGGCCCAAGGGGTGCCGGCGGTGGGGTCGATCCGCATTCCGTCGGACCAGACCAGCTCGTAGTCGAGCTCGTCGTGCAGGTGTGCCGCGGTCAGCTCCGCCAGCACGCGGCGCGCGGTGATCCAGTCGCCGGCGTCGTCGATGACCTCGACGATGTCCACGGACGTTCGCCCGGCCAGCACCCGCTCGGCTTCCGCGCGGAGCTCCTCGCGGTCCGTCGCGGCGGCCGACTCCGGCGCCTCGACGTCGCCGGTCGGGCGGGGCGGCGCCATCCGGGCAGTCCCGGTACGACGTCCTGTCTCGACGGCCTCCACCATCGTCTGAGGCGAGAAGTCCGGCGCAGCGGCGTCGAACAGCAACCCGTCGAGCACCCCGGCCAGCACCTCCGGCTCACTGCTCCGGGTGAACGTCAGCCACGTCTCGATCGGCAGCAGCCCGAGGGCGCGCGTCGTACCCGCTCTCTCCACCAGACGTCCGGCGGCCAGCTGCACGGCATCCGCATAGGCCGCCAGCGTCATCCGCAGCGAGGTACACGCGCGATGCAGGCCCGGCCACCGGTCCAGCACGATCCGGTGCACCTTCTCCGCCTGCTCGATCAGCCGCTCGTTACCCCAGGCGAGCTGTGCGTTCTCCCGCAGCTGGGCGGTTGTGCTGGTCGAGACCAGGATGGCGAGCTCGTTGCCGAGCAGCCGGAACACCTTCGTCAGCCGCTGGATCGACGCGAACCCGTCGTCCTCGGTCGCCTTCGGGTCGCTGACGCTGTGCGCCTCCAGGGTTAGCAGTTGGTGCAGCTCGGCTTGGCCGCCTTGCACGGACATCCGGCGGAGGAACATCAGCATCACGTACGGCGCGAACGCGGCGCGGTGCCGCAGCTCGTTCGGCCGGTCGACGAGTTTGGTGATCGCGCCGTACTGCCGCAGTAGGTCGAAACGCCGCACGATCACGTCATGCGGGTACGACCGGCACGCGAGCGTCGCCTGCTCGACCGTGAGCCCGTCGCTGCCCGCCTCGGCGAACGCGTCCAGGATCGCCTGGTCCACGTCCAGCAGGTCGGGGTCGACGATCATCGCGCCGGCCTCGCGGGCGAGCACCGCGAACACCTGACGGTAGACGCGGAGGACGGCGGCCTCGGCCTCGGCGTCGAGCAATGTCGCGTCCATCCCCGCTCCTCCCGTGTGATAGCAGACCGGCTACCAGAGCAATGGACTCTAACCACCCACACCGACAGACCAAAACCCACCTGCCAGGAAGGTGTGGACAACCGGAAAGACGGAGGTGAGGTGGTTCACTCCGACAGACCAAAACCCGCCTAACGGGAAGGTGTGGACAACTGCACGGACAGGGGTGGCCGGAGCCTGTGGAAAACCGGGTGACGGTGTGCGGGGGGCGTCCTACCATCCGATACGTGAAGAGAATCCTTGGCTGACGCGGTCCAGGTAGACCGCGTCCAGACCACGGCGCCTTCGGGCGTTCGCCACGCCGGCGTGGACCCACGACAGGGTCCCCGGCGCGCTTGCTGATTCTCTCCTTCCGGAGCTTTGCACATGACCGTGCATGACGCGCGCCCGATCGGTGCGCAACACCCCCGTGTCCGCGACCTGCTCACCGTCCGCAAGGACGCATCTCCCGGCCGGATCATGGTCGAAGGCGGCTGGGAACACGACCGCCTGCTCGCCACCAGGACCACGATCGACGCCTTCTTCTGGTGCCCCGAGGCGTGTACGACGAACGCCGTACACCGGATCGCCGAGCGCGCCGCCGAGGTGTACCGCATCTCGGAGAAGCTGCTCACCCGCCTGTCCCGCAAGTCCCGTTCCGACGGGCTGATCTCGATCGCCCAGCTGCCGGTCTGGAAGCCGCAGGCGTTCCGGTTCACCAACGAGTCGCTGGTCCTCGTCGCCGACGGCGTCGAGTACGCCGGCAACCTCGGCACCCTGATCCGTACCGCCGACGCGGCCAAGGTCGACTGCCTCGTCCTCACCAGCCGGCGCGCCCGCCCCAGCCACCCGGCCGTGTACTCCGCGAGTCGCGGGACCGTCCTGTCCACACCGGTCCTGGAGTTCGACGACATCGCGTCCGCGGCCGCGTGGTTGCGTAACCACAACTTCCGCGTCCACCTCGCCGACCCGGCGGCGACCGGCAGCTACCGGGTCCCGCAGTACGACGGCCCGACGGCTTTCGTGGTCGGCTCGGAGGGCGCGGGGCTGTCGCGTCAGTGGCACGAGCAGGGGTTCGGCGCGGTGTCGATCCCGATGCTCGGCCAGGCGGATTCGCTCAACGTCGCGCTGTCGGCCGGCATCCTGCTGTTCGAAGCGCGGGCTCGGAAGGAAGGGTGGTGACCGGGCGTGCAGAATTGCACCGCCACCGAGACCGAGGAGGAGCCAGTGCCGTTCGAACCAGGCGAGGTCGTCGCCCCGTCAGATCCGCGCATCGTCCTGGAGGGCCAGTGGGGTCAGCAGCCCGGAGTGGCGATCACCGTCAACTCCGGGTCGCGGCTCTCCTTCTCGTTCGCGGGCGAACGGCTCCAGCTCCTGTTCGACACCGACGGCCTCACCGTCGCGCCGCACCTGTGGATCACGGTCGACGACGGTGAGCCGGAGCTCCACGTGATCGAGGACCCGGTCGTCGAGCTGTCCGCGCCGACCGGGCAGCACCGGGTCGAGGTCGTGGTCAAGGACGTGAACGAGCACGTCAACCGGTGGAGCCCGCCGTTCGAGTGCGCGGTGGTGTTCGCCGGTCTCGTGCTCGACGTGAACTCGCGGCTGCGGCTGAGCGGCCGGCCGAGGGGTCCGCGGCTCGAGTTCTACGGCGACTCGATCACGCAGGGCGTGCGGTCGTTGAGCGCCCATCCGGAGTCGGAGGGCGCCGACGGTACGACGACGTACGCATATCTGACCGCCCGCGCGTTCGGCGCGACGTCGTACCAGGTCGGGTTCGGGAGCCAGGGGATCAGCAAGCCGGGGAACGGCGAGGTGCCGGCCGGGGTGGACTCGTTCGGCTGGAACTTCGCCGGCTCACCCGCCGAACGGGTCGAGCCGTCCGACGTCGTGGTGATCAACCTCGGCGTGAACGACCCGACGCTGGAGCCGGAGGAGTACGCCGGCTACGTCACCAGGGTGCGTACGGCGTACCCGGAGACGACGATCGTGGCGCTCACCCCGTTCAGCGGGAAGCACGCCGACGTCATCGAGGCCGCGGTGAAGTCCCTCGACGACCCGAACCTGGTGTGCATCGACTCCACCGGCTGGATCACCGAGGACGACTGCACCGACCAGGTCCACCCCACGGTCGCCGGTCACGCCAAGATCGCCGACCACCTGATCCCGGCCCTGGAGGCGCACACCTCGCTCCACCGCTGACACTTTCGCGGCAGGATGGCGCTATGGCGGAGAGTGTGGACGAGTACATCGCGTCGTTCCCGGCGGACGTCCAGGCGGTGCTGGAGGAGGTACGGCGGACGATCCACGCCGTCGTGCCCGGCGCAGGGGAGAAGATCAGCTACCAGATCCCCACGATTACGCTGGACGGGAAGTCGCTGCTCTACTTCAGCGGCTGGAAGGAACACATCGCTGTCTACCCGATCCCGCCCGTCGACGACGCGCTGGCCGCCGCGATCGAGCCCTACCGCTCTGGGAAAGGCACCCTCAAGTTCCCTTTGAAGCAGCCGATCCCCTACCACCTCATCACCCGGCTGACCCGGGCCTTCGTCACCGCCCGCGGTTAGCGTCGAGCGCCGGCACCTGGCCCGCGCTTGAGTCTTCGGACTAGTCCGTGAGGAGGTCACGGGGGTCGGGCGAGGGTGGTCGGGTCAGGGTCCAGTCGTTGAAGTGCTGGTCGAAGCGGTACCACAGGGCGTCCGCGCCGAGCCGGAGCTGGATCTTGCCGGCGGTGACGCGGTTGGCGTCGATGGTCGCGTTCGGGAGGGCTTCGAGGGCTTCGGCGAGGGACTGCGGGTCGGTGTCGGTCGGCTCGTCGACTGCGGCGGCGAGGCCACCGGGGCCGGCTTCCCGCCAGGCCACGGCCCAGCTGGTGAGTTGGCGGGCCGGTGCGCCGGCTCGGTGCGCGAGGTCGGCGAGCTCCGGCGTACCGAGAGCCAGGGCTGCGCGGCGGGCGAGGTCCTGGTCGACGGTCAGGCGCAGACCTCCGTCGCCGTCGCCGGACGCGACCTCCCAGGCGCGGCGGGCGGCGTCGGTTGCCAGCGCGACCAGGTCCCGTACGTCGACACCCGAGGACCGCGGTGGGTCCAGCACCCGCACCGCCGCCGGGACGCCGGGCGACGCGAGCGGCCTCGGGGGAACGGGCACCGGAACCGGACCCGGCGTTTCGTCGGAGTCGAGGTACCGGGCGAAGGCCGCGATCGCGGGGATGCCCGGGGGAGCGGGGGTGCGGACCTTGGTCTCGAGAGCTGGGCCGGAGCGGCGGGAGCGGAGGGCGGAGAGGAGCTCGTCCTTGCGGCGGCCGCGGAGGAGCAGGAGCGCGAACGGGTCGTCGTCGAGGGCATCAGCCACGAGGAAGCAGACGGCGGCGGAATGCTTGCACGGTACGGCGAAGTCCGGGCAGCTGCAGTTGGTGTGGACCTCGCCCGCGCCGGGGAGCAGGTCGAGGCCGGCGGCGTGGACGTCGTCGACGACCTCGGGTGGCAGCTCCCCGTCGAGAAGCGCCGCGACGCGGCCGATCTGGGCCGAGACCACGTCGAGGACGGCGTTCCACTCGGAGGTCGAGAACGCGCGGATCCGGACCGTCACCTGGTACGGCGTGACGCGGCTGCCCTGCACGACTGCCTCGACCTCGCCCGGGGTGACCGTCAGCTCGAGCACACTCCCGCGCCGTGCGTACGAGCGTCCTCGCGCCAACCGGTTCGGATCCAGCCGGGCCCGGTGCTCCAACGCCTCCAGCCAGGCCCGCCCCCACCACGTCGCCCCGAACGGCCGCCGACTCCCCGGCCCCTTCGCCGCCGGCAACCCAGCATCTTCCCCCTTCCGCCGCCACCCCTGCCAAGGCGCCCGCTCACCCGCAGCCCGCCCCTCCCGCGCCCCCGCCTGCAACTCCAACGACCCAGACCGCAACCCCAGCGCCCCCGCCGCGGCCCGCGAGCCAGCCGCGTCCGGCGACCCCGCCGAGGCCCGCGACTCCGCCGCGTCCCGCACGTCCCGCGGGTCCGGTGTCTCCTTCGGTGGTTGTTCACTCATCGGGGTCACCGCCCGGGGAGACTCGGCCGACGGTGGATGGGTTGTGCGGACCGGCGGCACCGGCGCGCAGTGGCGTGGTGGACAGCTCGACCAACTCGGTCAACTCCGCGTCCGACAGCTCGCTCAGCCAGGCCTCGCCCGAGCCCACCACCGCGTCAGCCAGGTCGCGTTTGGCGGCGATCACCGTGGAGATGCGGTCTTCCAGCGTGTTCTCGGTGACGAGTCGATGCACCTGCACCGGCCGGTCCTGACCGATCCGGTACGCACGGTCCGTCGCCTGGTCCTCGACCGCGGGGTTCCACCAGCGGTCGTAATGCACCACATGCGTCGCCCGCGTCAACGTCAGCCCGACCCCACCGGCCTTCAGCGACAACAGGAACACCTGCGCCTCGCCGTCCTGGAACTGCGAAACCAACTGCTCCCGCTTCCGCACCCCGATCCCACCGTGCAGGAACAACGACTTCACCTGCCGCGCGGCCAGATGGGCCTCGATCAGCCGGCACATCTCGACGTACTGGCTGAAGATCAGCACCGACTCGCCCTCGGCCAGGATCACGTCGAGGAGCTCGTCCAGCGCCGCGAGCTTGCCGGACCGTCGCTCCAGCGGACCAGGCTCGTGCAGGAACTGCGCCGGGTGGTTGCACACCTGCTTCAACTGCGTGAGCAGGCTGAGCACCAGACCGCGCCGGGCGATCCCTTCCGCCGACTCGATCTTCGCCAGTGTCTCCTTGGCCACCGCCTGGTACAGCGTGGCCTGCTCGGTCGTCAGCGGTACGACGACGTCGTGTTCGGTCTTGCGCGGCAATTCCGGCGCGATCCCGGGATCGCTCTTGCGCCGCCGCAGCAGGAACGGCCGCGTCACCCGCGCCAGCCGGGCCGTCGCCTCCTCGTCGTGGTACCGCTCCACGGGTACGGCGACGTCGTGGCGGAACCGCTCCAGCGTCCCCAGCAACCCGGGCGCGGCCCAGTCCAGGATCGACCACAGCTCGGACAACCGGTTCTCCACCGGCGTTCCCGTCAGTGCGATCCTCGTTGCCGAGGGCAACGTCCGGAGCGAACGAGCCGTCCGGGACAACGGGTTCTTCGCATGCTGTGCCTCGTCCGCGACCGCCAGCCCCCAGAACACCTCACCGAGCACCCGGTGGTCCTGCCGCACCACGCCGTACGTCGTCAGCACGACCTCGTCCGGCGCCAGATCACTCAACGTCCGCCCGGCCCCGTGGTAGCGCCGCGTCGGCACGGACGGCGCGAACCGGGCGAACTCCCGCTCCCACGTCCCCAGCAACGTCGACGGGCAGACCACCAGCGTCGGCCCACGCCCACGCCCGAGCAGGTGAAGATGCAACCCGATGACCTGGATCGTCTTACCCAGACCCATGTCGTCGGCCAGACAGCCACCCAGACCGAGATCCGCGAGCTGCGCCATCCACGCCACCCCGCGCCGCTGGTAGTCCCGCAGCGTGGCCTCCAACCCGGCAGGCGAGGCGAACGGCGCGGGCTCCTCGGCCGCCCGCAACCGGGCCAGCATCGACGCCAGCGATCCATCGGCGTCGAAGGCCACGAGCTCCCCATCGACCTCGATGGATCCGGTCAGCGCAGCACCGAGCGCCTCGGCACCCGTCAGCTTCCGCGTGCCGCCCCGACGCAGCTTCCGCACCAGGTCGTGATCGACCCGGACCCACCGACCGCGCATCCGGATCATCGGCCGCTTCGCCTCCGCAAGCGCCGCCACCTCTTGCTCGGTCAGCTCCTGCCCGTCCAGCGTCGGCCGCCATCGGAACGCGACGAGGTCGGTGAGACTGAAGTCCGGCCCGGTCACCGCACCCGGCGCCGGCGTCGCGACCGTCCCGCGCACAGCCAGCTCACCCGCGAACAACTCGGTCGGCCAGAGCACCTCGATCCCGGCGCCCTCCAACGCCGTACTGCCCTCGGCCAACTCCTCCAACGACGCGTCGTCCACCTCGACATCGGCCGGCGCCGCGTCCCGCAACGCCGCACCCAACGGCGGCCAGACCCGAGCCCCACGCCGCAACGCCAGCAGTAGATCGGTCTCCGCCCGCTCGCCGAGAGCAGCAAGCACAGCCGCCGGCGCACTCCACACGTCCGACACATCGACCAGCAGGCTCGGATCGACACCGCTGCGCAACTGCAGCACGGCCCGGAACTCCTCGACCGACTCCGACGGCGGCTCGATCCGCAGCACCAGCCGAGCCCCGGCCTCCTCACTCAACGCCGTCTCGTCCAGCCATCCCGTAGGTCCGCTCAGCTCGACGGGATCCCACGACGCGAACGGCGCCGCCCCCGGACGCACGGCGACTGCCGCGGCCGGTGTCCGCACGAGCGTGTCGGCCAGTGCATCCCAGAACGCCCGGACCAGTTGCTCCGAGTCGACCAGCCGCACCGGTCGCGTCCCCTCGATCGGCAAGGCATGCCCGTACGCCGGCATCGCGGCACCCAGATTCCGCAACCAGCCGCGGTCCAACGGATCGAGCGGCGCCACCCGCCAAGCCCCGAAACCACTCGGGCTGCGATCCGGCACCAGCCGGCCACGCCCGATCAACCCCAGACCGGCCAGCGCGGCCGCCCGCCACGCCTCCCAGCTGGTCGACCCCGTCAGGCCCAGCCGCGCGAGCACCTCGTCGATCCGCAGCAAGCGGGCCGGCACCGTGGTCCGCCGCACCGCCGACCCCTTCGGCAGCACGAGATCCACGGTCCCGTCGGCGACTTCACCGGCCGCCGCGAGATCGCCGTACAACGCCAGCCGGCCCGCGCGCGGCGGGTCGGCGGGGACGAAGACGGCGTCGAACATGCCCTGCACAGTACGCCGGACCACCGACAACTTCCCGCCCGTCACACCGTGCCTGTGGACAACCGCCCGAGTTGACCTGAACCAACGTTGAGGTTGCAGGCTCGGACGGGTCAGGACACGAGCTGGAGGAGCGGATATGCGTGCAGCGGTGGTGACCGAGTTCGGCGGCCCGGACGTGATCAAGACCCAGGAATGGCCCGATCCGGTGCCGGCCGACGGCCAGGTTCTCGTCGAGGTGATGGTCGCGGACGTCATCTACGTCGAGACAGCGATCCGACGCGGGGAGCACGGCCGGTTCTTCGACGTGACACCGCCTTATGTGCCAGGCGGTTCGCTGGGTGGACGGGTCCGCGCGGTCGGCGCCGGCGTACCCGGGGAGTGGCTCGGCAAGGCGGTCGTCGGTCGCTCGATCGGCTTCGGCGCGCAGGCCGAACTGGCGCTGGCTCAAGAGGTCATCGAGATTCCCGCGGAGCTCGATCTCGCCACCGCGGTCGCCGTCTTCGGCGACGGATTCACCGCCCTCATGCTCGAGGAACTGGCGCCACCGATGCAGGGCAAGGAGGTGCTGATTACCGCCTCCGCCGGCGGCATGGGTCTGCTGCTGACCCAGCTCGCGCACAAGGCCGGAGCGCACGTCATCGCGGCAGCTCGCGGCCACGAGAAGCTCGACCTCAGCCGGGCGCAGGGCGCGGACGTGGTGATCGACTACGGCGCGCCCGGCTGGGAGAAATTGGTGCTAGCGGCAACGAATAGTCACGGCGCCGACATCGTGTTCGAAGGCGCCGGTGGTGAGCTCGGGGCGACCGCGTTCACGGCGGTGCGGGACGGTGGCTGGTTCTCCGCCCACGGGGCTCCGAGCGGCGGTTTCGCGGCGTACGACCCCGCCGAGGCGCAGCGTCGCGGGATCACCGTGAAGGGCATCATGGATCTCCGTGCCGACACGACGACCACCACAGTCACCGGCGCCGAGGTGATCAGGCGGGCGGCCGCCGGTGACCTGAAGCCCGTGATCGATCAGGTCTACGACCTCGACCACGTCGCGGACGCGCACACCGCACTGGAGAACCGCACACTGCGCGGCAAGGCGCTGGTCAGGGTCAGTCGCTGACCGGCTGATCCGTGTGGTCGGTGACGGCCGGCGGGTTCGGCCGGGCGGTGACGATGCGGTTCCGGCCGTCCCGTTTGGCGCTCAGTAGTGCGTTGTCGGCGGCGAGGATCAGCTGGTCCATGGTGACCGCGACATCCGGATAGACCGCAGCGCCGAAGGACGCCGGCACACCGGTGATCATGGCCGTGGTGGACGTTGTGGTCTCAACCGGAACGCTCAGTGTGCTCAGCCGGTCGCGGATCCGCTCGGCCACCTCTAGCACCTCGCTCTCCGAGGCGCCGGGGAGCAGCACGGCCAACTCATCGCCACCAACGCGGGCGACCAGGTCACCCTGCCGGACCTCTGCCCGGACGCTCTCGCCGACCGCACGCAGTGCCTGGTCCCCGGCCGGGTGACCGTAGGTGTCGTTGATCTCCTTGAACTTGTCCAGGTCCATCATCAACAGACCCACATTGCTGCGCAGCGTCTCCGCCCGAGCCAGCTCGACCGGCACGGCGCTGGCCCAGTACGCCGGTGTCGCCAGACCGGTCTTGACGTCGGTCCCCGCGGCCCGCTGGAACTGCGGCAGCAGGAGATCGCGGTGCAGTGTCAGCACCGTCACCATGAGGATCGGCACCACCCACGGGTACGACGCCTGGAGTGCCGCGACCGCTACACCGAGGCCCAGACCGGCCACGACGACGAGCTGGTCGGCCAGATCACCCAGAGCACCTCGAGCGGTGGCATCCGGAGAGGACAGCAGGATCGCGCCGATCACCAACGCGAAGTTGACCAGCCACCACGTGGTCGCCGCGGCCAGCACGACGAGCAGGGACCACGGTCCGGTTGGCACGCGCGGCTCGTTCACCACACCGCCGGCCCGGAGCACCGCGGCGGCCGCGGCGCTGGCCAGGATGAACGTGCTGGCCGAGAACACCTTGCGGTGCGCGATGGTCCGGCCGTAGACCCGGATCCAGGAGTATCCGTAGGACACGACGACCAGCGCGACCGCGAGGCTGAGTGGAAGCAGCAGTAGGCCTGCGAACACCCACAGGCTCTTCAGGTTCGTGTACGGCGAAGTGTTCGCCGCCATCTCGCGTCGGCGCTCGATTCCGCGGGCAGACTCCAGGTGAAGCACCGAGGCGGCGGCGAGCACGGCGAAGGCGACCCACTCGGAGGGCCTGACGCCCTTCTGGGCGCCGAAGATCGTCGAGGCCACAGCCAAGGTGGTGATGATGACTGCGATCGCGTCGACGCCGAGCACGTAGCTCAGCGCGGGACGCGGCAACGACCAGAGCTTCCACCGGCGGGGTGGCACCCAATTGCTCCGACCGATCAGAATCATGGTGGCCTCACACAGATAGACCTGAACGGCTATTCCTGAATAGTAACTGGTTGTTCACGCGAGGTCATCCCCGACCCGCATCAATTCCATCTGGCGGATGGCGAAGGAAGGATCCAGCACCATGTCGAAGATCAGCACCGGCAACGAGTGGCTCCACGGCGGCAACGAGTGGTTCACCGGCGGGAACGAGTGGTTCCGCGGCGGCAACGAGTGGTTCCGCGGTGGGAACGAGTGGTTCACGCAGAGTGGCAACGAGTGGTTCCGCCGGACCGGTGGATCCGGTAACGAGTGGTTCATCGGCGGCAACGAATGGTGATCTGCGGCTGACCCCCGTAATTTCTTTACCGATATTTTACGGAGCGTGTCCGGAGGTAATTCCCCTGAATCTCCGGCCACGTCACCCGGCGCCCATTTCCGCGGTGCTGGACCTGGACCGGCGGGCGCGTGACCACGCGGCGCCCGCCACCAGGGCGGCGATCGTGCCGGCGCCGCCCATCACGCCCAGCGCCACCGACGGTGACGCTGCGTTGGCGATGAGTCCCGCGACCAGGATGCCAACGCCCTGACTGCTCTTCAAGGCCGTGCTGGCGACCCCGAAGGCCTGCCCACGCTGCGCGTCCGGCACAGCCTGGACGAACGCCGCACTGGTCGGCAGGTGGTACGCCGATGCGAGGCCTGAGATCGCCCACAGGACCAGAGTGGGCACGAGCCCCGGCGCCAGGAAGCAGAAGATCAGTGGAGCGCACGCCAGCATGGCCAGCGGGCCGAGGAAGTGCATCCGGCGCTCGGGTGGCCATAGCGTGATCAGCCACATGCCGGCCACCGCGCCGGCCGGGCTCGCTGCGAGTAGCAGTCCGGCCGCGGTGGTGCCCTCGCCGATCTCATGTGCGTAGGGGACCGCGAGGCCTTCGACGGTCACGTAGAACCCGGCGATCGTCGCCAGGAGGACCAGTGTGCGGAGTTCCGGCGTACGGGCGACCAGTGAGATGCCGGAGAGCAGGTCGCTGAAGTAGTTCGTCGATGGCGCAGTAGTGTCACGAGCGGGTGCCGAGCGACGTCGTACTCCGGTCGCTATCAGCACCGCGGACAGCAGGAATGTGGCGGAGTCCAGGAGCAGACCGCCTGACGTCCCGACGGCGACCACCACGAGGCCTCCGGTGCCGAAGCCGAGGACCTGGCTGAACTGCACGACCATGTCGTTCGCGGCCTTGCCCAGGACGTAGTGGTCGCCCGGGAGTACGGCGGGGAGCGTCGCGGCTCGTGCTGCGTTGAACGGCGAACCGAAGGCCTGCAGTGCGAGAAGCAGCAGGACCACGACGACCAGCGGCAGGGCCTGAATCGCCATAGCTGCAACGAGAATCGCCCGTGCCAGGTCGGTGACGATCATCACGGTGCGACGGGGATACCGATCGGCGAAACCGGCCAGCAGCGGTCCGAACAACAGGTCCGGCACATAGGTCAGGGCATAGGTGAGCGCCGTCAGTCCCGCGGACGCGGTGCGGTCGAAGACCAGCACCGACAGCGCCACCCGGGCCAGCTGGTCGCCGGCGACGGACAGGACGCCGGCCAGGAACAGAGCCCTGAACTCGGCGTGCCCGAACACGTCGCGCCAGCGCGCACGCTCGATCACCCCACCCTCCATACCTAGACCCTAACCACAATCCGTGGTGCGACACCTCCCGGCTGTAACTGAAAGGGTTTCCCTGCACTGCGCCGACCCTGGTTCAAGGGTTTGATCGCGGCGCATCAGTGCCAGATCGGGTACCCGGTGGCGCCGTATTTGGATGAACGTTCTACTCTGGAGATCTCCGGTAGCGGGGTCTGGGCGGGGCGGCCCCGACCCTGCTACCGGAGCTCTTCTTTGTGGGGCCGTGCTCAGCACGGAAACTGTCCCCGGTGACCGGTAGCGTTCTCAGTGCCAGGGGCGGCTCCTGGACGTGCTTCCTTCTCCTTCACCAGGCCAAGTAGCGCGTCCACTCTCCGCCCCTGGCGCCTTCATCTCACGACGCCGAGTGGAGAGACGCGATGCCGGACCCGAACGACGCGGCGCTGGCCGCGGTCCTGCTGCGCCGCCGTCGGCTCGTCGACGCCACCACGCTGACACCGCCGGCCCGCCGGTCCGCATGGCAGTGGCTGCGTCGCCCACTCACCATCCAGGTCGGACTGTCCGCGTTGCAGGCCGATCTGGTCCAGCGCGGCTTCCTGCTGTCCGTCAGCCTCTACCGGTACTGCGCCTCCCTGTCAGCACCCGCGCTCGCCGGCTTCGGCAGCGCACTGCTCGAGCTGCTGGGCGCCGAGTCCGGTCATGACACCGAGCACACGCCGCTGTTCCGCGGCTTCCCGGAGAGCGTTCCCGGCAACACCGACACGTTCTACATCAACCGGGTGTTCGCTCGACTCCTGCAGGAGCCCGAGCAGCCGTGCGTGCTGTGTGGCGACGCGAAGGCGGTGCATGCGGTGTCGCCGTGCGCCCATCTGGTCTGCCGGACCTGCTGGGACGGATCGGACCTCAGTGCCTGTCCGCTGTGCCTGCGCCGGATCGATCCGGCGGACCCGTTCCTCAAACCATCGTTCGACGAGGTGCAGCCGGCGCACGTGCGTTCTGACCGCCTGCGTCTGCTCTCCCTCGCGACGCCGGACTCCGCCCGCCGGACAGTCGAGGACCTGCTGGTACGACGCTCTCCGCTGTCGGCTGTGGATCGTGCCGATCTGGGCGTGCTGCTCTCCGGTGGCGACTCGTCCTGGCTGCCGGACGACATCCCCGTCCGCGAGACGCGGGCGTTCGTCATCGCGCACTTCCTCGCCGACGACCCCGAGCTGATCGATCGCGCCGGCACGGCGACCGACGTACTGCGGCTGCTCTACGCCTTGATGGATGCCGACCCCGGTCTGCGGACGCCGCCGGCCCGGCGGAAGTCGTTGCCTCGGGCAACACGTCGGCTGGTGCTCGAGCGGCTCCATCGGTTGCCGGCCGAAACGCTCGTCGAGGACATGCTCCGGCACGAGCGTGCGTGGAAGCGGATGGCGGAGAACCTGCATCCGTTCGAGTTCGCGGCCCGGTATCCGGTGGCCGCGCTGGCGTTCGCGATCGTGCGCCGTACCGATGTGGACCTGGGGACCGCGGCCGGCCGGGCGGTGGCCGGCGAGGCGGCGCGGAATCCGTTTGTGCGCGTTGAGAGCGGGCGGCTGGCGACCAGCACGTTCGCGTCCCGGGTCGAGGGTGCGCTGGCGGACGGGCGGCCGGGGCATGCGCTCGACTTGCTGCGTCAGCGGCCGGGGGAGTTGGTGCGGCGGCTCGTGCACCTGGCGCGGGTACTGCCGGCGGATCAGCATGGTGCGTTGGTGGACGCGTTGACGACCGCGGTCTCAGACGTGTCGCCGGCGGTGGTCACGGCCGCGCTCGGTCAGGTCCGTACGCCGCCGGGCGATCTGCGGCTGTTCTTCCCACGGGGCGGGACGGCGCGGATCTGGACGGCGGTGGACGAGCGGGAGCCCCTGCCGGCCGAGCTGAGTGCGGCGCTGGCCGGCGTACTGGTGGGCGAAATGTTGCGTCGGGCAACGGATCTGCCGCGATGGCGGCGGGCGTTCCTGGACGAGGAGCTGACGCGGCTGGCGGCGCCGGGTTCGGAGCGGAGCTCGTCGTCGAGCCTGCTGCGGATGACGCGGGGGAGTGCGATGCCGATCCCGCAGGACGAGTTGTTGCGGTTGTTCCTGCACTGGGTCGAGCCGAGCGATCGGCGGGTCGATCTCGATCTGTCGGTCGCGGTGTTCGACGAGGAGTGGGGTTTCGTCGGGCTGTGCGACTACACGCGGCTCCGGTTCGACCAGGACGCGCTGGTGCACTCCGGCGACCTGACGTCCGCGCCGACGCCGGACGGGTCGACGGAGTTCGTCGATCTGGATCTGCGTGCGGTGCGGCGGGTGGGTGGCCGGTATGTGCTGCCGGTGGTGTTCAGCTACAACAACGTGCCGTTCGACGAGCTCGAGCGCGGGTTCGTCGGGGTGATGCGGCAGCCGGCCGGTCTGTTCGACCCGGCGGCGGTCGAGGAGCGGTTCGACCTGGCCGGGCCGGCGAAGATCCTGCTCCCGTTCGGCGTCGACCTCCTGACCAAGGAGCTGCGCTGGTACGACGTCAACCTTAGCGCGGCCGGCTACGGCCACAACATCGCGCGGTACGGCGGTCACCTGGCGCTGATGGCGGCGACCCTGGAGGAAGTGCACGGTTCCGGGGACCGGGTCAGCCTGTGGGAGATCTGCTGCTGGCACGCGGCCGCCCGGTCCGACGAGATCGCCGTACGGTGTGCTGACGGCTCGGTCGTCGGCTACCTCCGCGACCCGGCCGAAGACCTCGCGTCGTTCGCGCGACGGCTCACGGCCCGGCTCGAGCCCGACCGCGTCTGGGCCGAGAACGCCGCCCGCCGCTCCGACTTCGTCGCGGTCCTCACCGGCGACATCACCGCCCGCCCGGGCGCCGAGATCTACGCCCTCCACCCCCACCTTCTGGACCACATCACCCATCACCTGATCGACGCCCCCCACCTCCTGGCCGTCCTTCCTCCCGACTCCCGAGCCCACGCCTCCCTCCCGACCTGACCCCGCCAGGGCGGCAGCCGTCCCGGTCCGCGCGGTCGGGCGAGTCTGGCAGGAGGCTGAGAGGAGTTTGACAATTCCGTGACGGTGGCGCGGCGGGTCCTTTGGTGTGCTCCGGCGCAGGAGTACAACGGAAGTGACTGCGAAGGGAGCCACGAATGACGTACGACGTGGTGGTGCTCATCGAGCGGGAGATGAGCGAGGGCGACGCGCGCCGCGTTGCCGCCCTGCATGCAAGGTATGAAGAGCCCGTGGAATACCACCTGCTCGTCTCCAGCCATCCGGAGAGCGGATTCGGTGGTCCGATGGCATTGCTCGGTTCGACATTCGCGGACGTCGCCGGGATGACCGGCTCGACGACCGTGATCGGATCCGCGACCGGCCCGTCGGCCAGGGTCAGCGCGCCGTCCGCTCCGGTCCGGGCCTCCTCGATGGCCGCGCTCGCGGACCCGGACGAGGACCTGGCCTCGGTGATCGAGCACAGTTCGCGCCGGCTGCGCGCGGCCAGTGGTTACCCGCTGAACGTCTCCATCACGCACGGCGAGGTGCTGCTGGCCCTGATGACGCTGGTCAAGAGCACGCACAGCCGCGAGGTCGTGGTGGTCGCCTGGCCGGAGACGGCGGCCAGGTTCGTCTGCTCCGACTGGATCACGAAGGCCCGCAAGGTCCTGAAGGTCCCGCGGGTCCGGGTCCTCGAGCACGACACCTGAGGGACCGGTTCCGAACGGCAGGAGGTTGTCACCAGCTGGAGCGGGCGGGCTCCTGGGTGACGGCGCACACCGCCACCACCTCCTGTCGTTCGGTGCCGGTCATCGCTCCGGTGGCTGACGCGGTAGCCGGACGTGCAGCGTCGTCTCGCCGGGGTGGCACGTGATCGTGATCGTGCCGCCGTGGTGGTCGGCGACGATCCGCTGGGCGATGTCGAGCCCGAGTCCGGTGCCTTTGCCGACGTCCTTGGTCGTGTAGAACGGCTCGAACGCGCGCGCCGCGACCTCCGGCGGCATACCGGGTCCGGTGTCGGTGAACTCCACGACGACCCGGTCGCCGTCGGTCCGGGTGCTGATCCGCAGCGTCCCGGTGCCGTGCATCGCGTCGACGGCGTTGTCGATCAGGTTCGTCCACACCTGGTTGAGTTCGCCCGCGAAGGCGTCGATCCGCGGTACGTCGGCGCCGTACGACCGGATCACCTCGATCCCGTCGCGGAGTTTGTGCCCGAGCATGACCAGCGTGCTCTCGATCCCCTCGGTCACGTCGATCGTCTGGAGCGACCCGCGGTCCATCTGCGAGTACGAGCGGACGGCGGCGACGAGCTCGGTGATCCGTTTCGTCGACTCCTTCACCTCGCTCAGCAGGGTCGCGGCGGAGAGCGTGCTCGCGACCCACTCCAGGCCGGGTTCCACCGCATCGCCGAGTATGACGGCCGCCCGGTCGCACCACTCGACCCCGGCGCCGGCCGCGGCCAACGGCGGTGCGATCAGCCAGTCCTGGTCGATGCCGTGGTCGTCGAGCCAGTCCGAGATCTTGTTCTCGTCGTCGGCCAGGTCCACCGGGTCGGGCACCGTGGCGCGCGGGCCGAGCTCGCGGCGCAGATCGTCGAGCGCGCCGAACTGGGTGGCGGTCACCTCACCGTCGGCGAGCCGTCGCAGCGCCGACAGCAACGAGACGCAGGCCGTGTCGAGAGCGCTCACCGAGCGTGTCGCGGCCGCGGCGGGGTTGTTGATCTCGTGCGCCAGCCCGGCCGCGAGGGTGCCGAGCGTGATCAGGGCATCCCGCTGCCGCGCGGTCGACTCGATCGCCCGTGCGGTCCCGTACACGCCCTTGATCAGATGCCCGCCGAGCGGGAACCAGTCGTCGACGCGGTCCCGCAGCACCGCCGCGGGCACCCGCAGTACCCGGCCTTCGGTCAGCCCGCGGCCGCTGGCGAGGTAGACGCCGTGCTCGTCCCAGGCGCGGAACCCGCCGGCCCAGCGGCCCGGAACGTCGATCTTGCCCATCACGGTATCCTCGCGGCCGATCTTGCGGTGCAAGGCGATCGCGCCGTCGACGAGGACCCACCAGAAATCGGCCGGCTCGCCCTCGTGGAACAGGTCCACCCCCGGTTCGATCGGCAGTTCGGTGCTGCCGGCGATCAGCTCGTCGAGCTGAGCGTCGGACAGTCCGGCGAAGAGAGCGATCCCGCTCAGGTCTGCGGCGTCCATCAGATCGTCGCCAGGTAGCGGTGGACGAGATAGATCGACATAGCGCCCTCCCCAACGGCCGAGGCGACCCGTTTCATCGAGTCGAGGCGGACATCGCCGGCCGCGAACACCCCCGGCACGCTGGTCTCCAGCGCGTACGGCGGACGCTGCAAAGGCCAGTGCTCGAGCGAGACGACGTCCGGTCCGGTGATCACGAAGCCCTTGTCGTCACGCATCACCGAATCGCCGAGCCACTCCGTGCGCGGGGAGGCGCCGGCGAAGATGAACAGCCAACTGGCCTGCACTTCCTCGACCCGGCCGGAGGTCCGCTCGGCCAGCGTCAGCGCCTCGAGATGGCCCTCGCCGCGGCAGCCGACGACCTCGGTCCGGCACCGGACCTCGATATTCGTCACGTTGGTGATCTTGTCGATCAGGTACGTCGACATGGACGTCTCCAGGGTCTCCCCGCGGACCAGCAGGACGACCCGTTTGGCGTAGCGAGCGAGGTTGAGCGCCGCCTGACCGGCCGAGTTCGCCGCGCCGACGATGTACACCTCCTCGTCCTGCACCTGGCTGGCCTCGCTCGCCGTCGCGCCGTAGTACACGCCGCGGCCCGTCAGGTCGCCGAGGCCGGCGACGTCGAGGCTGCGGTACGCGACGCCGGTCGCGACGATCAGCGCGCGGGCCTCGATCTCGCCGGATCCTTCGAGCAGTACGGCGTGCACCGGGCCGCGGGACTCCAGTCCGACGACCGAACGCGCGAGCACCATCTCGGCACCGAAGCGCGATGCCTGGGCAACCGCTCGCTGAGCGAGATCGGAGCCGGTCAACCCGCGGGGGAAGCCGAGATAATTCTCGATCGCGGCACTCAACCCGGCCTGACCGCCGGGTGCCTCGCGCTCGACGATCACCGTGCTCAGCCCTTCGGACGCCGCGTACACGCCCGCCGCCAGACCGGCCGGCCCGCCGCCAACGATGCACACGTCGTAGAGCGGTTGCTCGGCTCGGGTTCGCAGGCCCAGCGCGGAGGCGAGCTCGACCGTCGAGGGGGAGCGCAGTGTGTCGCCCTCCGGCACCAGGACCAAAGGCAGGTCGTTGTCCGACGCGTCGGCGAGGGTCCGGAGGCGTTGGCCCTCGGTATCGCGTTCGACGTCGTACCAGACGTACGGGACGTGGTTGCGGGCCAGGAACGTCTTGATGTCGTGTGCCCGGTCGGACCAGCGGTTGCCGACCACGCGAACATCGGACGTGTGTTCGGGGTTCGCCTGCCGCCAGTCGCCGAGCAGGTCGTCGACCACGGGGAACAGTTGGTCCTCGGGCGGGTCCCACGGCTTGAGCAGGTAGTAGTCCAGACCGATCTCGTTGATCGCCCGGATCGCAACCTCGGTATCGGCGTACGCGGTGAGCAGGAGGTACTTCGCGTCGGGCGCGTGCTCGCGCGCCCGTTCGAGCAGTTCGATGCCGGTCATCCCGGGCATCCGCTGGTCGGTCGCGATCAGCGCGATCGGCTGGTTGCGCAGGGCGAGTTTGGTCAGCGCGGCGAGCGCCTGGTCGCCCGACGTCGCCTTCACCACGAGGTAGTCGTCGCCGTAGCGCCGGCGCAGATCACGGGAGATGGCGGCCGAGACCATCGGGTCGTCGTCGACGGTGAGAATCGCAGGTTTGCTCACGCGGGTGCCCCCCACAGCAGTGAACCCAGTCCCGTCAGAATGCCACGGGATCCGCCGCTGTGGCAGGCAGAGTTGCCACGGTCCTCGATCCCGGCGGGCTCAGTCCTCGATCAGCGCGTGCAACGTTTCCCGTTCGGAGTCGGGCACGTACCCGGCGTAATAGTCGTACATGTTCTGCCGGGCCAGCCGGGCCGCCGCGTGCCCGTCGCCGTCGCGGATCGCCTCGACCACCTCGGCGTGGTGGTGCAGCGACTCGAGCATCAGGGCGCGGCTGTTCGGCGCGTGCGCGATCTTGTCCGAGATCAGGCCGAGGACGACGCCGCGGACGACCTCGTTGCAGGTCTGGATCAGCGAGTTGCGGCTGATCCGCGCGATCACGTCGTGGAAGCCGAGATCCGCCTCGCTGAACGCGGCGAAGTCCACGTCGATCGCCTCCCGCATCGCGATCAGCGTCTCCTCCATCTCCGCGAGCTGCTCGGGGGTGCGCAGCCGGGACGCCACCTGGATCGCGGCGCCGTCCATGATCATCCGGAACCCGATCAGCTCCGACAGCGTGAGCTCGTCCACCCGCGCGAGCCGCACCATCTGCTTGCGCAGTGCCGCGTGCGAGAACGGCAGGATCTCGGGGCCGTTCGGATCCCCGGGCCGGGAGCGGACGACGCCGTTGCTCTCGAGCACCCGCAGCGCCTCGCGCACGGTGGACCGGCTGACCGCGAACTGTGTCACCAGCTCCCGCTCGCTCGGCAGGCGCTGACCGGGCGCGAGATCGCCCCGGGCGAGCGCTTCCTCGACCTGCTCGACGATCCGCTGGTACGCGCGCACCGGCTGCACCGGCTCGAACCGCGGCCCTCTCGTCATCCGGCAACACCCCCGGTCGCTTGACACGCACCTGAGCAGGGGACAAACCTAGTGGCCCACTGACACCTAGTCCACTGGTCGGACCAGTTACTGCCTCTGGAGGAGTTGACGTGAAGCCGTCGTTTCCGATGCGGGCGGTCGCCGCTGCCGCGCTCCTGGCCCTGACGGCCTGCTCGGCCGGCTCGGGTACGACGTCCGGCAGCTCGCCGGGAGGTGACCAGTCGCTGTCGATCGGCCTGGTCGCCGAGCCGGCCAGCCTGGACTTCACCACCACCGACGGCGCCGCGATCCCGCAGGTGCTGCTCGGCAACGTGTACGAGAGCCTGGTCAAGCAGGACGACTCCGGCAAGATCGTGCCGTCGTTGGCGAAGTCGTGGACGGTCTCGCCTGACCACAAGACCTACACGTTCGACCTGGTCGACAACGCGAAGTTCACCAACGACAAGGCCTTCACCGCGGCCGACGCGGTGTTCAGCATCAACCGGGTCAAGACCGCCTGGACCACGTCGCTGAAGGCGGCGATGGACGTGGTGTCCGAGGCGAAAGCGCTCTCGCCGACGCAGCTCCAGGTCACGCTCAGCAAGCCGAGCAACGACTGGCTCTTCCGGATGACGACCCGGATCGGCGCGATGTTCTCGGAGAGCGGTGTCAGCGCGCTCGCCACCGACCCGATCGGCACCGGGCCGTACAAGTTCTCGAAGTGGAACCGCGGCGACTCGATCGTGCTCCAGCGCAACGACGCCTACTGGGGCACCAAACCGTTCTTCCACCAGATCACGCTGAAGTACTTCAAGGACCCCACCGCGCTGAACAACGCGCTGCTCACCGGCACGATCAACGTGGTCGGAACGGTGCAGGCGCCGGAGGCGCTCAGCCAGTTCAGCGGCAACGACAAGTACCAGGTGATCGAGGGCACCACGAACGGCGAGGTGCTGCTGTCGTTCAACAACTCGCGGCCGGTCTTCAAGGACATCCGGACCCGGCAGGCGATCCGGATGGCGATCGACCACAAGGCCTTGCTGGACACGTGTTTCGCCGGTCGCGGGAAGCTGATCGGCAGCATGGTCCCGCCCACTGACCCGTGGTACGAGGACCTCACCGGGATCGCGCCGTACGACCCGGCCAAGGCGAAGTCGTTGCTGCAGGCCTCGGGTGCGGCCGGTCAGACGCTCCGGCTCCGGCTGCCGACGTTGCCGTACGCAACGTCCTGCGGCCAGGTGGTGAAGAGCCAGCTGGAGCAGGCCGGGCTGAAGGTGATGATCGACCAGCTCGAGTTCCCGGCGGCGTGGCTGACCACGGTCTTCAAGAACGCCGACTACGACCTGTCGATCATCGCGCACGTCGAACCGCGCGATCTGGGTGCGGTCTTCAACGCGAAGTACTACACCCGGTACGACGACCCGACACTGCAGGGCTACCTGGCCGCGGCGGACGCGGGTGACGAGGCCGCGCAGGTCGACAACATGAAGAAGGCGGCGCGCCGGCTGTCCGAGCAGGCCGCGGGCGACTGGCTCTTCCTGCTCCCGAACCTGATCGTCGCGGACAAGAACATCAAGGGCCTCCCGCAGAACGCGATCACCGAGAACTTCGATCTCTCCACGTTGTCGAGGTGACCTGAGTTGATCCTCCGCCTGATCGAGCGCACCGGCGTGTTCTTGGTCAGCCTTGTGGTGAGCTCGGTGCTGGTGTTCGCGTTCATGGCCGTGCTGCCCGGCGACCCGGCCCGGGTCGCGCTCGGGGTGAACGCGTCGGACGAGGCGGTGGCCGAGCTGCGCCGGCAGTTCGGCCTCGACCGGCCGTTGCCGGCGCAGTACTTCGACTGGCTCGGCGGACTGCTGCACGGCGACCTCGGGACCTCGTACATCTCGAAGGTGCCGATCGGGCCGCAGGTGTTCGACCGGCTGCAGGTGACGCTGTGGCTGGTCGTCGCCGGGATGATCATCGCGCTCGCCGTCGCGATCCCGGCCGGCACGGTGATGGCCGCGCGACACCGCAAGGTCTCCGGGTTCGCGCTCTCCGCGGTCTCCCAGGTGGGCGTCGCAGTACCGGCGTTCCTGGCCGGCATCCTGCTCATCGTGGTGTTCGCGGTGAAGCTCGGCTGGCTGCCCGCGAACGGCTGGACACCGCCGGCGCAGGATCCGGAGATGTTCCTGAAGCAGTTGATCCTTCCGGCGTTGGCACTCGGGCTGGTGCAGGGCGCGGTGCTCACGCGGTACGTGCGAAGCGCGGTGCTGGACGTGTTGCGCGAGGACTATCTGCGGACCGCGCGGGCCAAGGGTCTACGTCAGTTTCAGGCGTTGTGGCGGCACGGTCTGCGCAACGCCGCCGTACCTGTCGTGACGGTGCTCGGTCTGCAGTTGGCGACGTTGCTGATCGGGGCTGTGGTGGTCGAGCGGGTGTTCGTCATCCCGGGCCTCGGCAGTCTGTTGCTCGATGGTGTGTCGAATCGGGATCTGCTGCTCGTGCAGGACGTGGTGATGGTTCTGGTCATCGCCGTACTGCTGGTCAACTTCGTGGTCGACCTGCTGTACGTCGCGCTCGATCCCCGACTGCGGACGGGGGCACGATGAGGCGGCTCAACCCGAGTCTGGTCACCGGCGGCGTGATCGTCGGGCTCATCGTGCTGATGGCGCTGGTGTCGTTCGTCTGGACGCCGTACGACGCCACCCTCGTCGACCCGGCCGCGCGTCTGCTGAAGCCGTCCTGGGAGCACTGGTTCGGGACCGACAAGTTCGGGCGGGACGTGTTCAGCCAGATCATGGTCGGGTCGCGGACCACGCTGTTCGTCGGTGTCGTCGCGGTGGGTGTGGCGGCGGTGATCGGCGTACCGCTGGGGATCCTCGCGGCGATGTCGCGACGGTGGGCCTCGGAGCTCGTGATGCGGACGAACGATCTGCTGCTCGCGTTTCCGGCGTTGCTGCTGGCCATCATGTTCGGCGCGGTGTTCGGGGCGAGCACGCTGACGGCGATGATTGCCATCGGCATCGCTTCGGTGCCGAGCTTCGCGCGGGTGATCCGCAGTGGAGCGCTCCAGGTCATGCGCACGGAGTACGTCCTCGCGGCGCGTGCGGCCGGGCGTCAGCCGTTGCCGATCGCGATCCGGCATGTGCTGCCGAACGTGGCGAGCCTGATCACGGTCCAGGCCTCGGTGTCGTTCGCGATCGCGGTGCTGGCCGAGGCCGCGCTCTCCTTCCTCGGCTACGGCACCCCGCCGCCGACGCCCTCGTGGGGCCGGATGCTGCAGGAGAGCCAGGAGTTCCTGTTCACCGCGCCGCGGCTGGCGATCTTCCCGGGTGTCGCGATCGCGATCGCCGTGCTCGGCTTCAACCTGCTGGGCGACGGTCTGCGAGACCGGTTCGATCCGAAACTGGAGGACCGGCGATGAACGACGTACTGACCGTCCGCGGACTGAATGTCACCGTGCGGGACAAGGCCCTGGTGTCGGACGTGGACCTGACGGTCGGACCGGGGGAGCGGGTCGGGCTGATCGGGGAGTCCGGGTCGGGGAAGTCGCTGACGGCGCTGAGCGTGCTCGGATTGCTGCCGGAGGACGTGGTCGCGTCCGGGTCGGTGCGGCTGACCGGGGTCGACCATGAGCTGATCGGCGCCGACGAGCGCCGGATGTCGCGGATCCGCGGCCGTCAGCTCTCGATGGTCTTCCAGGAACCGATGACTGCGCTCAACCCGACCATGCGGATCGGCGATCAGATCGCCGAGGCGATGCTGATCCATCGCACCGTCCCCGGCCGCGGCGCCGCCCGAACCGCTGCGACCGAGCTCCTCGAGCGCGTCCAATTGCCGGCCGAGACCCTGCGCGCCTACCCGCATCAACTCTCCGGTGGCCAACGGCAACGAGTCGTCCTGGCCCTCGCCCTGGCCAACGATCCCGCCCTGCTGATCTGCGACGAGCCGACCACCGCGCTGGACGTCACCGTGCAAGCGCTGGTCCTCGACCTCATCGTCAAAGGCGTGGTCGCCCGCTCGTCCGCCCTGCTCTTCATCACCCACGACCTCGCCGTCGTCGCCACCGTCTGCGAACGTGTCCTCGTCATGTACGGCGGCCGCGTCGTCGAATCCGGCCCGGTCACCGAGGTGTTCACCCGCCCCCGCCACCGCTACACCGAAGGCCTCCTGGCCGCCTCGGACCTGGAATCCGCCGACCGCCGCCTGCGGACCATCCCGGGCAACGTCCCACCCGCCGGCCAGTTCCCGTCAGGCTGCGTCTTCCGGACCCGCTGCCCCCACGCCACCGACCTCTGCGCCACCTCGCCGGACTGGTCCGGCACCCCGACCAACGGCTACGCCTGCCACCACCCAGCCGTCGAGCCCCACGCCGTCACCCAGCGCCCCGTCGGAGATGCTCATGCCTGATGCGACCTTCCGCGAGGTGCAGGAGACTCCCGCCGCTCCGGCCATCCAGGTGGTGGACCTCGTCCGCGATTACCCCCGCCCCCGGACCTCGCTGCTGCGGCCGGCTCCGGTGGTTCATGCCTTGCGCGGGGTGAGCCTGGAGGTCAAGCAGGGCGAGCGTTTCGGCATCGTCGGCGAGTCCGGCTGCGGGAAGTCCACCCTGCTCCGCCTCATCGCGGCCCTCGACCAGGCCACCTCCGGCCACGTGATCGTCGAGGGCACCGACATCACCCGGCTCCCGGAACGCCGCCTGCGGTTCCTCCGCGAGAACCTCCAGCTCGTCTTCCAGGACCCGATGAGCTCCCTCGACCCCCGCATGCGCGTCCGCGACATCATCGCCGAACCCCTCGTCGTGCAAGGACATCCGGCCTCGGGCCAACGCGTCCGCGAGCTGCTCGAAGCGGTCGGCCTGTCGGCGGACGCGGGAGACCGCTACCCGCACCAGTTCTCCGGCGGCCAGCGCCAGCGCATCTCGATCGCCCGCGCGCTCGCCCCGCGCCCGCGGATCCTGATCGCGGACGAGCCGGTGAGCGCTCTCGACGTGTCCGTCCGCGCCCAGGTCCTGAACCTGATCTCGGACCTGGTCGACGAACTCGACCTGACCCTGGTCTTCGTCTCCCACGACCTGTCCGTGGTGAAGCACGTCTGCGACCGCGTCGCCGTGATGAGCGCCGGCCAGATCGTCGAGACCGGCTTCACGGGCGACGTGTACGCCGCACCCCGGCACCCGTACACCCAGCGCCTCGTCTCGGCCATCCCGACCCTGCCCCGCGCGTTGTCCGGGGCAACGACCTCCGACCTGCTCGCGACGAAGGGAGAACCCGCGTGAAGTTCCCAGCCGGCCTGCCGATCGGTGAGTCCTGGATCGAGGCCCCGTCGACCGCTCCGGTCATCTTCCCGTACGACGGTTCGACGGTCGCGGACGCACCCGTCGGGAACGTCGAGCTCGCCCGGCAGGCCCTCGACCACGCCCTCGCGGTCCGCGAGACCGTCGGGCGACTGCCGTCGTACCTGCGCCGGAAAGTCTTGCAGAGCGTGCATTCCGCGGTCTCGGCGTCGCGTGCTGACTTTGTCGATCTGCTCGTCCTCGAGACCGGGAAGCCGCTGGTCGATTGCCGCGTAGAGATCGATCGCACCCTGCTCACGCTGGAGACGTCCGCCGAGGAAGTCGCTCGGCTGCACGGCGAGACGGTTCCGCTCGACCTGCTCCCGAGCGGTGACGGCCTGCTCGGCTTCTGGGTCCGCAAGCCGATCGGCGTGGTCGTCGGCATCACCGGCTTCAACTACCCGCTGCTGCTCGCGGCCCACAAGATCGCGCCGGCCTTCGCCGCCGGTTGCCCGATCGTCGTCAAGCCCGCGCCACAGACCCCACTCGCCACCCTGTGGCTGGTCCACTTGATGCGGACCGCCCTGCTCGAGGCAGGAGCGCCGGAGAGCGCTCTACAGCTGATCACCGGGGGAGCCGACGTCGGCGCGACCCTCACCACCGACGGCCGCATCGGTGCCGTCTCCTTCACCGGCTCCGCCGCCGTCGGCCACCGGATCGCCCGCGACGCGGCCCCGACGAAAGTCCTGCTCGAACTGGGCTCCAACTCCGCCCTGGTCGTCGCCGAGGACGCGGACCTCGACGCGGCCGCGGATGCCATCGTGCGCGGCGGGTACTACGCGTCGGGGCAGGCGTGTATCTCCGTCCAACGGGTCATCGCCGTCGAGTCCGTTCGGCCGGCCCTGCTGGAGAAGCTCGGTGCGCGTCTCCCGACGGTGGTCGTCGGCGACCCCCGGGATCCGGCGACGCGGGTGTCAGCGCTCATCGACCCCAACTCCACCGCCCGCGTGCGCGAGTGGGTCGACGAGTCGGTCCACGCGGGGGCCACGATCGCCTACACATCCAGTGGCGACGTACTCGGGCCGACGGTGCTGACCGACGTGCCGTCCGGTCAGCTCGCGTGGGACGAGGAGATCTTCGGGCCGGTGATCGCCGTACGGTCGGTGCCGGACCTGGAGACGGCGTACCGGACGGTGAACGAGTCGCGGTACGGACTGCACGCGAGCGTGTTCACGTCGTCGCTCGAGACCGCGTTCGCCGCGATCGACCGGCTCGAGGTCGGGGGAGTGGTGATCAACGAGGTGCCGGGGTTCCGGTCCGACGTGATGCCGTACGGCGGGGTGAAGGACTCCGGGATCGGCCGGGAGGGACCGCGCTTCGCGATCGAGGAACTGACCACGACCCGGATGGCGATCATCCGGCCGCGCCCCTGAGAGGTGGACCATGGACTACACGAACCTCTTCCGGCTCGACGGCAAGCACGTGGTGGTGATCGGCGCCGGCAGCGGCATCGGTCGCGAGAGTGCGCTGGCGTTGGCCGCGCACGGCGCCCGCGTGACGTGTGCCGACCGCGATCTCCCGGCGGCCGAGGAGACGGTGGCTCGCGGCAACGACTTGACGGCTTACCAGCTCGACGTACTCGACGACGCCGCGATCGACCGGGCCGTGACCGAGCTCGGTCCTGTCGACGTGCTGGTGTTCACCGCGGCGACCAACGTGCGGAAGCGGATCGTGGACTACAGCGGGGAGGAGTTCGACCGGGTGGTGTCGCTCAACCTGCGGGCGTCGTTCCAGCTGATCCGTGCGTTCGGCAAGGAGATGGCGGCGCGGGGGAGCGGGAGCATCATCGGGTTCAGCTCGATTCGCGGTACGACGGTGGAGCCGGGGCAATCGGTGTATGCGGCAACGAAGGCCGGACTCGTGCAGTTGCTGCGGACCGCGGCGGCCGAGCTCGGGCCGTACGGCGTACGCGCGAACGCGATCGCCCCCGGGGTGGTCGACACACCGCTCACCGCGCAGATCAAGGCGAACCAGGACTGGTACGACGCGTACGCGCAGAAGGGCGCGCTCGGTCGGTGGGCTCAGCCGGGTGAGCTCGCCGGCGCGGTCGTCTACCTCGCCTCCGACGCGGCCAGCTTCGTCACCGGCAGCGTCCTCGCCGTCGACGGCGGCTGGACCGCGGTCGACGGTCGCTTCGATCCACCCAACTGAGACAGTCGCCGACGCCTTCGACTTGAGGAGCATGCATGAGTCTCGCCGATCTGACCGCGATCGACCTGCTGGCGCGCTATCGCGACCGTTCGATCTCACCGGTCGAGGTGCTCGAGGACGTGCTCGCGCGGGTCGATGAGCTCGAGCCACGGATCTGCGCGACCTACGCGCTCGACCCGGCCGGCGCTCGAGCGGCGGCGCAGGAGTCGGAGCGCCGCTGGCGGGACGGAGTGGCCGGCGCGCTGGACGGCGTACCCGTGACGATCAAGGAGAACATCGCCACCCGCGGCATCCCGGTCCCGCAAGGCACCGCCGCGACCGAACTGATCCCGGCCGCCGAGGACGCACCGGCCGCGGCGCGGCTCCGGGACGCCGGTGCGGTGATCTTCAGCAAGACGACGATGCCGGAGTACGGGATGCTCTCGTCCGGCGTGTCCACCTTCCATCAACTGACGCGCAATCCGTGGGACCTGTCGAAGACGGCCGGTGGTTCGAGCGCCGGTGCGGCGGCGGCCGCGGCGGCGGGGTACGGACCGATCCACCTCGGCACCGACATCGGCGGCTCGATCCGCCTGCCCGCCGGCTGGTGCGGTCTGGTCGGCCTCAAGCCCACCCACGGCCGGATCGCGGTCGGCAACCCGTACCCGGGCCGCGCGATCGGCCCGGTCACCCGTACGGCGGCCGACGCCGCGCTGGCGCTGTCGGTCACGTCCGGCTACGACCCACGCGACCACACGTCCTTCCCATCGTTGCCGGAGCAATACTCGGAGGAAGTGCGTGTCGACGGCCTCCGCGTCGCGCTCCTGCTGGACGCCGGCGTCGGGCTGCCCGTGGACCCCGAGGTGATCGCGGCCGTCTCGTCGGCGGCCGCCGTACTCGAGAAGGCAGGGGCGATCGTCGAGCCGATCGCCCCGGTCATCACTCGCGAGATGCTCGACGGGCTGGACCGCTTCTGGCGGGTACGTTCGGCGGTGGACATCGCGGCGCTGCCCGAGGAGCGGCGTGCCAAGGTGCTCCCGCAGATCCGGTCCTGGGTGTCAACGGCCGGCGAGTTGTCCGGCTTCGACGTGTTCCACGGGTACAGCCAGATGGGCGCGATGGCGTCCGCGGTCGCCACCGTGTTCACGTCGTACGACGTGATCCTGTCGCCGGTGGCGCCGATCACCGCGTTCTCGGCCGAGCTCGCGTATCCGACCGACGACCCGTCCAGGCCCTTCGAGCACATCGGGTTCACCGTCCCGTACAACATGTCCGCCCACCCCGCGACCACGGTGAACGTCGGCTGGTCGTCCTCGGGACTGCCGATCGGCGCGCAACTCGCCGTACCGCATCACCGGGATCTGACCGCTCTCGCCTTGGCCGGATACCTCGACAGCCAGCAGACCGAGCGGCGAGACTGGCCTCTGAGGTGAGATCTCCCGGGTGGGTGACGACTTGGGCTGATGGACGGGAACGCGTTCGACGAGCCGGCGGCTCGCGCTGATCCACTGCAGCGCGGCCTGATCTCCCACTGCTACCGAATGCTCGGCTCCGTCACCGAAGCGGTCCACATCGCCGACCACGCCGGTTCGTACGAGATCGCCACCCGCGAATGCCTCGCCCGCGCCGGCGCCCGCCCGCTCCCTACCGACCTCGCTCCCGCGAGCGACAACCCCGAGGGCGAACTGAGCCGGAGCTCAGAGGTCCTCTGGCTCGAGCCCATCCCCGAACACCTCGCCGACGACCACCTGCTCGACCTGCAACTCATCGCGGCCCTGCAACGGCTGCCCGCGCACGAGCGGGCCGCGGTGATCCTGCACGACGTCGAAGGCTGGCCGGAACCCCGGATCACCGACCTGCTCGGCTCCGTCGACCTGCCGCAGGCCCGATCACACTTCCGCCCGGCCCAGGGGCATCAGGTCGACCGGCCGGACCTCCTCGGACGGTATGCCCGCGCCTTCGAGGAGTACGACGTACCCGCGATCATCGCGCTCTTCGGGGACGACGCGATCTGGGAGATGCCGCCGTTCACCTCGTGGTTCCGGGGCGCGCGCAACATCGGCCGGCTCATCTCGACCCACTGCCCGGCCAAGGGCCCCGGCGACCAGATCCTCGTCCCGATCACGGCCAACCGCCAACCGGCGTTCGCGGTCTACATGCGAGACCCGACCGACAACATCCACCGAGCGTTCCAGATCCAGGTCCTCACCCTCACCGCAGCCGGCATCATCCACGCCATCGCCTTCTTCGACCTGTCCCTCTTCCCCACCTTCCACCTCCCCGACCTCCTCACCGGCCTCCCCCCGAACCCCTACGACGGCACCCCCCGCCCCCACATAGAACGACTCCACCAGCAGGACTAGTCGGTGAGACGGCGGTGCTCGTGCCGGCGACGTACGGCGCCGAGGCGGCTGAGCGGAAGCGGGACAAGCCAGGCGTACGCCGTCGGGGTTGCAGACCGAGATCGCGTCCGCGACCGCGGAGGTGTCCGACCTCACTGAGCGCCGGTTCCTGGGCTCCGTGGTGGCGCTCAATCTCGGATCTGTCCGACGTGCGTCCGAGGATCGCGTTCGTCAGATGCTGTCAGTACTCGCCGTAGACCTGGACCTTGGTGCCGATGGGGGTGTCGGCGAAGATCTGGTGGATTTCGGGGCGCATGACGCGGACGCAGCGGTGGCTGGCGGGGTAGGGCTTGATCAGGGAGTTGACGCGGGAGCCGTGCAGGGCGATGCCGGGGCGGTCGCGGAGGAAGTAGAGGGAGTCGTACATGTACGCGTCCTCGTACAAGCTGCTCTCGTGCGCGCCGGCCCACTTGCGCCAGACCTTGCCGGTGCGGTTCGGGGTCTCGTACCCGGGGGCGCCGGTCGAGATCCAGACGATCCGCTTGTAGGTCGTCCCAACGATCTGATACAGGATCTGGCAGGTCTTGTTCACGTAGATGCCGGGGGAGCGGGCCGGCGCCGGGCGCTTGGTTGCGTTGAGCACCGAGTACGCGTCGTTCAGGGTGAGGCCGCCGCGGCTGACCGGCAGGCCGTTGGTCTCGCGCCACGCGCAGAGCGCCTGCTTGGCGCGGGCGGTGATGTCACCGTCGATGTCGCCGACCGGGTACCCGAGCTTGTCGAGTTGCCGCTCCACCCGCAGCGCGTAGTACGCCGGCTTCTGCTTCACCTTGGGCTTCGGCTTGACCGTCGGGGTCGGCGTCGGCTTCACAGTCGGCGTGCTGGACGGCGTGCTCGAGGTCGTCGTGCTCGGGCTGGGGGACGGCGTCGACTCACTCGCGGCCACGTCCGAACACCCCGCGAGTACGAACGCCAGTACGACGGCACCGGCAACGAGACCACGTCGACGAGACACGATTCCCCTCTCCCTCGAGCACTTTTCAGGGTCGCAGAACCACATCGAGTGAGCCTGCAACGACCCGCCGAGATTAGTGCTCCGAAGGTTCCCCGAAGGCGTGGTGACCCGTTCCCGTCACCGAACCGTTGTCGACGACGCGACGCTAGAGACCCAGGTCCCGGAGGAACTGGGGCTTGTAGGCCTGCATGACGACGTATCGCTGATCCGGGACCTCCATGCCGGCGTTCTTCGCCGCGTCACTGGCCGCGTCGTGCTCGCCGACCGGAACGTTCGGGTCGGTCCAGTCCTGCTCGGCGGGGTTCCACCGCGTCACCGTGTACTCGGCTTCGAGCTTGTCGTGGGCAACCAGTTCCTTGGCCGTCCGCTCCGCTTCCCGCGCATCCTCGAGGGTGTGGGTGTAGAGCAGCATCCGGTTCCCGTCCCGGGTCACCGTCACCTGATTCCCGAGCCGCTTCTTGGCGTCGTCATCCAGATCGAGCGCCCGCAACCGATCCCAGAACGACATCCTGTGCTCCTCACTACCGAGCACAACCTCAACCCGAAACTCCTCATCCGCCATGCGCACCACCCTACCGATCGCCACCGCCCGCGCATCTCCCCGGGCCGGGGCGGTGGTCAACATGCGGGATAGGTGAATCGTTTTTGTTCGATCGACTAGAGTTCTTAGTCATGGAGCTGAGGCACTTGGAACACTTCGTGGCGGTGGCCGAGCAGAAGCACTTCACTAGGGCCGCCGAGGCGATGTCGATCTCCCAGTCCGGCCTGTCGGCCTCGATCCGGGCCCTCGAGCGCGAGCTCCGTGCCCCGCTGTTCGTCCGCAACACCCGCAGCGTGGAGCTGACCGAGGCAGGGCGGGCGCTCCTGTGCGAAGGACGTCGTACGCTCGCCGCCGCCGAAGCAGCCCGGGATGCGGTCGCCGCGGTCCAGGGGCTGCTGCGCGGTCACCTCACGGTCGGCCTGGAGCAGTGCCTTGGGGTGGTGGACGTACCCGCGCTGCTGGCCAAGTTCCGCTCCGCCTACCCGGGCGTGGAGATCGAGGTCCGGCAGGGTGGCTCAACGCCGATGCTCGACGAGTTGGCGTCGGGCCGGCTCGATGTCGCGTTCGTCGCGACCGCGGGCGACCCGGTCGACGGGCTGGACCTGCGCCCGCTGTCCCGCGAGTCGATGGTCCTGGTGTGCGCCCCCGACCACCGCCTCGCCAAGGCGACCGCGGTCTCGCTCGACGACCTGGCGGGGGAGTCGTTCGTCGACTTCGACCCGACCTGGGGCGCCCGCGCCATCTCCGACCGCGCCTTCGCCGGCGCCGGTGTCGCTCACCCGGTGACGATCGAGGTGAACGACGTACACACGCTCCTGGCCCTGGTCGCCCACAACCTCGGCGTCGCCCTCGTCCCCGAACGCATCGCCGCCAAACGCGGCGACCACGTCACCGTCGGCCTCACCCCCGGCAGCGCCGCCGACTGGCAGGTCTCGGTCGCCGTCCCCCTCGGCACCGCCGCCTCCCTGGCCGCCGACGCCCTCATCGGCATGCTCCCGACCACCGCGGTCCACGCGTAGAAAGGCCGCCGTACCCTCAGCGGGTACGGCGGCCGACCTGCCTTTACCAGGCGTAGTCCTCGGGGGAGGTCTTGTAGCCCGGGAAGATCTCGTCGAGGCGGGTGAGGGCCTTCTCGTCGAGCTTGATGTCGACCGCGCGTACGGCGGACTCCAGCTGCTCCATCGTCCGCGGGCCGACGATCGGGCCGGTCACGGCCGGCTGGTGCAGCAGCCAGGCCAGCCCGAGCTCGCCCGGCTCGTGGCCGAGCTCTTCGGCGAACGCCTCGTACTGCTCGATCTGCGGACGGAGCTTCTCCAGCGTCTCCTTGGCCCGGCCCTCGAGCCGGCGTACGCCCTGGTTCTCCTTGCGGATGACGCCGCCGAGCAGGCCGCCCTGCAGCGGCGACCACGGGATCACGCCGAGGCCGTAGTTCTCCGCCGCCGGCAGCACCTCGCGCTCCACGTCGCGCACGAGCAGGTTGTAGATCGACTGCTCGCTGACCAGGCCGATGTAGTTGCGTCGCGCCGCGGCCTCCTGGGCCTGCGCGATGTGCCACCCGGCGAAGTTGCTGGACCCCGCGTACAGGATCTTGCCCTGCTGGATCGCGACCTCGATCGCCTGCCAGATCTCGTCCCACGGCGTCGCACGGTCCACGTGGTGGAACTGGTACAGGTCGATGTAGTCGGTCTGCAGCCGCTTCAGCGACGCGTCCAGCGCGCGCCGGATGTTCAGCGCCGACAGCTTGCCCTCGTTCGGCCAGCCGTCGCCCATGTCGCCGTAGACCTTGGTCGCCAGCACGGTCTTGTGCCGGTTCGCGGAGTCCTTCGCGAACCACTCGCCGATGATCTCTTCGGTCCGGCCCGGGTAGATGGCCCGCCCGTACCCGTTGGCCGTGTCGAAGAAGTTGATGCCCTTGTCATGCGCCGCGTCCATGATCGCGTGCGCGTCCCCCACCTCGGTGTGAGGACCGAAGTTCATGGTCCCCAGCACGATCCGACTAACCGACAACCCAGTACGCCCAAGATGAGTGAATTCCATAACTCCACCCTTGCTCGCCGGCGCCAACTCTTCCAACAAAAGAATCAGCTCACTGCTATCACCTGAGCTTCTGAGTCAACCTCCGCCGCACCGCCTCGGTCGGCGCAGCCCCACCCTCAGCCAGCGCATCCAGCAGTGCTCCCACGAGGGCAGGGTCCTGCGTGTGCCGAAGATCGAGATCGAGACCGCGGCGTTCACAGGTACGGCGAAGCGCGGCGAACAGCGGCGCATCCGGCTCCCGGACGAGACCGCCACCGACAACCACCGAGACAGGATCGGCCAATCCGCACGTCCGCGCCAGACTGAGAATGTAGTCGGCGAGATGACCCGCCTGCGTGTCGACCAGCTCAGCCACCACCGGGTCGTCATCTACGAGCTCCAGAACCGATGGAGCGTGCGCGGCCTGGGCCGCGAAGGTGAAGGCGTTGCCGCGTGCCGTGGTCGTCTCGAGCATCTCCTCCGCGGTCGACACTCCGAACAGCGGCGGCAGCACGGCGGCGAGCTTCGTCGACTCAGCCAGCCCGAGGTGCGACAGGTACACCGCGCGCAACGCCTGACTCACCAGGCCGGCACCACCGAGCGGGTGCTGCAGCCACCACGACAGAGCCCATTCCTTCAGCGGACCGCGGCCGGCCAGCGCGGCCCCGGTCCCCAGAACCACAGAGATGCCCTGCCCGTCGAGCCGACCACACCGAATCAGCGCGAAACCGTCGTTCTTGATACTGAAGGTCCCCGCGTCGAAGAGGTCCCCCAGCGCCGCGCTCCACAACTGCTCGTCGGCGGGCCAGTCGACGCCCGCCAGCCGGAAGGCGGCATGCCGGACGTCGGACGGCCCGATCCGGGCGGACGCGAGTACGTCGCCGACGAGGCCGAGGACCACGTCCTTGGCGGCCTCGGCCCCGGCCGGCGCATAGATGTCGCCGACGCCGCCGCGGGCGAGGCCGACGAGGTCACCGTCGGCCGTCGTCAACCCCGCCCAGGTCTTGGTGTTGCCGGCGTCGACGGCGAGGAAGAGATCTCTCACCGCAGAAGTCTCTCCGGCAGGTACGCCGAGTGCGCGGCGGCCATCTCGTCGTACAAGGGCTCGGCGACGGACAGGTCGGGTACGAGCGGGTTCGCGACGAGCGCCCGGATCGCGTCGGCCCGGGTGCCCTCCCAAGCGGCCTTCGCGGCCAGCATCTGGTAGTCGGCGAGCTGCCGCGTGATACCCCGTACGGCGAGCGGCAACGGCTGCTGCGGTTCGATGTGGCATCCCTTCCGGTTCACGGTGCAGTAGACCTCGACGACGGTCTCCGCGTCGAAGCCGGGCAGCGCGCCGCCGGCGTTCGGAAGGTTGACGGGCAGCCGCGCACCCGTGTCGTTGTAGTACGCGCTCATCACGTCGATCGCCAGCTCGAGCTCGTGGATCCCGCCGCGCGACCGGGCCGGGTCGAGGTGAGGATGGCTGGCCTCCGCCTGTTCGCGGTAGTGCTCCCAGTAGCCGGGAACGGCGTTCATGATGTCTTCCGAACGGGTGGTCGGCGCGGCCTGCTGCGCTCGGAACACCTCGTTGCGGAAGTAGTAGTAGTTGAAGTAGTCCGACGGAATGGACTGCATGGCCACGGCGAGATGCAGCGCCCGCTTGGAGTTGGCGTCAAGGGTCGGGTCGTCCTTGCGCTCTTCCCACGCCGCGTTGAGCAAGGGCATGACATCTTCCCCGTCGTACAGGTGTTCGTAGCTCCAGCAGTTGTGGTTCACCCCGGCCATCGTGACCTTGGCCCGCTCGGGGTCGAGCCCTGCTGCCTTGAGTACGACGGGCGGGAACACGATCGGCCCTTCGCACATCGAGTAGATGGGGATCGGCGTGTGGTCCGCGACGGCCTGGGAGACGATGTTGACCGGGTTGGTGTAGTTGAAGATCACCGCGTTCGGCGCCACGGCCTGCAGGTCGTCGGTGATGCCTCGCATGTCGTTGATGGAGCGCAGCGCCATGAAGAACCCGCCAGGTCCCTGGGTCTCCTGCCCGATCACACCGTGCTTCAGCGGGATCCGCTCGTCGAGCGCGCGGGCCGCGAAGTTGCCGGGGCGAAGGCTCGTGAGTACGGCGTCGACGTCCGCCAGGCCGGCCCGCTGGTCCGTGGTCGCCGTGACGGTGATGCCGTCACCGCCCTCCGCGGCGAGCTTCTTCGCGATCCGGAGCACGGTCTCCAGTCGCTCCGGATCCTTGTCGATGAGCACCACTTCCGAGCCCGCGAACTCGGGCCCGTGCCACAAGAACGAGGCCATGGTGCCGGCCGCTCTGGAGGATCCTCCGCCGATGTAGGCCATCTTGATGCGAGCCATGTCTTATGAGACCCCTTCTCGTGCTGACTTGTGTGCGGCTTCCTCATCCGCGTAGATGAGGGCGTTGCGGCAGTCGTGGACGATGGTTGCCGGCCACATCGGGTCGTACCCGCCGGTCTGCCGGATCCGGTCGAAGGCCCGGGCCTTGTTCGGTCCCCACAGCAGCATCACCGCGGAGTGCGACAGGCCGGCCAGTTCCGCCGTACCGATCGTGACGCCGTACGTCGGGACGTCCGCGGGGGACCGTAGATGCGGGAACGTGGACATGTTGTCCCTGCGCGTCGACTCGGGCAGCTCCACGACCCGGGTGGGCGCGTCGCGCGGCGTACCTGGTCCGTTGAGAGCGACGTGGCCGTCGCCCTGGCCACTGGCCAGCAGGAAGAGGTCGATGCCACCCAGGGCAAGGACTTCGTGCTCGAGGGCCGCGGGCTCGTTGGGGTCGGGGGCCATCAGGCTGTCCGTCCTCAGGCCCAGCGGAGCGACCAGGTTCCGCTGCGCCCACCCGATGCAGCTGTGCGGGGTGTGTGGCGACAGCAGCTTCCACCGTCCGGGGTGTCCCGTGACGTACTCGTCCATCATCACCACCTTCAGGCCGTCCAGGCGGACGCTGCGCTGCTGCGCAAGCCGGGTCAGGGCAGCCGCAACCGGAGTCGCACTGCGCCCGGCGGGAAAGCCGACGACGTACCGATCCGTGGCGGCGAGCCCGTCCAGGATCCGCTGCGCGACGACCTCGCCGATCTCGGCCGCGGAGGACATCACGGTGATAGGTGTGGTCACATCACTCCTTGACCGCGCCGGCCATGACGCCGCTGATGAACTCGCGTTGGAAGAACAGGTAGAGCGCTACGACCGGCAACGAGACGATCAGCGAGCCGGCCGCCATCAGGTTGACCTGCAGCACGTGCCGGCCCTGGAAGGCGCCCAGGGCAACGGTCGCGGTCTGCTTCTCGGGGTCGCCGAGGAAGATCAGCGACAGGAAGAAGTCGTTCCAGGTCCACATGAACGACAGCAGGACCAGCGTGAGGACGGCGGGACGAGCCATCGGGACCAGGATGCGCCACAGGGTGCTCCAGACTCCGGCTCCGTCGACGGCGGCGGAGTCCATCACCGAGCGGGGGAGCGCTCTGAACGTCGCTCGCATCCAGTAGGTCCCGAACGGGACTCCCATCCCGAGCTGGATGATCACGAGTCCCAGCCACGAGTTGGTCAGGCCGATGCGCTCGAACTCGTAGTACAGCGGGATGACGATCACCTCCGTCGAGACCATCATCCCGAGCAGGATGATCGGGAAGAGATAGCGCTCGCCGACGACGCCGAGGATGCCGAACGCATAGCCGGAGAGGATCGCGAGGACGGTCTGTCCGGCGACCGCCGACACGGTGATGACCAGCGACGCGTACATCGAGTGCGCGAGGTTCCCGTCGTGCCAGGCCGCTCCGAAGTTGCCCCACGAGATCCGGGAGAAGTCCAGAGCGCCCGAGGTGTTGGGGCTCAGCGAGGTCAGGACGAACCACGCGACGGGGAACAGCACCCCAGCCGTCAGGGCGATGACGATCACGTAGTTCGTGGCACGCTCGTACCTGGAGATCATCGGTCTTTGTTCTCCATGATCCTCGTGATGGCGACCGCGATCCCGAGACACAGGACGGCCAGGACCACGCCGGTGGCCGAGGCCTTGCCCACATCAGGGTTGACGAACGCCAACTGGTACAGGAGAAGCGCCGGAGTGGTCGTGGCGGTCCCGGGGCCGCCCTGGGTCGTGATGTAGACCATGTCGAAGGTCCGCAGCGCGCCCGTGATGGTCAACGTCAGTGCGATGGCCATCTGTCCGCGCAGGCTGGGGAGCGTGATCAGTCTGAACTCCTGCCACCGCGTCGAGCCGTCCAGTCGCGCGGCCTCGTAGAGCTCGTCCGGGATGGCGAGGATGCCGGCCAGGAACAGCACCATGGTGAAACCGAAGCCACCCCAGACGCCGATCATGCCCAGTGACGGCAGGGCCCAGGTGAAGTCGCCGAGCCAGTTGCGGGTCAGGTGGTCCAGGCCCACAAAGCGCAACGCGCCGTTCAAGGGGCCGTCGGGGGCGTAGATGCGCTTCCAGATGATCGCCACCACAACGCTCGTCAGCACTTGGGGGAGGAAGAGGAACCAGCGGTAGATGCCCTCGCCACGGATCTTCGCCCTACTGAGCAGGGCCGCACTGATCAGGCCGAGTCCGAGCGGGATCAGGCCGAACATCAGGATCAGTACGACGACGTGCCCGAAGGCGGCGTACATCCGCGGGTCCCGGCCGAACTCGAGGTAGTTCTGAAGCCCGACCCAGGACGGTTCGCTGACGCCATCCCATTTGTAGAAGGAGTAGTTGACCGTTTGGAGCAGCGGCACCAGGACGATCGCGGCGTACAGCAGGAGTGCGGGGGACAGGTAGAGCAGTCCGATCCATCGCCGTCTCTGGGTCTGCCTCGAGACCGTTCGCGATCTCGAGTTCGCGCGGACCGCGAGGCGAGAGGTCTGGACGGTCATCGTCCGGCCTGGAACTTGTCGTAGTCGGCCTGTACCGCCTTCACCAGTTCGTCGGGCGCGCTCCGGCCGGCGAGCAGCAGCTGGACCTGGCCGCCGAGAGTGTCGAGCATCGAGGGCGTGGACCAGTCGAAGTACGGGACGTAGCCGTTGTCCTTGTCCAGCGCTCGCTGACCGGCGATCTCCGTACCGAACTCGGGGTTGTCCGACGGTGCCTTGACGTCGTTGAGCAGCGGCAGGAGGCCGTTCTCCACGACGTACTGCGCGGTCTGCGGGCCGGCGAGGAAGTCGAGGAACGAGGCGGCGACATCGGGGTGCGCGCACTTCGAGCCGAGGGCGACTGCGGTGGACGCACCCGTACCGACGACCTTTCCGCCGGTGGCCTGGGGGAGTTGTACGTAGCCGTAGTCCTGCTTCTGGGCGCCCTTGAAGGCCAGCGTTCCCGTGTACTCGAACCGGAACGCGGACTTTCCCTTGAGGAACGCGTCGATCGCGTCGGCGTACTGGATTCCGGCGTGATTCGGCGTCAGCCAGTTCTTGTCCTGGTACGACTTGAGCCGCTCCGCCGCCTCCGACAGGCCGATCTCGCCGGCCTTCACCGATCCGGCCGAGTAGACGAAGTCGTTGATCTTCTGCTGATCGCCGAACAGGTCCTGCAGCGCCAGCAGGATCGCCGTCGACGAACCCTTGTCCTGCGATCCGTAGCCGATCGGTACGACGCCCGCGGCCTTGGCCTTCTCGCACGCGGTCTCGAACGAGGCGAGATCGGTCGGCACCTGGACGCCGATGCGATCCAGGACCGTCTTGTTGTAGTAGAGGCCGATCAACGACGAGCTGGCGACGGGTGTGGCGAAGAGCGATCCGGTGCCCATCTCCTTGCCGTCAGGAGTGAACTGGGTCTGCCGCAGGATCGTGCTCGGGAACCGATCCCAGCCGAGCGCCTTCGAGTACCCGTCCAGGTTCATGACGAGCCCCGCCTTTGACAGCGTGCCCAGGGACTGCCATCCGTTGTTGACCGTGATGATGTCCGGCGGGTTCTTCTCCTTCAGCCGCAGGTTGGCGGTCTGGGTGAGCTGGCCCCAGTCGACGGACGTGCGTTTGATCGTCACGTTCGGGTACTTCGCCTGGTACGCCTTCACCGCGTTGGCCACCCATTGGGCGGCGTCACCGGACCACCAGTCGAGCATCGACAGCGTCACGGTGCCGGCCTTGGCGACGTCAATCGACTTGGCGGGCGTGGCCGGGGCAGTGCTGGCCTTGCTGCCCTGCGGCGCGCAACCAGCGACCGTGAACAGGCCGAGTGCAGCTCCCGACTTCAACACCGTCCGCCTGCTGACCATCGTGACTCCTTCACCGTGTCCCGTGATTTCTCGCCACCTTACGACGTTGAAACCAGTTATGCCAGTCTAAACCAGTTGGCTGTCGGGCACGGTGGGGCTGCATCAACTGGTATAGTTCCGGCTGTGACAGTAGGAGAGCCCGCGGTCGAGCGCATCAAGAAACGCATCCGCGAGGGCATCGTCAGCGGGCGCTACGCGAGCGGAAGCCGGCTGCCGAGCGAGCGACAGTTCGCCCTCGAGACCGGCCTCAGCCGGATGACCGTGCGGGCCGGATTCCAGGCCGCCTCCGACGACGGCCTGATCGTCCCGTCACCCCAACGCGGCTGGTACGTCCGCGACCTCGTCCTCCGCGAACCCCCCAGCCGGCTCCAGTCCTTCACCGAGATGGCTCACGAACTCGGCTTCCGCCCCAGCTCCGAACTCCTCGACCGCCGCGAACGCCCAGCCACCCTCGACGAGGCCCACCGCCTCCACCTCGCCCCGACCACGCCCGTCGTAGCCATCCGCCGCCTCCGAGGCATGGACGGCCGCCCGGTCACCGTCGAAGACCTCGTCATCCCCGTGGCCATCGCCCCCTGGCTGACCACCGTCGACCTGACCGACGCGTCCCTCTACGAACTCTTCTCGGCCCACGGCATCGAGTTCTCCTACTCCCGCTACACCGTCCAGGCCCAGAACGCCGACCCCACCCTCGCCACCCTCCTGAACCTCCCCCCCAACGGCGCCATCCTGGTAGCCACCGAAATAGCCTTCACCCAAGACACCACCCCCCTCCTCTCCGGCACCAACCACTACAGAGGCGACGCCTACCAATTCACCGCCGACCTAACCCGCTGACGAGAGCGGCCAACACCGGCGAGCCGCCGTACGGCAAGCGCAGGTCAGCCGTCGATCAGGTCCGTGATCGCATCAAACACCGTGTCCGCGGCCCGGGCATTCGAGGTCGAGTCGACCAGGCGCACCGACGGATATTTCCTCCAGCCAGCAGCGCGCGCATCCGCCATCTTCTGCTTCAAAGCAGGGATCTCTTCGAGCTTGGTCGCCGCGGCGTCAATCCGATCAGGGACATTCCGTTCGATGACATCGCCGAAGTAGAACACCAGATAGGCCTTGCTGGTAGTGCTGTCAGTATTGATGTTCAGTACCCAGGCTGCAGTCGGATGCCCATCGACGGCGTACCAGCCCCCGATACCGGGAGTAACCCCCTGCCCCACGACAGCTTGACTCCGCGTGCGTCGACATCTGCTAAAAGCCGCTGTACCAGCGCGACTTCCGGCGCGCTGCAGCGGGCCTGTGCCGCCTCCAAGAAGGAATCCTGCGTCCACTGACGTCCGCTCGGATTCTTGGCGCCTATAGCGGCCGTCGTCCTCCCCACCACGCGGGGGACGTAGGCAACTGATGCGCCGCCAACGAATTGACGAAGCTCGACGCCAAGGACCTCTGCCGGATTCATCTGCTCGTTCAAGAATTCGATCACGCGCACCAGCTCCGGAGGGAGAGCATCGGCTACGAAGATCATCCGGATGCGTCCCGAGATCAGATTGGACTCGACAGCTTTCCAGAACTCCTCGGGCTCCAGCCCCGGCCGAAGCTCAGCCAGCATTGCTTCAACCGCCGTGTTCTCCTGTGCCGCGCGCGTCTCAAGGGCCTGTCTGAGCAGCGAGAGTGGCCAGTGCTTCACCGCGTTCGCCGCGTAGTCGAGCATCTGCCCCACGACCTCTCGGCGTATCCGCGTGTCAGACGACCGCTTTACCTCGACCAGGACAGGAATGCACTCGTGGTCAATGAAGAGGTGGTCGAGGCTGAAGTTCGCCGGCCCTTGCTCCGCGGTCGGCACGCCCATCTCACGGCTGACAAGCAGGAGCCGTGCCTCATCATCGCCCTCAGTTGTCGGCCCCGCGATCACCGCTGGATACTTCGCCAGCGCGATCTGCAAGAGCTCCTCGGAGTCGTACGGCGTCTCTTGCAGCAACGCGAGCTCATCCCCAACCTGCAAAAAGATCCCAGTAGCCGGCGTGCCCACTCCTCCCGGGTGAGGATCCAGGCTAGACCTGAGAAGGCCCTGAGCGAGAGATCGAACGACTCGCGTTGTCCGGTCCGCGGGCTGCACGCGTTGCTTCGAAGACGTCGTCTGGCCCCATCGTCGATGTGGTGAGCAGGTGCGCGGGGGACCGTGTTGAGGCAAGTTCGGAAAGTAGTTGTGCCTGGCCCGGCGGGGGTCCTCCGACTCTCGACGCGCGGACGCTAAGCTCTGCCTGTTCGATCCCCCTGGCAGAGCGGAAGCCGTCGGCATGAGATGCGCCGAGACGATGCAGTTTTTGGCCCGAGGTCTGGGCTGCGCCTGCGCCGCTCGGACGCCTGCCGGAGGCCCCTCGACGGATTTGACCTTGCCTGACAGCCATCTCTACACTCGAACAAATGTTCGAAAAGCGGGGGAGGTCTCGTGACTTCATTGCGGGTAGTGGAGATCTGCGCTGGGGCCGGCGGCCAAGCCCTGGGACTTGAGCTCGCTGGTTTTGACCACGCTTTGGCGGTTGAGCTCGATCCGAGAGCGGCGGAGACCTTGAAGCTCAACCGGCCGGACTGGGATGTTCGCGTGGGTGATGTGGCCGACTCAGAGGTCTGGGATCCCACAGAGTTCCGCAACATTGACCTCCTGGCGGGTGGCGTCCCTTGCCCTCCCTTCTCAATCGCTGGCAAGCAGCTTGGCGCGAACGACGAGCGGGACCTGTTCGCTTGGGCGGTTGAACTCTGTGGGATCATGCAGCCGCGGGCGCTCATGCTTGAAAACGTCCGCGGCCTCTCGGCGCCAAGGTTCTCGGCGTACAGGCAGCACGTGCTCGACCGCCTCAACGAACTGGGGTATGTCGCGGACTGGCGTTTGCTTCAGGCCTCCGACTTCGATGTTCCACAGTTGCGGCCTCGGTTCGTGTTAGTGGCACTCCGCAAGGACGACGCACCGTATTTCAGCTGGCCAGAGGCAACTCCGGTTCAGCGCACCGTCGGTGAAGAGCTCGTTGACCTGATGGCGAGCAACGGCTGGGAGCATGCTGATCACTGGGCGAGTCGTGCTGATCGGATCGCTCCAACCATCGTTGGCGGATCTAAGAAGCACGGAGGTGCCGACCTCGGACCTACTCGCGCCAAGCGTGCATGGGCGGAGATGGGCGTCGACGGACTCGGTGTCGCCGACGAGGCCCCACCGGCCGGTACGCCGAAGGGCTACAACCCTAAGTTGACCGTCGAAATGGTCGCACGGCTGCAGGGCTGGGACGAGAAGAAGTGGCTGTTTGCCGGCCGGAAGACTTCGAAGTACCGCCAGGTTGGCAACGCCTTTCCTCCCCCGGTTGCGAAGGCCATCGGTCGCCAGATCCTTGCTGCGCTGAATCATGAAGGGGAGCCGCGGCTACAGACTGAGACCGCGACTCACAACGAGGTCTATCGCATCATGCGGGAAGCCGATGTGCCCTTGACGACTGAGGAGATCTACGAGCGGATCAATAGCTCGCTCACTCGTGAGGAGATCAAGATCCAGCTGAAGCATCTGATGCGTGACTTCGACATGCACGAGGGCGAGTCACCATCAGGCGAGGCCACCTACAAACTTGGCACCTTTCGGGCATTCATCGGCCAGGACGACCACATCCGCCACGAGTATCTGGCCCAAATGCGCTCCAAGGTCAGTTAGCGGTCCCTCCGGGCAAGCGCCGATGTCACCTTCTTGATTGCATCCTGGAGGTATTCGTGCTCCCAGATGCGGATCACTATCCAGCCGTCATTCTGCAGCGCGGCGTCGGCGAGCCTGTCCCTCTCGACGTTCCGCTGGAGCTTGGGCGACCAGTATCGCGAGTTCACCGATGGCTGGCGTCCATGTTCAGGGCAGCTATGCCAGAAGCAGCCATCGACGAAGACGGCAACTTTGCGTGCTGTGAACACAATGTCGGGGCGGACTCTTCGCGATGACGTATAGATGCTGAGGTCCTTACGAAAGCGATAGCCGCTGCGGTGGAGGGCTGATCGCAGCTCGACCTCAGGCTTCGTGTTCGATCGCCGGATCGCTTGCATATTGCGTGAGCGACCCGGTGTGGTCGGCGTGTCACCATACGAGCGAGGTGGGGTGTGGCCGGACCTCGAATATGAGGCCTTTGGCCGTGGCTGACTGCGACGGGTCGTCATGCGGGCAACTCGGGCTGGGGCGCTTCAGCATCGGCCGGCTTTGGTTTCCGGGTCGTGGGCAGTTTTGGTGCCGGTTCCAAGCAAGCCTCGCCCGGTCTAGCGAGGCGCCAACGGCGGCCGTCGAGCTCCGTCGACCAGGGCTCGTTGCCGTCTGCAGGGACAACCCGAAGACTGACGACTTCGCCAGGTCCAGGCACCGCTACTCCCAGGCGCCTGGCCACGGCACGATGAGCCTCGTAGTCACCGCCAGGGATCAGGTACCCCTCATGCCGGAGAGTCGTCCGTGCTCCGTTCCCGTTGTCCCGGAGCCGTGCCATGTAGTCGTCCTGCTGCGCCAAGGTTGCGATCGTGTTCCGCCCAATCCGGCGCTCCGTCACCAGCCGCATGAGCTCGGTCACTCGTGCCTGCCCCGACTTCGGAGCAAGGATCTTCGCAAGAGTGACGGGGTCGAGGCCAAGAAGTACGTTAGGCGGCAGATCAGCCTCGAAATGCAGCCAAGCGATCTGCTCGCGGCCCTTCAGGCTTAGCTGAGTCTTGCCATCACGGTTCACACTTACCCGGCGGTTGGCGTCGGTGGCCCTGACGACTCCAAGACTCCAGGTCCCACGCTGGTCGTCCGCCCAAGCCACCAGCAGCAGCTGCCCGAAGCACTCCGGTGGCAGCATCCACCCGCCGAAGCTCTGAGAGAACTTGCAGTCGACATCGTGCCCGCCGATCGAGTAGTCGAGAGCATGACCTTCGACCGTGTCATCGATGACGTCGTCGAACTCCCGCCGCAGGTTGATCTCGAGCAGCGTCCCGTAGTGCGTCTTCTCAGTCTTGAACAACTGATCCCACCGGAACCGCCCAGTGTGCTGCCCGTCGTACAACTGGTCATACGTCGCCCGAAAGACAGCAGCCGCGCGCACCCCATCGGGATCTGCGTTGCTGAAGGCCTCCACCACTTCATCACGCTCCGGATCAGTATCTGGAGCGTCGAAAGGCATGCCTGGCAACGGTGCATCACTCACGGCAGACGAGGATAGTACGTCCGCTCTGATCGCCAGTTAGCGAGGAAACACTCGCACCCGTGCGCTGCCTGCACGCCTTGGTGCCTTCGTGCCCACCGGGCCCTCCGGCAATGGTCACGGAGCGCACACCGCGAGGCGTTGAGTCCGAGGTTCGGCGGCCTGGCAACGTAAGCGCTCGGACGGACTGGCAGCCTGCAGAGAGGCTCTGTCCGGAGGGCATCCCCGTGGCAGCAGTTTGTAGCGCCTAGGTCCCCCGAGTGCTGGCCATCGTCCGTGGGGGAAATTGTCCGGTCAGATCAATATTGGCTCGCCGGGGAAGAAACCTTGTGGGGAGACGGAGCGTAGCAGATCAATAATGCCTGATCATCGACCATAGACTCCAAGACCTTCAAGGCTGGCTACCGCAACCTGCTCGAATGTTGCATGCAATTCCGTTCTCCCTTCGGCAATTACCGCGTCCTTGGAGTATGTAGGTGCGGTAAGATCAGGATGTCAGTGAGTTGAGTAGACCCGGAGGTAGCGTTGCCTATCGATGATCTGTTCTTCGGTGAGCAGGACCCTTGGGCGCTTGCTGGAGACTCTTCATCGAGCACCCCGGTGTGGCTGCGCCCTCATCGCCCAGGGAGTACGCGCAGGTTTGGGGCGCTGCCTCGGACCGCCGCATATCTGGCGGCGCGAGTCGATGTTGGTGGCATCGTTACGCTGCGACAGCTGAGCGAAAATGTTCCAGACTATGAGAGCTTGCAGGCCGGCAAATCGCTGCCGAATCAAGCCACGCAGTTCGGGCGGAGATTCCGGCAACTCAGAGACTATGGATGGATTGTCGACTCAAGGCAAGAAGACGGCACGCTCCGCTCCGAGGAATATCGACTTACCAAAATAGGCGATCCCCTCTGGATACCGGGTCGCGCGGTAAACCGCAATAAACCGGTTCCTCCAAGAGTTGCGCAACTGGTTTTCGAGCGCGATGGCCACCGATGCGTTTTGTGTGGATACGGTTCCGGTGAACTCTATGTCGATACTGGGCGGCCGGTTGTCTTGCGCGCAGGGCATCGTCAGCCGGGTGCCCGGCGCGGTCAGCCTTCGGTCGACAACTGCCGAACTGAATGCGCGAGATGTAATGATGCTATTCGCGACGAGCGATTCGATCCGGTCTCTCTGGAGGAGATCTGGCCACGGCTGAGACGCCAGTCCAGTCCAGACAAGCATCGTCTTTTAGAGTGGCTTACCCTTGGTCATAGAACTCGCTCAGAGATTGATGAGTTGTATGATCGTGCGCGTTTCCTATCACCCTCTGAGCGACGCGAGCTGTGTCGTCGTTTGGCGCTCGCAATTGAGGGACGTTAGGCCATCGGATGCCAGGCTCGCATCGCCGGGAGATTCGCGCGGTGCTCGATCAGCACGAGTTGCCGGTCGTACTCCGAGGGCGCCGCGGACTCTCATGCGGTTGGCTCGTTGGCGACGTTGGCGGACCTCGGGTCCTCGTGGCAACAGGCCAGTACCACGTCTCTGCGCTTGAGGGTGGCGTTGGAGGTGCTTGAGATCTCTGCGGCCGAGCCCGATCACAGAGAACTTCTGAGCCGGCCGCCGCCTCAAAGCACGATCAAGGTCGATGGTCGCTTCGTTGACGACACCGATGCCGAAGGTCGAGTCGTTCGGGTCAGGGTGGTGCTTGACTCTGTCGAGCTGAAGCATCCCGCGGAGACACGACCTCGCAGCGCGACCTCAGTGACGAGCTGGCCGGTGATCACGCCGGACACATCTTTGCGAGGATCTTTCGCGGCTGGTCGGCAATGTGAACCGCACGCCGATGGCCGGGAGCAGCGTCAATCTCAGCGCCTGCAAGAAGGCTGAGAACGCCTGGCGGGCGGCCCTGGAGGCTGGGGTCGGAGGCGGAGGTTGAGATTGACCCCGTGTATCGCACCGATAAGAATCGTCCCGACCTGATCGCCGTGCGGTACTCGATCGACGGCATGGTCAGACAGCTGGCATTCGGAATACCCCGCGCCCCAGACGAGGAAGTACAGATGCCGATTCCTGATCACGCGAGCTTGGATGCCATCGGGTCGGCCATGGTGAAGGCAGCGCCTGAGGGGTGGGTGAGGGCTGTTCTGAAGGTGTCGGCGGTTGCGGCCACTATGGAGACGCAGCTGGCGTGCGAGATGTTGGATGGCTCGACCGACGCCGGACTCAGCATCGAGGTCGAGGCGCAGATGGCCTGTGACGATCTGCGTGACGGCATGTATGAGGAGCGGAAGGGGGCCTGGTACAACGCCGTGTTCAGCGTGACGCCAGGGGGTGGAATCGAGGCAGAGTTCGACTACGACCATCCTTCGTTCGAGGGTGGTGGAGCGCTGGATCTGCTGGAGGACGATCAGCGCGCGTACCCACGCGACGCCGCGCGCCTGCCGACCTGGCATCCGTCCAGCGATGGGTTTGTCGGTGATTGATTGCGCATCAACCGGTGGATTCCGGACCGCCTAGGCGGAGGATGGGGTTCGGAGGTCGTTGGGGGACGGCTATGTATTGGGGGCTCGATGCGGTTCATATTGGATGGCGAGCAGTTCGACCTGACTGCTAACCAGGTGCGTGCTCGGCTGGCGTCGTACGAGCCGGCGGATATCCAACAGCACTGGGTCGAAGTGGATGGACGACGGTGGCCGGTGAAGCAGGTGCTAGCGATCGCAACGGGAGTCGACAAGCGTCGATTCGTGTCCTCCGCGGCTCGGCGTCACTTGAGCAATCTGGGCTTTGCCACAAGTGGCGATGGTGAGCAGTCGAAGGGGGTACGGCTCGCACTGTTTACGTCGGTGAGTCGCAGGAGCTTGCTAGGCGCGGGAGGAACTACCGCAACGCCAAGTCGGACCGTTCTACGCAGCGCACCAGTCGACGAATTCATACGGAGCTGGTCAGACATCTGTCTCGCGGAGGGCAGGTCCATCTCGCCATCAGCGTCGATGTCACCCTGGGGATTGATGGTGGTGCTGTCGACCTCCGATGGAAGTCGGCCAGGCGGCTGGCAGAGAATGCAGCTGTCTTGCTTGCCCAGCTAGACCCGGGCCTCTGTGTGCTGAACATCGACGCCGACCTCGAGCCCCCATCCGCAGAGGAGTAGCCGAGTCGATCAAGCATCGTCGAGGCGCTCCAATGGCTGCCGTAGCCGCTCAAGACGCGGTCGCTCGGTGGTGGCGCGTGTCCGGATCGCGGAAGGTTCTCTTCCTCGATTGGTGGGACGATGTGGGGATGTTGGAGACGTCGGCTCGGTTGCTTCGGTTGTTGGGGTTGTTGCAGGTTCGGCGGGATTGGGCGGGGAGTGAGCTGGCGGGGCGGTTGGGGGTTTCTACGCGGACGTTGAGGACTGATGTGGAGCGGTTGAGGTCGCTGGGGTATCCGGTGGAGGCTCGGTCGGGGGTGGCGGGTGGGTATCGGTTGGGGGCCGGTGGGGAGTTGCCGCCTTTGTTGCTGGATGACGAGGAGGCGGTGGCTGTGGCGGTGGGGTTGCGGACCGCGGCGGCTGGAGGGGTGGCGGGGATCGAGGAGACGTCCGTACGGGCGTTGGTGAAGTTGGAGCAGGTTTTGCCGGGGAGGTTGCGGGGGCGGGTGCGGGCGGTTGCGGGGGCGACGGTTGCTGTGGGTGGGGGTGGGCCTCGGGTTGATGCTGAGGTGTTGACGGGGATCGCGGGGGCGATTCGGGATCGGGAGCGGTTGCGGTTCGACTACGCGGGTGGGTCGGGTGGCGGGGTTTGGGAGGGCGAGCCGCGGGCGGATGAGGGGGCGGCCGACGAGGCGGAGATGGTGCCGCCGCGGATGGTGGAGCCGCATCGGTTGGTGGCTTGGGGGCGGCGGTGGTATTTGGTTGCCTGGGACAACGGTCGGGAGGGGTGGCGGACGTTTCGGGTGGATCGGATGAGTCTCAGGACGCCCAACGGTGCACGGTTCACGCCGCGGGAGCTGCCTGAGGAGGACGTGACGGAGTTCGTACGGCGTTCCGTGGGTGAGGCGTCGTGGCATTACCGGGCGCGGGTGCGGGTCGAGGCCTCCTCGTTGTACGTGCGGAACCGGATGCCGATCCCGATCGAGCCCGAGGTGGTCGACGAGGACACGTGCATCGTTGAGCTCGGGTCCGATGATCCGCATCAGTTGGCCCTGTGGTTGGCGCTGATGGACGCGGACTTCGAAGTACTGGACGCGCCCGAGTTGGCGGCGGCGGTGAAGGCGGTTGGTGACCGGTTCCACCGGGCGGCCGGAAAAGCTGGTTAGAGCTTTAGGCTGGGTGTGTTGCCACGGCGCGATGTGGTTGCGGAATGGTGGGCTGACGGTCTGTTGGTGACGGCGCCGCGGGCGGCTGCCAGGGCGGCGCAGTAATCCACAGGGGGCCTTGGGCAACGATGGGAGCGGCGGATGGGTGAAGGGCATTGGGTTGAGGTTCGGGTTCTGCCTGATCACGGGGTGGATCAGAAGCGGTGTGTGAAGGCTGTTCAGCAGTTGCGGCGGGAGCTGGCTGAGGAGGGGGTGCCCACTCAGGAGGTGGTGGAGGGGCGGCCGGGTGGGTTGTCGCAGGATGACGGGTCCATTGCGATCGCGGTGGCGTTGGTGGGGGCGGGTGGGGCGGTCCCGACGTTGGTCGCCGTACTGCGGGACTGGATTCAGCGGCGGAAGAGTCCGGGGAAGATCGTGGTGACGTTGGGGGACGACTCGATCGAGATGGAGCGGCCGACGTTCGACGAGCGGGCGGAGTTGCTCGAGGCCTTCTTGAGCCGGCATCAGGAGAAGTAGGTTCAGACGGGCGTTTGAACCGCGGTCAGGCGTTGTCGGGTGGGTGGGCCGGGCGTAGCGTCGGCGGTGGGATTCTGGCGACGTGGCCGGCGGGGGGCCGGGGTGCGGAACGCGCTGGAGCGTGGGCCGCATCGTTGCGCGGGGGGAAACGCGTGACCGTGCCGCGAGGAGACCGCCCGGTGCGAGGGGCGGACCGGGGATGGGGATCTCCGAGGGGGAGAGGGTCATGAGGTCTTCGCTGGAGCACCGGCGTGTGGGCCGGTGCAGGATTCGGGCACACCTCGCTCACCGAGCGGTTCGTTGCGGTCATGGGTGCGACCGGCAGCGGTACGGCGCTCGGCAGCACCGGACCTGGTGGCAGCAACGCCACAGCGCCTGAGGTTTGCCCGGAGGAGGAAGCTCTGCCCGGACGTCCCTCCAGAAGGGTGGAGCCCAAAGGAGCCCGGGGTGCGCGAGCCCCCCGGGCTCCCTACGTCACGGGAGGACCGCCCTCGCGCTGACCGGAGGCGAACGGCTACGGACCGTTGCGGGATCACTTCCGGACCGGGATCATGGAGCGCGATCCTGGGAGGGATGGTCGTGGGGATTTGGGTGGACGTCGTACTGCTGGATGACGATCCGGAGCTTGCGGATCGGGGGATCAGGCAGTTGCGGCGGGAGCTGCAGGAGTTCGAGACACGTGCTGTGCCGGAGACCGCGCCGGAGGGAAGCAAGGGCGATGCGGCCGCGGTCGGCGCGGTGGCGGTGGCGCTGGGCGGAGCCGGCGGGATGGTGCCGCTGCTGATCGCGATCCTGCGGGACTGGCTGGGGCGGCGCGCGCCGGAGCAGCACGTGAAACTCACGATCGGCGAGGATTCGATCGAGGTCGACGCGGCGTCGGTCGAGGAGAAGCAGCAGCTGATCGAGGCGTTCCTGCGTAGCCACGAAGCGAGCTGAGTCGTGGGTCGTCGGCGGGCCTTGCTGGTGGCGACGTACGAGTACGACGATGCCGGCCTGCGACGGCTGACCGCGCCGGCCCAGGATGCCGAGGCCCTCGCCGAGGTGCTCGAGGATCCGGACATCGCCGGATTCGACGTGCAGGTGCTGATCAACGAGTCGACGAGTCGCGTCGGGAGAGCGATCGCCCGTTTCTACGCGACGAACGAGCGTGACGACCTGTCGCTGTTCTACTTCAGCGGTCACGGCTTGAAGGACGAGAACGGCCGGCTGTATCTCGCGATGAAGGACACCGAGCGCGACAGCCCGCGCTTCACGGCGCTGCCGACCCAGTTGGTCGACGAGGCGGTGTCCGAGAGCGCGTCACGGCAGAAGATTCTCGTCCTGGATTGCTGCTACAGCGGGGCGTACGCCGTGCAACACAGCGCCAAGGCGGATTCGGCCGTGCATACGAGGGAGGCGCTCGGCGGTCGAGGACGTACGGTGCTGACCGCGTCGGACTCCATCCAGTATGCGTTCGAAGGCAGCACACTGCGCGGTGAGGCGCCGCAGTCGGTGTTCACCCGGCATCTGGTGGAAGGGCTCCGTAGTGGCGCGGCCGACACCGACGAGGACGGCGACATCACCGTCGACGAGCTGTACGGCTACGTGTACGACGCGGTGGTCGCGGAGCAGCCGAGCCAGCGGCCTCAGCAGTTCGCGGAGATCGAGGGCCGGACGATCATCGCGTCCAACCCGCACTGGACGTTGCCGGAGTACCTGGCGACGACGCTCGCGAGCCCGGTGCCGGCGATCCGGCAGACTGCGCTCGCCCCGCTCGGGGTGTTGCTTCAGGCAAGTAACGAGTTGGTACGGCGGACCGCGCGGGCGAAGCTGGAGCAGTTGCTGGACGATGACAGCCGGACCATCTCCGCGACCGCACAGACCTTGCTCGACGCCCCGGTTGTCCCTCGACCCAAGCCGGCTGAACCCGCTAGGCAGGTGCGGCGTCCCACCGGGCCGACCCTTGGTGCCGCGGCGAAGGCGACAGCGCGACGGTGGCGGGCCCGCCTTCATCCGCCGGACGTTGCCTGGCAGGTCGTCACGCCGACGCTCGTGGCAGCGGCCGCCGCGATCGCAGCCGCGGTCGTGGGCTTCGACCAGCAACCCTGGTACCTGGTCGCTGTCGCCGCCGTCCTCTCCATCGCCCTCGTCGCGCAGCTAAGGCTTCGAAAGGCAGCCCCATCGTTCACGGCAGGTCTCGCCGCGCCGGCTGTCGTCGGCATCGCGCTCGTGATCGGATGGCTCACCGACCTGATCCCGGGCAATCTGGCAGCGCTGCCGGCCGCGCTGACGCTCGCAGCGCACGCTGCATGGCTGGCGGCCGGAATCGTCGGCCTGCGCAACGCCGGTGATCTGCGCCGGCCACCCCGGCCCATCCTCGTGGCACTGGGCGCGGTAGCCGCACTCCTGATCCTCGCGATCCTGATCGACGACTACCGCCACGCCAGAGCACGCCCCATCTACCCCGCGGCCCTCAGCATCCTGGCCGCCGAGCTGGCGATCGCCGGCCCGCTCATCGGCCTGCGACGTTCAGCGCTCATCGGGTGGGTGCTAGGCGGATTCGCCGTCTGGATCGGCCTGCTGGACCACCGCTTCGGGGTAGCAGCGATCGCCTTGCTCGTGGTCTGGCTGCTCCTCGGCATCGCCGCGACCCGACCCATCCCCACGGGCCGGCCCACACGCCCTTGGGTGCTCGCGGCAACCTTGCTGGCACCCGCCATACTGGGCGGAACGGCGGTCGCTGCGATCCCACCCGCACCACAAGAACCCGTGGCGCTCGGCCTGACGGTCAGCCCCGACGACCAGTACCTCTACGCCGCCGACTTCGCCAACGACACCGTCCTGAAGATCAGTACGACGACCCGCGCACAAGTCGGCGAATCCCTGCGCGTGGGTGACCAGCCGAGCCGCCTGGCTCTCTCGCCCGACGGCGCGCGCCTGTACGTCGCCAACTCGGGAGCCGGATCGATCTCCGTGATCGACGTCGGTGCCTGGAAGGTGGTCGGCGCACCGATCGCCGTCGCCCCGAAGCCGACAAACCTCGCGCTGAACGTCGCGACCCAACGCCTCTACGCGCTCAGCCAGCAGGCCGAGACGATCACAGTCGTGAACACCGCGACGATGGAAACGGTCGGCGGCCCACTCGCCAGCGGTCCGAGTCCGTCGGATCTCGCCGTCAGCGAGAAGGGCGACCGACTCTTCGTGGCCGGCAAGGACTCGGGCACCGTCGCGGTCATCGACACCGAGACCCGCCAGCCGGCCCGCAGCCCGATCAAGGTCGGTGCCGAACCGAGCGACCTCGCCCCGGGCCCGGACGGATCCCTGTACGTCATCGGGCGTACGACGTACGCCGTCATCAACACGAATGTCGAGGGCACCCGACCCACCGCCTTCCCGCTGCCGGGCGAGTCACGGGTCGCCGGGCTGGGCTCGGACGGCAAGCAGTTGTTCATCCTCGGGGGCGAGGACAACCAAGACGCCGTACGGATCGTCGACGTCGGCAGCCGTGACGTGGTCGGGACACTCCAGACCGACCTGGGCCTCGCGGTCGACCTGGCCGTCAGCGGGGACGGCCAACGCATCTACATAAGCCGCCTCTACGAGCCGGGCATTCTCGTCCTCGACACCGCCGGACCGAAGGTGATCGGCACCATCGAGCTGAAACGCTGACAGGCCGGCTCGCGGGAAGCGAGCCGGCCATGGGTGGTTGGGGTTACAGGTTGCGGAAGAAGGTGCGCAGGTCGGCGGTCAGGTCCTCGGGGCGCTCGAGGGAGGCGTAGTGGCCGCCGGTCTTGAAGTTGGACCAGTGGACGATGTTGGTGTTGTCGCGCTCGGCCAGCGGGCGGATCGTCTTGAAGTCGTCGGCGAAGACGGCGACGCCGGTCGGGGCGTGGTTCTGCTGGGGCTCGGCGCCGGCGTGGGCCTCCTCGTAGTGGTAGCGGCCGGCCGCGGCCGAGGAGTTGGTGAACCAGTACAGCGAGACCTCGGTGAGGATCTGGTCGCGGGTGACCAGGCTGGTGCCGTTGCCGAAGCTGTTGAAGAGCTCGTTCCAGGCCAGCTGCCCGACCGGCGAGTCGGAGATGCCGACGGCAACGGTCTGCGGACGGGTGGAGTTGATCGCGTTGTACCCGCCGACCGACTGGAACCACTTCAGGTGCTCCAGCGCAGCGTAGTCCTCCGGCGTGAACTTCTCGAACTCGGCCGGGTCGCCCGACGGGAACGAGAACAGCTGCAGCACGTGCAGACCGAGGAAGCCTTCAGGATTGAGCAGGCCGAGCTCCCGCGAGACCATCGCGCCGCCGTCGGAGCCGTGTGAGCCGTACGACGAGTAGCCCAGCCGGCGCATCAGGGTGTCGAAGGTCCGGGCGACCCGGGCCATCGTCCAGCCGCGGTCGACGAGCGGCGCGCTGAATCCGAAGCCGGGGATCGACGGGACGACCACCGAGAAGGCGTCGGCGTCCGATCCGCCGTACGCCGAAGGGTCGGTGAGCGGGCCGATCATGTCCAGGAAGTCGACGAACGACCCGGGGTAGGAGTGGACCAGCAGCAGCGGGGTCGCACCCTCGACCTTGGACGGGACGTGGATGAAGTGGACCGTCTGGCCGTCGATCTCGGTCAGGTAGTGCGGGAACTCGTTCATCCGCGCCTCCTGCGCACGCCAGTCGAACCCGTCCTGCCAGTGGTCGACCATCTCGCGGAGGTAGTGGTTCGGGGTGCCGTACTCCCAGTCGTCGCCGGGTACGGGCTCGGGCAGCCGCGTCCGCGCGAGGCGGGCGTGCAGATCGTCCAGGTCAGCCTGGGCGATGTCGACGGTGAAGGGCCGGATGCTCTCGTTCGTGTTCATGGTCCTACCGTAGAATCCGTATAGGAACATTAGATTCCTATTTAGGAGACGGATGTGCTGGAGACTTCGTCGCGCCTGCTGTCCCTGCTGGCGTTGCTGCAGACCCGGCCGGCCTGGACCGGCGCCGAGCTGGCCGAGCGGCTGGAGGTGACCACGCGGACTGTTCGCAACGACATCGATCGGCTCCGAGAGCTCGGCTACCCGGTGGACGCGACGCGCGGGCCGGCGGGTCATTACCAGCTCGGTGTCGGCGCGAAGCTCCCGCCGCTGCTGCTCGACGACGAGGAGGCGGTGGCGGTCGCGGTGGGACTGCATACCGGCGCCAGCGTCGCCGGGATGGCCGACAGCAGTGCACGGGCGTTGACGAAGCTGGAGCAGGTCCTGCCGCACCGGCTCCGGCGCCAGGTGAACGCGGTCCACCGCGCGATGGAGAAGGGCCCCGAGATCACGGGATCGAACGTCGAGGCTCCCGAGATCGATCCCGCCGTACTGACCGCGATCGCCGCGTGCATCCGCGACGAGCACTATCTGCGCTTCGACTACGCGCTACCGGAAGGCGTTTCGCTGCGGAGCGCGGGGTCGGGGATCGGCCACGACCTGCCGATCCTGGTCGAGCCTTACCGGCTGGTGAGCTGGCAGCGGTACTGGTACCTCGTCGCGCGTGACGAAGCCGGTGAGTGGCGCACGTACCGGGTCGACTGGATGACGTTGCGGATGGCAACAGGTCGTCGCTACCAGCCCCGACCGATGCCGGGTGACGACTACACCGACTTCGTCCTGCGCGACGTCGCGTCGACCGGGTGGAAGGTGCATGCCCGGATCACGGTGTTCGCCCCGGCCGAGGAGGTGCTCTCGCGGATCCACGCGGCCGTCGGGGTGGTGGAATCGGTCGACGACAGTACATGCGTCCTCGTCACCGGCGGCGAGTCCCTGGAGATCGTTGCCGTCTACATCGGCATGCTCGGCCTCGACTTCCACGTCGACGGCCCACCGGGCCTCATCGACCACTTGCGCACCATCGGCAACCGCTACCTCGACGCGATCCGCTAGCCGGCGTCGGTACCGAGGCCGGCGTTGCGGGCCTGGATGATGGCGGCGGAGCGGTCTGCGGTGCCCAGTTTGGTGAAGATCGTGGAGACATTGTTGGCGACGGTCTTCGAGGCCAGGCTGAGGCGGTCGGCGATGGCGGTGTTGGACAGGCCGGCGGCGAGGAGGTCGAGGATCTCGCGTTCGCGGGCGGTGAGCTCGGGGAACGGCTCGGCGGCGGGCGGTGGTGCGGAGAAGAAGCCGAGCACGCGCCGCGCGACGCCCGGGCCGAAGATCGCCTCGCCGGCGGCGACCGCGCGGATCGCCCGGGCGATCTCCTCCTGCTCGGCGCCCTTCACCAGGTAGCCGCGGGCGCCGGCCCGCATCGCGGCGAAGACCGAGTCGTCGTCCTCGAACATCGTCAGCACGAGGACGGCGACCTCCGGCGCCGATCGCGCCAGCTCCCGCGTCGCGGCGAACCCGTCGAGATCGGGCATCTGCAGATCGAGTACGGCGACATCCGGGCGCATCGTGATCACCTCACGCACCGCCTCCCGGCCGGTCGACGCGACGCCCACCACCTCGATGCCGTCCAGCGACGTGAGCAAAGCCGCCAGGCCCGCCCGCACCACGGGGTGATCATCGGCCAGCACGACCCGAATCATCCGCGCTCCAAGGGAAAACTCGCGTGCACGATCCCACCCGCCGGAGTCGGGCCGGCCTCGAACGTCCCACCCAGTTCGGCCGCGCGCTCCCGCATCGCATGGAGGCCGACGCCCGGTCGCCACGCGCCGTTCGGCGGACCGTCGTCGGTCACCTCGATCTCCAGGTCGCTGTCACAGCGCAACGCCAGTACGGCGGAGGTCGCGCGGGAGTGCCGTACGACGTTCGTCAGCGCCTCGGTCGCGATCCGGTACGCCGCAACCTCGAGCGCCGCGGGCAGTACCGGCAGCCCGTCGGCCGCCACCTCGACCTGGATGGACGCGCCGTCGGCACGGAACGACAGTTGATCCGCCCGTTGACGCAGTGCGCCGATCAGGCCGAGTTCGTCCAGGGCCGGCGGGCGCAGATCGTCGACAAGCCGCCGTACGTCGGTGATCGCGGTGCGCGTGTCCGCGCGCAGGGTGGTGAGCAGTTCCTGGGCCTTCGACGTATCGGTGCTGATGAGGTTGGCGGCCGCGTCCGCGGTGAACGCGACGCCGGTCAGCGTCGGGCCGAGCCCGTCGTGGAGGTCGCGGCGCAGCCGGCGGCGTTCCTCCTCGCGAGCGGAGACGAGCTTCTCGCGGGACGCCTGAAGCTCAGCCGACAGACGCGTCGCGTGCACAGCCACAGCGAGCGGGACGGCCACCAGCGCGAGCACGTTGCGGTCGGCCGACGACAACCCGGACTCGCCGGATCGCACTCCGACGTCAAGCGATCCGACCACCTGACCGCCGTACTCGAGTTCGAGCGGTACGACGGTCTGCGGGGGTGTGCCGTCCTGGGCGATGGTCTGGGTGTCGACGATCAGAGCGGCGTACGGGAGGCGGAGGGCCGCGCGGATGGCGGCGACCACGCCGGGGAGGCCGGCGGAGAGTTGTTCGCCGACGCGGGACGCGACGCGGGCCGGGTCGTGGCGATCGCCGTACAAGGCCCGGTCGACGAGCTGCTGGAGGCGGGGGAGGACCGGCGCGATGATCAGCGCGACGAGGACGGTGACGGCGGCGGAGCGGCCGACCTGGGATGCGATGAGAGAGTCGAGGAGCGCGACCAGGGCGGCATAGGCGCCGATGGCAACCAGTGACAGGAGCGCCCAGGTCAGTGCGCGGGAGACGACGAGGCGGATGTCGAGCAGCTGGTAGCGCACGATCGCGACCGCTACCGAGATCGGGATCAGCGGGATCGCCAGCAGGACGAGGATCGGGGTCCCGGCGACGAAGGCCCAGGGCGTCACGAACAGGATCGCGACGACCGAGGCCAGCAGCAACCACAGGAGTTGCCGACGGCCCATTTCGTCCGCCCGGCGGTATCGGATCAGCAGGCAACCGATGGCCAGCAGCAACGCGACGATGTTGCGGAGCTCGGCGATCGTCCACAGGGGCTGGAGACCGTCGTACGACGAGATCGTCAGGTAGCCCGTGGGTACGTCGGCCGTGGGCGGTACGTCGTCGGTCGCCATCTCGAGGACGAACAGGGGTGAGGTGGCGACGATGCCGATCGCCGCCCACCGCCAGCGCGGTGAGAGCAGCCGGCCGGTCGGGAAGAGCAGGAGCGCCAGCGGGAGGAAGAGCGCGATCGACCAGGGCCACGACCAGAGGAAGACCGTGACGGCCAGGCGCTGCGCGGCGATCGGGGCGCCGGACTCGACGAGTTGCCGACCGAGCGGTGCGGCCATCGCGGTGGTGGCGTGACCGATGCCGTCTGCGATGAACAGCCAGCCGATCGGGTTCGCCGGCCGGTGCCACGCGATCACGGCGCCACACAGTCCGAACGTCAGGCCCATCAGGCCGTTCGTCACCACGAACGTGTCCACGAGATCGTGCCAACCCCAGCCGACCGCCGCGGAGAGCACGAGCGCCGCGATCACCTCGGCCACCACGAAGACACCCAGTCCGCCCGCAAGCACCCGCGCGGTGGGGAAGCGGCGGGTGGCCGGATCGGATGGGCTCATAGCGGCAGTGTGCGCCCGGAAGGTTCCCGGCGTCTCGGGACCGGGGTCCCGGATCCGCCGGGGAACTGCCTGGCGACGCGGGACCCGGCGCCCAGGTGCGGAGCGCCCCCGGCAAGCGACGGTGGGGCGGTCGGAAACCTGATGAGGGGGTAATGAGATGACTCGGAGGAATCGGTTCGGGCTCGTCGTGCTCGGCATGCTCGCGGTCGTGGACCTGTTCACGCCGCTGTTGACGGACGGGGAGCACCCGCCGATGGAGATCGCGATCGGCGCGGCGGTGGCCGGGCTGATCAGCCTGGTGCTGGTCGGCTTCGCGTGGCAGGGGAAGCGGTGGGCATTGGCGCCGCTGATCACGCTGCGGTTGGCCTCGGCGTTGCTCGCGGTGCCGGCGTTCTTCGCCTCCGACGTGCCGGCGCCGGCGGTCGCGGCGGCGGGAGTCGGGGTCGCGGCAACCATCCTTGGTGTGGTGGCAGTGCTCCTGCCGTCCCGTGAGCTGGCAGGTGTGCGATGACACAGACGATGACGAGTACGACGCGCGCCGACGTACGGCCGGTATCCCGGTGGGTCGCGGCGTTGATCCTGCCGATCGGGCCGGCCGCGATCGCCCTGCTGCGGTATTTCCTGCCGTACGACACCGTCGACGACGTGCCGACGATCGTGAACAAGGTTGTCGGCAATCTGGATCGCAGTTCGCTGGTGATCTGGCTCGGCTACATCGGGATCCTGACGCTGGTTCCCGGGGCGTACGCGGTCGGCAAGCTCACCCGGCGTGGGGCGCCGTGGATGACCGCGATCGCGCTGTTCCTCGTCGTACCCGGGTATCTGTCGTTGCCGTGGGCGGCGTCGAGTGACCTGTTCACCTGGTCGGCGGGGATGGCGGGGCTGGACCCGGCGTCGATCGCGAAGGCCGTCGACGTGACGCACGGATCGATGAACCTTGCCGGGGCGGTGTTCGTCCTCGGGCACGTGGTGGGGACGGTCCTGCTCGGGATCGCGATGTGGCGGTCGCGGATCGTCGGCCGGTGGGCCGCGGTGGCGGTGATGGTGTCGCAGCCGATCCACTTCGTCGCGGCGATCATCGTGCCCAATCACACGCTGGACCTGTTCGGCTGGGGTCTGCAGGCGGCCGGGTTCACCGCGGTGGCGTGGGTGATCCTGCAGATGTCCAACGACGAATGGCAACCCAAGTCCGCATGATGCGCCCGGCCCGCGCCCGTAGTACGCTTATGCAATAGTTGCACATGCATGAGTAGGAGTGGGTGGATGAGCCGGAGCTTTCTGTTCCTGTTGGGGACCACGCGGCCGGGCGGGAACACCGAGGCGCTGGCGCGGCTCGCGGCGGCCGGGTTGCCGGCCGACGTGCGGCAGACCTGGCTTCGGTTGAGCGATCTCGAGGTCGAGCCGTTCCGGGACGTCCGGCACGACGGCGACGGGGTGTATCCGCTGCCGGGCGGTGACCACCGGATGTTGCTGGAGGCGACGCTGGAGGCGACCGACCTGGTGATCGCCTCGCCGCTCTACTGGTTCACGGTGTCGGCGAGCGTCAAGGAGTACCTCGATCACTGGTCGGGCTGGATGCGGGTGCCGGGGGTGGACTTCCGGGAACGGATGGCCGGCAAGACGCTCTGGGCCGTGACCGCGCACACGGCCAAGGATCCGGCCGAGGTCGAGCCGATGCTCGGCACACTGCGGCTGGTCGCGGACTACCTGGACATGCGGTGGGGCGGCGAACTCCTCGCTTATGGCAACCGACCGGGGGAGGCGCTGACGGGACCCGAGGTGGGTGCGCGTGCCGGCGAGTTGTTCGCCGGGATTCGCGCCCCGCAGTCGGTCTGACGCTCAGAGGCCTTGTTGTTCGAGGAAGGTGACGGTGCGGGCCATCGAGGTCGGCCAGGCCGGTCCGAAGGCATGTTCCTCGCCCGGGTAGGTGTACATGGTCACCGTCTTGCCGGCGGACTTCAGCGCGGCGAGGGTCTCGCGGGACCAGGCGATCGGGCAGGTCGAGTCGGATGCGCCGTGGTGGATCAGCACTGGTTCGGTGACGCGGTCGAAGAAGTTCACCGCGGACAGGTTGTGCCAGAAGGCCGGGTTGCGTGACGGTTCGCCGTACGTGCGCAGGATCGTGGTCGCGATCGGGCGCTCGTTCCGCACCCAGCGGTCGAAGTTGTCGACCGCGTCCGAGCTGACCGGCGCGAACACGACAGCCGCCTTCACCAGGCCGGGTTGCGCGACGAGCACGTTGTAGGTGATCCCGCCGCCCATCGACCGGCCGAGCAGTCCGATCCGTTCGGGGTCGACGTACTGCGAGGTCCGCAGGGCGCGGACGGCGTTGATGACGTCCTCGGTGTAGCCGAGTCGCAGGTCGAGCTCGGAGCGCGGGTCGTCCGACGATTGCGCGTGATTGCGGTAGTCGGTGTGCAGGACGACGTACCCGCGGCGGGCGAGGTAGTCCTGCTCGCGCATCAGGCCGCGGCCGTTGGTGTAGATGGCGGGGTCGATGTAGCCGTGGTTCAGGACGAGTGCCGGATGCGGTCCGGGCGTGGTCGGGACGTTCATGATCCCGGAGATGGTCAACGATCCGCTGGTGTAGGTGACGTGGTAGCGGGTGTAGGCGGCGTTGCGCGCGAGGACGCGGCCGAGGCGGAGGTTGCCGCCGTTGTACTTCTTCGCCATCAACGCCTGGAGAGACACCGGATGCGGGGCGGCGGCCGGAGTCGTCGGGCGGGCGGACGGCGTGCCGGGTTTCGAACTGACGGACGGCGTGGGAGCGGCGGATGGCGCGGCAGGGGTCGAGGAGGTCGCGCTCGGAGCCGACGCGGGGGGTACCGCGTCGTCGGTGGTACAGGCGATCGCGGCCGTCATCACGAACGCGACGACCCCCGCCCACGCCATCCGCCGGTCCATACGTCAAGTCTGCCGTCCGACGTGCCGAACCCGGTCGAAAGATCCCGCAACGATTGTGTCGACGCTCGCTGTGTCCGAGTGGATTCGATCGGTCAGTGCGTCGTACGGATTGCAGGATTACTGGCGCGTACCGTGAATCAGTCGCGCATTATCGATCGGCGTGGCAGCATTTTGGGCCGGACGGATTCTTCAAGTTGGGGGCTTGAAAATGTCGCGAGCCAAACGAGCCATTCATCGGCGGCGGGGGCCGCTGCTGCTCGTCGTGGGGGTGGTCGCCGCGGTGGCGGTCGCGGCGGGGGTGGCGATCGCCCAGCTGGGCTCCTCAGACAAACAGTTGAGTCAGCCGCCGCCGAGCGCGAGCCACGCTGCCCACAGTGCAAGCCATTCCCCGCCCGCAACACCTTCGGCCAGCGTGCCGGCGGCGAACAAGGCAGTGAGCTCAGCGGCGGAGGCGTGTGCCGCCGAGATCCGGACGACCGAGGCCGTGGTGGCGGCCGCGCGTACTGCCGCTGAGCATTGGCGCGAACACGTTCAGGCACGGACCGATTTGCTGAACGGCACAAATACCGAAGCGACCACAAAGGCAATCTGGAAGCGGACCCGGCTGGCCGGACCCGGAGATATCGCCGCACTGAATGCCGCCCTGACCGCGCAGGCGAAATCGGCAGACAGTTGCGCGAAACTGCCGGGTGACACCGCGGCGGCGTGCACCAAACGCCTGACGGCTCTCGACGCCGCGGCCACCGCCGACCGCGCGGCCGCCCGCGACTGGGCCGACCACCTCGCGATGATGGCCGCCCACGCAGCCGGCGATTTCGGCGCCGAACACGCCCAGGAGATGTGGGTCGCTGCCTGGACCCACGCCCCGAGAAACCTCAATGCCGCCGCCCGAGCCAACGCAACCCTTACCGCCGCCCCCACCTGCCGGCCAGCCTGATGGCCAAAGCTCCGGACGAGAAGGTCGCCCTGTTCGACGCGTTGGTCGGACTGTTCCCCGACGTCGAACGCAAGGGCGCCGGCTTTCCCTACACCTCGGTCAACGGCAACATGTTCTCGATGCTGAACGAGAACGGCACTCTCGCATTGCGACTCCCCGAAGCCGAGCGTGCCGCGTTCCTGACCAAGTACGACACGAGCCTCAACGTCGCGCATGGCGTCGTCCAGAAGGAGTACGTCGTCGTCCCGGACGCACTCCTGGCCGACACCGACGAGCTGCGCGAGCACTTCGCGGTGAGCTTCGCGTACGCGCGATCGCTCAAGCCGAAACCCACCACCCGCAAGAAGTCCTAGCTGCTGACCAGGGAGTCTTCGGTCCGCGGTGTGACGGCGGCCGCGCGAGTCGGCCACTGCACGATCAGTACGGCGGACAGGACCAGCGCGCCGCCGAACAGCTGGATCGTGGTGAGCTGCTCGCCGAAGACCGCGGCGGCCGCGACCACTGTCACGACCGGCTCGAGGATGGACAGGATCGACGCCACCGACGGGCCGACGCGGGCCATGCCGGCGAAGAACAGCAGGATCGCCGCGACCGTACTGACCATCGCCAACGCGCCCAGCCACAGCCACCCGGCCGGCGCGAAGCTGAGGTCGGTGCCGCCTCTGAACAGCCCGGTGACCAGGAACGTTCCGAACGCCCCGACGCAGACCAGCGCCGCAAGCGCGAGCGGAGGGACTCCGGCCCGATCACCGACCAGGATGTAGACCGTGTAGACGGCCGCCGCCCCGAACGCCAGCAACGCGCCGAGCACATCGAAATGTCCCGTCGCCGCCCCACTGAGCACCAGCCCGATCCCGACCAGTGCCAAGCCCAGCGCCCACATCCGCCGCCGCGACGCGCGCTCCCGCCCGAGGACGACGGCCCCGGCCATGACCAGCACCGGGTAGACGTAGAGGATCAGCGCGACCAGCGAGGCATCGATCCGGGTGAGCGCGGAGAAGTAGAGACCGGCCTGCGCCGCGTACCCGAAGACCCCCATCCCCAGCCCGATCAGTACGGCGCGACGCGGCAGACCCCGCAATGCGCCACGAGCCAACGCGACGGTCAGCAACACCGCCCCGGCCAGTCCGAACCGGACCAGCAGCAGGGCGTCGACCGACACACCCGCGTTGTACGACAGCTTGCCGAACACGGCCATCGCCCCGAAGGCGGCGGCGGAGAGAAGACAGAAGAGGGCGCCCACGCCATCGATGGTCAGGGACGCCGATTGTTCACGTCCATCGCGGCTTCGTGGACAGGATCGTGTAGCTATTCTGAACAGATGCTGGATCTGCACCGTCTCCGCCTGCTCCGCGAAGTCCACGACCGCGGCACGGTCCATGGCGCCGCCCGCGCGCTCGGCTACACGCCCAGCGCCATCTCGCAGCAGCTGTCAGTTCTGGAGCGAGAGGCCGGGACGCCACTGCTGGAGCGGATCGGGCGCAACGTCCGGCTGACCGCGGCCGGCCAGGTCCTCGTGCGGCACGCGTCGACACTGCTGGAGGGCGTGGAGGCGGCCGAGGCCGAGCTGGCGACGGTGGCGGCGGGCCGAGTGGCCGGGGTGGTCCGGATCGCGTCGTTCCAATCGGCGTTCCTGCGGATCGTGGCTCCCGCCGTACGAACGCTGGCCGCCACGCATCCTGACATCCGGGTCGAAGCCACCGAGGCCGAGGTGGAGCAGGCCGCACCGGCTCTCCGGCTCCAGCAGTTGGACGTAGTCGTCGGCGACGAGTACGACGGCCAGCCCCGAGCCGTGCACGCCGACCTGCGTCGCGAGCCCTTGCTGCGCGAACAGCTCCGCGTCGTCCTGCCCGCAGACCACCCCGAGGCCGCGGCCGACCGCGTCTCGATCGCGCGACTGGCCGGCATCCCCTGGGCGTGCTGCCAGCCCGGCACCGGCCACCGCGAGATGCAGGTGCGAGTCTGCCGCGAGCTCGGCGGCTTCGAACCCGACCTCCGCTACAGCTCCGACGACTTCCTGATCCTGCTCGAGCTCGTCCGTACGACCGGCGCCGGCGCACTCCTCCCGGACCTGGTCCTCGGTCACGGCGCTCCCGGCGTTGCCGTCCGCCTACCGGCCGAGGGAGCCGTCGGACGCGAGGTCTTCCTGCTGACCCGCCGCACCCAGACCCCGGCCGTTGCCGCGGTCGCCGACGCCCTCCGCGCTATCGCCTCCGAAAGCGTCTAGATCCACGCCAGGCTCGACGCGGTGTCCGTGGTCGGCTTGTACTCGCAGGCGGCGACGCCCTGATATCCGGCCGCCTTCAACGCATCCAGCGTCGCGTCGATCGGCAATGCGCCCGACCCCGGCTCGCCCCGGCCGGGACTGTCCGCGAGCTGCACATGCGCGATGTTCGCCCCCAAAGCCGAGGCTGTCGCGACGAGGTCGACGCCGTTGCTGCCCAGGTGGAACGTGTCGAAGAGCAGCGACAGGTTGTCGACATCCTTCAGCGGCCCGTCCAGCAGCGCGAGTACGTCGTCCGCGGTGAGCAACGGATAGCGGCCGTTCAAGCCCTGGGTGAGTGGCTCGATCAGCACAGTGCCGCCGAATCCAGCCACAGCTGCGGCCGCGGACCGGATCGCCGTCGAGGCCGTGGACTCCTGCTCTGCCGGTGACCAGCGATCGTCGAGCTGTCCGTAGAGCAGGTTGAAGAGCCGGCACCCGGTCCGTTCCGCGATAGCGACCACGGCTCGGACGTTGGCGGCCAACTCGTCCTGCCGATCCGGATGCGAAGCGACCCCGCGCTCTCCGCCCGGGATGTCGCCGCCGTAGAAGTTCAGCGCCCCCAGCGGCACCCCGGCGGCCTCGACGGTACGCACGAAGTCGTCGATCTCGGCCGTGGACGGATCGGGTCCGGCGAAGGGCCACCACGACTCGACGACGCGGAAGCCGGCGGCCGCGGCAGCGGCGTAGCGGTCCGGGTAGGGCAGCTCGGTGAAGAGCATCGAGATGTTCGCGCTCAGCTCATGGCCTCGGTAGTCCACGGGCGAAAGGCTAACAGGGGCTCTTGCCAGGCGTGCATTCTTGTCTGACAATTTTGGAACCGACGACTCCGGAGGCGCGATGCACGCCGAGCCCGAGCAGCAGGACCGAGCAGCCGATTCCGATCCGGACTGGCCGTTGGCGGCGACCCGCTGGGCCAGATCACCCTGGTCGAGGACGATCCCGAGCACTTCGACGCGGACTTCTGGCTGCGGCTGATGCGCGAGAGCAAGTCCAACGCGACCTGCATCAGCGCCGGCGGCTACGTCGCGTACTACCCGACCCAGCTCGAGTACCACCACCGCAGCAAGTACCTCGGTGACGCAGACCCGTTCGGCACGCTCGTCGACGGCGCCCGGAGTCTCGGGATGAGCGTGATGGCCCGGGTGGATCCGCACGCGGTCCATGCCGACGCCGCGGCCGCCCATCCCGAGTGGCTCGCCCGTGATCGTGAGGGCAACCCGATCGAGCATTGGGCGTACCCGGGGATCTGGCTGACGTGCGCGTTCACGGCGTACCACCGGGAGTTCATCACAGAGGTGATCCGCGAGATCGTCCGCGAGTACGGCGTCGACGCGGTGTTCGCCAATCGGTGGGAGGGGTACTACGGCATCTCGTACAGCGAGAGCGCTCGCCGGTCGTTCCGGGACGAGACCGGCCTCGAACTGCCGGCGGCCGAGCACGCCGAGGGCTGGCCGGAGTACGTCGCCTGGCGACGCCGGCAGCTCGGTGAACTCGTCGGTGTCTGGGACCAGGCGGTCCGCGACCTGCGACCCCATGCGCGTTTCGTCCCGAACCTCGGGGCTCTGGCCGCGCGGGATCTGGCTCGCGATCTGGCCGAGCCGCTCGCGCCGCTGTTCATCATCGACAAGCAGGGCCGCTCCGGGACCGAGGCGCCGTGGGCGACGGGCCGCAACGGCAAGCGCAACCGCGGTGTCTTCCCCGACCGGCCGGTGCGGCTGATCACGTCGGTCGGGCCTGAGCACAAGTACCGCTGGAAGGATTCGGTCGCGCCCGGCGAAGAGACGAAGACCTGGATCGTCGACGGGTTCGCCCAGGGAGCGCTCCCTTGGTTCACCAAGTTCAACGCGAGCGTGCAGGACCACCGCTGGGTGCAGCCGGTCGTCGATGCCTTCAACCTGCACGCGACCGTCGAGCCGGTCCTCAAGGACCTCGAGATCACCGCGGAGATCGCGCTCCTGGACCCGACCCGGACCGGACAACTCCGCGCCGGCGACCACGATCACGAGGACGGCTTCTACCACGCGCTGGTCGAGGCACGGGTCCCGTTCGAGTTCGTCCCCGACCAGCTCCTGTCCGCGGAGCGGCTCCGCCCGTTCAAGGTGATCGTCCTCGCCAACGCGGAGCAGCTCAGCGACGAGCAGTGCGACGTCCTCCGCCAGTACGTGGAGACCGGTGGCTCGCTGGTGGCGTCGCACCAGAGCTCCTTGTACGACGAACGTGGCGAGGCGCGATCGGATTTCGGGCTCGGCGACGTGCTGGGTGTGCGGCTGGTCGAACCGAGTCGGCCGGTGCAGAACAACTACATCGCGCTGATGGACTCCCATCCGCTGAATGCCGGATTCGAGGACACGACCCGGATCATTGGTGGTACCCACATCCTCGGGGTCGAAGCGCGCGGAGTGATTCCGTTCCGGTTCATTCCGGACTTCCCGGATCTGCCGATGGAGGAGGTGTATCAGCGGGAGGCGCCGGATCGGCCGGCGGTGATCTGCACCGAGAACGCCAACGGCGGCCGGACCGTCTACTTCCCGTTCAACCTCGGCGCGATCTTCTGGGAGGCGCTCCAGTCCGATCACGGCCGGCTGATCGCGAACGCGGTGGGCTGGGCGCTCGGCAAGACGCCCGACGTGACCGTCGACGGCGCCGGCCTGGTCGACGTCGCCGTACACCGTGGGGACACCGGCGTGGCCGTTGCCCTGGTCAACCTCACGAACCCGATGGCGATGCGCGGGCCGATCCGCGAGACACTCCCATTGCCCCCGCAGACCGTGTCGATCGCCGTACCCGATCGGCCCCTGAAGGTCCGGCTGCTCGTGGCCGGCGTCGACGTCGAACCCACGGTCGCGGACGGCCGCGTCGAGGTCGTCATCCCGACCGCCGGCCTGCTCGAGGTCGTACACGTTGATTGGAGCGGCACATGATGATCGTTGTTGTAGGCAAGGAATCGCCGGCGTACGTCGAGGCTGCCGGTGCCGCCCGGATCCGGTTCGTCGACACGCTCGACGACGCCTCCGATGTGTTCGGGGAGATGGAGGCCGTGATCGGCCGGGTGCCGGCGCCGGTGCTGGCCAAGGCGCCACGACTGCGGTGGGTGCACAGCCCGTCGGCCGGGGTCGACGCCGACCTCTCACCCGAGATGCTGGCGTCGCCGGTGGTGCTGACCTCGAGCGCCGGCAACGGCGGGATCTCGCTGGCCGAGCACTCGATGCTGCTGATGCTCATGCTGAACCGCGACGTACCGCGCTGGATGCGGGCGCAGGCGGATCATCGCTGGGACCACTTCGTGCACAGCGAGCTGGCCGGGCTCACGGTCGGCATCTACGGTCTGGGCCACTCCGGCATGGACCTCGCGCTCAAGGCGAAGGCGTTCCACATGCGCGTTCTCGGCGTACGACGCCGGCCGGAGCTGCCCTCGCCGTACGTCGACGAACTGTGCGATCTGGACCGGTTGCTGGCGGAGTCGGACTTCGTCGTGGTCACCGCGCCGCGGACCCCGTCGACGCGAGGGGTGTTCGGCCGGGAGGCGTTCGCGCGGATGAAGTCGTCGGCGTACTTCATCTGCATCTCGCGCGGCGGGATCGCGGACGACGACGCGTTGCTGGAAGCGCTGAAGACCGGGCAGATCGCCGGCGCCGGCCTGGACGCGCACGGCGTCGAGCCGTTGCCACCGGAGAGCGCGTTCTGGTCGTTGCCCAATGTCATCGTGACGCCGCACAACGGAGCGACCAGCACCGGTACGCGGCGCCGTAGTCAGGAGATCGTCGCCGAGAACATCCGCCGCTTCGTGGCCGGGGAAACGCTCCACAATGTCGTTGACAAGAGGGTCGGTTACTAGACCAGTACGCTTGGTCCGCGAGGGGGTGAAGTGGGTACGGATACGCGCCTGGTGCTCGGGCCGTCGTCGCTGACCGACGCCTTGTACGAGTCGGTCCGCAAGCGGATCGTGAACGGCGAGATCCCCCAGGGCGAGAAGCTCACCGAGGTCCGGCTCGCGACCGAGTACAACGTGGCCCGGCCGACCGCGAAGGCGGCCCTCGAGCGGCTCACCGCGCTCGGTCTACTCCGTCGTACGGCGCACAAAACCGCCGTGGTGCCGCTGCTCGACGAGGACGAGATCCGGGACCTGTTCTTCAGCCGCGTCGCGATCGAGAAGGCCGCGGTCTCGGCCCTGGCGGCGACCGGTGAAGTGCCGGCCGACGCCGCCCGCGCCCAGGTCGCGATCGAGTACGCGGCCCGCGACCGGTTGTTCGAGGACCAGGTCGAGGCCGACATCGCGTTCCACTCCGCACTGGTGTCGGCCGTAGGCAGCCGCCGCTTGTCCCGCATGCACGAGCTGATCCTGGGCGAAGTGCACCTGACCATGGGTCAGTACAAGGCCCACCGCAAGGCTGATCCGTCCACGGTCGCCGCCGAGCACGCCGCCATCCTCGAAGCAATCCGCGCCGGCGACCCAACCGCCGCCGCGGACCACCTGACCCACCACCTCAACCAGGCCCAAACCCGCCTCCTCACCGCCCTGCAACAGGACTGAGCCGTTCGGGGGCCCTGTTCTCGGTAGGAAATTTTCGGGGTTGACGAAAGTCGGGTCGCGGGGGAAGGTCGGGGATGAACGGGCGGGTCTGGGGGAGGTCCGCGTTGCCCGTCGGGGGATCAGACGCTCTCTGGGGTGAGGTTTCGCGCTGCGCTCGACGGTGGCGACCGGTCTGCGCGGCCTGCGACGTACGTGCGCACGCCGCTCTGAGGCAGGAACTGTCGGGGAGAGAACATGGGCACGATCGACGACTTGAGGGAACGCACCAGAGGGCAGATCTTCACCGAAGGTGACGAGGGGTACGACGAGGCGCGCAAGGTCCACAACGCGATGCACGACAAGCGGCCGCGGGCCGTGGTGCGGTGCGAGAACGCCGGTGACGTGATGGCGGCGATCGACTACGCGCGGACCAACGCGCTGGATCTCGCCGTCCGCGGGGGATCGCACAGCGTGCCGGGGTTCGGCACGGTCGAGGGCGGTGTCGTCATCGACCTGAGCGGGATGCGGAACGTCCGGGTCAACCCGGTCAGCCGGACCGCCCGGGCCGGCGGCGGCGCGACGTGGGGCGACTTCAACGCCGCCACGCACGCGTTCGGGCTGGCAACGACCGGCGGGATCATCTCGACCACCGGTGTCGGCGGGCTGACCCTCGGCGGCGGGATCGGGTACCTGGCCCGCGGGCTCGGACTGTCCTGCGACAACCTGATCTCGGCCGATGTGGTGACGGCGGACGGGCAGTTCCTGATCGCCAGTGAGAAGGAGAACGAGGACCTGTTCTGGGCGCTCCGCGGTGGCGGTGGCAACTTCGGGGTGGTGACCGCGCTGGAGTTCCGGCTGGCGCCGGTGTCGACGATCTACGGCGGTCCGATGCTGTTCGAGATGTCGGACGCGGCCGCCGTCGTCGCGGGGTTCCGGGACATGATCGGCGACGCGCCCGAGCAGCTCGGCGGGTTCCCCGCGTTCCAGATCGCGCCGCCGCTGCCGTTCATCCCGGAGGACCGGCACGGTGAGGTCTTCGCCTTGATCGTCGGCTGCTGGGCGGGCGATCCCGATCAGGGCGAGGCGCAGATCTCGAAGTTCCGCGAGTTCGCACCGGTGGTCGCCGAGATGGTCGGCCCGATGCCGTACCCGGCGCTCAACGCCGCGTTCGACGGGCTCGTACCACCGGGGCTGCAGCACTACTGGAAGGCGAACTTCGTCACCGAGCTCACCGACGAGGCGATCCAGGCGCACCTGCGGCACGCGCCCGGCCTGCCGGCGGTGAACTCGACCGTGCACATCTACCCGATCGACGGTGCCTGCCACCGCGTGACTCCGAACGGGACCGCGTTCGCCTACCGGGACGCGAACTTCGCCACCGTGATCGCCGGCATGTGGCCGGACCCGGCGCAGAACGAGGCCGGGGTCGAGTGGGTCAAGTCGTACTACGACGACGTCTCCCCGCACTCGGAGTCCGGCGGGTACATCAACTTCATGGCCGACGACGACCAGGGGCGGATCCGCGACAACTACAAGGACAACTACGACCGGCTGGTCGAGGTCAAGCGCAAGTACGACCCGGGCAACCTGTTCCACCTGAACCAGAACATCGCGCCCTAGGCAACAAACGGTCAGCCCGTACGGCGGGTGCCGTACGGGCTGACCGTGTCGGGGTGCGTCAGAGGGTCAGCAGACGCTGGAAGAACGCGCGGTAGCGCTGCAGGGCCGAGCGGAGATCCTCGGTCGAGGGCTCTCCGTCGGACCACTGCTTCTCCAGGTCCTGGTGCTGGCGTTCGAACGTGTCCGACAGGCGCTTGAGCAGATCGTCGACGAGGTTGTCGGCCTCGGTGACGGCCTTGCGCGGGTCGTCCACGAACCCCTGCTGGATGACCTCCCAGCGAGCCCGGAAGTCGACCACGGCATCCGGCGCCACCAACGGCTCCTCCGACGCCTGGGTGGTCGTCGGCTCAGTCGTCGCCATCCGGTCGTCGCGCACGTCGTCGACACGGTCGCCGAGGGCGTCGCTCGCACGATGGTCGCCCAGGGCGTCGCGGCCGTCCAGCCGGTCGTCCGTCATGCGGTCGTCGAGGCGGTCGTCTGTGGTGCGGTCGACCAGGCGGTCGCCGGTCGTCCGGTCGGCGTCGGTCATGACGCGGTCGTCGTCGGTGGTGTCGAAGCGGCGGTCGTCGTTCATGGTCATGCTTGCTCCTTGGCGTCTGTCTGGTGTGTGCGGTGGCGCGCGTGGTGGTCCTCGCTGCCGGCCAGCAATGCGTCGACCAGCGCGCGGTACGACGTCACCGCTTGGCGCAACTCCTCCGTGTCGGTCTCGCCGCGAGCCTGCGCGACCGCGACCCGGTGTGCTTCGCGGTAGTGCGTCGCAACCTCCGGATGCTCGACCGAGATGTCGTTGACGCGCTGATCGAAGTCGTCGACCGGGTACCCCGTTTCGCGCATCATCCGCAGCACCAGCCGATCGGCGTCGCTGACGGCGGCGGCCGGCTGATCGACGAAGCTCTGCTGGATCTCGGCCCACTCCTCCCGGTAGAGCGCGGCGGATCCGCTGCTCAGCGGGACGATGTCGAGTTTCGCCACCCGGCGTTCACGTTCGCGCAGTTCGCGCTCGGCGCTGCGCTGGTCGCCCGACTGCTCGAGCGTGCGCTCGTACTCCGGCCCGAACCGCTGCTGCAGCTGGTTCGATTGTCTGCGCTGATAGACGAAGAACAGCGCGGCCGCCGCGAGCAGAACGACGACGATGATGACAATGGTCAGGACGGTACCCATCAGACCTCCAGTCCGAATCGTGGTGCGGACCTGCGATCCGGCGTATCCGATCGCGAGGACCTGCGACAGGCGGTCCCCAGTGCCGCCTCACATCCCCGAAGCCGGACCGGTACCCACGGACTCGGCGGACAAGCATGCGGCCGGCCACCGATGTCGATCGGTGGCCGGCCGCGGTGCCGGTGTCTCAGGCCTTCGGGGCCAGCTTGTGGACGACGATGCCGGACTTGAACGTTGTCGTGCCGAGCAGTTCGAGGTGGGTGATGTCGAGGTCGATGCCGCGGAACATGTTCTCGCCGTCGGCCAGCACCGGGAAGATCCAGAAGTGGTACTCGTCGACCAGCTTGTGCTCCAGCAGGGTCTTCGAGAACGACCCGGTGCCGTACTTGATCAGGTCGCCGCCGTCCTCCGCCTTGAGCTTCCGGACCGCCTCGGCGGCGTCACCTTCGAGCGGCTTGGCGTTCCACTTCCACTCGGTGACCGTGCGGGTGGCGACGTACTTCGGCATCGCGTTGAAGTGGTCGGTGAACGGGTCACCGCCGCGCTGCGACCACGCGTCCGCGAACCCTTCGTAGGTGACACGGCCGAGCACTTGAGCGTCGACGCCGTCCATCAGTCCCTGGGAGTAGGCCGCGTGCTCGTCGTCCCAGTACGGCGGGCTCCAGCGCTGCGGGTTGTCGATGACGCCGTTCAGGGTGATGAAGGTGGTCTCGATCAGCTTCCTCATTGCACTATCCCTTTCTCAGTGGTGGTCTTTCTCAGTGGTGGTAAGGACGCTTGTGGCGCGCGTCCCGGAGCGCTTCGGCCCACCAGACGAGCTGGTCGAGCATGAGCTTGGCTTCCGCCTCGTAGCCGGCGGAGGGTCGTGGCCAGTCGCCGTCCGCGGTGAACTGCTCCCAGTAGCAGGGCAGTGCGACCGTGTTCCGGATGGTGACCGCGTGCAGTTCGGCGAAGACCTGCCGGAGCTGCACGGTCGCGCAGCGTCCGCCGGTCTCCCGGCCGTAGCTGACGATCGCGACCGGCTTGGCATGCCATTCGTCGTAGTACCAGTCCAGTGCGGTCTTCAGCGGCGCCGGAAAGCTGCTGTTGATCTCCGGTGTGACCACTGCGAACGCATCCGCATTCGCCAGCCTCGGAGCCAGTACGGCGACCTCCGCCGGCGTCTCGTCGTCGGTGTCGGGCAGTGTGCTCGGCAGGTGCGCGGTGGCCAGGTCGACCAGGTCGATCTCGAACTGCTTGGCCGCCTGCCGGGCCAGCCAGTGCGCCACGGTCGGACCGAACCGCCCGTGGCGGGTGCTGCCGATGATCACTGCCAGTCGCATGTCCCGCCTCCTTTCCGATGCCCCAGACTCTGCCCGAGACCGTTTACGGTTTCTTTCCGGTCAGTGCGTGGGTCGGCGGAAAGATAGGGTGCGGCCATGCGTTTCGGGGTGCTCGGACCGGTCACCGCCTGGACGGACGCGGGCACGCCCGTCACCATCCAGGGCCTGAAGGTCCGCGCCCTCCTGGCCGACCTTCTGGTGCACGAGGGCCGCCCGGTCCCGGCCGACCGGCTGATCGACGACCTGTGGGGCTCAGAGCTGCCGGGCAACCCGTCCGGCACGCTGTCGGCCAAGGTCTCGCAGCTCCGCCGCGCCTTCGAGGACGCCGAGCCCGGCAGCCGCGCCCTGGTCAAATCCGGCCCCGCGGGCTACTCGCTCACCGTCGACAGCTCGTCGTACGACGCTCTGGAGTTCGCCGACCGCGTTGCCGCGGGAGAGCTCGATGAGGCGCTGGCGTTATGGCGCGGACCGGCGTACGCCGACTTCGCGGACGAGGCGTTCGTGGAGACGACTGTGGCCCGGCTGACCGAGCAGCGGCTGACTGCTCTGGAGACGTGGCATGAGCAGGGGAGCGGCTCGGTCAGTGAGCTCGCCGACCTCGTCGCTGCGTATCCGCTGCGAGAGCGGCTCCGGGCTTCGCACATGAAAGCTCTCTACCGGAGTGGCCGGCAGAGCGAGGCGCTGGACAGCTACGAGCAGCTGCGCCGGCTGCTGCTGGATGAGCTCGGTCTGGATCCCAGTCCGGAGCTCGTCGCCCTCCACCAGTCGATCCTCACGCAAGAGCTTCCACACGCTCGCACCAATCTCCCAGCGCAATTGACCGAGCTCATCGGACGTGCGGAGGCCGTGGCAGACGTGGGCTCGTGTCTGGCGTCTTCACGACTCGTGACGCTGACCGGGCCCGGGGGAGTGGGCAAGACGCGGCTGGCGCTCGCAGCGGCTGCCGCGGTGGCGGACCGCTTCCCGGATGGCGTCGTACTGGTTGAGCTGGCTGCGGTGACACCAGATGCCCTTTCGGTCAGTAGTTCACTCACCGACGCTGTGCAGGCAGCAATGGATCTGCGGGACGCGAGCGGTTCCGGCGACGGTGTGGTCGAGCGGCTGGCAGCGGTCATGGGCTCCCGGCTCCTTGTCCTCGACAACTGCGAGCAGGTCGTTGCGGAGGTGGCCGAGCTGACCGATCGGCTGCTGGCGGCCGCGCCGGGCCTGCGTGTACTGGCGACGAGTCGCGAGCCACTGAACCTCGCCGGCGAAGTCGTCTGGAGTGTGCCGCCGCTTGACGTCCCATCACCTGCTCTGGAGCTGGAGGCCTTGAGCGAGTGCAGTGCGGTCCAGCTGTTCGTGAGCCGCGCCGCTGCGGCCTCTCGGGACTTCACTCTGTCCGATGAGACCGCTGCCGACGTGTCTGTGCTGTGCCGACGACTTGACGGGATCCCACTGGCGTTGGAGCTCGCTGCGACTCGCGTACGAGCGCTGGGAGTGCGTGGGTTGGTCGCGCGACTCGATGACCGTTTCCGGTTGCTGGCGACCGGGCACCGTGGTGCTGCGCCGCGTCAGCAGACTCTGCTCGCGATGATCGACTGGAGCTGGGAGCTGCTCGATCCGGAAGAGCAGTCCGTGCTGCGTCGTCTCGCCGTCCATGCGGACGGCTGTACGGCGGAGGCTGCGGCCGTGGTGTGCGATGGGGCTGACGTTGTCGACGTACTGGTGCGGCTCGTCGACCGGTCGCTCGTCGTACCCGTGCAAGGGGTCGAGGGGCCGCGCTACCGGTTGCTGGAGTCGGTGGCGGCGTACTGCGTGGACAAGCTGCGGGCGGCCGGTGAGCTCGAGTCGGTGCGGCAGCGGCACCTGTCGTACTACACGTCGTTGGCCGAGGCGGCCCGGCCTGCTCTCTTCGGTGCTGACCAGAGTCGATGGCTGGAGCTGCTCGACGAGGACTCTGCCAACCTGCGGACCGCACTGGACCGAGCTGTCGCCACCGAGCAGTCGGAGCTGGCTGAGCGGTTGGTGGATGCACTCGCTTGGTACTGGTTCCTGCGCGGACGCCATATGGAGGCTCTGCGGTCTCTCGAAGCTGTGCAGGGTTCCGCGCGGGTCGGGGCTTGGCGGGCCGGGTTCAGGTACCTGCTGGGCGACAGCGAGGCCGCGGTCGAGCGAGACCGGTGGACCGAAGCCGCTGATGCCTTCGGGCTGTGGTGGATCGCCTATGCGGCCAGCGATGCCGGCGACCTTCCGACCTGCCTGTCGCTGCTCGAGCGGGCGCTGAAGAGGTTCGAGGCCGACGAGGACCAGTGGGGGGTCGCAGCCGTGCTGGCCGCGCGGGCGAAGCATGCGCACGTCCGGGCGGACCTGCCGGCCTTGTACGACGACGCGTGCGAGAGCATCGGGATCTTCCGCTCGCTGGGGGACCGGTGGGGTGTGCTGCAGGCGACGGGCTGGTTCGGGGCGCATGCCGAACTCGTCGGCGACTTCGCCGAGGCGGAGCGGCTCCACCTCGAGGGCGCGCAGGCCGCGGAGGAGATCGGGTTGTGGCCCGAGGTCGCGAGTGCGCTGGGCATGCTCGGGTGGACGTCGATCCGGCAGGGCCGCTACGAGGCCGCCCGCACGCACGCCGAGCGCGCACTCCGGCTGGCCACTGAACAGGGCCAGCGTTCGACCCAGGCCCTGGCGGAGCTCGTGCTTGGCTTCGCGGCCCGGCGTACCGGCTCGCTGGCCGAGGCGTCGCAGCGCTTGGGAGCTTTGATCGACACCGCGCGCCGGCAGAACGAGTCCGTCCTCTATCTGTCGATCGTCCTGGAGGAACTCGGCTTCGTCCGCGAGCTCCAAGGTGACGTTGCTGCCGCCCTGGAGCTGCATCAGGAGGCGTTCCGGATCGCCGCGGACTTCGAGTCCCTCCGCGGCATGTGCTGGGCGCTGGAGGGAATCGCCGCCTCTCACCCGGACAAGACCCTCGCCGCCACGCTCCTGGGCGCCGCGGCGGCCACGCGAGCCACCGAGAACTATCTGATCGCCGCCACCGAGACCGCAGATCTGGACCGAGCGATCGCCGCGGCTTCCGCCGCCCTGGGCGCGTCGGCCTACGAGGACGCGTACACCACCGGCACGAGCCTGACTCCGGAACAAGCCTTCAGCCTGCTCTAGCTGGTTCGGTCCGCCAGCAGATGTTCTGTGGTTGAGATTATTCGTTCAGCGAAGTAGTTTTGCTCGCGAGCGAACCTCCGACAGGTGAAGGTGAACCATGGACTACGGCCACGAGTTGGTCTTCGGCACGTTCCTGACCCCAGCGGTCGACAACCCCGCGCGGGTGATCGCGCTGGCCCAGCTGACCGAGCAGGTCGGCCTCGATCTCGTCACCTTCCAGGACCACCCGTACCAGCCGCGCCTGATGGACACCTGGACCCTGCTGTCCGTCGTCGCCGCGCAGACCCAGCGCGTGAAGGTGGCCACCAACGTCGCCAACCTTCCGCTGCGCCACCCCGTCGTCCTCGCCCGCAGCGTCGCCACGTTGGACCTGATCTCCGGCGGTCGCGTCGAGCTGGGTCTCGGTGCGGGCGGGTTCCTGGACGCGGTCGCGGCCAACGCGGGGCCGCAGCTGACCGCCGGCCAGAGCATCAGTGCGCTCGAAGAAGCAATCGCGATCATGCGCGAGGTCTGGACTCCGACCGGTGGCGGCATCCGGCTGCCAGGCAAGCACTACACCGTCTCCGGCGCCAAGCGCGGCCCGCAGCCGGCGCACGACGTCGAGATCTGGCTGGGTGCGTACAAGCCCCGCATGCTCGCCCTGACCGGCCGCCTGGCCGACGGTTGGTTGCCGAGCAGTGCGTACGCCGGCCCGGACCAGCTCGCGTCCATGAACAAGATCATTGACGAGGCAGCGGTCGAGGCGGGCCGCGATCCGGCCTCGGTCCGGCGGCTCTACAACCTGTCCGGCCGGTTCAGCGGGAGTGGTGGGTTCCTGCAAGGGCCGGAGGAGCTGTGGATCGACCAGCTCGCCGATCTGACGCTGGGCGAGGGCATGAGCACGTACATCCTCGGTTCCGACGATCCGGACGACATCCGCCGGTTCGCGGAGGTGGCCGCCGGAGTGCGTGAGGCCGTGGAGGCTGCGCGATCGGGGGCTGTCGTCGCTGCTGCCCCTGTGGTTGCCGGCGCGGGTGGCTTCACGGTCGTACCGACTCCACCTCCGGTTGTACGGCGAAGCGCCGTACAACTGCTCGACGAGTCGGAGCGGCCCACGGGTCCGGCGCTGGACCCGTCGCGGACGTATACGCCGTACCAGCTGTCGTCGGGTCAGCATCTGATCGACGTACACGACCATCTGCGCGCGGAGCTCGAGCAGATCCGCGACCTGGTCGAGCAGGTGGCTGCGGGGTCGCTCGGCGTCGGGCAGGCTCGGTCGCACATCAACACGATGACCATGCGGCAGAACAACTGGACACTCGGCACGTACTGCGAGTCCTACTGCCGCCTGGTCACCACACACCACTCACTGGAGGATGCGTCGCTCTTCCCGCACCTCCGGCGAGCCGACCCCGCGCTCGCGCCGGTGGTCGATCGACTGCAGGAAGAGCACCACATCATCCACGACGTTCTGGAGGGCGTGGACAAGGCCCTGGTCGCACTGGTTGACGGCTCAGGCTCCATCGACGGTCTGCGCGCGGCGGTCGACCTGCTGGACGACACACTGCTCTCACACCTGTCCTACGAGGAGCGTGAGCTGGTCGAGCCGCTGGCGCGGCTCGGGGTCATCTAGCGGCTCGGGTTTACTTGGCTTCGCCCAGCAGTGAGGCGAGGATGTCGAGCAGGCGGAGCGTGGGGACCTCGCCGAGCAGCCGCGCGGCCGAGGTCGGCGGCTCGGCGATCAGGCGGACCTGCAGCAGCTTGAAGTCGCGGACGTTCGCCGGGTTCACCAGGTCGCGGTGGATCGCGGCGAGGAACTCCGCTCCCGCCGACGCCGTGCCGTAGGTCATCCGGATGAAGCTGTCGGTGACCGGGTAGAGGTAGGGCCGCTTCAGGTGCAGCAACTTGGACTTCTTGGCGTGGCCGAAGCCGCGGTGGCCGGTGAACTTGTCGTCCAGCGCCATCGCCGCCGCGAACAGCTCGCTGCCCGGCGTCGCGTCCTCCAGCCGCGCGTCGACCGGGATCGCGAGGAACTCCTTCTCCGCCTCGACCTCCAGCAGCCAGGGGATGTCCATCGCGCGCAGGTCGGCGCCGATCACCATGGTGCGGGCCAGGTCCTCCAGGGTCACCTGGTTCGGATCGCTGCCACCGACGCACGTCATCCCGGGCAAGCCGTCGTAGTAATGCAACACGGCGCCGTTGGTCTCGGCGTACAGCCGCAACTGCGCGATCGCCTCGTCGACGACGATCTTCCGAGTACCGATGTTCATGAGCCACACCCTCACACTCTTGGTGGCAGACCCGCCAGCGGGCGGACCATCATCCGAACGGATTCCTCACTGTTTCCGCAGATCGTAGGCGACCCCGCCCCGATCCACACGCCAGGGTCACTTCCCGTAATCCACAACCTGTAACCATCGCGTCCGGAGGCCTCCGATCGCCATAGACTCTCAGTGACAGACCATCAACTGAGCGGAGGCGACCATGGGCCGTGCGCGGCGACTAGTCGCCTTCCTTCTCGCCGACCTGCTGCTGGGGTCGGTGGGTTCCGGGGAGGGCGGTGGCCAGGTAGGCGCCCAGGACGGGCCAGGGGGTGGTGAAGAGGAGGAAGAAGGTCGTGATGCCGGTGAGGGCGTCGTGGATGGCGGCTCGGGGGGAGTCGAGGGGGTGGTCGGGGATGTCGCCGTCCAGGAAGTAGATGCCTGCTTCGTGGTACCAGCGGACTGATTCGGGGACGGCTACGGCGAGGATGCCGGCGAGGGAGGCGAGCAGTACTACGGCGCCGTACTCGAGGCCTGTGCGGAAGGAGTGGGTGATGCGGGTGGCTGTGAAGCTGATGGCGGCGAAGAGGAGTTGGGGGACGCCGACCAGGACCGCGGCGAGGATTCCGGTTCGGTCGCCGGCGAGCATGAGTCTCGAGGCGATGAAGCTGCTTGAGGCGAAGAGGAGACAGCACGCGGCTCCGGCGAGTAGTGGGCCGTGGCCCCAGCCGGTGCGTAGGGCGGCCCAGGTGCAGCCGAGGGCGAAGCGGCGGCGTTCGTGCGGGTTGTCGATGCTTGCTAGTTCGGCGCGCATCGCGGCTCCCCAGTCGGCTCTGGGGCCGCGTCGTCCGGCAGTCGCGCCGGCCAGGAGGCGAGCCGGTAGGTCCGCGCCGCGCGCGACCTTGGCTGCGTGATAGGCGATCGCGGCGGCGGCAACGACGTACCAGATGCCGAGGAACAGCAGGACGCTGGCGAATGCGCCGAGAGATGGGTCTTCGTCGACGATCGTCCAGGCGATCAGCAGCCAGGCGATGAGCACGGCTGCGGCTGCGGCTGTGGCGGCGGCCTTCACTCGCCCGGTACCGGTGGCCTCGGTCTTCGCGCCTGTGCTCGGCGTACGGCGATTGTTCACCTCCGCACCGCCTAGCTCTCGGAGCCTAGGACTCGCGGACGTGCAGCGGGGCGTGGGACGGGACGGAGAAGGTCAGCGACGTACTCTGCTCCGGCTGTCGAGAGCCGGTACAAGTGGCGTGGTGGGCGGCCCATCGGTGCGTCCGCCTCCCACTCGGCATCGAGGTGTCCGCGGTCGGCGAGGCGGATCAGGATCGGGTAGACGGTGCCGGCTTTGAGGCCGGTTGCCCGGCACAGTTCGTAGCCGTGGACCCAGGTCGCCGGCTCTTGCGCGAGTGCTTGCAGGACGGCCATGGACTGCCTGGAAGGTCTGCGGATCCGCGCCATACGGCAAATGTCTACCTATATAGACTTAGCTGTCAATGGTTGGGGTGATGTGGGTGGCCGACTCGCGTGGCATGGCCGGGAGCGGGTTGTTGTGCTGGGCAACGTTTTAATGGGTTGAGGGGTGGTGGGTGGCGGCTCATCATGGCGATATGACTACGACCAGGGAACTGTTGCTGTTGATGCCTGCTGCCGATGTCGCGGCGCGGGTTCAGCAGCAGGGTGGTCGTCGGGGGAGGTCCAGCCGCGGTCGATCGTGATCGCGGCGGTGGTCGCCGGGCTGTTGGCCGGGTATGGGATCGCCATGCCGGTCGGGCCTGTGGGGACCTATCTGGTGGGACTGACCGCCCGGAGTTCGTTGCGGGTGGGAGCTTGTGCGGCCCTGGGGGTCGCCTCGGCTGACGGGCTGTACGCGTTGGTGGCTGCCGTTGCGGGGTCTGCGTTGGCGCCGTTGTTGGTGCCGGTGGTGGGGCCGCTGCGGTGGCTTTCCGTCGTGGTGCTGGTCGGGCTTGCCGTGCTGGGGGCGGTCAAGGCAGTACGGCGGTATCGGGCGCATCGGTTGGGCGGGATCAGTCAGGAGCTGCCGGTCAGTGCGCGGATGGCGTACGCCGGGATGCTCGGGATGACATTGCTCAGTCCGATGACGGTGATCTACTTCGCCGCACTCGTGCTTGGTGGGTCGGGCACGGCCGGCGGCGTGTCGGGGGCGCCACAGGTCTTGGAGCGGGTCGTCTTCGTGGTCGCGGCGTTTGTGGCGTCGGCCAGTTGGCAACTGTTGCTGGCCGGTGGCGGGGCGTTGCTGGGGCGGGCGCTGACCGGGCGGCTCGGGCGGTTGCTGACGGCAATCGGTTCGAGTGTGGTGATCGTCGTGCTCGCGGTGCGGCTGGTCGTCTAGCGGCGGTGACGGCTGGTCTGGCGGGGGTGACGGCTGGTCGTCTAGATGTACCCGGCCATCAGGTTGGTGACAGTCGGCTGGCGGGTGGGTTGCCTCCGAGTGCGGTGTGTCGGCGTTCAGTGTTGTAGAAGGTGAGCCAGGGGTCGAGGGCTGCGGTTCGTTGGCTGTTGGTGTGGAAGATCTGCCGGTAGGCCCACTCGGTTTGCAGGGTGCGGTTGTAGCGCTCGACTTTTCCGTTCTGCCAGGGGCAGTGGGGTTGGATGAACTTCTGGGTGATGCTGTGGTCGGCGCAGACCTCACGCAGTGACCAGCGGTAGGCCCAGGCGTTGTCGGTCATGAGGCGTTCGATGCGGGTGATGCCGTGGTCGGTGAAATAGGCGATGGCGCGGGTGAGGAATCCGGCACAGGTGGCGCCTTTCTCGTCGGGCAGGACTTCTGAGTAGGCCAGGCGGCTGTGGTCGTCGACGAGGGAGTGGACGTAGTCGTAGCCGATCCGGGCCTCTTTTCTGTGCGAAGGTCTGGCCGTGTTGCCGGCCGTGGGCTTTCCAGCCGCCGCCGTCGTGGATCCGGCCGATCTTCTTCACGTCCATGTGCACCAGCTCGCCCGGCCGGTCACGTTCGTAGCG
>NZ_JBVJHF010000016.1:0-86140 GCF_055586945.1 Kribbella sp. NPDC048837
CCCTCGGCCAGGAACCGCGCCACCCACCGGTGCGCACACTGCCGGGAAACCCCCAACTCCTTGGCAACATGAGCCGCCGGCCGACGATCCCGACAGATCCTCTCGATCAACAACAACCGACCATGCACAGTCAGACGCGCGTTACGGTGGGACACGAAGACCTCCGGGCAGGTGAAGACGGCTATCTCCACCGCACTCGGAGGTCTTCCCTACGTCAACCCACCAACCCCACTGTCACCAACGTCCTGGCCGAGTACATCTAGAGCGACACCTGTTCGGTGCTGTCCGTCCACCCCGTCGACCGGGTAGAGGAGGATGACGACCTTCGACCGTTCCTTGACGATCGTGCCGCTGTCCGAGGCAGGTCTGTTTCCGAATGACCGGTCACACAGCGTAGTGAAACGACGTCTGGACAGCGCACCGGGTGACTGCTCAAATGCACCGAGATATTCCGCCCGTACCCCAGGAGGGGACACATGAGGAGTCGACTCGGCCGCATCATCGGCATCTGCGCACTGGCACTCGGCCTGGCCACCACGCCGGCTCTGTCCGCCAGCGCCATCACCGGCGGCCAACCCGACGGCAACGGCCACCCGGCTGTCGGGTTGATCCTGTTCTACCAACCGGACGGCCGCTTCCGGTGTACGGCGACGCTGGTGTCGCCGACGGTGCTGGTCACCGCGGCGCACTGCACGCTGGGCACGCTCGGGAAGACGCTGGTGACGTTCGACTCGGTGATCGCCGAGCAGCCGCCGTCGCCGTTCCCGGTGGCCGCGGACCCGGCGAAGGGCTACACCCAGGCTGAGCTGGAGAAGGCCGGATACAAGTCCGGTACGGCGCACGCGCACCCGAACTACTCCGACTTCACCGACCTGGCCAACTGGAACGACGTCGGCGTGATTGTGCTCGACCGTCCGGTGACGAACATCGCCCCGGTCAAGATCGCCCCGCAGAACTACCTGAACGCGTACCAGCAGCCGAAGCTGAACAGCACTGTCTTCACGTCGGTCGGCTACGGCACCGAGGTCCGCAAGGCCGACTCCGGTCCGCAGAAGCCGACGCCGATGTCGTACCCACTGCTGCGCCGCTGGGCCGAGGAACCGGGCCAGAAACTCACCCCGCAGATCCTGCAGGTGAACGGCAACGAGAACGACAACCGTGGTACCGGCGGCACCTGTTTCGGTGACTCCGGCGGCCCGACCTTCCACGGCGGCTACCAGGTCACCGTGACCAGCTACGGCTACACCCAGAACTGCCGCTACCTCGACGGTCTGCAGCGGATCGACATCAAGGTCGTCCAGGACTGGCTGAAGACGTACGGCGTACCGATCGGCTGACAGTCCGTCGCTACCGGTGCCGCGACCATCTCAGTAGGTCGCGGCACCGGTGCTATCCTGGGCCCATGCGAGTGAGCCTGCTCCTTAGTTAGCCGTACTGGCATCAAGGCGCCGTGAGAGCGCCGGTCAGTGCGGCGTCCCCTCCTGTGCGAGGGGCTTTTTCATTTCCAGGGATGCCTTCTGGCACATTTAGGCTCAACAACCACGATTCGCAGGAGTAGGACAGTGAGCGAGCAGGTGGAGGACGCCCCGATCGACCGGGGTGGGTACGACTTCAACGCCATGCAGGCCAAGTGGCGCCCGGTCTGGGAGAAGCTGGACCCGTTCAAGGCACGCGACGACGGCACGGCCGAGCGGCGCTACGCGCTCACGATGTTCTCCTACCCGTCCGGCGACCTGCACATGGGTCACGCCGAGGTGTTCGCGCTGCACGACGTGCTGTCGCGCTACTGGTTCCAGCAGGGGTACGACGTGCTGAACCCGATCGGCTGGGACTCCTTCGGGCTGCCGGCCGAGAACGCGGCGATCAAGCGCAACGAGCACCCGGCGACGTACACCTACGCCAACATCGAGACCCAGGCCGAGTCGATCCACCGGTACGCGATGAGCTTCGACTGGTCCCGCCGGCTGCACACGTCCGACCCGGAGTACTACCGGTGGACGCAGTGGCTGTTCCTGCGGTTCTACGAACGCGGACTGGCCTACCGCAAGGCGTCGTACGTGAACTGGTGCCCGCACGACCAGACCGTGCTGGCCAACGAGCAGGTGATCCAGGGCCGCTGTGAGCGGTGCGGGCACGAGGTCACCAAGCGCGAGCTGACCCAGTGGTACTTCAAGACCACGGAGTACGCCCAGCGGCTGCTGGACGACATGGAGCTGCTGCAGTGGCCGGAAGAGATCCTGCTGATGCAGCGCAACTGGATCGGCCGGTCCGAGGGCGCGTTCGCGAGCTTCCAGGTCGAGGGCCGCGACGAGCCGATCAAGGTCTTCACCACCCGGCCGGACACGCTGTTCGGCGCCACCTTCATGGTGGTCGCGCCGGACGCGAAGCTGGCCGCCGAACTGGTCACGCCGGAGCAGCAGAGCGCCTTCGACGAGTACCTGGCCGCGGTCAAGTCCGAGACCGAGATCGAGCGGCTGAGCACCGAGCGGGAGAAGACCGGTGTCTTCCTGGGCTCGTACGCGATCAACCCGGTGACCGGCCAGCGGATCCCGATCTGGGCGGCCGACTATGTGCTGGCCGACTACGGCACCGGCGCGATCATGGCGGTCCCCGGCCAGGACACCCGGGACTGGGAGTTCGCGGAGAAGTTCGGGCTGCCGATCGTGCGGACCGTCCAGCCCGCGGCGGACTTCGACGGCAAGGCGTACACGGGTGAAGGCCCGGCGATCAACAGCGCCAACGACGAGATCAGCCTGGACGGGCTGGACGTCGCCGAGGCCAAGGCGCGGATCAGCGACTGGCTGGAGAGCAAGGGCCTGGGCGAGCGGACGATCAACTACCGGCTGCGCGACTGGCTGCTGAGCCGGCAGCGCTACTGGGGCTGCCCGATCCCGATCATCCACTGCCCGTCCTGCGGCGAGGTGCCGGTCCCGGACGACCAGCTGCCGATGGAGCTGCCCGACCTGCGCGGCGCCGACCTGGCGCCGAAGGGGGTCTCGCCGCTGGCGGCCGACCGCGAGTGGGTCGAGGTCGACTGCCCGAAGTGCGGTGGGAAGGCCGAGCGCGACACCGACACGATGGACACCTTCGTCGACTCGTCCTGGTACTTCCTGCGCTACCTGTCCCCGGAGTTCGTCGAGGGTCCGTTCGACCCGGCGGCGGCCGAGCGCTGGATGTCGGTGTACCAGTACGTCGGCGGCAAGGAGCACGCCGTACTGCACCTGCTGTACGCGCGGTTCTTCGTCAAGGCGCTGCACGACATGGGCCTGCTGACCGTGGTCGAGCCGTTCACCCGGCTGCTGAACCAGGGCCAGGTGATCAACCAGGGCAAGGCGATGAGCAAGTCGCTGGGCAACGGTGTGAACCTGGGCGACCAGATCGACCTGTACGGCGTCGACGCGATCCGGCTGACCATGGTGTTCGCCGGTCCGCCGTCGGACGACATCGACTGGGCCGACATGTCGCCGGGCGGCTCGCTGAAGTTCCTGCAGCGGGCCTGGCGGCTGGCGGGTGCGGTCGAGGCGCCGGTGGGCTCGGATCCGTCGACCGGTGACGTCGCGCTGCGCAAGATCACCCACCGGACGGTGGCGGACGCGGCCGAGCTGATCGACTCGATGCGGTTCAACGTGATGGTGGCCCGGATCATGGAGCTGGTGAACGCGACCCGGAAGGCGATCGACGCCGGCCCGGGCCCGGCCGACCCGGCGGTCCGCGAGGCCGTCGAGACGGTGGCCGTCCTGCTGAGCCTGGTCGCGCCGTACACGGCCGAGGAGATGTGGGAGGAGCTGGGCCACGAGCCGACCGTCGCCAAGGCCGGCTGGCCGAAGGTCGACCCGGCGCTGCTGGTCCAGGACACGGTCACCTGCGTGGTCCAGATCGCCGGCAAGGTGAAGGATCGGCTGGAGGTCTCGCCGGACATCACCGACGCCGACCTGGAGCAGCTGGCGCTGGCCTCGGACGCGGTCCAGAAGGCCCTGGACGGCCGAGGCACCCGCAAGGTCATCGTCCGCGCGCCGAAGCTGGTCAACATCGTCCCTGCCTGACAGTCTGCTCAGATGCGTTCCGAGCTGATCGACGTCGCGACCGGCGGGACCGAGGTCGTCTTCGATCTCACCAGCAGGTGCGAGCAGTTCGTCGCCGCCGAGGCCCACCAGGCCCAGGGCGACGGACTGCTGCACCTGTTCGTACCGCACGCGACCGCGGGGATCGCGATCCTCGAGACCGGGGCCGGCAGCGACACCGACCTGCTCGCGGTGCTCGAGGAGTTGCTGCCGCGCGACTTCCGCTGGCGGCACCGGCACGGTACGCCGGGGCACGGTCGTGACCATGTGCTGCCCGCGCTGATTGCGCCGTACGCCAGCATCCCGGTGCTCGACGGCCGGCTCGCGCTCGGCACCTGGCAGTCGATCTGTCTGGTCGACACCAATGTGGACAATCCCCGCCGGCAGGTCCGGCTTTCCTGGCTGCCTGGTTAACGGACTACCCGGTAACCGCATTTCGCGGTTTTTGGTGACTTATCGTGATGTTGCCGATCGCGTTACGTTTGCGAAACACGGCTCCGCTTGAATTGTCCGCATGGCAGCCCTCGACTCCCTGCGTGACATGACCGCGGACCTGCTGATTCGCGCCACCCGCGGGATCTGCCTCGGCAGCCTGCTGAACGCGGATTCCGGCCGCGCCGACACCAGCGCCCGGCTCGACGACTGGGCCGCGGTGCTTTCTCTCTACACCGGTGAAAATGAATCCACCTCGGTTCGCGCGACTGCTTGAAACAGTTCTTCTGCCACCGCAGTAATTGCAGCCTGAATCAGATTTGTTGCCCTCATCAACGTTTTGGTGTGATCCAGGCCGCATCCCGCCCCTCGGTTCCGCCCGACGCCGGGCCCGCTGTCACGCTATGTTGTGACAGGTACGTGGGGCCTTCAGAGGGGTGACGGGCTGTGTCGGACGCGGGTGGCCGGGCTGACGGTCGGCGGAGTTTCGCCGATCTCTTGCTCGACTTGCGGGTCCAGGCCGGGCTCTCCCAGGAGGAGCTGGCCGAGCAGGCCGGTCTGAGCGTCCGCTCCATCCGTGAGATGGAAGCCGGGCGCGTGGCGCGGCCCAGGAAGGACTCGGTCCGGCTGCTCGCTTCCGCTCTCGAACTGCAGGGCGACGACTCTGAGGCGTTCCTTGCTGCCGCCGGACGTGGTCCCGGAGCCGGCCGAGCGACGGTGCGGCCGGTCGTGTCGGTGGCCGATCCCGCACCGACCGGACTGCGCTGGCGCGGTACTAGACCCATCCCCGATGGTCTCGTCGGTCGTGAGCAGGAGCTGCTGGAGCTGGAGACGCTCCTGGGGCAGAACAGGCTGGTGACGCTGGTCGGTCCGGGTGGGGTCGGCAAGACCGAGCTCGCGCTCGCCGCGGCCGATCGCTTCTCCGGTGTGGACACCACCGTCGTGGTCGTCGACCTCACCACGGTCCAGCGCGACGCCGCCGTACCGTCGGCCATCCTGGACGCCTTCGGCACAGCCCCCGGTACGTCGGACCTCGACGACGTCCTGTCCGGACGCCAGCCGGGCGACCTGGTGATTGTCGAGGACAACGCCGAGCACGTGCTCGACGGAGTCGCCACGGTCGCCAACCGGATGGTCCGTAGCTTCCCGGGCATCGGCGTACTGGTGACGTCGCGGATCCCGCTCGGCCTGCCCGACGAGGTGGTCCGCCGGGTGCAGGTGCTCGGCGTACCGGCCAACGACAAGGACTTCGAGGAGATCGCGGCCAGTCCGGCGGTGGAGATGTTCTGCCGGCGGGTGGCGCGGGTGCGGCCCGGCTTCGTGCTGACCGAGGAGAACGCGGCCACCGTGGCCGGCCTGTGCCGGCGGCTGGACGGACTGCCGCTCGCACTGGAGCTGGCGGCCGCTCGGGCCGGGTCGTTGTCGGTGGAGACGATCCTGGCCGCGCTGGACGACCGGTTCCGGTTGCTGTCCGGGCCGCGGCGGTTCGGTGCGCCACACCAGCGGACGCTGGCCGACACGATCGCGTGGAGCGTCGATGCGCTCTCCGACCCGGCGCGGCAGTTGTTGTACCGGGCGTCCGTCCTCGGTTCGCCTTTCACGCTCGATGCCGTGGCCGGCGTGTGTACGGGCGATCCGATCGACGCTGCCGACGTACCGATGCTGCTGGCCGAGCTGGTGGAGAAGTCGCTGCTGCAGCCCGTCCACGAGTTCGAGCAGCTCTATGGCGCGCGCTACAAGCTGCTGGAGACGATCCGCGAGCACGCGTACGCCGGTCTGTCGTCGCAGGGCGATGATCTGATCGAGTTCCGGGACCGCACGGTCGCATGGTGTTCGACGTACGTCTCGGGGCTGGAAGGCGCGTGGTCGTCGCCGGACCGGGATCGGCGGTATCGGGCCGCGCATGCCAACTCCGCTCTGTTCGAGGTGGCGCTGGAGCGCGCGTCCGAGCTCGGGCACTGGGACGTGGCCGCGCGGATCGTGCTGGGGTTCCGGATCGCGTGGCAGTACCAGGCGAGCGTGGCCGAGAGCGGGATCCGCTGGGCGACGCTGTGCGCCGGCAACGTGGCGGACAAGGAGGTCAGTGGCAGGCTGCTCGCGATCGCGGGACGGCTGTCCAGTCTGACCGGTGACATCCGTGGAGCCCGCCGGTACTACGGCGAGGCGCGGACGCTGATCCCCGGCGAGACCGAGATGGGTCTGGTCGCCCGGGGCGGCTGGGTGTCCTCTGGCTCGCACCTGCTCGACCAACAGAGCCTCGCGGAGATCCCGGCGCTGGTGGACGACGCACGCAAACATGGCGACCTCCAGCGGTCGGCGACCGTACAGGCCATCTGTGGGCTGGCTCTGCTGCGTTGGGGCCGGCTGCCGGAGGCGAAGGAGCTCCTGCTCGCTTGGGAAGCCGCACTGGTCAACCCGGGCGTCTACGCGGACGAGATCGCGTACATGGCGCTCAGCCGCGTCGAGCTCGAGCTGGGCAACCTGTCCGAGGCCCGGCGCTGGGTTTCGCTGGCCCGGGACAGCCAGGCCTCCGACGATCCCGAGCGTACGAAGGTCGCCGGCTGCCTGGCCATGGTCGAGTACCACGCCGGCCGGTACGACGAGGCGCGGGCACTGCTCGACGCGGCGGAGGCGGACATCCGTGGGCACCGCGGGTACTTCGACTACACGGTGATGCTCTACCGGTCGCGGCTCGCCCGTGACGCCGGCGACGTCGAGCAGGCCCGGGTGTGTATCCGGGACGCGGTCAACCGGCTCCTGGTCGAAGGCCGGGTCGTGTACCTGCTCGAAGTACTGCCGGAGGCTGTGGCGGTCCTGCACGCGCTGGGGCGTTCGGATGCGGGTGACGCGTTGTGCGGCCAGTTGCTGGCGTGGCAGCGGTCGATGGACCCGCCGATGCTGCCGACCGCCTGGGCGGTCCTGCAGGAATCGTGCGCCAGTGCGTCCGTCGCCGAGGGGTGGCCGGAGCCTGACGCCGCGGCCGCGGTGCAGCGGCTGGCGAACGACGTACTCGTCTCGCTTTCGTGACGCGCATCCGCTGAAACTGCCGGGTAACTGCCGGTCCTTCTGCCTCGTCCGGACATGGCTGCCCGACGAAGAATTACAGCCGTAGGACAGGTTCCACGAAGCAGAGACCGACGCCGGGCAGTGCGGGCAGACAGGGCGGTGAACCCATGAACAAGAGGCCGTGGAGCACCGCTGGACTGCCGTCGAGCTTGGGGGAGGCGACGCGGAGGGCATCCGGCGGCCGGACGGTGGGGGCGCCGATCGGCTGTCGAGAGCTCCGGAGTGCTGCCGTGTGCGGATCTGTCCTGCCTGAACCGGGTGCCGTGCGCCGTCAGGGCACCACACCCGGGGCGAGGTCCCAGCAACGGGCCAGGCACACGAGACAGGGGACGAGTGCCGCGGTCCGGCTGACACGGGGAAACCGGTGGGTTTGGTCACCCGCCGGCGGGTCAGTCGCTGGGGCCTCCCGGGATCTCGACGAGCTCGCGGTCAGAACGGTCCACACCGGACCGGCACGGGGAGTAGCTCGCCGAGGAACCGAACACAGCCACGCCGGCACGCTGGCCGACAGGGGGAGCCAGCACGCCGGCGCCATGAGGAAGCCGCCCGCTGACGGACGGGGGGAGTCACCAGGCTGACGCACGTGGGGACGTCAGCCCGGTGACATCCGGCAGTCAGCAAAGCGAGGTGAAGGTCCCGGAGGGGTGGCCTTCACCTCGCTGCGTCTTTGAGCACCGCGGCTTTGTCGAAGGCGTAGCCGACCATCCAGCTCGGCTGCAGGCGGCAGTAGACGATGTCGTCGGCCCAGCTCGACGGGGAGCTGCCGTAGTGCTTGACCAGATGCGCCTCGATCTCGGCGAAGTCCGCGTGGTCCGGCGTCAGGAACTCCACGTCGCCGTGACTGAACACGCCGATCCGCTCGCCGTCGACGTACGAGAGGCTCGCCGCCGGTCTGGCCTTCAGATGCCGCGCCTTCGCCGCCGAGCCGGAGGTCGTGAACACCCAGCGCGCGTGCAGGAAGTGCCCGTCGACCGCACTGATCCGCGGCTCGCCCTTCGCGGTGACCGTAGCCAGGTTGAGCGTGCACATGCCGGTCAGAACCCGCACCAGATCGTCGGCGTCCAGCCGGCGCGGGTCCGTGATGATGTTTTGCAGATGCTTCGTCGAACGCCCGTACGAGGCATCCAGAAGCGTCTGCAACCCGGTGACTTCTGCGGCTGTCTCCTTCATCTTGTGAAGTCTGGCACTGCGCGTGGACATAAACCGTCCGGTAACCTCGCTGCATGTCAGCCCGCGTGCAGGTCGTCACCGACTCCACGGCCGGCTTGTCCACGCACGAGGTGCTCCGGTACCCGCTGACCGTCGTACCGCTCCAGGTCGTCATCGGCGGGACGTCGTACGACGACGGCGCGACGTCGGCCGATGCGGTCGCGGAGGCGCTCAAGACGTTCACACCGGTGTCGACCAGCCGTCCGGCGCCGCAGACGTTCGCCGACGCGTACATGCAGTGTGCGAAGGACGGCGCGGAGTCGGTGGTGTCGATCCACCTCTCCGGCGACATGTCCGGCACCTTCGAGGCCGCCATGATCGGGGCCAAGGACTCACCGATCCCGGTCCGCGTCGTCGACTCGCGCTCACTCGGTATGGGGCTCGGCTTCCCCGCCCTCGCCGCGGCCGCCGCAGCCGCCGAGGGGGAGGACCTGGCCGGCGTCGAGGCCGCGGCCCGCGCCCGGATGAAGTCGATCTCGACGTACTTCTACGTCGACACCCTCGAGTACCTCCGCCGCGGCGGCCGCATCGGCGCCGCCCAGGCCCTCCTCGGTACGGCGCTCGCCGTCAAACCCCTGCTCACCATCAGCGGAGGCCGCATCGTCCCCCTCGAAAAGGTCCGCACGTCCAGCCGAGCCATCGCCCGCCTCGCCGACATCGCCGTCCAACGCGCCGGCGACACCCCCGTCCAGGTAGCCGTCCACCACCTCGCCAACCTCGAAAAAGCCCAAACCCTCGCCGACGGCCTGGCCGACCGCCTCCCGCAAGCCGAGGAGATCGTCCTCCGGGAAGTAGGCGCAGTCATAGGAGCCCACGTGGGTCCCGGGCTCCTGGCGGTAGTGATAGCCCCCCGCTGACCGCGCGCCGCCCAGCTCGCGACCGGCCTCGCCTGACCTGCTTTTCCACAGCTTCGAACTCGCGGTCCCACCTGCCTCGCGGACTCGTACTTTCTCTGGCGTGAAGGTCTTCCGTCGTGCTCCAACGCCCACCCCGGGCGCCCGCGAGCGTGCGCTGTCACGTCTCGGCGCCCGCCCACCGGAGCACGCCCCCGACGAACACCTGGAGGAGCGTGATGAGCAGGTGCGAGGTGGATGGATCCCCGAATCAGTCCGACCCGAACGACTACGAGACACCCGCTGGACCCTGTCCCCACGACACGTCGCGGTCCTGGCCGCCGTACTGGCCATCGGCCTGTCCTGGGCCGCCTGGTCCCTCTTCCGCGCCCGCCCCGAACCCCTCCCCGACACCCGCCCCTCCACCGCCACCACAGGCGCACCCGTCACCCAACCCTCGTCCCCAGGCGCAGCACAACCCAACACCACGCCGCAGCTCTCACCCGGCCAACCCAGCCAGTCAACCGCCATCGTCGTCGTGCACGTCGCCGGCAAAGTACGCCGCCCCGGCCTAGTCCGCGCCCCCACCGGCTCCCGCGTAGCCGACGTACTCACCCTCGCCGGCGGCCCCCTCCCCGGCGTAGACCTCACCACCCTCAACCTCGCCCGCCAAGTCACCGACGGCGAACAAATCCTCGTCGGCCAACCCAACGCACCCCCACCCACCACCGCCCCCGGCACAACCACCTCACCCGCACCGGCCGACGCCCCCATCAACCTCAACACCGCCACCGTCGACCAACTAGACACCCTCCCCGGCGTAGGCCCCGTCCTAGCCCAACGCATCCTCGACTACCGAACCCAGAACGGCCCCTTCACCACCATCGACCAACTCCAAGAAGTCCCCGGCGTAGGCCCCAAAAAGTTCGAATCCCTCAAACCCCATGTCCGCCTCTAACCCCACGACCTCCTCCGAGCCCCCCACCAACCCCGAACCATCCGACCCCGCCACCAACCCTGAGCAACCCGGCTCGACCCCCGCCTCCGCGCTACCCGATCCCAACAACCTGCCCGCCAACGCCGACCCGACCGTCCCCGCCGACCCCAAACACTCGACCGACCGCGCCGACTCCGCTGCCACAACCGACCGCGCTACCCTCGCCGACCCCACCGACCCCGCCGACCCGGCCGACCCGGCCGACCCCGCCGACCCGGCCGACCTGGCCGACCCCGCCGACCGCGCTGCTCCGTCCGACTCAGCCACCTCCGGCGACTCGACCGATCCGACCGACCCGGTTGCTCCCGCGGAGCCGCTGGATGTCCGGCTGCTGGTGCCTGCGGGTGCGGGCTGGCTCACGGCGGTGCTCCTGGTTGGCCACCGTCCACTCGCCGGCGCGATCACGGCTGCAGTCGCCCTGACCATCGCCGTCGTACTCGGCCTGACGCTTCCCCGGACACTCATCACCTCCTCCGTCGTCGGCGTCCTGGTCGTCGTCTCCGGAATGGGACTAGCGGCCGGCTTACAGGTGGAGAGCCTCCGCGCCGGCCCGGTGCACGGCTTGGCAGCCGACAACGCAACGGTCAGTGTCCGACTGAAGATCAGCGCCGATCCATCCGTGCGCCAGAGCCCGGGCAACCGGCGCCCGCCGTACGTCGTGGTGAAGGCAACGATCGAGCAGGTGAAGTCCCGAGGGACGACGACCCGAGTGCGTACGCCGGTGCTCATCATCGGCACCACGCAATGGCAAGCGATCCGCTACGGGCAGCACGTCGACGCCAACGGTCGACTCGAAGCGGTAGAGCCCGGATCCGACGTCGCCGCGATGCTCTCGATCCGTTCACCACCAAGGGTTGTGGACGAGCCGGCCTGGTGGTTGCGCGCCGCCGAGCAGGTACGCGCCGGCCTCCGCGAGTCCGTCGCCGGCGAGCCAGAAGACGTCCGCGGCCTCGTGCCCGCGCTCGTAATGGGTGACGAGTCCGCCCTGCCCGCCGACCTGACCGAAGACTTCCAGACGACCGGACTCACTCATCTATCAGCGGTCTCGGGCACGAACCTGACCTTGCTGCTGGCGTTCATCCTGCCCTTCGCCCGGCTGATCGGTGTACGCGCTCGCGGCTTGACCGTGTTAGGGGTCATGACGGTCGTCGTGTTCGTGATCCTCGCAAGACCGCAGCCGAGCGTGCTCCGAGCGGCCGCGATGGGCCTGATTGCCTTGGCGGCAATGACCAGCGGCGGAGCGAGCCGACGCGCCGCACGCAGCCTGTCGGTCGCGGTCATCGCCTTGCTCCTCCTCGACACCTCGCTCGCGCGATCGGCGGGCTTCGCGCTGTCCGTCCTCGCAACCGCAGGGATCGTCCTCCTCGGCCCCGGCTGGCGCGACGCGTTGGCCAAGTGGTTGCCGACCTGGCTGGCCGAGGCGATCTCCTGTCCGCTCGCCGCGCAAATCGCCTGTACGCCGGTCGTCGCCTGGCTCTCGGGTCAGGTCTCACTCGTCGCAGTCGCTGCCAATCTGCTGGCAGGTCCAGCCGTCGGCCCAGCAACCATTCTCGGATTCACCGCGGCCGGCGTCGCACTCATCAGCACGGCGGCAGCCCAACTCGTCGGCTGGGCAGCAGGCTGGCCGGCGCGATGGATCATCCTCGTCGCCCGCGAAGGCGCCGATCTCCCCGGCGCCGCGAACGCCTGGCCCGCGACCACAGTCGGCGTCGCCGTACTCACCCTGCTCTGCATCGCGCTTGTCCTCGGTCTCCATCGCATCCTGGCAAGACCGATCGCCATGGTCCTCGCGGTGGTCTTGCTCGCGGTCGTCGTACTGCGTCCGGTCGGCCAACTCGGTTGGCCGCCGGACGACTGGCTGCTCGTGATGTGCGATGTGGGCCAGGGAGATGGGCTCGTTTTGCGCGCGGGCGAGCGTACGGCAGTGGTCGTTGACACAGGCCCGGATCCTGCCGCGATGGATCGGTGTCTGCGTGACCTCGGGGTCGAGCACATCCCGGTGCTCGTGCTGAGTCACTTCCACGCGGACCATGTCGGCGGACTGGCCGGCGTACTGAAGGGTCGGCGCGTCGACGAGATCGAGGTGACGCCGTACTTCTCACCTCGAGCGGAGTACAAGCGTGTCGTCGATCTCGCGTCGCAACACGGGATCAGCCTGCGTACGGTCACTTATCGCGAGAAGCGTGTCGTCGGTCAACTCAGCTGGACCACCCTCTGGCCCGCCCGCGTCCCCGCGCTCCCACCACCCGGCACCTCATCCGCGACCCCGACCGACGAGGGATCCCCGGAGAACAACGCCAGCATCGCGATGATGGTCGAACTGTCCGGTCTCCGGATCCTCCTCACCGGCGACCTGGAACCCGAATCCCAACGGGCCATCCTCGCCACCGGCGCCGACCTCCACGCCGACATCCTCAAAGTCCCGCACCACGGCTCGGCCCAACAAGACCCGACCTTCCTAGCCGCCGCCAACGCCCGCTTGGCCCTCATCTCCGCCGGCCGCAACAACGACTACGGCCATCCCGCCCCCCGAACCCTCGACCTCCTCTCCCACGACGCCACCCGTACCGCCACTACCAACACCAGCGGCACCCTGACCGTCACCAACCCCAACAACCACCTATCCCTAACCACCCACGAAGCCGCGTCCCTTTCCCGCTGAGGCTCCGGTTGGGCTCAGGCGGTGGTGGTGAAGGTTACGGCTGCTGAGGTGACTGTGGTTTCGGGTTGGTTGCCCAGGGACCAGGCGGCTACTCGGGAGACGGTGCGGGCAGGGATCTTTTCGCTGACGCCGGGGGCGGCGGGGATGTCGTAGGTCGCGTGGGTGTCGTGGGGGAGGACGACGCGGTAGCCGCGGGTCAGGGCTGTTCTGGCGGTTGCTTGGACGCACATCTCGGACATGACGCCGCAGATTGCCAGCGCGCGTACGGCGGCTTTCACGAGGAGCTCGCCTAGTGGGGTGCTGTCGAAGCCGTCGTCGTGGGGTTTGCGGACCACGTGCTCTCGGGGGCCGGGTTTGACCGGGAGGTAGAGCTCCCAGCCGGGGGTGTTGGGTTCGTCGTCGGCGCCGGGTGGGCCGTCGTTCTGGAGGTGTACGACGAGCGCGCCGGCCGCTCGGGCGCGGTCGAGCAGGTCGGTGGTGCCGGCGAGGAGGCGAGGGGCGTCGGGTACGGCGTTCGGGCCTGCGACGAACGCGGATTGCATGTCGACGATGACGAGGGCGTCGACAGGCTGGGTGTTGGTCATGCCGTCATCCTCGCGGGTGCCTGCGCGAAGTCTCCAGGGAGTTTCCACGCGGCTTGCTTTGTTGGCGGGGTGACCTCCGCAGATTGTCCGGGGTGAGTTGTCGGTATGGGCGGGTCGTCGGGAGGTTGGGCGGGGCGGGGGTTGTCGGTGGGGCGTGGGATGCTGGCGGGGTGGCTGCTCGTAGGGGTTCTGCGCCGAAGCTGGGCGACGTGTTGCTGGTGACCGGGGCCGAGGCGTTTCTGGCGGATCGGGCGGTGCGGTCGGCGATCGCCGCGGTGTCCAAGGGGAGCGCCGAGGTTGAGGTGACGGACCTCGAGGCGTCGACGCTGGATGTGGGGGTGTTCGCGGAGCTCACCGGGCCGTCGCTGTTTGCCAGCGAGCGGGTGCTTGTGTTGCGGGGGCTGGAGAATCTGCCGAGCGAGATGGCGCCGCACCTGATCGAGTACGCCGGCTCTCCGGCGGACGACGTACTGGTCGTGCTGGTGCACTCGGGTGGGCAGAAGGGGAAGGCCGTCCTCGACAAGTTGCGGAAGGCATCGGTCAACGAGGTGGTCGCGACGGCGCCGAAGGCGTGGGAGTTGCCGCAGTTCGTCGCGGGCGAGATCCGGTTGCAGGGCGGGAGTGTGGACGAGCGGGCTTCGTCGGCGCTGGTGGATGCGGTCGGGCACGATCTGCGGGCGCTGGCGGGGGCGTGTGCGCAGCTGGTGTCGGACTCCGGCGGGCAGGCGGTCACGGCGGAGCTGATCGGGCAGTACTTCGGTGGTCGTGCGGAGGTCACGAGCTTCGCGGTGGCGGACGCGGCGATCGCTGGGCGGACCGAGCCGGCGCTGGAGCAGTTGCGCTGGGCGTTGGATTGCGGGGTCGCGCCGGTGCTGGTGACGAGTGCGATGGCGGGCGGGTTGCGCGGGCTGGCGAAGTTCGCGAGTGCGCCGGGCGGTATGCGGGAGGGCGATCTGGCGCGGGAGGTCGGCGTACCGCCGTGGAAGCTCAAGCAGTTGAAGCAGCAGTCCCGGGGCTGGACTCCCGGGGGACTGGCGACCGCGATCAAGGCGGTGGCTCAGGCCGATGCCGATGTGAAGGGTGCTTCCGGTGACGCCGGGTACGCCCTCGAGCGCATGGTCATCACCGTCAGCCGCGCCCACGGCCGCCGCTGATCTGCTCCGTCAGCCGACGGCCGGCGCTGGTGTACTTCGTCAACCGCGCGCCGACTCAACTCGGTTCGAGCTGGGGCTGTTCAGGCACGCAAAAACGATCGGCCGGTCGAGGACGGGCCGATCGTTGGCGGGCTGCTTCAGAGAGAAGCGGCCTTCTTGAAGATGGCCGACTTGCGGTTGGCGGCCTGGTTGGCGTGGATGACGCCCTTGCTGACGGCCTTGTCGAGCAGCCGGCCGGCCTTGCGAGCGGTGTCCTGCGCCTTGTCGGCCTCGCCGGCCTCGACGGCCTCGTGGAAGCGGCGAACAGCCGTCTTGAGGGTCGACTTCACCGACTTGTTGCGAAGTCGCGCAGCCTCGTTCTGGCGGTTGCGCTTGATCTGGGACTTGATGTTCGCCACGTGAGCAGAGCCTCGATCAGGAGTATGCGGTCATTACAGGAAAATGTCGCGGCGCACGGCTGAACACCACCCGTGGGCGCGCGAAGAGCCAGATTACCAACAAGCGGCCGCCAGCTCCAAACTCAGCCCCGGCGGGCTCCAGGCTCAGCCACGCGTGGGCCGAAGGCCATCATACGGCGGAGGGGGCAGCTTCGGCGGTGGCCTTGAGGCGCACGAGGGTCGTGTGGATGCCGTGCACGTTGCGCGGGACGCGGTCGCCGAAGATCGGGCGGAAGAGGAGGCGCAGGGCGGACGGGCGGTGGTCGGTCCAGGACTCGGTGACCTCGCAGCCGGTCGCGGTCGGGGTGACGTCGTAGGCCCAGAGGGAGATCGGGATCGGGCCGAAGTGGATGGTGAAGGCGAAGCGCCGCCCCGGATCGGCGTCGACCACTCGCCCGAAGGTGAACCAGCGGACCACGCCGGCCTTGTTGTGTCCGACGAACCGCGCCCCCACTGCCGGTCCCGGCGTACCCGAGCTCCAGGTGACCCGCGTGCATTCGGGGCTCCAGTCGCGCATGCGGGGGAGGTCGCTGACCAGGGCGTAGACCGTGGCGGCCGGGCTTGGACCGGGATGGACTCGGTCAGGTCGGCCATGGGGTTTTCCCTTGCTCTCGGCTGGCAGGTGGCCATCGAAGCGTGACATCCGGCCGGGCCGGACGGCATACTCGGCCCCGCGTGACGCTGATCACCGCAGTCGCCCGGTTGCGCGCGGAGAGTCACCGATCCCAGCGAGCCCAACTCCACCATCGCGCCGTCCCAGCCCTGGAGGAACTCAGTGACCCGCCGTACCCCCAAGCGTCAGGCGATCCTCGTCGCCACCGCGCTGATCGCCGCGGCTGCCGGCGTACCGATCCTGGTCAGCGCGGCCAGCGCCAGCCAGACCCCGCCCGCCGTCGCCGACCCGGAGGTCAAGCGCTCCGGCACCGGCTCGTACATCGTCCAGCTCGACGACTCCCCGGTGGCCGAGTACGACGGCGACATCGCCGGCCTGGCCGCGACCAAGGTCGCTCCGGGCGGCAAGCTCCTGAAGACCGCCGCCCCGGTGATCGACTACGTCAAGCACCTCACCACCGAGCGCGACGAGCTGCTGCAACAAGCCCCAGGCGTCAGGAAGCTCTACGACTACAGCTACACCTACGCCGGTTTCTCCGCCGAGATGTCGTACGACGAAGCCGTCAAGCTGGCCAAGTCCTCCGGCGTGAAGAGCGTCGAGCCGAGCGAGCTGCAGCACGAGGACACCGTCGACACCCCGCGGTTCCTCGGCCTGTCCGGCAAGGGCGGCGCCTGGCAGCAGGCGGGCGGGATCGACAAGGCCGGCGACGGCGTGATCATCGGCATGATCGACTCCGGTTTCGTCCCGGAGCGGCCGAGCTTCGCGCCGATGCAGACCACGAAGCAGTCCGACGCCATCGTCGCGAAGAAGTGGAAGGGCACCTGCCAGGCCGGTGAGGAGGCGCCCGTCACCTGCAACAACAAGGTGATCGGAGCCAGGTACTTCGACAAGGGCATCGGCACCCGCCCGATCCCGGAGGAGTTCAAGTCGCCGCGCGACTACGGCGGCCACGGCACCCACACGGCCAGTACGGCGGCCGGCAACTACGGCGTCGAGATGAGCGTCATGGGCCGGGACTACGGCAAGGGCTCCGGCATCGCCCCGCACGCCCGGCTGGCGATCTACAAGGCGCTCTGGGCGGTGGACGCGACCGGTGGCGGCAGCGGGACCGACGCCGACATCGTGGCCGCCATCGATGCGGCGGTCGCCGACGGCGTGGACGTGATCAACTACTCGATCTCCGGCTCGGGTTCGACGTACGTGAACGCGACCGGTCTGGCCTTCCTGCGGGCGGCCAAGGCGGGCGTGTTCGTCGCGACCAGCGCGGGCAACACCGGTCCGGGCGAGGCCACGGTCGGCAAGACCTACCCCTGGGTGACTTCGGTTGCCAACGGCACCCATGACCGCGACATCCAGACCACGGTGACGTTCGGCGACGGCAAGTCGTACACCGGCGCGGGCATCGGTGCCGGTACGCCCCAGGCACCGGTGATCCTCGCGAAGGATGCCGGCAAGGACGGTGCCAACCCCACCAACCTCGTCCTCTGCCAGGCCGGCACCCTCGACCCGGCCAAGGTCACGGGCAAGATCGTGGTCTGCGACCGCGGCGTCAACGCCCGCGTCGACAAGAGTCTGCAGGTGAAGACCGCCGGTGGCGTCGGCATGATCCTGCTCAACATCACCCCGGGCACGCTGGACGCCGATCTGCACACGGTCCCGACCGTGCACCTCGACGACAAGGCCGCGCCCGAGGTCAAGGCGTACGTGAGCGGTACGGCGAACCCGACCGCCACCATCGGCGCCGGTACGCCGGTCCGCGTGACCGCACCGAAGGTCGCCGGCTCGTCCAGCCGCGGCCCGTCCCCGGCCGGCAACGGCGACCTGCTGAAGCCCGACATCATGGCTCCGGGGACGAACGTCCTCGCCGCGACGACCGCGTTCAGCGCGGCCGGTGGCGAGTACGCGTTCATGAGCGGTACGTCGATGTCGACGCCGCACATCGCCGGGATCGCGGCCGTCCTGAAGAGCAAGCACCCGACCTGGTCCCCGATGGCGATCAAGTCCGCGCTGATGACGACCGCGACCGACAAGGACACCAGCGGCAAGCCGATCCAGAACGACTCCGGCTCGCAGGCCACCCCGTTCGGGTACGGCGCCGGCGAGGTCCAGCCGAAGCAGGGGATGGACCCGGGACTGGTCTACGACTCGTCGTACGCCGACTGGGCGAAGTTCGTCTGTGGATCCGGCCAGGTGCCGAGCACGCACGAGCTGTGCGCGGGCGGAAAGATCGACCCGAGCGACCTGAACTACCCGACGATCGCGATCGGCGACCTGGCCGGCAAGCAGACCGTGACCCGGACCGTGACGAACGTCGGTCAGCTGCCCGAGGTCTACTTCCCGAAGGTCGAGGGTCTCAAGGGTCTCAAGGTGACGGTGTCGCCGCGGATCCTGATCACGCTGCCCGGCCGCAGTACGACGTACAAGGTGACGATCGAAAACGACGGTGCGCCGCTGGAGCAGTACTCGTTCGGCAAGCTGACCTGGAGATCGGACCGGCACGCGGTGAGCAGCACGCTGGCGATCAAGCCGCTGACCGTGAAAGCGCCGGTGCAGGTCAACGGCACCGGGACCGCGGGATCGGTGCAGGTGCCGATCACGGCCGGGTACTCCGGCACGCTGAACACCACGTCGGTCGGCCTGACGCCGGCCACCGTGGTCGATGCCGCGCTGAAGAACCCGGGTGGCGTGTCGTTCCCGACGACGAGCCCGCAGGTCAACGACCACGTCGCCAAGTTCACGGTGACCGTCCCGGCCGGCGTCAAGTACGCCCGGTTCTCGACTTTCGACGCGGACTACCCGGCCGGCACGGACCTGGATGTCTTCGTCTACAAGTCCGGTACGACGACCCTCCTCGCCAGCAGCACCGGTGGTTCCGCCGAGGAAGAGGCGAACCTCCCGGCCCCGGCCGGCGGCTCCTACGACGTGTACGTCGACCTGTACGCCGGAGCCACCGAGCAGCAGGTGAAGCTCAACCACTGGGAACTGCAGAACCCGGAGAGCAACCTCACCGTCAGTCCGGCCGGCCAGTCAGTCCAGGTAGCGGCTCAGACCAACGTCACCGCCTCCTGGACCGGCCTGACCACCGGGACCCGCTACCTCGGCCAACTCCACTACTCCGACGGCGCCGACGGTTCCGGCTCCACGATCGTCCGAGTCGACAGCTAGCGCCTCTGACGGGGCCGGCCCAGGCCGGCCCCGTCGAACGGTCAGGGCGCCTGCAGCGTGATGCCCGTGGCGTTCTTCTGCAGGACCGCGCACTGGCCGCTGCGCACGTCACACCGGTACATCGTTTGCGGCGCCAGCTTGCGCGTGCTGTGCGGCGGTGTGGTGAGGAGGATCAGCTGGTTCGCATCCTCGAATTGCGCCGACGGGAAGTCGGTCATCTCCTCCGCCGCGGGCAGCTGTAGCTTGGTGACCTTCCCCGACCGTACGTCGACCACAAGCTTCAGCAGGCTGTTGACCATTTTCCGGCCGCCCGGCGACATCACCGGGTAGAGCCCCTCCGGACCCGCGTCGCAGTACTGACGCAGGATCTTGAGCGCGTTGTCGTGCAGGACCGCGGCCTTGATACAGCGGTCGTTCCCGTTCCTGGAGTAGAGGGCGATCGTGTCGGTCTCCGCCGGAGCGCTCAGCCCACCACCCTGGAAGCCGGCGAAGTCGAGGTGTTGGGGCTGACCGGACCCCGGCTGCTGCCACACCATCAACTCCGACGTGGTCGCCGTGTCGTTGCTCATCCAGAGCCCGCTCTGGTTCCAGCCGAGCAGCGTCGGCTGGTACGGCAACGGAGTGGTCGACACCGCCTTGCCCGACTCGACATCGACGATGACGATCTCGCCCTGAGTGGCGGTCCGGTAGCGCATCACGGCGACCTGCCTGCGGTCGGGAGACAGGGTGGATCCGCCCGAGCGCTCAGGGCCGATCGTGCGGAAGGTTCCGTCCGCGTTGAGCACGCCGGCCTGGAACTGCCCGGGCTTGGGCAGGCTCATGCCCAGCCAGCCACCGTCCACCCTCCCGAAGAAGAAGCCGTCGATGCCCTTCGGGACCCGCACCCGCTGATCACCGTCGTGCAGCGTCGCACCAACGGTGTACGGGATCTTCGGGGCAGCGGTGGACACCGGGCCGGCCGGCTCCGGCATGTCCTCCGGGAGCCGCGTCAGGACGGTCGCGGTGATCGCAACTGCCACGGCGACCGCGGCGGCGGCCGCGAGGACGGGCCAGTGGCGGCGGGCGCGAGGTGCGTCGAGGCCGGGCCCCTGGGCGGTGTCGGGAACAGTGCTCGCTTTGGCCTGCAGATAGTCGCGCAGGCGGGTCTCGGTGTCGTTCATCGGAGTTCCTTCAGCTTTTCGGTCAGGACGGCCATCCCGCGCGAGGAGGCGGATCGGGCGGTGGACTCACTGATCCCGAGCGTCTGAGCGATGTCGGCGAAGGGGAGGTCGAGGTAGTACCGCAGGACGAGGACCTCCCGGGTGCGGGTGGGCAGAGCTTGGAGCGCGCGCTGGACCTGAGCCCGCTCCTCGCCGATCAGGGCGGCGCTCTCGGCGGAAGCGTGCGGTTCCTCGTGGGGTGGGGTGTAGAGCCGCGCCGCCTTGCGACGCCGCAGTACCGACCGGCAGCGGTTCACCACCGTGGTCCGCAGCCACCCCAACGCCTTGGCGTTGTCCCGCAGCGGCCAGTGCCGGTACAGCTGCGCGAAGGACTCTTGTACGGCGTCCTCCGCCGCCTGCCGGTCGTCCACCACCAGTACGGCCAGGCGCACCAGTCCGGCCCAGTGCAGCCGGTAGAGCTCCGAGACGGCAGCGTCGTGCGCCAGAGTCCGGACCTGGCCTCTGATGCTCACCAATGGATTCGTCACACCCCTTAGACGCGCATCCCCCGAGAACGCTGCGTCTAGCCGAGCCTCTCCCGCACCCAGTCCAGATGGATCAGCGCGTGCCTACGCTGCCAAGTACGGATCGTCGGCAACCCGGGTGGGGGCGGCTGAAACGCTCCCCACCACAGGCCGCCCGCTATGGCGGCGAGGAAGCCGGTGATGGCGATGTCGTCGGGCAGCGTGGGCAGGGTGACCGATTCACGCATGTCTGCCTGCAGGATGACGGTGTCGGCCCAGTGCGGCGCGAGCGCGGGGTGCGCCCAGTCGATGAAGACCACACGGTCGTCGGTCAGGATGATGTTGTCGGCCCGCAGGTCCCAGTGCGCCAGGGCCTTGCCCTCCGCGAGTGCCCGCACCCCGGTCCGGGCGAGCTCCGCCAGCTCCTCCTCCCGCCCAGCAGCCCACGCGGGTACGTCGAGACTGTCGGCGATCACGTTGTCCCACCGGCTCAGGAACTCCAGACTCCGTACGGCGGCCACCGGCGCATCCGGCCACGGCGACGGGTCCAGGGCCTCGGACAGCTCGGACACGGCCTCCAGGACGCGATCGGCGTCCCGCTGCTCCCACGGGTGGGACGGCAGCCGGCCCTCGATGTCCTCGAAGAGCAGGCCGACCCAGTCGCCGTCGTCGTACACGTCGTACAGCGCGGGTGCGGTCGGCAGCGGGCCGATGGCCCGCACGGCGGTGATCTCCTGGCGGAACAACGACGGCGTCTTCGGATTGAGCGACGGACCGACGGCCTTCACGAACGCGCGGCGCCCGGAGGCTGTCACCAGGCGGGCGGCGACACCGGGGGAGAAGCCGCCGTGCTGGGTCGCGGCGGAGACCACCACCGATCCGAGCGCGCGCTCCACCCACGCCCGCACCGCGGCGGGCACCTCCTCGAACGGCAACCGGACCCCAGCAGCGTGTGCCATGCCGCCCTACGGTAGGTCCCCGGGCCCCGGGTCGCTCGGCATTTTCGAATCCACTGGCCCCGCATGGGATGATTGACCGGTTGACCTGCATTATCTAGACGAACTGGATCCCCTCCGTGCCCGTAGGCCCCACGACCGTGCCGCAGCCGGGTCGCACCGACCCGTCGCTGATCCGGAACTTCTGCATCATCGCCCACATCGACCACGGCAAGTCGACGCTGGCCGACCGGATGCTGCAGATCACCGGGGTGGTCGACGACCGTTCGATGCGGGCGCAGTACCTGGACCGGATGGACATCGAGCGGGAACGCGGCATCACGATCAAGTCGCAGGCGGTCCGGCTGCCGTTCGCGCCGAAGGCGGACTCCCCGGGCGGACTGCTCGGCCCGGACGGGACGACGTACATCCTGAACATGATCGACACGCCCGGCCACGTCGACTTCACCTACGAGGTGTCGCGGTCGCTGGAGGCGTGTGAGGGCGCGGTGCTGCTGGTCGACGCGGCGCAGGGGATCGAGGCGCAGACGCTGGCGAACCTCTACCTCGCGCTGAACGCGGACCTGCACATCATCCCGGTGCTGAACAAGATCGACCTGCCCAGCGCGCAGCCGGAGAAGTACGCCGCCGAGCTCGCGCACATCATCGGCTGCGACCCCTCCGACGTGCTGAAGGTGTCGGCGAAGACCGGCGAGGGCGTCGAGGAGTTGCTGAGCGAGATCGTCGCCCAAGTCGAGCCGCCGAAGGGCGTCAAGGACGCACCGCCGCGGGCGCTGATCTTCGACTCCGTCTACGACACCTACCGGGGCGTGGTCACCTACGTCCGGGTCGTCGACGGCGAGCTGACCCACCGGGACCGGATCAAGATGATGTCGACCGGCGCGGTGCACGAGATGCTCGAGGTCGGCGTGATCTCACCCGAGCCGATGAAGTCCCCGAGTATCGGCGTCGGCGAGGTCGGCTACCTGATCACCGGTGTGAAGGACGTCCGCCAGTCCCGGGTCGGTGACACCGTCACCGCCGCGGTGCACGGCGCGACCGAGGCGCTCGGCGGCTACAAGCACCCGCAACCGATGGTGTACTCCGGCCTCTTCCCGATCGACGGTGACGACTACCCGACGCTGCGTGACGCGCTGGAGCGGCTGCAGCTGAACGACGCCGCCCTGCAGTACGAGCCGGAGACCTCGGGCGCGCTCGGGTTCGGCTTCCGCTGCGGCTTCCTCGGTCTGCTGCACATGGAGATCGTCCGGGAGCGGCTCGAGCGCGAGTTCGACCTGGACCTGATCTCGACCGCGCCGAACGTGGTCTACCGGGTCGAGATGGAGGACGGCAAGGAACACGTCGTCACCAACCCGAGCGAGTTCCCCGAGGGCAAGATCGCCGAGATCTACGAGCCGGTGGTGAAGGCGACGATCCTCAGCCCGAAGGACTACATCGGCGTCATCATGGAGCTGTGCCAGACCAAGCGGGGCAACCTGCAGGGCATGGAGTACCTGTCCGAGGACCGCGTCGAGCTGCGCTACACGCTGCCGCTGGCCGAGATCGTCTTCGACTTCTTCGACCAACTCAAGTCCAAGACCAAGGGGTACGCGTCGCTCGACTACGAGCCGACCGGTGAGCAGGCCGCGGCGCTGGTCAAGGTGGACATCCTGCTGCAGGGCGAGACGGTCGACGCGTTCTCGGCGATCGTGCACCGCGACAACGCCTACTCGTACGGCGTCGCCCTGGCCGGCAAGCTGAAGGAACTGATCCCGCGGCAGCAGTTCGAGGTGCCGATCCAGGCCGCGATCGGGTCCCGGATCATCGCCCGCGAGTCGATCCGCGCGATCCGCAAGGACGTGCTGGCCAAGTGCTACGGCGGTGACATCACCCGGAAGCGCAAGCTGCTGGAGAAGCAGAAGGAAGGCAAGAAGCGGATGAAGATGGTCGGCCGCGTCGAGGTCCCGCAAGAGGCCTTCATCGCCGCGCTGCGGACGTCGGACACCGCGGAGAAGGCCAAGAAGTAAGTGCCGGTCGACATTCCTGAGGGCCTGCTGGTCGTCGGTTCCCGCGGTCCGGACTGGGCCGGCTGGCTCGACCGGCTGCCTCGGCTGACCCGGGACCTGCTCGACGAGTGGGACCTCAGCGTCGACGGTACGTCGTTCTACGGGAACTGCGCGCTGGTCGTCCCGGTGGTCACGGCCGACGGGCAGAGCGCCGTACTCAAGGTGCAGTTCCCGCACTGGGAGGCGGAGACCGAGCATCTGGCCTTGCGGGCGTGGGGTGGGAACGGCGCGGTGCAGCTGCTGCGGGCGGATCCGCGGCGGTTCGCCTTGCTGCTCGAGCGGCTGGAGCCGCGGGACCTCACCACGATCGACGCGCTGGACGCGTGCGAGATCGTTGGCAGCACCTACAAGCGACTGCATGTGCCCGCAGGTCCGCAGTACCGGACGCTGTCGGGTGAGCTGACGCGCTGGCTGGAGCGGTTCCGGCAGTTGCCGCTGTCCGCGCCGGTCCCGCACCGGTACGTCGAGCAGGCGATCTCGCTGTCCGAGGATTTCGTCGCGGACCCGGCCACCGACGGGCGGCTGATCCACACCGACCTGCACTACGAGAACATGCTGGCCGCGGAGCGTGAGCCGTGGCTGGTGATCGACCCGAAGCCGCTGTCCGGCGATCCGCACTTCGAGGTCGCGCCGCTGGTCTGGAACCGCTGGGACGAGGTCGTTGCCTCCGGCGACCTCCGGTTCGCGGTCCGGCAGCGGTTCTACACCGCGATCGACGCCGGCGGCCTGGACGAGGAGCGGGCCCGCGACTGGGTGATCGTCCGGCAGATGCTCAACGTGCTGTGGACGCTGGAGGACGCCGGCAACGACGAGTCCCTCCCGCAGGACTGGCTGACCCGCAACATCTCGATCGTGAAGGCGATCCAGGACTGAGAGTGAGTTGGCCCACTCCGGCTTAAGTTAGTAGTTACTACCTACTAACTTAAGAGTATGTCGCCGACACGGATGAGCGGGCGCGAGCGCCGCGAGCAGATTCTGGCCATCGCCGAGGACGAGTTCGCCACCGCCGGTTTGTACGGTGCCTCGACCGAGACGATCGCCCGTCGGGCCGGGATCACCCAGGCGTACGTGTTCCGGTTGTTCGGCACCAAGAAGCAACTCTTCCTGGAGTGCGTGGACGCCGCGTTCGAGCGGATGACGCTGGCGATGCTGGCCGCCGCCGGTGGTGCGAGCGGGATCGAGGCGCTGACCGCGATGGGCCACGAGTACAACGAGATGCTCGCCGACCGCACCACGCTGCTGCTCCAGTTGCAAGGCACCGCCGCCGCGGCCGCCGGGGATGGTGAAGTACGCGACGCGGTCCGGGGCAGCTTCGGCCGGCTCTGGCAGGCCGTCGCCGACACCGCTCGCCTGGACCCGGTGACCGTGAAGGCGTTCCTGGCCTTCGGGATGTTGCTCAACACCAACGCCGCCCTCGACCTGCCCGAGGTCGATGAAACATGGGCGCGGCAGGCGCGTACTCGCATCCAGCCCGGCCTGTTCACCCACATCACCAGCGAAACCAACCGATGACCAGATCGGAAACCGTCGGCACGGAGACCTCGCCGCGGGTCCTGGTCGCGGTCGTCGTCTTCGTCGGTCTGCTCGTCGCCGTCATCGGGAGCCTGGGCGCCCCGCTGATCACCGCGGTCGCCGAGCATTACGACGTCTCGCTCGCCGCGGCCCAGTGGACGCTGACCATCGCACTGCTATCGGGTGCCGTCACCACTCCGGTGGTGGGCCGGCTCGGGTCCGGTCCCCGGCGGCGGACCGTCGTACTCGTCACGCTGGCGGTTGTCGTCGCGGGCAGTCTGCTGACGGTGATCCCGCTACCGTTCGCGGTGCTGCTCGTCGGCCGTGCGGCGCAGGGCGCCGGGCTCGGCCTGATCTCACTGATGATGGCGACCGCTCGCGATCACCTCGACGCGAGGCGTTCCGCCAGTACGATCGCGCTGCTGTCGGTCGCCTCCACCGCCGGCATCGGCATCGGCTATCCACTGGCCGGATTGCTGACCGACCTCTGGGGTATCCGCGCCGCCTACGGGCTCGGCCTCGCCATCACCGCCGCCGCGCTGATCGTTGCCGTGGTCGGCATCCCTGCAGCACCGGCGCGACCGTCGAGTCGCGTCGACGTGCGTGGGGCGGTGCTGCTCACGGTCGGTCTGCTGGCCCTGCTGATCGTCATCAGCCAGACCGATCTCTGGCGACACCACACCGCGCTCGCGGTCGTCGTACTCGCGGTTTCGATCCTGGTGCTCGCCGCATGGGCAGTCGTCGAGGCGCGGACCGAGAAGCCGCTGGTCGACGTACGGCTCCTTCGTCATCCAGCGATCGCCGCCGCCAACCTGGTGATGCTGACCGGTGGTGTCGGCATGTATCTCCTGCTCAGCCTGATCACGCGCTACGTCCAGACGCCCGCGTCCGCCGGGTACGGGTTCGGGCTGAACACGTTCCAGGCCGGGCTCGTCCTCGTGCCGTTCTCGGTGCTCGGGTTCGTGGCCGGCCGGATCCTGCCGGGCCTGCGCGGCCGGGCCGGAGTGCGTCTGTTGCTCGCGGCAAGTACCTCCGTCGTCCTCGCGGCGTTCGTCCTGTTCGCGCTGGCCCGCGGGCACCTGGCCGAGCCGGTCATCGCGATCAGCATCCTCGGCTTCGGTGTCGGCGCGTTCTCCGCCGCCATGCCGGCGGTCATCCTGGCCGCGACTCCCTCGGCCGAGACCGCGAGTGCGATGAGCGTCAACCAGGTCGTGCGCAGCGTCGGCTTCTCCATCGGCAGCGCTCTCGGCGGACTCATCCTCGGTGCCTACACCACCGACATCTTCCCGCGGGAATCCGGCTACACCGCAGCCGCCTGGGCCGGTGCGGCCACCACGGCCGTCACTCTGCTGGTCGTTGCCGCCGTACCCCGGTCGCGCGAATAACCGGTGGATCCGGCCCGGCGATCGGGGAGAGGATGCCGGTATGCGGTTGCTGACGGTCAACGTGGTGGAGAAGCTGATTCCGGGTCCGAAGGACACCGGCTTCACCGCCATCGACAAGCGACCGCAGCCAGGACGTGTCGCCGTCCGCGAGCTCGGCCTCGCCGGTGACCGGGTGTGTGACACCGCGAACCACGGCGGTCCCGACCTCGCGCTCTACGCGTACGCCGAGGAGGACGCGAACTGGTGGGCCGCGGAGCTGGGCCGCGAGATCCCGACCGGCCTGTTCGGGGAGAACCTGCGCACCGAAGGGCTCGACATCACCAATGCACTGCTCGGTGAGGTCTGGCGGATCGGCGACGAGGTCGAGGTGATGGTCCGCGCACCCCGCATCCCCTGCGTCACGTTCCAGCACCGCATGCAGATACCGCACTGGGTCAAGCGCTTCCACCAGGCCGGCTGTCCCGGCGCCTACCTGAAGGTTCTCCGGACCGGGACGATCGGCGCGGGGGACCCGATCCAGATCCTGAGCCGGCCGGATCACGAGGTCACCATCGGCGAGATGTTCAGCGCCCAGGATTCGGCGAAGATGCAGGGGATGCTGGACTCGGATGTCGACCTGATGGACGAGCTCCGCGAGACCGCGCGGCGCGTGGCGGCGCGCGCGTGAGCGCGCGGCAGTCGACCGGGATCCTCCCAGCCCCCGGACCATTGCGCCCGTTGGCGCTCGCGACCCTGCTCAGCCGGATCGGCAACGGGCTGCTGATGACGGTCAGCGTGCTGTACTTCACCCGGATCGTCGGACTGTCCATCGCGCAGGTCGGTCTCGGCCTCACCATCGCCGGTCTGTTCGGTCTGCTGTCGGCGGTGCCGCTGGGACACCTGGCCGACCGCCGTGGTCCTCGCACCCTGTTCGTGATCCTCAGCCTGCTGCTGTGCGCGATATCGCTGCTCTATCTGCTGGTGCACGCGTTCTGGCAGTTCCTGATCGTCTCCGTGGTGCTCACCGTGCTCGACCGGGGAGCCGGAGCCGTGCGGGCCGCGCTGATCGCCGCCATCACGCAGGGAGCGGACCGGGTCGCGGCCCGCGCTTACCTGCGGGCGGTGACCAACATCGGCATCATGGCCGGCGCCGGGATCGGGGCGTTCGCGCTGCACTTCGACACGGGGACGGCGTACCGCCTGATGTTCGTGCTCGACGCGGTGCTGAGTGCCATCGCGGCCCTCGTCGTACTCGCGGTGCCGCGAGTGGAACCGCTGCCCCACGGCGACGGCGGGCCGGTGTGGGTGGCGCTGCGGGACCGTGGATACCTCGCCGTGGCGGCCCTGAATGCCGGGATGTCGATCCACTACGCGGTGTTCGACGTCGCGATCCCGCTCTGGGTGGTCGACCACACCGACGCGCCCCGGTGGGCGGCCGCACTGGTGCTCATCATCAACACTGCCGTGGTCGCACTGTTCCAGGTCCGCTCGTCGCGGGGGATCGCCGACCCCACCACGGCGGCCCGGGCGACCCGGCGCGCCGGGGTGTTGCTGCTGGCATCGATGGTGCTGTTCGCGACGGCGTCGGCCGGTGACGCCGTGATCGCCGTCGCCCTGCTCGCGCTCGGCGCCGTCGTGCAGGTGATCGCCGAGCTGCTGCAGTCCTCCGCCTCGTTCCTGCTCGGTTTCGACCTCGCGGCCGACCACGCGCAGGGTCAGTACCAGGGTGTCTGGAACACCAGCATGTCGATCAGCAATATGGTCGCCCCGACCGTCCTGGCCCTGCTCCCGCTCGGCCTCGGCGTTCCCGGCTGGATCATCCTGGGCGTGTGGTTCGCCGTGACCGGGGCGCTGTTCGTTCCGGTCGTGCGGTGGGCGGCGGCGCGTCAGTTGGTCGGCTCGCGGTAGCCCAGGGCCGCGGAGATCTTGCGGGCGGCCTCGATCGCGGCCGGTGCCATCAGGGCGACCTGGGCGATCGACTGCTCGAGCGACAGCGTGGAGATGCTGACGGCGGCGATCGCGGTGCCGGTGTGGTCGTGGATGACCGATGCCACGCAGCGGATGCCGGGCTCGTTCTCCTCGTCGTCGAGGGCGTAGCCGCGAGCGCGGACCTGGGCGAGGTCGGCCTTGAGAGCGGCCGCGGTCGTGTGGGTCAGGGGAGTGCGGGCGGGCAGGCCGGTCCGGGTGATGTGCGCGTCGAGCGCCTCGTCGTCCTTCTCGGCGAGCAGCGCCTTGCCGATGCCGGTGCAGTGCAGCCAGAAGGCCTTGCCCACGCGGGAAGGCATCCGGTACGGCTTCGGGCCGTCGAGGCGGGCGACGTAGATCGCCTCGTCACCGTTGAGCAGGCCGACATGCACGGTGCACCGGGTCTGTGCGACGAGGTCCGCGAGGACCGGCCGGGCGACCGTGGCGAGGTCGACGTTGGTGAGGGCGTGACCGGCCAGCCGGAGTGCCTTCGGTCCCGGGTGGTACGAGCCGTCCTCGGCCTGGGCGACGAACTCGTGCTCGACCAGCGACGCCATGATCCGGTGCACGGTCGACTTCGCCAGGCCGGTCGCGTTGACCACGTCGGTGAACCGCGAGTGTTCCAGTACGGCGTCCAGCACCATCAACGTCTTGTCGATGGCCGAAGGCGAGCTCATGTCAGGCATCCTTGCACTCCTATCTGGCCAGCCAGCCGCCGTCGACCGCGAGCACGTGCCCGTTGACGTAACCGGCCGCCGCCGAGGCCAGGAAGACCGCGGCGCCGACGATGTCCTCCGGCCGCCCCCAGCGACCGGCCGGGATACGCTCCCGGATCGCGGCCTCGCGAGCCGGATCCGCGCGCAGCACGGTGGTGTTGTCGGTACTGATGTACCCGGGCGCGATCGCGTTCACCTGAACGCCGGCCGGTCCCCACTCGCTGGCCAGTGCCCGGGTCAGTCCCGCGGCCGCGTGCTTGCTCGCAGTGTAGGCCGGAACGGTGATCCCGCCCTGGAAACTCAGCAGTGAGGCGATGGTGACGATGCGGCCCTGACCGCGTGCGACCATCGCGCGGCCGATCGGCCGGGTGACCGCCCAGGTGGAGTTGAGGTTCACGTCGATCACGTGCTGCCAGTCGGCGGTGCTGGTGTCGGCCGCCGGCGCGCGCCGGATCGTGCCGGCGTTGTTGACCAGGATGTCGATCCGGCGCTCGGCTGCCAGTGCCTCCGCGGTGGCCTCCACCGCTGATGGATCTGCGAAGTCGGCGGTGACGACCGTCGCCTCGCCGCCGCCGTTCTGCTCGATCGCTTCGAGGGTGTCCTCGAGCGCCGCGTCCCTTGCCATCAGGATCAGCTCGGCGCCGGCCGCGGCGTACCCGGCCGCGATCGCCGCCCCGATACCCCGCCGGGCTCCGGTGACGAGCGCCGTACACCCTTCGAGACTGAAGGGATCAGGCGTCACCGCAGATCCCGTACGTCGACGCCGTCCATGTCGCCGAACGCCTGGTTCTCGCCCGCCATCGCCCAGACGAAGCTGTACGACGAGGTGCCGGAGCCGGAGTGGATCGACCAGCTCGGCGAGATCACGGCCTGCCGGTCGGAGACGATCAGGTGCCTGGTCTCGCCGGGTTCGCCGAGCAGGTGCACGATGCGCTCGCTCTCGGGGAGTCCGAAGTACAGGTAGCACTCGGTCCGGCGGTCGTGGGTGTGGGCGGGCATGGTGTTCCAGGTGCTGCCGGGGTGGAGCGTCGTCACACCGAGCACGATCTGGCAGCTACGGACGCCGTCGGCGTGGATGTACTGGTCGATCGTGCGGCGGTTCGCGGTCTGCTGGTCGCCGAGCTCGAGCCGGTTGCCCTCGCCGGGATTCACCTGGGTGGTGGGGAAGTCGGTGTGCGCGGCAGCGGAGAAGACGTAGAACGCCGCGTCCGGTCCGTCGAAGACGACCTCGCGGACGCCGCGGCCGGCGTACAGGCAGGCTCCGGTGCCGAGTTCGTACTTCGTGCCGTCGGCGGTGACGGTGCCTGGGCCGCCGACGTTGACGATGCCGGCCTCGCGGCGTTCGAGGAAGTACTCGCTGCGCAGCTCGGGCCAGGTCGGCAGCGTGAGCGGACCGTCCGCGGGCCGCGCGCCGGCCAGGACGATCCGGTCGTGGTGGGTGAGCACCGCGGTGATCGTGCCGGGGGTGAAGAGGTCGTCGACCAGGTAGTGCTCGCGCAGCGCGGCGGTGCCGAAGCCGGGAACCTGGGCGGGATGGGTGGCATGCCGGATCTGCAAGGTGGTCTGCACAGAACCAGGTTCTAGTGGACGGAACCTGCTGTCAACGGATGCTGGCGCTGGAACAAGCGCCGGAATTGTTCCGGGTTCCGTGTCTTGACACGTAGTTCTGTTCAGTGGAACCTTCCAGGCATTCGCCCATCGGCCCTGGTCGTCGCGTTGCCGCTGGCAACATCTCTGGTGGTGTACGTCGGCCTCGGCCTGCTGCTGCCGGAGGGTGGTTCCGACGTGGACGAGCTGGTCGACTCCCTGAACACCGACCCCGCCGAGGTCACCGTTCGCCCGGCCGCCGCCCTCAGCTGAAACACTTGCCACCGCCAACCCCTTTGAGGAGAACCCCTTCATGCCGAACATCACCGTCGAACTCCTGTCCGGCCGCACCCTCGACCAGCGCCGGGAGTTCGTCGCCGCCGTCACCGACTCCGCCATCGCGATCCTCGGCGCCAAGCGCGAGTCCGTCCGCATCGTCTTCCAGGAAATCGAAAAAACCGACGTAGCCAACGGCGGCACCCTCGCCGCCGACGCCTAGAAACGCGCGGCCCGGCACCTCCGTCCGCTCCACGGCGCCGGGCCGCCGCACGCCCACCCGCAGCCCCGCTGCCCCCTCCCTCCGCCTTAACCCCAGGGGGCAGCACCGCATGCTGAAACAACCGGGCGGTCGGGGCAGCGACCTACTACTGTTCTTGAGCATGCGAGTAGGTGTTTTCGGAGCCACAGGCCAGGTCGGTAGCGTCATGCGGGAGCTGCTCATCAAGCGCAAGTTCCCGGTGGACGAGGTGCGGTACTTCGCGTCCGCGCGGTCGGCGGGGACCAAGCTCCCGTTCGGCGCCACGGAGATCACCGTCGAGGACTCCGCCACCGCGGACTTCACCGGCCTCGACCTCGCCCTGTTCTCCAACGGGAAAACGGCATCCAAGGAGTTCGCTCCGAAGGTGGCCGCGGCCGGCGCGGTCGTGGTCGACAACTCGTCCGGCTGGCGGATGGACCCCGACGTACCGCTCGTCGTCTCCGAGGTGAACCCGGGCGACCTCGACCACCTCCCGAAGGGCATCGTCGCCAACCCGAACTGCACCACCATGGCCGCGATGCCGGTGCTCGCCCCGCTGCACCGCGAGGCGACGCTGACCCGGCTCGTGGTGTCGACGTACCAGGCCGTCTCCGGCTCCGGCGGCGTCGGCGTCAGCGAGCTCGAGGACCAGGCCCGCGCCCTCGTCGAGCCCGGCGGCAAGCTGGCCCGCGGCACCGAGGGCATCACGCTGCCCGAGCCCAAGGTGTACGCCGGTCCGATCGCGTTCAACGTGCTCCCGCTGGCCGGCTCGATCGTTGCCGACGGCACCGGTGAGACCGACGAGGAGCAGAAGCTCCGCAACGAGAGCCGCAAGATCCTGCACATTCCCGACCTCCCGGTCGCCGGCACCTGCGTCCGCGTCCCCGTCTTCACCGGCCACTCGCTCAGCATCCACGCCGAGTTCGCGGAGCCGATCACCCCCGAACGCGCCACCGAGCTCCTCGGCGACGCTCCCGGAGTCGCGCTCGCCGACCTCCCGACGCCGTTGCTCGCCGCCGGCCAGGACCCGTCGTACGTCGGTCGCATCCGCCAGGACCAGTCCGTCTCCGGCAACCGCGGCCTGGTCCTGTTCGTCTCGAACGACAACCTCCGCAAGGGCGCCGCCCTCAACGCGGTCCAGATCGCCGAGCTGCTCGCCAACCGCTGAAACGCCCGCTCAGCCGTGCTCCGGAGGCACGGCGACGGGCGGCGTGGCCGCGCTCGCCGGGGCGACCGGATCGAGCGGTAGAACGGATTGTGAGTCGTCGGCCACCGACCGTAGGCACCTGTTGCGGAAACGTAATGGAGAAGGTTCAGGCGGGCGAGCGAGTGCCATGGTCAGGCATGCCTTCCACCAATTACCCTCCGGTTACTTGACCCCCGATGGAGGCCAGTTATGAAGCCTGTCGCCGATTCCGGCCAGCTCGCACTGCTCAGCAACCGCAAGGACACGATGGCCCAGATGTTCCTGGACCGCGTCGCCGCGACCCCGCACCGCGAGGCGTTCCGGTACCCGGCCGGGGATCAATGGAAGTCGGTGACCTGGCGCGAGACCGACGAACTGGCGCGCCGCCGGGCGGCCGGCCTGATCGCGCTCGGCGTCGAGCCGGAGCAGCGCGTCGCGATCGCGTCGAGCACCCGGATGGAGTGGATCGACTGCTACCTGGGCGCCGTCCTGGCCGCGGCCGCGACGACCACGATCTACCCGTCGACGATGTCGTCCGACGTCGCGTTCATCGTCGCGGATGCCGACGTACAGGTCGTCTTCGCCGAGGACGCGGGGCAGGTGGACAAGCTGCGGTCGCACCGGTCCGAGACGCCGTCGCTGCGCAAGGTCGTGCTGATCGACGGCACGCCGTTGGAGAGCGACGGCGACTGGGTGATCAGCCTGTCCGCGCTGGACTCGCTGGGTGAGTCGTACCTGGCCGAGCATCCGTCGGCGGTCGACGAGCGGTTGGCTCAGATCAAGTCGGACCACCTCTGCACGTTGATCTACACGTCCGGCACGACCGGTCGTCCGAAGGGCGTGCGGCTGCCGCACTCGGTGTGGACGTACGAGGGAGCGGCGGTCGAGGGGATCCGGGTGCTGAGTCCGGACGACCTGCAGTTCCTGTGGTTGCCGTTGTCGCACGTGTTCGGTCAGGTGCTGGTCGCCGTACAGTGCCAGATCGGTTTCGCCACGGCGGTCGACGGGCGGATCGACAAGATTGTCGACAATGCGGCGATCGTCCAACCGACGTTCATGGCCGCGGCGCCGCGGATCTTCGAGAAGGCCCACGGGCGGATCGTGACGATGGTCGCGTCCGAGGGCGGGATCAAGGCCAAGCTCTTCGACTGGGCCTTCGGGGTCGGTGCGCGCGTCTCCACGCTGCGCCAGGCCGGCAAGGAGCCGAGCGGCTTGCTGGCGGCGCAGTACGCGACGGCCGATCGCTTGGTGCTATCGAAGATCCGGGCTCGCTTCGGCGGCCGGATCCGGTTCTTCGTCTCCGGCTCGGCCGCGCTCGACAAGAAGCTGGCCGAGTGGTTCCACGCCGCCGGGCTGCTGATCCTCGAGGGCTACGGCCTGTCCGAGACCGCGGCCGGCTCCTCGCTGAACCGCCCGACGCAGTACCGGCTCGGCAGCGTCGGTCCGATCTTCCCGGCCACCGAGATGAAGATCGCCGAGGACGGCGAGATCCTGATCAAGGGCCCCGGCGTGATGAGCGGCTACCACAACCAGCCCGAGCAGACCGCCGAGGTGATCGACGCCGACGGCTGGTTCCACACCGGGGACATCGGGCACTTCGAGGACGAGTTCCTCTTCATCACCGACCGCAAGAAGGACCTCTTCAAAACCTCCGGCGGCAAGTACGTCGCCCCGCAGGTGATCGAGGGCCGTTTCAAGATGATCTGCCCCTACGCGTCCCAGTTCGTTGTCCACGGCAACAAGCGCAACTTCGTCTCCGCCCTCGTCACCCTCGACCCCGACGCCATCATCGCCTGGGCCGCCGCGAACAACCTCGCCGGCCGCCCCTACGCCGAGATCGTCACCTCGGACGCCGCCCGCACCATGGTCCAGACCTACGTCGACGAACTCAACGTCGGCCTCAACCGCTGGGAAACCATCAAGAAGTTCACCATCCTCGACCGGGACCTCACCATCGAATCCGGCGAAATGACCCCCAGCCTGAAGCTCAAACGCAAGTACGTAGAAACCCAGTACGCCGACCTCCTGGACAAGATGTACGAGTAGCCCCGGCGCCCTGTGTCGCCTCGCACACCGTCCCAACCCTGAACTGACGGGGCGGCGCAGACACCCGCGCCGCCCCGTGACTGAACCGTCGTCCAGGCTGATCTGATGCCAGGCTCGTCGTCGGTCATCGGCTCAGGGTGAGACGGCCGGGTCGGCAGCCGCGGCGGTTGCCGGTGCGCCCGCTTCGGCCGGGGAGGGCGCCGGTGACGCGGCGCGCAGTGCGTAGAAGCAGCCAGATCCCGGGTTCGGCGGTGCCGATGCGTACCCCATGATGCCTGACATCGCGTCCGCGGAGACCGTGGCCGTGTAGACCAGCCCCGGCGCGTTGGTGAAGTTCCAGAAAGCGTTGCCCCCCACCTGGACCCAGCGGCCGCCGCCGAAGGCGTAGCTCCAGGTGCCATCCGGATTGAAGGTGAACGCGCTTGCCTTGAGCACCGATCCGGAGCATCCCCAGTCGACCGCCACCACGGGCCAGGTTCCCACCACACTCGCCATCGCACTTCCTCCTTCTGTAGTCACAGTCATCGATGCGCCCGGCGCGGAGACGCTGACGATCTCCAGCCCGGATGCGGTTCCGTCCCACCACTTGCTGTCGGGTCCTGTCGCCGTACCGAATCCCTCGGCCGTCGGCGCTCCGTACAGGTCATCGACGTCGCCGGGATTGACCCGCCGCTCGAGATCGAATCGGTCGTCCGCCTGCTCCAGCGACAACTCGTAGTGCATGGTGGGCGTCATCTGCTCGTTGTTGTTGCTGCCCAACCGGTCGACATGCCAGATCAGCAGCCCGGCGTCCGGTAGCGCGCTGTCCCGGCCGCTCTGTTGCCGGTTCTCCAGGATGAAGTACTCGTTCACATCGCGGCGGTGCATCAGGAAGTCATTGCTGCCGGCCCCGACCGTCGCTGTCATACCCGGCCCGAGTGTGGTGAGTCGCGACGTCCACCCGGACACGTCCTTGAGATAGGCGCTCACGTGGCACGGGTTGGTGTCCGACGCGCCGTAACACATCAGGCAGTAGTTGCCGACCCCGTAACCCTCGCCACCGTAGTCGTACAGGTCGGGGTAATCGCAGACCATGTGCCCGTTCTCGTGGCAGAACGTGCGCAGCGTCAGCTGACTGCCGACGTTGGTGATCTGATAGTCGGACAGCTTCTTGGTCGGCGTCGCCTGGTACGGCGTGGACAGCCCCGACGAGTGTGGCCACAGCCCCTGGGCCCAGTTGTTCACCCGGTCGCCCGCGTAGAACACGTTCAGCGCGTAGACGAAGCCGGCACCGTCCGCGCTCAACCCGGAGAAGTCGAATCCGTGCGCGGTGAGATCCGCCAGCGCTTCCCGGATGAGCTCCTGAGCACGCTGACCGTAGGGAATCGCCGGGTCCGTGTAGTACGACCGCGGATGTACGGCGGTGTAGTACGTCGTCACCGCGTTCGTGTAGCGCAACTTGCCGTCCGACACGGACCGGAAGTAGTCGTAGACCGAGCCGTTGTTGCCGAACCCCGTGTACCCCGGCTGGTTGCAGAAGTTGTCGATCTCGCCCTGCGCGATCGTGGCAGGCACGTCGGGGAACTGAACCAGCACGCACAACCCGCGGTAGTCGCCAACCGTTCCGGCCGGCTCCGGAGGACCCGCGTCGACGTCCGGTTCGGCTGCCAAACCGGCATCCCGCCTGGCCTGTGTCCGCCGCTGCTCGCGTCGAATCTGCCAGCGTGGCCGGCTGCCCTGCTCTTCCAGTGCCGCATGCACCGCCGCCGCGCGAGAGCGGCTGGTGGCGCGCGGTGCCCGCAGGTGCCGCGCCATGCCGAGACCGCTTGGATCGGCCTCGCCGACCCGGGTGGTCGTGGGCACCAGGTCGGTGAGATCGGCCGCCAGCGTGGCGTAGTGGTAGAAGCCGGTGTCCGGGTCCTGCACGACGGTGTAGCCGTCGAGCGTCTCGAACACGGCCTGGAACTGATCGCCCCAACCACGCACTTCGACCTGTGTGCCGTCGGGATTGGTGAACGTGAACTGCTCGCCAGAGAATGGTGTAGGCATGAGACCCCCTCAGAACCCTCGTATTGGTCTGAGGCATGCACCGCCCGGTCAGATACATCGGCTTCCCGAGCGCTCAGCCACGATCTGCAAGAGCTGCCCGGGCTAGCGCGACGCTGCCGTACCGAACGACGGGTAGTGGTGCGCCGCTCCCGGTGTCGTCGAGCGGGCTCCAGTCTGGCGAGTGGCAGCCTGAGCGACCACTACCCGTTGTTCTGCACGGTGCGCGGCGGTCAGCTGTTCCGCCGCTGGCCCCGTGGGCCCGCTTGAGCGAGCTGATCGCTCAAGCGGGCGCGGGCAGGCTGGCGGTCGTCAGGTGGCGCGATGAGGCGTGGCAAGAGGTGCCGTGCCGCCAGTCTGTTGTCACCTCGGACATGGCGCTGGGGACAACTGCACCTCACCTCAACTTCAGGTGGTGGTTTGCGAGGCGGGGACGGTGGGGTCGCTGGCGCCGAGCACGGCCCGAAGCCGCTGTAGTGCCCGGTCGGTGAAGAGTCCCGCCAATGCCCCGGCGATGGCGAGTATCGTCACGCCGGCGACCGACGTGGTGGTGTCGCCGATGCTGACGAGGCCTGCGCTGACGGCGAGTACCGTGATTGCGCCGAGCAGTGCAGACCACATCGGTCGCAGGAGGTACCACCAGAGGTAGCCGCGCTCGAGTGACTCGTTGCCGGCGCGGAGTGCGAAGACGATGCTCTGCTGGATAGCGCTTCCTACCGCACCGGCTGCAGCACCCACCATCATCAGACTCATGTTCAGGCTGATGAGGCCGGCCTGGCCAGCCGGACCAGCCAAGGCGAGCGTCTGCTGCGTCGAGGTTTTGGCTTCTGCGGCCTCTTGTGCGATCACCAGTTGCTCGGCCAGGCCGAAGGCAGCGACGAGCGCGGTCAGTGCAACGGTGCCGACCGCCAGGTTCACTAACCCGATCTGGCGCCGTCGTCGGGAGGACATCAACCGTAATTGTCCGCCAGTAGAGATTTCTGCGGTTGTCATTTCGAGCTCCTTGTGTGTTTGACGCCCGCGGGGCGAGTGCGCCGCCGGCGAGTATGGGGTAGGGACCTCGCGTCCCGGGTCCCGGGGCCGATTGAGGCGGATTCACCTTCGTGGGCGGCGAAATCGCCCACGAAGGTCCTTTGATCAGCCGCCAACGGCGGCGAGCGTCTTTGCGATGTAGAGCCCGACCTGAAGCGGTGGTTGCAGCAACTGCCACTGCGGTTCACCCGCCGGTGCGGGTCGTGCCTCATCGAGCCCTGCCCCTGGTCTCCATCAGTGGCCTGGAGGCCGGCGACGATCGCGAGCCGCACCTGGGCGACCCCGCCGCCGCCTGGGCCCTCCAAACATCGTTTGATTTGTCATCGGCGACCTGGATGCCGATGGCGGTTGGTCGAACTCTCCGGATCACTGTCCCTGCCTTCGATCGGACGAAATGGATTTCGTCGGTTACCGAGGGAGACTGGGCGACTCGGACCTTCGGATGACAGGTCGTGATTCTGGTCTTTGGCGCTGGGTCACTTCGAGGAGTGATGACGGTTGCGCGTCATCCATGGACGGCTTTCAACCGGTCTTCCCAGATGTGACCATCGATGTACGCAGGCTTGCACTGCGGTCAGGGGGACCGATGACGGCAGCGGAGGGATTCGACGCATTCGTCGGGGCACGCTCGCGCCAGCTACTCCGAACGGCGTACCTGCTGACTCACGACCATGCGTTGGCCGAGGACCTCGTGCAGACCGCGCTCGCCAAGGCGTGGTTCTCGTGGAGTCGAATCGAAGCCGACGACCCGGAACCGTACGTACGCAAGATCATGGTCAACACCTACGCCTCGTGGTGGAGGCGCCGCTGGAACGGCGAGCAATCTACCGACGAGGTTCCGGACATCGGGGAAGTGGCCGGCGGGGCGGACGAGCGGACCGATCTGTGGGCAGCGCTTCGCCGGCTCCCCAAGCGGCAGCGCGCCGTGATTGTGCTCCGGTTCTACGAAGACCTTACCGAGGTCGAGACCGCGCGGGTTCTCGAATGCACGGTCGGCACGGTGAAACGCCACTCCAGCAGGGCACTTGCGAAGCTTCGCGTGGACCCGGCGCTGCTGGACCAGTCAGGGCAGGAGGCGAACCGATGAACCTCAACGACCTGCGTGGTGAACTCAAGGCACGCTCCCACGACGCTGACTCGAGCGAACCGGATATGCGCCCGGGAATCGAACAGAAGATTCGAACCACGAAGCGGCGGCGCGCAGCCATCGCCACCGCTTCGGCAGCCGTGGCCGTCGCGCTACTGGTCGCCACGCCAGTCATTCTCGAGCGTCACCGTTCGAGGCCGGACAACCCGGTCGACAGACCGACTACACCGGTCGTGGTCGTTTCTCCACCAACCGGCGACGTTACGGCTGCCGGCGTCACCTACCGCAAGAAGATCGGCGGCCGGACACTGCTCGCGGCGGTGCTCGGCGAACCTGGCCAGCGTTCGGTAACGCTGCGGTGGAAGATCTCCACCACCAACATCGCGATGTACCAGTACTGTGACGCCATCGGGGCGGCGAACGGAGTGTGGCCACAGTTGGAGATGGCAATCAACGGGCCGTTTCGCAGCGTCGGAGATTGTGGTGACAGGAATCTCCCGGACGCGACATTGGGGTCGAATATCGACATGACGAGTGTCTCCAGCCTCAACCTTCAGGTGGGTTCCACACTCGAGTGGACCGTCAGGTTCACGGCGTCACCAGGTGCGCCGACGCCCGGCCCGCAGGCCCGCTTGGGTCTGGCGATCTACGACCGTGGCGAAGAACGACAGGTCCCTGGTGGTGTTCTCGAGGTCCTGCAGGAGATCGAGGGTCAGAATTACCGCCTCAAGGCCATCGTCAGCAAACCGATCTGGCGTGGCGCCGAGATCAGTATCCCGACGCCGGCCGATCGCCGCTTCTTCCTGCGGTACGGAGGAGCCAAGGTTGGCCCCGGAGCCCGGACCCGTCTGGAGGGAATCGGCGTAGGTCGGGGCAATGTGTGGCCTAACGAGAGCGGCTTCCCGTTCGCCGGCACCGGGGTCACTGACATTCAGCCGAACGGCCTGGTAATCAAGCCCCGCCCGGCAGGCGTCGCGACACTGCGGGTTCTGGTCAGCAAGCCGACTCCTGGCACCATGTTCCTCGCGTTGTACGAAGCAGACCAGTGATGACTTGCTCCTTGCGGTTCAGTCTGGCAGGAGTGATAAGGACCTGCGCCGTACTCGGGACAATCTGGGTGGGTTCTTCTGACGAGCAAGGCGAGGCTTTCGAAGTACACGTGCCAGCGGGTCGGGTCGGAGACACGATCGCACCGAGGTTGTCGTAGTGCTCAGCCAGACGTCACATTCGTTCGAGGGTTTGCTTCAGTACGGCGAGGTTGGCGGCGACTGCGGACTTGATGCGGCCCGCCACCAGCGGGCCCAAGAGGTTGAGTGGGCCTGGTGGGTGGAGGTCGATGGTGTTGGTGAGGGTGGTGGCGTTGGTGGTGGGGTGGAGGGTGTAGGTGAGGTGGGCGGGGAGGGCGTTGAGGGTGCCTTGGATGGTGAGGGACTGGGGTGGGGTGAACTCGGTGATTTCGAGGGATTCCTCTGTGTGGACAGGGATTGTGCGGGTTTGGAGGTAGCGGGTGCCGATGCCGGGTGGGCCGGGGGTGAGTTGGCGGGTTTCGGCTAGGGCGTAGTTCCATTGGGGGAGGTTCTCGAGGTTTGCCAGGTAGGCCCAGACCGCCGACGGGGAACGGTTGATGGTGATCGTGTTGGTGAACTTCATCGGGGCCGCCGGGAGCTGTCGACGAGGCGTTGGGCGGCGGTGGGGTCGTGGGCGGGGAGGATGACGAGGCCGGGGAGCTGTTCGGCCAGGGCCAGGACCTTGTCGGTCGTACGCGCGAGTTCGCCACGCGCGCCGACTCCGGGGAGCTGGCGGCGTTCGAGGAGGGCGGCTTCGTAGGTGAGGTCGCCGACCATCAGGAGGGGTGGGAGGTCGCGGCGGCGTACGAGCATCGAGATCGAGCCGGGCGTGTGACCGGGGGTCGGGAGCAGGACGATCGAGCCGTCGCCCATCACGTCGAACGCCTCGGTGAAGGGCCCCAGGTCGGTCGGTTCGAAGGTGATGTGCTTCCAGCGCCTGCCGGGGATGTCGATGTGGGCGCGAAGGAAGCCGCGGGCCTCGGGGGAGAACCCGGAGAGCTGTGCCCATTCCGCCGGCGTGATGAGAAGTTCGCCGCCGAGCTGGGGGATGCCGCCGATGTGATCCTGGTGCAGGTGCGAGATGACCGCCTTGTCGACGTCCGCGGTCGAGTACCCGAGGGTGCCCAGTTGCGCGTCGAGCGTCTCGTGCTCGGCGATGTGGAACTTGGCGAGCCGGTCGTACACGACGCCGTTGAACCCACCCGGGAAGTACGACGGATCCGTCACCGAGGCGCGGTCCTGGCCGGTGTCGAACAACACGAGTCCGTTGGCGTGCTCAACGACGTACACGTTGATCGGCCGGGGTGGCAGCCACCGGCGTGAGGTGAGCAGCCACCAGTAGAGCGGCTTCTTCGAGCCGTGGGCGTGTTCGGGGTGGATCTCGACGGTGCCGGTGCTGATCACCGACACCGCGCGTACCGGGTCGCCAGTACCGTTACGGGCCGGCAATCTGGTCGCTTCCGTGGACATGTTGACTCCTGAGGTGCCGATCGGTCCCGACGGATTCGGGGCCGAGGGCATCAGTCTTCGCCCGCGGACGCGCTGTGTCTGTGACTTTTGTAGTGCGCCGGAGTAACCGAGGTCACGCGTCGTCCGGGTTCCACGTCTGGTCGTGGAGCCCGGTGGGGTCGAGGATGTGGACGCGGTCCGCGGACGTCGCGACCAACTGGGCCAGCCGGAGGTCCCGCAGCACGCGCGCGACCACCTCACGGACCGAACCGACGGCATCCGCGAGCTCCTGCTGGGACACGCGAGCGACGAGCTCACCGCGTGGACTCTGCTGGGTGGACGCGAGGTCCAGCAGGTGCGCGGCGACCCGTTGGCGCACGGTGCCGAAGGCGTTGACCGCTGTCTGCTGCAGGTTCTCGTACAGGCGGCGGCTGAGCTCCTCCGCCATCGCCCACGCGACCCGGCTGTCGTCCCGCGCCGTGGCGGTCAACAGGCCGGCGTCGATCCGGAAGAGGCTCGAGTCGGCAAGCGTCTGTACGCCGACGTCCGCCGGACCGCCGACGAGTACGGCGATGCCGAGTACGTCGCGGGGACGCGCGTACCGGACCGTCACCTGACGACCCTCGGGCGACGACATGTACACGCGCAGCAGCCCGTGGACGACCAGCAGCGCCCGCGGCGCCGACCGCTCCCGATAGAGCGTGCTACCCGCCGGGTAATCGATCCGGTCACCCGTGGCCAGCAACCGCTCGACCAGCTCGGCCGGCAGCCCGCCGAGAAAGCTCCCGGCCATCGCCGCCGCGACATCCGCATCCACCCCCCAAGCATCCGCCACTCATCACCGGATTGCTTCAAATGGGTGCTCTTTCGAGCGGGATGTACGTTTCGGCCTCGATCTCTCCTCCGGATAGGTGAGGGGGAATCATGAGGACCATTCGGGGGCGTCTGGCGTTGCTGGTCGTACTGCCGTGTCTGGCCGTCACGAGTTGTGGGTCGAACCCGGCTCGTTCGGGTGTGGCAGACGCGATCCCGGCGGCATCACCTACGCCTGGGCAGAGCGAGGCGAAGACCTGGACACCGGCGCAGCCGTCGACGCCGGCACCGACCGGTACGTCGTCGACGTGGCCTGGATCAGGCAGTACGACGACCCCGCCGGCGCGCACCTCCACGCCAGGGCAGACCCCCGCGCCCGGGCCCACGTCGACGCCAGGCGAGACGGCCCGACCAGGTAAGACATCCCAGCCAGGTCACACATCCTCGAGCAAGCCAAGTCAGACGACCTCGACAGGACCAGGTGCTACGACCTCGACCCAGCCGGGCCAGGGACGCACGTTCCCTCGGAAGGTGGCAGTCGCCAAGGTGACCTGGGTCCCGTTCGGCCCGGCTGCCGCCGACTCGCCGCCGCCGATGGAGTGGTTCGGCCGGACGCATCGCGCAGTTCTCGCCACCGGAACGGAACGCGTACGGCGCTGCGAGGACCTGGCCGTCGTGGAAGGCGACACGCTCGGACGGATGCGCTCGGCGTACCGCGGTGTCGGCGAAGCCTGCCTGGGCGCCCTGAGCGGTGACCCGGCGCGCTGGAGCACCGCGATCGCGTACCTGAACCAGTCCCAGCAGGCCCTCGCCGGCCAACCACAGAGCTGCTTGGAGCGCTCGGTGGTGTCGCTGCTGGAGCGGCTCGTCTCCGTGCACCGTGCGCAGCCGCGCGCTCGGCTGGAGCTCGTCCCGTCGGCCGGAACGGCTTGCCCGTGGGGCATCGACAAGCTGGAGCTCAGAGACCCGATCGAGAGCGCTCCCGAGCAGGTCGCGGGACCGCTCACCGGTGGGACCGAGGTGAAGATCGTCGGCGCGGGTCTCGTGCAGGTGTCCGAGGTGTACTTCGGTGACGTCAAGGCGACCAAGTTCACGAGCGGCAACGACTTCGCCGGCCAGTTCATGTACGCGTGCTCGCCACCCGGCATCGGTCCCGGGAAGGTGCCCATCACGGTCACGTCGCCGGGCGGCCGTCGTACCAGCCCATCGGGCGCGGTCTTCGAGTATTCGGCTGGTCTGCCCGCGGCCGGTACCAGCTGTGGATCCTAAGGAGCGATCCGTTGTCGACAATCAGACGTCGTCGAGGTCGAGCGAATCCGGCACAGCCCGAGGCAACCGGACATGAGCCGTTCGACGTCCTGAGGTCAGCGCTGAGTCTCGTCAGCGTCTTCGGTCCGCCGCTGACCGTGGCCACTGCGTTGCTCGTCTATTTCGGCTGGGCGAGGAGCGATGAGCAGGCCCGTCAGCTCGGGCTCGAGGAGAGCGTCCTCGGCATGTCCACCCGTGACTACGTACTCAGGAGCATCGACACCCTGTTCGTACCGCTGCTGGTGGTGGGTTGTGCCGGGATCGCATGGCTGCTCGCGCACGAGCAGATCTCGGCGGCGATCGATCACGGCCGAGGTCTGCCGGGCTGGCGTAGGAGCTTCCGTTGGCTGAGGTTCAGCTGGATCGCGCTGCCGGCACTCGGCCTGATCGCGGCCTTGGTGTGGCCGATGTGGCTGGAACTGATCGTGCCGCTGGCCATGGCGGTCGGCATCCTGATCTCCAGCTACGCGTCGGTGATGTGTCGCCGGATCGACGATCTGACCCGGTCCGACGACGAAGGCGGCCGGCTCGCCAAGTGGCATTGGCCGCTGATGAAGCTGCTCGTCGGAGCCTTGGTCGCACTCACGATCTTCTGGGAGCTGTCGACGTTCGCCGGCGTCGTCGGCCGCGGGCTCGCGCACCAGATCGTGGCCGGCCTCGATCAACGTACGGGCGTTGTCGTCTACAGCAAACAGGACATCCAGCTCGGCGGCCCCGGCGTCACGAAGTACCGCATCACCGAGCCCGCGTCCGCCTACGGCTTCCGGTACGACGGCCTCCGCCTGCTCCAGCGCACCGGCGACAAGTTCTACCTCCTCCCCGTCGGCTGGCGAACCGCCGCCGACGGCGTCATCGCCCTGCCGGACGACGGATCGGTACGAGTCGAATTCAGCACAGCCGGGAAGTCGGCAGACGATCCCGGCCAATAGCAGTACCCGTGGTGAGTGAGGGGAGTGTCATGGCCAGTCCTGAGGCAAGGACGTATCGAAACGTGCGGCTCGCGATGATCGCCGTTCTGGTTCTGCTGACCGCGTCGGTCCTGATCGAGCGGTTCAACACCGATCCGCTGTGCTGGCAGGGGTCGATCAGTGCGTACTACTACACACCGGCGCATGCGGTGTTCGTCTGCTCGGTGCTCGCGATCGGCGTCTGCATGATCGTGCTCAAGGGGAGTACGGCGCTGGAGAACGTCCTGCTGAACATCGGTGGGATGTTCGCACCGGTCGTGGCCCTGGTACCGACGCCGGGTCCGGGGGACTGCTGGTCGGTGGAGTACACGCCGAGCAACGCGTCGCCGAACATCGGCAACAACATCTGGGCCTTGTTCGCCGCCGGCGCGCTCGGTCTGCTGCTGTCGGTCTGGATCAGGGGCGATACCAAGCGCAACCCCGCGGGGACTGGGGACGACGAGCGGTGGGGCACCGCGCAGGACCGGGCACTGGGGGTGTCGAGTGCGATCCTCGTGGTCGGCGTCCTGTGGTTCGTGCTGTCCCGCTCCACCTTCGAGCGCAACGCGCATTACGTGGCGGCCGTCGCCTTCTTCGCGCTGATCATCTGGATCGTCGCGCTGAACGCGCTGCACGCACCCCGCAACCCCGAGACCGGCGAACGACTGAAGGCCCGGGTGACCTGGATCTACCGAGTGATCGCGGCGTTGATGCTGATCTTCGTCGTCTACGGACTCCTCGGCTGGTGGCGAGACTGGACGTACTCGCTCCTGCGCGTCGAGGTCGCCCTGATCTTGTTGTTCCTCGCCTTCTGGATCACCCAGACCAAGGAACTCTGGACCCCGGGCGTGCGACCACCTGACTCGGCGGAGAAGGTGAAGGTGTCGAAGTAGATGTGGGGTCCGGAGGTTCTCAGCCCGCGCGACAAGGTCTGTCTGTTGCCCACCGTGGTTGCTCGACTCAGCACCACGGTCTTCGGGTTGGCGGCGTACTGCGCGGGCAAACGCGGCCGCCCGCTGTCACCGGAGGTTGACGTGGAACCTCCGGTGACAACCTGGACGACGAACGCCGAGGTCCGCAGTCTCGAGGTCCTGGGTCACGACTTCTACGCGCATTCCCTGCGGACGTGGTGTTTCGGGCTGGCGCTGGCCCAAATCGAACACGCCGTACTCGACCGGGAACTGTTCTACGTCGCCGCGCTGCTGCACGACATCGGCCTACGCAAACCGATTGCCGATCGATGCTTCACAGTCGCCGGAGCCGAGGCCGCGGAGTCCCTCGCCCCCGCTGACACGCCACCGCAAGACGTCGAGCGAGTCCAATCGGCAATCCTCGCGCACATCGACGTCAAGCAGCCCACCGATCCGCTGGCCCATTACCTCCAAGCCGGATCCCTCCTGGACGTCGCCGGCGCACGAATCTCCGACCTCGATCCATGCTTCGTGCACCAAACCTGCCAACAATGGATCCGCGCCGATTTCCCAGCAACCTGCCGCTCCCTCTGGCGCGCCGAGTGCCACCGCTTCCCCCACGGCAGAGCGGCCTACGCCCGCCGCCCAGGCGCACTCCTCCTGAGCACCCACCTCAACCCCCTCCCGAGCTAACCGCCGTACGGCAGTTGGGGTGGCTAGCCGAGCTGGCCTGGTTGGTAGTTGCCGCCGGGTTGCTGGAAGGTGACCATCATGCGGTTGAAGGCGTTGATGAGGGCGATCTGGCATACCAGGGCGGTGAGTTCTTCTTCGTTGTAGTGCTTGGCCGCGCTCTCCCAGGCGTCGTCGGTGACGCCGGTGCCGTCGGCGAAGCGGGTGCACTGCTCGGTGAGTTCGAGGGCGGCCCGCTCGGCGTCGGTGAACACGGTCGTCTCCCGCCAGGCCGCGACCAGGTTCACCCGGAGCGGCGTCTCGCCGGCGTGCAGGGCTTCCTTCGTGTGCATGTCGAGGCATCCGCCGCAGCCGTTGATCTGGCTGGCGCGGATGTTGACCAGTTCAATGGTTGCCATCGGCAACGTAGTACCGGCGACGGCCTTGTGGGCCGACACCAGATGCTTCGCGACCTTCGGCCCGAGGACGGTGGCCTGCGGGTTCAGCCGAGCCATCTCAATCTCCTTCGTCGTTTTGGTAGACCTTCTACTCACCCCGACGAGCCCGCGACCAAAGAGGTAACAGCTCTCGAGGTGTGACGTGTGTCCCATCGACAGCACTACAATTAGGCGGGGGTGGAACGGTGATGCGACTGCTCGGCGTTGTGATGACGGCGGCAGCGCTGGTCGCGGCCGCGTGCGGTAGTGACGCGTCAACTGGCGCGAGTGAAACGGGTGCAAGCACAGCGTCTGTTGGCGCGGCGGGTGGTGGGTCGCCGGTCGGCAAGACGTACCTGTCTGTGGCCGTGACCGAGGCGGGCAAGGACCGGCCGTTGGTGTCGGAACACCGGATCCGGCTGATGTTCCGGGACGGCGCGCTGTCGGCATGGGCCGGGTGCAATGACCTGAGCGGAAGGGTCACGACCACGGGCGGGACGCTGACGTTCGACACGATCGTTGGTACCGGCATCGGCTGCCGTCCCGACTGGCAAGCGCAGGACCAGTGGCTCGAGAAGCTTCTCCTGGATCGGCCGACGTGGAAGCTCGAAGGTGACGTACTGACCATCACCAGAGCCAGTACGACGCTCGTCCTGAAGGACCGCGAGATCGTGGAACCCGACCTGCCCCTCGAAGGCACCACATGGCTCGTCGACTCAGTCGTTGCCGGCCCGGCCCTCGATCATTTCCCTGACGCGGAGACGGCGTACTTCACCATCACCGGCAACCAAGCCACGGGCTCGACTGGCTGCAACACGTTCACGAGTCCGGTCAGCCACACCGGCAACACGCTCAGCTTCGGCCACCTCACCGTCACAACCGCTGCCTGCACAGGCGATCCAGCCCGGCTCGACCGCGCAGTGATCGGCAACCTCCGCGGCACGCTCACCTACACAGTCGACTCCAACTGCCTCGAACTCCGCACCCCCAGCAACAAGGCCGGCCTCAATCTGACATCACCAACCCAGCCCACCCGCAGCCCGACAGGCAACTGCTTCCGCTGAGATGATCGGATGCAGGGACGGCTCACGGGCTGTCGACGCGGGCGAGGATGATGGCGTAGCGGCACTCGGCGTTGCTGGTGTTCGCGAAGACGCACGCGACGGGTTCGTCGACCTCGATCGAGTCGCCGGGGTTGAGTTCGTGGACCGTATCGCCCTGGTGGAAGGTCAGCCGGCCGTCGAGTACCCAGACGGCCTCCCGTTGGAAGGCCAGCGATGCTGCCGGATACGGCACGCGGGCGCCGGGCGGTAGGTGGACCTCGGCGATGTCTGCGGGGAAACGCGGCCCGGTGATCTGGCGCCGGCGGTATCCGGTGGCGGGGTCGTGCCATTCGGTGGCGTCGGCCATCCGGTGCACGCCAGTGGCCTCGGCCGGGGTGAGGAGGGCGGACACGGAGACCTGGAAGGCAGCGGCCAGTTTGCCGAGTACGACGGCGGTGGGGCTGCTCTCGGCGCGCTCGATCCGGTTGATCATCGCGCGGGACACCCCGGAGGCGTCCGCGAGCTGTGCCAGGGTCCATCGGCGCTGTTCCCGTTCGCTGCGGATGCGGGCTGCGATCTGTTGGGCCAGCGGATCTACTATATTGGGCACAGGTTCTAATATATAAGAAAGGGACCCACTCGGCACGTCAGCGAGCCGCCCTGATCCGATCAGTCCGACGAGACGGTCGGCGACCCCCTCATGCAGCGCCGCTGCCCGAGGTTGGCCACCGCGTCGGCAGGACCGCCGATCCCCGGGGGCATACGGCCGCGCGCAGAACCGTGCCATCGCTGACTCGCCGGGACCGCGATCCCTGACAACGTTGATGAATTCCACCTGCTGGAGGACCCATGGAACTCGGTCTCGCACTGCCCACCGCCGGGCCGCAGACCTCGCCGGAGACGATCGTGAAGGTCGCCAAGGAAGCCGAGCGGCTCGGCTACGCCGCCGTGTGGACGTTCGAACGCCTGCTCCGTCCGCTCGACAAGGTCGTGCTGTGGACGGGAGGTGAACCCGAGATGTTGCCGGACTTCTACGGCTCGGTCTACGAGCCGCTGGAGACGCTGAGCTCTGTCGCCGCTGCGACCGAGCGGATCAAGCTGGGTACGGCGGTCCTGGTGGCGCCGCTGCACGTGCCGGTGATGCTCGCCCGCCGGCTCGCCACGCTGGACCAGTTCAGCGGCGGCCGGGTCATCGCCGGTCTGGGCCAGGGCTGGCAGCACAACGAGTTCGAGACGGCGAACGTGTCGAGTAGCCGCAAAGGCGCCCGTACGGAGGAATTCATCACGGCGATGCGGGCCGCGTGGGGTCCGGATCCGGTGCGGCACGAAGGCGAGTTCTACCGGATCGCGTCGTCGCAGGTGAACCCCAAGCCGGTCCAGGCCCATGTTCCGGTACTGCTGGCCGGGACGTCGCCGGCCGCTATCAAGCGCGCCGGCCGGATCGCGGACGGGCTGATCCCGATCACGTCCTCGGCGGAGGAACTGCGCGGCGTCGCGTCCGCGTTCTACGACGCCGCCCGGGAGGCGGGCCGCGACCCTGCGGACCTCATGGTGGTCAACCAGGTGCCCTGGCCGACCCCGATCACCCGTGATCCGATCGGGTCCGGCCGGCCGTTCCTCGGCGGATCGCCCAAGCAGATCGCCGAGGACCTGACGGCCGCGCGCGAGAGTGGTGTGACCCAGGTATACCTCGCCGGCGGCCAAGGCCTCGGGCTCGACGTCGGCCTGAACGCCGCCGACGTCGACCAGTGGCTCGAACTACTCGCCGAGGTAATCGAGGCGGCCGGCCACCTCGGCGTCCTCGAGCCGTGAGCAACATGCCCTCCACGAGCTGGGCAAGAACCTAGACAGAGATGAGGGCGGCGGCGTGTTTGCCGGTGGTTAGGGATTGGCCTTGGTCGATCATTTGGGCGGCTAGGCGGTCTATGGCGCAGGAGAAGGCTTCGGTGTTCTCGGGGTCCCAGTCGTCGAGGCGGGTCGAGCATCCAGATCCGGAAGGCGCCGACGAAGCGCTGGAACATCTCCAGGCCGGCGGTGGTGAAGCGGTAGTGGCCGAGGGTCTCGGAGAGGTAGCCGTCGGCAACCAGTTGGGTGGCGAGGGGTTCGAAGACGCCGGGTGGGACGCGGAGGTCGCCGGTGATCTCGGCGAGGGTGGCCGAGCCGTTGCCGGCGCCGCCGCGGAAGACGCGCATGATCATCCAGGCCTGAGCGACGTTCAGCGGGATGCCGGACTGCGCGAGGACTTCGGGGCGGGGTTGCGTTTGTGGTGGCGTACGACGAGGGCCGCGAGCTTCTGGAGTTCGCGTTCGGAGTCGAACGAGGCGGGGGCGGCGAAGTTCTCGCCGACGTGCCGCGACGGGGACGGCCCAGAGGAAGACGAGGTGCAGGGAGTCGGCGTACGCGGCGGTGACCAGGGAGCGCGCGGGTTCGGGCAGGTTCCGGACGCCGTCGACCGTGGTCGCGAGCCGCGGGTCGATCTGAGCGGCCTGGACGGCACTACCGAGATTCTGCGGCAGCTGGTGGGCGTAGATGGACCCGAAGACCGCGACCCCGAACGAGCTCCCCATCGTGCGCAGGAAGCTCACCCCGGAGGTCGCGACACCGAGGTCGGCGTAGTCGACGGTGCTCTGGACGACGACCGTGGGGACCGGCATGCAGAGTCCCACGCCGGCCCCGAGGACGATCATGAAGCCGGCGATCTCGAGGTAGGAGGTCTGGTTGTCGAGGAGCGACAGCAACCACAACCCGACGCCGATCAGCACGGTCCCGGCGATCGGGAACAGCCGGTACCGCCCGGTCTTGCTGATGATCTGACCGACCACGACCGATGCGACCAGCAGACCACCGACGAGCGGCAGCATCTGCAAGCCGGACTCGGTCGCCGAGGCGCCGTGGACGAACTGCAGGTACGTCGGCAGATACGTGACCCCGCCGAGCATCGCGAACCCGATGATGAAGCTCATCACCGCGCACACCGTGAACACACTGGACCGGAACAACCGCAACGGCAGCAGTGGTTCCGCAGCCCGCTGTTCCACCACCACGAACAGCACGAGTGCGAGCACCGACCCGATCGCCATCGCAATGATGACCGTCGACGTCCAGGCGTACTCGATGCCGCCCCACGTGGTCACGAGCGTCAGCCCGGTCGCGGCCAGCCCGATGAACAGGATGCCGAGATAGTCGATCGTCGGCTCGACCGCGGCCTTCACCGACGGAAGGGTGATCGAGGCAACGATCAGGACGACGATGCCGAGCGGGATGTTCACGTAGAACGCCCACCGCCAGCTCAGGTGGTCGACGAACAGTCCGCCGAGCAGCGGCCCGGCGACGGTCGCGACGCCGAAGACCGAGCCCATCACGCCCTGGTACTTGCCGCGCTCGCTCAGCGGTACGACGTCCGCGATCACCGCCATCGCGGTCACCATCAGCCCGCCGGCGCCGAGACCCTGGATCGCCCGGGAGCCGACCAGCCACAGCATCGAGTCGGCCATCCCGCACAGCGCGGAGCCGGCGAGGAACAGCACCACACTGATCAGGAGCCTCGGTCTCCATGAGCCGAATGTAATCGGATCAGCACCCTCCGCCACTTCAGCAGCACTGCGATCGCGTCAATAATCCGCGTCCGTACGATGGAGGGGTGCCGTCGACACTGCCCGAGGGGGAGGTTGCGCCCCGGGACGGGTCGCTGCCGGAAGCCGCCGTCCGCGAGGCCGGATCCCGCCCGCTGGGCTTCTACCTGCATGTCCCGTTCTGCGCGTCCCGCTGTGGCTACTGCGACTTCAACACCTACACCGCGAAGGAATTGGGCGGCGGTGCGTCACAGGCGTCGTACGCCGATACCGCGGTCGCCGAGGTCCGCCAGGCCAGGCGAGTCCTGAAGGACCTGGACCGTCCAGTCGACACTGTGTTCTTCGGTGGGGGTACGCCGACGTTGCTGCCGGCCGGTGATCTCGGGAAGATACTGGCCGCGGTCCGCGACGAGTTCGGCCTGGCGCCCGGCGCCGAGGTGACGACCGAGGCCAACCCGGAGTCGGTCGACCCGGCGTATCTCGAGGCACTGCTCGAAGCCGGCTTCACGCGCGTGAGCTTCGGGATGCAGAGTGCGTCGACGCATGTACTCCGGATTCTCGATCGGCAGCACACGCCGGGCCGGGCGCTGGAGGCGGTGAAGGAGGCGACCGCGGCCGGGTTCGAGCACGTGAATCTGGATCTGATCTACGGGACGCCGGGGGAGTCGATCGACGAGTGGCGAGCCTCGCTGGAGTCCGCGTTGTCGGCGCAGCCGGATCACGTCAGCGCGTACGCGCTGATCGTCGAGGACGGCACTCAGCTGGCTCGTCGCGTACGACGGGGCGAACTGCCGATGCCCGATGACGACGACCTGGCCGACAAGTACGTGCTGGCGGACGAGATGCTCTCCGCGCAAGGGCTCAACTGGTACGAGGTGTCCAACTGGGCTCGCACCGAGGACGCGCGCTGCCGGCACAACGAGCTCTACTGGCGTGGCGATACCTGGTGGGGGATCGGCCCGGGCGCACACAGCCACGTCGGTGGCGTCCGCTGGTGGAACGTGAAGCACCCCAGCGCGTACGCCGAACGCCTCGACGCCGGCGACAGTCCGGCGTACGCGCGCGAGACCCTCGACGCCGAGACCCGCCGGGTCGAGCGGGTACTCCTCGAGGTCCGGCTGTCCGCCGGGCTCCCGCTGGACGTGTTGGACGACGCGGGGCGAGCCGCGGCCGAGCAGATGCCGGACCTGGTCGAGCACCGCGACGACCGGCTCGTCCTGACCCGGAAGGGCCGACTGCTCGCCGACGCGGTGGTGCGCGACCTGCTCCCGTGAAGTGGGGCATGATCACTCACAGCGAACTCCCGGTCAGCGGCGCACTGGGTAGTCGGCGGGGTTCGCAGCGTGACCACGGCTGACACTATGTACTGACCTGGAAGAGCCGGTATCTCAGCGTGACGACCGAGTGCTTGACATATCCGGGCGCAACGCTGAAAACTCAGCACACTTTCGCGATCCGAGAGCGCTCTCAACTCCGTCCAGTTCCAGGGAGCTTTCCCATGCGGCCCAGTGCCCGCTATCGCCCCATCGCAGTACTGCTCGCCTGCGGTGCGGTCCTGCTGGCCGCCGCCTGCGGCGGGCCCGGTGATTCCGATGCCTCCGGCAACGAAGCTGACGGGCCGAAGATCGAGCTCACCATCGCCACCTTCAACGAGTTCGGCTACGAGGACCTGTACCGCGAGTACGAGGCCCAGCACCCGAACATCAAGATCGTCGAGCGCCGCGCCCCGACCGTGGACGCGCACATCAAGAACCTGGAGACCAACCTGGCCTCCGGCTCCGGGATGGCCGACATCGAGGCGATGGAGGTCAGCTGGATCTACAAGTACCTGGCCAAGGCGGACCAGTTCGTCGACCTGCGCGACTACGGCGCCGACGACCTGAAGGACCGCTGGCTGGACTGGAAGGTGGCCGGCGCGACCACCCAGGAGGGCAAGATCCTCGGCTACGGCACGGACATCGGGCCGGAGGCGATCTGCTACCGCCGCGACCTGTTCGCGAAGGCCGGCCTGCCGACCGATCGCGCGCAGGTGGCGAAGCTGTTCGCGGACTGGCCGTCGTACTTCGCCGCCGGCCGCAAGTTCAAGCAGAAGGTGCCCGGCTCGGCCTGGTACGACTCCGCGGTGCTCACCTGGGAAGCGATGCGCAACCAGCTGATCCAGGCCTACTACTCCAACCAGGACCGCTTCCTCGGCGCGGAGAACCCGTTGCTGAGGCGGACCTGGAACCAGGTGGTCCAGGGCAGCGAGGACGGGCTGTCGGCCCGGTTGCCGGCCTGGAGCGACCCGTGGAACCAGGCCTTCCGCACCGACAAGTTCGCGACGATCGCGTGCCCGGGCTGGCTGCTCGGCGTGATCCAGGACAACGCGGGCACGTACGGCAAGGGCAAGTGGGACGTCGCCGACGTCTTCCCCGGCGGGGGCGGCAACTGGGGCGGGTCCTACCTGACCGTGCCGAAGCAGTCGCAGCAGCCGGCCGAGGCGGCCCGGCTGGCCGCGTGGCTGACCGCGCCGGAACAGCAGGTCAAGGTGTTCAAGAAGGTCGGTTCGTTCCCGTCCACCCTGGACGCCTACAGCGACCCGCAGGTGAAGTCCCAGGTGAACGCCTACTTCAACAACGCACCGGTGGGCCAGATCTTCATCAACCGGGCGAGGAACGTGATCCTCAAGCAGCACAAGGGTCCGCGGGACGGTGAGATCAACCAGGTCTTCAGCGCCGCGCTCGCCCGCGTCGACGAAGGCAAACAGGCCCCGGACGCCGCGTGGAAGCAGGCCCTCGACCTGGCCGACAAAGCCGCCAACACGAGGAAGAGCGGGTAGGTCGGGACACGACCGAATCCTGACGCGCGTTCGACCGGGTAAGTACTACGGTGTGAACGCAAGCCCACCGACCCCGGGAGGACCGATGAACGAGTCTGGTTCTCCGACGTTGGAGCAGGTCGCGGCGCTCGCCGGGGTGTCTCGCGCCACCGTGTCGCGGGTCGTGAACGGATCGCCCAAGGTGCTGCCGGACACGGTGGCCGCGGTCGAGCGGGCGATCGGCCAGCTCGGCTACGTGCCGAACCGGGCCGCCCGCGCGCTGGTCACCCGCCGGACCGACTCGATCGCGATCGTGGTGCCGGAGCCGGACAGCCGGGTGTTCTCCGACCCGTTCTTCGCCGGCATGCTGCGCGGCGTCAGCCTGACGCTCGCGCCGACCTCGTCCCAGCTGGTGCTGCTGATCGAGCCGGCCGAGGGGGACGACCAGCGCCTGCTGCGGTACCTGCGCGGCGGGCATGTCGACGGCGCGATCATCATCAGCCACCACGGCCGGGACAACGTGCTGCAGGAGCTCGCGCAGTTGCCCCTGCCGATCGTGTTCAGCGCCCGTCCGCTCGGCGTCGACGTGCCGGTGGCGAGTGTGGACGTGGACAACGTCGCGGGCGCCCGGACCGGCGTCGAGTATCTGCTGTCGATCGGCCGCCGGAAGATCGGGACGGTGGCGGGCCCGCTCGACATGACCGCGGGCCTGGACCGGCTGACCGGGTACCAGGAGGTGATGAAGGAAGCCGGCCTGCCCCAAGCCATCGCGTACGGCGACTTCACCGCCGACGGTGGTGAGCAGGCGGCCCTCCGGCTCCTCGACGAGCACCCCGACCTGGACGGACTGTTCGTCGCATCCGACCTGATGGCGACCGCGGCGCTCCGCGTCCTGTCGCAGCGCGGCCGCCGGGTGCCGGGCGATGTCGCGGTGGTCGGGTTCGACGACTCGGTGCTGGCGACCACGACGACGCCGAAGCTGACCACGGTCCGCCAGCCCGTCGAGCAGCTCGGTGCCCGCCTGGCCGAGATCCTGCTCGCGAAGATCGGCGGCGCCGACCTGCACAGCCCGGAGATCTACGACACCGAGCTGATCGTCCGCGAGTCCGCCTAGGGATTGAGGCGCTGCGGATCTGAGGGTTTGTGGCGCGTATCTGAGGGTTTCCCTCGGATGTGGCTGCCGGGGGTGCGGGCGGACCGTGAAGGGGTAGCGGCGATCCGCGTCGCACAGTCCCCTGGGAGAAGTCATGAACCGCAAGTACTACTCAGCTCTGGCAGTGTCCGCCGTTGCGCTGGGCACCGTCGTCCTCACCGCGACCGAGGCTTCGGCCACGCAGCAGGACCCGCAGCCCAGACCCACGTCGCAGACCGCGCCCTGGCCGGACGAAGGGTCGGGCTTCCCGGGTTCGGGGCAGACGACGGAGTACAACTACCCGAAGTACGACCGGAAGTACCAGATCACCGGACCGACCAAGGCCGAACCCGCCAAGGTGACGACGCAGAGCTCGTCCGACGGCAACGGCGGCCAGTTCGTGCAGTCCGGCGCCTCCGCGCTGGGCGGCGCGGCCCTCGCCCTGAGTGGCGTCTGGCTGTACCGCCGCCGCCAACTTCACACCGCTTAGCCCGCATGGCGAAGCCCTGACGTGAGGGGGAGGGACCGATGTCAGGAATCGTTCAGCTGCTGATGGCCGGAGTCGCTCTGGGCCTGGGTGTCCTGGTTCTGGTCAGTGTGCATGGTCGCGGTGACCAGGATCAGGAGACCGAGATCGAGAACTGGCGCCGGGTGAACGCCGAAGTGGTCTCGGTCCTGCGTACCGGCACCTCCACGTTCCTGCTGGTGCGCTACGTGGTCGGGACCTCGCTGATCCAGAACGACGTGCGGTACCCGCTCCCGGGAGCCGTACCGCACGCGGGTCAGCGGGTCCCGATCCGGTTCGATCCGCTGGCGCCCGCGAGAGCGGTGTTCGACCGGCAGGCGGAGAGCGCGACGCCGAAGAAGGTGGCCGGTCCGGCCTGATCACGTCAGACTGGGAGCCGTGGGAGGGGCGGCGGTCGCGCGCTCGCCTGGCATGGTGGGCCGGATCGGGGAACGAGGGATCCTGGGCGCCGCGGTCCAGGGAGCCGTCGAAGGGCGGCCGTGTGCGGTGTTCGTGCACGGAGAAGCCGGCGTGGGCAAGACCCGCCTCGCCACCGCGGTCTGTGACGAGGCGGCTGCGAAAGGCGTCGCGGTCCTGTGGGGCCGATGCGTCCGTTTCGGTGCCGTGGATGCGCCGTACGTTCCGTTGATCGGTGCGTTGGAGGGGTGGCTCGAGTCGGCCGAGCCTCGCGAGCGGTCCGCGGTACTCGCTGCGGTCCCGGCCGCGGGGGAGTTGTTGCCTTCGCTGGGCGGGCGCACGTCCGACAGTGCGGTCCGGCTGTTGTCCGTGGTGGATTCGCTGGTTCAGGCGATCGCTTCGCATGGTCCGACGGTGCTGGTGGTGGACGACGTGCAGTGGGCCGATCTGGCCTCACGCGATGCCCTCGCCTACCTGGTCGCCGGCTTCCGCGGACAGCGGCTGGCCGTGCTGACCACCTACCGGGACGAGGAAATGATGTCTGGTGACCCGATGCACACGTGGCTGGCCGACCTGCGTCGGCTGCCGTCGGTCACCGACCTGCGGTTGGACCGGCTGAGCTGGGACGAGACCGAGCAACAGTTGACACTCCTGCTGGACGGTCCGCCGCAGCGCCGCTTGGTGGATCAGGTCGTACGCCGGTCCGACGGCAATCCGTACCTCACCGAGCTGCTCGTGCAAGGTCTGACGAGTAGCGCCGAAGGGCTCCCCACCGATCTCGCGGCGGAGCTGACCGGAGCCCTGCTCGCGGCGTGGCACCGGCTCTCGATCCCGGGCCGTGAGGTCATGCGGTTGATGGCAGTCGCCGGGCGGCCGACGTCGATCGACGATCTGCGCGAGGTCGCGGCGGCGCGGGGGATCGACCGTGAGGCACTGACCAGCGCGCTGACCGAGGCGACGAACGCCGGCATCAGCGTGGCGCAGGGGCGGGACCTGTGCTGGTTCCGGCATCCGCTGCTCGCCGAGCTTCTCTACGCCACGTTCGTTCCCGGTGAGGCCGAGCCCGTGCATGCCGCGTGGGCGACGACGCTGGAGTCCCGTCCCGCCAGCGGCCTCGACGAGCTGCAACGACAGAGCGACCTGGCGCTGCATTACGAGCGCGCCCGCAACCTGGAGGCCTGTCTGGAGGCGTCGCTGCGAGCCGCCGATCTGGCCAAGGGTGCCCGATCGCCGCATGAGGAGGCGGTCCATCTCCGTCGTGCGGCCCGCCTGTGGCCGATGGTCCGCCGCGGTGCCGGCGAGGATCCGGACAGCGAGGTGGATCTGCTGGAGCGGGTTGCCCGGGCCAACGACCTGCTCGGCGACGGCGAGGCGAGCTTCGCGGCGTGGAGCCGCACGCTCGAGCTCGTCGACGAGCGCACCGACCCGCTGCGCGCCTGCCGGCTGCTGCGCCGGTGGGCGGATTCGGCCTGGGCCACCGGTCGGACGAAAGGCAGGCCGGTCGCCGAGGCGGAGCACGCCGTCGAACTCAGCCGCCCCTTCCCCGACAGCGACGAGTACGCCGATGCCCTGGCCTACCTCAGCTGGTGTCAATGGTGGAGCAACGAGCTCGAGCTGTCCCGGACGTACGCGGAGGACGCCGTCGCGGCAGCTCATCGATCGGGATCCAGCGCGGCCCTGAGTCTGGCGTACGCGGTCCGGGGCAACGGGGACATCCGCAGCGAGCACTCCGACTCCGACACCGCGGAAGGCCTGCGTTTCGCCAAGCTGTCCGGGGACCCGGAACTGACCTGGCGGGTTCTCGTGATCAGGCACAACTACCTGGAACGGCGAGGTCGCGTGACGGACTGCGTCGACGTGACCCGCGAGTTCCTCCCCGTCGCGCTCAACGTCGGTGCGTTCTCGGTAGCGGTCTTCGCCGCCGGACTGCTGGCCCATCACCTCCTGATGCTGGGACGCCTGCCCGAAAGCGGCGTCGCCATCCGCGAAGGGCTCTCCGTGGCGGCCCTCCCGAATGCGAGTGCCATGGTCCGGTTGGGCGCAGCCTCGCTGGCAGTCCGGCGGGGCGAACTGGACGTGGCCGGACTACACCTGCAACGCGCGCGAGAGTTGATACCGGGCCTCGAGGACCGAGCCGGTCTGTCGGCCCAGCAGGTCCTGGCCGAGTACTTGATCGCCGTGGGGCAGGCCGAGCAGGCCTTGGATCTGCTCGCGCGCACGATGGTCGCCCAGGTAGCCGACACCCGCGACGCGGACGAGATGCTGGTCTGGGGTGCCCGGGCGGCCGCCGACCTGATGGAGGCGGCGCGGGACCGCAGCGACGGTGCGGACGTCGGCAGAACCCAAGAGGCCTTCGAGGATCTCCTCGAGGTGCGACGCGGCATGCAGCCGGCGCCGTTCGAGGTCATCGGTCCCGAGGACCTGATCCAGCCGGCGAGGAAGGCGCTCTTCCAAGCCGAAACCGCCAGGTACGAGGCGGAGAAGCCCACCTCCAAGCTCTGGGCGGAAGCGGTACGCCGGTGTGCCGCCGCCGGACTGCGGTGGGACGAGGCGATGGCGTCCTGGCGCTGGGCGCAGGCCTTGCTCGGCGAGAGAGCGACCCGGTCCACGCTCGCCGAACCGCTCAGATCGGCGTACCGCTTCGCGCAGGAGGTCGGCGCGATCCCCCTGCGGGAGCAGGTCGAGACACTCGCCGCCCTCGCCCGGATCCGGCTCGAGGAACCGGTGACGACCGCGCCGCCCGTCCAACCGCCGGCGCCGTTCGAGTCGTTGACGCGACGCGAGCGGGAGGTACTGTCCCATCTGGTCGCCGGCCGGACGTACGCCGAGATCGCGAAGGCGCTGTTCATCAGCGAGAAGACGGTCAGCGTGCACGTGTCGAACCTGCTGCACAAGACCGGGACGGCGTCGCGGCGTGAGGTGGCCGCCCTCGCGGTCAGACTCGGTCAAGAGCCCGGCGCTCGAGGCGGTTCCCACTGACGGGGTGACCGACTGCCGTGCCGTACAGGACGATCTCCGACTCGGTGTCGAGGGCAAGCAATTCGGAGAGCTCGTCGTCCAGGAAGCCACCGAGAGTGACTGCGCCGAGGTTGAGCCCGGTCGCCGCGAGGACGAGGGTCTGCGCCACGTGTCCTGCTTCGAGGAGCAGGTAGCGATATCCGCGGTCGGCGTACCTGGTCAGGCTGCGTTCGCACACCGCGGAGAGCACGAGTACGGCGGCGGCCTCGGCTGCCCACGGCTGACCCAGGAACAGCCGGCTGACCAGGGCCGGCGGCACAGCCTCAGCCCGGACCTGCTCGAGGCCGTCGGCGAACGGCACATAGTGGTAGATCCCGGCGGGGAGGCCGTGCACCGATCGCACCAGCACACTCACCTCGAGCGGGTAGAGCCCGCCGGCGGACGGCGCCGCGCGATCGATGATGCGTACCGGGCCGCCATCGGTTGCCCCGGTGACGCCGTACCCGATCCGCAGCAGGGTGGCCAGTTCGGCGAGGCCGAGCGGCTTGTCGAGGAACGCCCGGCAGGAAACCCGTGCGCGGACGAGATCGGTCAGCGCTGCTCGGATCAGTATACCGGGTGGCAACGGGAACCAAGGTGCCGTCGGGTCCTCCCGCCCCGGCCCGTGCTGCGGTGAGGTCGGCTGCGGAGGATCGAGCAGCACGCGGGAACTGCCACGGTGATAGGTCCAGGCGAGCGGCTGGCCGTCGCGGAAGGTCTCGGACATCGGTCAGCCCTTCACGCGAGTGGATGCGGGTCGAGGTTCAGCTCGTCCCACCGGGCCGGCCGCGGCCGCAGACCCATCCGGCTCGGCAGCTCCAGCAACCGCTGCCCGCCGAGCCGGGCCTGGTCCGCACCGAACCAGATCGGAACGAACCCAGGCACCACCGCGCGCACCACGCGGACCCCGAGGCCGGCCACATCCGGTGGCGTGAGGTCCATGGCGAGCACATCCGGCGCCACCTGCGCCAGCGACCGGGTCAGCTCGGCGAGACCATCCTTGCCCTGAGCAACGAGTGGTACGGCGTCCGGCCACGGCTGACGCGGTGCCTCCCGGAGGAAACCCATCCCGGCCGCGGCCGCGTGCGGGTCGGCGTACAGCAGGTCGTGGTCGTCCAGGGTCGCCACGTTCGACGGCGCGGCGGCCAGCTCCGCCATCCGGGCTCGTACGGCGGACTCCCGCAGGCGACCCAGCAGGATCGGCCGCACCTGCCCGGCCTCGAGGACGGCGGACCTCGCGGCGGTGACCGGATCGAGCGCCGCACTCACGCCGACCACCGCGGCCGGCGCCTGAGCGGACCACAGGATCGCGAGGGCCACCGCCGCCACCGTGTCGGACGGCAACAGATGCACCACGACCTCGACGCCGCGGCGCGCGTACGACAGGGCGATCGCGCGGGTCTGCTCGTCCGGAACGTCCGTCGCGGCGACACAACGCCCGGGCAGCCGGTGCGACCAGGCGATCGAGAACGCGTCCCGCTCGACCACCTCGAGCAAGGCCCGCAGCGTCGCGCCGGCCCGGTCCGGCCAGGCGGCGAACCCGTTCGATGTCGCCGGGAACAGGGCGGCTTCGGCAGGTGGGCGGTACCCCAGATGCGTTGCCAGCAAGGGGATCCAGACCTCATCACCGGTCACGAGCGACTCGGCCGGCACCCACTCCAGCTCGGTCTCGGGCCGCCACGGCTGGTAGGGCAACGCGTCGTACTGGTGGTCGGCGAACAGCACGAGGTCGCGCGGATGCACCGCCGGCCGGCCGAGTCCGTCGTACGTCGAACTGACGCGGCGGTCGGGGTGCCAGGTCATGGCGGCGTACCGTTCCAGGGCTTCGCCGAGCGCGCCGTCGCGGGCCTCCTGCCGCGTCCAGCCCTTGCCGGAGCACACCAGGAAGGCAGCATCGCCGGTGCGGAAGTGCACGTTGGCCAGCTCGGCGGCGGCAATGAGGGGTCGCTCGGGCTCGGACACATCCTTCGGCAGCATTTCGAGCCGGCGGACCACGCCGCACAACGAGTCGACAGCAGGCCCGGCAGCGACCACAACGTCGCTGGCGCGCACTTTCGAACAGGCTGGGCAGTCCGGGCGCGGCAGCACCGGGTGCAGGTCTTCGGTGCCGTGCGCATCGAGTGTCAGTACGCCGGCATTGAGTCGTGGTGGCGCGATCCCGAGCGTCAGCGCGAACAGCTCCGCCACCAGCACGCCGGTGACCATCGGCAACAGCGCCGGCAGGACCGGCCACTCCGCGTCATCCGGGATCCGGCGGGCGTCGAGCTCCTCCTCGAGCGCCATCGCCGCCGCGAAGTCGTCCGCACACGCCAGCGCGCGCATCCGCCAGCACAGGAAACAGGGTCCCGTGCCGGGCAGCACCAGCGGACCTACGGTCGCCCGCGTGCCGCGGAGCTCGGTGTGGACCGTCGGTACACCCAACATCAGGCCGGTGGTGTTGACCCACGGATGCAGGACCGGAAGCGAGCCGTCACCTGCCGCGACCACGAGATCCGCACCCGTCATCAGCTCGGGCAGTTCGTCGCGCTGCCGCGGATACGGCACCCGGATGACGAGGTCAGGCTGGATCCCGGAGCCGGTCAAGACCGCGCGCACCGCGTCGGTGATGTCCGCGCGCCCGATCAGTACGACGCGCAGCGCGGCCAGCCGGCTCGCGAGCATCTCCCGCTCGCGAGCTGACGACGACACCACGGACAGCCAGTCGGGGACCGGAACCGCCCGCACCGAGGTCATTCGCCGAGATCAGCGAACCGCCGTACGGCGCCTTCGTCGTACCCGCCGATCGCGCCGGCACCCACCGCGGGCTCGAAGACACCGAGCATCGCGCACCGCACGACCTTGCCGAAGAAGGCCGTCGCTCCGGCCGCTTCCGTCGCTCCCGCACCGCCGCCGAGCAGGAGATCGGAGCCGAGCGCCAGAATGTCGCGGACCTTGACGTAGGCCTCCCACTCGGTCTCGGTGATCGAGTTCAGCTTCTCCTTCAGATCCGTCAACTCGGACATCGCTTCCCCCTTGGTTGCCTGCCTCCGAGTATCAGCCCGGCCCAGTCCGGCCGTCGAGGGTCAGGGTGGGTCGTTCTGGAACTGGAACTGGACCCGGATCGAGTCGTCCAGCGGTACGACGACCGTCGTGTTGGACGCGGTCCAGTTCTGCGGGACCAGGAACAGGCGGTTCTCGCCGACCACGAGGAGCCGGAGACCGCGGTAGCGGTAGTTGAAGGTCTGGCCGGCGCCGGCGCGGAGGGTGGTTTCTTCGAGACCCGGTGACCGGAGGGCGAGCTTCTCCTTGGTGTCCAGGATGACGACCGGGAAGCGGTCCAGGTGCCGCGCGTCGGACTTCGCCAGCCCGCGTCCGGAGTACTGCGCTGTCGTTGCCGTCGCCCAGAACGCGCAGGTCACCGTCACGACCCCGAGCAGCACGATCAGCACTCGCTGGGTGCCGAGCCCCGGATCGACCTTGCGGCGCAGGTACGTGAGGTACGCGAGCGCGGCCGCGGCCAGACCGATCACGGCCGGCACCACCAACGCGTAGTACGGAAGGTGCCCGATCAACGGATACGCGAGCAGTCCGGCCACCCCCAGCACCAGGACGACGACGGCCAGCCGGGCGGCCCGTCGTACGCCGGAAGCCGTTGGATGGATCGCGTTGTGCAGCAGCAGACCGGCGACCGCGAGCAGCGTAATGACGAGCAACGGCACCAGCAACGGCTGGGGACTGCGCATCACGTAGTCCTGCGTACTCAGACCGATGGTGTCGACGTCGATCCCGAAGTACGCGTACTGCGATCGCGCGGACACATACCCGAAGTAGAACAACAGCGCGCTGATCAGGGTGATCGGCGTGACGATGCCGGCGGCGAAGCTCACCCAGCGTTCGGCCTGCGACCGCTCGTCCGCCATCCCTACCCGCCCGAGGGTGGTTGTGCGGTGAGCAGGATCTGGCTGCCGCTCCGGCCTTCCAGGCTGTCGCAGTCCTCCTGGCTCGCACAGGTCGCCTTGCCCGGGATCTGCAGGGTCGTGGTGCCGGTGTCGGCGCTCTGCCGGACGCCGGCGTAGCAGGTGTCGTGGCTGTCCGCCGTCCACTTGACGCCCGGACAGGCCAGGAGATCGCCGGGGCAGGCCGACTGATCGGCGTCGAAGACCCCCGGAGGGTCGAAGGTGGGTGAGCCGAGTTCGATCGTGGTGCCGTCCGGGAGCGATGTGTCCGTCAGGCTCACCGAGGTGCAGTTCGGACTGGCGTCGTCGATCGGCGATCCGCCGACCGGTAGCGATGCGATGTTTATCGACGGCTGCTCTTGTTGGGGCTGTGTCGATTCAGGCTCTGTCGGTTCGGGTGCCGGCTCGTTGGTGTTCTCCGCCGGCGTGGTGACCTCCGGTGACGACGTGCCGCTGTCACCGGACGTGTCCGAACACCCCGCGAGCAGAACCACCAGCACCGAAACCGTCACTGCGAAACCGCGCATGACGACCACCCCCACTGAACAGGATGACCCTGCGTGCAGATCGCGACAACCTTTTGTTCACTCTCCGCTGCGACAACTGTCAATCGACGTCACGGCCGTGGTATCTCTGGGTCGAGGGGGGACGCATGACCGATCACGAGATCCGGATCGCGCTGGTGCTGAACGGTGGGGTCAGCCTGGCGGTGTGGATGGGTGGGGTGACGCACGAGCTGGATCTGATCCGGCGGGCGTCCGGCGACGGCAAGGCACCGAAGTCGCAGCCGTACGACGAGGAGCTCGCGCGCCGCTGGCGGGAGCTGTGCCGCAGTGGTGAGGACGACCGGCGGGTCGTGGTCGACGTGATCGCCGGCACGAGCGCCGGCGGGCTGAACGGGTCGTTGCTCGCGACAGCGATCTCCAACGGCTCGACGCTGGACCCGGGCGGCGACGGCGGTCCGTGGCTGCGGCAGAAGTGGGTCGGCCTCGGGTCGCTCGAGGTCGGCAAGCTGGTGCCGTCGGCGGGGGAGAAGTCCAGCTCGGTGCTCGACGGCAAGTATTTCCTGCAGGAGCTGGACAACCTGATCAAAGGTGTCGCCGACGCGGGCGAGAGCGCGGCGGAGGAGCCGGTCACGCTGTTCGTCACCGCCTCCGGGTTGGGTGTGCAGCAGTTCGAGGCGAGGGACGCCGCGGGCCAGGCCTTCGTCGTACCGGATCACCGCTATCTGTACGCGTTCACCAGTGAGAACGCGGAGACGTACGACGGCAAGACGCGGAAGTACTCGGTCGCGGACAAGAACGGACTGAAGGACACCAGGCTGCTGGCCCGGGCGGCTCGTGCGTCCGCGTCGTTCCCGGCCGCGTTCGGACCTGTGCTGGAGACGCCGAAGCTGGCCGCGGCGCCACCGCGGATGCAGCCCACCGCGGTGGCCGGATCCGGTGCCTGGCTGGTGGACGGCGGGGTGCTCGACAACGCGCCGTTCGGGCCGGTCCTCGATGTCGTCGCGCGCCGGCCCGTGGCCGGACGAGCGAGCCGCTACGTGCTGTACGTCGTACCGTCGGCCGGGATCGGGAGTGCGTCGACGGCGCTGCCCGAGGCGAAGGAGCCGAGCTGGCGGGTGTCCGCGTTGTCGGCGGTGCAGTTCCCGCGCGAGGTGGACTTCCGGTCCGATGTCGAGCAGCTCGAGCGGCTGCTGATGGAGGCGGACGCGTCCTGGTCGGACACCCAGCGGCTCTTCGATCGTTGCATGGAGCACCCTGAGGAGCGGGTCCGGCTGAAGGCGGCCGCCGAAGCACTGCAGCCGGTGTACTCGCGGGGTCGTGCGGCCGGCGGGGTGTGGGAAGCGGTGATGATCGCGAACCACGACCAGTCGACCGTGCTGGATGCCGCGACCGCACTGTCGGAGCCGGAGATCGACGAGGTCCTGGCGACCAAGCATCCGTGGGTTCCGGGCCCGGACGGTTCGACGGCCGCGTTGCAGAACGACGAGGCGGGTCAGTCGAGCTGGCTGTGGGGGACCGGGGCGGCGGAACGCGTCGTACGGCTGATCCTGCGGTCGCTGCGGAGCCGGGTCAGTGACGCAGGGCCCGCCGAGCGGGGCGAGCTCGAGCGGCGGCTGAAGGCGGCCAGTGATTGCCTGCTGCACGTACAGGCGGTGCGGGACGCGCTGAACGACGAGCTGGCCAAAGCCGATCTCGATCTGCGGCCGGCCGGTGGTGCCGAGGCGGTCGCGATCGGCTTGGCGGACATCTTCGACGAGCTGCAGATCCAGCGCGCGCTCGGCGACGTCTTCCTCGATCTGATCGCCTCGATCGGGTGGGACCTGATCGACACCGCGCTCGAGGTCGAGATCGTGTCCCGGTGCACGTCGGCGCGAACGCCGCAGCAGCGTAGTGCGCCGTTCCAGTTCCTCCGGCTCGGACCGGACATCCCGCTGACGTTGCTGGACGACCAGCCGGAGGGCTCGATCGCCAACGACCTCAAGGACCGCATCCTGTACGGCTCGCAGGTCGGGCACTTCGGCGCGTTCGGTGCGGCGGACTGGCGGCGGTGGGACTGGCTGATGGGCCGGTTGCACTGCGTCGCCCACCTCGGGGCGATGCTCGGTGCCGACGCGGACTGGATCCGCGAGACGCAGCGGCAGGTGCTCGAGGCGGAGGACTGGAAGATCGGGGCGATTGCCGAGCGCATCCAGCGGCTGGCCGAGGACTTCCCGGTCGACGCCGGCCTGGGCGCGCTGGTCACGATGCGGGACGAGCTCAATCAATCCGCCGAGGGACGCGCGACCACCAAGGGACTGGCCGACCGGATGGTCGAGGTCTCCGGCGGGCTCGGGCCGCAGGTCGGCGACTGGGTCAAGTCGGCCGCGGGCCGCAAGCATCAACCCCGGTCGTGGCTGCTGCGGTGTGCTCGCTGGTTCGCCGAGCCGGCCCGGGAGTCGGTGTGGACGCGGATGGTCCGGGGGGCGAACCTGAGCCCGGCGCAGCGGCCGCTGCTGTTCGAGCCATGGTTGCCGTTGGCAACGTTGCTGGTGGGCGTGGTGCTGCTCGTCGTCGCCGGGGTCGTCGACGGCGGCGCCGTACGCATCATCGCCGCCGTGCTGGCCGGAGCGGTCCTCGCGGTCACCGCGATCCTCGGCCTGGTGACCTGGTACGTCCGGCGCGCGCGGCGCCGGATCCAGGCCTGGATCGAGCGGCGGATACCGGACCTCAGTCCAGCGTCACGAAATCGATGAGCTCCTCGACCCGGCCCAGCAGGGCCGGGTCGAGATCGGCGAAGCTGTTCACCTTGGACAGGATGTGCTTCCAGGCCGCGGCCACGTCGGCCTGGTCGGTGGCCGGCCAGCCGAACGTCCGCAGCACGCCCTTCTTCCAGTCCTGCCCGTGCGGGATCGCCGGCCAGGCCTTGATCCCGACGGACGACGGCTTGATCGCCTCCCAGATGTCGATGAACGGGTGACCGACGACGAGCACGTGCTTGTCGGTGACCTGGGCCGCGATCTTCGATTCCTTGGAGCCTTCGACCAGATGGTCGACCAGGACGCCGAGCCGCCGGCCGGGACCGGGCTGGAACCGGTTGACGATCCCGGGCAGGTCGTCGACCCCCTCGAGGTACTCGACCACGACGCCCTCGATCCGCAGGTCGTCGCCCCAGACCCGCTCGACCAGCTCGGCGTCGTGCCGGCCCTCGACGTAGATCCGGCTCGCGCGGGCGACCTTCGCCCGGACGTTGTCGACCGCAACCGAACCGGACGCCGTCCGGGTCTTCCTGGCCGGCCCGGCCTTCTTCGGCGCCTTCAGGCTGACCGGCTTGCCGTCCAGCCAGAAGCCGGGGCCGAGCGGGTAGGTCTTGATCTTGCCGAACCGGTCCTCGAGATCGACCACGCCGTGCTCCCAGCGCACGATCGCACCGACGAACCCCGAGCTCGGCTCCTCGACGACCATCCCCTTCTCGATCTCGACCTCGACGGTCCGCCCGTTCTTGGGCTTGCGCCAATCCCCACTGAGTACGTCGTTCCCATACCGATCAGCCACCGCACAACCGTATGTCGTGGGAGGACTAGAACGTGGGAGCGGCGTGCGACGGGCTGGGCTGGCGGCTCGGTGCGGTGAGCGTCAGGACCAGGTACGTCAGGAAGCCGACGACGAGGCCGACCGCCCACGAGTAGTCGTACAACGGCTTGAGGAACGGGATCAGGCCGTCCTCGGGGAACGGGCCGGCGCCGGGGTTCGAGTACGCGCCACCGACCGCGAGCAACGAGCCGAGCAGGGTGGCGACGACCGCACGCCAGTTCCAGCCGGCGGAGTACCAGTAGCGGCCGTTGACCTGGTACAGATCGGCCAGGTACAGGTTGGTCCGGTCGATCAGCCAGTAGCCCGCGATCAGGACGCCGGCCACCGAGGCGAGCAGGCCGCCGTAGAAGGACAGCCAGACGAAGATGTAGATCGACGGGTCCGAGATCAGCCGCCAGGGCTGGATCACGATGCCGATCACGCCGGTGACCAGGCCCGCGGTGCGGAAGTTCAGCCAGCGCGGCAGTGCGTTCGCGAAGTCGTACGACGGACTGACGACGTTGGCGGCCACGTTGCACGACATCGTCGCCAGGATCGCCATCACCAGGCCGATCGTCACGACCAGCGGGTTCTCGAACCGGCGGGTCAGCTCGACCGGGTCCCAGATCGCCGTACCGTAGACCAGCACGGTCCCGGACGTGGTGATGATCGAGACCAGCGCGATGAACGACATCGTCGTCGGCAGGCCGATGATCTGGCCCCAGACCTGTTGCCGCTGGCCCTTTCCGAACCGGGTGAAGTCCGGCATGTTCAGCGACAGCGTCGCCCAGAACGCGATCATGCCCATCAGCGCCGGCGGGAAGATCTTCCAGAAGTCGCTGCCCCAGCCGAGTTTCGACGGCTGGTCCAGGATCGGGCCGAGACCGCCGGCCTTGACCAGGATCGCGATCATCAACGCGAGGAACGCGACCGTGACCAGCGGCGCGGCCCAGTTCTCGAACCGGCGCAGACCCTCGATACCGCGCCAGATCAGCACCATCTGGAGCACCCAGAAGAACGCGAAGCTGAGCCACAGCGTCCACGGGTGCCCGCCGATCGCGGACGCGTCGGTCCAGCCTTTGCCGAACAGTTCGCCGACGATCACGAAGATCGCCTGCCCGCCGATCCAGGTCTGGATGCCGAACCAGCCACACGCGATGAACGCCCGCAGCAACGCCGGGAAGTTCGCACCGCGGACGCCGTAGAACGCTCGCGCGAAGACCGGGAACGGGATGCCGTACTTCGTTCCCGCGTGGCTGTTCAGCAGTAGCGGGATCAGGACGATCAGGTTTCCCAAGGTGATCGTGAGGAAGGCCTGCAACCAGTTCATCCCGAGCGCGACCAGACCGGCCGCGAGCAGGTAGCTGGGGATGTTGTGCGCCATGCCCATCCAGAGCGCGGCGTAGTTGTACGTCGTCCAGTGCCGCTCGGGCAACCGGGTCGGCGCGAGTTCGGCGTTGGCGTACGGGCTGTTCGCGACCGCGTCCGGATCGGTCAGTTCGACCCGCCCGTCAGGATGAACCGTCTGCTCCGTCGTGGTCATTGGCCCCACCACCCGATCCGGTCGAGACATCCGTTCCGCAACAACGTGCGGTACGACGTGACGTCCTGTCAACGGACAACTACCAAACGGTCAGCATCTCGGGCCGAGGAGGGGAGGGGCGGCTGGCTTTTTCGGGCAGTTATCCCGGGCCGACGAGGGGGAGGGTCGGCCGGGTCGGGGCACCGAGTGCCCCGTAGCCGCGCTTGATCGCGTCCTGCAGTTTCTCCAGCGGCCACGGCCAGTCGTCGGTGTGCGTGAGGGCTTTGTCCAGCGACGTACCGGCGTGGTGCAGGCCGGAGATGGTGTTGGCGACCGTGCCCATGTCGTCGGCCTGGTCGCGGACGAACTCGGCGTCCACCACGGCGCCGTGCCCGGGGACGACCTTGGCGGTGCCGGACAGCAGGCCGATCACCCGGTCGACGGTGTCGGGCCACTCGAGCGGATACGAGTCTTCGCCGTACGACGGCGGTGCCGACTCCTCGACCAGGTCACCCACGAAGAAGACGTCCGCGTCGGGGACGACCACGACGGCATCGCCATCGGTGTGTGCGTTGCCCAGATGAAGGAGCTCGACCCGGCGGTCCCCGAGGTCGACGACCTTCGCGACCGCGAACGTGGTCGCCGTCAGCTTGGCCGCGGCGGCGGCGTTCTCGTGCGCGATGATCTCGGCCTGGTCGAACACGCTGTTGCCGACGACGTGGTCGAAGTGGGCGTGGGTGTTGACGACCCAGCGCACGGGTTGGTCGGTGACCTCGCGGACGTGCTCGCGCAGTTCCTCGGCCTGCTCGGTCGTGGCTCGCGTGTCGATCAGCAGTGCGCCGCCGGATCCGGCGACCAGGCCGATGTTCAGGTCCCATTCGTCGTACCGACGGACCCAGCAACGATCTCCGACCTCGGCCCACGCGCTCATGGCGCCGACATTACTTGCTCAGCACATCGCCCTTGAGCACCTGGTCCCGCTGGAGGCCGCGGAGCAGCAGACCGACGTTGTCGCCGGGCTTGGCCGTGGTGACCGTCTTGCGGAACATCTCGATCCCCGTCACCTCGATCTGCACCAGCGGCTGTCCGGCCCGGCTCAGCAGGACCTGCTCGCCGACGGTCACCGTGCCGGCCATCACCCGGCCGGTCACCACCGTGCCCCGGCCGGTGATCGAGAACACGTCGTCGACGGTCAGCCCGAACGAACCCACCGGCAGAGTGTCCTGCGGCCGCGTCCCCGGAAAGGTGTTCGCGGGTGCGCTACCACGCTTCCAGAACTTCCATCCCATTGATCGACCTTAATCCAGGTGGCGGAATCGGACTTGAAGGCCGGTCGGGACGGGCCTACTGTCACGGTGGCGGTTCGCAATCTTTCCGTCTCGGTTCCGAAAACTTTCGAAAGGGTGGATGTCTTGACGACACGACGTGCACTGGTGGTCCGGGGCGGCTGGGAAGGTCATTCCCCGGTCGAGGCGACGGACCTGTTCATTCCGTACCTGAAGGAGAACGGCTACGAGGTCACCGTCTCCGGCACGACCGAGAGCTACCTCGACCTCGACGGTGTCGACCTGGTGCTGCAGTGCGTCACCATGAGCGACATCCCCGCCGAGCACGTCAAGGGCCTGGACGCCGCGGTCCGCAACGGCACCGGCCTGGCCGGCTGGCACGGCGGTATCGCGGACTCGTTCCGGAACAGCGTGGACTACAACTTCATCGTCGGCGGGCAGTTCATCTCGCACCCGCACGGCTTCACCGACTACCGCGTCGAGGTGGTCGCCGAGCACCCGATCGTCGAGGGCATCTCGCACTTCGACGTCCACACCGAGCAGTACTACATCCACTACGACCCGACGAACACCGTGCTCGCGACGACGACCTTCCAGTCGCACCCGGACTACCCGTGGATCGAGGGCGCCGTGATGCCGGCCATCTGGACCCGGACCTGGGGCGAGGGCAGGGTCTTCGTCTGCACCGTCGGCCACAAACTGGACGACCTCGAGAACGCCGACGTACGCACGATCATCGAGCGGGGGCTGCTGTGGGCGAGCAAGTGACCGGTATCGGCATCGTCGGCACCGGAGTCATCTCCGGCACGTACCTCGACCACCTGGCGAAGCTCCCCGGCGTCGACGTGGTCGCGGTCGCTGACCTCGACGTCAGCCGCGCCCAGGCGATCGCCGAGAAGAACCCGGGCATCCGTGCACTCTCCCCGGACGAGCTGTACGCCGCGGATGACGTGGACATCGTGCTCAACCTGACCATCCCCGCCGCGCACGCGCCGGTGCACCAGGCCGCGATGGCAGCCGGCAAGCACGTGTACGGCGAGAAGCCGCTGGCCGTCGACCGCGCCGAGGCGGAGCCGCTGCTCAAGTACGCCGCCGCCAACAACCTCCGGGTCGGATGTGCTCCGGACACTGTGCTCGGCACGGGCACCCAGACCGCTCGGGCGGTGATCGACCGCGGCGACATCGGCGTACCGCATGCTGCGACGGCGTCCTTCTTCACGCCAGGGCACGAGCTGTGGCACCCGGCTCCGGAGTTCTACTACCAGCCCGGTGGCGGTCCGGTCCTCGACATGGGTCCGTACTACGTCACCAGCCTGGTGACCCTGCTGGGTCCGGTGCGACGAGTCACTGCGCGTGCTGGGCAGTCCAAGCAGGAGCGCAAGATCCACACCGGTCCGCGGGCGGGTACGACGTTCCCGGTGCAGGTGCCGACGCACGTGACCGGCGTACTCGAGCACGAGTCGGGTGCGTTGACCACTGTGTTCATGTCCTTCGACACCTGGGCCGCACGGCTGCCGAGGATCGAGGTGCACGGGACCGAGGGCAGTGTGTCGGTTCCGGACCCGAACGGGTTCGACGGCACGGTCGAGATCGCCACGGCTACGAACCGTGACTGGACCGAGGTTCCGGTCGCCGGTGGGTACGCCGGAGCCGGCCGGGGTGTCGGGGTCGCGGACATGGCTCGGGCACTGCGCAACGGCGAGCCGCACCGGGCCGACGGCGCACTCGCCTACCACGTGCTCGACGTCCTCGAGTCGCTGCTGGAAGCGGCCGCTCAGGACCAGCCTGTGGACGTGGCGAGCACGGTCGAGCGCCCGTCCGCCGTACCGTTGGGGGCGTCGCCCGAATCAGCCTGAGACCCGCCCCACGCCGTCACGCGTCGGTGCGAGCTACTACGGCTCGGTAGACTGGCACTCTGAACGCCGGAGTGCCAAGGGTCGACGCTGAGAGAGGGTGGTGCGCGTGCTGGACGAACGCAAGCTGGATGTTCTCCGCGCCATCGTCGAGGACTACGTGGCGACCCACGAGCCGGTCGGCTCCAAGACACTCGTGGATCGCCACAACCTCGGGGTGTCGCCGGCGACCGTGCGCAACGACATGGCCGCGCTGGAGGAGGAGGGGTACATCACCCAGCCGCACACCAGCGCCGGCCGGATCCCGACCGACGCCGGCTACCGGCTGTTCGTGGACAAGCTGAGCACGGTCAAGACGCTGTCCCCGGCGGAGAAGAAGGCGATCACGTCCTTCCTGGCCGGCGCGGTCGATCTGGACGACGTCGTCCGCCGTACCGTCCGGCTGCTCGCGCAGATCACCCGTCAGGTCGCGATCGTGCAGTATCCGTCGCTCAACCGGTCCAGCGTCCGGCACATCGAGGTCGTCACGATGACCCCGCGCCGGCTGCTGCTGGTGCTGATCACCAGCACCGGCCGGGTCGAGCAGCGGATCGTCGAGCCGCCGCACGACGTCGACGAGCAGCTGATCGCCGACCTGCGGTCCCGGCTGAACACGGTGCTCGCCGGTCAGCGGCTGACCGACGCGACCACGTCGCTCGCCCAGGTCACCGAGACGTTCGCCCCGAGCGACCGCAACCTGGTGGCGGCGATCGTGACGACGCTGCTGGAGGCGTTCACCGACGAGGTCGGCGAGCAGCGGATCGCGGTCGGCGGCGCGGCCAACCTGACCCGGTACGGCGACGACTTCGAGCGCAACGTGAAGCCGGTGCTGGAGGCGCTCGAGGAGCACGTCATCCTGCTCAAGCTGCTCGGCGAGGCGACCAACCCACAGACTCTGACCGTCCGCATCGGCCACGAGAACCCGTTCGAGGAGCTGGCCACCACGTCGGTGGTCGCGACCGGCTACGGGTCCAAGTCGGAGGCGCTGGCCACGCTCGGCATCGTCGGCCCGACCCACATGGACTACCCCAGCACGATGGGCGCGGTCCGCGCCGTCGCGCGCTACGTCAGCCAGATCCTGGCAGACACCTAATGAGGGCGTGTCTGATGGTCCCCCGCCTACTGCGCGGCACGCCCACTTCCCCCAACCCCTGGTCTGGAGTATGAGCACCGATTACTACGCCGTCCTGGGCGTCAGCCGTGACGCGACACCGGACGAGATCAAGAAGGCGTACCGCAAGCTGGCGCGCCAGTACCACCCGGACGTGAACGACTCCGAGGACGCGCACCACAAGTTCCAGGAGATCGGGCGCGCCTTCCAGGTACTGAGCGACCCGCAGAAGCGGCAGATGCACGATCTCGGCGGCGACCCGTTCGCGACCGGTGCCGGAGCGGGCGCCGGCGGTGCCGGCTTCGGCCAGGCCTTCACGTTCACCGACATCATGGACGCCTTCTTCGGCCAGACCGGCGGGGCCACCCGCGGGCCGCGGCCGCGGACCCGGCGTGGCCAGGACGCGCTGATCCCGCTGCGGATCGACCTGGCCGAGGCCGCCTTCGGGACGACCCGGGAGCTCAAGGTCGACACCGCCGTACTGTGCCCGACCTGTTCCGGTTCCGGCGCTGCGGCCGGGTCCGAGCCGGTCACCTGCGAGATCTGTCACGGGCGGGGCGAGGTCACCCACACGCAGCGGTCGTTCCTCGGTGAGGTCCGGACCATGCGCCCGTGTCCGAACTGCCGCGGCTACGGCACCACCATCCCGAACCCGTGCGTCGAGTGCGCCGGCGACGGCCGCGTCCGGTCCCGCCGTACCGTCACCGTGAAGATCCCCGGCGGCGTCGACACCGGCACCCGGGTGCAGCTGTCCGGTCAGGGCGAGGTCGGCCCCGGCGGCGGCCCGTCCGGCGACCTGTACGTCGAGATCGAGGTCGAACCGCACGAGATCTTCACCCGCAACGGCGACGACCTGCACTGCACGGTCACCCTGCCGATGACGGCGGCCGCGCTCGGCACCACGATCGACCTGCCGACGCTCGAGGGCGAGACCACCCCGCTGGAGATCCGGCCCGGCACGCAGTCCGGTACGGCGCAGACGCTCACGGCCCGGGGTGTCCCGCGTCTGCGGCACGCGGGCCGCGGCGACCTGATCGTCCAGGTGATCGTCGAGACCCCGACCAAGCTCGACGACTCCCAGGCCGACCTGCTCCGGCAACTCGCCGAGGTGCGCGGCGAGGAGCGCCCGCAGGGCCATGTCCAGGCCACCCACAAGGGCGTCTTCGGCCGCCTCCGCGACGCCTTCGGCGCCCACTAGATGGGCGTCGCGGTCTTCCATCTGGAAGATCTGTCCGGTGACGAGTTGTCCCTGGACGGCGCCGAAGGACGGCACGCGTCGGTCGTCCGCCGGATCGGGCCGGGCGAGCGGATCCGGCTCACCGATGGACAGGGGTCCTGGGCTGAGGGCGCGGTGGTTTCTGCCGGCAAGACAGGCCTGACGGTTGCCGTCGACGAGCGTGGCTCGGTGGCGGCGTCCTGTCCGCGGCTCGTTGTGGTGCAGGCGTTGCCGAAGGGTGAGCGGGCTGAGCTCGCCGTCGAGATGCTGACCGAGGTCGGCGCCGACGTGATCGTCCCGTGGAACGCCGAGCGGAGTCAGTTCCGGAGCAATCCGGAGCGGTCCGCGAAGACGCACGCCAAGTGGCAGGCGTGGGCGTTCGAGGCAAGCAAGCAGTCGCGACGGGCGTGGTTCGCCGAGGTCGCGCCGATTGCGACGACCGCCGAGGTCGCGCGACTGGTCGCCGACGCTGCGCTGCCCGTCGTACTGCACGAGGAAGCCAAGGTCCCGCTCGCCGAGCTCGACGTACCGGCTGAGGGCGATGTCGTCATCGTGATCGGACCCGAAGGTGGAATCGCGCCGGCGGAACTGACCGCCTTCGGAGTCGAGCCGGTCCGACTCGGCGACACCGTCCTGCGCACGTCAACCGCCGGGGTCGCGGCGGCCGCCGCACTCCTCGCCCGCTCCCGCTGGACCTGACCACGCGGCCTGGACTTCTCCGTCTAAGCTGTTAGACGGCAACCGAACACTTCCGTGCGACGAGGATCGAACGCTGATGGCAGCCGACTCCGCCCGGGCGCGGGCGCTCGTGCACACCGAGCCGGTCGAGGTTCCGCTGCAGGTGGCGCTGGACGCGCTCGCGGACCCGGTCCGGCGGTCGATCCTGCGCGACCTGGCCGGGCACGACGACTGGACCCGCGCCTGCGGCACCTTCGACCTGCCCGTGACGAAGGCGACCCGCAGCCACCATTTCGCCGTACTGCGCGCCGCCGGGCTGATCGAGCAGCGCGACGAGGGCGCCCGCCGGCTGAACCGCCTCCGCCGGCCCGAGTTCGACCAGGCGTTCCCGGGGCTGCTGGCCGCGACCATCGACCGCCCGGACTGATCCTTACAGAGCCCGAACATTGCTCCGATCGTCCTCGAATGCCACTCGGGGAGAGTCGTTCCTGTCAGGTTGACCGAGAACGAGGAGTGAAGATGCGCAGGTCTGTGCGCGGCATGGTGGCGGCGGGTACGTCGGCCGTCGTCCTGATGGGCGGTCTGGTCGCGAGTACGACGGTGGCCGCGGCTGATCCGAGTCCGACGCCGACTCCGTCGTACAAGCAGGTCACGCTGAGCCCGGAGGAGTCGCAGAAGCTGTGCGCCGAGAAGCTGCCGAAGCTGATCGAGCGCCGCGACAAGCTGGCCAAGCGGATCAGCGGTGGCGCCGACGTGAAGGGATCGGTGGCATGGCTGAAGGCGCGGGCCGAGAAGCAGAAGGCCAAGGGGCACGACAAGATCGCGGCCCAGTTGGAGAAGCGTGCCGAGCGTCGCGCCGGCCGGCTCGAGCAGCTCGCCACGATGAAGACCAAGCTCGAGACCTTCAAGACCCAGCACTGCCAGGTGGTCAAGTGATGCGCAGGGTGCTGGTCGCTCTCGTCGGTACGGCGGCGATCGTCGTCGGATTGTCCGCGTGTGGACAATCCGACGAGCAACCCGGTGGACAGCCGACCGGCCGGCCGGCGACGACTCAGGTGGAGTCGCCGGATCAGGAACTGGCGCAGATCGGGTCTACCCTGGACGCGATCGATGGCGAACTGGCGACGGACGGTTCGCCCTGAGCCGGCACCCCGGGAGCAGATGATGACCGCAGCCGGTCGCGGGCTGGTCCTGGTGGTGGAGGACGAGGCGGCGATCGCCGAGGTGATCGCGCTGTACCTGCGCCGGGACGGGTTCGGCGTACAGATCGAGTCCGACGGCGAGGCCGCGCTGGCCGCCTGGCGACGGGTGCATCCGGTGGCGGTCATCCTCGACATCGGGCTGCCGGGGCGCGACGGCGCGGACATCTGCCGGACGATGCGCGCGGCGGGGGACTGGACTCCGGTCCTGTTCGTCACCGCACGCGACGACGAGGTCGACCGGCTCCTCGGCCTCGAACTCGGCGCCGACGACTACATCACCAAGCCGTTCAGCCCACGCGAGCTGGCCGCGCGGGTTCGGACGGTACTGCGACGGTCCGCCGGCACGCTCCCGTCCGGTGACGTGCTGTCGGTGGGTGCCGTGCGCGTCGACGTCAGCCGACGACGCGCGTGGGCGGGCGATGCCGAGGTGGCTCTGACATCCACCGAGTTCGACCTGCTGGCCCAGCTGTTCCGTCGACCCGGCCGCGTCTTCGAGCGCGACGAACTCCTGAGCTCGGTCTGGGGCTACCAAGCGTCCGCGGGCACCCGCACCGTCGACGTACACATCGCCCAACTCCGCTCCAAGCTCGGCCCGTCCAGCCCCATCCGCACAGTCCGCGGCGTCGGCTACGCCGCAGACCACGACTGATGCCGAGGTCGAACGGATGACCGGCCTCGGACGGATGACGGCGCTCGGCCGGCTGGCAGGGCTCGGCCGGCTGGTAGGGCTCGGGCGATGACGGGGTTTGAGCGGACCGGGGTTCTTGGGCGGCGGGCGGGTGAGCCGGGGCGGGGGTCGTTGGCGACGCGGATTGTGCTGGCCTGTGTGGCGGTGGCGGGGATTGCCGTGTTGGTGGCGGGTGTGGTGATGGCTGGGTTGGCTCGGCGGTCGGCTCAGAACGTGTTGCAGGATTCGCTGTCGGCACAGGCCGATGTCATCGCCAGTCAGGTGGACGAGCGCGGGCTGGGTTCCCGGGCCGTGGGGCTCGGGCGGGTGGCCGAGGTCGTGCGCGGGCAGGGGATCGTGGTGGTGATTCTGTTGCCTCGGCGCGGTATCCAGCCGACGGACCAGCGATCCATCCAGGCCGCGACCACAGCTGGTCTGAACGACATCGGGAGTACGCAACGGATCTCGTCCACGGTCAGCGTCGACGGCACGGACTACCTGGTGGAGGCGCGCGGGATCGGCGCGAGTTCAGGCTTTGCCCTGGTCGAGCCGGTCCGGATGGCGTCGGACACCCAGCGCATCCTGATCCGCAACATCCTCTTCGCGTTAGGCGCCGGCCTGTTGGTGGCAGCGCTCGCCGGTGCGCTCTTAGGCCGATTGCTCGGACGCCCGTTACGCCGTACGGCGGATGTCGCGGCCGCGATGCGCCAAGGCCGACGGGATCTGCGCGCACCGGTCGAAGGCCCGGCCGAGGTCGCCGAAGTCGCGCAGGCCGTCAATGAGCTGTCTGTCGCGTTGCAGCACAGCGAGGAGCGCCAGCGTGAGTTCTTGTTGTCCGTCTCGCATGAACTCCGCACGCCACTGACCGCCGTACACGGCTTCGCCGAGTCTCTTGCTGACGGTGTGGCTACCGACCCGCGGCGTGCCGGCCAAGTCATCCAACAGGAATCACAACGGCTCGAACGCCTCGTCAGCGACCTCCTCGACCTGGCCCGAATTGGCGCTGACCAGTTCCAGCTCGACCTGGCCCAGGTGGACCTCCGCGAAACCCTCACCGCCTGCGCCGAAGTCTGGCGAACCCGCTGCGAACGCCAAGGTGTCCGCTTCCACCTGGACCTGCCACCCGTTCCGGCCGTCGTCACCACCGACCCCCGCCGAATCCGCCAAGTCCTGGACGGCCTCGCCGAAAACGCCCTCCGAGTAACCCCCGCCGGCGCAAACCTCACCATGTCCCTCGGCCACGCGGGTCCTGGCGCGGTCGTGATCCAGGTCCGCGACGGCGGCCCCGGCCTGGCCCCCGAGGACTACGCCGTCGCCTTCGAACGCGGCGTACTCAACCAGAAATACCGCGGCCGCCGCCCAGTCGGCTCCGGCATCGGCCTAGCCCTGGCCCACGGCCTCATCACCCGCCTGGGCGGCACCCTCACCGCCGCCCCCGCCCCCGAAGGCGGCGCCGCCTTCACCATCCACCTCCCCACCACCTGAAGCGCCAACCACACCACAAGAACACCGCCCGCAAAGGTCACCGCTTCGCGGCGGCAGTCCTTTGGCCGCCTCCGGCGGCAGCCGCGGACCGGGTTGCGGTGTCGGCGATGGTCGGCGGACGGAGTGTGGTCCCGTGAACTGGCGTCGGTGGTGATCCGCCGGCTCCATCACCTGCCCGACGCCGGCTGCGCCTGGGATGTCGCAAACGGACCCCACCTCCGGTGCCCCGAGAGGACACCGCTTCGCGGCCGCTGTGCATTTAGCCGCCTTCGGGGGTGTCCGCGGATCGTGGTCGCGTGTCGGCGTGGTTGGCAGATGGAGTGTGATCCCGCGAACTGGAGTCGTGTGGGTCCGTCGGGCTGCGTGAGCTGCTGGTCGTGGTGGGTCCGCCGGATCCGTCACCTTGGTCGGATCCCCGGCTCGGTCACCGACGAGCCGCCTGCTGCGGCGGGACTGATAGTTGCTCCTGGCATGTATGTCACTTGCTGCAGAAAGGTGGTCGCGGTCGGCGGTGGGTGCATAGGCTGCTCGGGCGAGGTTCGCTCACCTTTGGAGGAGCTGATGGTTCGGTTGTCTCGGGTTGTTGTGGCGTTGGCGGTTGTTGCCGGAGGGCTGTTTGTGCAGGCTGTGCCGGCGAGTGCGACCCATCTGCCGGGCTGTTACGGCACCCGGCAGGAACATCTGCCACTGACCTACCACTCCACAGTGGTCGGGTACGTCGACCTCTACTACAGCTCGGCGAACAACGGCACGAACTGTGTGAAGACGACGTCTGCCGGACCGTCGGCCGGCGTCTCCAAGTTCATGCTCGCGAAGATCTACCGCTGCACGGGTCCATCGGGCAGTAACTGCTCCGACGGCCTGGGAGGTTTCGACCAGCGGGACGAGGACAAGGGCAACTTCCAGTCGTTCGCCGGGCCGGTCAGCGTGACCGGGACCTCAGGCAGGTGCGTGTCCTTTGTCGGCCTGGTGACCTGGGGCGGGCAGAACCTCGGCGCGGGGTCCTCGCCTAAAGCCGTCCACTGCGGCTGACACGGCTCACTTGACGAAGATCGTCTTCGAGTCGGCGTCGGAGATGGAGCCGTCGGCGTCGGAGATCAGGTAGGCGTCGATCTGGTAAGGGCCGGGAGTGAGTTTGAGTTCGATGAGGAACGGCGAGAACTTCAGGCCTTCCTTGGTGTTGACGTAGCTCTTCGCGGCTGTCTTGCGGGTCTTCAGGTTGGTGACCTGGTAGTTCACCGTGGCTTCGAAGGCGTTGGCGGTGCCTTGGATGGTGAGCGGGCTGGTGGTGGTCTGGCCTTCGGTGGGGGAGTCGATCCAGACGAGGGCCTGGACGTCGGCGGCCTGGGCCCGGCCCAGGGGTTCGCTGGTGTCGATCTGGCCGAAGAGTCTGGCGCCGGAGCGGCCTTGCTGGGTGACCTGGACCGGCTCCTTGCTGTTGTGCAGGGCGCCCTGGACTGTGTAGATGAGCTGCTGGGTGGCGATGTCGGCGGTGTCGGCGTCGAGGTCCGTCGCGGGGAGTTGCTTGAAGTCGACGGTCACCACCCCCTCGGACCGGGTCACGCTGGTCACCTCGGCGCCGCGCCAGACGGAGTAGTAGTCGGGGTCGCCGGGCTGCTTGCTCGTCATGATCCGGACTGCCTCGACGGCCGGGCGGCCGCTGACCTTGGCCCACGTGCGGTACAGCCGCACGGTGGAGCGGGTCTGCGTGCTCGGCTTCGGTCCGACGACGACGGACTTGCCCCCGGCCCGGTCGCCCAGCCAATAGACGGGTACGACGGCGCTCTTGACGACCTGCTCCGGTTTGCCGCGTTCGGTGGGGGCCGTGGTGGCCTCGGGCGCGGTGGTCGGGGGGAGAGTCGCCACCGGGGATGGGGTGGGGCTCGGGATGGTCGAGGAGGGCGCGCCGCTGGCGGTGGTCGTCGTACCGGGGCCGGCTACGGCGTCGCCGTCGTTCGCGGTGTTCTGGTCGCCGTTGAAGACGGTGAACGCGCCGATCGCCGCGGCGGTGCCGACCGCGGCCGCGCCGACGGTCATCAGCCACGGGCGTCGGGCTGCGGGCCGGCGCTGGGCGTGCGCGCGGGCGCGGATCTCCGGAAGGGCGTCGGCCGGCTCGATCCGGTCGGCTTCCTCGGCCAGGGCCCGCCGCATCATCTCGTCGAACGGCTCGTTCGAGTGGTCGTTCATATGGTCTGCTCCAGGAGCTGGCGCAGCGACTTGCTCGCGCGCGCGGCGTGGCTCTTCACGGATCCCCGGCTGATGCCCATCGTGTCGGCGATCTCGGCCTCCGACAGGTCACCGTAGTACCGCAGCACCATCACGGTGCGCTGCTTCTCCGGCAGGGTGCGCATCGCCTCGATCACCCGGTCGGTCTCGGCCGTCCGCAGTACCGCCTGCTCGGCGCTCGGTTCGTCCGGCAGGGTGCGTGGAGTGTGCTTGTCCACCACCACCAGGTGCCGCTGGCGGGAGCGGCAGCGGTTCACCACCGCGGTGCGCAGGTACGCGAGCGCCTTGTGGGGGTCGCGCAGCCGGTGCCAGCGGCCGTGCATCGCGACGAACGCGTCCTGCACGATCTCCTCGGCCGTACCGGTGTCGCGCAGCAGCAAGGCGCCGAGCCGGACCAGCGACGTGTAGTGCGCCGTGTAGACAGCCGTCAGCGCCTCGTCGGCATCCCACGAGGACTCATGTGTCACGCACTCTTCGTACACCACGGCCGGTTGTGCCACGACACGAAGACGCCAAGACCTCCTTCCAGGTTGACAACGGCGATGGTTCGTCGACGGCGGGGGCGAGACGAACTGCGCTCATCGCTGCATGTGTTCACGCCCGCACACGCGGTGGGGATCCCCGGCCGGGGGTAGACGCTCGGGCGGGGCGGCTAGTCCTCCGAGCCGCCGCGGAGCGGCGTGTCGTTGCCCGGAGGGCGTGTTGGGAGGAATTACGAGTGAGGGTGTCGGGCGGGGCGGCTAGCATGGGTGGGGTCAACATTCTCGGCATCAGGAGGAAGAGCCTGTCCAGGCCACGCAGTATCGAACCGGAGGCGCGCGCCAACGGCGCCGGACGCGATGAGCTGTCCCGATCGAACACCGCCGCCGGCGCGCAGGCAAGCCACAAGATCATCGTGCCGAACAGCATCGACATGGTGGCCCTGCTCGGAGCCCGGGACGAGTTCCTCCGCATCGTCGAGAAGGAGTTCGCTGCCGACATCATGGTCCGCGGCAACGAGATCACGCTCAACGGCGAGCCGGCCGAGCTGGCCCTGGCCGAGCGGCTGATCGACGAGCTGATCGCGGTCGTGCGGACCGGGCACGGGCTGACCGCGGACTCGGTCGAGCGCAGCATCGCGATGATCAAGTCCGCGACGGCCGAGAGCCCGGCCGACGTGCTGACCCAGAACATCCTGTCCAGCCGCGGCCGCACCATCCGGCCGAAGACGCTGAACCAGAAGCGGTACGTCGACGCGATCGACAAGAACACGATCGTGTTCGGCATCGGCCCGGCCGGTACCGGCAAGACCTACCTGGCCGTGGCCAAGGCCGTCCAGGCCCTGCAGGCCAAGGAGGTCAACCGGATCCTGCTGACCCGGCCGGCGGTCGAGGCCGGTGAGCGGCTCGGCTTCCTGCCCGGCACGCTGTCGGAGAAGATCGACCCGTACCTGCGCCCGCTGTACGACGCCCTGCACGACATGCTCGACCCCGAGTCGATCCCGCGGCTGATGACGGCGGGCACGATCGAGATCGCGCCGCTGGCGTACATGCGCGGCCGGACGCTGAACGACGCCTTCATCATCCTGGACGAGGCCCAGAACACCTCGCCGGAGCAGATGAAGATGTTCCTCACCCGGCTCGGCTTCGGCTCGAAGATGGTGGTCACCGGCGACATCACCCAGGTCGACCTGCCGACCGGCACCAACTCCGGTCTGCGCGTCGTCCAGGAGATCCTCGAGGGTGTCCAGGACCTGACGTTCTGCCGGCTCACCTCGCACGACGTCGTCCGGCACAAGCTGGTCGGCCGGATCGTGTCGGCGTACGAAAACTATGAAGGTAGCGCTGACAACAAGCGATGAACGTCGAGGTCAACAACGAGTCCGGGGTCGAGATCGACGCACACGGACTGATGCGGCTCAGCCGGTTCGTGATGTCGTCGCTGCGGCTGCACCCGGAGTGTGAGCTGTCGATCAAGCTGGTCGACGAGGACACGATGGCCCGGTACCACGTCGAGTTCCTGGACCTGCCCGGTCCGACCGACGTGATGTCGTGGCCGATGGACGAGCTGCGGCCCGGCGCCGAGGACGACGGCGAGCCGCCGCTCGGGCATCTCGGCGACATCGCGCTCTGCCCGACCGTCGCGGCCGCGCAGGGCGCGAAGGCCGGGCACGGCACCTGGGCCGAGCTGGAGCTGCTGACCGTGCACGGCATCCTGCACCTGCTCGGCTACGACCACGCCGAACCCGCCGAGAAGGCGGAGATGTGGGACGTCCAGGGCCGCCTTCTGGAAGCATGGCGGGCTCCTGGTAACCGGCTGGAAGGGTGACGTTCCGTTGACCTCCCACGACCTCGTTCTGCTGGTTGTGGCCGCGGTGCTCGTCCTGCTCGCCGGGCTGTTCGCCGGCGCCGAGGCCGCACTGTCGTCGTACTCCAAGGTCCGCGCGAACGAGCAGGTCGAGCAGGGCAACCTGCGCGCGGTCCGGCTGCGCGACCTGCTCTCCGACGCCCCGCGGTACCTGAACTCCCTGCTCCTGCTCCGGCTGAGCTGCGAGATCACCGCGATCGTCCTGGTCACCCAGGCGCTGTCCGGCGTCTTCGAGGTCACCTGGGAACACATCCTGATCACCGCCGTGGTGATGATCCTGGTCTCGTACGTGATCATCGGCGTCGCGCCGCGGACGCTGGGCCGGCAGCACTCGGACCGGTTCGCGATCATCTCGGCCGGTCCGGTGATGGCGCTGACCCGGGTGCTCGGGCCGCTGCCGAAGGTGCTGATCATGATCGGCAACGCGCTCACCCCGGGGAAGGGCTTCGCCGAAGGCCCGTTCGCGACCGAGGCCGAGCTGCGCGCGCTGGTCGACTACGCCGAGAAGTCCGCGGTGATCGAGTCCGGCGAGCGGCAGATGATCCACTCGGTGTTCGAGCTCGGCGACACCATCGTCCGCGAGGTGATGGTGCCGCGGACCGACATGGTCTACATCGAGCGGCACAAGAAGCTCCGCCAGCTCACCTCGCTGGCGCTGCGCTCGGGGTACTCGCGGATCCCGGTCATCGGCGAGTCGCTCGACGACATCCTCGGCGTCGCCTACCTCAAGGACGTGATGCGCCGGGTCTACGACAACTCCTCGGCCGAGTCGACCGAGCGGGTCGAGTCGGTGATGCGGCCGTGCATGTACGTGCCGGACTCCAAGCCGGTCGACGAGCTGCTGCGCGAGATGCAGGCGGCCCGGATGCACCTGGCGATCGTCGTCGACGAGTACGGCGGTACGGCGGGACTCGTGACGATCGAGGACATCCTCGAGGAGATCGTCGGCGAGATCACCGACGAGTACGACGAGGACCCGGACTCGGTGCAGCAGCTGTCCGACGGCGCGTACCGGGTGTCCAGCCGGCTCCCGATCGACGAGTTGGGCGAGCTGTTCGGCGTACCGCTGGACGACGACGACGTCGACACGGTCGGCGGTCTGATGGCGAAGCTGCTCGGCAAGGTGCCGATCCCCGGCGCCGAGGTGGAGATCGCGGGTCTGTCGCTGACGGCGGAGCGGCCGTCCGGCCGCCGCAACCAGGTCGGTACTGTGCTGGTACGGCGCGAAGAGACCGCTCCGTCGCCACAGGACCAGAACCACCAGCACGCCTAGGAGCACTTCTTGTCAGACCTCTCGGCGGAGGACGCCAAACTCGTCACGCTCGCTCGTGCGGCCCGCGCTCGTACGCGCGCTGCCGAGGGCGCGGCCGTCCGCGACTCCGACGGGCGGACGTACGCCGCCTGCACGGTCTCGCTGGACACGGTCGACCTGACCGCGCTCCAGCTCGCGGTCGCGATGGCGCTCGCCTCGGGCGTGAAGGGCCTGGAGGCCGCCGCGGTGGTCAGTGAGGCCGACTCCGTCGACGTCAACGTCGTCCGCCACTTCGCCGGCGCCGCGATTCCCGTAGTACTTGCCGAAGGCACCGGAGAGGTCCGCGATGTCGTCCACACCTGAGCCGTTCAAGTCCGGTTTCGCCTGCTTCGTCGGCCGCCCCAACGCGGGGAAGTCCACCCTCACCAACGCGCTGGTGGGGAAGAAGATCGTCATCACCTCGTCCAAGCCGCAGACGACCCGGCACGCCGTCCGGGGGATCGTGCACCGGCCGGACGCGCAGCTGGTGCTGGTCGACACGCCCGGTCTGCACAAGCCGCGGACGCTGCTCGGCGAACGGCTCAACGACCTGGTGAAGACCACCTGGGCCGAGGTCGACGTGATCGCGGTCTGCCTGCCGGCCAGCGACAAGATCGGGCCGGGCGACCGGTTCCTGGTGAGTGAGGCGGCGAAGGTCGCGAGAACCCCGAAGGTCGCGCTGGCCACCAAGGCGGACCTGGTCGAGCCGGACCGGATGGTCGAGCACCTGGCCGAGATCGCCGCGCTGGGGGAGTCGGCCGGGATCGAGTGGGCCTCGATCGTGCCGGTGTCGGCGACGTCCGGCTTCCAGGTCGACGTGGTCGCCGACGAGCTGGTCAAGCTGCTGCCGGAGGGCTTCCCGCTCTACCCCGACGGCGACATCACCGACGAGCCCGAGGAGACCCTGGTCGCGGAACTGATCCGCGAGGCCGCGCTCGAGGGCGTCCGGGACGAGCTGCCGCACTCGATCGCGGTCACCATCGACGAGATGGGCCTGCGCGAGGACCGCCCCGAGGACAAGCCGCTGCTCGACGTGTACGCGAACATCTACCTCGAGCGGGACAGCCAGAAGGGCATCGTGATCGGTCACAAGGGTGCCCGGCTGCGCGAGGTCGGCGCGGCCGCCCGCCGCCAGATCGAGGCGCTGCTCGGTACGCCGGTCTACCTCGACCTGCACGTGAAGATCGCCAAGAACTGGCAGACGGACGCCAAGCATCTCCGCAAACTCGGGTTCTGAGGGGACCATCCGGTGCTGACCAACCCCGTGTACGCCGCTCTCACCGGCCCGCACGCCACCTTCGCCGAGACCCGTGGCGACGTACGCCGCTACCCGACCGCGGTCGCGCCGTTCCTCGGCCTGCCCGACCACCCGACCGAACAGGACTGGTCGGACGCCGCTGCTCTTCTAGGCCCCGGCACGACGGCCGCGCTCATCCGCCCCGAGCTGCCGCTTCCGGAGTTCTTCAAACTGGACCGCCAGTTCGGCCTGGTGCAGTTCGTCGCCCCCGCGTCGCTGGCCGCCGAGGACCCCGAGACGGTCGTCCTCGGTCCGGACGACGTACCCGAGATGCTGTCCCTGGTCGCGCTGACCGACCCCGGTCCGTTCCGCTCGCGCACCATCGAACTCGGCCCGTACCTCGGCATCCGCCGCGACGACGAGCTGATCGCGATGGCCGGCACCCGCTTCGACCTGCCCGGCTACACCGAGATCAGCGCCGTCTGCACCCACCCGTCCTACCAGGGCCAGGGCCTCGCCACCCGCCTCATCCGCGCGGTCGCCGCCCACATCACAGCCGCCGGCAAACAACCCATCCTCCACACCGGCAGCACCAACACCAACGCAATCCGCCTGTACAACGCCCTGGGCTTCACCCTCACCAACGAAATGAAGGTAACCCGCGTCGAGGTGGTGTAAATCCACCCACGCGTGCTACGCGGCCACTCCTCCGTCGCGCCCGCTGTCCGACGAGCTGGCCCCCCACAGTCGCCGCCACCACAATCGCTCGCGTCCCCACGCCGACTCCGGTCGTCGACCGCGCGTGACGAAGGAACGCGCGGACCGCGGGCGGAAGCCCGTAAGCCGAGCGGGCGGCAGCCCGCGCAGCACGGGGCGATCAGCCTCGCACAACGCGGGCGGTAGCCCGCAGGGAAACGTCCTGGGCTGTGTCAAGGATTGTGGACAGTTGCGGGGGTGTTGGTTAGGCGGCTGTTGTGGGTTGTTGGTGGTGGGTGAGGGCTTCGTGCGGGGTG
>NZ_JBVJHF010000017.1:0-82110 GCF_055586945.1 Kribbella sp. NPDC048837
ATCTGGTCGGGGGTGACGCCGTGGGTGATGAACCGGACCAGGCGCCGGCCGTCCGGGCCGACGACGCCGAGCGCGCCGTAGCGGGCGCCGGCCAGCTCGCAGGCCGCGGTGACGATCCGGTCCAGGGTGCTGTTCAGGTCCAGGTCCGCGCCGATACCGACGACCGCGTCCAGCAGCGCCCGCAGCCGCTCCTGGTACTCCATGATCTCGTCCACACGGCCGAGCAACTCCTGCAACAGCGCATCCAGACGCACCCGGGACAACCCGGAGAACTCCAACGCCCCCTCGTCCCAGCCTCCCCGCCCCGCCCCCGAGTCCTCCGCCACGGAGCAACCATACGGACTGCCACGTTCGTTGGAAATGATCGGCCAGAACTAGGCACCTGCCGACGAACGCTGCTCCCACGGGACGAGGCGCCGCCCGTGAAGAGACTTGATGCCCAGCCTGACCACCTGGGGGTAGTCCAACGGCAGCCACGAATGCCGCGGCAGGGTGGCGCGGAGCGTCGCGGTTTCGTCAGCGGTGGCGACGGACAGGTGGCCGATCGCCGTGACGGTCCAGCCGGCATGGCGCTCGAGGTCCACGTCGTCGGCCTCGAAGGCGACGACGTCGCCACGTTCGGCCGCGCGGAGCGTGTCAGCCGGTCCGGTGCTGAACACGATGGTGTCGTCGTCGAGGACGAAGTTGACCAGCCGGATCGCGGGGAGGCCACCGCAGGTGTAGAGGAGGCGGCCGAGAGGAAAGGAGGCGAGTTGACGCAGGCAGTCGGCGTTGCTGAGGACCTCCAGCCGGGTGTGGTCGATGCGGAGTTGCGTGGTCATCGGTGCCTCCAAGAGCAGTGGACAGTCGCCGTGCCCTGTCCATCCGCCAACGATCGCCAGGCGTGACCGATCGGAGTAGGGCCGAAGGTCCCGGAGTCGACCACAGCACTGCTGGCCGCCGTACTGGCTGTTGGCTGTGGCAACGATTGTCGGCGTGATCGTTCTCGATGTCCGGTACGGCGTACACGCTCCCCACCGTCGTCGCGGCCTTGCCGGCTGACCACCATCTGGTCTGGGTCGGGACCTTCGGCCCTGTGCCCGCGGGGTGAGGGACGGGAGCGTGGGAGAGGGAGGTGGCATACACATGACCACAACGCCGACGACCGGCCGTTATGTCTTCGACTTCGCCGAAGGGAGCATGGACCAGAAGGAGCTGCTCGGGGGGAAGGGCGCCAATCTCGCGGAGATGACCCGGTTGGGGCTCTCGGTTCCAGCGGGGTTCACGATCGGTACGACGGCGTGCCGTGCCTATCTGGCGACCGGCGACCTGCCGGCCGGACTGGCCGGCGAGATCACGGCGCACCTCGGCCGGCTCGAGCAGGCGATGGGCCGCCGGCTGGGGGACCCGGCGGACCCGCTGCTGATCTCTGTGCGCTCCGGCGCGAAGTTCTCGATGCCCGGAATGATGGAGACGATCCTCGACATCGGGCTGACCGACGAGTCGGTGCACGGGCTGGCGAAGCACTCGGGTGACGAGCACTTCGCGTGGGACTCCTACCGGCGGTTGCTGCAGATGTACGCGCGTACCGTGCTCGACGTACCGGACGACCTGTTACAGGCAGCGGTGTCCACGGAGTACGCCCAGTGGGGGGTCGGAACCCCCGAGGAGTTGCCGGCCGCGGCGATCGAACGTGCCTGTGCGGCGTTGAAGCGGGTGATCGCCGACCACGCCGGCCGACCCTTCCCGCAGGACCCGCCGGAGCAGCTCGACCTTGCGATCCGCGCCGTCTTCCGCTCGTGGTCGACACCTCGGGCACGCCTGTACCGGCGCCAGGAGCACATCCCGGACGACCTCGGCACGGCGGTCAACGTGATGGCGATGGTCTTCGGCAACCGCGGCCCGGACAGCGGGACCGGTGTCGCCTTCACCCGCGACCCGGCGTCCGGTGCGACGGGGGTGTACGGCGACTACCTCCAGGACGCTCAGGGGGAGGATGTTGTCGCCGGTGTCCGCAACACCGTGCCGCTGGCTCAGCTGGCCGAGATCGATCCGGTCAGCCACACCGAGCTGCTGACCGCGATGTCGGCCCTGGAACGGCACTACCGGGACCTCTGCGACATCGAGTTCACGATCGAACGTGGCCGGCTGTGGATCCTGCAGACCCGGGTCGGCAAACGTACCGCTGGAGCGGCGTTCAGGATCGCCACTCAGTTGGTCGACGAGGGTCTCATCAGCCTCGACGAGGCGCTGCTGCGCGTCACCGGCGCCCAGCTCGGGCAGCTGATGTTCCCCCGGTTCGGTGAGCGGCACGGCGTACCGGAGTTGGCCCGCGGTGTCGGCGCTTCGCCTGGCGCCGCGGTAGGTGTCGCGGCCTTCGACTCCGAAGCCGCACGGCGGTTCGCCGCCGATGGGCGGCATGTCATCCTCGTTCGCCGGGAGACGAATCCCGATGACCTGCCTGGCATGGTGGCGGCCGCGGGAATCCTCACCACCCGAGGTGGGAAGACCTCCCATGCCGCGGTCGTCGCTCGCGGCATGGGCAAGACGTGCGTGTGTGGCGTGGAGAGTCTGTCAGTGGACCCGGTGGCGTGCCGCGCGGTCACCGCCGAGGGTGTCGTCATCGAGGAAGGCGACGTGTTGTCATTGGACGGAACCTTGGGAGTCGTCTACCGCGGAGAGGTTCCGGTCGTCGCCTCGCCCGTCGTGGAGTACTTCGAGGGCCGTCTGGAGCTCTCCGAGGCGGATGACCTGGTTCGCGCCGTCCACCGGCTGCTGCGGCACGCGGACGCCCGTCGCAAGCTCGGCGTACACGCGAACGCCGACACTCCGGACGACGCCGAGCGCGCCAGGCGGTTCGGCGCCGGGGGTATCGGGCTGTGCCGCACAGAGCACATGTTTCTCGGCGAGCGACGCAAATTCGTCGAGCGGCTGGTGCTCGCCGAAGATGCCGCGGCGCAGCAGGCGGTGCTCGAGGAACTGCTGCAACTGCAGCGGGATGACTTCGCCGGGATCTTCCGTGCGATGGCCGGCCGACCGGTGACGGTGCGACTGATCGATCCGCCGCTGCACGAGTTCCTGCCCGACCTCACCGACCTGTCGGTGCGGGCAGCGGTCGGCCGGGCCACCGGCACTCCCGATGTCGAGGCCGAGCGCCTGCTGCCGGCGGTCCAGCGGATGCACGAGAGCAACCCGATGCTGGGACTGCGCGGCGTTCGGCTGGGAATCGTCATCCCGGGATTGGTCGCCATGCAGGCCAGGGCGATCGCCGAGGCCGCGGTCATCGTGACGGGGGAAGGCACGACAGTACTGCCGGAGATCATGGTGCCGTTGGTGGCCGGAGAGACAGAGCTGCGCCTGATGCGCCAGGAGATCGAGCGTGTCCTCGCCGAGGTGGCGACTCGCACCGGCCGCACGGTTCCGACCCGGATCGGTGCGATGATCGAGGTACCGAGGGCGGCGCTGGGTGCCGAGCGGATCGCCCGGTCCGCCGACTTCTTCTCGTTCGGCACCAACGATCTCACCCAGTTGACGTGGGCCTTCAGCCGCGACGACGTGGAGGCGTCGATCTTCCCGCGCTACTTCGACGCCGGGATCTTCGCGGTCTCTCCGTTCGAGTCGCTCGATGTGGAGGGCGTCGGCCGCCTCGTCCGGATCGCTGTCGCCGAGGGACGCGGCGGCAACCCGGATCTGGTCATCGGTGTCTGCGGTGAGCACGGCGGCGACCCGGCGTCGATCGCCTTCTTCGCCGACGCCGGGCTGGACTACGTTTCCTGTTCCCCGTACCGCCTCCCGATCGCCCGTCTCGAAGCAGGACGCGTGGCCGTGGCACCCACCTCGGTGGAGAGCGACACTCGCTGAGCGCGGCCCCGCGGCCCGGCCGACCTCCCTTGCCGGGAAGGCCGGCCGGGCGCATGGTGGACGGGTGGGCAGGATGACGTGGCACGAACTCAGTCCTCGCAGTCGCCGGCTGATCATCGCCGGCGGCGCTGTCGACGGCGCGCTGAAGCTCGCCGCCCTGGTCGATCTCGCGCGTCGGCCGGCTGCGGAAGTCAGGGGGCCGAAGGCGCGCTGGGCGGTGGCCATCACGCTGATCAACTCGGTCGGTGCGGTGCCGATCGCCTACTTCGTCTACGGCCGTCGACCGCGGAACTGATCAGGTCGATGGCCGGACTCCGTAGCGGGTCCAGGTGCGGGACTCACCGGCCTTCAGGTGCCGTGTCCGGCCGAAGCATCGGACGGCGATCGGGGCGCCCGGGCCGGGATCGACGGTGAGCGTCACTCCGGTGGTGGACACTTCGGCGACGAGCCGGTGTCCGCGGTAGCGCAGCACCATCCGGAGCGTGCCGAGTTTGCCCGGCCAGTGCGGCGCGAAGCGGAGTACGCCGTTCGTCGTGCCCAGACCGGTGAAGCAGCGCTGGATCAGGTCGGCGCCGCCGGCCATCGCGGCGAGGTGGATGCCCTCCGCGGTCGTGCCGGTCTGGCTCGGATCGCCGGCGTCGCTGTGCAGCGCCTGTTCGAGGAAGCCCAAGGCCCGATCGGGATCGAGCATCGCCAGCCCCCACGCGTGCACGACCGCGCTGAGCGACGATCCATGACAGGTGCGGGCCAGGTAGTACTCGACCGTCGCGCGCAGGGTCTCACCTGTCAGCGGGTAACCGAGCCGGTCCATCAGATCGTGCAGTTCCCGGCCGGGCAGGAGGTACAGGAGCATCAGGACGTCGGCCTGCTTGGAGACCTGGTACGTCGTCACGTCGCGTCCCTCGGCTTCGAGGATCCGGTCCAGCCGGCGGATGTCGCCGTACGTGGTCCGGTACTGCTGCCAGTCGAGCTCGATGAGTCGCTCGTATCCCTCGAACTGGCTGATCACCCCGTCGTGGAACGGGACGTACAGCCGGCGGGTGAGCTCGTCCCAGTGGCTGAGCTCCTCGGATCGGATGCCGAGCGACTCGGTCAGTTCCGTACGTCGCCAGTCCGGCAGCCGGTCCAGCGCCTTGGCGGCCACGCCGAACAGCCAGGCCGCCAGCACGTTCGTATAGGCGTTGTTGTCGATCCCGGCACCCGGCTGATCGGGATAACCGGTGTGGAACTCGTCGGGTCCGACCACACCGCGGATGAGGTAACGGTCGCGGCCCTGGTCGTACTCGGCGAGACCGGCGAAGAACCGTGCCACCTCGACGATGACCTCGGCACCGTAGTCGCCGAGGAAGGCGAGATCGCCGGTCAGCTCGACGTACTGCCACATGGTGTACGCGACCGCCAGGCCGACGTGCCGTTGCCGGAAGGTGGCGTCCTCGCTCCATCGACCGGACAGCGGGTTGAGGTGCAGTCGCTGGCTCTCCTCGCGGCCGTCGCTGCCGGACTGCCACGGATACATCGCTCCCGGATAGCCTGCCTGTCGAGCCGCCTGTCGGGCGGCGGGCAGCCGCCGGTACCGGTAGAGCAACAGCGCCCGGGTCAGCGCCGGGCTGCGCAGGGTGAGGACGGGGAAGATGAACAGCTCGTCCCAGAAGATGTGGCCTCGGTACGCCTCCCCGTGCAGGCCGCGAGCGGGGACGCCGGCATCGGTGTCGGCGCTGTGCGGCGAGACCGATTGGAGCAGGTGGAAGATGTTCAGCCGGACGGCGGCCAGGGTGCCGTCGAACGGCTCCTCGAGCTCGAGTGAGAACTGCCGCCAGAGGTGTGACCAGGCCAGCACCTGGGCTTCGCGCAACTGGTCGAAGCCGGGTGCGTTCGCGAGCGCGGTGCGGGTGGCCAGCAGCGGCTCGGAGATCCCGGGATCCCTGGAGCCGAAGACTGCGGCGACCTTCTCGGAGGTGACGACGTCTCCGCTCTGGACCGGGATGACAACCTCTGCGCAGGCGGACGTCGCGTCCGTCCGCGAGGTCCACCCGGTGACCGGGGATCCGTTGTGGCCGGCGACGGTGCGCGTCCCGACGGCGACCCGGTGACGTGACTGGGACGTGGTCGCGGTGACCATGAGGTTGCCATCGGCAACCGTGGCGGACAGGTCGGTCAGGTGCCGGCCGGACAGTTTCCGGTAGCGCTCGACGCCGGTGTTCCGGACGGCTCCGTTCACCGCGGTCCCGAGCCGTAGCCGGCCCTCCCAGTTGACGACGGTGACGGCCAGGGTCTGGCCGGCCAGGTGGGGCTCGGCCATGCTGACGAAGCGCCGTTCCACGCCACGGACCTCACGGCCGTGCGGGTCGCGGAGCCGGAACCGCCGGGTCAGGACGCCGCGCAGCAGGTCCAGCTCCTGGTCGTGCTCGAGCACCTCGCAGGTGTCGGGGGAGAGCCAGTCGCCGTCGTCGATGGCAACTGTCAGTGGCAGCCAGTCCGGCAGGTTCACCAGGCTCTCGTTCTCGACGACATGGTCGTCGACCTGATCGGTCAGCCGGTTGTAGTAGCCGGCCAGGTAGGTCCCCGGGTAGTGGTGCTCGCCGGCTACCGCACCGGCCCAGGCTCCTCTGGTGGCGAAGTACCCATTGCCGACGGTGCACAGCGCCTCGCGCCGCCGCTCGTCGGCAGGATCGTAGCCACCGAAGCGGTGGATCCAGTCGTTCATGGCTCGACGCCGAGACGATCGACGGTCTCCCACCACCGCCGGCGGCCGGTGCGCTCCTCGGCGTGGGCCGGATAGCCGATCCGGAGGATCATCTGCGGCCAGGTCCGTCCGCCGGCCAGGTCCCGGACCTGTGTCCGCAGCGCCGGGTACTCGAGTGCCTGGTTGAGGAAGGACGCGGCCAGCACCGAGGAAGTTGCTGTCAGCAACACTCGCTCCAGAGCCTGGCCGGCCTGCACCCACGCGCGCTCGTCCTCGTCCACGGTGCCGAGTACGGCGATCCGCGGTTGTCGCTCGAACACCGCGTGCTCTCGTCCGGGTACGGCGAACCCCGCCGCCAGGTCCCGGACCATGGCCGGACCGGTGGGGGCCGGCCCGAGCGCGGGGCCGGGGATCCCATCGTCCTGGCGCTCGCCGCCGATCCATCGTTCGCGCTCGTGCAGGCGGTCCTCGTCGTGCAGGTCGAGGTCGTCGGCCCGCCGCAGCAGCTGTCCGAGCTTCCGGGTGGCCTGATCGTTCAACCAGTGCAGCTCGGCGCCTTCGGCCTCGGCGGCCCGGGTCAGTGCGCTCGTCACCGTGCCCGGTATGGCGTGGTCGAGCAGCGGGCCGCGATAGGTGTGCCGGCGTGAGATCTCGCCGTACAGGGAGGACAACTCCGGCACCAGGCCGCTGCGATCGGACAGGTAGATCCGGGCGACCACGTTCGGCTCGGCCGGGTCGGGGGCAGCCGCGAACGTCGACACGTGCCCGAGCATGGCGGCGGCCACCCGGAGGTTGAACGCCGCCGCGCCCAGACCGATCCGGATCGCGCGGCCGGCCGGGTCGGCGGCGGGCAGGACCAGGTCTTCGTCGAGCCGGACGTCGATCACCGGTCCGGCGACCTCGAACCGCCAGGGCTGGGTGTTGTCCATCGACGGAGCGTGGACCGCGGCGGTGAGCAGGATGCCCACCTCGTCGTCGGTCAGGGCTGGGGTGTTCACGGGCGTCCTCCTTGTGTGCGGCTGACTACGAGAGGTCCTGCGCCGCGCAGTACGGCTGGACGATCTCGGTGTGCCAAGTGCCGGGGTCACCGTCGGGCGGATCGTGGTAGATCTCCCAGGGGTCACTGGTGGGCGTGGCGCCGCGCGACCTGAGCCAGTCGGTGACCGCCGCGTAGGTGGAGCCGAGCTGGTCGTACGGGCCGACGTGAACGGTCACGGCCGCTGGACCGCCGGGCAGGGTGGACGGCTGCGTCGTCCCATCGGGGCTCATCGGCTCAGCCACCGGAAAGCCGGCCTCGACGTCGAACGAGCCACCGGGCCTCACGTGGTACCGCGCGAAGGGGGGACCGATCGGAACGACGCCACGCAGCCGCAGGGATTCCGCGACCTCGCCGTACGCCTTGGGGAACCAGGTCGCCATCTCGGGGACGGTCATCGTCTCGCGGCGCACCACCGTGGGCTGTTGAGTGAGTTCTCGCGTCTCGATCAGAGCTGTGCGCATTGTCGGGCTCCTTTGCTGGTCATCTCCAGCACACGCCAAGCGGCGCGCGGTCAGCAGGGCCGACAGTCCTGAACCAGGCGGGACCCTCGCTCGATCAGCGCACGAGCAGCTGATCTGCTACCGGCTCACGGCTCGTGCCAGCCTCCGAGTCGACGCCGCAGGGCGACGATCAGGCCGGGGAGGATCGCGAACGCGGCGGCGATGGCGAGCTCGGAAGCCGACAGCGTGTGCAGGCTGAGCAGCTCGCGCAGAGGCGGTGCGAACAGCGGCCCGATCTGTGCCAGCAGGGCGCCCACGACGGCGACGTCGAGGAAGCGGAGCCGACGCTCACCAGTCGGCCGCGGTCGGCGGAGTGCAAGAGCGACGCCCAGTTGGGCCAGGCCGAGGACGACGTACGCCGTCGTTTGCCAGGGCCCACCGGTCGCGCGGATGCACAGGGCGGCGGCGAGGGTGACAGCGGCGATCAGTGCCCCGGTCCAGGCGACTCGTTGCCAAAGGCCAGCACCGAGGACCTGCTCGCGCGGGGATCGTGGACCGCGCCGCATCGCCCGCGGATCGGCGGGTTCGGCGCCGATGGCGACGCCTGGCAGCCCATGGGTGAGCATGTTGATCCAAAGGATTTGCGCGGGGACCAGCGGCGCGGCAAGTCCCAGCATCGGGCCGATCAGCATCACCAGGACTTCGGCCAGACCGCCGCTGAGTGCGTAGCGCAGGAAGGTCCGTACGTTGGCGTAGATCCGGCGCCCCTCCTCGATGGCCACCACCACCGTGCCGAGGTCGTCGTCGGTCAGTACCAGGTCGGCCGCCTGCCGGGCCACCTCGGTGCCGTCCTTGCCCATCGCGACCCCGATGTCGGCGCACCGCAGGGCCGGTGCGTCGTTGACGCCGTCGCCCGTCATGGCGACCACCTGTCCGGCGCGCTGCCAGGCGCGCACGATGTCGAGCTTCTGCTCGGGCCGGATCCGGGCGAACACCCGTCCGACGGCCGGGTCGGCGCCTTCGTCGATGTCGGCGCCGGTGACGACGCCGGCTGTGTGCAGGCCGACCCGCTCGGCCACCGCATGTGCTGTGCCGGGCGCGTCACCGGTGATCAGGAGCAGGTCGACGCCGGCGTCGCCCAACGCGCTCGTCACCTCGGCGGCGTTGTGGCGGACCGGATCGGTGAGCGCCACCAGGCCGACGAGCCGCAGGCCGTCCTCGGTACGAGGTGTACCGGGTGGCAGCAGCCGATCGGCGACCGCCAGTACGCGGTAACCGTCAGCTGCGAGTTCGGCCGCGATGGCCCGCGCTGTCGCGATGTCGCCGTACGACGTGACCGCTGGATCGAGGATCACCTCGGGTGCACCTTTGCCGACCACCAGTGTGCCGTCCTCGCCGGGTATCCGGTGAAAGGTGGTCATCCGCTTGCGGACGCTGTCGAAGGGTAGTTCGGCGACCCTCGGGTGGGCCGCCCGCAGCGGTTCTGGGTCGAACCCGCCGCGACGGGCCAGCGTGAGCAGCGCTGCCTCGGTGGGATCGCCGAGCGGCAGCCAGACAGGTTGGTCTGGTCCGGGCGGCTTCAGATCCGCGTCGTTGCACAGCACGATGTCGCGGAGCAGTTGCTGCGGTGGTTCGGCGTCTCCGAGCGCGGCCAGCTCGCCGGCCGGCGCGTAACCATTGCCGCTGGCAATGAACTCGCCGTCCTCGGTCCACAGGCGCTCGGCCAGCATGACTCCCTCGGTCAGCGTGCCGGTCTTGTCCGCCGCCACGACTGTGACGGAGCCGAGGGTCTCGACGGCGGGCAGGCGGCGGACGACGGCCGACCGGCGGGCCATGCGATGGGCACCGATGGCGAGGGCGAGGGTGACGACAGCGGGCAGGGACTCGGGTACGGCGGCCACAGTCAGGCTCACCGCGGTCACGATCATGTCTGCGGCCGGAAGACCCCGAAGCAACCCGGCCACGGCGACAACACCGGACAACAGCAGTGCGACCACGCTGAGGATGCGACTGAGTGACCTGAGCCGGAGCTGCAGTGGCGTAGGTCGTGGTCGCTGATTGGAGAGCAAGCCCGCGATCCGGCCGAGCGCGCTGTCCGGGCCCGTGCGAGAGACAACTCCGGAACCCCGGCCGCGCGTCACCACTGTGCCCGCGAATACCTCGTTGCCGGTGGCTTTCTCGACAGGCAACGATTCACCGGTGAGGGCAGACTCGTCGGTCTGCAGGCGTACTGCTCCTTCGAGCTCGACGTCTGCCGGGACGATGTCGCCTGCTTCGAGCAGGACCAGATCGCCGGGGACGACGTCCGCCGCGGGGATCACCATCGTCCGGTCGGAACGGCGTACGGTCGCCTGTGGTGCCGCAAGGCGGTTCAGCGCGGCCAGCGCATGTTCGGCCCTGAGTTCCTGAACCACGCCGACGGCGGTGTTGAGCACGATCACGATCAGGATCACCGCGAGGTCGGCGAGGTCGTGCAGCGTCGCGGTGAGAACGGCTGCGCCCAGCAACAGCAGGATCATCGGGTCCCGCAGTTGTGCCATGACCCGGAGGAGGGCCGACGGAGGCTTGGGGGAGGCCGTGGTGTTGGGACCGTGCTGAGAGAGCTTCCGGGCAGCCTCGAACTCCGTCAGGCCGGGGTGTGCCGGCAGCTGAACGAGGTCGGTCATCGCACCGTCACCTGTGCGGTCGCCAGGTACGTCATGTCAGCGGCTGCGGACGGCGACGACGCCGCGGACGGTGCCGGCCAGGACGCCGGCGAGGTTGCGTTCGCGTGGGTCGGCCGGGCCGATGACTGTGACGACGCCGTCGTGGACGTCGACCTGCCAGTCCGGGTTCTCGGCCTGGATGATCTCCTGCACCTCGGCGCGGATCCGTTCGTCACGGCCGGCCAGCAGGTGGACGATGTCGCTGCGGCTGATCATGCCGATGACGCGGGCGTGATCCAGCACCGGCAGGCTCTTCATCATCGTCGAGGCCATCAGGTCGATCGCGATGTCCAGGTCGTCGTCGGCGTGGACGGTGACCACCAGGTGGTTCATCACGTCGGCGATCCGGCGTGGTGGCGTGTCGGTGGTCGTCCGGACGGCGGCCCTTGGCGCGTGGTCGTCCAGCGGGGCGGCGTCCTGGACGAGGTCGGCCTCGCTGACGATGCCGACGAGGACGCCGGTCGCGTCGACGACGGGCATGGCGGTGATCTTTCGATCGTCGAGGAGCCGCAGCGCCACGCCGACCGGTGTCTCCGCCGTCACGGTGACCGCGGGTGCGGTCATCAGGTCCCGGATCAACATCGTCATCACCTCGCACAACCCCAGTGGTTCCTGCGTCCATCTCCACGATGTCCGGACTGCGAAGGTGATCCCAGAGACGAAGGACCCGGTCGGCCCGGGACTTGTGTTCAGCGGTAGAGGCGGGGGCGTCGTACTGCGTTTGCGCCTGCTGTCCCGGCGGTCTGTTCGGCTCAAAGCTTGTGCTGCCTTCAGCTGGTCGACGGTCCGCCCAAGCCGGGGCGTGCGGGTCAGGGACCTTCGGGGCAGCCACGTGGGGACTTGGTCCCTGGGCCGGGTGGCGCGGTCGGCGTTCGCTGGACAAGTAGCGATTGAGTTGTCCGGTGGGACGAGCACACAACGGAGGTGGGGAGCATGACGAGTCCGGTGATCCACTTCGAGATCGGCGGCCGCGATCTCGGTCGGATGGCGTCGTTCTACGGAGAGTTGTTCGGTTGGCAGTTGCAGCCTGCGGGACCGGAGTACTCACTCGTGCCGGCCGGCGAGCACGGTATCGGCGGCGGACTGCTGCAGACCCGGAACGGGATGCCTTCCTACGTGACCGTGTACGTCGCGGTGGACGACCTGCGGTCGACCCTCGATCGGGCCGGCGTGCTCGGCGCGAAGACCGTCGTCGAACCGACGGAGATCCCCGGCATCGGGCAGTTCGCCATGCTCGCCGACCCCGACGGCAACATGATCGGCCTACTCCGGCAGGACGACGTGAAGGCGTAAACCAGGGACGCCGCTGAACGGCACGGCCAGGACACCGACAGCCGCCGCCAGACGATCGAGGTGGCGGACCAGGGGGAGGACGAGACCATGAGCACCACCCGCAAGTCTGTGATCCATGTCGGCGTGGACAGTTCGTGGCGTGGCTCCGGTGCGCTGGAGTGGGCGCTGCAGGAGGCCGAGTTGCGGCAAGAGCCCCTCCGGGCGCTGCACGTCATCGAGAAGATGGTGCACAGTACGCCGTACTGGTCGCCGATCGTGACGGACGACAGCGCGGCCGACCTGGTGAACGATGTCCAGCGGCATCTCGACAGCCGAGGCAACGGCTTGGAGCACGAAGCCGACCTGCTGATCGGGTCGCCCGCGGTCACGCTGGTCGCGGCTGCCGAGGTCAGCGCGATGCTGGTCGTCGGCCGGCGCGGTGTGGGCGCCTTCAAGCGCCTGTTGATCGGTTCGACCTCGGAGGCCGTGGTCCATCAGGCGACGATGCCGGTCGTGGTTGTGCCAGATGCGTGGAAACCGAGTGATCATGCCGGTCCGGTCGTGGTCGCGATCGACGACATCGGCGCGAACTACGCCGAGCTCGAGTTCGCCGTCACCGCCGCCGAGGAGCGGCAGGTGCCACTGCGGATCGTGCACGTCTGGGATCTGCCCGCCGTCTACAGCTGGGATGCGAAGAACATCGCAGGGGTCGGTACGGAGTGGGCCGAGAACGCCGGCCGGTACGTCGATTCCGTCGCCGACGAGTTGCGACGGAGGCACCCGGAACTGATCGCGGAGACCGACGTACGCCGTGGCCACCCGGTCGATGGCGTCGTCACCGCCGCACAGGTCAGCGATGCCCAGCTGCTCGTCGTCGGCGGTCGTCGCCACCGTCGCGTGACGTCGTTCCTGCTCGGCTCAGTCACCCGCGGCGTCCTCCACCACGCAACCTGCCCGCTAGCAGTCATCCACAGCACCTGATCACCAGGTCACGGAACCTGCCCAACCTCGCACAGATCCGCCGTGCTCGGCGTTCGGGTCATCGCCCTGACCAACCGACTTCAACTGTCCCGCCCCTGGATCCCCTGGTGGATGCCCAATCCGTGGGCCGCACCGGCCGGCCAGTACCCGTACAGGCAAGTGCCGCCTCGACCGATCGACTGACGGTCACGCAGCAGTCAGAGCCAACCTCGGGCTTTGCGACAGCCGAAGTCACGAGAGCCCCCAGCCGATCAGCTGCCAAGCGGCGAGCTGAGCGATCACTGCGACTGAGGCAACCGCAAGTACTGCGTATTGGAGTCTGAGCGCACTCGACCACCAGCGGAGTACCCACCCCGCGGTCATGAGGACAAGTGTGGACACGCTCAGAACGGCCAGCGCCAGTGGCAGATGCAACGCCAAGCGTTGGGCCATGGGGAGGTCGAGCCATCCGAGGAAGCCGGAGTCCACGAGTCCAGGCATCCATGCGACCAGCGCCGTGTTTGCGATCGTCAGTATCGCCGTGACGAGCGCCGTGAGGGCGGCGATCCGACGCAAGCCGGCGGGCCGCCCGCTGGAAGCCGAGCGCAACCGATGGCGACGTACCTCACGAGCTGCGGCAGCGACGAGCCACGCGGCTGCAACGAGGGAGGCGATGCCCAGAATGCCCCACTGCCACCGGGCGGGGCCTTCTGCCACTCGGGCGAGCCTGAGCCCTTGCCACCTCGGGACAGCGCCTCGCAGGTCTAGCGTCTCGCCGTTGTCTGCGAGGAAGAGACCGGGTGCGACTTCGACGAGCTGGTGGCGGACGAGCGATTCCGTGTCGTCGACCTCGAAGTACGGGACGCCCTCGTCGACGACGAACCGGCCCAGCGGACCAGTTGGAGCGAGCACACCCCAGTCGGGCGCTCGGTACGGACCGGCGTACGCCGCCCAGCGGGTCGCCTCATCACCAGTCGCGACCATGGCGGTGCCGGCGATCAGCTTCGCCATCCCGGCTGGGGGTTCGAAGCGTCCCGGATCGACCACCGCCGGCCGCGACGGCAGTTCGAGCAGCCGATCGCGATACACACCCGGCTCCGTCAGCACGTCAGTGAGAATCGACAACGCGAGACTTCCCTGGAGCTGGTGATCTTCGGAGTTGGTCAAGATGGCGATCCCGATCCGAACCTGCGGCAGCCACCACAGGTCGGAGAGGAAGCCGAAGCCACCGCCGCCGTGGGTGAAGAGATCGGGCCGTTGGTCCCAGCGATTCCACCGCGTGCGCGTGACGCCGAGCGCGTAGCCGGCCGGTGCTCCGGCACTGGGTGCCGGGACAGTACGTGATTCCTCCATGGACTTCGGATCGAGGACCACGCGACCGTCGATGGAGCCGTCGTTGAGCTGGAAGCGAAGGAAGCGGGTCAGGTCGGTGGCGCTGGTGTACAAGCCGCCGGCGGCGGTCATCGGCACGTCGACCGGGATCTCGGGATAGGGATAGACGTGTCCCACCGCGCGATCCGCGGTCGAGCGGATCGTCGTCCGATCGAAGGTGCTGCGGTTCATGCTCAGCGGGCCGAGCAGCGAGTCATGCATCACGTCCGCGAACCGTGTGCTCTCGACTCGCTCCAAGATGTAGCCGGCGAGGTCGATCCCGAGGTTCGAGTACGCGTACCCGCTGCCGACCGGGAAGCGCAGCCAGGTGTCGGAGATGCTGCGGACGTGCGAGTCGAAGTCGCCGGGATCGAGCTCGTTGTTGTTACCCACCGGGGCCTCATGGGTGAAGCCGGCGGTGTGGCCCAGGAGCATCCGGAGCGTGATCTTCCGCTCGGGGTGCTCCTCGAACGCGCTGCGGACAGTGAACCTGGGCAAGTACGTGGTGATCGGCTCGTCGAGATCCAGTCGGCCGGCCGCGACGGCCTGCATGACCGCCGTAGCCGTGAAGGTCTTCGACATCGATTGGACGCTGAAGATCGTGTCCGCGGTCACCGGGGCACCGCCCGCATGGTCCCGGTAGCCGAAGCCCTCGACCCACAGCGCCCGATCGCCATTCACCAGCGCGACAGCCAGACCCGGGATCCCCTGCTCGTCCATCAATCGGGGGATTCGCTCCCGGTACCGGGCGATGACTGTCTCCGTCGCGTCGCCGGCTGGGTCGGAGGGGGCCGACCCAAGAGGCACCAACGACGCGGCGAACCCAAGAAGGAGGCTCGCAGCGACGGTCGCTCTCGTGACTCTGCCCAGCCGGCGTGATGCTCGGCTGACCGCGCTCCTGGTCATGTCGCCCACCAACGGTGCTCGTCCGTGCCGCACCTTCGATAGCGAGCATCGTCTGAGGGAGTCCGGGACGGCAGAGGCGTAGGTCCCTCAAGCCCGGTCCGGCGGACTCTTCAGCCGGGCGGTGGTCCCCGACGGCCGCCAAAGTCAAACTGCAACTCCAGCGCGTCCACGACGCTCAAAGCAGTAGATGTCTTGGGTGATGGAGACTTTGGCTTGGCCTAGTTGGTCGGTGATCTGGCGGGCGGTGTGGCCGGCTTGGTCGAGGGCGGTGGCGGTGGTTTTGCGGAGGGCGTGGGATGTGGATCCAGGCGAGTTTGTCGGATCCGGCTGGCTGGGTGGCGTCGTGGACTTGGGCGAGTACGGCGTAGTGGTTCGCGAGTCGGATGCCGTAGGTCGTGACGAGGGTGGCGATGAGCTGTTGGTCGACCTTGATGCGACCGGTTTCCATGAGCTCGACTCTCGTTTGGGGCCAGCTGAGGTGGTCCGCTACCCGTTTGCGCGTCGTGCCGGTTTGGCGGCGGAGGCGCGGAGGCTCGACGCGGATGGCGGAGGCGTGGCGGGTGCGGAGTGTGGCGAGGGCCCAGTCGGGGAGGTGGAGGAGGCGTTGGCGGTGCGACGTCAGGTAACCACAAGCTGACTGTTCGGGCTGCCGACGGGCTGGGCGGGTACAGACCGCCGACCAAGCCCCGCCGCGCCCCAACGGCTCGAGCGGCCTGCACAACACCGTGGTTATGGTCCAGTGAACTTCAACCGTGCTGAGGTCCCAGGTCGATGACCGCCCGGTGCACTCCGCGCCGCCGTCATCGCGTTCTTCGTGGCGCCCTGGAACGCCGCGCCGGTGAGAATCTAACGGGCACGATCGATGGTGCATGCGCGCTCAGGCTCCGACCTCGGCTCGCCGTTGTGCGGCCCTGAGGTCGGACAGGAGGGTGTCGCGGCAGCTGTTGAGGTCGGTGAGCAGCGCGGTCACGGCCTCGTCCGGATTGCCGCCGCGGATGGCATCGAGGATCGCAGCGTGGCGGTCGGTCAGGGCCATGAGGTCGACGCCGGCGTGGGCGCGAACCTGTGCGATGCACAGTTGCGTCTCGCCCATGACGGTTTCGTGCATGCGGCGCAGGCGTTTGCTGCCGGTGGCGGCGACCAACGCGCGGTGCAGGGAGATGTCGGCCTCGGTGTGCTCGCCGTGCTGGTTGCGGTCGGCCGCCATTCGCATCAGAACCAACGAGCGGTCCGCGTCACCGGGCACTTCGCCGCGGCGCGCGAGCGTCACCACTGCCCGGGACTCGATCGGCTCCCTGGCGAAGTAGAGGTCACTGACATCATCGGCCGATAGCTGTGGCACTACGGCGGTACGGCGGGGGCCGCGGCGGAGAAGTCCTTCGTTCGTGAGTCGATCCAGTGCGGCCTTGGCGGTGGGCCGGGCGACAGTGAAACGATTTGCGACCCAGATCTCCGAGAGCTTTTCACCCGGTGGGATCTCACTGGTGATGATCTGCTTGCGCAGCGCTGTGGTCAGCGAGTCGGTCAGCGAGGTGTTCTCGAGTTCGACACTCACTCCTACCGCCTCCTTGAGTCTGTGCACCCGACTCGGGTCTCGGTCGGTATGCGCATCATAATTGACTGGTAGTCAACCTGACTGGCAGGTGTGCTGATATCTCGCCCAGTTCGTTGCGGATTCGCGGTGCCGGGACAGGGCCAGCTGTGCCTGACAGACAGGCATCGACGTTCTTCTGCTCCCTGATCGTGTCGGCGTGACGGCGCCGCCGGTGCGGGTCAGGAGGCTCGTCCCGAAGTCGTTCTATCGGCGGCCGATCGCCGCAGGCGGCTGTCCGTTGCCGCGGGAGCGAAGCCCGATGGTCAGGAGAAGGTTCGCGTACAAACGCTCTTCACCGGTGGCGATCACAAGACCGACATCGGGGGAGCGGACGATGTCGTAGAAGTCGAATCGGTCGACCTGCTCCATCGGCAGGTCGTTCCCGAGCAGTTTGCGGTACTCCTCCTGCACGGATGCGTCGACTCCGTCAGCGGGGCGCATCACGACGGCGCTCTCGAAGTTCACCGCGGTCTGGATCAGCGGTAGTACGTCGGTCACCGTGAGCAGGCCGGGTGCGAGATTGAGATGCACGAGGCGGGCCGCCGGGTTGATCATCGTCAGGTAGGGATAGTTCCCGTCTGCGAGAAGGATGCGTGAACCGTGCCCGGCAACCGCCAGAGCTTCGAGCAGTGGCGGGTGGATGAGTTCGTGGTTGAGCATGATGACCTTCTCTTCCTGATCAGCGGTCGTCCTGGGCGCGGGGGGATCCGTAGCCGTTCCAGCCCGGGATCGTGCCGTCGACGTCCCAGAGGTCCAGCCACGACTCCGATCCCTCCCAGAGGAACACCTGTCCCTTGATGAGGCGGTTGTTGCGTTCGACTCCGCGCATGTCCTCGATCTCGGCAGGCGTCAGCGGGTCGGACAGGACGGCGGCGATGTTCGCGGCGTACTGCTCCGGCTTGACAGAGAACGGGATTGGGATCTGACCGCGCGCGACAGCCCACTTCAGGCAGACGAGGGCCGGATGTACTCCGTGGTTGCGTGCGATCCGCCGGACGATGGGGTGATCCACGTCGACCAGATCGTCTTCGCTGCGGTCGCGCTCCGGACGTGAGGGCGAGCCCAAGGGGGAGTAGCCGATCGGTTGGACGCCGTGGTCCACGGCGTACCGGAACAACTCCGGCTGCTGGAAGCACGGGTGCAGCTCCATCTCGATGAGAGCGGGAGCGATTCGAGCGTCCCGGAGGATGAGTGCGAGTTTCGGGATCGTCACGTTCGACGTGCCCAGGTGACGCACCAGGCCTGCGTCGACGAGGTTCTCGAGAGCGTGCCACGTCTCCATGTACCGCTCGTGCACGTACGGCGTGGCCCGCGGGTCACGCATCTCGGCCGCCGCGTGTGGCGGGTGATGGTTGGGGAACGGCCAGTGCACGAACACGGCGTCGAGGTACTCCAGTCGAAGCCGTCGCACGGACTCGTGGACAGAGCCCACTGCATCTGCGGGGGCGTGCGCATCGTTCCAGACCTTCGACATGACGAAGAGGTCCTCGCGACGTACGACTTCCGCGATGGCGATCTCCAGCACGACGCCGATCTCCGACTCGTTGCCGTAGACGGCAGCGCAGTCGATCAGGCGGTAGCCGCTGCGGATCGCCCCCGCCACCGCGGTGGCAATCTCGTCCGCGGAATAGCGGTCGGAGCCGAAGGTGCCCATTCCGATCGGGGGGATGGGTGCTCCGGACGCGAGCACCCGCGAAGGCAGCAGACCGGGATCAACCTCGGTCGGCACGAACGTCATAGCGTGACTTCTCCCAGTAGAAGGTTGTCCCCGAAAGCGCGCGCAAGGTGTACGTCGCGGCGCACGTCGTCGAGGTAGAACGGGTAGCCGAAGATTCGGTCGACGCGTGCCATCTGGTACGGCCGATAGTGCTGGCTCCAGAAGAAACCGAGGGCTGTCCAGTGTTCGACTGCCTCGTCGAGCAGTTCGGCCGACCGAACGGCGCGCTCCGGCTCGCAGCGCTCCTCGGCCCGGGCGAGTTCCAGGGCTGCCTCGATCTTCGCCGCGTAGTACCTGCCCAGTGCGGCCGTGGCCCGGAGGTCGAGGATCGCGCAGGTGGCGAGCGGTTCTCGCCAGGCCGGGTTGCGGTCCTCCGCCGCCGCTGCGAACTCTTCGGCCGTGCGTGACTCCTCGGTCAGCAGCGCAATCACGTCGAGAGGAGTCTCAGCCGACGTTTCGCCGCGTCGTTCGGCCTTCGCGAACTCGCGGATACCCATCGTCCCGGCACCGGGCATGGGAGAGCTGTCGAGGAAGTCGAGCACGGTCCGGAGCCCGTGGTCGCGAGTCAGGCATCCTTCTGGGTGCCACTGGAAGTCGAGGTCCCGCCAGCACAGTCGATTGACCGCGGGGATGATTCTCGAGGCGTGCCGGAGCCCTTCGTACAGGTTCGAGGCGTCGTCGCCGTAGTCGATTCGTGCCAAGCGTTCGAAGACATCCGAAGCGGTGTCGGGATCGTAGGCGAGCCGGCCCCACAGCTGGAACTGCAGGCGGTGCCGTTCGAAATCCCAGCGCCACGCCTTGTGGCCGTGGTCGACATGCTGGAAGTCACGGCCCCAGAGGTACCCGTCCGCGCCCCAGTAGAAGCCGTGGACGTAGGTCTTCTCGATGATCCCGCGGACGTACTCCCGAACGTATTCCACATCGCCCCAGCGGTGCGTGTGGACATCGTCGTTCCGCACGGTGAAGAGGAGCTGCGTCTCCTCGAGGTCGACCCCGTCCCACGCGTGGAGCAAGTCCTCGAAGGCAGGGCGGGGATGTGAGTAGCAGTGCGCGATCGAGTACTTCCAGCTGATGTAGAAGCGACCCGGGTCGATCCTCGGCTTCGCCAGGGCGATGATGTCGGCGGTGCTTTGCATGTTGGTGCGGTTCAGGAACTTCACCCGCCGCCCGGACCGCTCGATTCCCCGGAGGTAGGTGTCGACCACCCATTGCTCCTTCTCGCTGCCCGTCCCGCTCATGGCTTCGCTACCACTGGTGCCGATGCCGTCGAGTTCGGGATAGGTGATGAGGAGGCGATAGATCATCTCCTCGTAGTAGGCGGACACCTGTGGGGCGCGTTGTCTGGCGCGCGCAGCATCCCAACGATTGATGGTCTCGGCGCCTTCGCTGCTGTTCGCCAAGGCGGCCGGCAGGCCGAGGCCCCGAGCCACCGGTTCGGGCAGATAGATGTTCCAGGTGAACAGATAGATGTCGATACCGCGATCGCGGGCGTGGCCGAACAGCGCGTGGAAGAACCTCTCGTGCTCGGCGATCTCCTCGTCGGTGAAAGGGTTCGCGTCGCGGAACTCGGGAGAGCTCACCATCAGATGGAACGGGTGGAGCGACCACAAGCTCAGGCAGTTGTAGCGATTGCGGGCGAGCTCGTCGAGGTAGTCGCGCCAGAATTCCAGATCGAAACAGGTCTCCAGGTTCTGCTTGAACGGATCGCCGTCGGAGTAGGGCTCGTAAGGCAGGTTGAACTTCACGCCGCGGACCGCGAGGGATGGCGATCTCGTCACGTCGAGTCCGTCATCGGCCCAGCTCTCCGCCCGGACGAGGTCGGCGACCTCGAGGCAGCCGTACAGGAGGCCGCGGGGGTGGGCGGCTGCGATGACGACCCGGCCACCGGCGCCGGCGATGGTGAAGGACTCGTCCGGGTACGCCGGGCCTGGCCGGCCATCGGCGCCGGCAATGAACGCGTCGACCTCGTCGGCCGAGCCGGCTGTTCGTACGACGATCACCGGCGTGAGACGTGGGTCGTTGCGGAGTACCGGCGAAGGACCGACGACGTCGTGGCCGGCTGCCTCGAGAGCCTGCCGGATCTCTGCGAGACCGAAGTCCACCAGGGGCGACCGCACTTCGCTGACGAGATACACGGTGCTCATCGGCCCCCCAGTCCGCTCAGCCGCACGCCTTCGACGAATGTCCGCTGTGCGAGGAAGAAGACGATGAGGATCGGGAGCAGGGAGATGATCCCGACCGCCATCATCAGGTTGTACTGCGTCTCGTACTGGCCCTTGAACAAGCTGAGGCCGAGGGCGAGGGTGAAGTTGTTCTGAGTCCGCAGATAGATGAGCGGTGTGAGGAAGTTGTTCCAGTTGCCGACGAAGCTGAAGATGGCGACGGCCGCGATCGCCGGTTTGGACATCGGCAGGAAGATCGACCAGAGGGTGCGGAGGTGACCGGCGCCGTCGATGCTGGCAGCATCGGTGATCTCCTGCGGGATGGACCGGAAGAACTGGCGCAGCAGGAAGATGAAGAAGGCGTAGCCGAACCAGGCCGGCAGGAACAGCGGCCAGTAGGTGTTCACCATGTTGAGCTTGCTGAACATGATGAACGTCGGCACCAGCGTCACCTCGGCGGGGATCGCCATGGTTGCGACCATGAGGGCGAACAGCGCGCCTCGGGCGCGGGCTCGCAGGCGGGCGAACGCGTACGCGGGGAGCACGCACGACACCAGGTTCCCGATCACCGACAGGCCGGTGATGATGATCGAGTTGATGAGGAACGTGGTGAACGGCAGCGAGGTCCACGCGGTCGGATAGTTGCCGAACTGCGGCGTCGCAGGCAGCAGCTTGGGTGGGTAGGCAAGCACTTCCTGCGCAGTTTTCAGGGAGGTGGTCAGCATCCAGAGGAACGGGATGACGAAGACCGCGGTGCCGGCGATGAGCAGGATGTAGGTGCTGGTCTTCTGGATCCGCGCGGCGGAGGTCTGGCTGGGGGTGTGGGGCCGGCGTTGCACCGGCCGGACCTGGCTGGGCCGCGTCGCTGTCAAGGTCATGGTGGAGCTCCGATCCATGGTCGGGTCACGCGTCGTAGTGCACCCAGCGGCGAGCGAGAACGAACTGCAGGGCGGTCGTAACGCCGATGAGGGCGAACATCGCCCACGACAGGGCGGCCGCGTAGCCCATGTCGAAGTACTCGAACGCCTGACGGTAGATGTAGAGACCCAGCATCAGAGTCGCGTTGTTCGGTCCGCCCTCGGTCATGACCAGGACCAGCGTGTAGGCCTGCAAGCTGGCGATGAGACTCGTGACGACGTTGAAGAAGATGACCGGCGACATCATCGGAACGGTGACGTTCCAGAACCGGTTCCACCATCCGGCGCCGTCGAGGCGGGCAGCTTCGTAGAGCGTGGGGGAGATGCTTTGCAGACCGGCCAGGTAGATCACGATGGTGTTGCCCGCGCCCCACACCGACATGAGGATGAGACCGGGGATCGCCCAGTGCTCGTCCACCAGCCAGCCCGGTCCCTTGATGCCGAGGAACCTCAGGAAGCTGTTGATCAGGCCGGAGTCGGGTTGCAGGATGTTGACCCACAGGATGGCTGTGGCAACGCCGGCCACGACCGAAGGCAGATAGAAGACCGTGCGGAAGAACCCGAGGCCGCGGACCTTCTGGTTGAGCAGGATCGCCAGCAGGAAGCTCGTGACCACACCGAGGCAGACCGATCCCGCGCCGAAGTAGACGGTGTTGACGATCGACTTGTAGAACAAGGGGTCTGCGAACATCTTGCGGTAGTTCGCCAGGCCCGCCCAGCTGGGCGTGGAGAGCAGCGACCAGTGGGCGAAGCTCAACAGGAGTGCGGCAACGACCGGGCCGCCGCCGAACAGGATGAAGCCGACGATCCACGGAGACGCGAAGCCGTAGAAGGCCCGCGCCTCGCGGCGCGCCAGTTTGCTGGTGCGCCGTCGAGTCCGCCTCGTCCTCGTCTCGAGTGCAGCCTGTGCCATGCCGATTCTCGTCTCAGCCTGCGGCGTTCTTCTTCAGGAGCGGCTGGATCGCCGCCGCGATCTTCTTGCACGCGTCCGGGACACCGAGCGACTTTCCCATCACCTGATCCCAGATCGGGGTCGCCGCATTGGTGATCTGCGGCGTCGCCGGACCGAACACGACGCCCTTGCTGGTCGCATAGGTGTTGAGCGCGCGGTAGATGGCGTCGGCGCCTTCCGGCGCTGCCTCCGACTTGAGATAGGCCGGCCAGGCCGACTTCCTCGTCATGTTGCCCTTGCCTGTGCTGGCGAACATGAACACCTGGCCCGAAGTCGAGAGGTACTCGTTGAGGTAGATCCAGGCCGCGTCCTTGTTCCCGCTCTTGGTGGTGATCGAGTAGGCGCTGCCGACAGCGGCCGTGGAGTGGCCCTTCGGGCCGGCCGGCCAGTCCGCGATGCCCCACTCGAAGTTCGCCTGTTCGCGCAGCGACGGGGCTCCCCAGGATCCGTCCACCTTCATGGCGGCCCGGCCGAGGGTGAAGGCGTCGGCCTGCGACAACCCCTGCAACTCCGACGGAGAAGGGAACACGCCCTTCTGCAGATACATGTCCACCCACCACTCCACTGCGGCGATCGACTCGGGCTGGTCCAGCAGGACCTGCGACTCGTCGTCGCTCAGATAGTGGCCACCGAGTGGAGACAGGCGCACCGGGTCCCAGAACGTGTCGGCGGGCGTCACCGGCAGGGACAGGCCGAAGATCTTGGACCCGCCCTGGCCGCTGGTCGTCGCAAGGACCGCGTTGCGCAGGTCGTCGAACTTCCAGCTCGCACTCGGCAGGTCGACGCCCGCCTTCGAGAAAATACTCTTGTTGTAGTAGATCATCACGGGTCCGCAGTCGTACGGCACCGAATACTGCTGACCGTCGCGCTTGTAATACCCGGTGGAGACGTCGGCGAAATCCGAGGGATTGAAGCCGGGCTCAGCGGAGATGTAGTCGTTGAGCGCCAGGAACGCGCCCGAACCGATGAAGTTCTGCGCGAAGCCGAACCCGTTGTACATGACATCCGGCAGGCTGCCGCCCGCGGCCTGGCTCGAGTACTTCTTCAAGTAGTCGGCCGAGCTGTCGCCGGCGTTCTCGGCCACGATCTTGATGTTCGGATGACGCTTCTGGAAGAAGTAGTCGAACTGCTGCTGACGCACGAAGTCCGCCGGCGACCACGAATGCGCCACCGTGATGGTCACCGAGGACTTCGGGTCGGCCACGACCGACTTCCCCCAGTCGAAGCTGTCGTTGAGCTTCTGGGCGCCTGCGGCAGGGTAGAGCTTGGACTCGACCAACGACGTCGTGGTCGGGCTCGACGACGAACACGCTGCGAGGGCGCTCGCCCCGGTGGCCGCGAACGCGGTTGCACCCGCCGCCCGCAAGAACGTGCGCCGGCTCAATCCCGCTCCCGCAGGAATGCTTGGTACTTGCATCATTCCTCCTCAATGACAATGTCGAACGGTGTTCTTGCCGAGCCTGAGGGGCGTCAATTGCTCGCTGTTCCGGATGTGCGGATCTTCAGCTCGGGGCCGCGTACGTCGAGAAGCGCGGTCCGGCCGAGCGCACGGACGGCATAAAGCCGGCCGGGTTCCGCTGGGAATGCAGCATGTACGCCGGTGCCCGCATCGGGGACGAGTTCGGTGGGTGTCCATTCGTCCGGGCGTTCCATGGTGTCCATGCCGGTGATGTCCTGGTACTCCGCTCCGAGCAGCACGGACTCCGAGGACCCGCGGGCCAGAACCGCCACAGTGACCGAGACGGTTGAGCTGAGCTCGTCCCACGAGGCGTCCACCGTGGAGATCCGGGTCGGTTCGGCGGCCGCTTCCACGTCGGTCAGCTTGATGACGACCGGGTTGGGCCATTTCTTGTCGTTGTACAGTCGCTGGGCGTTGACAGCCGAGACCACGAGACCCGCCTCGGTCTGCTCCCAGCGCGGCGTCACGTCGAGCTCCGGCCGGTACTCCATCAGCTGTCCGCTCTGCCCCAGGATCGACACCTCGGTGAGGTCGGTGGCCTTGACCGATCGGAGTACGAACTCCCGCCGTTCGCCCCACTTCCAGCGCTCACCGGTGACGACGACGTACACGGTCCTGGCGTCCTTCGATGCCGTGAACCAGAGCTCGCCCTCGTTCGTGACGACCCAGGGGCGGGTGGCGTAGATCGCCTCCCGGTTGACGAACATCCACAGTCCGAGCTCCTGGAGCCGTGCCTCCTGCTCGACCGGAATCGTTCCGTCCGGCTTCGGGCCGATGTTGAGCAACAGGTTGCCGCCCTTGGCCCGGGTCTCGATCAGGATCTCGATCAAACGGGTCCCGGACTTGTAGGTCTCGTTCGTGGGTTTGTAGGTCCACTGCGTGCCCATGGTGAGGTTGGATTCCCAGGCGCCGTCGATCGGCTGGCCCGGGATGTACTGCTCGGGGGTAGGCAGCGCGCCGCGAGTCACCACGACACCGGGGTCCGTCTCCCACGCATGTTCGCGGAGTCCTTCGGCCTCGCCGTCGAAGAAGACCAGATCAACCGGGCCGAACTCGGTGAGCAGCTCGGTCATCTGGGCCTTCGCCAGCTCCATCAGCCCGGGATTCGCGGCCGGTTGCACGCTCGGAATCGACCGCTGGATCGGCATGCCCTGCTCCCAGAGCCAGGCGAAGTCGTCCGGTGAGAAGTAGACGCCGGCGGCGATGCCGTGCTCCCGGAAGGCATCGAGGATCTCCGCGGTCGTGTCCCGGCCGAACGGGGTGTTGCCCACATGGCGCTCGGTCGTGGCAGTGCGGAACATGCAGAACCCGTTGTGGTGCTTGGTGGTGAAGACGACGTACCGGATCCCCGCGAGGTCGGCGAGCTCGGCCCACTCGGTGGGGTCGAAGCGCCGGGGACGGAAGCGCCGGGGGAGCTCGTGGTAGTACCTCTCGACGAAATCCTGGGATGCGCCGACGAGCGGATGGCTCACGTCCGAGCCGAGCTGCGTATCGACACTCCAGTGGATGAACAACCCCAGCCCGAGGTCGCGGAACCACTCGACGCGATCGGCTTCGTTGCCCTCGGCACTGGCATTCGCCACGGGATTGGACTCGATCAACACCAGAACACTCCTCGTCGAAGCTGTCGTTTGCGACTGCATATTCGACTCACCAGTCAGCTTGTCAGGCAAGTTAGCACGTAACGTTTCGCCCTGTCTACGATCAGATCGCGCGCGATTTGTGCGGAGCGCGGTCGCGTCACGGCCTCACGTGGGGACGACGAGACGATACGATTCGTGTTCCTGGTCGACAGCGTGTGCGGATGAGAGGAGGGCGATGGCCACCTACAAGGACATCCAGCGCGAGACGGGTCTGTCTCTCGCCACAATCTCGAAGTACTTCAACGGCCGAACCGTGCTCGAGTCGAATCGCGTTGCGATCGAGGCAGCCGCCGCCGCGCTCGACTTCCGCCCCAATGCCATGGCACGCGGCCTACGGTCGAGGCGATCGGGAACCATCGGCGTCGTCCTGCCGGCGCTCAACAATGATTTCCATCTGACGATCATCGCCGGGGTCGAGGCTGCGCTCAGATCCGCCGGCATCAACGTCATCGTGGCCGCCAGCCCGTCCGGCCAGGAGGACACGGTGGGACTGCTGCTGAGCCAGATGGTGGACGGCATCATCGCCGTGCCGTCCGCTCACGACATCGAGCCCCTCCGCACGGCAATGCAGCGGGTACCGGTGGTGCTCATCGACTGGGCGGCGGACGAGCTCCATACCGACGGGGTTTTCCTCGACAATGCTGGTGCGGGCGCGATGGCTGCTCGCCTCCTGTTGGATCACGGGCATCGGCGCATCGCCATCGTGACCGGGCATCCCTCGGTCTCCACCATGCGCCTGCGAGCCTCGGGCTTCACCGAGCGGCTCGCGGAGGCCGGCGTTGCCCTGTCCCCGGAGTACGAGGCGCGCGGTCCGCTGGTCGTCCGTACCGGACACGACTCGATCAGTGGTTTCCTTGCCATGCGCGACCGGCCCACCGCGATCTTCTGCGCCAACTACGAGCTCACGCTCGGAGCCCTGATCGCGATCAACGAGTCGGGCCTTCGGCTGGGACGCGACATCTCACTCGTGGGCTTCGACGGCGCGGAGCTCGCTCAGGCTACGGTGCCGCGCCTCACCGTCATCGCCCAGCCCACCCAGGACATCGCGACGAGCGCCGCCGATCTGCTGCGCCGACGCCTCGATGGCTCCGGCCCCCCGCTACCGCGGTCGCCCGTTGTGCGATACCTCCCCGCCCAACTCGTCCCAGGCGGCTCAGTCGAACGAGTAAACGACTGACCACCGATCCCCGGTTCCCCGTGCACCCGCCGGCATCCTGCAGTTCGTACCTAATCGAGAGCGATGACCGCATGTCGGGCAACTAGACGCCGTCAGCGGCTCGTTCGCCGTACGGCCGTCAGGAGAACCGGCGGCCAGCTCGTGGCGAGCAGCTGCATCGGGCAAGGAGCGGGAGCGAAGCTCAGAAGGGTACCTGTCCCCACCATCCGATCTGCAGTGGTGGCCTGGCCATGTCACGCCTCCAACCGGAGAGATGGTTGGCGGCTCAACGCCGGGCGTTCGGCGGGAACCGAGACTCCGGCAGCGATGCGAAGCGATGTGATGTGACGCACAGTCACGATCAGATGGAGGTCGAAGGGATCACCGGAGCGGGGAGACGACGGCTCAACTCGCTCCGCCGAAGAGGCAAAGTGGTCAGTTTGTGGTTTGTTCCAGACACGACGAAGCCCAGGACACCTTCGTGACCTGGGCTGTTGTGCGCCGCCAGGGACTCGAACCCCGAACCCGCTGATTTCCGTCCGAGGTTGATCGTCGTTTGTCGATGATGAGTGAAAACTCTTACTGGCAAGGGATTCGGTGCTGGTGTCGTGCACATTGCTTCTCATCGCTTACCATCCTCTCGCGCTGATTGAGGTGCGTAAAGAGGTGCGTTGTCGGGACGTGCCCGAGACAGCGAGCGAGTTCAGAGGGCGGTAGGTGGTCGCTCCGTGTGCTCCCTTGTGTCGAGGCTCAGATCTCCTGGCATGTCGCTGGCGATCCCGTCCGCGATCGTCTTGGTTGGGATCACCGTTGCGTCAGGTCTCCAGAAGGCCGGCGAGATGGGAGCTTGAGAAACGCTGCCCTTCGGTCATGGCCTTGAAGCAGCCGACCGTTCCCGAATCGCGGATCGCGCGTGTCCGAGGGGGCAACCCTCCGGCTCAGGGGGCAACCCCGAGGAACGGGGCGGCTCACGTACGGCGTCCTGCCGTCAGGCGGGCCGGGGGCGTCGTCGGCGGGTTCCCATGTCTGACAGTCGCGGTGCTTCACTGTGCGGCAGCCAGGACGTCGCGCCGAGCTCGCGTGACACCGCCCGGGCAGCGGATCGCAGCGACGTCGCCACGGCCGGATCGAGTGGCCACTCTTCGGTCGACGCGACGAGGCCGATCGCGCCGACCGCACCGCCGAACCGATCGCTGAGGATCGCGGCCATACCGCACTCGCCGAGCACCGCCTCCTCGACCTCTTCGGCGATACCGGTGACGCGGATCTGCTCGAACAGGCGCCGGAGCTTCCGAGGGTCGGTCACTGTCTCGCCGGTCATGCCTCGCAGCGGGCCTCGTTCCAGGACGCCGTCTGCCAGCTCGTCGTCGAACGCGAGGATCGCTTTGCCCAGTGCGCAGGCATGGGCGGGGATCACGATCCCGACTTCCGGCATCTGGCGAGACCCGTCAGGTCGTGGTTCGTGATGCACCACGACGACGTCGTCGATGAGCATGACCGCGGTTCGCACGGCCAGGCCGGTACGACGCGCGAGGTCCTCTGCCCAGGGGGCGACCCGCGAGCGCAGCTCGAGGGTGTCCAGGTACACGTTGCCCATGGTCAGTACCGCGGGGCCGAGGCGGTACTGGCCCGAGTCGTGCTCCTGGACGACCATCCGATGGGCGAGCAGGGTCCGGGTGATGCCGTGCACAGTCGACGCCGGCAGGCCCAGCCGCTGCGCAATCTCTCCCAGGCTGAGCCTGTGGTCGCCCTGCAACAGGGCGAGGATCCGCACGGCGCGGTCGACCGACTGGATCACGGGATCACCTCATCCTCGGTGGACTTTCGATCAGGGTCTTGTGCCCTCTGAAAGGCTAGCGTAATCTCCGATCACCATTCGACATTATCGAATGGTATTCCAATCTTACGCGGTGGCTGCGCGGGCAGACCGCAGGGTGACCGTGTGCGCCGTACAGGAGAGCACCATGAGCGAACCGTCTGTCGTCCAGAAACTCGCGTCCGAAGCGGTCGGAACTGCCTTCCTCGTCTTCATCGGCGTGGGCTCGGTCCCCGCCACCCTCATCGTGAACGGTGATGCGCCGTTCACGATGGCCGACCTCGGGATGATCTCGTTGGCGTTCGCGACCATCGTGGTGGCCACCGTCTACGCCCTGGGGCACGTCAGTGGGAACCACATCAACCCCGCGGTCACCCTCGGCCTCGCGGTGACAGGGAAGTTCCCGTGGAGGAACGTGCCGGGCTACCTCGGCGCTCAACTCGGCGGGGCAGTCATCGGTGCCGCCGCCATCATCGCGGTGCTCGGGAAGAAGGCGAGCGACGTCGGCCTGGGCGTCGCCTCGTACGGCCCGACGGTCAGTGTGCCGCAGGCGATCGCGGCCGAGTTCATCGGGACCTTCATCCTCGTGTTCACCGTCTTCGGCGTGATCCATCGCAAGGCACCAGCGGGATTCGCGGGGCTGGCCATCGGCCTGGCGGTCTTCGCCGCAATCATCCCGGTGGCGCCCACCACGGGTGCCTCCATCAACCCGGCCCGCACGTTCGGTCCGATGCTGGTGCAGCAGATCGCCGGCGGCACCGTGAAGTGGGAACAGCTGCCCGTCTACGTGTTCGCGGAGTGCCTTGCCGGCGTCGTAGCCGCGCTGGCCTACACCGCCCTCGTCAGGACAACTCGCGGGACCGAGGACGCGGAGGCTGTCGTCCCCGAGCAGGCATCCGTCACCGGCGTGTGACCACCACCATCCACAAGACCTCGCAGTCGAAGGAGCCGCTGCCATGAAGAAGCTCATCAACGCGCCTGCCGACGTCGTCACCGAGTCCCTGCTGGGGCTCGAGGCGGCCCATCCAGAACTTCGCGTCGACCATGACAACAAAGTCGTGTTCCGCGGCGACTCCCCGCGTCCGGGGAAGGTCGGGCTGGTCTCGGGCGGCGGCTCGGGCCACGAACCGCTGCACGGCGGATTCGTCGGCCCGGGCATGCTGGACGCGGCCTGCTGCGGCGAGGTCTTCACCTCCCCGGTGCCGGACCAGATACTTGCCGCCACCAACGGCGTAGACGGCGGCGCCGGAGTACTGCACATCGTGAAGAACTACACCGGCGATGTGATGAACTTCGAAATGGCCGCCGAGCTCGCTGCCGCGGAGGGCGGCGTCGAGGTCGTCGCGGTGGTGACCGATGACGACGTCGCCGTACAGGACAGCCTCTACACCGTCGGACGGCGGGGAGTCGGCGTCACAGTCCTGGTCGAGAAGCTGGCCGGCGCGGCAGCCGAGCAGGGCCGGCCGATCGCAGAGGTGGCCGATGTCGCTCGCAAGGTGAACTTCTCCGGCCGCAGCATGGGCATGGCCCTGACCTCCTGCACCGTTCCCGCCGCCGGCAAGCCGACGTTCGACCTGCCGGACGACCAGATGGAGCTGGGGATCGGCATCCACGGCGAGCCCGGGCGCAAGCGGGTACCGCTCGCGCCCGCCACGGAGATCGCCCAGATGCTCGTCGAGCCGATCCTGGACGACTTCGAGTTCGCAGGCGACGACGGCGTACTCGCGTTCGTCAACGGGATGGGCGGCACCCCGCTCATCGAGCTCTACCTGATGTACAACGAGGTGAACCGGCTGCTGTCCAAGGCGGGAGTGACCGTGGCACGCTCGCTCGTCGGGAACTACATCACCAGCCTGGACATGGCGGGGTGCTCGGTCACCCTGCTGAGACTCGACGACGATCTTCTGCGGCTGTGGGACGCGCCAGTGAAGACACCGGCCCTGCGGTGGGGGGCCTGAGCGACATGGCCCTCACAGGAGTGGCGACGACGATCGACGCCGCGGCGGTCAAAGCCTGGCTGCGTGGCTTTGCCGAGGAGGTGGCAGCCAATCGCGACCTGCTCACGCAGCTCGACGCGGCGATCGGCGACGCCGACCATGGCATCAATCTCGACCGCGGCCTGACCGAGGTGATCGCCGCGCTCGACCTCCTGGCCGACGCGGTGCCGGGCGTCCTCCTCAAGACCACGGGGATGACCCTCGTACGCACGGTGGGCGGTGCCAGCGGCCCCCTCTACGGCACCTTCTTCCTGCGGATGTCCGCGCCCGCCGGCGACCTGGAGACTCTGGATCCGGCTCGGCTCGCGGATGCGCTGCGGGCCGGCCTGGACGGAGTGGTCGCCCGCGGACGCGCACAGGCAGGAGACAAGACGATGTACGACGCGCTCGCGCCGGCCTGCGATGCCCTGGAGACCTCGCTCGCGGACGGGCTGGATCTGACCACCGCCCTGAAGCGAGCCGTGGCGGCGGCTGACGCAGGTCGGGACGCGACACTCCCGATGCTCGCGCGCAAGGGCAGAGCCTCATATCTCGGCGAGCGCAGCGTCGGTCACCAGGATCCAGGGGCCACGTCGTCGGCACTGCTCGTGTCAACACTGGTACGGGTCCTGGGCAAGGGGAGTGCCCGGTGACCGGTCTGGTCGTGGTCTCCCACAGTCGAGCGTTGGCCGACGCAGCTGTCGCCCTGGCCTCGGAGATGCTGCACGGGTCCGAGGTACGCATCGCGGTCGCGGCCGGGCTGGACGCGACGACATTCGGCACCGACGCCACGGCCATCGTCGACGCCATCACCGCGACGGACGATGGCGATGGTGTCGTGGTCCTGATGGATCTCGGCAGCGCGGTCCTGTCGGCGGAGATGGCCCTCGATCTGATCGAGCCCACCGTTCGCGACCGTACGGTGCTGTGTCCGGCGCCCCTCGTCGAAGGGCTCGTGGTCGCGGCCGTCGCCGCGGCCGGAGGAGCGTCACCCGCGCAGGTCGCGGCAGAGGCGATCGGGTCGCTTGCCGCCAAGCAGTCACATGTCAACCCCATCGTGGACGTCCTCGACCCCGACTCGCCGCAGACTGATGAGACCGGCGCCGCACCACTCTCGGCGGTCGTCAAGATCCTCAACCCCCACGGTCTGCATGCCCGGCCCGCCGCGCGGCTCGTCCAGGAGGCGCGGCGGCACGACGCGAACGTGCAACTGCGCAACCTCGACACCGGAACCGGACCGGTGCCGGCGACCAGCCTGTCCCGGGTGGCTGCGCTCGGAGCCCTCCAGGGGCACCGCGTCGAGGTCAGCGCCACGGGAGCTCAGGCGCGTGAGGCGCTCGAGCATGTCGTCGCCCTCGCCGAGCGCCGGTTCGACGAGCCCGCCCCCGCCATCACCGAGCAGGCTGCGCCGATGCCGTACGCCGGCGGCCCACTCGCCGCCTCGCCAGGCATCGCCATCGGACCTGCACTGTCCATCCGCTCGGTCGACGTCAACGCACCGGACACGGACGCAGACGACGAGGTCGTCGAGTGGCGACGGCTGCGCGCAGCGGTCGCCGAGGTACGACGACAGATCCAGCTCCTTCGAGTGACCGCGGCACGAGAAGTCGGCGAAGCCGAGGCGGGGATCTTTGATGCCCATCTCCTGCTCATCGACGACGCCGAGCTGCTTGACGACGTACACGCTCGCATCCGCACCGGGCTCTCCGCGGCCCGCGCCTGGCTCGACGCCATCGCCGCGGTCGAGGCGAGGTTCGCAACCGTCGCGGATCCCTACCTTCGAGCGCGGGCAGCCGACGTCCATGGGGTCGGCCAGCATGTGGCTCGCGTGCTGGTCGAAGCGCCCGAGGTCCTCATCGACGGCGAAGGCATCGTCATCGCCGACGACCTCACCCCGGCACAGGTGGCCGACCTGGACCCGACCCGCGTCAAGGGTCTGGTGCTCGCCTCGGGAAGCCCGACCGGACACAGCGCCATCCTGGCCCGCTCGCGTGCGATCCCCGCGATCGTCGCCGCAGGCCCCGGCGTGCTGGCCATCCCGGCAGGCTCGACAATCGCCCTCGACGGCACCGCCGGCGCGCTGTACGTGAACCCGGACGAGCAGACGCGGCGCAAGCTCGAGGCGCTGGACGAACACGCCAGCGCCATCGCGGCGCTCGCGATGAACGCCGCCCACTCGCCGGCCGTCACCACTGACGACATCGAGATCCTGGTCGGGGCGAACATCGGTTCGGTCGCCGACGCGCAGGCCGCCGGGGCGCACGGCGCGGACCTCGCCGGCCTGGTTCGCACCGAGTTCCTCTACCTCGACCGCCGCGACGCGCCCACCGTCGAACAGCAGGTGGAGGTCTATCGGGCGCTGGCCGCCGCACTCGGCGGCCGCCGCCTGACCCTTCGAACGCTCGACGTCGGCGGGGACAAGCCGCTCCCGTACGCGCCCCAGCCGCCGGAGAAGAACCCCTTCCTGGGCATGCGGGGAATCCGCCTCGCGCTCGCCCAGCGGGACCTGCTCCACGACCAACTGCGCGCGATCATCCGCGTGGCGCACGAGACGCCGGTCAGCGTCATGTTCCCCATGGTGAGCACCCTCGACGAGCTGCTCGAAGCGCGGCGCCGCCTCGAGCAGGTCATCGAGCTCGACGGACGCGGTCAACCCGCGGGTCTTCAGCTCGGCATCATGGTCGAGGTGCCCGCCACCGCCCTCAAGGCCGGGGCCTTCGCACCCCACGTCGACTTCTTCAGCATCGGCACCAATGACCTGACCCAGTACGCACTCGCAGCCGAGCGCGGCAATCCCGCGGTGGCCGCGATCGGCGACCCGCTCGATCCCGGGGTGCTGAAGCTCGTCGACTCGGTCTGCCGGGCAGCCGGCGAGCGATGCCTGGTTGCGGTCTGCGGCGAGCTGGCCGCAGATCAGAAGGCTGCGGCGCTGCTCGTAGCCCTGGGCGTCCGAGAGCTGAGCGTTGCGCCGGCCTCGGTGCCAGGGATAAAGCAAGCTGTCCGTCTCGTCGCGGCGACACCGGACCATGACTTCCTGCCGCAGTACTTCGCCGCGACCGGACCTGCCGAGGTGCGGGCAATGCTGAGCTGACCACGCCGGCGCTCAGAGCCGCCTCGTTCGATGACGTGTTCTGTCTGTCGTAGGCTGCCAGAGTCAAAGACCAGTGGGGATCTCATGACCAAGCTTTCGATGCACGAGAGTCTCCCGTTCGAGGAGGCGACGGCGCCTTCGCTGGTGTCCACCGGCGAGCTTCCACAGACCGAGCAGGTCAGGGATGCCGTCACCGAGGCGTACGAGCGCTATCGGTCGAACGGCGACGGTGCCGTCGCGGACTACATCCCTGCGCTGGCGAGCGCATCGCCTGCACTGTTCGGGATCTGCGTGGTGGGGGCCAGGGGCCGGTTCTTCGAGGTCGGTGACGTGGAGTCGGCCTTCTCGATCCAGAGCGTCTCCAAGCCCTTCGTCTTCGCGCTGGTCTGCGAGGCGATCGGGTATGAGGCGGCGCGACATCGGCTGGGCGTCAACAGCACAGGATTCCCGTTCAACTCGCTGATGGCCGTCGAGTTGAATGATGAGCGGACGATGAACCCGTTGGTCAACGCGGGTGCGATCGCGACCACCAGCCTCGTTCCCGGCGACACGGCCGACGAGAAATGGGAGACGATCCGGGACGGGCTTTCCCGCTTCGCCGGTCGCGAGCTCACCTTGAGCAAATAGGTCTACGAGTCTGAGTCGGCCACCAACATGCGCAACCAGGGCATCGCCCATCTCCTGGACAGCTACGAGCGGCTCTACTTCGACCCCGACGAGGCCACCGACGTCTATACCCGGCAGTGCTCCCTCGACGTGACCGCCCACGACCTCGCGGTGATGGCTGCCACGCTGGCCAACGGCGGGGTGAATCCGATGACCGGCGCGCGGGTCATTGTCGCGGGGGTGTGCCGGCGGGTGCTGGCGGTGATGGCCACCGCCGGCTTGTACGAGCTGTCCGGGGACTGGCTGTATGAGATCGGGATGCCCGGCAAGAGCGGCGTCAGTGGCGGCATTGTGACCGTATCGCCCGGCAAGGGCGGCCTGGCCACCTTCTCGCCTCCGCTCGATGCCGCCGGAAACAGCGTGCGCGGCCAACTCGCCACGAAGTACCTGGCCGAGCGGCTCGGGCTCAACCTCTTCGCGTCTGAACCAGCGGAAACCTGACCGATTCACGCGCCCGCTCGAAGGTGGAGCCCGCCCTCGATGCCCATTGCTCTGGACAACTACATCCTCTCGACCATGACGGCAGGCAAAGGGGCACCTCGCGCCCCAGGATCCACGGTCCGGTGTCGGGGGGTGCCGGTCCAATCAGTGGCTTCGTCCCCGCTGAGCCGCTGGTGGCCCTTGTCCTGGTCAGGACGCACGGCGAAGCTGGAAGGGAGGCAACCCGGAGGAGCGTCCATGAGCACTCACACCGAAGAACTCGATCACGAGCACTTGCCTGACGACGGCTGCGAGACAGTGCCCCACGGCGACCACATGGATCATGTCCACAACGGCGTACAGCATCCGGAGAGCAAGGTGCACGCGAATCACGGCGACGAGCACACCGAAGGGGACGGGTGCGAGACGGTCCAGCACGAGGACCATGTCGATCATCTGCACGACGGGCATCGGCACTACCAGCACGGCGACCACGTGCACGAACACTGACAGCGGCGACATATCCCTCGCGAAAGCGAGAACCATTTGCCATCTGATCGGGCCGCACCCGATGCGGACAGTCGGAGTAAGCGCCAGGTACTCAGGAGCGCCTGAGGGACGTGGAACGACGATGCGGGTGTGTACGACTGTGCTGATGCAGTCCTTGGCGTCGGGTCGCCGCGCCGAGTCCTTGGGGGTCCACCGAACCGGGTCAGGAGCTCGAGCACGGCGGGGTGCTGGATCTTGGGTCCGAGTACGCGTTCCAGGGAGGATGGATCTGGGTGAGCAGGCCGCGGATGCGGTTGCTGACTCGGGTGACCTCGCCGGCCAGGTCGTCGTCGTACCCGACGATGACTTCGAGGTCGGCGAGTGCCTCGTCGCCGGTGTCGACGCGGCGCAGCGCGTGCGGCATCGATCGGGCGGCTTCGGCGATCACGTAGGCGTCGCGGGCGTTTGACCGTCGCCGTCGAGACCGCAGGGCGTGATGCTCTTGCTTTCCGACGTCCAGCCCCGAGAACACGGCGTACTCGGTGCGACTCAACCAAACCCCTCCCTCACCAACCAGACGCAGCCAGTCTGGTCGCTGGATCAGGCGAAGGAGGCCGGCACCCACGTTACGAAGAGACCTACCCACAGCCGGGTGGCCCCGTCCCTGTCAGCGGTCAACCAACGCCACTAGACCCGGCGACAACACCCCCGGATCATGCCTACGACAGGGGCAGTAAGTCATACCGGGCCCAGCGACCAGAACCCCGCACCGTGGGATCACGAAAAGAGGTAACGGGCGACCGGTTCTACCTGGTCGCGACCGACCTGCGCCTCTACACCAGCCACGATGGGGACCGCCACCAGCGCCGATGCAGCCGCTCCATCATGGTCTGGGGTCGCCGGACCTGGTCAAACTGGGCCGACGGGCGACTGGTCGAGGTCGCACCGCCCGGGGGGGCCGGGCCGTGTGTCGATGCCGCCCGCGGGGGCGGCGGTCACTGCGGCGGCGTCGCGTTCGGCGTCGATGTAGGTGTCGCGCGGAAACTCCTCGCGCCACGGGACTCCCCGGGTGTCGGGTACGGCGACCGCCTCGGCCATCACGTTCAGCCAGACGTCGAGCTCGTCCTCGCCGCTCGGCCGGATCTCGATCCCGTCGGGCATCACGTCGTACGCCTCCTCGATGGCGATGCCGAGCACGTTCTCGCACGACTCCAAGTGGTACCCACGTCGGCTCAGGGCGATGCCGCCCCGCCAGACCCGGTGGCGTAGTGGGATGCCGTCGATGACGATGTCGTCGGGGTAGCCGGTCGCTGCCTGGAACGCGTCGCGTTCGATGCGGAGCACCCGGAAGCCTTGACGCTGGTAGAAGCGCAGATTGCCGGTGTCTGCTGTCGCGGTGGCGACGAGAAGGCGAGCCACCCGCGTTCTGCCGGCAGTGTTCGTGCGCGGCTCCAACCAAGGCCCGGCCGACGCCTGTGCCGCGTCGACTCTCGGCGACCGCCATGCTCTAGAGTTCGGTGGTGTCGTCGTCGGTGATCAGCTGGAGGTGTCCGATGATCTCGCCGTCGTCTTCGGCCACGAATACGGCGCCGAGGTCGAGGTAGGTGTCGATCTGCTGCTCGGAGTTACAGCACTACAGAAGAGGCATTCCCGACGCAGGGATGTAAGCAGTGGCTGAGTGTCGACATGGCCTGTTCGTTGCTGTCGGCGTACGACCGCGTCCCCGATGCTCGGCGAGTTCGAGGATATACCGGTCGCACCTCTGGTCTCCTGCTGCTGGCGAGGCGGACGTAGAGCTCGCTGTTGCCTGAGCTGAGGACGGCGCCCGGACCCCGCCACCGTGGATCCGGAACCAAGTCAACCTCTAGCACCGACGGATGATGGGCCAGCAGACACCGCCGATCCATGGCGTGGTCGCCGACGCGATCTACCCGTCAGCCGACCAAGCGGCGGGGTGCCCGGCGCCGGGCACCCCACCGCGCTCGGTTGTCAGTGCTGGGAGTCGGGCAGCGGCTCGGCGAGGTTGTCGGTTGGCGCCTCGTCGATGAAACCGATGACAGGGCAATTGATGATCACGCCCTGGGCTCCGTACGGCGCGCCGCCGGGTCCGGTGATCAGGTCAGGGCGACTGGCCGCCAGGTTGAAGATCTGGTTCTCATCGATCTGCCGGGTGTTCAGGCCGAGTTTGATGGCCTTGTCGGTCCATTGACCGAACTGAGCCTCCCAGATCGGGCTGTAGGCCTCCGCGTGACGCGGGCTCTCCAAGGTCGGGAAGTCGCCCTGGACGTTGAGCGCGTCGCCGCCGTTGCGGAGTGCGTCGATGAGTGCGGTGTTGCCGGCCGAGGCGTCCTCGGAGGCGTGTCCGTCACGGATCAGATGCGCGAGGCCCTGCGCCTGCGGGTTGTTGGCTCCGGTCTGGCCGTTGAGGAAGGGGAAGATCCTCTCCCGGGCCGAACCGAGGGCGTCGTCGCCACCGTTGTACGCGATCTTGGAGAGGGCGGGTACGTAGGTGGCGCGCTCGAGAGTCGCAGCTCCGGGATCGTTCGACTCGGTGCTGATGTAGAGGATCGGCTGACCGGCGTCGAATCCCTTGACCAGCAGCAGGTCGACCCAGGACTGGTTGAACTTGCCCGGCGCGGCAGGCGGCGCGATGTGGATGCCCAGCACTCGGTCCTCGGTGTTGGTGTGGTGGACCACGTCGAACGGACCGTCGCCCGTGGCAACGATGGGTGCGTTGTAGACCACCGGTGAGCCGGCGAGCCGGATGAATGGGCTGTAGTCGGCGTCGCCGACCCCACCCGGTTGAGCCTTCGCGGGCGGGAACCCGTCCGGTCCAGGTACGAGTACCCGTGTCGGGCTGAAGTCAGGCGCACCGGGACGGTCGATGACCGCCGTACCGAAGCGGTTCTCCTCGGGAGTGGGTGCCTCGACAGTGGCGGTCTGCACGCAGGTGGCGCATCCGATCCCGACATTGGCCAACTTTGCGGCGTGGTTGACATCCAGATCGGCGGCGATGCCTGGGTCGGACGCCTCGGTGATCACGTACCAGACGGTCTCGCCCTTCACATGCGCCTTGTACAACGGCAGCCGTACCGTCTCGCGTGTCAGATCCACCTGCAGCGCACTGTGGATCGTGAGTTTCTCGGTCGGCAACAGGCCACTTTTCTGGCCCGGAAAACTGGACGCCGCGGTCGCGGTCGCTGCGTGATCCCGCGTGTGCGTACCGGCAAAGGCACTGCCCCCACCAACGGCCAACGGCACCACCACAGCGAATGTCACCGCCGCTTTCCGCGCACGGCGGCCTGCAGGCCACCGCAGTTCTCGAATCATTGCTTTCTCCTCGGAACGACTCACCAGCCCGCGCTGGGCTGATGGCCCCAGCCAAGCTGACGCATGCTGGACCGTCTAGTCCAGTCGCGATTACCGTTCCCTTATGGACATTGGAGGCCCAGGCGACGCCCTGGCCCGGGGCGGACCCTTGCGTGAGGCAACGGTCTGCGAGAGTGCTCGCCAACGCATCCGGCGGCCTTTCAGATCGGCGTTCTCGAGCCGTAAGGAACGGCTGGGCCCTACTGGTCCTACTTTTAGGTGTGGCTCGTTCAGCGATTGCTCTTGCCGTGCTGTTCGTGGTCGGCTGCTCGGCACCAGCAATCAATGGCGGGAGTCGGCCGCCGGCTTCGGACAGGGGAGGTTTCTCGGTGCTGCCGGGCGACGGATTCCATGCCGACGGGAGCTTCGATCCACGGATGACCTGCGACGGAGCCGGGGACTTCTCCCCGCCGTTGGCCTTCCGGCATGTGCCGGCCGGAACGACGGAGCTCGTCTTGTCGATGGTCGACGACGACAAGATCAGCGTTCACGGCGATCCCTTGATCCACTGGGTGCAGTGGAGAATCTCGCCCACCGAACCCGGGGTCGTGGAGCATGCCAAGCCCGACGCCGCGCGCGAAGCGCTGAACGATTTCAACGAAGCGACGTACGACGGACCGTGCCCGCCGGCTGGACAGACACATCACTACCGCTTCACCCTGACCGCGTTGTCCAAACCGCTCGACCTTCCGTATGGCACGCCGGCCAGAGAGGTGCTGGCGGCTGCTGGCCCTTCGACAATCGCGACCAGCACCTTCATCGCTATCTATGGGCATTAGGTGGTTGGATCCTGGAAGGTGTCAGTGGTCGTAGGCGGTCAGTGATCGCTCGCTGGTGGCGCGGCGGTGTTCCAGTGGTGCCAGATCCCTCGGCCAGGGCGAGCACGCGCTGGGCGACGCCGGTGAAGCCTGCGGTGAGGTGCCGCCGCTGTGCGGTTCGAGGTCGAGCCGGCCTTTCAGGGCCAGGTTGACCGATTCGATCCGCTGCGGGATGCCGCCGAGATTGCCATTGTGGTCGGCCACGTCCTTGCGGTCGGGACGGAAAGCCGCAGCCCCAGGCGCTCGGCGAACAGATGGAGCTCGTGTCGGCGGAGCCTTGTCGGCGAAGCTGGACCTGGCCGGGCGGATTAGGTGGTGGTTGCGCTGCAGCACCGCGGCCACCACTTCGCGTTCGCCGAGCTGGCATCAGCAGGGCACGACATGATCGGCAGAGGCCTTGGTCCAGAAGTACGGCCGCGCAGTCGTCGCCGGCCTCGCCGGACTCGACCACCGGATCACCTAGCGCTCTCAGCCATGAGACCGGTGTTCCTGGCGAATCCATGCCCACCCAGGCACGAAGCAGGTGGATCAGCAGGAGGTCGACCAACCGGTCGAGCAGAGTGGCCGATGCCAAGCCCGGCCTGGCGAGCTCGCTGGCGAGCAACCGGAGGGTGTCGTCCAGCGCCCCACCGCCCGAGCCTGCGGGTACGTGCATGACTGCTGGCAGGAGCGAGAGCAGTGGCGTTGCGACCGCGGGATCGTGGTGGTACGACGCGCAGAGAATCCGCGTCGTACCCGGTCGGCTGCCGACATCGAGAATCCCACCGGCTGCCGATGCCCGCTCTGCAGCCGCATGGTCGAACGGCTCCAACGGCACTCCTGATTGGCTCGAGAGGGCATGCCCGGAGCCGGTCGGGAGGAGCACGACGTCTCCTGGCATCAGCCGCAAGGGATCTCGATCCGCGATCTGCAGCCAAGCTGTGCCGGCCGCGAGTGCATGGAAGGCCGCACCGGGGACCTGATCCAGAGACAGACCCCAAGGCTCGCCCGCGTGAACTGTCGCCGCAACGGAACCACGCACTCCGGCGACAGCCAGCATCTCCGCCAGCAGATCCATGTTGTGAGTTTATCCAAACCTAGCGCTGCAGCTGTGACCTGAGACTATCGGCAAGAAAGTGCGAGTTTTGAGCATGGAGACGCGCAGTGTGTGCGACTTACGGTCGGAGACCCGTCCGCTTTCCTCGAAGGGATCTCCATGAATATTTCGGGTAGCACCGCTCTGGTTACCGGTGCCAACCGGGGCCTCGGCGCTCACCTCGTGTCCGAGTTGCTCAGTGGCGGGGCCGCGAAGGTCTACGTCACCGCGCGGACCCTGCACTCAATCGACCAGGCCGTGGCGGCCGATCCTCGAGTTCACACTCTCGTGCTCGACGTGACGGAGCAGGACAGCATCGACGCAGCTGTGCAGGCGGCGCCGGATGTCAATCTGCTCATCAACAACGCCGGTGTACTCGGGTTCGGCACTGCGCTCGACGGGGACCTCGAACTCTTCGCGCGCGACTTGCACACCAACTACCTGGGTACTGTCCGGGTCACTCGCGCGTTCGTTCCGGCACTGGGGACGAACGGGCCGGCCGCGATCGTCAACATCCTCACGCTGATCGCCTTGGCGCCAGTCGGTCCGATGGCTGGGTACTCCGCCTCGAAGGCCGCGGCACATTCGTTCACCCAGGCCTTGCGTGCCGAGGTACGTGATCGCGGGATCGAGGTGATCGGGGCGTATCCGGGCGGCATCGACACCGACATGCTCGCCGGGGTGGACGCCGAGAAGGCCGACCCGGCCGACGTAGCGCGGCGAGTCGTGGCTGCCATCGCTTCACACGATGGCGTCGTGTGGCCGGACAACGTCGCGGAGGCAGCGGGCAACGTCTACCTGAGTAATCCGCTGCAACTCGAGCGGATGCTGGCGAGCTGACTCCGCGGAGTAGCCGCGGGCACGGCGGCTTCGCTGGGATGTTGCTGGGCTCGGCCAGTCAGCACTGCGTGCAGCACGCGAAGACTCCCGTCGCTGTGATCCAGCATGTCAAACGGTGATCGGTGCGACGGGCTTGTCGGTTCTGGAGAGGATTCGGTTCACGTTCTCCTCCGAGAAGAAGGTGGTAGGTGAGATCGCTCCGGCGATGACGCTGACGAAGTCGTTCATTGCCTCCTGGTTGTGGCTGACGGCTTGGAGGAGGTGCTGCATCTCGGGTGGTGGTGGCGCCAGGGTGGCCATTTGGGAGGTGAACTCGTACATCGCCGAGACTCGCGCATCGCGTTCCTGGTGCCATGCGCCCATGACGTCCTCAAAGGGCTTTCCGCCGCCGAGCCACTGGTCGATCGCCTCGCTGCAGCGGTCGGCGTCGTGGAAGGCGTCGCTGATGCCTTGGGCAGTGATTGGGTCCTTGGTGTAGCCGGCATCGCCGACCAGCGCGTACCCGTCGCCGTACGGTGTGCGGAGCCAGCCGGGCACGGCCCCGCCGAGGAAGGGCGCTTCTTGCGTGGCGCCGGCGAGGCGCGCGACGAAGGACGGGACCTGTTCGAGCGTCTTGTAGAAGTTGCCGGCGACATCGGTCTTGAAGGCTCTGGCCTCGGCGTACGGCCAGCCCATCACGATCATCGTGAGTTGATCGTTGGTGGGTGCGACGCCGAACCCACGGTCGGGCAGGATGTAGTTCTCGACCTGGTTGCACGGGAGCCCGCTGAAATAGGTGTAGTAGGCGTATTGCAACCGGGGTTTGGTGTTGTAGTCGACAGCGCCGACAGCCTTGGCCACTCGGCTGTTGCGCCCGTCGGCGCCGATCACGATCTCGGCGTGCTCTTCTCGCCCGCCGCAGCGGACGCCGACAACTCTGCCGTTCTCGGTGAGTACTTCGTCGACGTTGCAGCCCTCGCGCACCTCGGCGCCGGCCTCGCGGGCGGCATCGACCAGCAGTTTGTCGAGTACTGTGCGGCGAGGAGCGTACGCGACGTCGATGCCGTCGACAGGCCGCGTGGTGCCGCTGATCTTGATCGGTCCGAAGTCGAAGGTATAGCTCGGGATCGGTGGGCAGCCGGTGGTCGACAGCCGGTCGAGCAGCCCCCAACGGCGCAGGGCCGCTACGCCGGGGGCATGGATGATGTGTGTCGAAAGGGTGTCGCTGGGGAAGGTGTCACGGTCGAGCGCGAGGACCTGGTAGCCCTTGCGGGCCAGCAGCATTGCGGTGGGTGATCCCGCGACCCGGGCCCCGATGACGATGGCGTCGTACGTCATAGCTCCTCCAAAGTCGGCTTGCGTCCACCGTCGTCGGTGGATGTGGAGCCGGTATGGGGGAGTTCCCCTATTTCGTGGCGGGTCCGCGGCGTACGGCGTACGCCGCGGCCTCGGCGCGGTTGCGGAGCCCGAGTTTGAGCAGGATGTTGCCGACGTGGTGCTCGACGGTCTTGCGGCTGATGAACAGACGGTCGGAGATCTCGGGATTCGACAATCCTTCGCCGAGCAGCCGCAGTACGTCGTCCTCGCGCCGGCTGAGCGACTGACCGGAAGGAGCGGGCGGGGCGACGCGCTGGCCGAGCTGCCGCAGGACCGCGGTGGCTGCGTCCACATGCCGTGCGGCGTTCAGCATTTCGAAGCTGCGCAGCGCGTTGCGTGCCTCGGTGACCGCGACCTGCGGGTTCTCTCGGCTGCAGGCCCGTGCGAGGTCCAGGCGGCACTGACTCGCCTCGAGTGGGAGTTGCGCCGCGGTGAAGCCGTCGAGGGCGTCCCGCAACCATGCCTTCGGGTCGCCTTCGCCCGCGCGGCCACGGGCCAAGGCGACCAGAGCGTTCGCGTACGGCGACGGATGGGCCTTCGCACACATCGCCATCGACTCGATGGTGTCGCCCGGGTCCTCGCCGGCGGCGAGTTGCGCCTCGACGAGCAGGGACAGGAGCCCGAGGCACGAACTGGATCCGGCATCGGCCTTGCGCACGGCGTGTTCGAGGAGATCCAGTGCGACCGCGTTCTCGCCGTTCGCGAGAAGAAGGGCGGCTCGTGGCTGAACCGCGTCGTCGTCGGTCAGATCGTGGAGTAGCGTTGCCGCTTCGTCGTACCGGCCCTGCTTGACGCGCAGATCAGCGAGCCGTGCCAGCGCACCGGCCTTCAAGGTACGACGTCCTAGCGCCCACAGCCGGATTGCCTCCGTCAAGGTTGTCTCGGCTTCGGGCCAGCGGCCGGCGGCGGTCAGGATGCCGCCGTAGTGTGTATGACAGTAGGCGCTCACAGTCGGCAGTCGCCGCCGCTCGGCGACCCGTTGACCGATTCGCATCCACTGCTCGGCGCGGCGTACGTCGTGCGCGTGCTCGCAGGCCGCGAACAGTTGGCAGAAGATCTCCTCGACGATCATGAAACTCTCGACCTCGTCACCTGAGACCGCCGCACAGGCTTCGTCGAGCAGCAGCATGCCCTCCTCGACGCGGTCGTCGTGGACCAGACTGGCACCGAGATACGCCAGACCGGCGAGGGCCAGGTCGGCGTCCCCGTGGCTGCGGCCGATCTCGATCGCGAGCTGGAAGTGGGCGTTCTTACGGGCACGGTTGGCTTCGAACATGCCCTCGGTCAGGGCTACCCAGCCGCGCTCCTCGGAGTCGGGCAGGTCTGCCAGGAGTGTCTTGGCCCGCGCGATCCAGCCGGCGGCGACGGCCCAGTCACCTGATGTGGAACCATGCATACCGGCGAGCAACCGCGCCACCCGCGCGGCGCCGGCGCCGGCGCCAGTTGCGCGGTAACCGGCGTACGCCGCCTCCATCTCGGCCAGCGACCGCTCGTACTCGAGCAACAAGAACGATGCGGACGCGAGCAGTTCGAGTGCGTCGGGAGCGCTGTCGGCATGCTCGAGAACCGCCCGCGCTGCGCTCGCATCTCCGCTTCGCAACGCGGCCCGTGCCTCGGCGATCAGCTCTGTTGTCATACTCCGATCACCCCACCGTGCATTACTTGCGAGACAACCTCGCACCAGCCAGCGGGTCAACCCCAGCAACCGTTACCCGATGATTACAGAGGGCCGCGACACTCAGCCCGTTCATTTGCTGTCTGGGGTAGTGCGGAGTGTCCGATGCTCGGCGAGCTCGAGGATGTACCTGTCGATCTCCAGTGTGGGGTCGGCCTGGCTCGGATCTGCAGGCCAGGTCTCGACCACTTCGGTGGCCCAGGTGGCCCAGCGATCGACCAGGTCGTAGAAGTCGACCATGAACCGGGCTCCGACCGATGTCACCGCGGACCGCTGGGGGAACGGGCCCTGGCCAGCCAGGTACTCGCGGGCAGCCTCGACGAACACGTCGAGTTGCTCGGCGGCCCAAGCCCGGGAGGCCGCCAGGGTGGCCAGTGCGTCGTCTCGGGTGCCGAAGTCGGCGAAGAACAGCTTGATCTGTTGTTCGAATTCCAGGCTCGGCCCTTCGCCGGGTGTTCGGAGCCACTCGGCGAGTGCCGTGCGACCTGGATCGGTGATCGCGTACATGGTGCGCGGCCTGCGACCGACCATCTCCTTGGTCGCCACCGCTAGTCCGTGCGCGACCAGTTTCTTGGGCTCCTCGTAGAGCCGGCTGCGCGCCCGCGGCCAGCTGCGGTTCAAGGTCCGCTCCATCTGAACCGCCAGTTCGTAGGTCGTCCACGGCTGGATCGCGAGCAGACCGAGGACCGCGAACGACGTGGTCGTCAGTGCAGGTGTTCCCTCCACCCTTGACACATAGTCTCCTTAGGAGTATCCAGGAATAGTCCTATTGAGAGTATCGTGGCGAGGCCTCGATGACCACCATCGGGAACCAAGGTGATCAGCACCTGACTGCGGTTGACGCAGGCAACGTGGAGCAGTTCGCAGCGTGGAACGGTGACCAGGGCGAGCAGTGGGCGGCCGACGAAGGTTTGCGATACTTCGCGATCTGCTTGCCTGGACCGTCCGAGACCTCGACCCTGACGCTGCTGCGGCGGCCTGGCTGATCACCGCGCGCCGCGCGGACCGCGCACCGTGACCACCCAGGAATCTGCAACCAGCCAAAGGGCTCACCATGAACCAAGACAACGAAGACCTACTGCGCCAGTTCATCGCCGCGTTCGAGGCCGGTGACGACACCACACTCCGAAAACTCGTCCAGCCCGACCTCATCGACCACACCCTCCCGCCCGGCGCCGCCCCGGGGATCGACGGATTGCTGTACGCCGTCGCGTCGTACCGTCGAGGCTTTCCCGACCTCCGCATCAGCATCGACCACGTCATCTCCGACGACGACGGCGTGGTCGGCTACGGCCGCATCACCGGGACGCACACCGGCACCTTCTTCGGCTCACCACCGACCGGTCGCTCCGCCGAGTTCGCCTACATCGACATCTACCGAGTCCACGACGGCTTCATTACCGAGACCTGGCACCTCGAAGACATCGCTGCGCTGATGCGCCAGCTCGCGGAGACACCAGGCGGTGCCACGGCCTGAACCACCGACGAATCTCGCGCACCGGTAGCGCTGCGTCCAGGTCGTTGTGCCGGGAACTCAGCTGTTGAAGCCCTGACAGTCGACGCTGGTGTCCTTGCTTGCGCGGTCTGGCCGCTGCAATCGAGCGTCGCGCCCTTCTGGCTGGAATGAGCTCGTCCCGCCGGCCAGCGCGTGATCCGGCCTGAACCGGCGTCAGACCAGCGCGGCGGTCCCGGCCGGCGTTCAGCCCGGGGCCTATTTCCGCGCGAGGCGCATCGAGGTGGGCAGATCTAGACTGGGGCGGTGGCGGCAGTTGTGGATCGGGGGAGCGTAAGGCTCGCAGAGCTCGTGGCGACTCTGTCCTTGGCCACTGACCTTGGCCGCGGCGAGCCGATGGAGCACTGCCTGCGCCAGACGGTGATCGCGCTGCGGATCGCCGATCGCATCGGCGTAGTAGAGCGCGACCGTGTGGCGACTTATTACACGGGCTTGCTCGCCAACGTCTACTGTCACGCCGACGCCCACGAGCAGGCCGAGTGGTTCGGCGATGACATCGTCGTCAAACACGGCGCCTACGAACCCCACGTCTTCGAGTTCGTGCGCATGATCGGGGCGAGCGAGCGCGGCTTGGCGCGGGCGCGGAAAATGGCGGCGTTCCCCGGCCAGGGCGTCGCGCTGCTCAAGAGCATGTACGACACGCACACCAGGCTCGCGAGCCAGTTCGCGGCGCGGATCGGGCTCGACGACGCCACCTGCCGGGCGTTGCGCGAGACCTACGAGCAGTGGGACGGCAAGGGTGGGCCGCGGAAGCTGATGGGCGAAGAGGTCTCGCTGCCCGCCCGCATCGTCCAGCTCGCTGACCTTACCGAGGTGGCGTACCGCCGCCGCGGCCTTGACGCCGCCCGCGAGTACGCGCGCAAGCAACGCGGGAGGAGTTTCGACCCAGCGCTGGCCGACCTGTTCATCACCGAGGCCGAGGAACTCGTGGCCGGCATCGATGCCGCCTCCAGTTGCTGGGAGGACGTGATCGGTGCCGAGCCGTCGCTCACGCTCTTCGTGGGCGGCGATGATCTCGATGCCGTGCTCGGGGCGATGGCTGATCTCGTCGACATGAAGTCGCCGTGGATGTCGGGGCACTCGCGCGGCGTGGCCAACCTTGCGCGGGAGGCGGGCCGGATATCCGGGCTTGCGGACGACGAACTGTCTGCGTTGCACCGCGCCGGATTCATCCACGACCTGGGCCGGCTCGGCATCTCCAACGCGATCTGGGACAAAGCGGGGCCGCTGACACCCGCAGAGCTGGAGCACACCCGGCTGCACCCCTACCTGACCAGTCGTATGCTCGCCGGCGTTCCGGCGCTGGCCCGCAGTCGCGAGCTGGCCGCAAATCATCACGAGCGGCTCGACGGCTCGGGGTATCCCCGCGGCATCGACGCGGCGCAGCTGACGCCCGCCGACCGGCTGCTGGCCGTCGCCGACGTCTACCACGCGATGACCGAGCCCCGCGCCCACCGCGCCGCCATGCCCGAGAGCGAGGCGGCCGCCGAGCTGCGCTCCGAAGTGCGGGCCGGGCGCCTCGACGGGGACGCAGTGAACTCCGTGCTCAAGGCGGCCGGGCACCGGGTCAGCGCCCGGCGCGAGTGGCCGGCAGGCCTCACGGCCCGGGAGGTCGAGGTCCTGGGTCTGCTCGCGCGCGGCTATTCGAGTCGGCAGATTGCCGAGCGCCTGGTGGTCACACCGAAGACGGTGTCCAACCACATCCAGAACATCTACCTGAAGATCGGCGTCTCGAGCCGGGCGGCTGCAACGCACTTCGCGATGCAGCACGCGCTCGTCGGCAGCTTCGAAGGGCGCTGAAAGATGAGGTGATCGCCTCATGCGGGCGGTGCGCCTCGCTGCGACGCTTGCGTCCTATGAGCGAACGATTTCGAGGCGATCACATGCAGTACGAGACGAGCACGGACGGCACCGTCCTTAGGGCGGGCGGGGTGGCGATGCGGGAGGCCTGGGAGCGGTTGATCGTCGGGCCGCTGGATGCCGATCGGTCGGTCCTGTTGTTGCCGGGCGGCGCCTGCGCGGCGCGGTCGTTCGATCTGGTGATGGCGGAGCCGGCGCTGTCCGGTGTCCGCCTGGTGGCCACGACGCTGCCGGGCATGGCTGGCGCGCCCGTATCCGCAGACGTGTCAATCCCCGCCATAGCTCGCAGGGCCGGGGAGCTGGCCAGAGAGAACGCCTGCGACGTGGTCGTGGGGTTCTCCTACGGCGCCTCGGTCGCGTTGGACATGGTGCTGTCAGGACATTTCCAGGGCCCGGTCGTGCTGCTCGGTCTCAGCCTGACGACCCCGGACGAGTCCACGTTCTTCCGTTACGTGGTACGGGCGTCACAGAAGGTGGGCAGGTGGCCGATGGCCATCCTGTTCCGTCTGATGCCGCTGATGGCCCGATCCGCCAAGACATCGGAGGAGCACAAGAAAGAGCTGATCGAAGACTTCAAGCAGAACAGGGCGAGCGATGCGGTCCGAGTGTGCGGCGAGTACCTCGACTACATCGCCGCGGACCGGACCTTCGCCGCCGAGCTGGTTGCATCGGGCAGCCCCGTGTGGGTCGTGCACGCCGAAGAGAAGGGGGATGGCGGCCTCACCGACGCCGAGCGCGCCGCACTCGACGCGGCTCCGAACGTGACCCTGGTGACGATCCCCGGCGCGGTGTTCCTCATCCCGGACGAGGCTCCACAGCGTACCGCCGCCGTCATCGCCGACGCATTGAAGCAGGCGACCTGACCGACGGCCGTCAAGCCGGAGCCGAGTCGAGAAGCAGCGAAAGGGCGTGTTCATCGCGGCAGGTCGCCGGACTGGCCGGTGTTTGCGCGGTCTTGGAGCGTCTTCAGTAGCGAGCGCTCGGTCGCCCTTGGTCTTGCCGAAGCCGGAGACTGGGCGGACGTGGCCGTCGTGGTCGCCGCCACTCGCGCTCGGTGATACACCGGCAAAGTGGTGCGTAAGTGGTGCGTCCGAGACACAGCAAAGCCCAGGCCAACGCTCTGACCTGGGCTGTTGTGCGCCGCCAGGGACTCGAACCCCGAACCCGCTGATTTCCAGCCCAGGGTGATCGTTGTATGTCACTGACGAGCGAAATCTTTGCTAGTAAGCAATTCGCTCATCGTGCAGCACTCATGGGCTCTCATCGTTGCCCATCCTGTCGCGCTGATTGAGGTGCGTAAAGGGGTGTCCAGCTGGAAGCAGTTCAAGCAACCGCCAGGACCTCCCTCTGTGACAGGCTGGGGTGGCCGGATGGTCGGGCATGTCGAAGGCTCGGTCGGTCATCGCGGCCTTGTTCGTCGAGGGGCAGTCGGCGTCTGAGGTCGCTGTGCGCTACGGCGTGCACAGGGCCTGGGTCACAAGCTGAAGGCCCGGTACCTGGCCGAAGGTGAGGCGGCGCTCGAGCCGCGGTCGCGACGCCCGAAGACCTCACCGCGCGCGACCCCGGCGGCCACGGTGGAGCTGGTACTAACCCTGCGCAAGCAACTCGGAGACTCCGGGCTGGACGCGGGCGCGGACACGCTTGGTGGCACCTGCTGCACCATCACCAGGTCAGGTTGTCGCGGGCGACGATCCACCGGATCCTGACCCGGGCCGGCGCGGTGACACCGGATCCGGCCGAGCGGCCGCGGTCGTCGTACTTGCGGTTCGCCGCCGAGCAACCGAACGAGTGCTGGTAGTCCGACTTCACCCACTACAGCCTCACCACCCCACCGGTCGGCCCGGTGTCGATGTGGAGATCATCACCTGGCTGGACGACCACTCTCGGTGCGCCCTGTCGGTCACCGCCCACGCCCGCATCACCGGGCCTATCGTGGTCGCGACCTTCCGCGAAACCGTTACCCAGCAGGGGATCCCGGCCTCCACGCTCACCGACAACGCGATGGTCTACACGACCCGGCTGTCGGGCGGGGAAAGGCGGCCGCAACGGTCTCGAGACCGAACTGCGGCGCCTGAACATCGTCCAGAAGAACTCCCGCGGGACATCGACGACGTCCTCGCCGTTACGGACCAGGCGGATCCCGACGTGTCTGCCGATTGCCCTGGTATCCCTCCACTGCCCAGACCCGGTCAGCCACTGCTGGGCGTAGGTGAGCATCGCTCGATAGCCGGCTGGGTCGGTAGCGAACCTCCGGCCACCGACCACCTGCTCGTCGCCGGTCATCACCTCGATCGTGGCCGACCGCTTGGGCGGATCCATTCCGATCACCACCGCGGATCTGGCCGGTGCAGGCATGTGCGCCTCCCGTCGTTCGTTCCCATCGGGTCGTCGAGCAAGGGAGGGAGGGCAACGCTACTTCGAGCCGAGCAATCCCTTGAGCCTCTCCCCGCCCTGGGGCGGCGTCGGGGACAGCGCAGGCCAAATGAGAGCCACACAAACCGCGAGGGCAGCCGAAAAGAGAGCGACAGCCCGGACGCCTAGACCGAGCCTGGCCGAGCACCGGTCATGGGGCAATAAGACAAGTAGCCGATGAGCGGGCGTTGCGCGTCCGCACACGTATTCGCTGCCCTGTATCTCCGGTCAGTGGCGGTGATCGTCATCTGTGGTCGTGCGCTTCGGCTCGAGAGCCGCACCAAACGCCGATTGTTTGCCGCAGCCCGCTTCATCGGCCGCGTGGAGGGGCACGCAGATTATCGTGTTCGGTGCGGCGGGGACGGCCACGCCGGCGCCGCAGCCCCAATACCACCGTCCGAGCGGGCCACCGGAGGGAAGTCGATGAGCGATCTGCATGATGATGTCCTCGCAATCTCGCCGGAAATTCGCTACGTCGCGGCCGCTCACGGTCAGCGAGTGCAGATGCGATCGCGGCCTGATCTGCACAACGCCTCCAGCAGCGACAGCGACCTGTACGAGGAGCTCCTGGTCAACCCCACCCTGCTCACCTGACCACCCAGCGCGGCAACATCGACTGCGGCGGGCTGCGCTATCTCATCGTCGGGTACGGCCACTTCCACCAGCTGATCATCCCCAGTCCTGCCGGGCACGTGTCCGTCGCCTTTGAGCTCGGCGCCAACCCGGCCGATCACCTGCAAGCGATCTTGCGCGTCATGACGCATCACGGCCAGCCCGCAGTCTGAACGCCCGGCAAGGCAGACGAGGCACCTGCCAACGCGCCCTCAGCTGAACGTCGGCATATGCCGCAGTCGAGGCGATCCGCGGACACGCTGCGGGCGTTGGGTAGCACAGTTGGTTTCGATGGCATCAACGGTGGAAGACGCCGTTACGTTCGCTCCACACCTCGGCGACGACGGTCTGCTGCCCGTGCCGGTCCGATGTGTAGCTGAATCCGTCGTCGCTTTCGACGTGGAACCAGACCGAGGCTGGGCCTCGTACAAAGGTTCCGCCGACATCCTTCTCGTTGTCGTCGACCCGAACGCGTTCGCCGCCGCCCTCCCAGTTCACCTTCATCGCCAAGGTGCCGATCGCGATCGGAGGCTTGTGCTGCAGTGAGGCAATGGTGTCGTGGAAGTCAGGCAGGATCACGTCCTGCACCACCAACGTCGCGCGGCCGCGCGCGGTGTCGGCCGACACGTTGTCAGGGTGCGCTCGCGTCGTCCAGAACAACCCAGCGGCGGAGATCCCGGGGTTGAAGTCGTGGGTCTGGGTTGCGAAGGTGGGGTCGACCGACCCCTCGAAGACGTCGACTCAATAGAAGGCGAACGTGCCGACGCTCTGCCGGCCGTCGAGGCCGATGAACGTGCCGTCCATGAACCGGACGTCGACCTCGAAGGCGTGGGCCGCGTTGGCGCCGGTTCCCCGCCCGTCGATAATCGCTGCCGCGACGTTCCCCTTGAAGTTGGTGATCGTGCTGGGCTCCCCCTCGCCGGGGAGGAACACATGGAAGACCTCGCCTCCCGGGGTGATCTGGAAGCCACCTGGGATAGGTCGCGCCGCAGCGGTCGAGAGGTGACGATGCTGCGCCGGCTGTGCGGATGCAGCGGGCGCGCCGACCAGCCAGCCTCCGCCGACGGCGGTGCCGGTGAGTCCGGCGGCACCGGCCATGAAATGACGTCTGGCCAGCCCCTGGCGCTGACGCGGCGTCCGGTCCGGCATCGCGGTTCCTCCAGCGGTTCTCGGCAACATCGCAGCCACCCCCTCCGTCGCTCGTTTTGACCATACGCCCGCCCCAGAACCCGCGCCAGCGTCGATGCCGTCGCGATTTCACGGCCCGCGATGGCGGGGCGCTCAGCCGCGCATCACGACGTCGTACTCAGTCCGCTCGACTAGTTCACCGATGATCGGGCAGCCCGGGAGCTCTGCGGCGACCAGCAGTCCGCCCGACGTCTGCGCGTCGGCGAGCAGTAGTTGCTCGACCTCGGGTAGTGATCCGAAGTCAGTGCTTGGTACGACCCACGCGAGGTTGCGACGGGTGCCGCCGCTGATGTAGCCGGCGGCCGCCGACTTGCGGGCCCCGTCCAGGTAGGGCACTGCGGTGGCATCGATGACCGCCGTCACACCACTGGCCCGGACGAGCTTGACGAGATGGCCCAGGAGTCCGAAGCCGGTGATGTCGGTCGCGCAGCGAGCGCCGGCGGCCAATGCCGCCTGCGAGGCGAGCTCATTGAGCGCGGCCATCGTCTCGACCGCCTGCGGGAACACTTCGCCGGTCTGCTTGTGCCGGTTGTTGAGCACGCCCAACCCGAGTGGCTTGCTCAACGACAGCGGGTCTCCCGCCACTCCCGCGTCGTTGCGCAGCAGCCGGGCGGGGTCCACAACGCCCGTGACCGCCATCCCGTACTTCGGCTCCGGGTCGTCGATGCTGTGTCCACCGCCGACGTGGCAACGGGCCTCGCGGGCGACGGCGAGCCCGCCGCGCAGAACCTCCTTGGCAAGCTCGAACGGCAGCACATCCCGCGGCCACGCCAACAGATTCACCCCGACCAGCGGCCTCCCGCCCATGGCGTAAACATCCGAGAGTGCGTTCGCAGCGGCGATGCGCCCCCAGTCGTAGGGGTCGTCGACCACCGGAGTGAAGAAGTCTGCGGTGGCGACGACGGCCAGGTCGGCGGTCAGCCGTACGACGGCCGCATCGTCGCCGCCCGCGAGGCCGACCAGCAGGTCGTCATCCAGGGGGCCGCCGAGCAGGTCGGCAACGACCAGCTCCAATTCGCCGGGTGGGATCTTGCAGGCGCAGCCGCCACCGTGAGCGTAGTGAGTCAGCCGGTAGGTGCCCGCGCCGGTCGTCATGTCACACCCTCCCCGCTGGCGAAGCAGTGCCCACAGCGTAGAGCCGCACCTTGCCAGGATGTATACGGAGACGCCGGCCGCGACCCATCGCCCTGCCGCTTCGGGTCGTCCTATGCTGGCGAGCGGAGGCGTCAGGGTGTCTGGTGGCCCCCGCGGTCTTCAAAACCGTTCGGGACCGAGGATCTCGGTCCGGCGGGTTCGATTCCCGTCCGCCTCCGCCATCTTTCGTGAGTCGATGACGAGACGGGCGCGCCGCCGTACCGTCGAGGAGTGGTCGACGAACGACGCCGGATCCCGCGGGTCGACGGTCTGTTGGCGGACCCGCGGTTGGCCGACGCGCAGGAACGGCTGGGGCGGGCACTGGTCAGGCAGCTGGTGAACGAGGTCCAGGACCGGGCGCGCCGGGGTGAGATCACGCCCGAGCAGGTGGCTGACGTCGTCGTGGCGGAGCTGCCACCCCGCGCGAGCGGCATGCGTCCGGTCGTGAACGCGACCGGGGTGTTGCTGCACACAAATCTCGGCCGGGCGCCGCTGTCCGCGGCCGCCGTCGACGCGGTGGTGGGGGCAGCGGGATGCGTCGACGTCGAGTTCGACGTGGACAGCGGTCTGCGGGCTCGCCGCGGCCGACAGGTTCTGAAGGCTCTCGCGGCGGCCGTGCCGGCGGCAGGAGATGTGCATGTGGTGAACAACAACGCGGCCGCCTTGGCGCTCGCCGCGACGGCGCTCGCGGCGGGCCGGGACATCGTACTGAGCCGGGGCGAGATGGTGGAGATCGGCGACGGGTTCCGCATCCCCGACCTGCTGACATCCACCGGTGCGCGCCTGTGCGAGGTCGGGACCACGAACCGTACGACGCTCCGCGACTACGCCGAGGCCGTCGGACCGCAGACCGGTTTCGTGTTGAAGGTGCACCCGTCGAACTTCGTAGTGAGGGGGTTCACCGCCGAGGCTTCGGTGCGAGAGCTCGCTTCCTTGGACGTACCCCTCGTGGTCGACATCGGATCCGGTCTGCTCGCGCCGGACCCCTCGCTGCCGGACGAGCCCGACGCCGTGACGACACTTGCTGATGGCGCCACGCTGATCACCGCCAGCGGGGACAAGCTGCTCGGCGGACCGCAGTGCGGCTTCTTGCTTGGTGATCGCACCTACGTGGAGCGGCTGCGTCGCCATCCGCTCGCCCGGGCCATGCGTGTCGACAAGCTGACCCTCGCCGCGCTGGAAGCGACCCTGAGGGGGCCGACCTCCCCGATCTCGCGCATGCTGCACGCGAGCGCCGACGAGCTCGAGGCACGCGCCAGTTCCTTGCTGGTCGGCCTTACCGCGCTAGACCTCGACGTACGAGCTGTGCCGAGCCAGGCCAGTACCGGAGGCGGCGGCGCGCCAGGACTAGTGCTGGCTAGTACGGCGTTGAGCGTGCCGGGCGAGTACGCGGAGGTACTCCGGACCCACGACCCCGCCGTCATCGGACGGATGCACGCTGGACGGCTCCTGCTCGACCTGCGAAGTGTCCCACCCGAGCTGGACCACGTGTTGCACGACGCGATCACCCGCGCCGCCGGACAGGCCTGACATGCACGTCATCGCGACCGCCGGCCATGTCGACCACGGAAAGTCCACCCTGGTCCGCGCGCTGACCGGGATGGAGCCGGACCGCTGGGCCGAGGAGCACCGACGCGGCATGACCATCGACCTCGGGTTCGCCTGGACGACCCTGGAATCGGGGCATCCGGTCGCGTTCGTCGACGTACCCGGCCATGAGCGGTTCATCGGCAACATGCTCGCCGGCATCGGACCCGCTCCGGCCGTCATGTTCGTCGTCGCCGCCGACGAGGGCTGGAAGGCACAATCCACTGAGCACCTCGCCGCGCTCAACGCTCTCGGCGTCCGGTACGGGGTAATGGTCATCAGCCGCTGCGACCTCGCCGCGCCTGCATCCGCGCTGGCCGCCGCTCGTCACGAGCTCGCGACGACGTCCCTGAGCGGGATCGAGACGGTCTGCGTGAGCGCAACAACCGGTGCTGGTATGGACGACCTTCGGGCCGCGCTGTCGCGGTTGATCGCAGCCCTGCCGCCACCCGATCGGGAGCGTGCGGTGCGGCTCTGGGTGGATCGGGCGTTCACGATCCGCGGTGCCGGCACTGTGGTGACCGGTACGCTTACCGCGGGGGCGATCTCCGCCGGCGACACCCTCACGATCGCGCCCGGGGAGCACCGTTCGCACGTCCGCGGCGTCGAGTCCCTGAAGACCCACGTGCCCTCGGTGCAAGCCGTGGCCAGGGTTGCCGTCAACCTGCGGCATCTGCCCGTGAGCCAGATCCGGCGCGGCAGCGCGCTGCTCACGCCTGAGGCCTGGGACACGACCAGTCTGGTCGATGTGCGGACCTCTGGGCAGCTGCCGCACCAGGTACTCCTTCACATCGGATCGGCTGCCGTCGCGGCCCGGGTGCGACCCTTCGGCGCGGACCTCGCCCGGCTGACTCTCGTAACGCCGCTGCCGTTGCAGATCGGGGACCGGCTGCTACTGCGCGACCCGGGCAGCAGACGAATCGTCGGCGCCACCGTGCTCGACGTACGACCGCCAGAGCTGGTTCGCCGCGGCGACGGCGCTCTGCGACGAGCCGAGCTGGCAGCGATGACCGGACAACCGGACCCGGTGTCCGAGTTGCGCCGACGCCGGATCGTCACCGTTGCCGACCTGCGCCGGATGGGCTGCCCGGCGCCGGCGGGCGTGGCCCCGGTCGTCGGCGATTGGCTACTCGACCCGGAGTACCGCGACGAGCTGCTAGCACGGCTCGCCGCCGAGGTCGACTCATACGCGGCCAGCCATCCGCTGGAACGGGGCCTGCCCTTCGAGGCCGCCCGCCAGCGGCTCGACCTGCCCGACCGCCGACTCGTCGACGCGCTGGTGACGCCACCCCTGGCTGCCATGGAGGGCCGGGTGCTGCGGGCACCGAACCGCGACTTCCTCCCACCGGAGGTCGCGTCGGCGGTCGAGACGATCCGCGTCGACCTGTCGACGACCCCGTTCGCGGCACCCGACGCCGACCGGCTCGCGTCACTGGGTCTGACGCAGGCGAAGCTCGCCGCGGCGGTCCGTATCGGGGCGCTCCTGCACGTGGGCGACGGCGTCTACCTCGCCCCCGAGGCCCCCGACATCGCTGTGCAGCGGCTCGCCGAACTTCCGCAGCCGTTCACCGTCAGCGACGTACGGAGGGCGCTCGGCACCAGCCGCCGCGTGGCCGTACCACTACTCCAGCTGCTGGACCGCGCCAACCTCACCCGCCGCGTCGACGACGTCCACCGCCGAGTCGTGGACCAATCCCCTTCGGACACATAGCCCGACGCCGCAAACGACTCCACCGCGGACGACCCTAGCCAGGCACCGCCTGGACGCCGCCAGGTGGAAGGAAACATTGTATGACGGGGTGGCGTAGAGGGGGCGTCCGTAGGATCGTGGGCTGAAGGTCGACTACGGGGCGAACGCAGGAGAGTGACGGTCGACTTGTGGGGGCGAGATGGGGATCGAGGAGACGCTGGCCCACGTCCGGGCCGAGCTCTGCCGGCTGGACCCGGCCGCCGCTGCAGCAGCAGCGCATGAGCGGGCGACATACCTCGTCGACATTCGGCCGGAGTCTCTGCGGCGCGGTGACGGCGAGGTGCCAGGCGCCATAGTCATCGAACGCAACCACCTGGAGTGGCGCCTGGATCCCGGCAGCGACGCACGGATCCCCGAAGCGGTCGACTGGGAGGTTCGATGGATCATCGTGTGCCAGAGCGGCTACTCGTCCAGCCTGGCGGCGCACTCACTTCGCCAGATCGGCCTTGTGCACATCGCCGACGTGATCGGTGGGTTCGAAGCCTGGCTCGCCGCCGGCCTGCCAGTCGACCACCCGACCGAGCCAGACCGGCCTCGTGGACCGGGCGAAGGCCCGGCAGCGCGATCACCCCGCAAACAAGTGTCACCCGGGAGGCCTTGATCAGCCGAGATCGCTGCGGTCACGCGCAGCAATGGGTGCCAGTCGGCGACGACCTGCACCTGATGCTGAGCATCCAGTACGAGGGGATGGATCCGGCGAAGCCGCTTGTCGATCCACCCCTTGAGCCGGCTCTTGCAGGCCGGCTATCCGCGTGCGTGTGCCGCGGCCGCCACCGCTGGTGGTCGCAGCCACAGAGGCGACGAGCTTCAGCCGGCCGCTGCTGTCGATGCGGTACGACGAGATCGACGAGCTGGCGGCGTTGACGGTGTATGCGTACTGACCGTCATCGGTGATCACGAGCCAGCAGGCGGCCGACCACCGTCGCTCAGCGACGCGGTGATGTTCCGAAGCTGGGTGCCGGCGACGGAGTACGACGAGACGGCAATTGCGTCCGCCTCGGACACGATCGCGTGACCGCGCGGGTCGAAATCGAACCCGTAGGGAGTCGTGCCGGCCGACTTGTGGGCGACGGCCTTACCGGCGTAGGCACCGATCACCGCGAAGGTGTCGATGGTCTGGTCGCCCTTGTGAGTCACGACCAGCGTGCGGCCGTCGGGACTGAAGGAGACCTCGGCTGCTGCCGTCGGGTTGGCAGAGGTCTTGCTCAGAGACCTTGTCGAGAAGGGCAGCGGCAGCAGCGGGCCGTCGGGGCTGACCAGGAGTGCGCTGATGGTTTCGCTGTCCTGGTTCAAGACGTAGACGACACCATGCCGGACGGTAAGGCTGACCGGCCGGTCGCCACCACTCGGCGCGACGGAGCGCCGGGCCAGGCCGTTGTCGGTGATGGCAAGGGTCGAGACCGTGTCGTCGCCCGCGTTGACCGCGAACAGCAGGTTGCCTTCTCGGACAAGACCGCCCTGGGAGGCCAGCGAGGCGCCGAGACCCCGGCCGCCGGTGGCGACGGCCGGGCCAGGGCGAAGCCGCCCGTCACGCAGCCGGTCGAAGACCTGGACGGCGTTGCCGTTTGCGGCGTTCGTCGTCTCGTAGACGTGTCCGACGACCGTGTTCCCGACGGACGCGCTAGCCCCCGGACCCGCGGCGCTTGCCGGGGAGATTCCCAGCAGTGTGCCTACGGCGACGGCTGCTAGCGCCGGCGCCAGAGTCCGCACAGACTTGACTGACATGGGGTTTTCCTTCAGAGGAATTACTGGACGTCGTTGACGTTAGATACGTTCTGCGTCAGGTACAGCAGATTCCTTGAGGGGTAAGCGGTCCGTTATCTCTCGTTCCGAGAAGGCGTTGTTCGTGAAAACTCGTGACGGCATTCTCTGTCGCGCAGGCGAGCACAGAGTGCGATCGGTGTAGGCACACCGAATCCCAGCACCGTAAGGGATCTGTCATCGGGCAGGCGACGACAGAAGGCGGCTTACCCGTCTACGATAAGGCACGTGCGATCGGTTCGACCGGCCTGCCTGGTGGCCCTGATTTTGCCCGCAGCCGGAAACGGCAATCCGCCTTTGCGACCTGCTTACCTGGATCGGTGCATTTGCGTAAGCCGTATTCCATACCGGCCTGGACGCCGTCGCGGGCTTCACGGCGCGACGGTCGAGACAACCTTGGAGAACTGAAATGACTGTTGACCGTGGGCTTCTGGCCCTGCTCGAGGCCAAGCCCGGCAAGGGCGACGAGCTGGCAGCGTTCCTGGAGGAAGGCCGTCAGCTCGCCCTTGCCGAGGAGGGGACTGTCACCTGGTACGCGTTCAGACTGGGTGACACGACCTACGGGATCTTCGACACTTTCGAAGGCGAAGAGGCCCGACAGGCCCACCTGAACGGTCAGATCCCGGCCGCACTCGGTCAGGTGGCTTCGGGCCTCCTTGCGTCCGAGCCGGATATTCGGTTGGCGGAAATTGTCGCCGTGAAGTAGCCCACGGCGTACAAGACACCGGGCGCGAGGCGGCCATCGCCGGCGGCGACAGCTGGGCTGAAGCGGTCGAGCCGCAGGTTGCTGCTGGCAACGAGTTGCGGGTGGCGGCGTGCGGGTCGGGGTCGCATCCAGGCTGGTCAGGAGCGCGCGAGGTGCTTCACGAGGACGGCTCGGGTGTAGAGAAGGTCGAAGCCGCTGCGTTGGGCGTTCTGCTGGGACTTCGAGGCCGGTTGGGTGGTGATCACACCGACGTCGCAGCCGGCCGTGGCGGCGTCGGCGAGGCGGGTGGACAGGAGCGCGGACTGGATGCCGTGACGGCGGTGCGCGGGGAGCGTTGCGGCGCCGGCGAACTGGGCAACGCCTTCTGTTGTGCGGAGCCCGGCTCCGCCCGCGAGTTCGCCGTTCAGCACGGCGAGATAGCGGGTGATGCCGGCCGCGGCGGCGTCGCGTTCGGCCTCGATGTAGGTGTCGCGCGGAAACTCTTCGCGCCACGGGACTCCCTGGGTGTCGGGTACGGCGACCGCGTCGGCCATCACGTTCAGCCAGACGTCGAGCTCCTCGTCGCCACTCGGCCGGATCTCGATCCCGTCCGGCAGCGTGACGTCGTACTTGTCCTCGACAGCGATGCCGAGCACGTTCTCGAACGACTCCAACCGGTATCCGCGTCGGCTGAGGGCGAGGCCGATCGCGGGGTCGGCGAGGTGCGGGAGCTCGACCTGTACGGGCGCGCCGACAGCGGCGTACGCGTGCTCGATCTCGTCGAGCTCGTCGGGAGTCGGTACGCCGGCGAATCCGAGCCCGACGACCTTGTTGAACGGCGAGTTGTGGTCGGCGAAGCTCGCGAGTCCGCCTGCCACTGGGATGACGAAGCCTCGGCCGTTGGCGAGGCGGCGGTGGGCGGCGAGGACAGTGGCTTCGATGAGCTGGGTTTCGGCGCGCTCGATTCGCTCGGCCAGGTCGGCGTCGCAGAACAGGGGCGTCCGTTCGGTCTTCATGACTCTCCTGACAGGTCCTGGTCCAGCCAGACCCGGTCGCGTAGTGGGATGCCGTCGATGACGATCTCCTCGGGGTAGCCGGTCGCGGCCGCAAACGCGTCACGTTCGACGCGAAGCAGGCGGAAGCCTTGACGTTGGTAGAAGCGCAGATTGCCGGTGTCGGCCGCAGCTGTGGCGACGAGCAGGCGTTTCGCCGCGTTCTGCCGGCAGTGTTCGAGCGCCGCTCGAACCAGAGCCTTGCCGATACCTGTACCGCGCCGGCTCTCGGCGACCGCCATGCTCTTCAGCTCCGCGGCGTCGTTGCCGGTGATCAGCTGGAGGTGCCCGATGATGTCGCCGTCGTCCTCGGCCACGAACACGGCGCCGAGGTCGAGGTAGGCGTCGATCTGCTGCTCGGAGTCGTCGGCCTCCCGGAAGAGCGGACGCAGTACTTCCCGGTCCCCGTTGTAGCGATGGACCATCATCTCAGCGAACTCCGTTCGTCGGCGTGGCTTCGACCCATCCGACTATTCGTGTCACCAAGGGCGCCAGACGTTACATGAACGCGTGGCGCGATGAGAGTCCCACGCAACATTTCCAGCTGGACAAGACTTGCCCGTCGCCGGAGGTGCGGTAGCCTATCGCGGTCTCGCCGTGCCGGGCGGCGGCTGAGCATCGACGGGACTCGGACCCGCGCCGGGCAGGCGATGGTGGCGTCGGCGTTCTTGGTGAGCGACGAGACGATGGCGAAACGCCTGGTGCGGGCGAAGTACAAGATCAAGGCCGCGCGCATCCCCTATCGACTGCCGGCTGACGCCGAGCTGCCGGGCCGGTTGCGCGCGGTGCTCTCTGTGCTCTACCTGATCTACAACGCGGGCGCCGATGACACCAGCCGGAGCGACCTTCGCGCCGAGGCCATCCGGCTCGCCCGGCTCCTCGACCTGTTGATGCCTGACGAGCCGGAGGTGGATGGTCTGCTGGCGCTGATGTTGCTGAGTGACGCGCGGATGCGGGGTCGCGGGGACAGCGGTGTCGTGGTGTTGCTGGAGGACCAGGACCGGTCGCTGTGGGACCAGGCTCTGATCGCCGAGGGGCAGGCGCTCGTGCTGACGTGCCTACGGCGCCGCCGGCCCGGGCCGTTCCAGCTCCAGGCTGCGATTCAGGCGATGCATTGCGCGGCTGTGCGGTACGAAGAGACGAACTGGCCGTCCATTGTCCGGTTCTACGACCGGTTGCTCGCGATCATGCCGACCCCTGTCGTTGCGTTGAACCGAGCCGTTGCTGTGGCCGAGACCGAAGGCCCCGGTGACAGCCTGCTCCTCCTCGACCAGCTCGCCGGCGACCTTGTGCAGTACCACCCGTTCCACGCCGCCCGCGGTTCGATGCTGCATCGACTCGGACGTCGGACCGAGGCAGCGCAGGCCTACGCGCGCGCCGCGGATCTGGCCACTAGCGAACCTGTGAGCCGGTTCCTGCAGGAGCAGGGCGAGATCGTCCAGCGCGGCCGCTGAGGCGACCAGTGCCTCTCAGTCGGGTGGGGTCGCGTCGGTGCTCGTGTCCGGGCCGGGGTCGCCGCCGGCTGCGCGGATGCTGAGTCGGTCGAGGTAGTGGTTCCAGCCGTCGCGGTGTGCGTCGAGGGCCGGGAAGGGTAGGCCGCTGTGGACGAGAGTGAGGAGTGTGCCGTCGTCGGCGTCGGGAACCAAGGTGATCTCGACGGTGCTGGAGCCGGGTGGGACCGGTGAGCCGCCACCCTCCCAGCCCCAGGTGAAGGCGATCCGGTGGTGTGGCTCGACCACGGTGAACCGGCCGGACGCGACGCCGTCGCCGCGCACGTTCATACGGAACACTCCGCCGGGCCGCGGGTCGATCTCGGCGGTGATGCCCTGCCACGCAAGCCATCGATCGCGGTCGGTGAAGAAACTGAAGACAATGGCCGGGCGAGCGCGGATGGATCGCCGGACGATGACGGCCGCGGGGTCGTCGTTCACTGCTCGTCACCCGCTTCGGTGGCTTCGGCCAGGCTGGCGAGGCTGTCGAGCTGCTCGGCCCACTGCGCCTCCAGGTAGGTGGACAGTGATCCGAGGGCCGTGCGGTCAGCCCGGTAGAAGCGCCGAGTGCCCTCGGGGCGGACAGTGACCAGTCCGGCGTCGCGCAGGATCTTCAGATGCTGTGACACCGCCCCGAAGGTGACATCGAAGGCGTCGGCGAGTTCGCCCGCCGTGCGTTCCTGGGACCAGCACAGTCGCAGGATCGCCTGGCGGCGCGGCTCGGCGATGACTGCCAGCACACCTGCTTTCGCCACGGCAAGAGTTTAGCAGCCACTAAAGCTTGTGCCGTCGCTCCGGCAAGAGTAATTTAGTCAATACTAAAGGAGCATGGCTCGAGGGGGAATCACAGATGGCCGGCATGCATCACCTCGTCACTGTCGAGAAGGCTGACGCCACCGCGGCATACGCAGCGCTCACCACGCAGGACGGCGTCACGGCCTGGTGGACAAGTCGCGCGAGCGTCCCCGGTGCGCAGGTCGGGGATGTGCTCAAGATGAGCTTCCCGGACGCGCCGTTCACCTGGGACATGCGAATCGACCAGGCCGACGAGCCGCTCCGGCTTGAATGGGAGTGCATCGGTGGCCCACCCGGATGGGAAAAGACTCAGGTCGTCTGGGGTGTCGAGGCGTCTGATGCCGACATGGTCGTCCGGCTGTCCCACGAGGGATTTGCCGCCGTGGACGACATGTTCCGCATCGTGACCGTCGGCTGGGCGCAGATGCTGCTGTCGCTCAAGACGTACCTGGAGACTGGTGTCCGGAAGCCGTTCTTCGATTTCTGACCTCCGGCGAAGGAGGAGGCTCGTGGCTGTCGACGTCGAGACCGAGATCGTGATCGACCGTCCCCGCGACGAGGTCGCCGCGTACGCGGCGGATCCTTCCAACGTGCCGCAGTGGTACGCGAACATCGAATCGGTGATCTGGCGCACGCCCCCGCCGATCGCCGTTGGCTCGCGGATGGACTTCGTGGCCCACTTCCTCGGTCGCCGGCTCGCCTATCAATACGAGGTCGTCGACCTGGTGCCCGGGAACCGGCTGGTGATGCGCACGTCTCAGGGACCGTTCCCGATGGAGACGACGTACACCTGGGATGCCGTGGACGCGTCACACACCCGGATGACGCTGCGCAACCGCGGTGAACCGGCCGGCTTCGCCCGGATTGCGGGTCCGACGATGGCCGCCGCCATGCGCCGCGCCACCACCAAGGATCTGGCCGCCATCAAACGCATCCTCGAGCACGGGGGTCGCTAAGAAAGCTGTCACCAGCCGGCTCTCCTGCCTGATGTGTGGGTGATGTGAGCGCGCCTTGAGTCGCGCACGCCGTGCTCTGCCTAGGTTTCTAAGCCGTCAAGGAGCAGGCCTCTGGTGACCAGGGTGGCGTGCCGACCGAGGAGGATTTCTGCCGGCTCCGGGCCTGTGTTGTGAAGGGATATGTCTGACGGCTGCAGAGGTTATCGCCGATTCGAGGCGAAGTCACCCAACGGGATTGCGGCAGATCGACGCGACGGAATGGTGCCTGGCCTCGGGGGAGCAAGGTCGTGATCGTCCGGGTCGTCGATGACCATTCCCGCAAGATCTTGGCGAGTCTCGCCGCGGCGAGCGAGGGTGGCCCGCAGACGTGCGGGACGAAGGAACGCGCCTGGCGGCCGGCTTGCTCTGGTCTCGTGGCGCACAGCCCGCGAGAACGAATGGTTCACCGAAATCTTCGAAGCACTTCTCCCCGGGACCCCGGCAGCCGTTCCGCCGGCAGACGCTCCGACGCCGTTCCGGCACTCTGACCGCGCCCGCACCACAGCCATTCTCTCCGCTGCTGGGTACGAGCAGATCAGCCTCGAGCCCGTCGACGTTGAGATGTATTTCGGCCGGAGCGCCGACGAAGGATTCCCGATACTGGTCGGTCTGCTGGCTTGGACTGTCGGAGACCTCGATGCCGATGCTGCTGTATCGGCGTTCGACCGCTTGCGCAATCTACTTCGCAACCACGAAACACCACAGGGAGTCGCCTTCGGGTCCGCGGCCTGGCTGATCACCGCGCGCCGACCGAACCCCGCACCATGACCACCCAGGATCTCGAACCAGCCAAAGGGGCTCACCATGAACCTGGACAACGAAGACCTACTGCGCCAGTTCATCGTCGCGTTCGAGGCCGGTGACGACGCCACACTCCGAAAGCTCGTCCGGCCCGACCTCATCGACCACACCCTCCCGTCTGGCGCTGCCCCCGGGATCGACGGGCTGCTGTACGCCGTCACGTCGTACCGCCAAGGCTTCCCCGACCTCCGCATCAGCATCGACCACGTCATCTCCGACGGCGATGGCGTGGTCGGCTACGGCCGCATCACCGGGACCCACACCGGCACCTTCTTCGGCTCACCACCGACCGGTCGCTCCGCAGACTTCGCCTACATCGACATCTACCGAGTCCACGACGGCCTCATCACCGAGACCTGGCACCTCGAAGACATCGCAGCACTGATGCGCCAGCTCGCAGACGCGCCATAGAGAGCCGCGGTCGCGACCTCCAGCTGCTGTCGTGGTACGACGTAGGCAGGTCCGACGATCCGTGTAACAAACGGCGCCGGACGTCAATGACTGCCGCACTGGCATCGGACCATGGTGTGCGTGCAGCTCCCCGCGGAGGCGCTTGGTGGCTGCTGGTCGGGGTGTTGGTTGTCCACGGCATCAGCCCATTCTCGGAGTGGCGGGCGGTCGAATCCCGGATTCGTCGAGGCGGTGCGCCGGAGCGTTGCGAGCTGACCCACCTTCGCAGCAGACCGATCGACGGAGGGTCGATCGGTCTGCTTGGTGAGTCACGCTGGACGAAGAGCGGTCAGTCTGTGGCAAGCCCCGCGGCACCGATGGCGGTCGCACCCTTGGTGTCCTGTTGCGGTGTGAGGGAGCCGTCGTGGCCGACGGCGTACGAGGCCACACTGCCGTTGGCGAGGCGGACGTAGAGCTCGTCGTTGTCTGCGCTCAGGGCGGCGTCCGTACCCCCGCCGTTGGTGGTGGCGGCCACGGAGGCTACGAGCCGCAGTTGCCCTCCACTGCCGATCCGGTACGACGAGATCGACGAGCTGGCCGCGTTGACGGTGTATGCGTAGTGGCCGTCGTCGGTGACCACCAGCCAGCACGCAGCTGCCTGGTGGTCGCTCAGCGAGGCCGTGATGTTCCGCAGCCGATCACCGCGCACCAGGTACGACGAGACAGCGCTGGCGTCGGCCTCGGAGATGATCGCGTGACCGCGTCGGTCGAAGGCAAATCCGTAGGGTGTCGTGCCGGATGAGGGGTGGGCAACGGCGCGACCGGCATAGTCGCCGACGACTGCGAAGGTATCGATGGTTTGGTCGCCCTTGTGAGTCACGACAAGGGTCCGTCCGTCGGGGCTGAACGAGACCTCTGCGGCCGCGGTCGCGCCGGTGGACGAGTTGCTCAGAGATCGGGTCGAGTGGGGCAGTGCCTGAAGCCGGCCCTCGTGGGTGACGCGGAGTCCGCTGATGGTTTCACTGCCCTGGTTGAGTACGTAGACAATTCCGTGGTGCACGGTGATGCTGACCGGCCGGGTGCCACCACTCGGGGCGACGTCGCGCCGCACGAGACCGTGGTCTGTGATGGCGAGCGTCGAGACTGTGTTGTCGCCGGCGTTGACTGCGAAGAGCAGGTTGCCGTCCCGCACGAGTCCGCCCTGTGACGCAAGCGACGCACCGAGGCCTCGGCCGCCAGTCGCGATGGTCGCACCGGCCCGGAGCCGGCCGTCGCGCAGCCTGTCGAAGACCTGGACGGCGTTGCCGGCCGCGGCGTTCGTCGTCTCGTAAACGTGCCCGGCAACGGTGCTCCCGCTGTCTCCCGGACCCGCCGCACTTGCCGGGGAGATTCCTGCCACCGACCCGATGGCAAATGCGGCCAGAGCGGGCGCAAGAGTCCGCACAGACTTGACTGACATTGGTCTTCCTCTCACGGGAATTGCTGGACGTCGTCGACACTAGGTGCCTTTCTCTGCCCCGGCAGCCAACTCGTGGTCGAGGTAAGCGTTCCGTTAGCCATCCAGCTGCGATGATCATTGTTCGTGAAATGTAAGAGGTCGTTCCCTGTGGCTCCGACTTGCACGGAGAGTGAGAGTAGGTTCGGGTCGACCTCGCACAAGCGTCTGTTCTACAAGGGCCCTGGTCCAACGCGGTCTCCGGCCGGAACAGAGCAGTTGTTGCGGCGAACACAAGCCTTTCAAGGAGATGTCTTGCGGCATGGTGCTGAATTCGTCAGGCCCATTGACCAGCTCGCTTCATCCTCACGTTTGCAGAGGCATTTTCGGGAAGCTGTCGCGAGCGCACCGTGACGGGGGAGGTTCACGACGCCGATGTTGGTGGCGGGATCCGACCGGCTCCTTTCGGACGATGCGTGGTCATCTCGGATTGTTATCCGTACAGCTCACTTGCCGTCGGGAGCGCTGCCGGAACCGCCCCGGTGGCAGCGCGCGGGCACGGGAGAACGCTCGGGAGAAGGCGTACTCCGAGGTGTAACCCACCGAACGCGCCACGACGTCGATCGGATCATCCGTGTCGCGGAGGCGGATGGCTGCCAGGTCCATCCGCCAGCGAGTCAAGTACGCCGATGGCGTCTCTCCGACGACGGCTGGGAATCGGCGGGCCAGCGTGGCACGAGAGACCGAGGCGGCGTCTGCCAGTGACTCGATGGTCCAGGGGTGTGCGGGATCGGAGTGAAGCGCTGCCAACGCGGACCCGATCACCGGATCACCGAGCGCTCGTAGCCATGAGACTGGCGGTCCCGGCGAGTCCATACTCACCCAGGCACGGAGCAGCTGGATCAGCAGGAGGTCGACCAACCGGTCGAGGACGATGGCCGATGCCAAGCCCGGCCTGGCGAGCTCGCTGGCGAGCAACCGGAGGGTGTCGTCCAGCGCGCCACCACCCGAGCCAGCGGGTACGTGCATGACTGCTGGCAGCAGCGAGAGCAGTGGCGTTGCGACCGCGGGATCATGGCGGTACGACGCGCAGAGAATCCGCGTCGTACCCGGTCGGCTGCCGACATCGAGAATCCCACCGGCTGCCGATGCCCGCTGTGCGGCTGCATGGTCGAACGGCTCCAAGGGCACGTCTGCGTGGCTCGAGAGGGCGTGCCGAGAGCCGGTCGGGAGGAGCACGATGTCTCCTGGCATCAGCCGCAGTGGCTCTCGACCCGCGATCTGCAGCCAGGCGGTGCCGGCCGCGAGCGCGTGGAAGGCCGCACCGGGGACCTGATCCAGAGACAGACCCCAAGGCTCGCCCGCGTGAACTGTCGCGGCAACGGAGCCACGCACGCCGGCGACAGCCAGCATCTCCGCCAGCAGATCCATTTTGTCAGAGTATCCAAACCTGGCATTGCAGCTGTGATCTGAGACTGATGAGCAAGAAGGTGCGAGTTTCGAGCATGGAAACGCGCAGTGCCTGCGACCTACAGTCGGAGACCAGTCCGCTTTCCTCGAAGGGATCTCCATGAATATTTCGGGTAGCACCGCTCTGGTTACCGGTGGCAACCGGGGCCTCGGCGGTCATCTCGTGTCCGAGTTGCTCAGTGGCGGGGCCACGAAGGTGTACCTCACCGCGCGGCACCGGCAGTCGGTCGACCCAGTGGTGGCGGCCGATCCTCGAGTTCATGTCCTCGTGCTCGACGTGACGGAGCAGGACAGCATCGCTGCAGCTGTGCAGGCGGCGCCGGATGTCGATCTGCTCATCAACAACGCGGGCGTCCTGGGCTTCGGCAGCGCGCTCGAAGGTGACCTCGAACTGTTCGCGCGCGATCTGCACACCAACTACCTCGGCACGGTCCGCCTCACTCGCGCGTTCGTTCCGGTGCTGGAAGCCAACGGGCCGGCCGCGATCGTCAACATTCTCACGCTGGTTGCCCTGGCGCCGGTCGGTCCGATGGCTGGATACTCCGCCTCGAAGGCTGCGGCACATTCGTTCACCCAGGCACTGCGTGCCGAGGTCCGCGATCGCGGGATCGAGGTGATCGGGGCGTATCCGGGCGGCATCGACACCGAGATGCTTGCCGGAGTGGACGCAGAGAAGGCCGACCCGGCCGACGTTGCGCGGCGAGTTGTGGCTGCCATCGCTTCGCGCGATGCCGTCGTGTGGCCGGACGACGCCTCGGAGGCAGCGGGCAAGGTCTACCTGAGTGATCCGCTGGAACTCGAGCGGATGCTGGCGGGCTGACTCCGCGGAATCGGACCGGAGTACAGATCGCACGCAATCAAGCAGCCAAGGACCGGCGTACCGCGGACCCCTCGACATCGCGGCCGGATATGTCGCTACGCGGATTCGTCAGGTCCGCGTCCGCTCTTTCGTAGCCGCTCAACGAGTCGGGCCCGCCGTGCTGACACCCGTGACCAGACGGCCTGCTGGAACGCAAGTGCGACCCAGCCGGCCGTCGCCATGCCGGACAGGTTCACAATCAACTGCAGGCTGCTGCCCCAGACCTCATGGCCGAGGCCGAAGGCAAGTCCGAGGGCGACGTTTCCGGCTGCGGGGACGGTGGTGACTGAGATGAAGACTCCGGACAGGCCGCCAACGCGAGCCGACGTCAGCGACAGCACACCTGCTGCGCCGGCGATGACGGCGACGATGAACGACCATTTGTCCGGCTCGTAGATGAACGCCGTGTCCGGTCTGGGCGCCGTCAAGTCGTCAATCGTCACCCAGCCAAGAGCCCGGCCGACCAACGCTGCCACTGTCGTCGCAAGAATCGCGATGACAAACCCGATGACCAGGGTTCGCACCGCAAGAGCCATCAGATTCCAACGACGCCGTACCAAGGCCAGTCCCACGGCTGCGACCGCGGCGAACTCCGGACCGAGCACCATCGCACCGATGACCAGGATCTGTGAATCCAGGACGATGGCGATACCTGCGATCAACGTGGCCATGGTCATGAAGCTCACGTAGGTCCAGTTCAACTCCGACTCCGCGTACGCCTGGTGCGTCACGTCTGCCCACACCACCGAGTCCGCGCTACTGCCGGGTGCCTGCCGTTCCGCGTCGAGGCCGCGCCGCGACATCCAGGTCCGCACCTGCTCGATGTCTATGCTTCCGTCGTGATGAACGTCGAGTGCTTGCAGGCGGTCGACGACGTCATTCGCGGCCTCCCTGGCAACATCGGCAAGGACGAGATCACCGGGCGGAAGAGCAGACGCTTCGCGCAACACCGCGAGGCTGCTCACCGCTGGGTCATCTGACAGGGTCTTGATCACGGCCTCGCTCTTCGCCGCGGGCGACCAAATCCTGAAGTGCAGCATCCGCTCAGTCTGCACCGCCCGAAGACCGACGGCGCCGGTGCACGGTCCCCGCCGGGCAAACCTCGACCCGGCGTTCAGTTAGTGACTGACATGTAGGTCGTGGTCGCTCTCACCTCGGGCGCTGCGCACTCGGGGCTTCACATCACCTGACCGGCGCGGGGTGCGATCTCGATCGTCCAGGAACGAGATAGCGACCCCGTCGGTAAGACGGCGCGACGGACCGGCACTGATCACTCGCAGGATGATGCCGGTGGAGTGGGTCAGGTTGTTGGGCGGCGGTGGCGCTGGTAGTGACGGGCGGACCGTGCGCGGTTGCCGCAGCTCGCAGAGCACCATTCCCTGCGTGGGTGGTTCTTCAGGAAGTACAGGACGCATCCTGGCGCCAGGCACGCACGTAGCTGATTGCGGGCGTCCTGGCTGAAGAGCGCGATCGATTCCTCGGCGATCGCGGAGACGGCGGCGGAGGCTGCCTGCCCGCTGGTCCGGGCGTGACGTGAGGGTGCCTGGCCAGGCGTCCAGGACAGGGCTGACCAGTGTGGGGTGTCGCCTGCGGCCTGGTTGAGCGCGGTCACGGCGTCCTCGAGTTCGCGGATGTGAGACGCGGCTGATGGGCGGGGGTCCTCGGTGGCCTCCGCAGCGAGGCGGCGCAATGCGTTGCGTAGGCCGATGAGGTGGTTGCCGAGGCGGTCGAGGTCGGACGTGGCGAACGTATCGAGGTCGGACGGGGCCATCAGGTCCGTCCGGTCAGAGACTGCGCGCATCCAGGCCCGGGTGCCGTCGGCGTCTCGTAGCGCGTCGTACACGCCGTCCCGGTCGGCCCAGATGGTGTTCATCAGCTCCACGGGGAGTGGCTCGCCCAGCAGGGGTGCGTTCGTGTCCATACCGCCGACACTACCTCACCTCTGACGGTTGCAGGCCAGTCTATCCGTTGACAATCGTTGCAGGGAGCTGCATGCTTCTAACGGTTACCGATTAACGCAAGCGTCAGAACCAGGAACGAAGGAAGAAGCATGATCGATCCGGCGCACACAACGCCTAAGGGCTTCCACGAGGGTGAGCTGGCGTCCAGCGCCAGGCAGGCTTCGCCAGGGATGCGGCCCGACTCGAGGGCATGCTGGACCCCACCCAGCTGCGAAGCGGCGTGTCCCGGTTCCTGGCCGAGCGGACCTTCGCCGCGATCACCGCCCGAGACCTGGACGGCACCCTGTGGATCTCCCCTCTCACCGGGCCTCCCGGCTTCCTGGAGGTCATCGGACCAGGCGGCCTCAATATGCGAGCGCTGCCCGTGGAGGGCGGTCCGCTGCATCACCTGCCGGCAGCCCAGCCTGTCGGGCTACTTGTGGTCGAGTTCGCGACCCGCCGCCGTCTGCGGATCAACGGCACCCTCTCGGCCACCGGGAGCAACGGCCTGCGCATCGACGTGGAGCAGGTGTACGGCAACTGCCCGCAGTACATCCATAGCCGGCATCTGCGCGCCACACCGTCGGGCACGCCTCGCGGGGAGCCGGTACGGTGCGCCGACACCCTCAACGACAGCGACATCGATCTGATCCGTCGGTCCGACACCTTTCTGATCGGCACCACCCACCCCACGCGCGGCAACGATGCCTCCCACCGTGGCGGACCGCCCGGATACGTACGAGTCGAGGACGGACGACTGTGGTGGCCTGACTACTCGGGCAACGACATGTTCAACACTCTTGGCAACCTTCGGATCGATGCCACCGCGGCCCTGCTCGTCTGTGACTTCACCACCGGACACACCCTGCACCTGTCTGGCCTAGGCGCCCTCGAATGGACTCGCCAGGGTGCCCCTGGCGACGACGACCGCACCGGCCGCCGCGTCCACTTTCTTCCTCGCCATCTCGTGGCCGGCCGTGTGTTGCGACTTCAGGCCGCCGAGGCCCCGGGCGCGCGGCGACCCGTTGGCTGGCACCTCACGGGCCGCTCGGACGCCAAGGCGGGCGTGAGTACAACCCAAACACACCAAGGAGCGAACTGACATGACCGTCACCTTCCACACCCTCGACGTGGCCGGCCACCGGGTCTTCTACCGCGAAGCCGGTGAGCCCGGCGCACCGAAGCTTGTTCTTCTGGGGGGCTTTCCGTCTTCCTCACATCAATGGCGTAACCTCTTGCCGGCCCTCGCCGACCGCGGCTTCCACGTCGTCTCGCCCGACTATCCCGGTTTCGGCCACACCGAGAGCCCTGACGACTTCGCTTACACCTTCGACCACCTCTCCGATGTCGTCGAGCAGTGGTTGGCTGAGATCGGCTTCACCTCGTTCGGCCTTTACCACCAGGACTACGGCGGCCCCATCGGCAACCGGATCGTCGGCCGCCACCCCGACTGGCTGCAGTGGCAGATCGTGCAGAACTCCAACGCCTACCAGGAAGGCTTCACCGAAGCCTGGGACGGCATCCGCTTCAAGCTGTGGCTCGATCGCAATCCGGAGACCGAGGCAGCCCTGGCGCCGTTCCTGGAGATCGACGGCGTCAAGTCGATCTACCTCGCGGGCCACAAGAACCCCGACCTCATCTCCCCGGACAACTGGACGATGGATGTCGCGTTCCTCGACCGCGCCGGTCGCCGCGACGTTCAACTGGACCTACTGGAGGATTACAAAACCAACCCACCGCTGTATGAGACCTGGCAGGCGTTCATGCGTAAACACCAGCCGAGGACAATCATCTTCTGGGGCCAGGGAGACATCTTCTTCACGCCCGAAGGTGGCGATGCCTACCTCCGTGACCTGCCGGACGCGGAGATGCACCGCCTCGAAGCAGGCCACTTCGCGGTGGAAGACCACGTCGACTACATCGCCGACAACATCGCCCGCTTCCACGCCGAGCACATCGGACAGGCCTGACCCACACGCCCGCCAGTCGGCGTCGGGCCCTTCCTCCCGGATGGGTCCGGTGCTGCCAGGTGCGAAAGGCCTAGGCGCCTGCTCTGAGTGCCGATAGCCGGCGTCGTGTGTGCGTTTGGGCGGCCGCGGGTGCCGGCGTGGCAGGGAGGTGGCGGGCGGTACCGTGGCTCAGTTGCCCCTAGGTCGGTAGCTGCGGATATGTCCCAGCGCCATGTCCAGGGCCAGCTCGAGTGGCTGGACCCCGTGAGTGGCCTGGGACAGCAGTAGCCCGCCCTGGAGCGCGGCCATCACCGAGGTTGCGAGCAGTCGCGGGTCGGCGTCCGCGGACAGGTCACCGTTGGCGCGCATCGCGGTGAACCCGTCGCACAGGTACCCCTCCCATTCGGCGAAGCAGTCGGCCAGCACTCGACGAGCCGACTCTGATCGGTCGGCAACCTGGCTCGACAGCGAGCCGAGCGGGCACCCGCCGACACCTCCTGTGGCGCGGGTCGCCTCGACGACGTGGTCACGCCATCGCTGCAGACCGTCCCACGAGCGCAGCTCGCGCAATTGTGTTTCCTGCCCGGCGATGACCTTCGCGAGCTGGCTGCGGATCACCTCCAGAACGAGCGCGTCCTTGTCGGCGAAGTAGTGGTAGAGCTGCGACTTGCTCGTGCCGGTGGCCGCCATGATGTCGTCGAGGCTGGTGCCGGCAATTCCTCGCGCGTAGACGAGTTCCGCCGCGCCCGCGACGATGCGCGCTCGGGTCACGGCGCCACGTGTGGTGAGGCGCGGGGGATCGGTGCGGAGCTTGGTCGGCATCTCTGAAGCGTACACCCAATTGGACTTGCTAGTCCAGTTAGCTTCCGTCATGGTGGACCAATCAGTCCACTTCATCGGAGTTTCGGAGAGGAACCCATGTCTCGTCTGCACAACGGGGAGCAGTTTCCGTCCCTGTCGCTTCCTGCGGTGGGCGGCGGCTCCATCGCCCTCCCGGATGATCTCGCCGGCTCGTTCGGCATCGTCCTGATCTACCGCGGATCGTGGTGTCCGTACTGCAACGCTCAGCTCGCCGCGTTCTCGCGCGCGTCGGAGACGCTCGCCGAGCTGGACGCGAAGGTTGTCGCGCTGTCGGTCGACGACGAGTCGACCAGCGTCAATCTCGTCGAGAAGCACAAGCTGAAGTTTCCCGTCGCACACAGCGCCGACGTGGACAAGGTGTCAGAGGCAACCGGCGCCTACGTCAGTGCCGATCGCAGTTACCTGCAGTCGTCCGGCTTCGTCCTCGATCCCCAGGGGAAGGTCATCACGGCGGTGTATTCCAGCGAGGCGATCGGCCGGCTGGTCGCGGACGACGTTGTCGGGTTCCTCCGCTACCTGAAGGCGCACGAGGCCTGACGTGTCCGACCATGAGCGACGCCGCGCTCTGGTCCTCGTGGCCATGGCTGCCGTGCTGGCGAACGCGTCCTGGTTCAGCGCGACAGCGATCGCGCCGGCTCTCGAGGACGATTGGGACCTGACGTCGACCGACGCCGCCTGGCTGGTCATCGTCGTCCAAATCGGCTTCGTGACCGGTAGCGTGGGCGCGGCGGTGCTCAACCTGCCCGACCGGATGCAGGCACGCCGGCTGATCGCCGGATCCGCGGTCGTGGCCGGCGTGTCGAACCTAGGGCTGCTGCTGGCCCACGGACTCGCGCTCGCTTTGCCGATCCGCTTCCTGGTCGGCGTCGCACTCGCCGGGGTCTACGCCCCGGCGGTGCGGCTCGTCGCCACGCACTTCGAGCGCGGACGAGGCGTGGCGACCGGGGTGGTCGTGGGCGCGCTGACGCTCGGCTCGGGGACGCCGCATCTGGTGCGCGGTCTCGGCCACGTCCCCTGGCAGGCAACGATCTCGGTCACGTCCGGGCTCGCCGTCCTGGCCGCCGTGTCGGTCTGGACGGTGCGCCCCGGACCGCTGGCCGTTCGAACGCCTCCGCTCGACGTCAGCGCTGCGGCACGGGCGCTGGCCCGCGAGCGGCCGCTGCGATTAGCCACGCTGGGTTACCTCGGCCACATGTGGGAGCTGTACGCGCTGTGGAGCTGGTTGTCTGCGTTCTTCGCCGCGGCGCAGGCGCGTTCCCACCCCGGCTCGCTCGAGATCGGTACGGTGACGTTCCTGGTGATCGGGGTGGCCGGCCTGTTCGGAGCCGTCGTGGCCGGAAGGATGGCCGACTGGCTGGGACGTACGGCGATCACCAGTACGGCGATGTTGCTCAGCGGGGCCTGCTGCCTGGTCAGCCCGTTGATCTACGGCGCCGCGCTGCCGGTACTCGTGGCGACGCTGCTCGTCTGGGGCGCCGCCGTGATCGCCGACTCCGCGCAATTCTCGGCCGCGGTGACCGAATTGGCCGAGCCGCGGTACGCGGGGTCGGTGCTTGCCCTGCAACTCGCGCTCGGGTTCACGCTGACCATTGTCAGCATTCGGCTTGTGCCGCTCGTCGTGGATGTCGTCGGTTGGCGTTACGCATTGGTGCCGCTGGCCATCGGGCCATTGCTCGGGACAGTGGCGATGCTGCGGCTGCGTGGGCTGCCCGCCGCCCTCGCGCTCGCCGACGGCCGGCGTTGACGGCCGATCGCTCCGCGGGCCCCACCTGCCGCGATCAGCCTGCCAGTCGTGGGCGTTCTGCTGGGATTTCGATGCGGGTTGGGTGGGCGCCTAGATGGATCACCTGGTCCGCGGCTGGGATCTCCTCGGACCGACTGCGCGTCCGTGGTGGTCTGCGGCGGCGCCGAATCGACCACGATTCCGGCGGCGGCGAGGAAGTCAGCGACTGCCGGATCGGTCGCGGTGACCAACAGCCGGCAACGACTTGCTCGCGATCGTCTTTCTGCTTCCCGTACCAGCCGGCACAGATCATCGCCGACCTGCTCGCGGGGGAGACCGAGGTGCAATCGAACGACGCCCGCTGACAGGTGGCACGCATGAGGAGGGCTGCCGTGCCGGTGTAGTCGATCCTTTCCGACAGCGTCACGTGTATTGCCCCGTCGGAGACCTGCATCTCGACAGATCCTGATCGCCTCCGGACGCCACCCATACCGTCCACCTTACTGCGCATATGTCGGGTCAGTGGGACAGGTCGTGATCCTCAGCAGGTTGCGTTGGGCAACAAGGTGATGGGATCTCCCGACGTCGAGGCTCAGATCGGGGCGCTCGGTCGGGCTCGGGCGGGGATCAGTGAGCGGAGAGCCGATCGGACACCCACGTTCAGGTCGGTGCGACCGGCACCTGCGCGGGACCGGAGATTGACGCCGTACGCGAGCAGCGTGAGGAATTCCGCCGAACCGGCCGGGTCGAGATCGGAATGGACCTGTCCCTTGCTGCAGGCAACTTCCAGGGCGGTGGCGAAAGCGGATCGGAGTCCGTCGTGGTGGCGGTCGAGCAGCCTCAGGGCGGCGTCGCCGGGCTGCTCGGTGTGCGCGTTGGAGATCAGGCATCCCCAGCCGGCATGCTCGCCCGTGCAGCGCAGCCGGATCAGCCGGTCGAAGAACGCCGAGATTGCGGGAAGTCCACGATCGTCCGCGGCGAGCCGGTCGAACATCGGGCCCGAGCGCTGGTCGAGATACCGCTGCAGGGCCGCGACGTACAGCTCCTCTTTGCTGCCGAAGGCGTTGTAAAGGCTGGACCGGCTCAATCCGGTCGCGGTCACGATGCCGTGGATGCCGGTAGCGGCGGCCCCTTGGCGCCAGAACAGGCGCTCCACCGTGGCCAGCGCGTCCGCGCGGTCGAAGTGTTTGACATCCGGCACGCCACACCTCTTATCTTGGAACGACCAATCCAAGATAAGAGGTGTGGCGAGATGAGCGCAAACCAGCGGCCCGAAGTTCTGGTGCTGGATGTCAACGAGACTCTGTCCGACATGGAGCCGTTACGGGCGAGGTTCGAGGCGGCCGGCTTGCCCGGACACGATCTGGACTCGTGGTTCGCTTCGACGCTCAGGGACGGCTTCGCGCTCACGGCAGCCGATTCCTATGGCTCGTTCCGCGACATCGGCGCCGACCTGCTCAGAGACCTACTGGTGACCGAAGGGCTTGACGCCTCCGATGAGTCGATCAACGGCGTTCTGTCCGGTTTCACCGAACTACGTGTGCATGCTGACGTCACACCAGGGCTGACCAGGTTGCGCGACCTGGGCTTCCGGCTGGTCACCTTGACCAACGGCAAGGCGGCCATGTCGGAGCGGATGTTCGCCGAGTCCGGCGTGCTGCCGTTGCTCGAGCATCGCCTGGATGTGGAGAAGCCTGGGCGGTGGAAGCCACATCCGGCGCCCTACCTGTATGCGGCCGAGGTCTGTGGGGTCGAGTTGGACCGGATGGCCCTGGTGGCGGTGCACCCGTGGGACATCGACGGAGCTCGCCGTGCCGGGATGCTGGGCTATTACCTTGATCGGCGGCGCACGCCGTACCCGCGGGCCTTCCTGCCGCCGGATCTGACCGTCGCCGACATCGAGTCCCTGGCTGACACGCTCGGCGCTCTCTGAGCCGGAAGCGCCCCGTCTATCGGTCGAGTTGGAGGCGCCGCCAGGACAGCAGGGTCAGCGCCGCGCCGGCTGCCACGATCGGTATCACCAGAGCGAGTTGGAGGGGCGTGACGGTGATGTCGCTGTTGATGGCCCACAGGGCGGGCGCTGCGAACGGAAACCAGCCGCCGCCGCCGGCGATCACGCTCACCTGGGACAGGACGAGGATGCTGATGGTGGTTCCGATTCCCGCGAGCGCCGATCTGCCGAGTGTGGCTGCCCACGCCGCCGGGGTAGCGATGACGACGCTGAAGACGGAAAGGCCGAACTGCCGGCCGATCGACGGTACGACGTCGGCGGGGACAGGGCCGAGACCGCTGGCGAGACCCAGGATGATCAGGGCGAGCAGCAAGGCGGTGGCGGTGACGAGTCCCCAGGCGAAGTAGATGATGAGCTTCGCGGCCGCGATCGTGGGCCTCGAGACCGGGAGGGCGAACAGCCCGGTGATGGTGCCGTCGGCGAATTCGCGGCTGAACAGCCAGCTCAGCACGACGCCGTACCCCACGAAGCCTGCTGCGCCGGTCACCTGGATGGCAACGGTGAGGTAGCCGGCCCATCCGCCGGGATCGATGAGTGGTCCGAGTTTGGCTGCCAGTTGGGGGTCCCGGGTGTGGACGGCCAGCAGCATCGATGAGCAGATCATCGCGATCCCGAGCACGATGAGGACCGTGGTGACCCGGACCACGGTCGCGCGGGCGAGTTTGGTGAACTCGGTGACGAGGCCGATGATCATGCCGCTGCGTCGTCGCTGTGGACGAGATCGAAGAAGGATCGCTCGATGTCGACACCGTGTGGATCGAGAGTGCCGATGATCCGGCCCGCGTTGAGGACCGAGATGCGGTCGGCGATCCGTGCGACCTCGTCGAGGTGATGGCTGCTGACCAGTACGGCGGCGCCTGCGCCGGCCCGGCGCAGGAGTGCCTCCCGGAGGAGGATCACGCCGGCCGGGTCGAGGGTGTTGGTGGGTTCGTCCAGCACGATGAAGCGCGGGTCGTGTTGCAATGCTGACGCGAGGCCGAGGCGTTGCCGGTTGCCGAGTGACAGCTTGCCGGCGCGGCGATCGGCGTACTGCGTCAGATGGAGTTCGGCGATGGCTGCTTCGACGATGCGCGTGATGGTGGCCGGTGCGATGCCGTGCAGCCTGGCGCCGAGGGAGAGGTTCTGCCGACAGGTCAGCTCGCGGTAGGCCAACGGGTAGTCGACCAGGTGCCCGACCACCGCCCAGTCGGTGTGATCCAGGTTTTGGCCGGCGATGGTGATCGTGCCGGCGGACGGCTTGAGCATGCCCAGGAGGAGGCGCATCAGTGTGGTCTTTCCAGCACCGTTCAACCCGACCAGCGCATGGACCTCACCTGCCGCGAGCCAGAGGTCCACGCCCCGGACACCGGTGCCGTCGTCGAACGTCCGGACCAGATCTCGTGCTTCGGCCGCAGGCTCAGCCACGACGACCCTCCAAGACATCCAATGCGGTCTCGATCGCCTCTCCGAGTGCATCGTCGTCGGTCAGGCTCCACTCGAGCAGCGCTGTGTTGAGTGCGCCCATCACCGCTCCCGCCGCGATCGACGCTTCCCGCCGGCTGGTCGGACCGCTGGTCAGAGCGTCGGCGATCACTGCCTCTGTCGCGGCCGTCCCGCCGGCGATGCGCGCCCGCAGCGCCGGGGTCTGAGCGACGATGCGAAGCCGGACCCGCACCTCCTCCACCGACGGCGGCGGGAGCTGCTGCCACGCTGAACGGATGCCACGCGCCGCGCGGCTGATCGGATCATGGCCGGACGGTTGCCGGCGGACCGCCGCACCGATCACCGGATCGTAGGGATCGTCCACCAGCAGACTCGCCTTGCCCGGAAAGTGCCGGAAGAACGTCATCTCCGTCACCCCGGCCCGCGCCGCGATCTCGCTCACACTCGTCGCGTCGTACCCGCGCTCGGTGAACAACTCCAGCGCCGCCGTCAGCAGGCGGTCCCGCGTCCGCTCCGCCCGAGTACCCACGAGTGAATGTTAGTCACTAACATTCACCGGCGGCAAGGGGTTGTTGTCAGTCCTCTGCCAAGACGATGACTCGGTCTTTCTCGGTCAGGGCGAGGGGTGTCTGTTTGGGCGGGTTCAGGACGACGCCGTACGACGGTGGCTGGTAGAACTCGGCGTGGATGCGGTAGCCGATGGCGGTTTCGCCGTGGCGGGCGGCGGCTTCGGCGATGGTGCTGAAGTTGGCCGGTATCCCGGGGAGCAGGTAGCCGGGGGCGGGTTTGAGGTAGATCTCGGCGCCGGTGGGGTTGAAGAGGTCTTCGAAGACGGCCGCGAGGTGGCGGTTCTCGGTGAGCTGGGTGAGCAGGAGGCTGATCAGCTTCTCGCTGACCACGAAGTCGTCGGCGCGGGTGACCTCGGCGATCTCGCGGTTGGCGTCGTCGTTGATCTCGCTGACGATCGAGTACGGCTGGTCGAGGGACTCGGCCAGGTCGCGCAGGTGCAGCAGGGTGATGAGGGTTCTCGCGTCAGCCTCCTGGGCGCCGAGTCCGTCGGCCGAGAGGACGATGACGTGCTTGGCAGGCCCGGGGATCGAGGGCTTCGAGTTCGACGCGGTTGACCGGGTCGGCGGCGGTCACCTCGACGGTGAGGTTGGTCGTCGAGCCGATGAGGTGGTCGACCAGGTCGGGGCAGGCGATGAGGAGGTGTGATCCCGGGAAGGCGAAGGCGTCGAGGAGTTCGATGATCTGGGGTGCGCGCTGGTTCCAGCCGAGCATCAGGGTGTGTTCGGGTGCCGGGTTGTGCCGCGGTCGTGGGGAGATTGCAGCCTCGATGATGCGTGGCAGGGCGTCTGCGGGCCGGATGAGGGTGTCGTCCTCGGCCAGGACGATCAGCTCGTCGGTGGCGGTGATCGGATGGTCGGTGGTCGGGTTGAGTGTGATGGTGCCGTCGGCGTGCCGCAGGCCGATCGGTATGCCGAGTTCGTAGGCATGCAGCGCCGTACCGAACGTAGTTCCGGTCAGTTGTGGTTCGGGGCGCAGGTAGAACTCGTTGCCCGCAAAGGCCAGCAGATCGGCGCAGACGGCGGACAAGCCGGATTGCCTGTGAGCGTTGACGATCAGCCGTACGGCGAGCTCGTCGGCCCGGACCAGTTGTGCGCGCCGGCCACCGGCGAGTTGCGCCGCGGGCAGGTTCGTGGAGTCGGCTACCGCGGCCACGATGTGAGGACCGTCGCCTGTCGCTCCTCGACTGCCCAAGGACAGCAGGACCTTGACGACGTGGATGTCGGAGTCCGAACCGTCGGACGGCAGCACCATGACCGAGCGGGCCGACGACAGACTGACCAGGTCGAGGTCGGCCGGGTGCAGTGGATTGCCGGACCGGCAGACGATCCGGGTCCGGCCCAGGTCAGGGACGCGGGCGCGGATGGCGTCGTCCATCTCGACCTTGTCCTTGTCGGCCAGGATCGCGACGCAGGACCGGCGGTTGCTCTGATTGGCCTGAACGAGTTCGGCGACCACGGTGAAGATCTGTTCCGACCAGCCGAGTACGACGGTGTGGTCGCGCTCGACGATGCGCGATCGGCCTTTGCGCAGTACGGCGATCTTGTGCTCCAGCCCGGTCGTCATGACGCCGATGAACGAGCTCACGATGAAGATGCCGCCCAGCGTCACGGCCAGCATGAGCGCGAGGAAGACCAGCCCGCCTTGGTCGCCGCCCATCGTGCCGGGATCCAGCGTCCGCAACAGACTCATCCACAGCAGCCCGTGCCATCCCCCGTGGTCGCCGACATCGCCGGGCGCGAACAGCAGTACCAGCACCGAGACCGCGACCACGAGCAGCGCCGATGCCAGCCCCAGCCATCCGATCAGCGCCGGCGTCCCCCGCGACATGGTGTTGTCGAACCAGTACTGGACCCTGTCCCGCCAGCTGTCCAAGACCTCAGCCTCCTTCGGCTCGCAGGAGGCACTATGTCACCCGCCGACCGGACCCGTAGTACTTGCGCGCGTCGCCTCCAGGAGGCGACCAGCAGCCAGGACTTGGGTGCTGATTGAACAGCCGCCTTCGTCGCTGCGATGGCGTTGTTCTTCGCGTTGACGGTCGCGGTCTTCGCGGTCACATCCGTCCTCCGCTTGGAGTCCGAAGAACGCACCGGTCACACTGAACCCGCGCCGGCCATCGCGGTCAGCCGGCGGCGCTGATCGGAGTCGCCGCAGTGCTGTCCGGGCATGATGAAGTGCGCCGCCAGCGCGGTGATCACGAGCGTGAGCGGTAGCCCCACCCCAACGCCCGCCCCGGCAGTCGCCACGCCGAGCGCGAGATCGACACCCCGGTGGTCTGCGGACATCAGCAGCATCGGCGCTCCAGGGTGGTCAGGACAGGACGAAGTAGCGCAGCCAGAGGTAGGGTGCGGCGACGAGGATGGTGATCGCGGTGATCACCGCGCCTTTGCGGGTGAATTCCCAGAAGCTGATCGGGTTTCCGGCGCGGAGTGCGATGCCGATGACGACGACGTTGGCGCTGGCGCCGACCGCGGTGGCGTTGCCGCCGAAGTCGGCGCCTGCGGCCAGGGCCCACCACAGGGCGTGCGCGTGCGCGGGGTCGGTGACGCCTTTGGTGAGTTCGTGGACGATCGGGCTCATCGTGGCGACGTAGGGGATGTTGTCGACGATGCCGGACAGGACGGCGGAGACGACCAGGATCAGCATCGTGGCCAGCAGTGGCCTGCCGTCGGTCGCGGTCCCGACCTGGCTGGCGAGGTTGCCGATGACGCCGGTCTTGACCAGGGCGCCGACCATGATGAACAGGCCGGCGAAGAACAGCAGGGTCTGCCATTCGACGCTGCTCATGTAGTCCTTGGTCGGCACGCCGGAGATCAGGACCAGGAGGCCTGCCCCGAGCAGCGCCACGATGGCCGGCTCGATGTGGAAGACGGCGTGCCCGACGAAACCGGCGAGAACCGCGAGTAGTACGACGCCGCTCTTGATCAGCAATCGGGTGTCCTGGATCGCCTCCCGTTCGTTCAGCCGCAGGACGTTCTCGACCCTGTCCGGGTCGACGTCGAACGAACCCCTGAACAGCCGCGGCAGCACCAGCGTGAAGACGGCCAGGGTGATGACGACCAGTGGTGTCATGTGGATCAGGAAGTCGTTGAAGGTGAGTCCGGAGCGGCTGGCGATGATGATGTTCGGTGGGTCACCGATGAGGGTGGCGGTGCCGCCGATGTTGGAGGCAAAGACCTCGGCGATCAGGAACGGCACCGGGTTGATGCCGAGCCGGTCGCAGACCAGCAGGGTGACCGGTGCGATCAGCAGCACGGTGGTCACGTTGTCGAGGAAGGCCGAGGCGACGGCGGTGATCAGGGTCAGCAGGATCATTATCCGCAGTGGGGAGCCCTTGGCCCGTTTCGCGGCCCAGATCGCGACGTACTCGAAGACGCCGGTGCGGCGCAGGACGCCGACGATGATCATCATGCCGAGGAGCAGGAAGATGACGTTCCAGTC
>NZ_JBVJHF010000018.1:0-78796 GCF_055586945.1 Kribbella sp. NPDC048837
GGTGAAGACGGCTATCTCCACCGCACTCGGAGGTCTTCCCTACGTCAACCCACCAACCCCACTGTCACCAACGTCCTGGCCGAGTACATCTAGAGGCGGCGTTCGGTGGCCTCGGTGGGGTTGAGGAAGAGGAGGACCGGCGGGGCGGTGTTGGGGAGGATGGCGGCGTACGCCTGCAACTGGGGTGCGTAGTAGGCGACGCGGCTCTCCAGCGCCGCGGCCGGGATCGCGTCGGTCTTGTAGTCGACGATGGTGAGGCGGCCGTCGTCCTCGCGGTAGATGAGGTCGACGAAGCCTTCGAGGACGGTGCCGTCGGGTTGGACGGTGCCGACGTACGACTCGCGCCAGTGCTCGCGGGCGGCGGCTCGCTTGACGACGTCGGAGGCGAGGGCCGAGCGGACCAGGGCCGTGACGACGCCGGCGTACTCGAGGACGCCTTCGGCGAGGCACTGGGTGGAGACGGCGGCGTCCAGCCCGGCGCCGCTCCCCAGGTCGACGACCTGCAGCACGGCGTGGACCGCGCGGCCGATCGCGGTTCCGTAGCGGCCCTTGGACCAGGGTGGTTCTCCGAGGTCGCGGGGTGCCTTCGCCGTGCCGGGGTCCACGTCGGCGAGGACGACGTCCGGGCCGGTGCCCTCCAGGCCGGAGGCGCTCTGGGCCGACCGCGCTCGGCTGGCGGACTGGGCCGCGGCGGCGCGCGACTCCCACTCGGTGCGGGAGATCGGCGGCGTGACGTCGGGTGTGGTCCGCGGCTCGCGCTCGACCGGGGGTGGGCTGGTGAAGAGTGTGGCGTGCGGTGCCTCGACACCGCCGGCGGAGGCGAGGAGCTCGGCGTTGCTGGAGTGGCGGCGGTTGCCGGAGCGGTGCAGCGACACGATGAGGTGGTCGCGTGCGCGGGTGGCGGCGACGTACAGAAGACGTCGGCGTTCGTAGTCGTCCATCTGCTCGTCGACCGGCTGGACGAGGTCGAAGTCCTCGGTCTGTACGGACGCCTTGAGCTTGACGGCGTACCCACCGTCCGGCGGCCAGAGCACCTGGACTCCGCGTTGCCGGTTCGGTGCGGCGGTCATGCCGGAGAGGATCACGATCGGGAACTCCAGGCCCTTCGCGGCGTGGATCGTCATCACGCGGACCGCGTCGGCGTCGGTCTCGGGGAGGACTGCCTCGGCGACACGGGAGGCTTCCTCGCCTTGGTGTGCGGCCCAGGCGAGGTACGAACGCAGTCCGCCGTGCTCCACCTCCGACCACGCGCGGGCCTGGTCGACGACGAAGCGGATCCGGCGCCAGGCATCGCGGGCCCGTGGGCCGATGGCGGCCACCTCGAGCATGCGGCGGTCGGCGACGATCTTCGCGAGGACCTCGCTCGGGGTGAGCCAGCGGGCGGCGTAGTACGTCCGGCGGAGCCACTCCATCGCTTCGCCGACCGGGTGCGTCAGAAGCTGGTCCGGGACCGGGGCGGTCAGGGTGAAGGAGCCGCCCGATCGCTTCCAGACGAAGAGGTCGTCGTCGCCGCAACCGAAGAGGGGCGAGCGCAGGGTGGTGACGAGGGCGAGCTGGTCGCTCGGGTCGCCGAGGGCGCGGGCGCAGGCGAGCAGGTCGCGGACCTCCGCGGTCTGGTAGACGAGCGAGCTGGCCTCGGCGCGGTACGGGATGTCGGCGCGGTCGAGGGCGTCCTCGAGGAACGGGAGCGACGTACGGGCGGGGACGAGTACGGCGATGTCGCCGGCTTCCGCGGGTCGCCAGTAGCCGGTGCGGTCGTCGTACACCTGCCAGCCGTCGCGGAGGGCCTGCTCGATGACGGCGGCGACGTCGATGGCTTCGCGTTCGCGGAGGACGGAGGCTTGGGCGCGCGGCAGGTCGTCGTGCGGCTCCGCGCCGAGGATGGTGACGGCCGGGCCGGTGACGGTCTCGTCGAAGGATTCGACGGCGGCGGGTGGGATGTCAGCGGACGCGGTGTCGTCGCCGTGCCGCCGGAACGGGAGGACGGTCGCCAGGTCGGCGAGCTGGCCGCCGGGGGTGGGCGAATCGGGGCCGCCCGGACCGAGACCGGCGGAGGCGTCCGGAGACGAGGAGCCGAGGGGTGACGAGGCGGCGCCGGAGGGCGAGGCGCCATCGGCGGCGTCGTCGAAGAGGGTGGGGTCGTCGAGGTCGCCGAAGAGGGAGAGTTGGTCGCCGCTGGCCGGGGTCGTGGTGTCGGGGCGAGACCGGCGCGAGGGAGTGCTTGGGCGGGCTGGGGGCGCGTCGCTGGAAGGCCCTGTGCGGTGGGGGGACAGGGACTGGTAGGACGGCTGGGCGGCTTCCTTGGGTTGGATCAGGGTCGCGAAGACGGTGTTGATCCAGCGCAGGATCGGCGCGACCGTGCGGAAGTTGGTGGTGAGGGCAACCGTTTCGCCGAGCAGCTCCTGCGCCGTCAGGTACGTCGCGATGTTCGCCCGCCGGAACCGGTAGATCGACTGCTTCGGGTCGCCGACCACGAACAGCCGGCCCTCAGGCACCTCGACGTCACGCCAGTCCTCGGCCTCCGCCTCCGCGCCACCCGCGATCCGGACCGCGAGCTCGATCTGGATCGGATCCGTGTCCTGGAACTCGTCCAGCAGCAACCGCTCGAACCGCTCCTGCAGCGCCGACCGTACGGACGGATCCCGCAGGAGCAGATCCCGCGCCAGCACCAGTAGGTCGTGGAACTCCAGCCGCCCCTCCTCCCGGCGCAGCCGGGCCGACTCGAGCACCCGGCCCGCGATCCAGTGTGAAAGATGCCGAAGGCAAGCATCCAGCAGCAGCTCGACCAGCGACCCGGCGACCTCGACGACCTCGGTGCAGTCGCCGCGGACCCGGGCGATGTCCGGCCAGTTCTCCTTGCGCCCGATCCGCCCGACCTTCAGGCCGCGGAAGGTCTGCAGGATCGCCAGCTGCGTCTCCTGGTCGGACGCGGCGTCGAGCATCAGGCCCAGCTCCCGGATCTGCACGACCTTCGGCAGCAACCGGTCCTCGGGATCCAGGCACGACTCGGCCGCGGCACCGATCTTCGCCGCCGCGGCGACCAGACCGGTGAGATCTGGCATCGCCACCAGCTCCGGCGGATCCACCAGCACCCGCTCGGCGATCAAGTCCCAGTCGTTGCCGAACAGCCGCGCGAGCGATCGTAGATGCTTCAGCTCGACCCCGACCGCCATCGCCAGCAGCAAGGGCTCCGCGATCGAGTCGTCGTCCAGCAACTGCTGCTGCAACTCCGCCCAGCGTTCCTCGAACGCGACCGACGACCCGACCTCGTCCAGTACGTCGATCAGCGGCGGCAGCCCGGCCTCGATCGGATGCGCGAGCAGCAACTGCTGTGCGAACGCGTGCAGCGTCCCGATCGACGCCGAGTCGAGGTCGTCCAGCGCGCCGTCCGCCAGCCCACCGGCCGGCCCCTTGCGCGCCTTCTCGAACTCGACGCGCAGCCGGTCACGCAGCTCGGCGCCGGCCTTCTCGGTGAAGGTGACCGCGGCGATCGTGCGCAGCGGCACGCCGTCGCGCAGGACCAATGTGGTGACTCGATCGACGAGCGCATGCGTCTTGCCCGATCCGGCGCCCGCTTCGACGAAGAGCGTGGCGTCGGTATCCGACCGGATCCGGTCCCGGGCCGGCCCGTCGAGCAGCTGCTCAGTCATCCCCGGCCACCTCCAACGCGGTCGGGTCGATCAGTCGGACCAACCGCTCCAGCACAGGATCGTGCCGCTTGCGATCCCATCGCGCCCGCACCTCGCTGTGCCCGAGTCCGTCCGGGTTGCAGTACGGGCACTGCACCCACAGGAAGTCGGGGATCTCCGGCGCCTTCGGTGGGAAGTACCCGGCCGCGATCGACGACACGATCACGTCGAGCGTGTCGACGTACCGCTCCTCGACCTCCGGCGTCAGGGGCACCGGGATCCGCTTCCCGCCGCGCCGGACGAACCAGTACGACGCCTCGACCGGTGTGGACTCCGAGCCCAGCCGGGCCCGCGCCGCGTACGCGTACACCGGCAGCTGCAGCTTCGTCCCGCCCGCGACCGGATCGGACTCGATCCCCTCGTACCGCGAGAACCCGCCGGTCTTCACGTCCGTCACATAGATGGTCCCGTCGGAACCGAGGTCGACCTTGTCCGCCGACCCCCGCAGCAGCACCCGCCCGGACGGCACCGGGATCTCCACCGGCGCCTCGCCGTCGAACCCGAACCGCAGCTCGCTCGCCACCACCGACGCGTCCCGCTCCGCCCGCCAGCGATCGTCGTCCGTCAGCAGCACCATCAGGTCACCGAGGATCCGCAACCGCTCCCGCTGCCACAACCGCGGATGCCCGGTCAGCCCTTCCGCCTCGAACCGATCCGCGAGCTCCGCCCCGATCGCGAGCAACAGCGACCGCTGCTCGGCCGTCCACGGCTCGCCGTCCTCTGGGAGCGATCCCTTCAGCTGCGACACGAAGGCGTCGATGCTGTAGTGGATCAGATTGCCCACCTGCATGGGCGAAATCACCAACAGATCCTCGGGCGCCTCGAGCGGCTCCACCTGAAGCAACCGCTCGACGAAGTACGCATGTGGACACGTCGCGTATGCCTCCAGCGACGTCGGCGATGCGATCCGATCCTCCACCGCGTACTCCGGCAGACCCGACACCCCCGACAGGTCGCCATCGAAGCGGGTGAACGCATTGCTCCCACGCCCGCGCAACAGCTCACGCGCCCGCACCAGGACCCCGTCGTTCACCCACAACCGCGCGGAGGCCGCCCGGACCTGCCACTCCTGCTCCGTCGCCGGCATGGTTGCCGACGTCAACGATCCGGCGTACGACGCCGACGTCCGCAGCAGCTCGCCGTACTTGTCCCACTGCGTCGCGGGCAGGCCATGGTCGCCCGTCAACTCGCGCAGCGACCCCAGCAGCCATCGCGTCGGCAATCGCCGGGACGACCGCCGCAGGTCGCCTCGCGGGAACGACGCAATGACGCGCGACCCGGCCGAGAACGCAGCGAGCAAATGCCGTTGCTTCTCGTCGAGGCGGTCCCGGAACGACGCCAGCTCCGGCGCCGCCGCCTCGCGCACCCGGTGGGGGAGCAGCGCGTCCTCGTGCACACGCCCCGGATAGAGGTCCTCCGACAGGCCCACGACGTACACGATGTCCGCCGACAGTCCGATGCTCGCGGACAACGGCGCGACCAGCACACCGGTGCCGAACGTCCCGACGCGCGGAAGAGACTGCTGCAGCTCGAGATCCAGGACGTCGCGCAGTACGGCGAGACTGGCGGGCGTACCGAGCTCGTCCAACGTGGACAGGCCCTTCAACGAGCTCTCGACCGCGGCCGCCGCATACTGCTCTTCCACCGGCAAGGATGAGTAGTCGCCGAGCAGAGCGTGGAAAAGCTGCAGCACTCCATCCGCCAGGTCAGACCAGGTCTCCAGCAAGGCCAGAGCGCTCAACCGGCGACGGAGCTCCGAAGCGAACGCATGCAGCCGCTCAGCGTTCGCTGCGTTGTACTGCGCACGCCGGATCGCGGCCGGCCGCGGGTCCTCGGCCGCTTCCTCCTGATTAGCAGTACGCCGCTCGGACTCGGCGTACCGTGCGAGCCGGGTGTCCCAATCGTCGCCCCGGACCACCCCGGCGACCCGGGACATCCGCTCCCACTGCGGCACCGGGATCCGCTCGCCGGCGAAGTCTCGCGTCGGTGCGTTCGCGAGCGCACGGAACACGTCCGCGCGCGGGAGGTCCTGATCGACGAGCGCCAGCACTTCGAGCAGGGTCCGCGCGATCGCGCGCTCGTGCACCGGACGCGTGCCCGGACCGTTGACCTCGATCTTGGCGGCCGCGAGGTGCTCGTGCAGGAGCCGCGCATACGGCGAGGCGGCTGAGTAGAGCACCACGATCCGGTGCGCCGGGATGCGCTCGAGTGACTCGACGACATCGCGGACGACGCACCGCACCTCGTCGTCGGCGTCGGACGCGTTCAGGATCTCGGAGGCGACCGGGTAGTTCTTCGAGATCGACGGTGGCAGGTCGATGCCGATACGTTCGAGGGATCTACGGACGGCACGGTCGGCTCGTCGTACGTCGGTCAGCCCGACGATCACTGTGAGATCAGCCGCGGCGCTGCCGAGCGCTTCGACGAACGCCGCCTCCGACTGGGTGAGCTCCTGCGGGAGATAGAGGACGAGGGCGCCGAGCTCGCCTGCGATGCCGGGCTCTGCCGTCAGGCGCGCGGCCGCGGCCCGGAGGAGATCGGTCTCGTCGTACCAATCGGTGGCGAGCCCGGTGGTGACGTCGCGGTGCAGGCGCACCAGGTCGGGGCCGAGGGTGGAGGCGCGGGCGACCTTGTCGAGCGCGGGGTCGGTCAGGTCGCGCAGCTCGCGATGGGCTGAGGCAAGCGCTTGGATGGTCGACGGATGCTCGGCAACCTCCTCGAAGATGCCCGGCGCCTTCGACAGTGCCGTACGCCAGGTCGCCGCGACGATCGGCCGGGTCGCGGGACGGCGTGGCGACAGGACGCCGGCGGCGAGCTGCTCGGCCAGTCGCTCCAGCGTTGCGAGGTAGAGGGCGGCGATGCCCGACCGGGCCAGGTGGCGGCGGGCGATCACGCCGGCCAGGTTGTTGGGCAGGAGCAGGGTGACAGGGGTCATCGGATCGTCCGCCTTGAGCCGCGCGACCACGGCCTGCAGGCATTCGAGCGCAGGGGCGCCGTACGCCGTGCTCTCGATCCGGGTGGTGCTCACACCACGACCCCCCGCCTCCCGTGGGCTCAGCCTGTGTCACTGTCACCGCAGACGGTAAACCCTGCCACGGACAGAAAGATGACGGGGCGCGAAACGCCAAGTTTTTCTGCAGGGGCCGCGTTTGGCTCTCACAATGAAGAAATGACCAGGGAGACGACGATCGCGCGGGTTCTGCTCGTGCTCGTCTTCGCGCCGGCCGGCGGCCTGTTCGGCAAGGCCGTCGCCGAGGCCGCGCAGAGCCGCGAGTGGTGGCCGTGGCTGGTCGCGGCGCTGGTCTGGCTGGTGCTGTCGGGGCTGATCTCGGTGGCGGTGTCGAACCATTTCGACGAGCACAGATAATGCTCCGATGGTCGCTGCGGTGCATCACGTCGAGATCTGGGTCCCGGACCTGTCCCGGGCGCAGGAGAGCTGGGGCTGGATCCTCAATCGGCTGGGCTGGAAGGACGGTGACGGCTGGCCCGGCGGCATGACCTGGATCGCCCCCGACGGCAGTTACGTCGTGGTCGAGCAGAGCCCGGCGATGTCGGCCGGCGAGCACGACCGGATGCGGCCCGGGATGAACCACCTCGCGCTGAACGCGGCCGGCCGGGCCGAGGTGGACGCGATCGTCGCCGAGGCCGCCCGGCACGGCTGGACGCTGATGTTCGCCGACCGCCACCCGTACGCCGGCGGCCCGCAGCATTACGCCGCCTTCCTCCACAACACCGACGGCTACGAGCTCGAGATCGTCGCGCCCGACTAGCAGGTGAGACTACTGATGCCTGGAGTGACGCTTGGGACTACCCGTATGACATGGTTACTCCAGGCAAGCAGTGGTCGCGGGGCAAGTGTGTGGAAGGACGGTGCTCGTGACGGAGGAGCCTGACGGGGGAAGTGTGCCCGGATCGGCTTCGCGCTCCGCGCCGAGGACGGAAACAGCACCGGAGCTTCTGGAAGCGCGGATCCGGGGTCTGCAGCACGCGCTCGGCCAGTTGCTGGACAACGCCCGCCGGCTGACCTACGCCGAGCATCAGCGGGCCGTGCAGTTGCATCGTCAGCTGCAGGAGCAGACCGCGATCGCCCGGCGGGAGTCGCGTGCGCTCGTCGACGCCAAGACCGCGGAAGCGCTGTCGACCGCCGAGCCGAAGGCGCGCCTGCTGGCGGACCGGCTGGCGCCCGGCCTGGGGTCGATACCGCCGAACGACGCCCGCTGGCGTTCGCGTCAACTGGTCGGCGCCGGGATCCCGTCGTACGTCCGGATCGGTGAGCTCGACCCCGGTACGCCGGTGGTCGCGCCGCTGCTGCGGACGAACGGCTGGAAGGTGACCGCGGACCGCAACGAGTCCGCGCGCAGGCTCCTGCAGAGCGTCGCGTTGCGACTGGTCGCGGCGGCCGAACCCTTCCGGCTCAGGATCGACGCGTTCGACCCGCGGCTGACCGGCATGATGGGCCTGCTCGGTCACCTGACCACGAAGTACCCGCAATTGGTGCCCAGGGCAACACACACCGCGGAGCAACTGCACACCGTGCTGTCCGGGCTGGTCGACGTGTCGTCGCTGCGGGCCAGCCGGCAGGCGCAGCTCGGGCACCAGCGGTTCGAGGACTTCATCCGGGAGACCGGCCAGGTCACCGATCCGTACCGGCTGATCATCCTGTTCGACTATCCGGCCGGCATCGATTCACTCGCCCAGCGCGACCTGCTCCGGCTGGCCGCGACCGCGGGCGAGCGCGGTATCTGCTTCCTGGTCCACCACGACCCGTCGACGACCTCCGAGACCGACGTCGAGACCAAGCAGCTGCTCGAGTTCCTCAACCCCGTGGTCATCGGGGGAGAGAAGGTCGAGGCAGTGCAGCTGCCCGGCGTGGCCGCGAAACTGGATCCGCCGTTCGACGCGAACGTTGCCGCCGGCATCTGTGACGTGGTGGCCGAGCTGGCGGAGATCGCCGTACTCCCGACCATCGATTTCGAACGCACCCTGCCGGACCGTTCGACCTGGTGGCAACCGGTCAAGGACGAGATCGGCACAGTGATCGGGTACGACGATCGCACGCCGGCGCTGGTGCGGTTGCGCAGCGGGAACCCGGCGCTCCCGCACGTCCTCGTCGGCGGCGCGGTCGGTCAGGGCAAGTCGAACCTGTTGCTCGTGATGATCCACGGTCTGGCCGCGCGGTACGACCCGGCGGACCTGGAAATGTACCTGCTCGACTTCAAACATGGTGTGGAGTTCTCCGCGCTCGGTCCGGCGGGGGAACGGGAGCACTGGCTGCCACAGGTGCGCGTGCTCGGGGTGCACAGCGACCGGGCGTTCGGCCTCGCCGTACTGCGGCATCTGTCGGACGAGCTCGCGCGGCGCAGCGAGATCTTCAAGTCGCACGGCAACGTCGCCGATATCGCGGAGCTTGCCCCGGGCCCCGATCGGCCGCCGCGGATCCTGGTCGTCCTCGACGAGTTCCAGGTGCTGCTCGAGGACGACGACGAGCTCGCGGACGAGGCCGCCAAGTTGCTGGAGCGGTTGGTCCGGCTGGGACGCGCGTACGGCGTGCATGTCGTCCTGGCGACGCAGACGATCGAAGGCGTCAAGCGGCTGGCGACCCGGCGCGACTCCATCTTCGGCCAGGTGCCGTACCGGATCGCGCTGAAGACGACGCCGGCCGACTCGCAGGCGATCCTGCGGAGCGGGAACACGGCGGCGGCCGAGTTGCAGTTCCGCGGCGAGGCCGTGCTGAACGCGAACTTCGGCTCTCCGGACGACAACCAGCATGTGCTGGTCAGCTTCGCGGACAAGCCCGTGTTGGACTCGCTGCGGCGCGAGCTGTGGGAGCGCGCGGGGACGACGGTGCGCCCGCCGCGGATCTTCCATCTGGCCGAGCCGGCCCGGTTGACCGACACCGCGGTCGCGGTGAAACCGGAGATGGGGCGGCCCTGGACCGGGTTGCCGATCGCGGTGACGGAGGAGCCGGTGCAGGTCGAAGTACGGCCCGAACCGGGAGCCGGCGTACTCGTTCTGGGTGACGGTCCGGCCGACGCGCTCGGCGTACTGAGTGGCCTCGCCTTGTCGACGGCGGCCGCGGCTGTGGATCCGCCGCGGTTCATCTTCATGGACGGCACCGACTCGTCGCCGGCTGTTGCCGAGGGCAAGGATGCGCTGGTGCAGGCGCTGCGGCAGCTCGGCTGCGAGGTCGAGACGGTCGACAAACACGGCGACGTCGTGCCGCGGTTGTTCTCGCTGCGGGACGCCGTACGCAACGGGCAGGTCGGTGAGACCTATCTGCTCGGGTTCGGGTTCCACGGGGTGCCGCGGATGCAGTTGCACGCGGAGGGGTTCTTCGAGAGTCCGGCGAACGCGCTGCAGGACATCGTGCGGGACGGGCCGGCGCAGGGGCTCATCACGTTCGGGTGGTGGAACCGGCTGCACGTGTGCACCGAGCACCTCGGGTACGGGCGGGCTAACGTCGCGACTCACTTGTTCCTCCGGCACCCACAGGACGGCGTACGCGCGGTGGCCGGACCGCTGGTGCGGTGGGCTTCGGAACCACACCGGGCGCTGTTGTGGGACGGGCTCCACCCCGAGGCACAGGTCGTCGTACCGTTTGCAGCACTGCGGTCCGACGAGGTGGACCGCGCAGTGGAGCTGGTACGGCGATGAAGACGGAAGAGCAGGCGTGGTCCGAGTACGCACGGGCGCTGCGGACGGTCGCGGGGGCCCGCGCGGACGCGCAGCAGGCGCAAGACCGGCTGACCGCGCACAAGACGAAGGCCGAGGCCACTGCGATGGCGGAGGCCGACGCCATGGCCGAGCGCGGGCGGCTGCTGGAGCTCCGGCTGAACGCGCTGGCCGAGAAGGCCGCCGAGAGCCTGCAGCGGGCCGGGCTGCCCGCTGAGGGCAAGCGGGCGAACCATTCGCTGCCTGAGATCCGCGCACTGAACGACATCGAGACGGTCGCGGTCCGGATCACCAAACAGCTGAGTGAGAGCGTCGAGCAGCTCGAGGAGGTCCGTGCGTCGGCCCGGGCCGAGCGGGAGCGGCGGAGGCGACGTACCATCAGCGCGGTCCTGATGCTGGTCGGGTTCGTGGTCGTGTGGGTGCTGACCGGGTCCTTCCTGGCCGGCGTCGAGGCCGCGGCCATCGCCGCCGTCACGATGCTGGCCGCGTCGCGGGTGCTCGGGCTGCCCAGGTTGCCCGGCGCGCGATGGTGGGGCTGGGGTGGTGCGGTGGCGGTCGTCGTGGTGATGGCGGCCGGTCTGCCGTGGTGGCTCGGGATCGTGGTGCCGGTCGTGGTGGCCGGTACGGCGATCGTGCTGCCGAAGAAGCGCAACTAGTTCAGGAGTGTGTTCAGGTGTCCGACGTACAGCGGCTCAAGGAACAGCTGCACCAGGTCTCGATGGAGGCCAAGCAGGCAGCGGGCGGCCTGGCCGGGTTCAAGCTGCGCTTCACCCAGCACAGCCAGCTGGTGGAGAGCCTGATCGCCGGTACGGCGACCGGCATCGACCGGGACATCACCGAGATCCTGGACGCGGCCGGCAAGGCGGTCGAGCAGGCCGCCGAGGCCCTGGAGATCGCGTCGGCCGGATGCAAGAGCTACGCCGACCAGATCTGACACATGCCCTCTGAGCTGCAGCGAGTCGCTCGAGGGCTGGTCGCCAGCCTCGACGAGGTGCCTTCGGTGGTCGCACACCTGAAGCGCACCGCGGACCGCTGCCGCGAGAACGCCCAGGTCGCGCTGATCGCGTCCCACGGTCGCGCCACCGTCGCCGCCCAGCAACTCGACGCTGCCGCCCGCGCCTGCGAGGCCGCCGCCCACTACCTCTCGCTCGCACCCCCGAAGGCCCGCGCCTGGGCCGAGGGCCTGGTCGGCTCCGGCGGCCCGGCCACCAACCGCCCGTCCGCCGACTCCGCCGACCGCAACAAGACCACCGGCGGCACCGGCGACGTGGCCGAACGCGACTCGCAAGGCCGGACCAAACGCCTCACCGCCACCTTCGAGGACCTGGATGTTGCCGAAGACAACGAACCTCCACTCGTCACCGTCGCCCGCAAAGCCTTCGAGAAGTTCCGCAAGTCCCACGAGAAGGACGACGACGAGGAACGCTCCGAGAATCCACTCGAGGTAGAGATCACCATCACCGAATCCGGCGACATCGAGTTCGAGGAACGCGACGAAAAAGAGGAGGACAAGCGCGAAGAACGCCTGACCCGCGACTTCGAGATCACCGTAGACCTCACCGAACCAGTCAAGGCCCTCCTGGCCGCCATGTCCGAATCCGCCAACCAGGAATGGCAACACGCCACCCTCACCATCACCCCCAACCGATTAGAAGCCACCTTCGACTACCCCGAAGACGACCACCCACAGCCAATCATCGTCGACATCGACCTTCCCGACCTGCCAGACGTTCCAGGCAACGACCGGCAGCCGTCGGATGTCGCCGTACCAGAGACAGGCATCGATGTTGACGAAGTCGAGGCTGACTTTGTGGAGTACAGACAACGGCTGGTGACTCTTGGTCGAGTCAGGCCGATCGTCGGCTCCGGTCCTGAGGCGGACTTTCAGCGGAAGCACTGTGGTCCTGTCGAGTTTCGCCTGACGCGCGACGAGCACCTGCCGCGAGCGGTCTGGGCGGATGGTCTCGATGATCTGCTGCGTCGTGCGAAGGACGCGAAGTACGTGGCGCCCACCTCGGAGAAGTCGTTCTACCGCCCCGACTCGTTGCCGCCGTTCCTCCGCAAGATCGCCGAGGAGAAGAACGATCACATGCTGCTGAAGTACCGCGAAGTGATCGATGACGACGCCAACCCGGTCGGAGGGCTTGAAATCATCACGAACGACAAGGCGGCTGCAGCATACTTCGAGGATCGGATGCGGCACTTGGACATCGCGGGTCACGTGACATTGGAGCAAGGGGACGACTCATGACCGAGTATCTGGTGGCGCCGCTGGAAGAACCGGAGTGGGTGGTGGACGCGGAGAGCTTCGCGTCGGCTTTGCGGGAGCGGTGGCCCGGTGTGCGGGTGGAAGTCGGCGCTGTCGCGGGGTCGTCCATGGTGCTCGAGGCACTGATTCCGCTGGAGCCGGCACCGCGGGAGCTCGGGGTTGCTCTCAGCGGGACCGGGCAGGCCGTGAGCTTGGATCCGGCGGATGCCGAGGCGGCGGCGGACTTTGCGGAGTGGTTCGTGCAAGCAGTGCTCCCCGGACAGCGCGGTCTCCATCTGATCGAGCCGGGTTCCATGCGCACCGTCGAACTGACCGACGACCTGTCCGCTGAGCAGATCCGCCAGCGCATCAGCTGAGGTGAATCCTCCAGTCGAGCGTGGGTTGTCACCTGCATTGATGCTTCACGAAGGAGCTTGATGTCGACCGACGACGACATCTTTCTCGCGGTGGATCGGCCGTTGGGGGAGGTGGCCGGATGGCTGCGTGACACTCTTGGGCTCGAGCGTGTCGAAGATCCTGAGCTGAAGCCGGATGAGCGTCTCTTTCGCGCCGTGGCGCGGACCGTGCCGGGCGACCTCGGCGTCCTCGTGTCCCCGAACAGGTTCGTAGAGGTGGACCCGGAGCCGGACGACATCCAGGCGATCGACCCGTACCCGATCGATCTGAGTATCCGCCTCGTCGGGCGGAAGGACGAGGTGCTCCAGGTGCGAGAGACCCGGGCGATCTTCGACCGGCTCGTCGCCGCGCGGCCTGATGTCGCGATGCTGCTCGTGCACAACCTGGACACCCTGGTTGCAGCGCACCTCCCCGGGACAGGCACCCACACCTTCGACCCGTCGATCAGTCCCGATGCCCCCGACATCGACACCTGGCGCCCCTGGGTCATCACCCAGTGACGAGCGATCAGACTGCGGCTGCGGCGAACCTGAGCGGGCGGTGGACGCCGAGACCTGCCCCGAGGAGTCTTGATGGCCGATAGCGATGAGATCTTCTTGGCGCTGGACGAACCGTTGGAGGTGGCGGCGGAGCGGGTGGCCGCTGTGCTGGGGCTCGAGTTCAACGGCGATCTGCGGGCCGAGACGGGCGAGTTGCAGTACAAGGTGCGCGCGCGGACGTTCGACGGTGTCATCGGTGTCTACATCGGTCCGAACGGTTACCAGCCTGAGCCGGACGAGATCCAGGCGATGGACGGTTATCCGGTCGTCGTCGACGTCCAGTCCCGCAACCGGAAGGAAGCCCAGGCAGAGGAGACCCGGTTGGCCTTCGAATCCCTGGTCGACGCACTCGGCGACGTACCCGCGCTCTTGTCCCACAACGTCGAGATGCTCGTCGCTGCCCACCTCCCAGGCCGCGGAACCCACACCTTCGCCCCCGGCACCACCCTCGACGACCCAGACCTCGAAACCTGGCGCCCCTGGGTCGCCGGCTGAGCTCGACGCGTCTGTTGTCGGCGCGGTTTCCGATACACGGGGACAGGGTGGCTGAGTGGGGTGGCGCCGACGGTTGGTCACCTTTATCAAGGAGCAGTGATGTCGACCGACGACAACATCTTTCTGGCGGTGGATCGGCCGTTGGGGGAGGTGGCCGGATGGCTGCGTGACACTCTTGGGCTCGAGCGCGTCGAAGATCCTGACCTGAAAGAGGACGAGCACTTCTTCCGGGGGCCTGCCCGGACCATCGAGGGGAAGGTGCTGCTCGTGGTCGGGCCGAACGTGTACGGCGAGGTCGATCCCGAGCCCGAGGATGTCTCGGCGATCGACCGCTACCAGGGCGTGGTCGACGTGCGCCTCGCGGGCATCAAGGACGAAGAGGCGCAGGCGCGGGAAGCCCGCGCTGTGTTCGACGAGCTGGCGGCGGTTCAGTCCGACGTGGCTTTGGTGCTGGGCCATGCCATGTCCTGGATCGTGGCGGCGTACCTCCCCGGAGCCGGCCCGCACGCGTTCCCACCTCGCACCTCCCTCGACGCCGACGCCCTGGACACCTGGCGCCCCTGGGTGGTCGCCGGGTGGGAGCCGAAGAGCTGAGGGTGGCTCAGGTTTGGCGCGGCTGTTGGGGTGCGAGCCGCGGGGTTCGGAAAGTTTGGGGGAATCGCGTCATGAAGTTTTGGGGGGTTCGTCACTTCTTGTGAACGCATCCCCACGCGGAAGTGGAAGTGATTGACGTGAAGGGTTGTTCTTCGAGGTCGCTGGTGGGAACGCACTCGAGCGGGCGTCGGGTGCATTGAGATGGCTGACAACGCTGATGGGGACCCTCACCCTGTTGCGGTCAGGGTTGTCGAACGCCGTCGGGTGCGGGTGTGGTTCGGGGACCACGTCGTGGCCGACTATCGGGCCGAGGCCGAGTTGGCCGAGCGCTACGCCGCTGCCATGTCGCGCCGGTTCGCCGGGTTGCGCGTGACCAGTGAACCGATCCCCGATGCCGACCCGGGCCCGGATCGCGCACTCCCGGGCGAGCGGCTCTGGGAGGTAGCCCCGAAATGAGTGCCCGGCGCTTCCGGCTGATCCGCCACCATGATGTCTCCGGTGTCAGTGGCACCGGGCCCGTCGCCGAGGGCGTGCAGTTCACCGACGGGGCCGTGGCGCTTCGCTGGTACGGCGACTATCCGACCACGACCGTGTGGGACGGCATCGACTCCGTCGTCGCCATCCACGGTCACGGCGGGGCGACCGAGGTCGAGTGGATCGATCCGGACCCTGGTCCGGATCCCGACCTGCGGCTGCCACCGCGCGAAACCCTCCCACCCAGACCGTGGCCGGATCTGCACTCCGCCCCCGAGCCACAGGATCCCGACCCCTTGCACAGCGACCGTGACCTCGGTTCGTACGGCGCCGCGCCGCCGGCCGGCTGGCCGTCGTACCGGGTCTTCCGATGAGCCGGTCCGGGTCCGGCGCCGCGGACCCGGACTGATCAGGGTGCGCCGGTGCCGACCTCCCTTGCGGCACCGGCCACCCATCCCTACCTCAGGCCAGGGCCGTGTCTGGTGATCCCGCGCCTACTGCGCGGTACCCGGCACGGCACCTCGCCGCACTGGAGCAAAGGCCACGATGAACCACATCGAGGCCTTCGCTCCAGCACGCCGAGCTACCGCACCGAGCACCTGCTCGCTACGGCGCGGGATCACCAGACACGACCCGCCGTGATCGCGAGTCCGGCTGGGCCTGGGTCCGGTGGTCAGCCGTAGCTGACGGTCTGGACCAGGTCGAGGTTGTAGAACTTCGTGGGGCCGTCGCACAGCTCCATCATCTTCTCGGCGAACTCGGTGGTGTCGGCCCGCTGCGAGTTCTCCATCGCGTCCTCGTACGACGCGAACTCGATGATCGAGAAGTAGCGCCCCGCCTCGTCGCGGTCGGCACAGGTGATCCCGCGGGTCGGCGCCGGGCCGTCGCCGGCGGCCTCGCGGGTCTTCTGGAACTCGTCCATGAGCGCCGTGATCTCGTCCGGCTTCTGCGTCCGGTACTCGATGATCTGAACGAAACCAGCCATTTCTCCCCCTTGCCCACGGCACCCACTTCGAGTGCCTCTGCTGCCGACAGTGCGCCTGGATCGCCCGGACGGCAAGGGGTCGGGGATTACGGTGACCTGACGCTGGCGGCGGATCACACGGTGTCGTTTACGCGTCGTTCCTGCGTCGTTTCTGCTCTTCGCAGAGGTGTCTGGGTTTTGTCGGCGCGGCCTGATTGGCTTGCCCGCATGGAGATTCTGATCCTTGGTGGGACGGCGTGGCTCGGTCGGGAGATCGCGACGCAGGCGCTGGCGCGTGGGCATGCGGTCACCTGTATCGCCCGTGGTGAGAGCGGCGCGGTCGCGGACGGTGCCACGTTGATCGCGGCCGACCGCAGCCGCCCGGATGCGTACGACGCTGTGCCCGAGAAGGACTGGGATGCGGTGTTCGAGGTGTCGTGGCAACCGGGATTCGTGCGTGGGGCACTGGCGGCGTTCGGTGCGCGGGCCAAGCACTGGACCTATGTGTCATCGGGCAACGCGTACGAGAAGTTCGACACGCCAGGTGCCGACGAGTCCGCCGTACTGCGGGAGCCGACGGTGCTGGACGTGGCCGACCGGGAGCAGTACGGCGAGGCGAAGGTCGCCAGCGAACTGGCATCGCGGGAAGCCGTCGGGGACCGGCTCGTGATCGCCCGGGCCGGCCTGATCGGCGGGCCGCGGGACACGAGCGATCGAGCCGGAGCGTGGGTGGCGCGGGCGGCTCGTGCGCCGGAGGAGCCGATGCTCGTGCCGGACACGCCCGATCTCGCGACCTCCGTGATCGACGTGCGCGATCTCGCCGCGTGGTTGCTGGATTGCGCCACGGAGGGCCGGACGGGGACGTTCGACGCCGTCGGTCCGGTGGTGCCGTTCGGGGAGTGGATCGAGCTCGTCCGCGAGGTGGGCGGTCATACCGGGCCGGTCGTGCTCGCGCCGCAGGCCTGGCTGGAGGAGCAGAAGGTCGAGCAGTACATGGGGCCGGATTCGCTGGCGATGTGGCTGACCGAGCCTGGGTACGAGGGCTGGTCGTCGCGCAGCGGTGCGGCGGCGCGCGCGGCCGGGTTGGTGCACCGATCGCGGCGGGAGTTCCTGGAGGACACGCTGGCCTGGGAGCGGGAGCTCGGGCTGGACCGGGAGCGACGCGCCGGGCTGAGCCCCGCCAAGGAGAAGGAGTTGATCGAGTCACTGGCGACGTAGAGAGTGGGCGCATGCAACTGGTGCTGATCTCGGACACTCATCTGCCGGTGCGGGCGAAGAAGCTGCCTGAGCCGGTCTGGGAGGCGGTCGAGCGTGCCGATGTGGTCATCCATGCCGGGGACTGGGTGAGCGTCGGATTGCTGGACGAGTTGGAGTCGCGCGCGGCCCGGTTGATCGGGTGCTGGGGCAACAACGACGGTCCGGAGCTCCGGGCGCGGTTGCCGGAGGTCGCGCGGGTGACGCTCGACGGGCTATCGGTCGCCGTCGTGCACGAGACCGGGTCGGCCAAGGGGCGCGAGGAGCGCTGCGAGAAGGCCTACCCGGGCGTAGATCTCCTGGTGTTCGGCCACAGCCACATCCCGTGGGACACCACGAGCGCCGGCGGGCTGCGGTTGCTGAACCCGGGATCGCCGACGGACCGGCGCCGGCAGCCGTACTGCACCTACCAGACCGCCACCATCACCGCCGGCCGACTGGAAGAAGTTGCTCTACACAACCTTTAATGGTAGTTGCTCGCGACAACGACTTCGGCCGGGCGTGCGGGATCGGCGCCGTACCACCGAGCTACGGCGTACCCAGCACACCCGGCCGGTTGTCGGACCGGATCAGGCGTTCGCTGCTTCCTTGGCCCGGGTCTTGAGCCGGTCGCGCACCTCTTCCGGCGTGTAGGCGCGGCGCTTCCGCTCACCCCGCGCGACGACTACGCCCGTTGCGGCCACGCCGACGAGCCCCGCAAGTCCTACCACCTTCCATACCTTCATGCGGACTAATCTAGCCACTGTGGACAGCCGGATTTCACTGGATGACGCTACGGAACTGACACGAACAGGTGACATTTGGCTGTTCCGCGGTGAGAGCGCGGCCGATCGGGCCATCCAGCTCACCACGAACAGCCCGGTCAACCACGTCGGCATGGCGATCGTGATCGAGGACCTGCCGCCGTTGATGTGGCACGCCGAGCTGGGGCGTTCGCTGCCGGACGTGTGGACGGGGACCCACCACCGTGGTGTGCAATTGCACGACCTGCGGGATGCGGTGCTGGTGTGGGCGCGCAAGTACGGTCAACGGGCCTGGCTGCGGCAGCTCGATCACCCCGTCACGCGGGAGATGGAGGACGCCGTACTGCGGACTGTCGCGAGGCTGGACGGTACGCCGTTCCCGTCGACGGCCCGGTTGGCGTCGCGCTGGGTGCGGGGACGTGTGCCGGCGTTCCGGCGCGGATCGCGGGAGCTCGAGCTCGAGTCGGCGTACTGCGCCGAGGTGGTCGCGGTGACGTACGAGGAGATGGGGTTGCTGCACGGGCGGCGGCCGAACTGGTACGACCCGGGGCGGTTCTGGAGTGGTGACGAACTCGAGTTGGCCCACGGCGCCCGGCTGGGCGACGAGATCGCGGTCGACATCCCCGATGCCTGACGCGGCGGAAACTGTCGGCGCCGTGTGATTGGGTTGTTTCCGTCGGTCATCGAGCCGGAGGAGGCCGGGGATGTACGCCGTCATCGACACCGAGACGACTGGCCTGCTGCCGAGTCATCGGCATCGGGTGATCGAGATCGCCGTCGTGCTGCTGGACGCCCGCGGGCGGGTCGAGCACGAGTGGGTCACGTTGCTGAATCCGCAACGCGATCTCGGTCCACAACACATCCACGGGATCCTCACCGCCGACGTGCTCGCCGCGCCGGACTTCGCGGACGTCGCGCGGCAGCTGGGGGGCATGCTCGCCGGGCGGATGGTTGTCGGGCACAACGTTGAGTTCGACCTCGGGTTCCTGCGGGCGGAGTTCGCGCGGTTGGGGCTCGTCGTACCGCTGATCACCGAGCGGTCGATGTGCACGATGGCGCTTGCCGGTTACCTCTATCCGGGTGCGAAGCGGACGCTCGGCGCATGTTGTGCGGCGGCCGGGATCTCGATCGAGGGGTGGCATTCGGCGCTGGCCGACACGCGAGCCACGGCTGAGCTCTTCGGGCAGTATTTGCAGGCGTTTCCGTCACCGCCGCCGTGGCAATGGGCCTATGAGGAGGTCCGCCGGCTGCAGTGGCCGCCCCTTCCGGGGAAGGACGTGGCGCCGACTGTGCGGCCGGTGCATGCCGGTGGACGGCATGGGTGGATGAGCCGGCTCGTCGACCAGTTGCCGCGCGTGCCCGAGCCGCCGCAGGCCGACTCGTACCTCGCGTTGCTCGACATGATCCTCGCCAATCGGGAGATCACGGCCGCGGACGCCGATCAGTTGGTGCAGGCGGCGACAGAGCTGGGGCTGACCCGCTCGGAGGTGAAGGACATGCATCGGTCCTACGTTGCCGCGCTGGCGGAGGTGTCGTGGGCGGATGGGGCGATCACGGCGGATCAGCGGAACGACCTCGACCGGGTCGCGGTGATGCTCGGGCATCGTGCGGCGGATGTGGACGAGGCGCTGCTGCGGGCGAGCGGCGGGCAGTACGTCGTACCGGCTCGTCCTGGAGCCCAGGGGTTTCCGCGGGGGAGCACGATGGTGTTCACGGGCGACATGGTCGAGCCGCGGGAGGTCTGGTGGGATCGCGCGGTCGCGGCCGGTTTCGCTCCGCAGGAGGCTGTCCGCCCGGACACCACGTTCGTCGTCGCCGCCGACGTCGACAGCCTGTCGGTCAAGGCGCGCGCCGCCCGGGAGCTCAACATCCCGATCATCTCAACCGACGACTTCCGCCGTCTCCTCCCCACAGACGAACGCAAGGCCGGCTAGCCACCCCGCCGGTTGGCCGACGGCGGCGGTTAGGGTGCGGGCGTGGAACGTGACGAGTTGGGGTGGCGGGTTTATGCGGCTGCTCATCTGACCGGGGAGTTCGTGTTGCGGTCGGGGCAGACGACGGACGAGTACTTCGACAAGTATCGGTTCGAGGCGGATCCGGTGTTGCTGGATGCGATCGCCGCGGCGATGGTGCCGCTCGTGCCGGACGGGACCGAGGTCCTGGCCGGGCTGGAGATGGGCGGGATCCCGGTGGTGACCGCGCTGGGGCGGCACACCGGGCTGCCGTGTGCGTTCGTACGGAAGGAAGCCAAGGCGTACGGGACGCGTCGGCTCGCCGAAGGCGCCGAGACCGCGGGCCGGCGGGTGACGATCGTCGAGGATGTCGTGACGACGGGCGGGCAGATCGTGCTGTCGACTCAGGAACTGCGCGCGCTGGGCGCCGAGATCACCGACGCGCTCTGCGTGATCAACCGCAACCCGGTCACGCCGGCCCCGCTGACCGAGGCCGGCCTGACCCTGCACGCGCTCCTCACGTCAGCGAACCTGACGCCCCAGAGCTGACGCCCCAGAGCTGACGACGCGGACTAGACCTCTTCGTCGTCGCTTTCGCGCTCGATCTCGAAGCGGAGCTGTTTGCCCGAACGGATCCGTTCGATCGCGGCCAGGCAGGCCGACTCGCTCATGTGCACGCCGATCTCGGCGAGCTTGTGCCGCAGCACCAGCGAGGCGTCCTCGGCCGAGCGTGAGCTCGTCTCGTTGATCGCTTCGATGGTGGTGGCCGTGAGCTTCTCGCGGATGTCCGGGTGAACCTTGTGGATCTCGTGGGTGATTCTGAACTCGGTCATCGCGACTCGCTCTCCCTTTCGCCTGCGGGCCGGTTTACTCCCTCCAGCGTAGTGTGCCGAGGCCAGGACCGAGCGTCACGCGAGGACGCGATTTACGAAACCTTCAAGGCGCGCCGCGAGTCGCTCGGCGCGGACCTCCGGCGTCGCGGTTTCACCTTGCGGTACGTCGAGTTCGCGCAGCCCGCGGACGTACAGCGAACACGCCAGGTCCGCGCAGATGTATGTCCCGACCGTGTTGCCTACACGACCGGCCGAACCGGCCCGGCGAGCGGCGAACAGGGCGACGTCGGTGAGGTGGTGCGCGGTGTTGCACAGGTCGCACAGTCCGGCGCCGCGGCGCGGTGCGCCGGAGGCCTGGGTGTTCACCGCGATCCCGGTCACCTCGGCGTCCCGCCGTACCACCAAATAGCCGCGGTTGGGCGCCTTCGGGTCGCGCCAGCCGAGGTAGTCCAGCGACTCCCAGGGGAGCTCGGCGAACCCTGGTGGCAGCGTCATCGCCTTGACCTGGCTCTTGGACGAGTTGACGAACGAGCGCCTGATCTCGTCAGCGCTGAGCGGTTCCACGACGGTCCTCCGATCCTTTCGACCACCCATGAGACCCGCTGCCCGGACCCGTCGCAACCGATTATCTCTGTTGCTTCAGGCAACAGTCAGCGGTCGGTGCGGCCGGCGGTCCGGATCCACGGACCGGACACGCCGGAGGACGGGTGGACTTCCCGGGCTGATAGGTGAAAACTGAACAGTGAAAACTTCAACTAGCCCCGTGGAGGATTCCGCTATGTCCGACGATTACGCCGCACTGTCCGGTGACTACACCATCGACACGGCCCACAGCCGGGTCGGGTTCGTGGCCCGGCACGCGATGGTCACGAAGGTGCGGGGGTCGTTCGACGAGTTCGAGGGGTCGATCCACATCGACGGCGACAACCCCGGGAACTCGTCCGGCCGGGTGACGATCCAGGCCAAGAGCATCAACACGCGCAACAGCCAGCGCGACGAGCACCTGCGCAGCAACGACTTCCTCGACATGGACAACAACTCCGAGATCACCTTCGTCTCGACCGGGATCAAGCAGACCGGCGACGCGGAGTTCGTGGTGTCCGGGGATCTGTCGATCCGCGGGGTGTCGAAGCCTGTCGAGATCCCCTTCGAGTACACCGGGTCGGCGACCGACCCGTTCGGGAACCAGCGGGTCGGGCTCGAGGGCTCCGTGGTGATCAACCGCAAGGACTACGGCGTCAGCTGGAACGCGGCGCTCGAAGGCGGCGGCGTCCTGGTCAGCGAGAAGGTCACCCTCGAGGTCGAGGTCTCGGCGATCAAGAACAGCTGAGCTCCTCGAGGACCTGAGATCCCGCGGCTGCCCCCAGCGGCCGCGGGATCGTCATGTTGTGGGGGAAAGCTTCGGGTTTGTGGCGGTGGGGTCACAATTGGGAGTGTTCGGGGTACGCGCGGGAGGACCGGGGCAGACTCGGGGTGAGTGCCGGCTAGGTCAGGGGTCCGCCGATGATCGACACGAGACTGGGGCGTTGGTTGTTACCGCTGTTCGGGCGACGGCGCGGCGGGCGGCGTGCGCCCGAGATGTTCCGGCCGCGCGGGACGAGCTCGCGGGTGAGCCGGCTCGCGGAACGGTACGACGCCGACGTGGACGAGGCGCTGCAGCGGTTGTGGCCGAAGGCGCGGATCTATCACGATCGTGAGTTCACCCGGGACCGGGCCGACTTCCTGCTCGTCGTGCGCGGGCGCGGCGTGATGGTCGAGACGAAGGTGAAGAGCGATCCCGGGGTGTTCCGCGGGTCGACGCTGCCGCCGCTGCTGGACCGGTTGCAGCGTGACGGGCGGCGGCTGGTCGTCGTACTGAATCAGGGGGATCCGACGCCGGCGCGCGAGCTCATCGCGGACAAGCTCGGGGACAAAGGGTGTGTCGTCGTGTGGTCCGGTCCGGAGCATGACGACGACCTGCGCGGTGCGGTCGAGAGCCTGCTGCAGCAGATGGTCCGTCACGAGTAGCCATCGACGCAGCAGCGCGGAGAGAGGTGATCTCTCCGCGCTGCGGGACTCCGGTCGCGAGGTGTGCCGGGTGGCAGCGAGCCGGAGACGATCTGCGGGCCGAGCGGACAAGACGTTCGCCGTGGGTGGTACCAGACAGCCGACGGGTGGTCGGCGTCGTGGTGGTGCTCAGCAGGTGCTGCTGGGGGTGGTGGTGCCGCCGTCCACGACCCACTGGCCTTGGAGTTGCTGGACGCGCATCTGGTCCAGCCAGCGGGTGGGGGTGGAGGCGGGCAGGACCGAGTGACCCCTGGCGTTGACGGTGCGTGCGGCGGTGGTGTCGTAGCAGGCGCTCACGATCACGCCGTTCGACGCGAGGGTGCGTTTGGCCCACACGACCGTCGTGGTGCCGGTGTTGTGGAGCTTCTTGGTGCGGAAGTACTTCGCCTGGGCGCTGATCGCCTGGAACATCTTCGGCGTCATCACCGGCGCGAGCTGGCTGGTCCTGCTGCCGCCGCTGCGCATCATCTGGTCGAGGGCGACGCGGTACTCGTAGTAGGCGTTCACGACCGGGTCGTCCGAGCCTTCGGGGTCGGACTGCCCCGACACCTCGTCGGTCAGTCCGTGCTTGGCCGCCTTCTGGGCGCCGGGTGCCGATGCGGACGCGCCCGCCGCGGTGTCGGTGCCACAGCCGGCGAGCATCAAAACCGGGATCAGCGTGGCGGTCACTGCCAGGTTCCGAATGCGCATCTGTCCCAACCTCCTGGTGGACGCGGCGTCGCCGCTCGCGCCGGCGGGCACCCCAGCTGTGCACTTGCGAGCCGTGCACGCCCATCCAGCACTGATCGTGTAACGTCACAACACGGACCGTGGTCACTGTGACCTGGATCACAGTCGACCCCTACCCGGGTACCGGTCGCGATCTGGCTCTTGCGCCGGATGTGCCGGGCGCGGCTGATTCCTAGCCTCGATCTCAGGACTTGAGACCGAGGAGAGACCATGACGGACACGCTCACCACCCGCCCGGGGACGGCGCATCGACCGCTGTCCGGGCAGCGAGGTTCCGGTGGCCGGCTGCGCCGGTGGGGACGGGCCATCGCGTACGACGTCCTGCTGGTGCCGGTCGGCGTACTGACGATGGCCGACGCGGTCGTCGACGAGAAGGACACGGCCGTCGAGCGCTGGCGGCGACTGGCACGGCTGTTGCACGCCGAGCAGCCTGCGGGCGGCCAAGCCCCCGTCGAGGTCGAGGATCCGGCCGCGGTCGGGGAGCCGCGGGTCGGAGTCGGGCGGGTGTTCGGGGTCGGGCTGCTGAGTTCGGTCGTCGGGCTGATCAGTTGGTTCCTGGTGATGCTGGCGCTGACGGCGGTGCTCCGGGGCCCGTTCTACGGGTTCGTCGAGGATGGGCCGTTCCCGCCGGGCACGTGGGGTGGTCCGACCAAGGCGGGCGCCTGGGCCGTGCATGCCTCCGTCGCGGTACCGGCGATCGTGGTCTTCCTGCTCGCGTTGCGAGGCATCGCCTGGCTGCACGCGGCGCTGGCCCGCGGCCTCGACGGTACGGCGACGCCACGATGGGTGCTCCCGGCAACAATCACGCTGGCCACCGGCGGACTGATGTTCTTCTGGTCCTGGCTGCAGCAGCTGTGATCTAAGGTCCAACCGTGACCGGAGAGCAGATCAGCGGATGGCCGCGCGGACGGTGGGCGTGGGTCGCCGGGCTCGGGGTCGCCGCGTTGCTGGTGCTGACCGTCATGGACCTGAGCCAGCACTACTACGTCTCGCTCGCCGGCGTGCTCGCGCTGGCGATGGCCCGGGCCCTCGCGCTGGGGCTGGCGTGGCTACGGCCGCGGATCGCGCTGGTCGTCTCGCTGGCGACCACCGCGATCACCGCCGCGGTGACGACACCAGTCAGCACGAGCGAGCCGTGGCCGTGGGGGACCACCGCGGCGTTCGGTCACGCGTTCGTGTTCGCCATCGTCGCCGCGCGCGGCCTCGGACGCCGGGAGCTCCTGGCCTGGTGGATCGGCACGCAAGCCGTCGGCGTCGTCGCCACCGGGCTCGCGCCGGACCGCGGCAGCTGGCCCGGTCTGCTCACCTCGGCCGTGCTGTCCGCGATCGCCATGGTGGTCGGTGACTCGCTGCGGTCGCGGGCCGAAACAGGCCGCCGGCTGGTCGAGCAGGAGAACATCAGCAAGAGCGAGCGAGCCGAACGGGCGCGCTTGCAGGAGCGAGCCAGGATCGCCCGCGAGCTGCACGACGTCGTCGCCCACCACCTGTCCGTCGTGGTGGTCCGGGCGGACAGCGCGCCTCACCGGTTGGCCGACGTGCGGGACGACGTACGCGCGGAGTTCGTCGAGATCGCCGACGCGGCGCGGGCTTCGCTGACCGAGATGCGCCAGGTGCTGCGGTTGTTGCGCGAGCCCGTGCACCATCCGACGTTGGGACCGCAGCCGGGATTGGACGAGCTGGCGGAGTTGGTTGCCAGCACGCGCCGAGCCGGAGCTGACGTGGAGCTGGAGTCCCACCTACCGGCCGGACTCGATCCCGCTGTCGAGCTGACGGCGTACCGGGTTGTGCAGGAGGCGTTGAGCAACGCGGTCCGGCATGCGCCGGGGTCTGTGGTGCGGGTGGACGTTCGGACTGTCGGCGATGCGCTCGAGGTGGCGGTGGCCAACGGAGTGGCGCGGGAAGCGGTATCGGACGGTCAGGGGAGTGGACACGGGCTGGTGGGGATGCGGGAGCGGGTGGCCCTGGTGGAAGGCACTGTGAACGCGGGTCCGACCCCGGAAGGCGGTTATCTGGTGGCGGTGTCGATACCGATCGGAGAGGAGGTGGCGCGTGGCGATCAGCGTGCTGGTGGTTGACGACCAGGAGATGGTGCGGGCCGGCTTCAGTGCGTTGCTGGACGCGCAGGCCGATCTCGAGGTGGTCGGACAGGCCGGCGATGGCGCCGAAGCGGTCCAACTCGCGGCCGAGCTGGACCCGGACGTGATCCTGATGGATGTGCGTATGCCGGTGCTGGACGGTCTCGCCGCGACCCGCCGCATCCTCGCCGCCACGGCGGCCGGTGACTCGCCGCGCGTCATCATGCTCACCACCTTCGACCTCGACGACTACGTGTACGCCGCACTCCGCGCCGGCGCGAGCGGCTTCCTGCTGAAGCACTCGACCCCCAACGAGCTGGCCGCGGCCGTGCGGGTCGTCGCGGCCGGGGACGCACTTCTCGCGCCCTCGGTGACACGCCGTCTGGTCGAGGACTTCGCCCGCGCCCAACCCGTCGTACCGATCGCACCGCTCCACCTCACGCCGCGCGAGACCGACGTACTGCGGCTGGTCGCGCGGGGACTGTCCAACCGGCAGATCGCGCGGAGCTCGTGCTGGCCGAGCAGACCGTGAAGACGCATGTCAGCAACATCCTGACCAAGCTGGACCTCCGCGACCGCGCCCAGGCGGTCGTCTACGCCTACGAAGCGGGCGTTGTCGTGCCGGGTCCGCGACACTGAGCACGTGGATGTCTTAGAGCGTGTGCGCACCCTGTGCCTCGACATGCCCGAAGCGACCGAGCGGCCGAGTCACGGTGAGCCGACCTGGTTCGTGCGGGACAAGAAGGCGTTCGTGATGTACGCCGACCACCACCATGACGACCGGCTCGCGGTATGGATGGCCGCACCGCCCGGCGTGCAGGAGTCACTCGTCGAGGACGACCCCGAGCACTTCTTCCGGCCGCCGTACGTCGGTCATCGCGGCTGGCTCGGCGTCTACCTGGACGTCGAGGTCGACTGGGAGCACTTCGAGGACCTGGTCGAGAGCGCGTTCCGCCAGATCGCTCCGAAGACCCTGATCGCCCGTCTGGATCAGTCGGTCAACGGCACCGAGGTCTGAGGCAGCCTGGCGACGTGCAGACTCCAGGTGCCGGCATGGTCAGGCGTGTCCCACTCCCACTCCTGGATCTGCTGCGCGCTGCGGCGCCCGAAGATCGCCCGGAACAGCTCGTACGACGAGGTCCTCGCGACGGCTCCTGGACCGTCGGAGCCGGCCGAGTACGTGCCGTCCGGAGTGATGATCGTCAACGGGCCCGGCTCGTCGAGCATCCAGTCGAGGATGGCGAGCCACACCTCGGTCGGCGGCCGGCCACTGCCGATCGCGCCGTGCAGATCGGCCTCATGCGTCCCGGTGTCCACCCACGGGTCGCACACGAGCGGATGCGACGTCGTACCGCTTACGACCAGCTGCTCGAGCTTCGGTCCGGTCGTGGCCCACTCGTCCAGGACGACCTCGATCGGCAGATTGCGCCGGGTCTCCACCTGCACCGCGGTCCACGGCGGTCGCGGGGCGCCGGCGACGTTCCCCGCGACGAAGTCCGCCGCGACACCGGTCAGATGCGACACGAGGTTGTGCACGCTCCACTGCGGGCAGGCGGGCACTTGCTGGTCGAGCTCCTCCGGGCTGAGGCCGCGCACCGCGGCGGTCACTCGCTCCCGGCTCGCGTGGTACAGCTCAGCGCTGGTCTTGGCATCCGTCACGGTTTCATTGCACCGGTAGGGTGACGCGGTGAGCAAGGGTGAGGGTGGGCCGGTCGGCCAGAAGCTGGCCATCGCGCTGGCGTTCGGCAGTTCGGCCGCCGTGATGGTGCTGGAACTCGTGTCGTTGCGGCTGGTGGCGCCGTATATCGGACTGACGCTGGAGACGAACACCGCGGTCATCGGGGTCGCACTGGCGGCGATCGCGACCGGGGCCGCCCTCGGTGGGCGGTTCGCGGACATGATTCCGCCGACGCGCACACTCGGCCCGCTGATCCTGTCCGGAGGCGCACTGGTGCTGCTGATCCTTCCGGTCGTCCGGTGGACCGGTGACGCGGTCAGAGGCAGTGCCAACGATCTGGTGTTCCTCGTCCTCGCACTGACCCTCTTCGCACCGGCCTCACTGCTGGCCGCCGTCACACCGATGGTGACCAAGCTGCGCCTGTCCACGCTGGCCGAGACTGGCACGGTGGTCGGCCGGCTGTCCGCGTACGCCACGGTCGGCGGGATCGTGGGCACGGTGCTGACCGGGTTCCTGTTCGTCGCGACCGCACCGATCAGCACGATCGTGCTCACGCTCGGTGCTGTCCTGGTGGTGACCGGAGCCGCGCTGACCGTCGTACTGCGGGGTGCTCAGGCTGCCGTGAAGCCGGTGGCGCTCGCACTGGTCGGCGCCACGCTGACACTCGTCGCTCCACGGCCCTGCGAGGTGGAGACGGCGTACCACTGTGCTCGAGTCGGCGTGGACCCGAATCGGGAGAGTGGACGGACGCTGTACCTGGACGAGCACCGGCATTCGTACGTCGACCTGAAGGATCCGACCTATCTGGAGTTCGAGTACATCAAGAGCTTCGCGGCCGCGATCAACAGCAGTTGGGCGGACGGACGGCGGCTGGACGCGCTGCACGTCGGCGGCGGCGGTCTCACCATGCCGCGGTACCTGACCGCAACCCGACCGGGGACCAAGAACCAGGTGTACGAGATCGACGCGGCGGTGGTCGCACTGGACAGGCGGGAGCTCGGAGTGCAGACCGGTCCGGACCTCGCGGTGACGGTCCGGGACGGGCGGCTCGGAGTGCGGGAGGAGGTGACCGACAGCCGGGACCTGGTCATCATGGACGCGTTCAGCGGGCTGTCGGTGCCCTGGCACCTGACTACGCGGGAGCTGGTCGCCGACATTCGCCGGGTGCTGCGGCCGGACGGCGTCTATCTGGTCAACGTGATCGACCACGGCGACGCCCTGTTCGCGAAGGCCGAGATCAAGACCGTCCAGGCGGAGTTCCCGTACGTCGCGGTGATCGCACGGAAGGACGAGTTCGCCGGCCAGAGCGGCGGCAACTTCGTGCTGGTCGGTTCGGAGCGGCCGATCGACGTGGCGGCGATCGGCTCCCGGCTGGAGCCGAAGATGGAGGTCCGGGACCAGCCGACCGACTTCGTCGGCGACGCGCCGGTCCTCACCGACGACTACGCACCGGTCGAGCAGCTGCTCACGCCGTACGAGAGCTGAGACACCCGCCCCGGGAGTTGTGATCTGGGGCGCGGGCTTGTTGCATGAGGTCATGCACCCACGCGCAGGCCAGCCCGCACAGCCCGAGGACCTCGTCGACGTCGACGCGCTGCTCAAGGCGTACGACGACATCACCCCGGACGTGCAGAACCCAGCCCAGAAGGTGGTCTTCGGTACGTCGGGCCACCGCGGCTCGAGCCTCGACGGCGCCTTCAACGAGGCGCACATCCTGGCCATCACCCAGGCCATCTGTGAGTACCGGGCCGGCGAAGGGACGTCCGGCCCGCTCCTGGTCGGCCGGGACAGCCACGGCCTCTCCGAGCCGGCCTGGCGCACCGTGCTGGAGGTGCTCGCGGGCAACGGTGTACAGACGCTGGTGGACAGCGCCGACCGGCTCACGCCGACCCCTGCCGTGTCCCACGCGATCCTGCGGCTCAACCGCGGTGCCGGCGCCGGTGCGGACGGCATCGTGATCACGCCGTCGCACAACCCGCCGCGTGACGGCGGCATCAAGTACAACCCGCCGCACGGTGGTCCGGCCGACTCCGACGCGACCGGCTGGATCGCGGCCCGGGCGAACGAGCTGATCGCCGGCGGCAACCGGGAGGTACGGCGGACGCCGTTCGAGCAGGCCCGTCAGCACGCGGGGGAGTACGACTTCGTCGGGCACTACGTCGACGACCTCCCCGCCGTACTGAACCTGGACGCGATCCGGACGGCCGGTGTGAAGATCGGTGCGGACCCGCTGGGTGGCGCGAGCGTCGACTACTGGGCCGCCATCGCCGAGCGGCACCGCCTCGACCTGACCGTGGTGAACCCGAGGATCGATCCGGCCTGGTCGTTCATGACGCTGGACCACGACGGCAAGATCCGGATGGACTGTTCCTCGCCGTACGCGATGGCCTCGCTGGTCGCGCAGCGGGACAAGTACGACGTGGCCACCGGCAACGACGCGGACGCGGACCGGCACGGCATCGTCACCCCGGACGCCGGCCTGATGAACCCGAACCACTACCTGGCCGTCGCCATCTCTTACCTGTTCGCCAACCGCCAGTGGGGTCCGGACGTCGCCGTCGGCAAGACGCTGGTGTCGTCGTCGCTGATCGACCGGGTGGTCGCGGACCTCGGCCGGCGGCTGTGGGAGGTTCCGGTCGGCTTCAAGTGGTTCGTACCCGGCCTCATCGACGGCTCGGTCGGCTTCGGCGGTGAAGAGTCGGCCGGGGCGAGCTTCCTGCGGTTCGACGGCACGGTGTGGACGACGGACAAGGACGGCATCCTGCTGGCGTTGCTGGCGAGTGAGATCACCGCAGTGACCGGTGAGACGCCGTCACAGGCTCACGCCAAGCTGGTCGAGCGGTTCGGCGCATCGGCGTACTCACGGGTGGATGCGCCGGCCACGCGCGAGCAGAAGGCCAAGCTGTCGGCTCTGTCCGCGGATGCGGTCACCGCGACCGAGCTGGCCGGTGAGCCGATCGTGGACCGGCTGACGAGTGCACCGGGCAACGGCGCGACGATCGGTGGGCTGAAGGTCACCACCGAGTCGGCCTGGTTCGCGGCCCGCCCGTCCGGCACGGAGGACCTCTACAAGATCTACGGCGAGTCCTTCAAGGGCGCCGACCACCTCAAGCAGGTCTTCGAGCAGGCCCGCGAGGTCGTGTCGGCAGCGCTTGCCTAACGTACGAACGCGTCGAGCAACCGGTCCAGATCCGCGGCGGGGTCGTTGGTGAGCCCGCTATGGATCGGTCCGGGGTGTACGACGGTGCTGCGGGGCGCGGCGAGCCAGCGGAAACGTTCGCCGATCCTGGTTGCCGCAGCTGGTCCACCGGCCGGGTCACCGGCGCAGATCGCTCGGATCTGCTCCAGCGACGCGCACACGACGTCCACGTCCACCGCTGGGTCGAGGGCCTTCAGCCGTGACGGCTCCACGTCCCAGGCCGCGCCGAGGAAGTCCATGGCCCGGCAGTACAGCACCGCGCCCACGTTGACGAACTCACCGCGCTGGATCCGCGGCGCGGCCCGCAGGATCACGTAGTCGAAGGGCACCAGGTCGGCGCTCATCGCGCACCTCCTGGCAGCCAGGTGGACCGATCGTCCAGGCGTGCGGTCAGATGGCCGAGATAGCGCTCTCTGTCGCCGTCCTCGATCCACTCGTCCGGCACGAGCCCGATCACCTCGGTCAGCAGGTCCGGGGTGATCGCCGCGGCCAGCTCTTCGTCCAGCGCGGGTACGCCGGCGGTGGCGACGGAGAACACGTGGTCCGACGCGTCGTACGGGAGGCCGGCGAACTTCTCCGCGGACATCCAGGAGTGGTGGAAGTACAACGCGGCTCCGTGGTCGATCAGCCAGAGGTTCTTGTGCCAGACCAGCATGTTCGTGTTCCGCCAGGACCGGTCGACGTTGGCGACGAACGCGTCCAGCCAGAGGATCCGGGCCATACCGTCGTCCCCGGGGTTGCCGGCCGAGCCGTCGTACCCGAAGGAGCCGGGCAGGAAGTCGACGGCCAGGTTCAGGCCGGCGCTGCGGATCAGCAGCTCCTGGATCTCGAAGTCCGGCTCGGACTTGCCGATCGCCGGGTCGAGCTGGATCAGCTTCAGCTCCGGCACCCGCAGGCCGAGGCGGCGGAACAGTTCGCCCACGATCACCTCGGCGACCAGCGCCTTCGGCCCCTGCCCGGCGCCGTGGAACTTGATCACGTAGGTGCCGAGATCGTTGCCCTCGACAACACCAGGCAGCGACCCGCCCTCGCGCAACGGCAGCACGTAGCGGGTCGCGGTGACGATCGGCAGACTCACGCCGCAGAGCTTAGGGCATGTCTGCTCTCACCGGGTTTGTGATCGGGTACCGGCTCGGGGTGAGACATCCTTCGTTCGGCGTCGAGGAAGAGTTCCTGCTCGTTTCCGCGACCGGTCATCCACTCCCGCGCAGCCAGGCGGTCGTGGCGGATCTGCACGACGTCGAGCTCGAGCTGACGCGAGCCATGGTCGAGATCAACACTCCGGTCTGTGACAACTCGACCGAGTTGCGTGTGCACCTGGCGGAGATGCGGGCCAAGCTCGCCAAGGCCGCCGCCGAGCAGGGCGCCCGGCTGCTGGCGATCGCCGTCCTTCCGCACGGGGAGGCGGCGCAGGCGATCACGAAGAAGCCCCGCTACCAGGAGCTGGCCGAGCAGTGGGGGTTGCTGGTGCGCGAGCAGACTGTGTGCGGTTGTCACGTGCATGTGGACGTGCCTGACAAAGACACAGCCACCAAGGTCGGCAACCACCTGCGCCCCTGGCTGCCGGCACTCCTTGCACTGACCGCGAACTCACCGATCTACCGGCAACAGGACACCGGATTCGCGAGCTGGCGCTGGTTGATGACGACACGCTGGCCGTGCGCCGGCCCGCCGCCGTACCTGGAGTCGGTCGAGCACTACGACGCGCTGGTGACGATGCACCTGGCGGCAGGCACGTTGATCGACGAACGGATGGTCTATTGGGATGTCCGGCCGTCCGAGCATCTGCCGACGGTCGAGGTCCGGGTCAGCGACGTACCGCTCACCATTGACGAGACGGTGCTGCTAGCCACGCTGGTCCGGGCGCTCGTGATGACGGCGCTCGACGACGGCGGCCGAGGCCCGAAGCTCGAGCCGGAGGTGCTCCGGGCGGCGTACTGGCTGGCCGCGCGCGACGGGCTCACCGGCAACGGACTGGACGTCCGCACGGCCGAGCCACTGTCGATGGCGCAGGTCCTGAAGCGACTGCGTCAGCACGTCGAGCCGGCGCTTCAGGAGCTCGACGCGGTGGAGTTGGTGAACGACGGCATCCAGCGCGCACTGGTGGACGGGAACGGCGCAGTGAAGCAACGCAAGGCCTTCCGTGAGGGCCAGGATGTCCTCGCCCTCACGGAAGTGACGCCTTAGCCGCGGAGGAAGTCCTCCAGACCGTGGAGGTCGTCAGTATTCAGGTAGTCGACGCCCGCTGCGGCCAGCTCACCCCACAGCGCCTCGCGGGCCACACCCGGCGTGTCGGGCGTCGCCCAGAAGCGGACTCGGTAGCCGGCGTGGTGAGCGGAGACCACGATGTCGTGCAGCTTGGTCCGCTCCGCCTCCGGCATCGGGCCGACGCCGTTCCAGGAGAAGACGCTCGTCCAGTTGTCGCTCACCAGCGGCATCAGCGACGCCGGCATCCCGGACTGCAGATCGCTCAGGCGGCCGTCGTACCCGGCGTAGCGGAGCTTCTGCGCCCTCAGTACGTCGAGCGGCCGGTTGCCGCTGATCACCGACGTCACCGCACCCTTCAGCACCCGTCCGTTGACGAACACCGTGCTGATGCCGCGGTACTCCTGCAGTGCCTTGTCGACAGCGGCGTACGTCGACGGCCCGTCGCTCTTGATGTCGATGAGCAGCTGGAAGTCCCGACCGTGCTTGTACACCTGCCCGTGGTTCTCCCGGACCCGGTCGGCCAGCGGCTTCAGGTACAGGCTCTCCAGCGTGCGTCCTGGCTGCGCATCGTCCAGATCGTGCGCGACTCGCAGCTCACCGTCCACCAGCCACACGTCCGCCTAGACGCTGTTGAACCCACGGTCCAGTGCGTCCTGCAGCGGCCGCCGGTGGTCGTAGTCGTTGTGCGCGTGCGCCGACGGCAACGCTCGTACGGCGGGAGCGTCGTACGCCTTCGGGAGCTTGAAGCCGTTGTCCCGCACGACGGAGCGCAGCCGATCGGGGTAGTCGGTGATGATCCCGTCGACACCCTTGTCGATCAGCGACTGCATGGTCGCCGGGTCGTCGACCGTCCACGGCACGACCTTCATCCCGGCCTTGTGCGCCGACTCGACCATGTCCTCGGTGACGTAGGGCCTGTACGCCGGATCCGTCACCTTCCCGTCCTGCGGGAAGCCGTGCACCGGTGAGATCGCGGACGCACCGAACGACTTGGTCGCCTTGACCAGATCGCCGCCGAAGTCGTCGATGTCGATCCCGCCCAGCCACGGCGACTTGCCAGGCTGGCCGACCTGCAGGAAGTCGTAGTTCGTCAGCGCGACCAGCGGCAGCTCCGGAGCGACCTGGTGCATCCGCATCAGCGAACCCCAGTCGAAGCTCTGGATGGTGACCTGGCGGCCGATCCGGGCCTCGCGGATCTCCCGGACGACCACCTGGACGAACTGCTCGCGGGGAGCGGTCTCCGACGGCGCACCGGCTTCGACCTTGGTCTCGATGTTCAGCTTCACGCCGTACGCCTGGAAGCGATGCACCAGCGCGAAGACGTCCCGCAGCTCCGGCATCCGGGCACCCGGGTCGGGCTGCTGCCCGGGGAAGCCGGCCTGCGGCAGTGAACCGCAGTCCAGCTGCTTGACCTGCTTGAGAGTGAGGGTGTTGATGAACTTGCCGACGTACGGGTACTCCGGGTCGCCCGGTGTGTAGGGCGCGGTGTCGCGGCACTTGCTGCCGGTCACCTTGCGGTCGTGCGTGACCACGGCGTACCCGTCCTGGGTGATCTGGACGTCGAGCTCCAGCGTGCTGACGCCGAGCTCGAGGCCGTGGGTGAACGACGCGATCGTGCTCTCCACGGTGAGTCCGAGACCACCGCGGTGGGCCTGGAGGTCGAAGTCGCCGCGTCTGGCGGCGGCGGGGCCGGCCGGGAGCAGGAGGCCGGCGACGAGGGCGAACGGAAGCAGCGCGCGCGGAAGGCGTCGCATTGGGGGGTTCCTTCCGGAGGGGTCTGGGCGGATGCCCCTGAGGCTGGCTGCTGCAGGGATACCGGGGCCTTCGTGACGGTAGCCGAGACAAGGCCGGCAGGTGACCGCCGCGTGTCGCCGCCCGGCTACGGAACGGAGTCGATCTCCCGGGCCGACTCCGATTCCGCGGTCACCTGCTTGATCGAGCCGGCGGCGATGGTGGTCGACGTACGGCCGGGTTCGAGGTCGAGGCTGCCTTCCTGCACACATTGGCCGGCCCAGGTGAGGATCGACGGCAGCTGCGACGGCTGACTTTCGAACCGGACGACGATGGGCCGCCGGCGCGAGTACGTCGTACCGGCCGTGGGTGCGACCAGCCGGACCCGCTCGGGCAGGCGCACCGTCGACGCGGGGGCCGAGTCGTCGTCACCGCCGCGCTTGAGGTTGAACGTGATCTCGGTTCCCGGCGCGACCACACCGTCGAGTTCGTTGGTGTAGCTCGTGACACCGGCGGCCCGGTGATGCCGCAGTACCGCGTCCTTGCCGCCACCGGACGCGGTGATCTGCTCACCGTCACCGAGCTCCACGAAGGTGAGTGTGCCGACCCGGAGCGACGCACTCACGTCCGCGGCGTCGGTCCCTTCGGGCAGGCTGACGACGAGGTTGGCGGTCATCCCACTGGTCCGGATGTCCTTCGACTGGACGGTCGAGCAACCAGTGAGCACGAGGACTACGGCGAGGGCGGCGATTCGCTTCACAGCGAGCGAAGCTAACACCGCCCAGGGTTAGCAGGCCTGCGTACAACTACTCGTACTGCAGCGCTTCGAGTGGGTTCAGTTTGGCTGCCCGCCGGGCCGGCCAGATCGCGGCGAAGATGCCGACGATGACCGACACGACGGCGAAGATGACCAGCTGGGCGACCGGGACGGTGAAGGAGATCTCGTCGAGCCGCGCCGCCAGGAGCGAGGCGAGCAGCAGGCCGAGCACGATCCCGATCACCGCGCCGATCAGCGCGGTGATCACGCTCTCCTGCCGGATCATCCGCTTCACCTGCCCTCGGGTCAGACCGATCGCGCGCAGCATGCCGAGCTCGCGGGTCCGCTCGAAGACGGTCAGCACCAGCGTGTTGACGATGCCGAACAGACTCACCAGCACCGACAGTGCCAGCAGGACGTAGAGCACGTTCAGGATGCTCTTGATGCCGTCGGTCTGCGCCTTCTTGAACTCGTCCCGCGTCTGCGCCTTCGCGTTCGGGAACGAGTTCAGCGCACTGGTCAGGGCCGCGGTGTTCTCGGCGGTGACGCCGCCGCTCATGTTCACGAAGGTGTAGAGGTTCAGCGGTTGTGAACTGGTCGCGTCGAACGTGGCCGTCGAGATCGTCACGTTCCCGAACGGCGAGCCACCCGCCGGTGGCCGGAAGATGCCCTTCACCTGCAGTTGCAGCGTCTTCCCGGTCGCCGTCTCCATCGCGAACCGCGACCCCTGGACGAGCCCGTGGTTGTCGGCGTACTCGGCATCGAGGATCGCGCCGTCGGCGCCGAGCTCGCCGAGCGAGGCCTGCGAGCCGGAGCGCCAGTCGAAGGTGAGCAGGTCCGGCGCCTCGTCGTCGACCGCGGTGATCGTGATCGTCTTGTCGAACGCCTTCGCCTGACCACCGCGCACGCTGGTGACCTGTTCGACGCCCGGCACCTGCGCGACCGCCGCGGCGACCGGCGGGGGCAGCGGGCTGAAGTTGTTCTGCGCGGTGATCGCGTAGTCGGCGCTGAAGATCCCGTCCACGGCCTGCTCGAACGGCCTGATGATGCCGGCCCCCAACGTGGCCACCAGCGTGACCAGGGCCAGTCCGATCATCAGCGCGGCCGCGGTGGACGCCGTCCGGTGTGGATCCCGCTTGCTGTTCTGCCCGCCGATCGCCACGGCCGGCCGGTCCGGGAGGACCCGGGGAAATTCGGGATGCCGGCCGAAGAGCCGCCGCAACAGGTAGAGCGGCAGCAGGATGAACGGCCAGATCACAGCGGTCAGTACGACGACCGACCAGCGCGCGATCGGGTCCGAGATCGCCGCCAGCGGGCGGACGAGTCGCGCCGAGAACAGTGCGATGCCGATGAACAGCAACAGCACGCCGGCACCGAGCAGCGACAGCAACGTGGTTGTCGACAATCCGTCGGCGAACAATCCGACCAGCACCAACGCGATTCCGCCGACGGCGAGCAGTGCCGCGCCGATCGGGCGGTACCGGTGCAGCCGCCCGGGCACCAGGGTCGCGCCTTCGCGGACCGCCGCGATCGGCGGTACGCGCGTCGCCCGCCACGCCGGCCGCAGGCTCGCGATGACCGTGACCAGGACGCCGACGATCAAGGCGACCACGATCGTCCGGGTCCGGAACACCAGCCCGTTGTTCGGCAGCGTGAAGCCGACCGCGTCGAAGAGCTTGAACAGCCCGGTCGCGATCGCGAGCCCGAGGAACAGTCCGACCACCGACGCGACGAACCCGGTGACGAGTGCTTCCAGCACCACCGTGCCGAGCAGCTGCCGGCGCGAGGCGCCGAGCGTGCGCAGGGTCGCGAACTCACGCGTCCGCTGGGCGATCGTGATCGACAGCGAGTTCGCGATCACGAACGAGCCGACGAACAAGGCGATTCCGCCGAACACCAGCAGGAACGTCTGCAGGAAGCTCAGGAAGCTCGACGTACCGGCCGCGTCCTCCTTGGCCTGTTCGTCGGCGGTCCGGACCTGTGTCGCTTCCGGCAGGATGGGCCGGACCGCGTCGACCAGCTGCTGGTCGCTGACGCCGGACTTGGCCGCGATCAGGATCTGGTCGAGCTTGCCGGTCTTGTCGAACAGCCGCTGCGCGGTCCCGAGGTCGAAGCCGGCCAGCGTCGCGCCGCCGATGGACGACACCGCGCCGAACTCGACCAGGCCGGAGACCCGCATCTCCTGGGCCGGTCCCCGCGCCTGGACCCGGATCGAGTCACCGGCCGCGAATCCCTTCTCCTTGGCGGTTTTCGTGTCGATCACGACCTCGTCGCCGGTCGGCCAGGACCCCGACACGAGCGACAGCGAGTTGAACTGCGGCAGCGAGGGATCGACGCTGAAGCCCAGGTTCGGGGCGCCGCCGAAGACGATCGCCTTGCCGTCCTTGCCGATCAGCTGCGCCTCGCCGCCGACCGCGCCACCGGCCGCGCCGACCTCGGGCAGCTCGCGGACCTTCGGGAGCAGGCTCGCGTCGAACGGCGGTGCGGTGACGGTCCCGTCCTCGGCCGCGTCGAACGCGGTCTTCCCGGTGATCGCCGCGTCGGTGTTCTTGTAGTTCTCGGTGAAGATCGAGTCGAACGCGGACGTGATCGAGTCGGTCAGTACGTACGTCCCCGAGATCAGCGCGACTCCGAGGACGACGCCGATCGCGGTCAGCGCCGTACGGAGCTTGCGGGCCAGCAGACCCTGTAACGCGAACCGGATCACTGCAGGTCCAGCGTGTCGATGATCTGCAGGATCTCGTGCTGGTTGGACCGGCCGGTCTCCTTCACGATCTCGCCGTCGGCCAGGTAGAGGACCCGGTCGGCCATCGCGGCGGCCTTGGCGTCGTGCGTCACCATCACCGTGGTCTGGCCGTACTCCTCGACCGACGACCGCATCAGCGTCAGGATCTCGCCGCTGGTCCGGGAGTCCAGGTTGCCGGTCGGCTCGTCGGCGAACACCACGGTCGGCCGCGACACCAGGGCGCGCGCGATCGCCACCCGCTGTTGCTGGCCGCCGGACAGCTCGGCCGGCCGGTGCTCGAGGCGGTCGGCGAGACCGACCCGTTCGACCAGGCCGTCGAAGAATTCCTGGTCCGGCTTCACCCCGGCGATCGTCAGCGGCAGCAGGATGTTGTCGCGGGCGGTGAGCATCGGCAGCAGGTTGAAGAACTGGAAGATGAAGCCGATGTGCTGACGGCGCAGCTTGGTCAGCGCGTCGTCACCGAGCGTCGTGATCTCGATACCGTCGATCTTCACCGAGCCCGACGTCGGGCGGTCCAGCCCGGCCAGGATGTGCATCAGCGTCGACTTGCCCGACCCGGACGGTCCCATCACCGCGGTGAGCTGTCCGGGCTCGATCTGCACGCTCACACCGCGCAGCGCCCGGACCGCGGTGTCCCCTTCGCCGTAGACGCGGACGAGGTCCGTCGCGTCCACGACCTCGATGACACCAGCAACTGTCCCCTCCATGGCCGATCGCCCTCCCTGGCTGATCAGCGGCCCACCACCCCAGCGGACCGGTCAACGACTTCCATCGAGTCTGCTCGCGTTCGCGCCGGACCGATAGGGGGTTTCCCCCGGATCAACCCTGACCGCGTCAGATCCAGCCGCGGCGGGCGGCGTGGAAACCCAGCTGCAGGCGGGTGTCGGCGGCGACCAGGTCCATCAGAGCGCGCACCCGGCGCTGGACGGTCCGCATGGAGAGGTTGAGCTGGTTGGCCACGGCCTGATCGGTGAGGCCGGCCAGCAGCAGGCCGAGGATGCGGGCGTCGAGCTCGGGCAGTCCGTCGGTCGGGCCTTCGACCATGCCGTTGGTGCCCAGGACGAGGGGGAGGCCGTCACGCCAGACCCGGTCGAAGAGGGCGAGCAGGGCGTCGAGCATGCCGCTGCTGTGCACGATCAGTGCGCCGATGCTGCCCCCGGAGCCGGACAGCAGCGGAACCAGAGCGATCCGGCGGTCCACGATGAGCAGCCGCATCGGAAGCTCCTGCACCACCCGGACCTCCTCACCGGCCTGCAGCGAGTCGGACGCGGCGGCGAAGAACCCGGGCCGCTCGAACGCACTCCGCTCGATCACCACGCGGTAGCGCACTCCCCGGGTGACCGCCGCGTCCTCCTCCTTGTTCTCCTCCGGCGGTACCACGGCGATCTCGGCCCGGACGAAGCCGAGCACCTCCTCGCGGGCCGACATCTGCAGCTGGGCGAACCGCTGGCCGACCGCCTTGGCGCCGCGGACCACATCCACGACATCACTGACCGAACGCTCGGTGTCCGTACCCCGGTAGACCTCGGCGAGCGACTCGATCTCGCGCTGCGCTCGCCGCAGCTCCTCTTCCCGCTGCACGGCCAGTGCCGCCAGGGCGACCGACGGCGGGGAGGCGACGTACCGATCGGTCGCGCCGCTGGACCTCGCGGCCAGGCCGAGCGTCTCCAGGGCGGTCAGAGCACGCGCGGCCTCGACCGGGTGGCAACTGATCCGGGTCGCGAGCTCGGCGGCGTCGTACGACGGCACCTCGACGAGGGCGCGGTACGCCAGTTCTTCGGAGTCATCCAGTCCGAGCACGTCGAGCACGATGCCTCCCAGCAGTCGGCGATGTGGCGGCCCGGCCCTGGCGGGTAGGCGAATTGTCGCAATCTTGCCAGCACGGACGCCTCCTTCGCTGGCGGTTTTGCGATGGACTACCCGTCATCCGTCCCGAAGGTGGTTCTCCCCATGCATCTGGCCCGTCAAGCTTTGATCGGCGTGACGCTGACTGCCCTCCTCGCAGCCTCCGCTGTTCCCGCCACCGCAGCGCCTCCCGTGTCCACCGCCCAGCCCACACTGCCGGTGCAGGTGGACAGTGCGAAGGTCGTCACGCTCCTCACCGGCGACAAGGTGCAGGTCGCTCCGGCCGGCTCCGGACGCAGCAGTGTGCGGTTCGTCCCCGCCGACGCCGCCCACGGCGGCTATGAGACTCGTACGGTCGGCAAGGACCTGTACGTCGTACCCGACAGCGCCGCGCGGTTGGTCAACAGCGGCAAGGTGGATGAGGCGCTCTTCAACGTGAGCGGTCTGATCCGGCAGGGGTACGACGACGCGTCCACCGACGAGATCCCCGTCATCGCGACCTACAAGCCGACCGCCCGCGCCGCACAGCAGGCCGTGCCCGCCGGATCCACGCGCACCCGCACGCTGTCCTCCGTCGGAGCCACCGCGCTGCGGACGGACAAAGACCGCGCCCGGGAAACCTGGCAATCGCTCTCTGGCGGTCGCGATGTCCAGAAGCTCTGGCTCGACGCGAAGGTCCACAAGACGCTCGACCAGAGCGTCCCGTACGTCGGTGCCCCGCAGGCCTGGCAGGCCGGGTACGACGGCACCGGTACGACGGTCGCCGTCCTCGACTCAGGTGTCGACGCCGAGCACCCCGACCTGGTCGGCGCGGTCAAGGCACAGCAGAACTTCACCGACAGCCCCGACGTCGCCGACCACGATGGTCACGGCACGCACACCTCGTCGACCGTGGCCGGTCGTGGCGTCGCGTCGAACGGCCGCAACAAAGGCGTCGCGCCCGGCGCGCAACTGTTGTCCGGCAAGGTCCTGAACGACTACGGCAGCGGTGACCTCTCCTGGATCATCGCCGGCATGGAATGGGCCGTTGCCGAGGGCGCCGACGTGATCAGCATGAGCATCGGTACGTCGGAACCCGTCGACTGCACCGACCCGATGGCGGCCGCGGTCGACCGGATCAGCAAGGAGTCCGGTGTCCTCTTCGTCGTTGCTGCCGGCAACCTCGGTGGACCGGCGGAGGCGATCAGCAGCCCGGGCTGTGCGGCATCGGCCCTGACCGTGGCGGCCACCGACCCGACCCAGACGACGGCCGACTTCTCGAGTCGTGGTCCGGTGCTGGCCAACCACGCGGTGAAGCCCGACATCGCGGCACCCGGTGTGGACATCACTGCGGCACGGGCGGGCGGACGCGGCGACTCGGCGTACATCGACATGAGCGGTACATCGATGGCGACGCCGCACGTGGCCGGCGCGGCGGCGATCCTGAAGCAGCAGCACCCGGACTGGAACGGTCAGCAACTGAAGGCGGCCCTGCAGAACTCGGTGCGCTCGGCCGGCACGGTCGGGATCTACGAGCAGGGCGCCGGCGAGCTCGACGTCGCGCAGGCAGTGACGCAGCAGGTGACCGGACCGGGCACGATCGACCTCGGTACGTTCGCCTGGCCGCACACGTCCTCGGACAAGCTCACCCAGCAGCTCACCTACCGCAACAGCGGGACGCAGCCGGTCACGCTGACCTTCGCCACCGATGCCCGTGGCAACAACGGGAAGCCGTTGCCGTCGTCACTCATCGGCTTCGGCGCGACCTCGCTGACCGTCCCGGCCGGCGGCACCGCCGACCTGCCGGTGACCGTCGACCCGTCCGCCTCGCTGGACTACGGCCTGTACGGCGCGATCAGCGCGCGGGTGGTTGCTACGGGCAATGACGGCCGTACCGTGGTGACGCCACTCGGTTTCTACCTCGAGCCGCACTACGTCGACGTGACGTTCAGGCTGATCGACCGCGACGGCAGGCCCGCCTCGTCGATCTCGTCGCTCGATGTGTTCGACCTCGACAGCATCGCGGCGCAGCGCGTCGGCTTCGAGGGTGGGGACCGGACGCTGCACCTCCGGGCGGGCACGTACTCGCTGGCGGCGACGATCGCGCATGACGGCGCGGACGGCTTCGTCGACTCGTACGCGTTCCTCGGCGACCCGGAACTCACGCTGACCAAGGACACCACGATCACGTACGACGCCCGGACGGCGTCCCAGGCGACGGTGACCACCCAGCGTCCGAGCGTGCCGAAGGGCGGCAGCCTCACCTACGGCCGGATCGTCGACAACTGGATCCTCTCCTCGAGCCGCAGCTACGGCACCGGGGTGAAGTCGATCTATCTCGGCACGACGCCGAAGGCCCGCCGCGGCACCTTCGAGGTGGTCGAGGGATGGCAGTTCGGATCACCGGCCGATGCGAAGGCGCCGTACCTGTACAGCCTCGCGTTCACGCACGAGCAGCAGGTGACGGGCAAGCCCACGCATCGGGTCCGGGATCGCGACCTGGCGACGATCGACGCGACGTACTACACGCCGGGCAAGGCCTACAACTACTCCGAGTACGTCGACGTGTGGCGGCCGTGGAGCCTCAACCTGATCCCGACCGGCGACCGCGGGACCGTGGCCGCGCCGACCCGGGTGCAGCACCTGGTCACGGCCGACCGGGACACGAAGGTGTCGCAGATGGTCGGGCATGCGGACGCGATGGCCTGGCCGTTCGCGACACTGATGACGTCGACGGCCACGGCGTACAAGGCCGGGAGCCGGCACAGCGAGAGCTGGTACAAGGCGGGGCTGCGGCCGGGGTTGGTGACCGACCAGACGACCGGGCTGAAGTACGCGCCGGCGGCGCGGGCGGGGAACACGGTCTGGAGCAACTTCGCCAGCTGGGCGGACACCGAGCCGGGGCACTTCTCACGGCAGGGGTTCCTGGACCTCGGCGGGACAGAGCTGCTCGCGGACGGGGTGTCGCTGGGGGAGTACGGGTACTACGGCCAGGGAGCGTGGGACGTACCGGCCGCCGCGACGAACCTCGAGCTGGTCTACGACCTGATCCGCTGGCAGCGCGGCGACTACAAGTGGGAGTCACCGTCGACGGTCGAGACCCGGTGGAAGTGGAAGAGCTCGGCTGCCGACGCGGGTAAGCCGTTGCCGCTGCTCTTCCCCGACTACGACCTGGCCGTCGACCTCAACGACCGCGCACCGCGGGTGCCGCTCTACCCGATCAGCATCACCGCGGAGTCCGGGCAGTGGTACAAACCCGGCCGCTTCACGGCGGCCCGCGTCTGGACGTCGTACGACGACGGGACCACCTGGACCCGGGTCCCGGTGGTCAACCTCGGCACCAAGGCCGTGGCCCTCGTCAACAACACCAAGGCCACCGACTTCGTCAGCCTGAAGGTCGAGCTGACCGATGCCAACGGCAAGTCCGTGACGCAGACGCTGACCCGTTTCTACGGAATCCGCTAGACAGCGGGAGTGCCCCCGATCGGGGGCACTCTCAGCTGGATCATGTGGTGCCGGACCGGGAAGCGCCTCACGGCGCGTGGCCGCTCGTAGCGGCTAATTTTGGGACCCGGGGCTTGCACCGGCCCGACACCTCGAACAGTGTAGCGGGTGCTCAAACCCCTTGTCCTGTAGGGATCTCGGGCAGCAAGACGCTATAGCACCCGATTCGAAGTCTCGCAACTACCAGAGTTGCCCGGCGCGTTCGGAGCGGGCCGACGCCTGCAACTGATCCGCCATCTCGACGAGTTTCGAGGCCGACAGCACCCGGTCGTGACCGTCGTCGGCGAGGTGCGCCCGGCCGGTCGCGACGATGCGGGCGAACGCGGCCGCCCGGTCCAGCGTCACGGCGAAATCACCGGTCGCGACACCGCGCAGTACGGCGTCGACCATGTCCCGCACCTCGGCCGGTCCCGGCGGCTCGGCGACGCCCGCGACCACCGCGTGCACCTCGGCGTACTTGCGTCCGGTCGCGAACTCGCGGGACACCTCCTCGGCGTTGGAGTGCACCCAGGAGCGCAGCAGGTACAGCCGCCACAAGGAGCCCGGCAACGAGTCGGCCGGCGCGTCGGACCACAGCTCGGCGAGCTCGTCCAGGCCGTAGTCGTCGGCGAGCTTGACCACCCGCGCGTGCACCTCGGCGTCCTCGGAGTTGCGGACGCCGCGCACGAGCAGCTCGGCCGTCCGGTGCGCGACCTCGGTCACGGCGGCCGGGTCGGCGGCACCGGGCAGCGACTCGAACAACTTGTTGCCCGGCATGATCGGCCGGCGCGGGTTGGGCGTGCTCACGGCCTCCATGGTGCCTGACGCGGCGAAGCGTCGCATTCCGACCCGGCGGAGTCGGTCTTGACCGAGTCCGGGCCGCGGAGCAGGCTGGCGAGTGGGCCCGGAGGCGAAGGAGATGGCGTGATGGCGAAGGTGCTGATTCTCACCGGTGACGCGGCGGAGGACCTGGAGGTCTTCTACCCCTACCAGCGACTTCTCGAGGAAGGGTACGACGTCGACATCGCCGCGCCCGCGGTGAAGAAGCTGCAGTTCGTGGTGCACGACTTCGTGGACGGGTTCGACACCTACACCGAGAAGCCCGGGCACACCTGGCAGGCCGACGTCGCGTTCGCCGACGTGGACCCGTCCGACTACGTCGCCGTGGTGATTCCGGGCGGGCGCGCACCGGAGTACATCCGTAACGACGCGGACTGCCAGCGGATCGTGAAGCACTTCTACGGCGAGTCGAAACCGGTCGCCCAGCTCTGTCACGGACCGCTCGTCCCCGCGGCCGCCGGCGTACTGAACGGCCGCAAGACCTCGGCGTACCCGGCGCTGGCGCTGGACATCCGCGCCGGGGGAGCGGAGTGGGTCGACGGCGATGCGGTCGTCGACGGCAACGTCGTCTCCGGGCGGGCGTGGCCGGACCACCCGGCCTGGATGCGCGCCTTCATGACGATCCTGAAGGAGCACGCACCGGCGTAGTCCTGCGACGCGGGCCGAGGTGACCCGCGAGCAGACCAGGGCCTTCGACGGGCGCGACCTGCGGAGAAGACCACCAGGCTTGGTGGTCTCATCATCCGCTGCGCCAAGGAGGCGTCATGAGCACCACCATGGACACCGCGACCGGCATCCGGTCGTTCCAGGTCGACATCCCGCAGGAGCAGCTCGACGACCTGCGCCGGCGCGTCGCCGCGACGCGCTGGCCGACCAAGGAACTCGTCGCCGACCGGTCACAGGGCGTGCAGCAGGCGACGCTGCAAGCGCTCGCCCGCTACTGGACGAGCGAGTACGACTGGCGCGCGTGCGAGGCCAGACTGAACGCGCTCCCGCAGTTCACCACCGAGATCGACGGGGTCGAGATCCACTTCATCCACGTCAGATCGCCCCATGAGAACGCGCTGCCGCTGATCATGACGCACGGCTGGCCGGGCTCGGTCCTCGAGCTGCTCGACACCATCGGCCCACTCACCGACCCGACCGCTCACGGCGGGACGGCCGAGGACGCGTTCCACCTGGTGCTGCCGTCCCTGCCCGGGTACGGCTTCTCCGGCCAGCCGACCGAGCTCGGCTGGGAGAACGGCCGGATCGCGCAGGCGTGGGCGACGCTGATGGATCGCCTCGGCTACACCCGCTACGTGGCGCAGGGCGGCGACGTGGGTGCCGCGGTCACGGACGCGATGGGCCGGCACGCGCCCGCCGGGCTGGCCGGTATCCACGTCAACCTGCTCGCGACGGCGCTGGGCATCGTCGATCTGCTGCCGTCGGAGTCCGAGGAGGAACGTACGGCGCACGCCGCACTCAAGACGTTCACCACGGACGGCTTCGGCTACTTCCTGGAGCAGTCCACCCGGCCGCAGACGATCGGCTACTCGCTGCTGGACTCGCCCGTCGGGCTGGCGGCCTGGTTGCTCGACCACGACACGGACAGCTACTACAAGATCTCCCGCGCGTTCGTCGACGGTGAGCCCGTGGGCAACCTCACCCGGGAGAGCATCGTCGACAACATCACGCTGTACTGGCTCACGGGCACCGGCACCTCGGCCGCCCGCTGGTACTGGGAGTTCGGCCAGTTCCTCGCCGCGGTCGCCGGCCAGGCTCCTCCGCCGGTCAGGGTCCCCGTCGGCTTCTCGACGTTCCCCGGCGAGATCTGGGCCGCTCCGCGCTCCTGGGCCGAGACCGTCTACCCCGGCCTCGCCTACTTCAACAGGGTCGAGAAGGGCGGCCACTTCGCCGCCTGGGAGGAGCCGGCTCTCTTCTCCGCCGAAGTACGAGCCGCCTTCCGCTCACTGCGCTGACACGGCGGTCAGGCTCGGGGGAAACGTGGATGGTAGTCGTGGGTGACCTCACGGACCTTGCGGTAGCCCACATACCCGAGGAGGGCCGCGGCCACAGCGGCGGTCACGGCGCCGATGACTGTGCGCAGCACAGCACCGGCGCCGGCCGCCTCGCAGATCACCCCGGCCAGCACTCCGAAGACCACGGAGTCGATGATGCCGACGACGACGGGTGAGCCTGACAGCCAGTGGGAGAGGCCGACCCGGCTGCGGAAGCTGTAGGTGGTCAGGATTCCTGGTGGGTCGTCGTGGTGGCTCGCGACGAAGTACGGCTCGAGCTCCGGTGCGAGCTCCAGGTAGGCGTGGCGAAGCCGGTTCATGCCGATCACCAGCCACGAGTCCTCGACGTCAGCCTCGATGAGCCGGAAGTAGGTCCCCACGCCGATCAGCAGCGTCACGGGGAGCACGAGCAGTGCGAACGTCAGGAAGTTCTGCCCGAAGCCGCTTGCGTTGGCTACCAGCGACAGCGCGATGGTGGTGGCCGACAGGACGGTCAGGTAGGTGTTGGTCCGGCTGAAGATCTCGCTCCAGGTCATGCCGCGGGTGGCGAGCAAGCTCCAGTGTTCGGTGGCGAGGAACTGGGCGTGGGGTTTGCTGACAGTGTCCAGTCCGTCGAGCGACGTTTCGGGCATCATGCTGATCTGCCTCCGTGCAGTTTGTGCGCCAGTTCGCGCAGGGTGCCCGCGAGGATGGCCAGGATGGTTGCGGTGGAGATGGTGAGGATCGTCCAGGCGACGGGCTTCCAGCCGGTGAAGCCGAGGCCGGCTGCCCAGCGGACTCCGATGTTGCCCAGCACCGCGAGGGGGAAGGTGAAGACCCAGTGCTGGGAGCTGAACGGCAGGCGCAGGTAGTCGGCCAGGAAGAACAGCTGGATCAGTAGGGTGAACAAGGTGATGCCACCGATCGCGGCTTGCAGTTGGTCGATCTCCCCGTGCTTGATCGCGAACCACGCCAAGCTCGCTGTACCAGGCGGCGAGAGCAGGATGGACAGGACCGGCTTGAACGGCTGGGGCAGCGGAGTGCCGAAGAAGAGCCGACCGGTGATGACGGACCCGAGCAGCAGCCAGAAGTAGACGCCGACGCCGAACACCGCGACGGCTGCCGCGTTCTCCGCCACCATGGCCAGCCCGATGGCCGCGATGAACGGTCCCGCGACGACCGGCAGGAAATAGCCCGGATGCAACGCGTCCTCGTCCAGCGGAGCATTCAGCCAGTGCGCGACCAGCGCCGCGGCGTTGATCGCCAGCGCGGCCACGGCGGCGTAGGTCAGCCACCGCGCGGCCCCGCCGAGGCTGGGCGCGTAGTGCGCGATCAGCAAGATCGCGATCACCGGGATGTAGGCGGTCAGCGGACCGAACAGCGGGTTCCGCAGATCGACGCCGAACCTGCCGGAGTCATGGCGTACGGCGCCGACCACGTAGATCACCGTGAACGTCGTCCAGACGACGGCGGAGGCCGCATACGCAACGTCCGCCGGCACGCTCGAAGCCCCCAGCAGGTCCGCCGCGGCCTGCCAGGCACCGCCCAGCCCGGCAAGGCCCAGAGGGATCGAGAACAGTGCGATCGGCAGTGCCCGGGCCGAAACGCCGGCGGTTCCGGCAACAGGAGTCGTAGACGTAGCGCTCATGGGTCCACGCTCGCCGTTCGGCTCCCGCGTCGAACCAGGGCGGCACCCTGGCAGGGACCCTGGTCGCGCTCAGTTGCGTGTGGTGGTTCGAGTGGTGGCGGGTAGTGCCTGGCGGAGTTGGCGGCGGGTGGTGACGCCGAGCTTGGAGAACACCTTGCGGAGATGCCATTCGACGGTGCGCGGGCTGATGAAGAGGATCGCGCCGATCTCGGGGTTCGTCAGACCGTCCGCGACGAGTCTGGCGATGTGGGCTTCCTGGGTGGTCAAGGCCGCGGGGGTCGCGATGGTTTGTTTGAGGACGGAGTCCCCTGCCGTGGTGAGGCCCTTCCGGGCGCGTTCGGCGAACCCGTCGATGCCGAGTGCGCTCAGGGTTTCGTACGCCGTCCGCAGCTGGACGCGAGCATCCTTGCGACGGTCCTCGCGCAGCAGCCATTCGCCGTACCGCAGCTGTGCCCGCGCGTGCTCGACCCGCAGCGTGGTGGACCCGAGTCGCTCGCCCTCTTCCCGGTAGCAGTCTTCCGCGGCACGTCCGGAGCGCAGCAGCGCAGTGCGTCCCGCCAGTACGCCGAGCGCCGCCTCTGTGCCGCTGGCCCGGGCGAACGACGAGAGCTGCGCGAGCGCATCCCTCGCCTCGTCGGTGTTCCTGCTGTGTACGCCGGCCTCGACCAACTCGGCCAGCGCCCACTTGGGCGGCCCGAGCTCCATCGGCGATTCCGCACCGGTCCGGGCGGCCGCCAGCGCCTCGTCGTACCGGCCGAGGCCGTTGAACAGGATCGCCCGGAACCAGCTGACCATGTTCAGCCCGACGCCTTCGCCGCGCACGCTGATGTCGTTGAGGATCTTGGTGAACTGGGCCTCCGCCAGCGACGCACGACCACGGACGGCGTTCAGGCTCACCTCGCCGTACGGGATCATCGCGTTCGCGCCACCGGTCACTTCGGCGATCCACTCGGCCTCCGCGACCAGGGATTCGGCCTCGGCCAGGTCACCGCTGTAGAGGTCGTAGATGATCCGGCTGTTGAGGGCCACGGGCAGCACGCTGAGTGCGCCGATGTCCCGGATCGCGTCCAGGTGCCGCCGTGTGAGGACACCCCAGTTGGCGTCGTCCCAGAGATCTGTCGCCGCACACGCGGCCAGCCAGGCAAAACGGACGGCCTCGTCCATCGTCAGCTCGTCGCGGCCGAAGGCTCCCACGACAGCGAGCAGATCGGGCGCGGCCACCGCGTACCCATCGGTGTACAACACAGCGATGTCCTGGAGGAGCAGATCCGGCTTGGTCGCCGCCACGGGCAGCTCCACCCGGCGCATCGCCTCGGCCACCTGCTGCATCCCGGTGTCAGGCCCAGAGGCCAGACGGCCGGCGAACATGGCTGCGGCGAGCGCATCGAGGTAGGTCTCGCGAGCCAGTTTCGGATCGGTCGCTTCCAGCCGGCGCGCGGCGTCCAGGAGCAGCGGCATCGCCTTGTTGCCGTGGTGGGAGTAGTGCGAGATCTGGGCGTACTGAAGCTGCACTCGCGCGCCCGCAGCCTCGTCGAGCGGTCCGGCCTGCGCCGTGGCCAGCAGGGCGAGTGCGTCCTCGAAGGCGCCCGAGGCCGCCTTCGCCTGGGCGGCCGTCAGCGACCGCTGGGCCCGGCGGGCCGGATCGGGTGTCAGCCGTGCGGCCGCTTCCAGGAATGCGGCCGCGGCCGCGAGTCCGCCCCGCCGTTGAGCGCGGTCGGCCGACTGCTCGAGCTCGGCGGCGACGCTTTCGTCCGGTCCGTCCGCCGCGCGGGCGCGGTGCCAGGCACGGCGGTCCGGATCCCTGTCCGGATCCGTCACGTCCGCGAGCGCCTGGTGGGCGATGCGCCGTTCCGGTACGGTCGCCGCCCGGTAGACCGCCGATCGCACCAAGGGATGGCGGAACTCGACCCGGTGGCGCAGTTCGAGCAGACCGGCACTGTCGGCTGCGTGCGTCGCGACGTGCCCGATGCCGAGCCGCTGCGCTGCGCGTCGCAGCAGGTCGACATCTCCGACGGGCTCGGCGGCCGCGAGCAGGAAGAGCCGGCGGGACTCCAGGGGGAGTACGTCGAGCTGGCGCAGGAACCCCTCCTCCAGGCGGCTGACCAGGTTGGCGTTGCCGGCCGGTCCGAACGTCAGCTCGGTGGGGGAGAGGTGGCGAGGCAGTTCGAGCAGAGCCAGCGGGTTGCCGTGAGCCTCGGCCAGGACCTGACTGCGGACCCGGTCGTCCAGCCGGCCGACCATCGCCGAGTCCAGCAGTGCGGTCGCGTCTCGCTGGGGCAGTCCCGGCAGCACGAGCTCCGGCAGCCCGGTCAGCTTCGGCTGCTGATCCGTCGTCCGGACGGCGAACACCATCGCGACTCGTTCGGCCCTGAGCCTGCGCGCGACGAACTCGAGCGTCTGCGCGGAGGCATGGTCGAGCCACTGAGCGTCATCGATCACACAGACCAGCGGCTGCTCCTCGGCTGCGTTGGACAGCAGCGTCAGTACGGCGAGGCCGAGCACGAAGAGGTCCGGTGGGTTTCCCGGCCGCAGGCCGAACGTGGTGGCCAGCGCGTCGCTCTGCGGTGCCGGCAGTGCGTCCGCACGGTTGAGGAACGGAGCGCAGAGCTGGTGCAGGCTGGCGAAGGCGAGCTCCATCTCCGACTCCACGCCGTACGCACGGGTCACCCGGCAGTCCGCGGCATGGTCGAGCAGGTACTGGAGCAGCGCCGTCTTCCCGATGCCGGCTTCACCGCGCAGGACCAGCACCTGGCTGTGGCCGGCCTGCGCCGACGTCACGAGGTTGCTCAGTACCTCGCACTCACTCGCTCGCCCCCGCAAACCTTCCAACCCGGCCATCGCTCACCATCCCGGACGATCACGACTCCTGGGTGATGGGCGGCGGGGTCGTTCTGTGTACCTTGCCACCGGTCAGGGAGCCAGGAAAGTGCTCAGCGCCTGGATCATCGCCGCGGGCGCCTGCTCCGCGACCCAGTGGCCGGCACCGGGGATCACCAGGGACTGCACGTCGACCGCGGCGGGTGCGATCCCTCCGGCTGCCGCGGGACCCCAGCTGTTCGCGCCGCCGATCCCCAGCACGGGAATCGTCAGCTTGTCGTTCTGGCGCAGACCGTTCTGCTCCAGCGTGGCGTCCCAGGCACGGTAGAGGCCGAAGCTGGCGCGCAGGGTGGTCCGGTCGCGCGTGTACAGCTTCACGTAGTAGTCGATGGCGTAGTCCGGCAGCGTCGCCCCGCCACCCTGGATCGAGTACTCGTAGCGGTAGTAGGCGTTCGCGTTGCTCTTGACCATGTCCACGATGAGCTCGTCGTCGACCCGGTTGAACGGAATGTGCCAGAGCCTGTTGTTGAGGAACTCGGGGATGAACAACGGCGGCGGTGGGTTGTTCGGGTCGACCACTCCGGGTGGCCCGGGGATCTCCGCGACGACCAGGCGGTCGACCCGGTCGCGGTGGTCGGCGGCCAGCGCGTAGCCGATGATGTAGCCGGTGTCGTGGCCGGCGACGGCGAACCGCTGGTGGCCGAGCTTGGTCATCAGCGCGGCCAGGTCGTCGCCGAGCGTGCCCGCGTCGTACCCGCCCTTGGTCTTCTCGGACAGCCCGATCCCACGCTGGTCGACCGCGATGACGGTGAAGTCGCGGGCCAGCGCCGGCATCATGAAGCGCCAGGCGTACCAGTTCTCCGGCCAACCATGGATCAGCAGGAGTGGCGGGCCGTCGCCACCGACGACGACATGCTGCTGAATGCCGTTGGCCTGGACGAAGCGGCTCCGGAAGGTCTTGGTGAATCCGGTGGGGAGCCGGGGAGCGGTGGTGACCGAGCCGAAGCCGTCCGGCACTCCCGTGGGGGCCGCGGAGGCGGTCGACGACGCCCAGCCGCCGACCATGGAGAGTCCGGTCGCGGCCGCGGCAGTGCGGACGAAGCCGCGGCGGGAGAACGGGTGCGCCGACACGTCGACCTCAGGTCTGTCGGTCCGTTCCGAGGGCGAGCTGTTCATCGCGAAACTCCTTTGCAGGGGACAGTTTTCTCGACCTCACCGAGCCTGACCGAGCTGGCTGTTCCAGGCACCAGTGCGTTCCCCTGGTGCCCTCACTGGTTGGCCCGTTGCACGGTTGCGGGCGGGATGGCACGGTGGAGCGAGCCGATGGAGGAGCCGTGTCGCCGGGGCCGCAGAGTCGATGGCCAGGACTGCATGGCCGGCGCAGCGAGTGCGAGACGCTGACCGGTCTGGTCCAGGCCGCCCGATCGGGCCGCAGCGCGGTGCTGGTGCTCCGGGGCGAACCGGGGATCGGGAAGACGGCCCTGCTCGAGTACCTGGCGGGCGCCGCCGGCGGGAGCCGGATCGTGCGGGTCGCGGGCGTCGAGTCGCAGATGGAGCTCGCGTACGCCGGTCTGCACCAGTTGTGCGAGCCCTTGCTGGACAGGCTCGACCGATTGCCGCAGCCGCAGGCGGATGCCCTCGGCACGGCGTTCGGACTGCGGGCCGGATCACCGCCGGACCGCTTCCTGATCGGCCTCGCCGCGTTGACGCTGCTCTCCGAGAGCGCGAGGCGGCAACCACTCCTCTGCCTGGTCGACGACGCGCAATGGCTGGACCAGGCCTCCGTGCACGCCATCTCCTTCGTGGTACGCCGGTTGGCGGCCGAGGCCGTCGTACTGGTCATCGCCGTACGAACGAGTGAGGATCACCAGCGCTGGGCCGGACTACCGCAGTTGACGATCGGCGGTTTGGCGGAACCGGACGCCGGTAGCTTGCTCGAGGCGTCCGTACGAGGGCCGTTGGACGATCGGGTCCGGCATCGGATCCTGGACGAGGCGCACGGGAATCCACTGGCTTTGCTGGAGTTGCCGCGCTGGCTGACCGCGACCGAGATGACGTTCGGTCCGGAGGTCGCTCAGTCGCGGACACTGACCAGCCGGATGGAGGAGGGATTCCGGCGCCAGTTGGAGCCGCTGCCGGACGAGTCGCGGCGGCTGCTGCTCACCGCGGCGGCCGAACCACTCGGCGACCTCGGTCTGCTGTGGCGCGCGGCAGAGGCGGCCGGGTTCGACGTGAACGCGGTTGGCCCGGCGGAGAAGGCCGGACTGATCGAGTTGGGCGAGACGGTGCACTTCCGGCACCCGCTGGTGCGGTCGGTCGCATACTGGTCCGCGGATGCGCAGGATCGCCAGGTCGTACATCGCGCGCTCGCGGATGCGACGGATCCTGACCTGGACCCGGACAGACGTGCCTGGCACCGCGCTCACGCGGCCACGGGTCCCGACGAGGCCGTCGCCGCGGAACTCGAGGACTCCGCCGACCGTGCGCTGGCCCAGGGCGGGGTGGCCGCGGCAGCCGCGTTCCTCGAGCGTGCGGCCATGCTGACACCGAACCCTGTCGACCGCGCGCAGCGCCAACTCGACGCGGCCCAGGCGATGCTTCACGCCGGCACCTTCGACGACGCGTTGAACCTGCTGACTGTGGTTGAGCACGGACCGCTCAGCGCCCTGCAACGTGCGCGCGTCGACGTACTGCAGGCTCAGATCGGCTTCGCGTCCAGCCGCGGCAACGAGGCTCTGCCGTTGCTGCTCGCCGCCGCGCGCCAACTGGAACCGCTCGACGCCGACCTGGCCCTCGACAGCTATGTGGATGCGTTGACCGCCGCGTTGTTCGCCGGACGATTGGCCTCCGGACCGGGACCGCTGGAGGTGGCAGAGGCTGCTCGCGGCGCGTTGGCGTCGGCGGACCACCTGCGCCGGGGCGACGTACTCCTGCAGGGTGTGGCCGTTCTGTTCGCCGACGGCTACGCCACCGCGGCGCCGCTGCTCCGACAGGCGACGCAGGCCTTCGGCGGCAAGGAACTGACCATGGAGGAGGGCGTTCGGTTCATGTGGCTGGCGGCCGTCGTGGCCTCGGACCTGTGGGACGAGCGTGCGTGGGACCGGCTGACCAGCCGGCACCTGCGGATCGTCCGGGAGGCCAGGGCGCTGAGCGCATTGCCACTGGCCTTGAACACGCGCGTCTTCGTCGACCTCTTCACCGGCGAGCTGACCGCGGCGGCTGGAGCGGTCGAGGAGATCAGAGCAGTCTCCGAGGCCGCCGAAAGCAGTCTCACGCCGTACGCCGCTATCGGTCTGGCTGCCTTCCGTGGCCATGAGGAACAGGCGGCACCGCTGATCGCGGACTCGATGCGGGATGTCGCGGCCCGCGGCGAGGGGATCGGCGTATCGCTCACCAACTGGGCGAAAGCCCTGCTGTGCAACGGATTGAGCCGCTACTCCGAGGCGAGGGACGCCGCCCGCGAGGCCGCCGCTTTCCCGGCCGAGATCGGGGTGTCGAACTGGGGACTGGTCGAGCTGGTCGAGGCAGCTGTGCGGGCCGGCGACCGTTCGACCGCGGCAGCCGCGTTCGAGCAGCTCACCGAGATGACGCAGGCCAGCGGCACCGACTGGGCGCTGGGCGTCGCGGCGCGCTCCGGTGCCCAACTGCGGGAGGGCACGGAGGCCGAGGACCTCTATCGGGAGGCGATCGACCGGCTGGGCCGGACGACCGTGCGGACCGAGCTGGTCCGTGCCCGGCTTCTGTACGGCGAATGGTTGCGACGCGAGGGCCGGCGGGTCGAGGCACGGGAACGGCTGCGGGCGGCCCACGACCAGGCGACGGCGATCGGGATGGATGCCTTCGCCGAGCGGGCTCGCCGGGAGCTCGCCGCCACCGGCGAGACGGCGCGTAAGCGGACGGTCGACACGAGTCACGGCCTCACCGCGCAGGAGCTGCACATCGCCCGGCTCGCGACCCAGGGCCTGTCGAACCCCGAGATCGGCGCCGAGCTGTTCATCAGCCCGCGGACGGTGGAATGGCACATGCGGAAGGTGTTCACGAAGCTGGGGGTCAGCGCGCGCAAGCACCTCCGCGACGCCCTCCAGGCCGCGAACGTTCTCTGAGTTCCCCTTGCCCCTGGGCGGCCAGTGGCCGGACCAGGGACTGTCCGGGGCGCGAGCGTGACTGCGGTGAGTCACGCTGACGACGTCACCTACCGAAGGAGGGGCCATGCGAGTCTTCGTCGCAGGGGGGACAGGGGTCCTGGGCCGGCCGCTCGTCGATGCGCTGGTCGTCCTCGGTCATCAGGTGTCGGCCACGACCCAGCGGTCTGCCAACCTCCCGATCGTGGCCGCCCTCGGAGCCCGGCCGGTGCTGATGGACGGACTCGACGCGGCGGCGGTCCGGCACGCGATCGTCGAGGCCGAGCCGGAGGTGATCGTCAATCTGATGACCGCGCTGGCGGCGCCGTCCGCTGACTACGGGAGATGGTTGGAGGTGACCAACCGGCTGCGGAGCGAGGGCACGAAGACACTGATGAGCGCCGCCGGCGAGGCCGGAAGTCGTCGTGTCGTGGCGCAGAGCGCGAGCTTCATGACCATGCCGGGCTCGGGCCCCACGGACGAGTCGTCACCGGTGTACGTCGACGCTCCGGGACCGATCGGCAGCCACATCCGGGCGAACATCGCGGCCGAGGAACTGGTGCTGGGCGATCCGGAGATCGAGGGCCTCGTCCTTCGCCTCGGCTTCCTCTACGGTCTCGGCACCGCCATCGGGCCCGGCGGAGATATCGCCAGGGCGGTCCTCGCGGGTGAACTGCCGATCGTCGGCGACGGCGCCGGCCGGTACCCGTTGCTTCACGTCGGCGACGCCGTCTCGGCCACCGTGCGAGCGGTCGACCATGGCAGTCCCGGGGTCTACAACGTCATGGACGACGAGCCCGCCGCCCAAGCCGAGTGGCTGCCGTACCTCGCAGGCATCCTGGACGCACCGCTGCCGCGGCAGATCTCCCCGGAGGAGGCCGCCCGCACGATCGGCGAACAAGCCGTGTACTACGGCACCCAACTTCCCCCAGCCGTCAACACCAAGGCCAAGAGAGAGCTCGGCTGGACGCTCGAGTACCCGTCCTGGCGCGACGGATTCCGCCGCGTCTTCGCCTGACGAGTCGCAGTACGTCGGCCGCGGTCAGGAGCGGACGAGGTGCTTCACCAGGACGGCTCGGGTGTAGAGAAGGTCGAAGCCGCTGCGTTGGGCGTTCTGCTGGGACTTCGAGGCCGGTTGGGTGGTGATCACACCGACGTCGCAGCCGGCCGTGGCGGCATCGGCGAGGCGGGTGGACAGGAGAGCGGACTGGATGCCGTGACGGCGGTGCGCCGGGAGCGTTGCGGCGCCGGCGAACTGGGCGACGCCTTCTGTTGTGCGGAGCCCGGCTCCGCCCGCGAGTTCGCCGTTCAGCACGGCGAGATAGCGGGTGATGCCGGCCGCGGCGGCGTCGCGCTCGGCCTCGATGTAGGTGTCGCGCGGAAACTCCTCGCGCCACGGGACTCCCTGGGTGTCGGGTACGGCGACCGCGTCGGCCATCACGTTCAGCCACACGTCGAGCTCTCCGTCACCACTCGGCCGGATCTCGATCCCGTCCGGCAGCGTGACGTCGTACTTGTCCTCGACAGCGATGCCGAGCACGTTCTCGAACGACTCCAACCGGTATCCACGCCGGCTGAGGGCGAGGCCGATCGCGGGGTCGGCGAGGTGCGGGAGCTCGACCTGTACGGGCGCGCCGACAGCGGCGTACGCGTGCTCGATCTCGTCGAGCTCGTCGGGAGTCGGTACCCCGGCGAATCCGAGCCCGACGACCTTGTTGAACGGCGAGTCGTCGTCGGCGAAGCTCGCCAGTCCACCCGCGACCGGGATCACGAAGCCCCGGCCGTCGCCAAGGCGGCGGTGGGCGGCGAGGGCGGTGGCTTCGATGAGCCGCGCCTCGACCCGCTCGATCCGCTCCGCCAACTCACCGTCGCAGAACAGGGCTGTCCGTCCGATCCTCATAACTCTCCTCACAGATCCAGGCCGTTGCCCGATTCGTGTCACGAAGGACGCGAAACGTTACAAGCCGCGTCCGACACTGGCGTGGCCGACCAAAGTTGCTGTGGGCGAATACCTGCTCCGTCACGGCTCCGTGGGACGCTGACAGACCATGATCACGGCTGAGCTCACCTCATCCGCTGAGGATGAGGCGGACAGGCGATGTCGGAGGCGTGGGAAGGCTCATCCGCGGCGGGGGATGATTTGGCGGGCGGGGGCGACGAGCGTTCGTGGGGCACGCCGGCGAGGGTCGGGCGCGGAGGTGACCGCTGAGCGCTGTGTCGTTGTGCGTCGAGGGGAGACCGTGATGGCGATCGAGGAGTATCCATCGGGACGTCCGTTCAGTGGCGTCGTGGGACGAACGACCGACGAGTCCAGTCCGGCCTGGCCGGCTCCGACGCGGGCCGCGAAAGGCACCCCGAATGTGTTGTTCGTGGTGCTGGACGACACCGGGTTCGGTCAGCTCAGCTGCTATGGCGGTCCGATCGCAACACCGAACTTCGACAGCTTGGCCGCGGCCGGGCTGCGGTTCACCAACATGCACACCACCGCGCTGTGCTCACCCAGCCGGTCCTGCATCGTCACCGGGCGGAACCATCACAGCAACGGGATGGCGGCGATCACCGAGCTCGCGACGGGGTTCCCCGGCTACAACGGTGTCATCCCGTTCGAGAACGGGCTGCTGTCCGAGATGCTGGTGGAGCAGGGCTACAGCACGTTCATGGTCGGCAAGTGGCACTTGACCCCTTCGAACCAGGAGACCGCGGCCGGCCCGTTCAGCCGCTGGCCGCTGGGGCGCGGTTTCGAGCGCTTCTACGGCTTCCTCGGCGGTGACACGAGCCAGTGGTATCCAGACCTCGTGTACGACAACCACGCCATCGAGCCGCCTCGCACGCCGGAGCAGGGCTATCACCTGACCGAGGACCTGATCGACAAGTCGATCGATTTCATCGCGGATTCCAAGCAGATCGACCCGGGCAAGCCGTTCTATCTGCATCTGTGCTTCGGGGCCACGCACGCGCCACACCATGCGCCGAAGGAGTGGGTCGACAAGTACGCCGGCGTCTTCGACGACGGCTGGGACGCCTACCGGGAGAAGGTGTTCGAAGAACAGAAGAAGCTGGGCATCATGCCCGCCGACGCACAGTTGTCCCGGCACGATCCCGACGTACCGGAGTGGGAGTCACTGCCGCCGGATGCGCGCAGGTTGTTCAGTCGCATGATGGAGGTGTTCGCGGGTTTCCTCAGCCACACCGACCACCATCTCGGCCGGCTGCTCGACTTCCTGCGTGAGCAAGGCGAGCTGGACAACACGATCGTGATGGTGATCTCGGACAACGGGGCGAGCGCCGAGGGCGGTGCGACCGGGACCACGAACGAGTCGCAGTTCTTCAACAACGCCCCGGAGTCGCTCGAGGACAGCCTCCGGGTCATCGACGAGATCGGTGGCCCCAAACACTTCAACCACTATCCGTGGGGGTGGACCTGGGCGGGCAACACGCCGTTCCGGCGCTGGAAGCGGGAAACGTACCGCGGCGGGTCCTGCGACCCGTTCATCCTCGCCTGGCCGGCCGGCGTCAAGGCGAGAGGCGAGGTCCGCGATCAGTACGCACACCTCATCGACATGGTCCCCACCGTCCTGGACCTGCTGGGTACGGACGCGCCCGCGACAATCCGCGGAGTCACACAGTCAGCACTCCACGGCGTGAGTTTCGCCCATACGCTGGACGACCCCGCGGCCGCCAGCAGGCATCACACCCAGTACTTCGAGATGCTGGGCCACCGGGCGATCGACCACGACGGGTGGCGGGCGGTCTGCCCCTGGCCAGGGCCGTCGTTCGCTGAAGCCGGGGTCGGCTTCGGCCAGCCGATCAGCGCAACGAGGCTGTCCGAGCTCGACGTGTCCGGCTGGGAGCTGTACCACGTGGCCGAGGATCCCGCGGAGACCAACAACGTGGCCGCTGACAACAGGGATCGGCTCATCGCGTTGATCTCGACCTGGTACGCCGAGGCCGGGAAGTACGGCGTACTGCCGATCGACGGAAGCGGCCTGGCGCGGCTGATCTCCGAGAAGCCGCAGATCGCACCTCCGCGCGATCAATACACACTGCGGCCGGGCACTCAGCCGGTCCCGTTCTTCGCAGGCCCACGCGTCCTCAATCGGCCGCACAGCATCACGGCGTACGTCGAGATTCCCGAGGCCGGTGCCGAGGGAGTTCTGCTCAGTCAGGGCAGCGCGGCCGGTGGCTATTCCCTGTACATCAAGGACAGGAAGCTGCACTACGTCCACAACTGGGTGAGTCGGGACATCTTCCGGGTCTCCTCGTCCGAACAGGTGCCGGTCGGCGAGCACGAGCTTCGCTTCGAATTCGAACCGACCGGAAAGCCCGATCTTCCGAGCGGACGGGGCGCGGCCGGACACCTGCAGCTGTACATCGACGGGAAGCTCGTCGGCGCCGCGGACGCGCCGGTGACGACGCCGTTCGTACTGAACCCCGGGGCACTCTCCGTCGGCTACAACGTCGGCTCTCCGGTCACACCGGACTACCAGAGCCCGTTCAAGTTCACCGGCGTCCTCCACAAGGTGACGGTGGACGTCAGCGGCGACCTCATCGACGACCCCGAGTCCGAACTCCAAGCCCACATGGCACGACAGTAGAGGCGATGCGGCCGAGCCGTAGCTGTGCTGGTCCTCGGCGGCCGGTTCGGGGGCGGCGATGCGATCGCTGTCGCCTTGTCGACCTGCGAGGCGTGTGCTGCCTACTGTCCGGCCAGCTTGGTCACGACCGGCGCGAGTGTGTCGGCAAAGTCGGCACCGATGACGAAATAGGAGAGACCGATCTCTTCGCGTCGGCGTTGGATTTCTTCGGCGGCTGCCGCGGGGTCACTCGGAAGGATGACGAGCGAGTCGGCCGCGCGGAGCGCTGCGGTGTCGAGGTTGGGCGGCGCCATGAACGGAGCGACTCTGTCACCGACGGCGGCGACGTGCTGGGCGAGTTCGATGTCGCGGCGGCCGGCGAAGTCGCGTACCCGGTTCGTGGTTTGGACCCGATCGTCGTCGGGTGAGAGTACGAACGTGACGGCGTCGGCGACTTCGAGCGCCAGCGCCTGCGACTTCGGTCCGCTCACCGCCATGACCACCGGCGTGTGCAGCTCGGGGCCGTCGAACGTACGCAGGGCGGCCACGGTCTCGCGCATCCTGGCACGACGCTCGGCTAGGGAGACGGCAGGCAGCCCCAGCTCGACTTCGATCCCGGGTCGGCCGGCGCCGATGCCCATTTCGAAGCGGCCGTCTGTGAGGACTGAGAGTGAGTGGGCCTCCCATGCTGTGCTCCATGGTTCGCGCAGCGCGGCGGCATAGACCCACGAGCCGATCCGCAGGTCAGTGAGCGCGGCCGCGGTGGCCAGCGTCGGGCCAAGTGTCGGTTGCCATGTAGGGACGTCGGGCATCAGCAACGTTGAGTAACCGCTGTCGGCGATACGGCGCACCCGGTCTCGCCACGTCGGCAGGTCAGAACCGATCGGCGCAACGACCCCGAAGCGGAATGGTCTGGTTGCGCGCCTGGTCTGGTCGTTCATCGTGGTTCTCCTTGAGTCTGGGACCTTGTTCGGTCCGGTTGCTCTCTCCACGAACCCGCTACCCAGAATTCGACAACCCCGCCCAAGAACGTCGACATTTCGATCGGAGATGAACCGCCGTGGTCGGCGATCAGTCCGGAGGTTGCGAGATCACCAGGCACCTTCGGTCCCGGAAACCTACCCGACGAAAGATCCCATCCACGTCCGTTCGGCGCCGATCGCCGTTCTCATGTCCGGTTGCCTCCTGACCGGGAACCGGGCAAGGGTTGGCGTTACGCGTCGGCGGCCGGCTCTCCTGGTCGATCAGCGCCGCACCGGCACCGGACAGTGGCAGGCACTTCTCGCCAACGGCACCAGCGGCGGCGTGTACGTCGGCTCGCACGAACCCAGCCAGGTCCGGCCCGTCGCCGACGACCGCGCCGACGACCGCGCCGACCGACGGCGCCGACCGACGGCGCCGACCGGCCGCGCCGACCGGCCGCGCACCGGCCTGACGGTGGCCCAGACTGGTGATCGAGTCTCGTCGCAGGAGGAGCCCACGTGATGCTCGACGTTCCCGATGAAGTGTGGAACAAGGTCGTCGCCGACGGAAACGCCGCGTGGCTCGACGAGCTGCCCTCGATCGTGGAATCTCTGGCGCGGGAGTGGTCATTGACCATCGGCGCCACGTTGCGCGGCGGCCACGCGGCGCTCGTTGTCGAGGCGACACTCGCTGACGGAACGGCGGCTGTCCTCAAGGTCGGCGTTCCGGGGACTCAGCGCGATCTCACCTTCGAGGCGACCGCGTTGCGCCTCGCCGACGGCGACGGCTGCGCCAGCCTGCTGCGCGACGACCTGGACCGCGGCGCACTCTTGCTCGAGCGACTCGGGGCTGCCATCTGCGACGTCGTGCCTGATCCCGCGACCCGGCACGACCTGATGTGCGATGTCGCTGTCCGGCTCTGGCGGCCGGTCAGCCCCGATGTCGACCTGCCGACGGGCGCCGACAAGGCACGCGAGTACTCCGACCTGCTGCCGCGACTGTGGGAAGAGACGGGTCGGGCGTGCACGGAAGCGACAGTCGAGGACGCTCTCGGGTGCCTGGATCGTCGCCGCCGCGCCCACGATGACCGACACGCCGTGCTCGTCCACGGCGACGTCCACGACCTCAACGTGCTTCAAGCAGCGGACGGCACGTTCAAGCTCATCGATCCGGGCGGCCTGCGCGCTGAGCGAGCATACGACCTTGGCACCATCATCCGATGCAATCCCGACGCCGGCGACGACCTGCACGCCAGGGCGAAGCGGCTGGCCGCCCACACTGGTGTAGACGCCACGGCGATCTGGGAGTGGGGAACGATCCACCGCGTCGTCAGCGGCCTGTACAGCCGACAGATCGGGTTCCAGCCATTCGGCGACCTGTTGCTCACCGAGGCAGATCGACTAACAGCCAGCGGCCACGGCCCGGGCGGCGGCCAGTAGCGGCGGATCGTCATGATCCACCGGTGATCTCCTCGTCGATCAAGCGCTCGCCTGTCGAAGCTTTCCCGGCTCCTGCACGCCCCGAACCGCTCTCGGCATCCCGTCCTAGTTCGCCGGGGGAGCCACCCGGGGCAGGAACGAACCGAGAGCGTGGACCACCACGAGTCCAGGGCCGCAAGAGGTTCCATCACCGCGCGCACTCGGCCGACTGACCACTCCCCGGTGCAGCCGGCGGCCAGATGACCCGCGCCCAGGCCAGTGCTTGCCTGGAGCGCTACGTGGTATGCGCTGCCCAAGGTTGCTGTGGGCAAGTACCTGCTCCGTCACAGCTCCGTGAGCCAAGAACAAACGACGATCACGGCCGAGGAATGTTACGAGGCAAACGTCCAGTCAGACCCGGGTTCGGTGCCTTTGCTGCAAACCTTCCGCGAGGCTGGGAGAGATCTACACCATCTTCGTAGGTAGCTCGGCGATCCAGTGCCTCGCGATCGCCCAGGCCATCTCCGGCGTGCGCGCTCATGCAGCTCGCCGGCCTCGCGTCATTGGTCGCCGTCGTGGTCGACCGCTAGGCCCCACGTCCCGCCGTGGGACCAAGGCGTCCGCGCACGCACCCGCACTCGACGCCTGATCGGAGAGCCGACCTGAGGCTGGAGCAGAGTCGGACGACTGACCCACCACCGGTGAAGTGAGCGGTGGTGGGTCAGGTGCCTACTCGCCTACGAGTGGGTCGATGGGGGCGGCCCAGCGGAAGTAGGTCGGGTCGTTGAACGTGCCGGGGACCTTGCCGAGGCCCTGGATGACCGTGGCGGTGCCGTTGGCGTGTCCGACGGCGTGCAGATAGGCCGATCGGGTGTCCTTGTCGATGCCGAGCAGCAGGGTCCCCTGGTTGCCGCACTTCTGCGCGATCAGGAATTCGAAACCCTGCCAGGTACGGGCGCGTACCGGTTTGACCACTAGTTTCATCGGCGACGTCGTCGGGATGTGAATCGTGTAGAGCGCGCCGCCCCGGGTGTTCGCGAGGAACGTGTCATAGGTCCGGGTCTTGCTGATCAACGCGATCGCCTTCACCGACGCGAAGCCCGAGGACGTGCCGGTCACTCGCCAACCCGCGCTGGTGGAGGTCCATCTGAGCAGCACGCCGTCGCCGCGCAGCCCGTAGAGCGTCGTTCGCGGGACGGAGGTTCCCTCCCGATAGCGAGCCTCCTCGAACGCGACGATGTCACCGTAGTCGCCGCCGTCGACCTCGCGGCGGATCGAGTCCCGGTCGAGTTCGCGGCCCATGACGAGCGTGTAGCCGCTGTAGACCAGGGTCGCGCCGATCATCACATGGCCCGCGACGTAGACTCCGCCCGGATCCGGGGAGGCGAACATCGAACCGCTGAGCCGCACCTGATCGTCGAACAGATCGGACGCCACGACACGGTCGTTCGTCCGTGCCGGCGGCGAGGTCGCAGTGATGCGCTGCGACCTGTGATCACCTCCAGCCGTGACCGATCCCAGATCCATCGCGCACTTGCCGGCGCTTGCCTCGCCGGTGGTGGTCGTCACAGCGTCCGCGGCTCCGGGGAGCAAGCCGGCGGCCAACAGTGCAGCCGCGCTCAGTACTACCGAGCCTCGACGGACGAGCCTTTGCCTACCGCGCATGTCGCAACCTCTCGTGACCTATCCCCCCAGGTTGCGGGCTCCATGCCAGCAGTAGGTCGTTACCGACCTTGATGCGGCTGAGCCGAAGAAAGTTGCGGAGTCGTGGCAGAACGACCTACGTGGGCTGGATTTCTGCTTACTACAGTGCATGGGCCTGAGCCGCCGGATTGCCAGTACGACAGGCCCCTGGGCCGGCAAAGCCCGGAGTGAAAGTTGCCTTTGGCATCGGTTGAGTTGCCGTGGTCCGGATGACGTCGGTGCCGTTGGCAAGCAGGCTGCCGACCTCGGACTAGTGCCAGCGGTGACCGCTGTCCTGGCTGTGATGGCGGACGGGCCTGCCGACGTGAAATTGCGGTAGAAGTAACAGCTCGTCCTGTTGCGAGGGCTCGTCGCTGTGGCTGCGCAGGTAGCGCTGGTGCCCGTCGGAGTCGACGTGGACCCGAGCTCCACGATTGCCGTCAGTGCGCCGTACGAACGCCCGGCCCTCGCCGTGGTCGAGCCAGTACACGAAGTCGGCGACCGATGACTCCTCCGGATCGCGGCCGTCGGCGTCCCAGCGTACGGCGACGATGTGTTCGAGGTCTGGTGTTCCGTCCAGTCCGATCGCTGTCACGAACAGTGTCCGGTAGCTCGCCAAGCTGGCCATCGAACCGGCACCTCCTTTCGGTCCTACCAGGCATCATCGTCCTCATGGACACGCCGCGAAAGGCCTCGTCGCACCGGCGCTGGCCTCGCCGTACTGCGCGCGGGACGCGGCGCAAGCACACCCTGGTGCCAACCTCGGTGTGACCAGCTTCGAAGGACTCGCCCTCAATCTCCGCGGCCGGGCCGGGAACGATGTGCGCGCTGTGAGGAGGACCGGGACGTGCCCGGTGTTCCTGGCGTGGGGGATCTGTCGGCGCGGGAGGTCGCAGTACGGCGGCTCGAGCGGTCAGGTGCTGGCCGCTGGAGTGGTGAGGCCGACCAGGTCGGCGCTCACCTCCCACAGTCGTGCGGCGACCGACTCGTCGTAGCTGCGTTCGGAGGATCTCGTGGACTTGCCTTTGGCGAAGTAGTGCCCCGTCGTGCGCTCGAGGTCGGGGGCGGAGGCCAGGTGGATCGAGGTTGCGGCGCCCCGGGCCGGAGTCTGCATGAAGGGCCGCAGGACCGGAACGAGGAGTCGCTGGGCGCGGCCGGGGTCGCCGGCTCCGAACCCGGTGTTCACCAAGCCGGGGTGCACGGCGTTGGCGGTGACGGAGGTGGCCCGCAGCCTTCTGGCCAGTTCATAGGTGAACAGGACGTTGGCGAGTTTGGACTGGTTGTAGGCGCGGGCACCGGAGTACGACCGTTCGCACTGGAGGTCGTCGAAGTCGATGCGGCCCATCGTGTGCGCGTTGGACGAGACCGTGACGACGCGAGCCGCGGCCGGTTGCTTCAGGCTCTTGAGGAGCAGATTGGTGAGCAGGAACGGCGCGAGGTGGTTGAGGGCGAAGGTGCGCTCGAGACCGTCGACGGTGAGGTGGCGGTTGTTCCAGTAGCCGCCGACGTTGTTGATCAACACGTCGATCTCTGGGTGACGCTGGAGGACCTCGCCGGCCAGGCGCCGGACCTCCGACTGCGAGGACAGGTCTGCGACGAATCCCTCGACCCCGCCGCGGGCGGCTGCCCGGATTTCGAGAGCTGTGTCCTCGGTGCGTTCGCGGTCTCGTCCGGTAATCAGGACGCGTGCACCCATCGTGGCCAGCCCGAGCGCTGTCGCTTTGCCGATGCCGCCGGTGGCACCGGTGATCAGTACTCTCCTGCCGGCCAGGTCCGTGGGCTTCCGATCAGGTGGCATCTCCGTTCACCCGTCCTGCCGACTGCTGATTGTGCGCATGCGAACCGCCCCCCGGCACGGACGCGAACCTGTGGCGACCCTCACGATCGCCGAGCGCAAGACCTGACCGCGCTGGGCCCAGCATGTCCCTTTCCATCAGCCCTGTCCACGATCAGAGACCGCCACACGGAGCTCGACGACCTCACCCAGGACATCAGGAGGAGGTCGGCAATGGATCGATGCCACCAACGCCTGCCCGGTCCGCCTGGACCAGCGCTGAGAGCCGTCGCCTTGCTGGCGATGCGGTACGGGCGCATGCTCGGGCTGGGGCTACTTCGCGCTGCGGGCCGGATCTTGGGGGGATCACTCCCGTGGCCGCGACCGTAGGAGGTGGCATGGACGAGTCACGAGCTCTTCGGCGCGCGGGATGGGCGGGCGCCGCTTCGATCGTGCTGCTCGTCGTCGGGGTGGCGTTGTGCTACCTGGTCGGCGTCGACAACCCGGGCATGTCGGACTCGGACATCCTCGAGAGGCTCAACGACGACGCGCGCCAGACCGCCGCCGGCATCGGGATGCCCGTGCTCGCTGCGGGCGTCGCGCTGCTGCTCTGGTTCGCCACCGGTCTGCGACGCGTGCTGGACCGACTGTCCGGAGGCGACCCGCTCGCGCACGCGATCGTGCCGGCCGCGGCGCTGTTCGGCGGGCTGACGATCACCGGTGTCTCACTCGATGTGGCGAGCGCGTTCGCGGCCTGGTCGGACAAGTTCACCGCCGACCCGGACACCGTCCGCGTGCTCGGCATGGCGGGGCAGGTTCTCGCGCTCACCGGGCTGATCGGCTGCGGTGTGATGGTCGCCGTCACGACGCGGATCGCCCGGCAGGCGCGCGTCCTGCCGACGTGGGCGACCTGGGCGTCCTACGCCGTCGCCGTGCTGTGCCTGTCCGGCTTCTGGAGCGGGGGCATGGCGTCCGTGGCCTTCGCGCTGTGGCTCATCGGCGCCGTCGTCGGGGTGCTCCGCGCGGCGCGACGGACACCGCAGGCGCCGACGCAGGACGCACCGTCTCCGGAGGCGACCCGCACGCCCCCGACCCCCAGCGGCTGACGCCGTGACCCGCGTCGTCGTGGTGGCCGCAGCGTCGAGTGGCATCGGGCTCGCGGCGGCACGCGCGTTCGCCAGACAGGGGAGCCTAGCTGGTGCTGGCGGCACGCTCGGCGGACAGCCTCGCTGTCGCTGAAGGGCCGAGATCGTCGACCTTCCTGTCCAGGTGCGCCTGCATCTGCAGAGTGCCCGGACGTGGCGGTGAAACCGGCGGAGCACTTGAGAGCGGATCACACGACTCGTCCGTGGGTTCGGGCGTCAAGGCTATGGGTACCGCGATCACAGGAGCCTGAGGAACGCGATCGTCGTGGTCAAAGCGCGGCCGGTTGTGACGATGCCATCCCAGGTTGATCGCGATGACTAGTCGCTCGGTGTCTGCGCCGTCCGCGTCATGGGAAAGCCAACACACAATCACTGAGACTCTGCTCCGCCAGGCCTCGGGTGAGGTCGGCGATCGCCGTGAGGCTCTCCTGCGAGAAGCCATTCTGCAGGGGACAGCGATGGCGAGGTCACTCGCGTTGCGGTACGACGGCCGCGGGGTCGAACGCGAGGAACTCTTCCAGGTCGCGTACGTCGGTCTCGTCAAAGCAGCGCAGGGCTATCAACCCGGCCCGGACACGGACTTCCGGTCGTACGCCTTCCCGACGATCCGGGGGGAGCTCAAGCGGCACTTCCGGGATTACGCATGGGCCGTTCGGCCACCGCGCCGGATCCAGAACCTGCAGGCGTCGATCAATGCCGTCGAGGGCGAGCTGGCCGCGCGGTTGCATCGGTGGCCGACCGAACAAGAGTTGGCCGATCGCATCGGCGTACCTGTCGGGGAGATCAGAGACGCGCAGAGTGCCGTTGGGTGTTTTCGTCCGGTCTCGCTGGACGCTCCGCTCCGTGCTGATTCGCCAACTTCGATCGGCACTATGGTGGCCGACCGGGAAGACACCTTCGAGTTGGTCGTCCAGCTCGAGACGCTACGCCCGGCCGTCGAGAACCTGGGCGCTCGGGACAAGCTGATCCTCCGCCGGCGGATGGTCGATCACTGGAGCCAAGCCGAGATCGCCTCCGAGATCGGAGTCACCCAGATGCAGGTCTCGCGACTCCTGAGCCGGATCATGGGCGTCCTCCGCTCCGCACTGGCCGCTTGATGGGAAGTCTTGGTCCATGGCCATCGGCTTGCGGGCTGATCGGCATGTAGAGGTAATTTCCGAGATGGTCTTTGGCAGGCTGGTGGGTTCGAGGGTGGTGAATCAGCCGGTACACGGGGCCGACCGCGGCGACGTCGATTTCTTCTGGTGGTTCGTCGTCCGTGATCGGCCAGGATTGTCCGTGGGCCGGACCACCGTACGCACGTGCCACCGACTGGGCCGTGGCTCGTTCTCTCGGCCTGGTCGGGGATGTTGTTGCCGAGGCCATGGCATCACCTCTGGAGCCGTTGTCAGCTGGGAAGAGGTGCCGGGTCCGGGGCAACGTCATGCGTCGACCTGATTCTGCGAGGCGAGTACGTCGCAATCCAGGGGCCCGCTTGGCCGACGGTATAACTGTCGCGCAACTTCGCTCCGGTGGCTAGGGGTGCTGCGGGAGACGATCTGTTCGGCAGCGATCCATTCGGTGGTCTCGACGTGGTGCTCGTCTCGCCGTCGCGGCGATCATCGGCGGCTCCGTCTACCTCCGCCAACGCAGGTCGCCACAAATCCAAGTCCGGAACTGCTTGACCGGGGCCTGCCTTGTCCTGTGATGCTGTAGGCGGCTGCGCGCGCTGCGTCGGTCACCGCGCGCGACCTGGGCCAGGCCCGCGGTCTCGAGCCCAGAGGCCGGGCTGACGCAGGTGTTCCCCTCAAGCCTCGGGTTAAATACCTCGCTCTGCAAGGCTCTCGCCTCCGCGATCACGCGGTTGGTCGGCTACTGGTTCCGACTCATCAGAGCGGTTGCCGCTGCAAGCGAAAAGTTGATAGAGGCAACTATTATGCAGCTGCGCCGACCTCAGAGATGAGGCCGGCGCAAGCTACTGGGGATTACATGCCGCGTTTGTAGTAGTCGCGGTAGTAGTTGCCCACGCGGTCGTGGTAGTCGCGGTCGTCGTAGTCGGAGGTGTCGGGGTCGTACTCAGGGGCGTCCTTGATCTGGTCCTTGGTGCGGTCAACGTAGACCTTCTCGTCGGCGTGGTCGATCCGCTGGACGACGCCGGCGGGCAGGAGGACCTTGCGGCCGAGGATCCACGGGCCGGTGTCGACCACGATGGACGCGGCGCCGACGTCGTCCGTCGCTTCGTCGACCTTGCCGATGTCACCATCGGTGGCTGCGATCTTGTACCCGACCATGTTGGTGTCCTGGGTGTAGCCGGCATCCTCGCGGTAACTCCACGGGTCGAATGTGCTCATGGTTGCCTTCCTTCCGCACAGGGGACGGTCCCGATGACCGCGGGCGTGCGGTACCCCACCGTGTTCCTTGTATGCGCGTACACCTGCGCTCTGTCCGGTCCCACCGACGCGTGCATGTTCGGTCGGCGACCTTCGAGCGTCTCGCCGGCTACTGGGAGGCAATCGCTGACTCGGCCTGTGGTCGCGAAGCGGCCTCCTACTTGGCAAGGTTCGCAGCGGTGTGGACGAAGTGTTGCTCAGTTGAGTGCAAGCCCGAGTACCCCTTGGGCTGACCGGATGCTCAACGCATTGCGTGGTTTGGGCGTTTGGTGGCGGGTACCGGGCGGCTAGTTTCCGTGGTGGTACGGCAGAGTGCCATTTCCGTAAGTCCTTGTTGCGAGGCAGAGATGCTGCGCCCTGCGCCCTTCGGCCTAGGCACCCCCTTTTCACATCCTGTTGCCGTCGTTCTCGACGGCGGATCAGACGCGCCTCGCGGCGCCCATCAAACGCTCCTGGAAGGAGCCGTCACATGACGCGTACGACGAACCATCGGATGGACTCGGACAGTCCGCCCACAGAAGGGGTCGCCGAGACCACCCGGGACGAAGCCGGGCAGTTGAAGGAGACATCGGCGGAGGCCGCTCGCCAGGTTGCGGGAACGGTCAAGGAGAAGGCATCGGACGTGACGTCGGATGTCCGTGAGCAGACCATGCGGCTGGCGAGTCAGACCCGGGACGAGCTGGTCGGGCAGGCGAGCCGGCAGAAGGATCGGGCCGCCAACGGACTTCGTTCGGTGAGTGATGAGCTGCGCGGGATGGCCGAGCACGGTCAGTCCGGCCTGGGGGCTCAGCTGGCACGCCACGGTGCGGACTTCACGGACCAGGCGGCGGACTACCTGCAGCAGCACGAGCCTGGCGACCTGCTGGAAGAGGTCCGCGGATTCGCGCGGCGCAAGCCGGGCACGTTCCTCCTGGTCGCCGCGGCCGCCGGCGTGGTCGCCGGCCGCCTCACGCGAGCCCTGGCATCAGGCGGAACCAGTACGCCGGACAGCAGTGCGACGGCGAGCAGCAATGGATCGCTCAGCGGCAACGGCATGCCCGAGCGGTCGACCGTTGACGACTACCTGGTCCCACCGCCGTCGGCGCCGATGAGTGCACCGCCGGTCGCCCCGACCTCAGCGCCGCCTCCGATGCCGACGCCGGTGGCATCCGACCCGGACCCGGGTGCGCCTGTCACTCCCAGGTTCGGTCCGGGATCGGAGCACTGAGATGACTGTCGACGGATCACCACAGGGGAGCGGTCCGCAGCGGTTATCGATGGACGAGTCGGTCGGTGAGCTGGTCTCCCAGCTCACCACCGACCTGGGCCAGCTGACCCGGCAGGAGTTGGCGCTGGCCAAGGCCGAGCTCCAGGCGGAGGCGAAGAAGGCAGGCAAGGGCGCCGGCATGCTCGGCGGCGCGGCCTTCGCCGGCTGGATGGTGGCCCTCTTCGTCTCCCTCACGGTGATGTGGGCGCTGGACGAGGCGATGGATCTGATCTGGGCAGCGCTCATCGTCGCCGCGATCTGGGCGGTCGTGGCCGCCGTACTCGCGACGACGGGACGCAAGGAGCTCCGCGAAGTCAACCCGAAGCCCGACCTGACGGTCGAAACACTCAAGGAGGACGCGAAATGGCTGAAGACCCGGAAGAGCTGAAGCGGAACATCGAGCAGACGCGGCGCAACGTGGGTCGCGACGTGGACGCCTTGACGGAGAAGGTCAGCCCCAGTCGCGTTGTCGGCCGGCGGGTCGACCGGGCTCGTGGCGGGGTGCACCGCCTGAAGGAGCACCTGATGGGCTCGGCGGAGTTGGTGGGAGGATCCGTGAGCGACACCACCGGTTCGGCAGTGTCGACGGTGCAGGACGCGGGCAGCAAGGTCGGTGACGCTGTCGGTTCAGCGCCGGGTATGGCCCGGTCACGGACTCGCGGTACGCCGCTGGCCGCCGGGCTGATCGCCTTCGCGGCAGGGTGGGTCGCGGCCGCCGCACTCCCTGCCTCGACGCGGGAACGTGAGCTGGCCCAGGACACCAAGGACAAGGCCATGGAGGCCGCCGGTCCGGTCAAGGAGCAGGCCGCGCAGGTCGCGCAAGAGGTGAAGGAGAACCTTCAGGAGCCGGCGCAGCAGGCCGTCGAGAACATCAAGCAGTCCGCGTCGCAGGCAGCGACCGACGTGGCGGACGAGGGCCGCTCGGCGGCTCAGCAGGTCTCGGACGGGGCCAAGGATTCGGCGGACAACGTCCGGCAGGCGAGTTCCTCGAGCTGATGAATGGCGAACGACGGCCGGACGTTCCGGGAGTGGATGCCGGCAAGCCGACGGAGATTCCGGCGACCGGCTGGCGGCAGGTGATCCGGCGTGCCTGGGCTGAGGCCAAGGCCGACCAGGTTCCGCTGCTGGCGGCCGGCGTCGCGTTCTTCGGCTTCCTCTCGCTGTTTCCTGCCGTCGTCGCCGGGTGCTGGCCTATGGTCTGGTTGCGGATCCGTCGCAGATCCGCAACCAGGCCAAGGATTTGACCGCGGCGATGCCGGCGTCAGGGCGCGATCTGTTGCTCCAGCAACTCGACGCTCTGACCTCGGCGCCGCGGCAGGGGTTGGGCATCGGTGTCGCGATTGCGGTCGTGGCCGCGTTGTGGAGCGCATCGGGAGGCGTGGGATACCTGCTGACCGCGGTGAACCTCGCGTACGACGAGCAGGCGACGCGCGGCTTCGTCCGCCGAAAGCTGCTTGCTTTGGGGATGACACTGGGCGCGATCGTGTTTGTCCTGCTCGCGATCGCCCTGTTCGCGGCCGGCGCGGCGATCGGGGGTGACGTCGCAACGCCGGTCCGGATCCTGCTGGCCGCGGGTCGGTTGGTGCTGGCCGTCGTACTGATCATGGTCGCGCTTGCCGTCGTCTACCGGCTGGGACCGGACCGGGACGCGCCGCGCATCCGCTGGGTGTCCGTCGGCGCCGTCGTCGCTACCGTCATCTGGCTGATCGCCTCGATCGGTATCTCGATCTATGTCGAGACCTTCGGCAACTACGCCAAGACCTACGGAAGCCTGGCCGCGGTCGTGGTCCTCATGCTGTGGCTCTGGCTCACCGCGTACGCCGTACTCCTCGGAGCCGAGATCAGCGCCGAAGCCGAACAGCAGACCGCCCGCGACACCACTCAGGCGACCCACGCCCCCTCGGCCAGCGCAACGCAGTCAAAGCTGACTCCATCCCGAAGTAGCAGTTCGGGCCGGGTATCAATGAGCGGCCGGGTGGGCTGAGGTTTCAACCCACCTGGCCTGGCGGTGACTGTCCCGTACAGGCTCGTAACCGCGTGTGGTGCCAGTGCCGAGGTCTCATCACTTGAATCCTCGGCGCGCCGTGCGTGGGTGCGAGGATTGGGGTACCGGCGGGGTCGTGAATGAGGACCAGCTCTTGGGGATGGCAGGGCGGCTGGCGGAGAAACTGACTGCCGGCGATCTCGACCACACGCTCGGTCGCATCACGGCCGCGGCGGTGGAGACGCTGCCGGACACGGAGTACGCGAGTATCACGATCCTGCACTCCGACGGGCGGTTGGAGACGGCGGCGCCGACCGTCGACCTGCTCCTGGGTGTCGATGCCGCGCAGTACGAGCTGCGGGAGGGTCCGTGCTACGAGGCGGCCGCGGATGCCGTGCACGTCGCGTCACCAGATCTGGCCCACGACGAACGGTTCCCCCGGTACGCCGTGAGTGCGGTGGCTGCCGGGATCCGTGCGCAGGCAGGGATCGCGCTCTTCAACGGGCCGAAGTCCCGGGGTGCCCTGAACCTGTACGCCCGCGAGGTCGGCGCCTTCCGCGATCTCGGCGTCCTCGGCGAGCTGTTCCGGCACCAGGCCGCGACGGCGATCGACTACGCCCGGGAGATCCACAACCTGCGCGAGGCGATCGGCACCCGCACGATGATCGGTACGGCGGTCGGCATCGTGATGGAGCGCTACCACCTGACCGACGAGCGCGCGTTCGCCTTCCTCACCCGGCTGTCCCAGGACGGCAACGTGAAGTTGCGCGAGATCGCCAGACGCCTCATCGCGGCCACCCACGGATAACGGATCTCCCTACAAGTCCGCGTAGTGCCTGATGCCCGTGGGTCAGGCCTGTGGGGTGTCGCCGGCGCTCCCGGATGGCCGTTCGACAGTGGTCTTGATGGCTTCGAGAGCGCGGTGCAGCTGGTCGTCGATCGCCTGGCCGGTGGAATGGGTGGTGTGCAGCCGGACGGTGAGGAGTGAGGTGCCATCGGCAACGAAGTCGACGTCGAGTTCGCCGTGGTAGCCCGATTCGCCGGATGCACCCCACTGGAGGCTGCGGATCTCCTCGACGATATCGATCCACGCCGCGCCGCGTACCTGATCGGATCGTTCGCCGACGGGCACCTCCGCCGTGACTTCTACCTCTTCGTGCACCGGTTGCCGAGGCAGTCGTGCTTCCATGCCTTGCGCTTCCGGAGGCCGTGGCTCGGTCAGATGTACGTCGGTCAGCCAGGGAAGATACTCGGGCAAGCGCTCGACGTCGGAGAGATAGTCGAACAGAACGTTCGGGGCAACATCCACCGTCGTCGACGCTTCGTGATCTGCCATCCGAGTTGCCCTCCTCGCAGTCGATTCACTCTTCCTGGTGCCCTCGGCCCCGGCTGAGAAACCGCGGTCCGGGATTGGACAACCCAGCGCGTCGGAGAATCAGCGGTCGGCCTCGCTCTGCACCTTGTTCTCGAGTGCGTCCTTGCTCAGGCCGGAGGTGCCCGGGATGCCGGCGTTCTTCGCCTGCTGCGCCAGTTCGTCGCGGGTCATATCGCCCGGCTGCTCGCCGAGGTGTTGTTTGCGGCTGGCGGCGAAGGCTTCGCCGAGTTCGCCGCGGCGCTGGTCTGACAGGTTGGAGCGCATCCCCGGCAAGACCTTGGTCTCTTCTTCCTCGACATGGTGTGAGACCGCGTCGACCAGGTTCTGGAGAGCCTTGTCGAAGTCGGCAGACGTCGGATCGGTCTTCGCCAGCTTCGCCAGCAGCTGATCGGCCTTGATGTGCTCCTGCTGGCTGTGCGACACCTCTTCCCTCTCACCGGCCTCGGCGGCCGCGACAGGGTAGACCTCGGCCTCCTCGGCGCGACTGTGCGCGGTCAGCAAGGTGGTGAGCACTGGCAACAGATTCGGCCGCTTCTCCGGGTGTTCCTTGAGTTCGTCGAAGAGCCGCTCGACCTCGCGGTGGTCCTGCATGATCAGATCGACAACGTCAACGGGCATCTCAGCGTCCTCTCGAACTTGGTCAGGTGCGGCACCGGTACCCGCAGCGCATTCACTCACGCAGCCCTCGGCACGTGGTGGGTGGCCGGGGGTACCGGTCACCTTCCACAAGCTGTCCGACACCACCAGCCGGGTCACCGCGCAGATGGACATCGACCCGGAGGGCTTCCTGGAGAAAGTGGGCGACAAGCTCGGCGTCGTCGAAGGCCGGGGGAAGGGCGATCTCCGGCGGTTCAAGGACTTCATCGAGGGCCGAGGCAACGAGACCGGCTCCTGGCGCGGCGACGTACCTCGCTGACCGCCCGCCAGGTGACTGAGGCGGGGGAGTGGTGGGTACCGGCCAGGGTCGGGATCGGGTGCAGGACATCTGGGCCGGCCTACGCCGGACGATCTCGCCACTGCGGAGCACGTGGGCGAGCAGTTCGGCCGCAGCCCAGATGTCACCCGGCATGTCAAGGTCGCCCGCCAGCTCACCGACGGCGGCGAAACAGAGCGATCGGATGGTATGGATGCGTTGGGTGCGGCTCCGCGCTTTGGCGCTGGTGAATCTGGGCTTGTTCGCGTTGTTCATGCTCGGCGTGTTGCTGACCGGGCATGCGCACGAGAACGCGGACTTGTCCGACCACGGCCGGCCGACTCAGTCGCTGCGCGAGTACGCCGGCTCGTCGTCGTTCGGTGAGACGGTCTTCGAGAACTGGGAGTCGGAGTTCCTGCAGATGGGGATGTACGTGCTGCTCACGACGTTCCTGGTCCAGAAGGGCTCCGCGGAATCCCGGCCGATCGACAAGGCCGCGCCGCAGGACGAGGACCCGCGCGACCACCGCGACGACCCCAAGGCTCCCTGGCCGGTACGCCGCGGTTCGGAGCTGGTGCTGAGGCTGTACGAGAACTCGCTCGCGATCGCCTTCGGAGTCGTCTTCCTGCTGTCGTTCTGGCTGCATGCGGTGACCGGTGCGGGTGCGTACAGCGAGGACCAGCAGCTGCACGGCGGCCAGGCGGTGACCGCCTGGCAGTACGTCCGGACGTCGCAGTTCTGGTTCGAGTCGTTCCAGAACTGGCAGAGCGAGTTCCTTGCCGTTGCGGCGATCGTCGGGGGCTCGGTCTACCTCCGGCAACGCAAGTCGTCGCAATCCAAACCTGTGCACGCCCCGAACGCCGAGACCGGCGATTGACACGGCAGGCCCTCATGTCACCTCCACGCGCGTCGAGCGGCCGCATGCGCCATCACGATGTGGTCGTCATCGGCGCCGGGTCCGGCAACATGGTGGTCGATGATTCGTTCGCGAGCCTGGATGTCGCCATCGTGGAGGAGCGCCGGTTCGGCGGGACGTGCCTGAACTTCGGATGCATCCCTTCGAAGATGCTCGCGTACGCCGCCGAGGTGGCCGGCACCGTTCGCGAGGCCGGGCGGTACGACGTCGACGCCGAGCTGCTGGGATTGCGCTGGACCGGGCTCCGGGACCGGGTCTTCGAGCGGATCGATGCCGAGGAGGCAAAAGGCCGCGCAGGTCGCGAGGCGAGCGACTTCGTGACGGTCTACCCGGGACATGCTCGGTTCCTCGGGCCGACCAGATTGCAGATCGAGATGGGCGACGAGTCGGTCGCGGTGGAGGCCGACCGGATTGTGATCGCCGCGGGCGGCCGTCCGGTGATTCCGCCGCCGGTGATCACCTCGGGTCTTCCGTACGAGACATCGGACACGATGATGCGGATCGACAGGCCGCCGCGGCGTCTGGCAATCCTTGGTGGGTCATATGTCGCGGCTGAGTTCGCTCACGTCTTCGGCGCCGCCGGCAGCGAGATCGTCGTCATCGAGCAGACAGAGCGATTGCTCGGACCGCAGGATGAATCCGTCGGGGAGGCCTACACCGAGCTGGCTCGACATCGTTTCGAGCTGCACCTCGGCCGCGAGCTGACGAAGCTCGAGGGTGATCCCGGCGCGTTGCGGCTGGTGCTCGATGACGGGACGACCCTCACGGCCGACACCCTCCTGGTTGCTGTCGGTCGAGTCCCCAACTCGGACAGGCTCGATCTCGGCAAGGCCGGCATCAGCACGCACCACGACGGACGCATCGTCGTCGACAAGTACCAGCGCACCGAGGTCGACGGGGTGTTCGCGCTAGGCGACGTGTGTACGCCGTACCCGCTCAAGCATGTCGCGAACCGCGAGGCCGAGGTGGTCGCGCACAATCTGCTCCATCCGGGCCACCTGCGCGCGACTGACCACGACGTCGTACCGGCCGCGGTCTTCACCGATCCGCAGATCGCGTCGGTGGGCGCGACTGAGCAGGAGTGCCGCGACGCGTCGCGGAATTATGTTGCCGCGAGCACCCGATTCGCCGATGTCGCCTATGGATGGGCGATGGACGACACCACCGGGTTCTGCAAGGTGCTCGCTGACCGCGACACAGGTCGTCTGCTCGGCGCACACATCATGGGCCCGCAGGCCGCGACCCTGATCCAGCCCTTGGTGCTAGCCATAACCCTCGATCTCGATGCCAAGACCCTTGCCGAGCGCCCCTACTGGATCCATCCAGCGCTCACCGAAGTCATCAGCAACGCACTACGCCAACTCGATACCTGAGTCCTGGTGTGCGGAACGGCGCTGTACCTGGCGGCTGCCCACTGTCGTGAAGGACCATCCGGACTTCCAAGGGATCTGCAGCGCCTCCTGATCGACGGTTTTCAACCGGCGAGATGCGGGCTTGCATGACCCGCCAGACAGAACCATTGGTCCTCGACTTGGACCCCATGTCTGTGTCATCGGGATCCGGAACGTTGCGGTGCCGTTCCGGTCAACGATCGGGCGGTCCAGGTCTGTGATTGAAGGCGCATTCGGCGACAGCCCACACGAGTCATCTCCTGGGAGCCACGATTCAATTTCTTATTGAGTTGTATTTGGTCGCAGTGACCGGGCCGACGTTCTCGCGGCCGCGCCAGCCGGGGCTGTACGACGTTCCGCTGCTTGCGTTCGGCCAGTCTGAGACGTAGCAAGCCAGGAGTCCTGGAAGTTCGAAGCCGGGTTCCGACTGGGCAGTGTCGCGGCGACAGTCGAGGCATGGGAATGACTCGAAGTTGCCGGAGGCATCGTGAACCGGCAGCCGCCTGATCCGGGATCCGTGCCGACCATCGCGCAACGGCGACGCTTGCTCGAGGTCAATCGCGCCGCGGCGAGCTTCTTTCGCCGAGAGTTGCTTCGGGGACGGAGAGGGTGGGCACGCGACTACTTGAAACGCGCAGGCGTGACGGAGTTGCTGGACCCAAGGGTCAGCCTGGTCTGTTGGTTATGCGCCGGATGCGCGGTCGGGGCTGACAGACCATCTGAGGGCACGTGGCTTTGATCTCCAGTGCGTGCGGAACGCCGGCCTTGGACTCCTGACCCCGGAGGGGCGAACTGTTGATCGCTTTCGCGATCAGCTGATGTTCCCCGCACGAAACGACCAGTTGGAGACCGTCGGCTTCGTCGGTGTCCGGGCCAAACCTGCGCCGTACTACGCGACCTCGCCTGCAACCCAGGTGCACCGTCGGTCTGCCAGCCTCGTGGGTGTGGCAGAGCAGATGGATCTCCTGTCGCAGGGCGCGGTCCCGGTGCTGGTGAACGATCCACTGGATGCTGTCGCGATCGAACGGATCAGCCGACTCACCCTCGGCAGGTGGGCCCGGATCCCACTGTGCGACTCCTTGCTGTCAGCCGAACAGACACGGATCCTCGGTCGGTACGCCGCCACCGACTCGGCGATCGTCGCACTGACAGACGGTGAGGCCGGACAGCGAGCAGCTGTCGGTTTCCTGGACGATCTGTCCCGGTCATTCAAACGTGTGGGGGCTGTCGAATTGCCGGTTGCGCCAAGCGCCTTGTCTAGCTCCACGGATGGTCGGCAGCTTCTGCACGACGCTCTCCTCGTCACGCGCCCTCTAGCCGACTACCACCAGCTCCGAAGACAACAACGCCAGGCTGGCGCCATACCGGTCCTCGATCTTGAACCGCCCGATCGGGGTCCTGGGCTGTGAGCCGCGACCGTCGCACGGCGGCACCACCGCAACCCCTGGATCCGGACAATCCGGCATTCCCGCGGCTTGGAAGTGTTCGTTAAGACGCCGCCGGCGGGAGAGCATCGGGTGGAGCTGTCGTGGACGATCAGGATGGACAGGTGGTCCGAAGCGTGCGGTTGATTGTCACTGAATACGTGCCAAACTGCCGGCGCAGCGTGGGCTGCGTGTGCGCGCTGACCATTCCGCCGAGACTCGGCACGCCGACGTCTGTCCGGGGGCAACATCGCCCATGTACGAACGTCGTCCCGAATGCGGGCATGGACCCGACTTGTTGCGTGCGGAGATCAAGCGCGCCCTGCCGAAGACAACCATGTCGCTCCTCGAGTGGCTGAACGGCGGGTCATGCCGCAGCTGAATAACCCGTACACGTCCTGGCCCACCCCGTAGCTGCCGATCGTAGGTCGGAGTGGAGCGGATCAAGGGCCCAGCGTGCCGATCACGTGGTGTCGCCGACAGACGCCCGTGACGAGCCAAGCGGCGCTGCAGGCTGGTGCTACGGGGTGCGCCTAACGGTTGCTCGCCTGTGCCGCAAGAGCTGGCTTACCGGATCGCGCAAGGTCGTTGTGCGCTCTAATTGTGCGCGAGCGAGGACGGCGGGCCGGCGGTATGTCGCCCGCAGCGAGCAGACCGCCCTTGATCCATAGGAGGCGAACTCAGCAGTCTGGACTAGCCTCGGCATGTCCTCCGTCGGGTGATGCGCGACACTCGTCCGCCAGGTGATCTGCGACAGCCGAAGGCACGGATCGCGGCTGCTTGTTCCATTGACTCAGGACCGGTGCCTGGCGAGGCTCGGTCCAGGCGCCCGGGCTGTCGCTCTCATCGCGGCTGCCCACGCTGGT
>NZ_JBVJHF010000019.1:0-28611 GCF_055586945.1 Kribbella sp. NPDC048837
CCCCCAGACCAACCGCTCCACACCAGTCGGCATCAACTTCCGGTGCTTACCCAGGAAACTGCCATCAGGACCGAAGAAGAGCACCGTGCAATACACCGTGCCACCCTCGCGCTCAAGAACCCCCGTGACCAGATAGATATTGTTCGACCGCGCGACCTCCCCAATCCGTTGCACCTCCTCACCAGGAACGTCAATGGCACCCTCCCAATAACGCCGGAAGGCGTCACGCCCACGTGGCGTGCGTGAACCCACCACCGACCCGAAGTCCTCCCCACGCGGATACCCACCAACGAACACCTCCGGAAACAGGATCAGCCTCGCCCCATTGACCGCCGCCTCGCGAGCCAGGCCGGCAAGCTTGCCGATCGTCGCTCCGGTATCACCGAAAACCGAACCAGCCTGCGCAACCGCAACCCTGAACCTATCCATCCTTCATAAATCCCTTCTCTTAACGCGTGAAGGCCCCGCACCGAACCTCAAAACGTTCAGACCGGCGCCCGGCGGGCGATGATGCATCGCGGAGGACATCAGAAAATCGACCATCCCGTACGGGCGGAGAACTCGCTCAGCGCGGCACCGGTACGACAGTGATGAAGCTCGCGCATGATCTTGACGAGGTTCCGTGGTGGCTGCGGTTGATCGGATTTCGTCACAGGCCGTGCGCACCGTCCGGCAGAGTAGTGATGAATGGAGGGTCGACATCCAGATCGGCCCCGACGGCCGCGGATCGAAGCTTGTTGGTCAGCTCGCGGGCGTCCAGGGCGCGTTGGCGGTTGCGCAGTGCGACCTCCAACGTGAGCGAGTGCATGAGAGCCATCGGCACGGCAAGGGAGCTGGCGAACGACTGGGTCGTCTGTGGGGTGGCCAGCACCACGTCGACCCGCCCCTCCAGCGCCACTCCGAGCGACTCGCTGATCAGGATCGTTCGAGCCCCCACGCTCGAGGCATGGTCGATGATGGCGTCGATCTCGCGGAAGCGACGCAGTAGCGCCACGAGGACGACGACGTCCCCGTCGTTCAAGTCGAGAAGCCCGTTCGCGAGTGACAGCCCGGTCGCATCCAGGCTGCGACTTGCCTTGCCGCACTGCCTCAGTCCCAGCGACGCAGCGTCGGCGACGCACCCCGCTTCCTCGATGCCGTAACAGACCACCCGGCCCGCCTTGTCCACGAGTTCCACGGCGGAGGCCCATACCTGCGAGTCAAGAATGCGCCGCATCTGCTGCAACGTCTGCACTGTCGAGTCGAAGACCTGGTCTGCGATTCCGCCGGGCTCCAGGCGCTCCAGCTGCCGCTGGAGAACAACGGTGGGATCGAGCCGGTCCACCATGACCTTGAGCAATTGCTCACGCAGGTCAGACAATCCCTCATAGCCGAGCGCCTGCACCGCCCGCACGACGGTGGCGTTGCTCGTGCCTGTGCGTTCGCCGAGCTCGCTCGCCGATGCTGTTGCTGCCAGCTCTGGCCGCCGCGCCAAGTATCGAGCGACATCTCGCTCGCGTGGCGACAGTGAACCCTCCAGCGCCACCAGTCGCTCCTGTAGCGACCCGCGGCGAGTCCCTTCATCGTCTGTATCCACCATTACGAACCTTGACCTCCTTCTGGAACGGCTGTTACGTTACCCGAATCACAGACCAAACGACAGGCGAAGCGCCGATGGAATCGATCGAACGGAGAAGCGAATGTTCCGACAGACGGGCCTGAAGGTGGCTGTCGTCGGTGTCGGCAGCGTGGGTGCGATGGCGCTGTGGCACCTCGCCAGACACGGGGTCGACGCCGTCGGGTACGACGCTTTCGCGCCAGGCCACGATAGAGGAGCCGCTGGAGGCGAGAGTCGCATCTTTCGCATGGCCTACCAAGAAGGCCCCAACTACGTCCCTCTGCTGAGGCACGCCCGCGAGCTATGGCAGCAACTGGAGCACGAAACGGGCCATCAACTGTTCCACCCAGTCGGGCACGTGACGGTCGGGCCTCGCGAGCACCCGAAGATCGAAACCGTACGTGCGTCAGCCGCTCTCCACGACCTGCCACTGGAAGAACTCGAGCACGCCGAGGCATACGCCCGCGTTCCTGAGCACCCATTGCGCGACGGTGAGGTTCTACTGTTCGACCCGCTCGGCGGTCTGCTCAGACCCGAGACGAGCGTCCTTGCAGCCGTCCAACAGGCAGAACGGCTTGGAGCGAACGTGGAGCGGTACACCCCCGTTCGCGACGTTCGTGCCGACACTGACAAAGCCGTCATCGTGACCGCCGGCGGTGAGGTGACCTACGATCGCGTCATCATCGCCGCCGGATCGTGGGCGGCACAACAGCCAATCCTGCAGCACCTCCCGCTGCAACCGCGGATGGTCCCCTCGATGTGGTTTCGTCTCCGCAACCAAGCGAGATTCTGCCTGGAAGATACGCCGGTTGCCGTCCGAGTCGGGAGCCCCGCATACTCCTGCTTTCCCAGCGTCGACGGCACGACCGTCAAGGTCTTGCCACACGACCGTGCGTTCTCCGATGTGGACGGCGCGGACTCGCTACCCCGATCGGTCGACACCGAACTTGTGCGGGAGACGAGCGAAGCGGTCAGGCAGACACTGCCGGACCTGGACCCGTATCCCACCCGGATCGCAACCTACACCGACCTCTTCACTCCCGATGGTCATGGCCTACTCGGTCCGATCGATTCGGCTGGAACAGTGATCGCCGCGACCGGCTTTTCTGGCCATGGGTTCAAACTCGCGCCCGCTCTTGGCGAGGTTGCAGCAGCACTTGCACTGGGCAAGCCGGCTGATGACCTCTCCTTCCTCGATCCCTCGCGGAACTTCCAATGAAGGCCGACTGAAGGACCTGCGCTGCCAAGTCGCGAAGCGCTCACATCGCCAAGCGACGCAGTTACAACAAAAACAGTGCTCGGGTAGGGCTTCCGTCCGCAGGTGCGCACGATGGCTGCGGAGCTGTCCTAGCCGAGTGAAGCTCTTGAGTCGTCAATGAGCCCGCACGCACTGGGTTCTTTGGATCTCGTGATCAAGCGCGACTCCACGCCTCACAAGGCAGAGAAAGCCCGTCAACCGTCCAGGAGCCGGGCTGACGGTCACACAGAGCGCCAACGTTACTTGCCATCACTCTAGTCAAGGAGAAGTCATGAAGCACCGGCTACTGGCGCTAGTCGCGACCGTTGCGACCGGTCTGGTCTTGAGCAACTGTGGCTCGAACCCGGGCAGCAGCATTGGTTCTGACGCCGCTGCCACATCGAAGAGTTCGACGCTCCCAACGCAGCAGCTCAACTCGTCTCTGCGCTCTCAGCTGCCCCAGTCCATTCTCTCGTCCGGAACCATCACGTCGGTCAACTACGGTTCCGCTCCGCCGTACAACATCGTGGCGGGCAACGGTTCGGTGACCGGCGCGTCGCGGGACTTCGAGGACGCACTCGAGCAGATGTTGGGTGTGAAGATCCAGAACAAGACCGTCGGCAACATCGCAGCCGTCATAACAGGCATCCAGGCCGGCCGCTTCGACCTCTCGGTGGGTCCTATCGGCGACTACACCGACCGGCAGCAGCAGGTCACCTTCGTTGACTGGATGCAAGACCATGTGGTCTTCGCAGTGCAGCATGGCAATCCCCGACAGATCACCGGCCTCTCTGCGACCTGTGGGACGAAGGTGGCCGCCCTCGGATCTAGCTCAACCATTTCAGTCCTCAACAAGCAGCTGAGCGTCTGTGCCTCGCAAGGTAAGGACGCCGTGCAGATTCAGGAGTACCCGGACTCGCCCACAGCCGTCCTGGCCGTCCAGTCGGGGCGTGCAGACGCGTTCTTCTCTTCGCAGGCACGCCTTACCTATTACGTAAAGCAGTCCAACGGCGCGCTCGAGTTGGCTGGGACAGGTGAATCCAACGGTTTCGGGGTCGACCTCCAGGGCGCGGCAACTCCCAAGGACGGCGCACTCGCCCAGGTCCTGCTCAAGGCATTTCAGGCCATGCAGTCGAACGGCACCTACGACGCGATCATGAAGAAGTGGGGTCTTGAGGCAAGCGAGCTGAAGACTCTCGGAATCAACGTGAGCAAGAAGGCCAGCTGAGACCATGGCAACCATAGATGGACCATGCATCGAGAGAGCGGTCCGACGTAAACATCCGGGGCGCTGGATCGGGGCCGTCGTCCTGGCGGTCTTCGCCGCCAAACTCGGCCAGTTCCTCATCACGAACCCCAGGTACGAGTGGGACGTGGTGTGGACCTACCTTGGGGAAGAGTCCATCCTCAACGGACTCAAGCTGACGCTAGGGCTAACCGTCGTCTCGATGACGATCGGCATCGTGCTCGGGGTCTTCCTCGCCATCTGCCGCCTGTCGGAAAACCCCGTACTCAAGGCGGTCTCGTGGTCCTACGTGTGGTTCTTCCGGGGCACACCGACGCTCATCCAGCTCATCTTCTTCTTTTACCTGTCGGCACTGCTCCCGAAGCTGCCTGTCGGCATCCCGTTCGGACCCACCTTCTTCGAGTTGACCACAAACAACGTCATCACGCCGCTGTTGGCCGCGATACTGGGCCTAGGACTCAACGAAGGCGCCTACATGTCCGAGATCATCAGAGGCGGCCTCCTGTCCGTCGACGCTGGGCAGCGAGAAGCCGGCCGCTCACTTGGAATGACCGGCAGCAGAGTCATGGCTCGCGTGGTACTACCACAGGCGATGCGGTTCATCGTGCCCCCGACCGGCAACCAGATCATCACGATGCTCAAGGCGACTTCGCTGGTCAGCGTCATCGCCCTGAGTGACCTGCTCTACTCAGCGCAAGCTATCTACAACCGCACTTTCCAAACCATTCCGCTGCTCGTCGTGGCATGCATCTGGTACCTCGCAGTTACCTCGCTGCTCTACGTCGGCCAGTACTTCATCGAGCGTCACTACGGTCGCTCGACCAGGAGCGCCACTGGCCGTTCCTTCCTTCAGTTCCTGCGCCTGCGGCCGGCCGCTGCATCGGTTCCTACCGCGCCTACCACGAGGGAGAACCTGTGAGCGCGACCTCTTCAACGCGGAACTCAGCGGCTACTGATCACCCACAGAACTCCGACACGCCCGTGCTTCAGGCGCGGGCTGTTCGCAAGAGTTTCGGTGGCGTCGAGGTACTCAAAGGTATCGACCTGGAGGTCGCCCAAGGCGAGACCGTAGTCATCCTAGGGCCATCGGGCTCGGGCAAGTCGACGTTCCTACGATGTATCAACATGCTCGAACGCCCCGACGGCGGCCGTATTCTCGTCGGCGGGACTGATGTGGGATACCGAGTTGAGGGGGATCGACTCCGCGAGTTGTCGAGCCGGGAGTTCGCCAGACGTCGATCCCGCATTGGAATGGTGTTCCAGCACTTCAACCTGTTCTCCCACCGCACGGTGATGGAGAACCTGCTTGAAGGTCCGGTAGGCGTTCTCAAACGGGACAAGCAGCAGGTGCGGGAGGAAGCGAGCAAGCTGCTCGCCCAAGTTGGCTTGGCGGGACGGGAAGACTTCTATCCGCGTCAACTCTCTGGGGGCCAGCAGCAGCGTGTCGCGATCGCGCGAGCGCTGGCCATGCACCCCGATCTGGTCCTGTTCGATGAACCGACCTCAGCACTGGACCCGGAACTCGTGGGTGAAGTGCTGAATACGATGCGGGATCTAGCAGAGCGGGGCCTGACCATGGTCGTCGTCACTCACGAGATCTCGTTCGCTCGGGAGGCCGCCGATCGTGTGATCTTCATGGACGAAGGCGTCATCGTCGAGCAGGGCAGACCAGCTGAAGTCATCGAGAATCCGCAAAATGAGCGAACACGAGCGTTCCTCGCTCGCGTTCGCTGATGAACGCTCGCTCCGGACAAACGGGGCGGCAGGTTTCGTCGCGAAAGAATGCCGACGATCCGATGTGCTCTGTGCCGACAGGTGAAGTTGTCGAGACGTTGTCAATGACTATCGACGGCCCTTCGGCGATAGCGCAGCTCAGAATTTATGTGCCGCACGGCAATCCACGGCAGCGGGCACTGTGTCAGCACTCATCAGTTCAAGGGAGGACAGCAGAGAATGTTCGACTTCGACTACAAGCGGCGCATCAGCCGTTACCAGGAAATCCTGCGCAAGGAGGGCACGGACTACAGCATCCTTCTCCAACCTGGCAACGTCCGGTACCTGAGCGGATTCTGGGGCTACGCCGCGCGCGCTGAGTACTTCGAGCCAGGTCGACTGACGTGCCTCGTCGTCCCGCAGAGCGGGACTCCGCTGCTCGTAGTGCCCAAGATCGAGCGGAGCTTCGCCGAAGCGGCGACGAAGCGTCTCGCACTCAGGATCGAGCACCATGTCGAGTGGTCCTCGCTGGATGACTCAACAGATGCGTGGGAACTAGTTCGCACATTCGTAGCAAGTGAAGGAGGCCGCAACCCGCGCCTTAGTCTTGAAAAGACTCAATTAACGGACAAGGCCTATCGTCCATTTGCGGAAAAGTTTCAGGACTTCACTGTCATCGAGAGCACGAACAGCCTCGAGCGTCTTCAGGCCGTCAAGGACGACGTGGAACTGAGACTCTTTGAGGCCTGCGGCGAACTTGCGGCAAACATGTTCCAGGTCGAACTTGAAGCAGTCAAGCGTGGTGGCTACCGCGAATACGAAGTCGCCATGCTCGGCTTGGATCACAACGTGCGCGCCTGCGCTCAGGTCATTGAGTCGCAGACGTCCAACGAGTTGTATGTGGATTCCCCGCTTGGGCAGGGTGCGCAACTGCTTACCTCAGGGCCTCGGCTGAATCGAGCGCACGGCACGGCGTCGACCCGCCTGATCGGGTCATCGGACCTCGTTGCGATCGACCTTTGCCGAGTTCCCTTCCTCTTGGGTTACAGAATGGGTTTTGGTCGGGTGATTACTCAGCGACATCTGGACTCTGCCGAGCAGGACATCAATGCAACGGTGAAGAAGTCCTACGACGTTGCGGTATCGATGTGTCGACCGGGCGCCGTTGCCTCTGACATTGACGTTGCTGTTCGCACCGTCCTGGAAGAAGGCGGCCTTGGTCAGTACATAATGCACCGCTGCGGGCGCACGCTGGGGACGGAACCCATCAACATTCCGATCTCAGAGGGCAATCCGACGAAACTTGAAGCGGACATGGTTCTGTCCCTCGAGCCGAGCGTGTACATGGACGGGTTCCAGTCGCGCATTGAGAGCACATTCAGGATCACACACGAGGGTGCCAAACTTCTCACTCGGGTCCCAGAGCAGATGATCTCGGTTTAGTGCTGTCCGCAGCGACAGGACGGGCTCGATCGGGAGTCATGACCTTACGTGCGCAACCCTGGTGAATTACAGTCGCAAAGACAACCAGTCTGGAAATGGGACATGTCATGAAGCTCAAGGTTTTAGTCGTGGGAGCAGGAGTCATCGGGTGCGCCATCGCGCATGAGCTGACCATCCGCGGCGCCGCCGTAACTGTCTTGGATTCCGCATCCGTTGCCGCGGGCGTGAGCTCGAGCACCTTTTCTTGGATCAACTCCAACTCCAAGACTCCAGACACGTATGCGCGATTGAATTTGCTGGGTATCCGAGCGCACGAACGAGTCCAGCGCGCAGCTGCCGTCATCAAGGCTCCCTGGTTTCATCAGGTTGGCAACATTCAGGTCGCAACCAGCGAGTCGGACATGGCCGCCATCGAACAGAAGGTGCGGCGACTCAACGCGATCGACTACGAGGCATCGCTGCTGTCGCCGCGCGAGTTGCTGGAACTCGAGCCGGCGTTGGAAGCGCGTGGCCTGGCAGGAGGTGCCCTGTACTCCAAGGAGGGTTGGGTAGACACGGTTTCAATGTGCACGGCACTCCTGCACACCGCACAGGCTCGCGGTGCCGTGTTCCAGCCTTACCAGCGAGTTGCTGAAGTGGGTCCGGGCCAGGTCATTTGCGTGTCCGCCGACGGTTCGGTGCATCGGTACACGCCGGACGTCACCGTCTTGGCAGCCGGAAACGGCAACCGGCACATCCTCGAGTCGAACGGGGTCGACTTCCCCCTTCTCGACGCCGCTCCGTCCGACAACTTGACTTCCACCTACTCTGCCGTCGGGCTCGTCGCTACGACGGGGCCGTTGAACTCAGGAATCACGCGCATGGTGCAAGCCCCGGGCATCGCCATGTCCCCGGCCCGCAATGGGGGCATCACACTGACCGACGCCGGCGTCGGCGCTAGGTGGTTCGGTGATCCGTGTGTTTGGGAAGCCCCAGGCGTCCTTCTTGAACGTGCCCGGCTCCTGGTCCCCTCGCTCAGAAGTGCAGAGATCCACACGCTGACGGCGAGCACGCGGGTGCTACCTCGTGACGGTCTAACGATCGCGGACTGGGTCGACTCGAAGCGGACTCTTTATGCCGTGGCAACGCACAGCGGGGTCACGCTCGCGCCTCACCTCGCGGAGGTCGTCAGTGACGAGCTCCTCACGGGCCGACGTCACGAGTCGCTCGCCGCGTTCGGTCTTGACCGGTTTGCGAGTTGATTCGTGTGCGAGTTGCGTATGCGAACAAGCACGTCGCGTCGACTGGCCGCGGCGTCCCTAGCTAGCCGTTGAAGGCCGCTACCAGGCACAACGGTCGCGCGGTCTTACCATAAGGGCTGCCTGCCCCATCCAAAGAGCCGCAGGTCACGGCGATATTCCGGATCAAGCAGCTTCAGAGTCAGGAAAGAGATGATCAGATCCGGGTTGGAGGCGATCACGCCTGAGGTCCAGAACCAGGTTCTTGCGCTAGGCAGCGCGTCGGCCGCCAACGGACGGGTATCTCAGCAGATCCCCGCTCTTCAAGATCAGGACCCACGAACATTTGGAGTGGCGGTAGCCACCGTCGGCGGAGAGATGCTGACATTCGGTGATGCGGACGAGCCGTTCTCACTGCAGAGCATTTCGAAGGTGTTCGCCTTGTGCGCCCTCGTCTCCCTCGATGCTGATGCTTGGCCGCGCATTGGTTGGGGCCCGTCCGCCCACAACCACAACTCGGTCGAGGGTCTGGATCAAGAGGCGAAGCCCGCAAATCCGTTCGTGAACGCGGGAGCGATCGTCGTCACCGACCGCCTGCACGACCTGACGCGACAAGCTGCCCACTCGGTGCAGGACGTGCTGCGGTCGGTGTCCCGCCCAAGTGGGTGGAGGATCGACGAGTACGTTGCCGCGTCGGAAGCCGCTACGAGTCATCGCAATCTCGCCATCGCCCACCTGTTAGCCGATGGCGCCTACCTCTACAACGACCCGGACGTGGTGCTGAACGAGTACTTCAACCAGTGTGCAATCGCGGGAAGCGCGCGAGATCTCGCGGCGGCATCGCTCTTCCTCGCCGACGTGCAAGCGCGGTTCTCCGTCTTGCCGCGTGACGAGCGGCGTCGAATCAACTCCGTGCTGCTGATGTCAGGCACCTACGGGGCGGCGGCAGAAGTTTCGTTTCGCATCGGCCTGCCCGCAAAGTCTGGCATCTCCGGAGTGATCCTTGCCATCGCGCCGGGCAGGGGCACGATCGTCGTGTGGAGTCCGCCATTGGATGAGCGCGGCAACTCCACCGGAGCACTGGTCGCGCTCGAGGAGCTCACCAGAATCCTCGACTGGTCGATCTTCTGAGTGTTGAACCCCGTGACTTTGACGAAATCGGGTCTGATCCTCACACGACTGCGCCGCGACGAGGCGCAACTCCTGTGCCGCGCTTGCCCTTGCACTGGCTGCCACCCGCTCGTCGTCCGCTTCCTGATCGGGTTGTGTCTGTTCACCGACCAGGAGTCCGCAGAGCTCGAACTCCACTGAGGCGAGTGCCGGCCGTCCGGGGCGTTGCCGGACGGCCGGCACTCTTCCACTCCTCGACAGTCCGTACACCGGGATCGGGTAGTGGTCGTCATTGAGTTGTTCCTGACGGCGAATCAGCCTGGCAAACCGCAAGGCGATCCGCGGCCCGACATCAGCGTCTGAGGGGGTTCGCGACCTGTGTTGGGAATCGAGCCTTCACACCGCCCGCCTCGGCACTCACGGATGCGGACCCGCCGTGGTGGAGGTGTCGAAACGCGTGTTGCAAGGACGGAGTGTCTAGCAAGTCTCCGCACACCATTTCCGGCAGTCGTGCCAGTCCGCGTAGCCCAGCATCGCTGGGGCCGGATGGCTGTCCAACCCTTGAAGTACTGCGTGAGGTCTCGGCCGCGGACCTGATTCGCGACAGCTCAACCGCGCCTTGGACCTAACTGGTTCTGCCTGTCCTCGCGCGACGTTTGGCCGACAATGATCGGGGCTTCCGCGGCCAGCCTTGTAACTCGAGTGCCTTGACGAGGTCCTCGCGGTCCACGGACAGCGGGGGCCTCGCGGCCTTGTCGGATTCGATGCGATCCTCTCCTACGCCGAGAACTGCCAGGCCAGTGGGCCGCCCGTCCGCGTCGACCAAGTGCGAGCTGGGAATGCGCGATTCGCCGGCGATGGGGTCTCCTTCGATCGCCTCCACCTCACGTATCCCGTGCAGGGTCGCGGCTCGGCCAGGGTAAAGATGGATCTGTCGCCGGGTGCTGCGCCACATCCTCCACCGGGACAGACGTCTGAGGATCCCAGTCTCATCTCGGCGCCAACCACGGCCCTGACTGTCCACGAATGTCAGGACGACTTGAACGTCGTCATTCATCGCGGCGAGGTCACATCCAATGACCAGGCCCATCGATGCGTACAGCGTGGTGGCGGGAGCGATCACGTCCGCGCGTGCCGCGTAGCGCTGCCGCCGAGACCGGAGGAACACGGACGCCACGACGCTGTAGTACGGGTGCCCGGAGGAGTTGGTGACCTTGCACACCATCTCGGAATCCGACCAGATCCCTGGTTCATCAGGAAGCTCGACGTCTGCCGGTAGATCTTGAGCCTGGAAGTACATCTCACCGTGAAGGCCCGACGCATCACGTCGGTACTGGTCCCGCCTCGACGTTGTGATTGCTGCCGCAGCGGCAACGGCCGCGGCAGCACCAGCCACTCCGCCAACGCCATCACCGGCGGAACCGATAGTGCTCCAATCCATGACCACATCATGTAGCCAACGCTCATTTGCGGCACTGCGGCGCGCCAGTCCCGTGCGAACGCAACACCGGCACAGCCGGGCACCGGGTCGAGCCGAGCGTGAAGCCACCACCGTGGGCCCACGACGACACCGGCAGGACGAAGACGTGGCCAACTGCGGCAGCGCCAACCGTATGCCCTACAGTGACGCACTCCTCCCCGCGGCGTCCGAGCCACCGGGGCTAGTAGCGACTGTCGTGGTGATTCGCGACAAGCGAGATGAATCCTCTACCCAGCATTCTGCTCCGTACCCACGACTCCGTCCGGATCGAAACGGTCGACGCGGCCCCTGGTCTCGACCCGGTACGCCGTCTCCTATCTCACCTGAAACGAGGACGACCCGGACGTGCAGGTTGTCCGGATCGCGCTCGATCTGCCCGCCGGAGTGGCCAGTGGGCCGCTGACGCTCGAACCGAACGAGCGGTCGCGCAACCCGACAACATGCCGGAAGCCGGCGTAGCGGACGACGACCTGACCGCGGCGACGCAGAACGACGCAGAGGCGTTCTCAGTGCGTACGCCGAGTAGGACAACAAGGTGGCGGCAGTGACCTCGCCGGGTTCAACCATCCGCAGCCAATGCGGCGGTGAAGTTCGGTGACCTGAGGACTGGCAGCTCTACGCCGGCAACGACGACGGGCGGGCGACCGCGGTCAGACGATCATCTTCGGTTCGTGAGCATCGTGCTCTGGGTGTTGTTGCTGTTCCCGTTCATTGGCATATGCCGCAGAAACCTACGTCAGTCTGTACGTCGTTCCGCCGTTGGTGACAACCGCTCCCCTCGAGCCGGCCCCTCAGAGGTTCCCGAGTCTGCGGGTGCTCCCGCTCCGGCGGCATCAAAGTATCCGACGCTCATGGCCGACGTTGCCGGGTCTCAGCGCACCGCCGACACGCGAAGAGAGTCGCGCGAGCCCGAAAGCCTCACCTGCCGCCCGTTGACCTTCTCGATGCTGGCCATCGATTGAGAGGTCGCCGCGTGGCGTTTGCGAAGGATTTGTGGACTAAGGCTGTCAAGCAGCCGGACGGGACGATCGAGCGAGAGCGGAACGCTCGGTGGGGACGTGGGAAGCGGTGGCTGGCCGTGTGGCACGACCCGAACGGGGAGGAGAAGTCGCAAGCCTTCGAGACCAAGGTCAAGGCGTCTCGGTATGCGAACGCCATGGAGACGGACAGCGGCCGCGGCGAGTACGTCGATCCGAAGGCCGGCCAGGCTCGCTTCGCTGACATTGCCGCGCGATGGCTGGCGTCGCGGATCGTGGATCCGACTACGGTGATCAAGTACGAGTCATCGCTGCGCCTTCATGTCAACCCAGTGTTCGGGCGGCGGCAGCTGAGCAGCATCAAGCCGTCGGAGATCGCAGCCTGGGTCGCCGACCTGGAGGGCCGATTCGGTCCGGGCACGGCGCGCAACGCCTTCATCGTGCTGAACGGTCCTCTCGAACTCGCCGTGGATGACGGGACGATCAAGCGCAACCCAGCCAGCGCCAAGTCAGTGCGAATACCGGTCCCGCGGGACCGGAAGGTCGTCGTCTGGGCCGACGAGGTGATACGTCGGATCGTCGAGGAGCATCCCCCTCACTACCGTCCGATCCCGGTCATCGGTGCAGCAGCCGGGCTGCGACAAGGTGAGATCTTCGGGCTCGCGGAGGAGGACATCGACCTCGACGCCGGTGTCATCCACGTCCGGCGGCAGGTAAAGAGGCTCGGCGAGCACTTCATCTTCGCGCTGCCCAAGAGCGACAAGGAGAGGTCCGTGCCTCTCTCCGAAGGTGCCTCCGAGGTGCTGCGAGCACACGTCGATGGCACCAAGCCGCGGCCGCACACCCTGCCGTGGGAGCGCGTCGGCGGGCCGCCGTTGACGGTCAACATCCTTTTCCGGTGGAGAGACGATCTCCACATCAGGGCGCGCGGGTACGACGAGTATGTGTGGAAGCCCGCACTGGCGCGGGTCGGCGTGATCCCAGTGCCGACCCGGAATGCTCGTGGCGAGCTCAAATACCTCACCAATCGGGATACCGGCCTGCATGCCCTGCGCCACTACTACGCGAGTGTCTCGCTGGCCGACGGAGTCAACATCAAGGAGCTTGCCGAGTACCTCGGTCACAGCGATCCTGGAATCACGCTCCGCCTCTATACCCACCTGCTGCCGTCGTCCCACCAACGCTCCCGGAGAGCGATCGACAACAGACTCGGCGCCCTGTTCTCGATGTTCGCTGACGGAACAGACGCGGAACCGACTCTCCCGAGCCTTTAGAGAAGCCCCAAGGCCGGCGCCCCGGAACTGTCGGAGTGGGGCACGATCTGGGCTCTGACCTGCGGCAAGTCCCGCCAGCGGGCGGCTCGTCGATTGTCGTCAGCTTCCAGGGGAGCTCAAGGGGCGAAGTTGATCAGGTTCTTCGCGATCTTGCTCCCACCACTGCCACCTGCCATAAGCCGAGCGTACTGAGCGCACCGGCCAGGCGAGCGTGGCTCGCGCCTGGCGACGTTTGTCAGCCGCCCACGGAACAGCAACGGAACAGGACGACCCCGACTGACACCGAACCGCTGCTGGTCGATCCGGTCACCCGACGGCAGGAGCGACTAGAACATATATTCGAAGACAAACTAGCCTTGTTAGTGAATCTCAGGTGTCATTAGGGCCTTGGTCAGTGGCTGGATCTCTGTGAATTTTGATGTCGGTCTCCGGCTCCGGAGCTCTCGCGGCTGTGCCGACAGTTCGCTCACAGACGGGGCCAGTTCCTCACCGATGTTCCGCGGCGCGTGATGGCTTCGCGGCCGACGTCGGGTTAGGGATGCTTGCTGGAGCTCGGGGACCCCGGCTGTGGTGGCCGTTGGCCCAGGTGGTCGATGGCGGTCAGGAGCAGGGCCGCGTCGAGCCGAAGCGCCGCGTGGACTCCGCGTCATCACGGTCGATAGTGATCGCGCCGATCCAGGGGGTCCTGATAGCCATGCCAACATCATCGCTGGCGAGGTGCACTGGAGCACGGCACACCGGCACGCGCGACAACCTGCGCACGGAGGTCGCCTTGGCGATGCTGTGCGCGGTCCAGGCCTGAGTGCCGGACGGCAGCTGTGAAGTAGGGGCCTTGCCTGTGGCCGGTTGATCGACGATGGCTCCGAGCCACGGTGCGGTGGTTGACCAGCGAGCTTGTGCGGTCGGATCTGGAGCTGGCTCCAGGTGAGCTGTTAGGTTCTCGTGATGACGACCTACTCGCCGGCCGAGGCGGCCGCACAATCCGGGTTCAGCATCGATACGCTGCGCTATTACGAGCGCGAAGGCATTCTGCCGCGCATCGAGCGCAGCGCTGGTGGCCGGCGTGTGTATAGCGACGGCGATCTCTGGATGCTCGGATTCCTGCGCTGCTTGCGGGACACAGGTATGTCGATCGAGCAGTTGCGTCGGTACGGCGAGTTGAGCCGTGATGACACCACGATGCCGGAGCGGGTCGCTTTGCTCGAGGAGCACGCCGCCTCGATCCGGGCGCGGATGACCGAGCTCGACGCGGTCCTCGCCCGGGTTGAGGAGAAGGCGGACTGGTACCGCGGGGAACTCAGCCGGACGGGGGATGCGATGTCCTGACCCACTCCCGGCATTGGGGGGTGTTCGCGCGTCGTCGCCTATGCGCTGTCGAGCGCTGCCAGTTCGTCCTCGGTGAGGATGGTGGACGCGCCTACCACGGCCTGCTCGACCTGTTCGACGCTGCTGGCTCCGACGATCGCGGTCAGCGCCGGGTTCCCGGACGCCAGCCACGCGAGCACCACCTGGCCCGGTCGGAGTCCGCGTGCAGTGGCGACTCTGGTCAGCGCCGCCAGACGTCGTTCGGTGCCGGGGTGGCGGTACTCGGTCTCGAGTGGGCGGTCGTTGCGGTCGTATCGGCCCTGGAGGGTGGCGGTGTAGACCCAGCCGTCGAACGACGGGTTGCGTCGCAGGAAGTCGAGGCCGTCCGGTGACAGCATTCCCAGCGGGATCGGCTGGCCCTCCACGGCCATGCCGCCGGCGGGCTGAAGGTAGGAGTAGCGCTCCTGGTACGCGGTTGGTTGCGGGTGGCCCTCGCGTTCGGCGGTGGCCCGGATCCGCTCGAGCAGCCAGGACGGGTGGTTCGACACGCCCCAGCGAGCGGTCAGGCCGTCACGGACCAGGCCGCCGAACGTCTCGACCAGGTCTTCCACCGGAACGGTCGGGTCTTCGACGTGCGCCCAGTACAGGTCCACACCGTCCACTCCCAGCCGCTCCAAGCTCTGTGCCATGGCTCCGCGCACGACGTCCTCGCTCAGCCCTTCGAGGTGGTCGGGGAACCCGCCGACCCGCGTGGGCTGGGCTCCGACCTTGGTACTGAGTCGGACGCGGGCCCCGGGGTTGGACGCCAGCCAGCGGCCCAGCAGCGCCTCACTCTGGCCGCCGAAGCCGGTCTCGGAGGTCCAGAAGCTGTAGTTGTCGGAGGTGTCGATGAAGGCCCCGCCCAGCTCGGCGTACCGGTCGAGGATCGAGAAGGCGGTCCGTTCGTCCACCCTGGTGCCGAAGTACATCGCCCCGAGGGCCATCGTGGGTGTGTTCATGGCACCACCCTCGTTGCTGGAGCACGCTCCAGGTCAAGCCGCGAGTACACGAAAGCTGCGGAGCCGCCGAAGGTGAGCCGGTCGACGATGGCGGTGCAGAGCCTGGGGTCGGTGAAGATCTTGCCCCAGCCGGTGAACGACTCGTTGGAGGCGATCGCGACCGAGTTCTTCTCCTCGCGCTCGGTGAGAACCTGGAAGAGGAGTTCGGCGGCACGGCGGTCGAGTTTGATGTATCCGAGTTCGTCGATGCAGAGCAGATCGACGGGGCGTACCGGCCGCCGTCCGTTTCCTCTCCTGCGAGCACTGCTGGGACCGCTGCATCTTCTTCCGCTCGCCGGGATCGACTGAGTGATCGCCGGCGGTGAGAGCGGAGTCTATGCGCGTGCCGTCAATCCGCAGTGGATCAGGGACCTGCGGGATGACTGTATGGCGGCTCGCACACCGTTCTTCTTCAAGCTTCTCTGCACCAACGAGCCCGCGTGCGAATCCTTGGGTCGAGATCGTCGCGAGCGGTCACGGAGCCTGCTTGGTGATGGCATCGGTGAGCAGGTCGAGGTGGCCTACGTGGCAGGCCGTCTCCTCGAGCATGTGCACCATGACCCAGCGAAGTGTCACGGGGCCCTTTCCGAACGAGGGACGAGGCGCGGTCGTGTCGAGTGTGGCAAGCTGGCTGGCGACTTGGCGACTACGGGTGCAAGCCGCCCGATACAGCGCGGAAATCTCTCCGACTGTGTTGCCGGCCGCAGACTCAAAGTCCCACTGCGGTTGGGTGTCGAGCGGCGCCGACGCCCACGGCTGAGGAAGTTCGCCTCCTCCGACTCGTGCAATGAACCAATGATCTTCCATGTGCGCGAGATGCTTCACGATCCCACCCGGCGTCAGGTCTGTAGCCGGGAGGCTTTTCGTTCGCGCCTGCGCGTCCGTCAGCCGTTCGAGGCGCGAAAGCGCCCGGCGACGGTACTGATCGAGGAATTGGCCGAGCGTGGTGCGCTCATCGGCGTCGAGCTCTGGGTATCTCTCAGCGTCAGCGCTCATTTCTGTTCTGAGTCCCTCCGCCCTCGTGCTGTGGCTTGCGGTGGCCGGGCTTGGTTCTCTGCCGGTGGATCACACTGTGCCGGGCAGCTTCGAGGACGTCCGGGCGGCACCGGCCTCGAGCTCGGCGAGGTCGCGCACCGCATAACGGTGATGCTCGGCCTCTTCCTTCAGCACCACCTTGAGACAGCGGCGCACGACGTACTCCTGGTCGGGATACGGGTCTGCCGGCTTGCGACCGCAGACCCGATCGAGCTCGGCCTCGGTGAGCCCGTCGATGACACGCCGCGTCGTGGCCATGCGGGCGAGCCGCGGCGCGAGGACCTCGTCAAGCGTCGGGGTGGCGTCGAGGGTGAGCCCGAGCTTCGCCGACTCGTCGGGCGGCATCCCGCCGTAAGGGAAGCCCAGCGGGTGGTACGGCGCTTCCTCCTCGAGCACCGCATTGCCAAGCCAGGCATCGCCGGCGAACAGCAGGTGCCGTTGAGTCTCGACGAACGACCACTCGCCGTCGACCTGCTCGTGCAGCCTGGCCTCGGGCAGCAGCCTGGCGCGGTCGAGCGTCGCCGCCCACAGCGCCTCGATGGCATCCCAAGCAGCGCGGTAGTCGTCGGGGGACGCGGCATCACGCGCCAGCACCCGCGTGGGGTGTTGCCGGTCGAGCTCGGCCTCGACGTATGCGGTCACGTCGACGTCGTTGACGACGACACGCTCGAAGTCGCCACCGAGGTAGACCTCGCTCCCGTAGCAGTCGACGATCTTCAGCCCGCTGACCTCGCAATCGCGGATCTCGAGACCGGCAAGGTCGCACAGGTGGATGCGGCCACCGCGGAACTGGTCACTTTGGGTGTACTCAGTAGCCATCGAGGAAGTCTCCCGCACCCGTCCCTCCCGCGCCACGTTGGCGACCAAGTTGTCGAACTACGACTGGGCGGACCTCATGGACACCTGCTGGTGTTGGCTCGCTGCGCCGTGACCGGCCAGCAATTCGCGGACGGTTACGCATGGCTCAGTATCGAGGTGTCGCAGCACTCCGGCACAAGGGGGTTGAGAATCGATCGTTTCCCAACCGTTAGATCCGGCGACGCGATCAGCCCTGTCGCCCAGCACCTGAGGTGTCGCGGAGTGCCTAAGAACTCCGCGCTCACCCCTTCTTGTTCGTACCGCTTGCCAGTAGCCGACCGCGTCTACGAGCACTGTTTCCGGTGCCGTCCGGGCTCTGCTCGACACCTTCGTATCTGGGCTCCACCAGCAACTTTCGCATCGCGCTTGGCTTACGGGCAGCCCCCCGCACCGTGTGATCCACCAGCAGTTGCACGACACATGTCCGCCGAATGATTCGCGACCGGCTGGAACCCTGGGCGCCGGCCAACGCGGGCTCAGCCGATGTGCGGTGAGCCTGCCAGGAGTCAACCGTTGGAAGGCCCCATTCCTGACGGATCGCGGGCTAGGCAGAACTCGTTGCCCTCAGGGTCCGCGAGGACGAGCCAGGTCTGACCGAACTCTTCGCGTGCGGTTGGAGTCAGTCGAGTGGCCCCGAGCTCTTCCAGGCGGCTCACCTCCAGCTCAACGTCGTCTACAAGCAGGTCGAGGTGCATCCTGTTCTTGACCGTCTTGGGCTCTTCAACCTGTTGAAGAGTGAGAGCGACATCGTGCGAACGCAGTGAGACGTACCGGCCTTCGATGACGCCAACCACTACGAACCCCACGGCGTCCTGCCAGAACCTCGTCATGCGGTCCAGGTCAGCGCAGTCGAGGGTGAACTCAATCCTCACATCGACATTCTCCACCGGCGAGACGCCGACATGGGTTCTCCAGCTCGGCCTCCGAATCGAGAACCCGCTGCCTGGCCGGGAAGGCGAACCAACCCTTCAGGTCATGTGCGTAGGCCTTCACCGTGTTCGGGATCGCTAGATGTCGATGAGATAGGCCGGATGCCGCTCGACTGGCACCACCGGGCGGTCATGCTTCCTTGGAGCGCTCCAATGACTCCGTCGGTGCGTCTCGAGGATCCAGGTGCGCCGACGCTCAGCGGTGTAGGTCGAGGAACGTTGTGAGTTCCGCGAGGTACCGGGGGCGGTTGTCTCGGCGTACTGAATGGCCGGCACTGGCGATGTGTACCGCCCGGAACTCGCCGGCCGCCGCTCGGGCGCAGCGCTTCGCGTACTCGGTGGAGATCAGTGAGCCGCGTTCACTGTCCCCATGGATCAACAACACCGGGCACGTGATCGCGGCCAGCAGGTCGGTCAGCGGAGCCGCGTCCTGAAACGGCAGATCGAACAGATGCGGGTTGAGTTGCGCCTTCGACACCGCCCAAGGCTCAAGCTCGTCATGGGGCCAGTCGGGGTCCTCGGATCGGCCCCGCGCAATCCGTGACGGCAGATCGAGCGCTCGGAGGTCCGCGAGCCAACTCGGCACGGACAGCGGTTCGTCCTGTTGACCGGCAGACGGCTGTCCAGTCGGTGGGTCCTCCAGCACAACCGCACGGACCAGGTCCGGCCTCGCCGCGGCCAGGTAGGCAGCCGACATCGCGCCCATCGAGTGGCCGACCACGACCAGCCCGCCGTCACGGGGCTGGCTCGACAGCACGAGGGCGGCATCGTCGCGGTGTGCGGCATAGCCGAAAGGTTCCTCTGGAAGCCCGGACTCGCCGTGCCCGCGCGCATCGATCGCGAGCCCCCGAACTCCAGGCATCGCGCGGATCAGTGGCTCCCAGCACTGCGCAGAGTCGGAGAAGCCGTGCAGGAAGGCGACCTCGGCCGCCGCCGCCTCATCGGTCCGATACCACGCCAGATGGGCCGTCCTGCCTCGCACGTCGAACATGGTTGCGGACAATAGCGCAAATACGCCCGCGCCCAGGCTGTAGGTCGGGCCGGCCGGCGCAGAGCATCACTCTGCTGCTGCAGGCCAGATGCCGAATCTGCTCTCGGATGGCTCCGTCGGTTCGAACCCTGAACCTGCGGAACAAACGGGCCCATGATGGCCTAGTACCGAACCCCTCTAGGCGGCACGTGCCTCACTTCGAAGGGCGTCTGGCCCCACGAGCCGACCCTCTTTGACTCCATTTCGCACCACGATTGATCCCACGACCTGCGAAGGGAGCGCGCCTGCGTGGCCCCAGTCGCGCGCTGATCGGTCTGGCGTGCCTGGCCGAGGGCTCACAGCTGTGACGTTCGAGCTATCCCACTGCGCAGACGGTCGAGCCTTGTGTAGCGCTGGCTGAGCGTCCAGGCCCAGGGCCTGCCGGCTGCGGTCTTGGTGTCGTTGACGATCAGGCCGTCCAGCTGCACGGTATCCGTGTCCGAGGGTCCGCTAAGCAGCATGACGCCGTGGGAGTCACCCTCGACCCTGGCGCCGTCGGTCAGCACCTGGTCGATCAGATCAGCGAGCCCATGTTCGCCGGCATGGCCCAGCCGAGCCGCTTCGGTTGGGGTGAATGCGACTGTGGGATGGTAGCTGCGGATCTTGGCGACCTTGGACTGGATGCTCCCGTGGTAGTAGAACCCGAAGTGGGAGATGCCCTCGCGGAACGTGCGATCGGGCTGGCAGATGTAGGCGCTGTAGTGGAGGTATTCCTGCCAGGCGGACTTGGCCGCAACGACTACGGCGTCGTCGTTAGTGAGCAGTCCGTCGGCCTCGAACAGCGCCACAAGCTCGGTCAGTAGGAACCGAGTCTGCTCGCCGATCAGCCTGGTCGGATCGGCCGTGATGCCGGTGATCACATCAGCAAGGTCCTTGAATGACAGCCACACCACCTGCTCGCGAACCGCGTCGTTCACGCCGTCCAGGTTTTCGAACCAGGACGGCGTTGCCGGGTCTGGTGTAAGGACGAACAGGCGTGCGTGCGGATCGTCCTCGAGCTGCTGGGCGTGGGCGCGGACCTGATCCCTGTCGTGCCCCTCCGCCGTATAGCCGCCTCGGGCGGTCTTAGTTTCGAACCACCAGGTGAACCGAGCCGAGATCCGCGCATCGGGAACAGCGCCGACGTTCACGACCTGGTTCTCGAACGTCACCGTGCGCAGCTCCTCGCCGGTGCCGGTCGCGGCTTCGAGCAACTCTTGAACCAATGCAAGGTCAATCCGCTCGAACACGGCCATCAGGGAGGATGTAACACGGTTCTCGCCGCCGCGATAGGTGGAGAACAGAGGGTTCGGCATGGGTCGACCTTAGTCAGCAGCCGCGCGCCAGGGTCGCGAGTGGTACCGGCCGGGCTGGGCCTGCGGTGAGCCGGGCGGGCGTCGCCGCGGCCCGGGCTAAGTCGACCACCGAGAACAGCGATGGCCGCGGCTTGATCCGCACTTCGTGGTGCTCGCCTGCGCGGTGGTGCATGGATCCACAGCCGCGCGATGAGCGAACCGGGCCGGACTGAGTCGGAACTGCTGCGGGGCACATCGCCAGGTTGCCGATTACCGGCACCGCTTCGGCAAGTCGTTGACGCCCGGCCAGATCGGCCCCGCCCGCCAGCTCAAGGCCGAGGGCAAGTCGTCCGGGCAATCGCACAGGCAGTCGGGTCCAGCCGCGCAACAATCCATCGTGCTCTCACCGCAGACCCCACTGCCGAGCTGATCGTCGCCCTCGCCCCACACAACCAAGCCGCGCAGCATCACCGCGGCTGTCCCACCTGCGGCGACTTCCCCGGCGACAACCCGGAGGCGGCGCGGCTGCGCGAAGAACTACAGACCGAGTGGTGATCGACAACCGACGAGGATCCGGACCGGATCGTGGTGACGCGGCATTGCGGCCGGTGCCAGCCACAAATCGTCTACGCGATGGCATGCCTGGCCTGTGGCGACGGGCCGCTCCTGACCGGCCAGCTGGCCGAGCTCGCCCGCGACACCGACCCGCAGCAGCTGCCGGCAGTCGTCACCGAACAGCTCACCGCCGCCTAGTGGCAGTGGACGACGACCTCGTACGGCACCGGCTGGGTCTGCCGCCGGGACGCGACCGGGCAGTCCAGCCCGGCCCAGGTCAGGCTTTCGAAGTGACCGCCCCGGCCGAGATCCGGCGGGAAGGATTCAGCCTGGTGCTGTCCAGCTCAGCTCTGGAGGTCGGACCGGTTCACCGGCTTGCCTGGGCTGGCTTCGGGCTGGAGACACCAAAGAGCAGCAGGGGCAGTGTTCGCACGCCCCGTCGACCTTGCCCTGCCAGAGCCGGCCGCAGTGATGGCAGTCGCCAAGGTGAAGGTTGGCTGCCCTCCGTCTTCGGCCGCAGCGTGGGGATCCCTTGCTCGAACCGCCTGCCGAACGGCGATGAACGCCGCCCGCGAGGCCGATGATCCGCACCTGATCGCGCTCGGCGCTTGGGCCTGTCCGGCTCGTATCGGCGCGCAGGCCAGCAGGACGAAGCGACGCGGCTCTGTCTCGCGGCCGCAGACGAGCTGGAAAGGCGGATCGACAGCAGCGACCCGCAGAAGACCCGCTGGCCGACTACGGAATGCTCCATCTCGCTGCGGCGATCAGCCCAGCTCAGTCGGACGAGGACGGCCGGGCCTGGGCGCTGCATCGGGTCGCCGAGAGCGCGGCCAGGGCTCTCGGATCTCACTACGACGCCTGGACCGCGTTCGGTCGGGGAAATGTCGACAACACCCGGATGAGTTATTTGCAGACGAGTTCGGACATCCGTGCAGCCGACTTCGAACATCGACAGCAAGAGCGCACAGGTGTCCGCGAGGGTGTTGAGAAACGTGTGACAAAGTCAAACGGGCCTAAAACTCGTCACTCGCCCTTTCTCAGACAAGCTGGACGCGTGGCGATTCGCGACCGGTCCCAACGGAACTAGCCAAGCTCCTGGCGGCGCGGCCCACCGGACCGGGGACTCGAACACACATCCACGGGTTAATTGACTGTCGGCTCACTCAATTGCTCGATTGAAATGATGGGTAGTAGAAATCGGTTGGGCTGATCGAGAAACTTTGAGGTTGCCCGGTGCATCTAACTGGTGTCCAAAGGGGGGCATCGTGAAATGTATTCACACCATCATCCGCATCCGCAAACCGATCCGCACCGCGTTCGCCGTACTGGCGATCGCCGCCGTACCGGCGGGAGCCGTCGCTGTACCTGCGGTCGCCAACGCGACCACGACCGCCACCTCTGCCGGTTGTCCCACCGGCTGGGGTTCATTGCCTGAGGCAAGCACGTACACCGGCCCGGGCCACCTGACGAACGTCCGGACCGGCCGGCACACCTGTTTCGACCGGATCGTGTTCGACGTCAAGGGCAAGCCGTCCTGGTTCCGCGTGTTCTACGTGAAGGAGGTGTCCACGGTAGGCGAGGGCCGACCTGTCCCGCTTCGCGGCGGCGCCAAACTCGAGATCATCCTCAGCGTTCCGTCGTATGACGACGTGCACAGCACCTACAACCCGACGAACGTCGACGAGCTGACCAACGTGAGCGGTTACCGAACCTTCCGGCAGGTCGCGACCGCCGGCAGCTTCGAAGGTCAGACAACGATCGGGCTCGGAGTTCGCGCCCGACTCCCGTTCCGCGTCTTCACCCTCACCGGCCCAGGCGCGACAGGCCGCGTCGTCGTCGACGTCGCCCACAGCTGGTGAACGCCGTGAGATCGCTGTGCGCCGCGCTGGCAGTCCTCGGGGTCGTTGCGGTGCCGGCGGGAGCGGTCGCTGTCCCGGCGGCCGCCACCGCCGGCACCAGCGCTTCCTGCCCTGCAGGCTGGGGCTCATTGTCCGAGGCAATGAACCGCAGCACGACCGCTGTGTTGACGAACGTCCGGACCGGACGGCACTCCTGCTTCGACCGCGTCGTGTTCGACATCTCGGGCAAGCCGCCCGGATACACCGTGCGCTACGCATCCGAGGTGTTCTACACCCACACCAATCGTCCCATGCCGCTGCGTGGCGGTGCGCAACTCGAGTTCGCCATCGACGGCAACGAGTTCGACGCGACCGGACGTCCGGCTTTCCAGCCACCGAACGAGCTGAAGGTCGCCGACGTGACCGGCTACCGCACACTCCGGCAGGTTGCCAGCGGTGGTTCCGCGGAAGGCTTTACGGTGTTCGGTATCGGAGTCCGCGCGCGCCTGCCGTTCCGCGTCTTCACCCTCGCAGGTCCGGGATCAGGCAGCCGGCTGGTCATCGACATCGCTCACCGGTGGTGAATGGAGCTATGCAGCCAAGCGTCGTACTGCCAGATGGGTACATCGTCCGTGCTCCTGAATTAACCGATGCCGAGAGGATCTTCGATCTCAGGTCGGCCTACAACACGGCGGTGGTCGGGTTCGCCGATTGCACGCTGGACGAGGTCGCGGACGGCCTCGCCGAGCCCGGATTCGAGCGGGCAACCGACGGCCTCCTCGTGCTGGCGGCCGATGGGCGGCCGGTTGGCTACGCGACGACCTTCGGCAAGGGCGACGGCCTGGTGATCGAGATCGAGGTGGTGTCGCAGGAGCAGGCGGTCGTCGCCTGGCTGGTCGATCACGCGTTGCAACGTGCCAGGCAGATGGGACGCGAGCACGGACACGCCGAGATCACCGTAGATTCGTGGGTCTATCGCGATGACGAGCTGGTGTGCGCTCTACTGGCTGATCATGACTTCGCAGCCTGTACGACGTACCACCGGATGCGGATCGATCACACCGGAGCCGTTGCCGTGCCCGATCCACCCGCGGGCGTGGTGGTACGCCGCGGGGCGTTCGACGACGCCACCCGCTGGACTGCTCACGAGGTCGTCATCGACAGCTTCCGCGGCCAGTACGGCTTCGTCCCTCGTCCGCACGACGAGTGGGTCGAGGCACTCGGGGCGAGCTCGACCTTCGACTGGTCCCAGCTGACGCTCCTCGAGATCGACGGGCGGGCAGTCGCGGTGCGAAGCTGCAACGACGAGTTCGTCGAGGCCGAGAACTGCGGGTCCGTCGGCATGCTCGGCGTCCTCGAAGAGTTCCGGGAGAGAGGACTGGCGAAGTTCTTGCTGCGTGACGCATTCGCCAGAGATGCGGCTGCTGGGCGGGCCGGCACGATCCTGCACGTCGACACCAACAATCCGACCCCGGCCCTCGGCCTCTACCTGTCGGTCGGCATGCAGCCCACCCTCGTCTTCGACGGCTGGCGCCGAGTCATCCCACTCCGCTAGTGCCGCACCACGAAGCGTTCGGGTCGTAGCATCCTGCGTCCGGCGGTGGATGCTCTGGTCTGGTCCCTGTCCACTGCCGGTTACGCTGCATAGGCCTGCGTCCTGCGTACATTCGGTTAACCTCAACGTTGAACGCTGTGCAAGCGAGGGAACGTTTACCGTCCGTACCCCGCGGCCCGGAACAGCCACCCGCATCGACGCGGATGCACACAAGGCAGCGGTCGACCGGATCCCCTGCGTAGACCTCGGCGCGGTCCTGGAGGCGAGGTGTGGTGTCTAGCGGTGGGTCGGTGGGATGGAGGCTTGTCTCTCGTTCTTGGGCACAATGGCGTCGGGAGCACACCATCCCATCGAGAAGGGGAATCATGGCCGAACCCGGCGTGACCCGCGTCGCCGTCTACATCGACTTCGACAATATCGTGATCTCGCGCTACGACCAGGTGCATGGTCGTAGCCAGTTCCAGCGTGACAAGGTGCGGGCGTTCGACCGGGCGGAGACGTCGGCCGAGCCCGACATCGCAGACAAGCTCAGGCGCGCCACGGTCGACATCGGCGCAGTCATCGACTTCGCCTCGTCGTTCGGCACGCTCGTCCTCACGCGCGCCTACGCGGACTGGTCAGACCCGGTCAACGCCGATTACCGCGGGCAGTTGGTCAGCCGCGCAGTGGACCTGGTGCAGCTGTTTCCCGCCGCCGCCTACGCCAAGAACGGTGCCGACATCAGACTGGCAGTTGACGCGGTAGAAGACATGTTCCGCCTCCCGGACCTGACCCATGTGGTGATCGTGGCCGGAGACTCCGACTACATCGCCTTGGCCCAACGCTGTCGGCGCCTTGGCCGCTACGTCGTGGGCGTGGGGGTGGCCGGATCGACCAGCAGATCGCTCGCCGCGGCCTGCGACGAGCTCGTCACGTACGATGCGTTGCCCGGTGTCACACCCATCGACACTTCCCAGTCGGCGACCGAACAAGCGGCAACCCCCAAGGCCGAGCCCGCGGGGCCCGCCCGGTCCTCCTCCCAACCGGGCTCGCGACATACCAGGCGCCCGGGCGCCGCGGTGCCCGACGTGGCCGATCCCGACTCCGAAGACCCACAGCGGCTGGCGACCAGCCTCCTCGAACGCGCGCTGCGCCTGGGACAAGACAAAGACGACGCGGACTGGCTGCACAGTTCCGCCGTGAAGAGTCAGATGAAGCGCATGGACCCGTCCTTCAGCGAGAGGGCGCTCGGCTACCGATCGTTCTCGGACTTCGTGAGGTCACGCGAAGCCGTCGCCGAACTCGACGAGACAACCTCCGCACAGCTCGTACGGCTCAATCCGACCCTGACCGCACGGTAGCGAATGACGTAGACAGACCGGACCCAACGATCCAGCAAGCGACGCCTCGCCCCCACACCAAGGCGGCCACACGCACGCTCGCTTCCCCTGCGATCGAAGATCCGACCGCTCGAAGGAACGACCTGCGGATTAGGGGGGTCATGATGCGGTACACACAGCCCTCTTTAGACTCCAGCAGGCTCATCCGAACAGGGCGACAGCCCCTCCAGCAGACGCGAGTCGATTCTGTTTCGCACCACGTCTGATCCCACGAGTCAGGCTTGGCGTCACCGACCCGGTGTGCGCACGCCGAGGCTAGTCCTGTGATCCGCCACGAGATCCGCGACACATCTCCGCCAACTGATGTGCGACAGGCTAGAAGTTAGTCCACGTGTCGGAGCAACGTACGGATCTGCCGCCGACAGTGAAGCCCGCTCATGCCGAATTCCGGATGTCGCTCGGCGGACTCGATCGCCCTCCGCCTGCGTCCAGAAGAGTCCGCGGCGCCGATACCGTCAGGCTATGGCCGGTTGGAAGAGTTGCGCGCGGACTTTCAGGGCTGGGCGACGACAGTGACTGTTACCGTCGCTCCCGGCGTCAGCATCGTGCCTGGCGATGGCGAGACGGCCAGGATGTTGCCGGGTATGGAGCCAGGCGACTTCCTGGTCTGGATGTGGGGTTTCAGGCCCAGTGCGGTGAGCCTGTCCGCGTATTGCTCGCCGAAACGGGCGGCTGGATTCGATTCGCTGAACAGGGGCTCTGGGACACCGACCTTGTCTGGAACGATCGTGATCCGGGCGAGGATGCTGTGAACCTCGCCGGCGTTCGTGGAAGACTCCGCCTGGAACGCTACGTCGAGAGACGGAATGAACACCGCGCCTGAGCAGACCGTGACGCGGTCGTCGCCCGTGCAGCGTGTCCGCTGACGTTCGGCTCGCACACCGTCGACCTGGAAGGTCTCGTCGGCATGGAAGTCGATTGGCTTGCCGCTACGCACCAGCACGCTCTCGACACCTTTGGGGTAAGGCGTCTCACAGAGGTCCTGGGGGCCCGCGTCGATGATGACCGTGTCCTTCAGCGGCGTTCCGCAGCGGAGCTGGTTCGTGGCCCATTGCTCGGGCACGGCGATGGCGGCGTGCCCGATGCCCACCAGTCGCGTCGCGGCAGGCACCGGAGGTGTCGTGGCAGCCGGCGGGTGCCCGCCAGTGGGGCGGACGGCCAACGTCGTCGCCGCGATCGCCGCGGCGGCTGCTAGCGCCACACCACCAACCGCGAATCGCCTGGCGCGGATTCGACGGCGCCGGATGCGGTCGGCGACCTCGTCCTCGGCGAGGTCGACGGCGTCGCTGCCCTCGGCGGCTGTGGCCCGGAGCAGTTCGCGTAGGTCGTTGGCGGTCATCGGGTGCGCTCCTCGGTGATGCCGAGCTGCGTGGCGAGTTTCGCCCGCGCGTCGGCCAGGTGACGTTTCACGGTGCCCTCGGCACACCCGAGCTCGTCGGCAATCTCGGTCACGGTCAGGTCTTCGTAGTAGCGCAGGACAACGCACGCCCGCCGCCTCGGCGACAGGGTCCCCAGTGCTCTGCGGACCTCGTCGGCCACAGCGGCCCGGTCGTCGTCGTGGTGTGGTGGATCGACCAGCAGATGGCGTGTCGCGTTCCACCTGTTGAGTCGCCGGCGGCTATCGACGTACTGGTTCAGCATCGCGCGCCGGACATACGCCTCGAGTTGGTCGATGTCCGCGCCGACCCGGCGGCGACCGAACACGCGCGTGAGCGCCTCCTGGACCAGGTCGCTGGCTGCCGTCGGGTCGCCGGTCAACAGATACGCATAACTGCGAAGCGCGGCGCCACGCGTCGCCAGCAACGCACGGAACGCACCCTCCCAGTCAGCAGCCACCACACCACCGTCCGTTCCCTGTCACCGACCTAGACGAACAACTGGACCGCGACGTTGGGGTCCCGAGAGGAATCGACCGTCCGGGACTACCGTCGGATTGGCTCTTCCACAACATCGATCTGGACTGGCACAGCTTCGAGCCTAGGCGCACCGGCGGTCGCTCCCCGAAGACACTTGACCAGCAACGTACGGACATGCCGCTGGCCGCGCGGTCATGCCGATGAGAGTGTGCACATGAGGTCGCCCGGTTACCCCCCACCCTGCCTCACCGGTACGTCACCGTGATGACGATGACATGACTCAACCCGAAGTCGACGAGATCGAGCGTCGACAGGCGAACCTGCGGTACCTACTGAATCAATCGGACCCCATCGGAGTGGCCGATCTCGTCTCTGACGAGTACGACTGCCTGCTGGCGCCGCTGTGGCGGCTGCTGATGCAAGGGGCCTCACGAGCTGAGCTCAGTGAGTTCCTTTGGTACGACCTCAAGGATCACTTCGGACTTGACCCCGAGGGCTGTGAGGTCGATCGATTCGCAGACCAGCTCGCCGCATTGTCGGCCACCTGGGTGGACCCTGTCTAACGCACTATCATGGCTCCCTTCTGTGTCAAGAGGCGGCGGGCAGCGGGGTCGTAGGCTGTTGTTCGGCGGGTCCGGGAAGTGGCTTGTCCGAAGAGCCGGCGTT
>NZ_JBVJHF010000020.1:0-26828 GCF_055586945.1 Kribbella sp. NPDC048837
GAGATCACTCGAAGGATCACCCGATGACCGCGTTCACGTTCCCCGCGACGCGCCCACCGGGATCTCGTCGTACACCACTCTGCTGGACGCAACTGCCACCCGACCGTCACCGAGAACCCAGCACCGCCGGGCGCCCGTGAGTGGTTCGTCGTCGTGTGGTCGAGTCGTGGCAGTCGGTTGGTGTGGACTCCGTCGAGTCGTGGACTCGGGTGGGTAGTTGCGGCGCATCGATCGCCCGATCCCACGACTCGGCAGGTGGCCGTCGAATTCGGACGGATGGGACACCACGGCCCGCCTCGGTCACCACGGCCCGCGGTGGCTCTCGAGCGGTAGCGAGCAGAACGCGGGCGGCAGCCCGCAACTCCCGGCGGCAGCCCGCAACTCCCGGCGGCAGCCGGGAAGCACCGGCGCTAGCCGGAAACCCCCGGCGCCAGCCGGAACGGATGCACCGGCGCCAAGCCAAGGGGGGCGGGCGGGAGCGCGCGCAGCGGGGCGCGACGAGGAGCGCAGCGACGAGGAGTGCTCGCGCAGCACGCGTGGTCGGACCACGCGCGCCTCGGATCACGTTATGTATCGGTTGCGACCCGGTCGCTTGTGCGATTGTTCGCAGTACCGCTTGAATGGCGTTCGTACACTGTGCGCTCACGCTCGCGTGAATGCACTCTGTCACGACACTCGCACCGCGGGTGCCCATCTCCGGAGGCTGTAGTGAACCGGTCGTCCATCATCCGTGCGCTGCTCGCGTTCTTCGTCCTGGCGGCGTCGACGTACGTCGTGCTGACCGCCCGGCCGCAGCTCGGCCTCGACCTGCGCGGTGGGACGCAGATCGTCCTGGAGGCGAAGGACTCGCCGACGGTCAAGGCGACCAAGGAGACCACCGACAAGGCCACCCAGGTGCTGCACCGGCGGATCGACGCCCTCGGCGTCAGCGAGCCGAACGTGACGCGCCAGGGGGAGAACCGGATCATCGTCGAGCTGCCCGGCGTGCAGGACCCGCGCGAGGCGGCCAAGGTGATCGGCAAGACCGCGCAGCTCACGTTCCACGAGGTGCTCGACCAGGTCGCCGCGAAGCCGGCCAAACCCGCCGCCGGCGATCTGTATCTGCCCAGCGACACCGGGCAGGGCTTCCTGAAATTGGCCAAGCCGGCGATGACCGGCGAGCTGGTCAGCGGGGCCGAGGGACGGCTCGACCCGCAGCAGGTCACCCAGGGCTGGTTCGTCGAGATGAACTTCAAGGGTGACGGCGGCAAGATCTGGGCCAACATCACCGGCAAAGCCGCGTGCAACCCGGTCAACACCCCGCCGCGGCTGATCGCGATCGTGCTCGACAACGAGATCATCAGCGCGCCGCAGGTCGACCCGAACGGCGGGAACCAGCTTTGCAACGTCGGGATCGGCGGCGGCACCACGACGATCTCGGGCAGCTTCACCGAGGAGGAGGCCAAGGATCTGGCCGCGCTGATCTCCGGTGGCGCGCTGCCGGTGCCGGTCGAGGTGATCGACCAGCGCACGGTCGGCCCGTCGCTGGGTCAGGACGCGATCCAGGCCAGCGCGCTGGCCGCGATCATCGGGCTCGCGCTCACGGCCGTGTTCATCGTGGTCGTGTACCGCCTGGTCGGCCTGATGGCGGTCATCGGCCTGATCGGGTACGCCGGAATGTCGTACGCGGCCCTGACCGCGCTCGGAGCCACGCTCACCTTGCCCGGCCTGGCCGGCTTCGTGCTGGCGATCGGGATGGCGGTCGACGCGAACGTGCTCGTCTTCGAGCGCGCCCGCGAGGACTACACCTCCGGCCGGACCGACGGCCTGCGGCGGTCCCTGCGCAGCGGCTTCCAGAACGCGCTATCCGCGATCGCCGACTCGAACATCACCACCCTGCTCGCCGCCGGCCTGCTGTTCTTCCTGGCCGCCGGCCCGGTCCGTGGCTTCGGTGTCACGCTGTCGATCGGTGTGATCGCCTCCATGCTGTCCGCGCTGGTCGTGACCCGCGTGCTGGCCGAGTTCGCGGTGTCGCGAGGCTTCGTAGTGCGTCGCCCGGCGCTCAGCGGGATCGCGGGGCACGGCCGGGTCCGGACCTGGCTGGAGGCGAAGCGGCCGGCGCTGATGAAGCACAGCCGCCGGTGGCTGGTGATCACCGCGGTGGCGATCGTCGTGGCCCTCGCGGGCGTCTTCGTGCGCGGGCTGAATCTCGGCATCGAGTTCACCGGCGGGCGGCTGCTCGAAGTGAGTACGGCGCAGCGCATCACACCGGACCAGGCGCGCGCCGCGGTCGCTGAGGCCGGCTATCCGAACGCGGTGGTGCAGGCATCGGGCACCGACGACATCACCGTGCGGACCGGGACGATCAGCGACGACGAGGCCGAGAAGATCCGCGAATCCATCTCCCGGATCGGCGGCGGCACCGAGTTGGTCCGCAACGAGAGCATCGGTCCGTCCCTGGGTGAAGAGCTGCGGAACAAGGGCCTGATCGCGCTCGGGATCGCGCTGCTCGCCCAGCTGCTGTACCTGGCCGTCCGGTTCCGATGGACCTTCGGCGCCGGCGCCGTACTGGCGTTGGTGCAGAACGTCGCCGTGGTGGTCGGTGTGTTCGCGTGGACCGGAAAGCCGATCGACGGCATCTTCCTGGCCGCGATCCTGACGATCATCGGCTACACCGTGAACGACTCCGTCGTCGTGTTCGACCGGATCCGCGAGACCCGCAACGCCCGCTCGACCGACAACCTCGGCAGCATCATCGACACGGCGATCATCAACGTCCTGCCCCGCACGATCAACACCGGGATCTCGACGCTGTTCATCCTGTCGGCATTGCTGTTCCTCGGCGGCGACTCGCTGGCCGACTTCGCCCTGGCCCTCCTGCTGGGCATCCTCGTCGGGACGTACTCCTCCAACCTGACCGCGGCCCCACTGCTGCTGGAGCTGGAACGCCGCTACCCGGCGCCGCCGCCGCGCCCGAAGCGCCCCCAGGTGGATCGCGACGCCCAGCCCGACCGCGGCGCCGTCGTCTAGCAAGGCGTTATCCACACCCCAGCCCGCCGGATCGGAAATCTGTCCGTCCCGCGGGCTAGGGTGTGGCGGTGGGTGTCGACGTACGCGAACTGCTGGAAGCTGCTGTCTCCGGGATCGACGGGCAGACCAGGCCCGGTCAGGTGGAGATGGCGCAAGCTGTCGACACCTCGATGCACGACGGCTCCCACCTGCTGGTGCAAGCCGGTACCGGCACCGGCAAGTCGCTCGGGTACCTCGTTCCCGCGCTCCTGCACGCGATCGAGGACCGTCGCGTCGTCGTCTCCACCGCGACCCTCGCGCTGCAGTCCCAGCTCGTCGACCGCGACGTCCCCGCGCTGCTCGACGCGACGGAGAAGCTGCTGCCGCGCAGACCGTCGTACGCGATCCAGAAGGGGCGCAACAACTACGCCTGCCTGCACCGGATCCGCGAGGGCGCGCCGGACGACGACGGCATGCTCATCGACGTCCCGCCGCCCGGGCAGGTCGGCCAGCAGGTGCTCGAGCTCCGCGACTGGGCCGAGCAGCAGCTGCTCGACGGCGAGGCCGGCGACCGCGATCACGCGCCCTCACATCAGTACCAGGCCTGGCAGCAGGTCTCGATCGCCGCGCGGGAGTGCCTCGGCGCGGAGAAGTGCCCGTACGGCGAGGAATGCTTCGCGGAGAGGGCGAAGGACCAGGCCCGCAAGGCCGACATCGTCATCACCAACCACGCGCTGCTGTCGATCGACGCCTTCGAGAACCGCATCGTCCTGCCCGAGCACGACGTCGTCATCGTCGACGAGGCGCACGAGTTGCCCGCCCGCGTCACCGGCGCCGCGGGCGACGAGCTGTCGCCGCAGATGGTCGAGCGGGCCGCCAAGCGGTCCCGCCGGTTCGTCGACGACGACAAGGCCGACGACCTGATCGACGCCTCCGACGCCCTCCGCGCGGCCCTCGACGGCACCCGCGAGGGTCGCATCGAAGCCTCGAACGGTCCCGTGCTGGAGGCCGCCGCGCTCGTCCGCGACGCCGCCCGCGGGCTGTACTCCGACCTGAACAAGAAGTCCGACGACAAGGACGACGACCCCGACGGCGCGAAGCGGCAGGCGAAGGGCGCGGTCAAGGAGATCTTCGACGTCTCCGAACGCGTCGCCGCGCTGAGCGACGCCGACGTGGTCTGGATGACCGACCGCGAACGCTTCGGCCGCGAGCTCCGGATTGCACCGCTGACCGTCGCCGGCCTGCTCCGCGAGCTGGTGCTCAAGGACCGGACCGCCATCCTCACGTCCGCAACGCTCACCCTCGGCGGTGACTTCGACGCGATCGCCCGGCAGGTCGGCCTCCGCCCGGCCGACAAGCTCGAGGACGACGACGAGATGCCGGAGCTGGACTCCGACGCCGAGACCGGACCGCTGCCGTGGCGCGGTCTCGACGTGGGTTCCCCGTTCGAGTACGAGAAGCAGGCGATCCTGTACGTCGCCAAGCACCTCCCGCCGCCGCATCGCGACGGACTGGGCCAGAAGCAGTTCGACGAGATCATCGACCTGGTCACCGCCGCGGGCGGCCGGACGCTCGGGCTGTTCTCGTCGCGTCGCGCGGCCGAGGCGGCGACCGCCGCAGTGCGCGAGTCGACGGACCTGAAGGTGCTCTGCCAGGGTGATGCGCAGCTGGGGGAGTTGGCCCGTGAGTTCGTCGACGATCCGGAGACGTCCCTGTTCGGGACCCTGTCGCTCTGGCAGGGCATCGACGTACCGGGCTCGACCTGCAACCTGGTGATCATCGACCGCGTCCCGTTCCCGCGCCCGGACGAGCCGCTGATGGCCGCCCGCCAGCGTGCCGTCGACGAAGCCGGTGGGAACGGGTTCATGGCCGTCGCGGCGACCCACGCCGCGCTGCTGCTCGCGCAGGGGACCGGCCGGCTGATCCGCCGCAGCTCCGATCGCGGTGTGGTCGCGATCCTCGACCCCCGCATCGTCACCCAGCGGTACGGCGCCTTCCTGCGCGCCTCCTTGCCCCCGATGTGGCCGACCGCCGATCGTGAGAAGGTGCTCGGCGCCTTGAAGCGATTGCAATCGACATGAGTCCGGTGACCGGTCCGCCGGTGCTGCCGATGATGGCGGCCTTGGGGGAGATGCCGTCGGGTGCGGGCTGGTCGTACGAGATGAAGTGGGACGGCATCCGCGTCATCGCCGAGGTGGACTCCGGGGTCTGCCGGTTGTGGTCCCGCAACAGCCGGGACGTGTCGGGCGGGTACCCCGAGCTGATCGGCCTGTTCGATGCGCCGGGGTTGCGGCTGCCCGCCGTACTGGATGGCGAGATCGTCACCCTCGACGAGAACGGCGCACCGTCGTTCGGCCTGCTGCAGCGGCGGATGCATGTCCGGGATCCGCGGCACCTGCGGCACCTGATCACCGAGGTCCCGGTGTCGGTGCGGTTGTTCGACATCCTCCGCTTCGACGGCAAGTGGTTGCTGGAGGCAACGTACGACGACCGCCGCGGGCTGCTCGACTCGCTGGAGATCGGCGACCCGTTCTGGGAGACACCCCCCGCCTACGACGACGGCGAGGCGGCGCTGGAGCTGTCCGCGTCCACGGGTCTGGAAGGGGTGGTGGCGAAGCGCCGCAAGTCGCGGTATCTGGCCGGCCGCCGCAGCAGCGACTGGATCAAGGTCAAGCCGGTGAAGACCCGCGACGTCATCCTCTGCGGCTGGCATCCGGGGGAGGGCAACCGCGAAGGGAGGATCGGCTCCTTCTACTGCGGCGCGTACGCCGAGCCGGGCGGCGACCTGGTCCTGATCGGCAAGGTCGGCTCCGGCCTGGACTTCGCCACCCTGGACATCCTTTCCGCCGAACTGGCCGGTCTGGAGATCGACCGACCGCCGTTCGACCCGGTCGGCATCCCCACCACGGACCGTCGCCGCGCGCACTGGCTGGACCCTGTCCTGGTCGCCGAGGTCACCTACTCCGGCTGGGCCGCCGACGCCCGCCTTCGCCATCCGGTCTGGCGCGGTCTCCGCCTGGACATCAACCCCGAGTCGGTCCTCGTCGAGCGGGACTGATCAAACGACAACTGTGCGAATGCCCGGGAATGTTCACGTGCACGGGGGAAACGCCCGAAACATGCCGGTGGCACGGAATTGTTCGGAATGCGGATAGAAATGTGCGGCGCTGAGACGGTTGGTGTTCAGCTGTCTCAGAAAACAAGGGATTTCGGCCAATGCCGGCAGGACCCTCGGTGCTTCACGAGAACAACCGTTGCGCGCGGCCCCGAACCGCGCACACTGGGTCAGTCGTTCGCTTCCCTCGACGGCGCCGGCACCGCCAGCGCAGTCTCGATCTTGTCGGTCAGCTTGTCCGGCGAGTGTGTCGGCGCGTAGCGCGCGATCACCCCGCCGTCCCGGCCGATCAGGAACTTGGTGAAGTTCCACTTGATCCGTCCGCCGAGCAGGCCGCCTTGCTCACGCTTCAGCCAGTTGTACAGCGGAAGCGTCTTCGACCCGTTCACATCGATCTTGGCGAACATGGGGAACGTGACGTGATAGATCGTCGAACAGAAGTTCGCGATCTCGTTCTCGTCACCGGGCTCTTGGTGGCCGAACTGGTCGCAGGGGAAGCCGAGTACTGAGAAGCCCTGTCTGCGGTACGTCTTGTAGAGCTTCTGCAATCCCGTGTACTGGGGAGTCTGGGCACACTGCGACGCCGTATTGACCACCAGGAGCACCTGGTCGCGGAAATCGGCAAGAGACTGTTCATTGCCTTCGATCCGCCGCGCGCTGAAGTCATAGACAGTCGTCATGGTCCAATGCTGACACGACACGCCCGACTTCGCGCGCCGTCTGCGATGTCAGACTCGGCGCAGAACTGTTACGACCTTTCCGAGAATGATGGCGTCCTTGCCGTCGATCGGCTCGAACGCCGGGTTGTGTGGTAGCAGCAGGATCTCGGTCTTGGTCTTCTTGAACGTCTTCACCGTCGCCTCGCCGTCGATCATCGCGGCCACGATGTCGCCGTTCTCCGCGGTCGGCTGCTGCCGGACGACCACCCAGTCGCCGTCACAGATCGCCGCCTCGATCATCGACTCACCCTTGACCCGGAGCATGAACAGCGTGCCCTCGCCGACCATTGCCTTGGGCAACGGGAAGACCTCCTCGATCTCCTGCTCGGCCAGGATCGGCCCACCAGCGGCGATCCGGCCGACCACCGGCACGTACGCCGCGTCCGCGTGCACGTCGCCGGCTCCGGTCTCGTCGTACGTCGTCTGCCGCACCGAGCCGAGCGCCGACCGCCGGGCCGCGGCGTCGACCTCGCCCGGGTAGCGGACCTCGATGGCCCGCGGCCGGTTCGGGTCGCGGCGGAGCAGGCCCTTCTGCTCCAGCACGCGGAGCTGGTGGGACACCGACGATGAGCTGGTCAGGCCGACCCGCTCGCCGATCTCCCGCATCGACGGCGGATAGCCGCGGCTGTCCACCGAGTCGCGGATCACGTCCAGCACGCGGCGCTGGCGCGGCGTGAGACCGGTCGCGTCGGCCGGCCCGTCGGGCAGCTCGGTCACGGTCCGGTCCGCCGCCGTGGCGGCCTCCGCGGCGCGGCGCTCGTCCTTACTGGAACCGCTCGGCGTCCTGGCCATCGGTGGTTGCTCCTCAGGTCGGGCCGGTGGTCGCGCACCGGCCAAGCTTGCTCGACTGTCCTGACCGTAGACCGAATCCTGAGATTCTTCAAACATCTGTTCGAAGGCGTGTCGGTTCGCACGTCTGTTCGTGTGTCGGGTTATAAGCCGCGCGCGAGGCCGGCTCCGGTGCGGGAATTTCCCGGGCGTGTCCTGGTTGGAGGTGGTTGCGCGACGGGTGCCTGTCGGTTAATCATTCGTACAGGCGTTCGATCGAACAAGTGTTCGGGCCGGGTTGTCTCCGGAAACTGTCGGAGGCGTTCGGTAGACAGAGATCGACACCGCAGGACGTGGACTGACCGAGGTCTGGAGGATCCGATGAGCACAACGGCTCTCGCGGCAGATGCACTGGTGGGCCGCCAGGCCCCCGAGGCCGCGCCGTCCCCGAGCGGGACCCCGCGCCGCCGCCCCAGGATCGCCGGCACCACCACCGAGCCCCTCCCCGTCCGCGCCTGCTCCGGCGAGTCCCTCGGCCGTCAAGCCACCGACCGCCGAGCCACGGACCGCCAATCCACCGACCGCCGAGTCACTGACCGGCACGCCACAGACCGCGTTGCGACCAGCCGCCGCCTGGCCCTCGTCGAGCCGCGCACGGCCGGCGGGGACCTGCGCACGGCCGGCGACCTGCGCACGGCTGAGCGGGACCTGCGCACGGCCGACCGCCATCTGCGGGTTGCGCCGAGCCGCCAGGCCACCCGGCTCCGTCGGCAGATGGTGGCTGAGGCGGGGGCGCCGACCCTGCGGCTGACGCGCCGGGGCCGGATGCTGGTGAGTGCGATCTCGGTGATCGTCTTCGGTTCGGCGATCGCGGTCCTCGGCCTCCGGGTCGCCGGTGTGCTCGAGCCGGGACCGGACTTCTCCCACACGGTCCCGGTCCAGGTGGCGCCCGGCCAGACGCTGTGGTCGATCGCCCAGGACACCAATCCGACCCAGGACCCGGGCACCGTCGTCGAGAAGATCGCCGACCTGAACAAGCTCTCCAGCCCGTCCGACGTGGTCCCCGGCCAGACCCTCCAGATCCCGATCGCCCGCTGATCAGACCGTCTTGACGGCGTAGCCCATGTAGGACACGGCGGTGCCTGTCACCTGGCCGACGTCCATCAACCGGCTGAGCTCCCCGAAGGAGATCCGCCCGCGGCGAGCCCGGCCGACGTTCCAGAGCAACGAGACGCGTGACGCCCGCGGCCCGAGCCCGGTGATCTCCTCGAGCCGCAACCCGTGCAAGCGCAGACGCGCCTCGAGCTCCGCCGGCTTGATGAACATCGCCCCGGAGTGCACGTCGGAGTCGACGACCCGCGTCAGCCGCCAGTCCTGCATCAGCTTGACGACCACAAGCCTGGCCACCCAGGTCCGATTGATCGTGTCGAACAGGTAGTGCCCACCAGGCTTCAGTACGCGCGCGGTCTCGAAGACGACCCGATCCAGGTCCGACACGTGTTCGAGCACGTCACAGCAGTACGCGAGGTCGACACTCCCGTCGGCCAAGGGCAGTCGCTCGCCCGCGGCCACGGCGTACCCGATCCCCAATCCAGACGACTCCGCGTGCCCACGCGCGGTCCGGACCGACACCTCCGAGGGATCGAGACCGACGACCCGGCACCCGAGTCGAGCGAACTGTTCCGCCAGGAACCCGCCGCCACAACCGATGTCGACCGCCCGCAGGCCGGCCGGATCGAGCCCGGTCCGACGGAGTACGTCGCGGAAGTAGCTGAACCGCCCCGGCGTGAAGCTCCCGTTCAACGTGTTCAGCGGGTTGGTTTCATCCCACCAACCGTCGCCCAGCCGGTCGTAGATCTGGTTGTCGATCCCTATCGCAACCACCCCCGGCCCCAGTACATCAGCTGTTGGCCGCGCGCCATTCGTCCTCGAGGAGCGCGTAGACGTAGTCGTTGGCCCATTCGCCCTTGAAGTGCAGTGCGTGCAGGTGGTGGGCCTCGCGCCGCATCCCGAGCCGCTCCAGCAGGCGTGCCGAGGCAGTGTTGCGGTCATCCAGGATCGCGACGATCCGATGCAGGCCGAGATCCTCGAATCCGAGTCGCAGCATCTCGCGCGCCGCCTCGGCGGCCAGACCCTTGCCCTGGTAGTCGGTGTGCAGCGCGAAGCCGATCTCGCCCTGCCGGTCGGCCTCATTGGCCCACTTCAGCAGCACCTCGCCGATCACGGTCCCGGTCTCGCGGAGCTCGATCGCGAGCACCAGCCACTGGCCCGGCTCTGTCAGCTCGCCCTGGCTCAGCTTCTTCTCGAGGGCCGCCCGGGTCTCCTCGCGATTCCGGACCGGCCAAGGTGTGTAGCGGACCACCTCGGGCCGCGAGTGGAACGCGAACAGATCGTCCAGGTCGTCCCTCCGGTGCGGTCGCAGGTCGAGTCGCTCGGTCCGAAGCGGATAGGTCGGGTGCAGTCCAGGCACGGCGCCGTCCTCGGCTAGGCTGTCTAATGTCGTTAGACAGTAGCCGCTGACGCCGAGAGCCGACAACGAGGTTTCGTGACCAGACGCGATCCGTCCTCCCATGCGGCGGCAGGAATCACCGTCGCCGCGATCACCGACGCCGCCCTGGCCGTCATCCGGGCCGGCGGCGTCGACGGTCTGACGATGCGTGCCGTGGCCGAGCGCCTGCATGTCCGGGCCCCGTCGCTCTACCACCACGTGCACAACAAGGTCGACCTGCTCGATCTGGTCGCCCGGAACGCGTTCGACCGGTTCGCCGCCGACGCGACGGCGTACGCCGAGCTCGGCAGCGTGGACGAGTGGATCGCTCTCACGAAGACCGGGGCCTTGGAGCTCCGGGAGTTCTACGCCGACCACCCCGGCCTGGCCGGCTTGATCCAGTCGAAGGCCACGCCCGACCGCGATCAGGGTGAGGGCTCACGGGCCGAGTTGGTCCGTGCGCAGATCGAGTCCCTCGTGCACCTCGGCGTACCCGAGCCGCAGGCGCGCCACATCTTCGAGGTGAGCGCCCGCTGGACGCTGGCGGCCGTCGTCGCGGAGACCGCCGGCGCCACGGATCTCTTCGGCGATGGCCTCGAGCTCTTCCTGTACGGCGTTCGCGCCCGTCTCCTGGACCTCGCTACTTGACCGTTTCCAGCCACATCCCCGCATAGCGGTCGCCGTCGACAGCGGTGGCGACGTCGACGACCGTTGACGAGGGGCCGTGCGGATCGCTGGTGAGATCGGCGGACCTGTCCCGCGTGTCGACGATCGTGCGACCCCGGGACCAGCTCCCCGACAGCTCCACGCGCAGCGGGAAACGCTGGGTCGTCACCCCCGACGGATCGATCACTGCGCACACGGCACCACCGTCGCCGATGCTCGCGCCATCGGACTTGTAGAGCTCGCTCCGCTTCTCGATCAGCTTCCGCGCCAGATCCGCCGACGGCGATCCGCCCAGCCCGCGCGCCTGGTCCAGCGTGACCACGACGTCGTAGAAGACATCCAGCCCGTACATCGTCACCGGTAAGCCGAGTTCGCCGGCGGCGCTGAGTACGATCGCGGCCGCCTCCGGGTCGGTCCAGACGTTGAACTCCGCCGACGCGGTCGCGTTCCCGATCCCCGCGGCGCCGCCCATGAACACGATTTCGCGCAGTCCCGCAGCGGCCTCGGGGTACGTGCGCAGCAGCAGCGCGATATTCGTCATCGGTGCCAGCGGGATGAGCGTCACCAGCTCGCCGGTCGCCGCGCCCTCCCGCAGTACGTCACGAAGGAGCTCGACCGCATGCCGGGAGTCCGTCGTACGAGCCGACCGCGGCCAGTCGAGGTTGCCGAGTCCGTCGATGCCATGCACGTGCGGGGCGGCCCGCACGGGCTGGAGCAGCGGCACCGCGGCGCCCCGGGCCACGGGTACGTCGGATCGCCCCGCGGCCTCGAGCACTGTGAGCGTGTTGATCACCACGTCGTCCAGACCGACGTTGCCGCCGACGCAGGTCACCGCCTTGAGGTCGAGTTCGGGGTGGCGCGCGGCCAGCAGCAGGGCACAGGCGTCGTCCAGCCCCGTGTCGACATCGAGAATCACCGGCTTCATGCCGACATCCTGATGCATACGGGGGACACTCGGCGTTGGCGGTGGGTTCATCACCGGCTCGGCCGGTGTTCGTGTCGCCTTCCTACGGTCGATGTCTGTGACCCTGACCGTCGCCCCCGCGCGGGAGTCGTTCCTCCGTGAATCCGGCGCACCGCTGCGGATCTGGGCTCACCGCGGTGGCTCCGCGGCAGCGCCGGAGAACACGGCCGCCTCGGACGAGGTCGCCCGCCGCGCCGGGGTCGAGTGGATCGAGACCGACGTACAGCCGACGAAGGACGGCGTACCCGTGGTCCTGCACGACGAGACCGTCGACCGGACCACGGACGGGACCGGCGCGATCCGGTCGCTGACGGCGGCGCAGGTGGCCGGACTGGATGCGGGATCGTGGTTCGCGCCCGCGTTCGCCGGTCAACGGGTGCGGACGCTGGCGGCGCAGCTCGACGGGTTGGTGGCGCGCGGCGGCAACCTGCTGCTCGAGATCAAGGGCGTCCACCCGCGGGATTCGGTCGCGCGGATTGTCGACGAGATCCACTGCCGGGCAATGAGCGGACGTGTCTTCGTCCAGAGCTTCGAGCCGCGGCACCTGCGCTGGGTCCGTGAGCTCGCTCCCGAACTGCCGCTCGGTCTGTTGCGAGCCACGCTCGACCCGGATCCGGTCGCGATCGCGAAGGATCTGGAGTTGACGGCGTACAACCCGTCGGAGCGGGCGTTCCGGACCCGCCCGGGCATCGTCGCGGACCTGCACGCGGCCGTCGTCGCGGTCAACATCTGGACTGTCGACGATCCGGCGAGCTGGCACGCGCTGGAGCAGGCCGGCGTCGACGGCATCATCACCAACCGCCCCGCCGAGCTGGTCGGCTGGAACGCCGCGCTCGGCTCGCGGAGGGCCTGAGCGAGCTCCGTAGTTTGCGCCTCCGAAGGGTCATTCCGGCGGCGCCACGCGGGAGTACACGCGGCCGCGCGGGTGTTGAAACAGAGAGACGCGCGCGAGATTCGACCGTTCTTGCAAACTGTCGGAGCAGCGATCTAGGATCCCTAGATGTAGTGGTTACACGGGTGTAATTTTCCACAGGTAGTGGTCAGTTGCACACAGGTCATACACAGGTTGTCCCCAGGCTGATCCACAAGTCGCCGCTCCGGCGGCCCACGGGAGGAGTGATTCGTGCACTGTCCGTATTGCCGGCACGCCGACTCCCGGGTGGTCGACAGCAGGGTGGCCGAGGACGGCGGAGCGATCCGCCGCCGGCGGCAGTGCCCGGTCTGCGAGAAGCGGTTCACCACCGTCGAGCAGATGCAGCTCACGGTCGTGAAGCGTTCCGGCGCGACCGAGCCGTTCAGCCGGGAGAAGGTCATCAACGGCGTCGGCAAGGCCTGCAAGGGCCGGCCGGTGGACGTCGACGCGCTGGCCCGGCTGGGCCAGAAGGTGGAGGACGCGCTCAAGGCGAGCGGCTCGCCGGAAGTGCCCGCGCACGAGGTCGGACTCGCGATCCTCGGTCCGCTGCGGGAGCTGGACGAGGTCGCCTACCTGCGGTTCGCGAGCGTGTACCGGCAGTTCGCGTCGGCCGACGACTTCGAGACCGAGATCGCGCTGCTGCGGGCCGAGAAGGAGCCTCAGGGCACCGAGCCCAGCCCGCTGAAGCCGACCTGACAGACATAAATCGGGGATTCAGCAGTAAGAGCAACACCTGGCGTTACTCAACGGGGCGGTCCCGACAGACCGCGGCAGTACAGACACAGGGCGAGGAGCAACCATGACAGAGACGGTGACCGGCCACTCGGGGTCGACCAAGAGGTCGGCGGCCGGGTTCCGGGGGCGGAAGAACGCGCCCGCGGGACTCACCATCGAGCGCGTCTTCAGCACCGACGGGGTGCACCCGTACGACGAGGTGACCTGGGAGCGGCGCGACGTCGTCCAGCAGAACTGGAAGACGGGTGAGACCGTCTTCGAGCAGCGCGGGGTCGAGTTCCCCGACTTCTGGAGCGTGAACGCGTCCACCATCGTCACCACCAAGTACTTCCGCGGCGCGGTCGGCCACGACAACCGGGAGTGGAGCCTGCGCCAGCTGCTCGACCGGGTCGTGAAGACCTACCGCAAGGCTGGTGAGGAGCACGGGTACTTCGCCACCCCGGCCGACGCCGAGGTGTTCGAGCACGAGGTCACCTGGATGCTCCTGCACCAGTACTTCAGCTTCAACTCGCCGGTCTGGTTCAACGTCGGGACGTCCTCGCCGCAGCAGGTGTCGGCCTGCTTCATCCTCGCCGTCGACGACTCGATGGACTCGATCCTGAACTGGTACAAGGAGGAGGGCCTGATCTTCAAGGGCGGCTCCGGTGCCGGCCTGAACCTGTCCCGGATCCGCTCGTCGAAGGAGCTGCTGCAGTCCAGCGGCGGGACGGCCTCCGGCCCGGTCAGCTTCATGCGCGGTGCGGACGCCAGCGCCGGGACGATCAAGTCCGGCGGCGCCACCCGGCGTGCGGCCAAGATGGTCGTGCTCGACGTCGACCACCCCGACATCGAGGAGTTCGTCGACACCAAGATGCGCGAGGAGGAGAAGATCCGCGTGCTGCGCGACGCGGGCTTCGACATGGACCTCGGCGGTCGCGACATCACCTCGGTGCAGTACCAGAACGCCAACAACTCGGTCCGGGTCACCGACGAGTTCATGCGCGCGGTCGAGGAGAAGGGCGAGTTCGGGCTGCGGGCGCGGCTGGACAACTCGGTGATCGAGACCGTCGACGCGCGGTCGCTGTTCGACAAGATCGCCCAGGCCGCGTGGGCCTGCGCCGACCCGGGCCTGCAGTACGACGACACCATCAACGACTGGCACACCACGCCGGAGACGGGCCGGATCACCGCATCCAACCCCTGCTCGGAGTACATGCACCTCGACAACTCCTCCTGCAACCTGGCGTCGCTGAACCTGCTGAAGTTCCTCCGCGACGACGACCTGTTCGACTCGGAGAAGTTCGTCAAGGCCGTCGAGCTGATCATCACCGCGATGGACATCTCGATCTGCTTCGCCGACTTCCCGACCGAGGCGATCGGTGACACCACCCGCGCGTACCGGCAGCTCGGCATCGGCTACGCCAACCTCGGTGCGTTGCTGATGGCAACGGGTCACGCCTACGACTCCGACGGTGGTCGCGCACTGGCGGGCGCTATCACCTCGCTGATGACGGGCACGTCGTACAAGCGCTCGGCCGAGCTGGCCGGCGTCGTCGGTCCGTACGACGGCTTCGAGCGGAACAAGGACGCCCACACCCGGGTGATGCGCAAGCACGCCGCGGCCAACGACGCGATCCGGACGATCCACGAGATCGACAAGGACGTGCACAAGCACGCGACGGCCGCGTGGGACGGCGTCCTGAAGGTCGGCGGCAAGAACGGCTGGCGGAACGCGCAGGCCTCGGTGCTCGCGCCGACCGGCACCATCGGCTTCATGATGGACTGCGACACCACCGGGATCGAGCCGGACTTCTCGCTGGTCAAGTTCAAGAAGCTGGTCGGCGGCGGGTCGATGCAGATCGTCAACCAGACCGTGCCGCGGGCGCTGCGTCAGTACAACTACACCGAGGAGACGATCGAGGCGATCGTCGAGTACATCGCCGAGAACGGTCACGTGGTGGACGCGCCGGGCCTGAAGCCGGAGCACTACGAGATCTTCGACACCGCGATGGGTGAGCGCGCGATCAAGCCGATGGGCCACGTGCGGATGATGGCGGCGGCGCAGCCGTTCCTGTCCGGCGCGATCTCGAAGACGGTGAACCTGCCGGAGACCGCGACGGTCGAGGAGATCGCCGACGTCTACTTCCAGGGCTGGAAGCTCGGCCTGAAGGCGCTCGCGGTCTACCGCGACAACTGCAAGGTCGGTCAGCCGCTGGCCGACGCGAAGGCGAAGAAGGCGGCCGACACGGTCGCGGCCGAGGCCGCCGTCGCGGAGAAGATCGTCGAGAAGGTGATCGAGTACCGGCCGACCCGCAAGCGCCTGCCGAAGTCGCGGCCGTCGCGGACCACGTCGTTCTCGGTCGGTGGCGCTGAGGGCTACATGACCGCCGGCTCCTACCCCGACGACGGTCTGGGCGAGGTCTTCCTGAAGATGGGCAAGCAGGGCTCGACCCTGGCCGGCGTGATGGACGCGTTCTCGATCGCGATCTCGATCGCGCTGCAGCACGGCGTACCGCTGGAGACCTACGTCCAGAAGTTCACCAACCTGAAGTTCGAGCCGGCCGGTCTGACCGACGACCCGGACGTCCGGATGGCGCAGTCGATCATGGACTACATCTTCCGCCGCCTGGCCCTGGACTACCTGCCGTTCGACGAGCGGGCCGCCCTGGGTATCTACTCCGCGGAGGAGCGGTCCCGGCAGCTCGACACCGGTTCGTACGAGCCGGCTCCGGTCGAGGTCTCCGAGGCCGAGTCGCTGAAGTCGACCGAGCCGGCTGCCGAGGTGGCCGAGGTCACCGCGATCGCCGACAAGTCGGTCGACGCGGCCGCGGCCAAGCCGGTCAGGGGCGAGGCGCACACCACCGCCGAGATGCTCGAGCTCATCACCGGCACCTCGGTGGACGCGCCGCTCTGCTTCACCTGCGGCACCAAGATGCGGCCGAGCGGCTCCTGCTACGTCTGCGAAGGCTGCGGCAGCACCTCCGGCTGCAGCTGACCTGCGGTGCGGCTGACCATCAGCTGAAAGCGCCACGGCCCCCGGGAACTTCCCACTTTCCCCGGGGGCCGCAGCGCGTCTACCGTCGACAGCGTGGAGGAGGTTGACGATCTCCTCGCGGCCGGGGCGAAGGCGCTCGGCGACGGGGACTGGGCCGCGGCACACGCGGCGTTCGACTCGGCGGTCGGGCTGCAGGCAACCGCCGCGGGCCTGTCTGGGCTGGGTGATGCCCAGTGGTGGCTCGGCGACGCGCGCTCCGCGGTGTCCTGCTGGGAACGTGCGTACGCGCTCTTCCGCGCGACCGACCCCGTGCAGGCGGTCTTCCTGGCCTTCGGCCTGAGCCTCTTGTACGACGCCAACTTCGGCGACGGCGCCGCCGCCCAGGGCTGGGCAGCCCGGGCAGTCCGGATCGCAGCGGACGTCGACGACCCGGTCGTGCGTGCTTGGGCATCCTTGGCGCGCGCATGCTCGGCGGATGATCCGGGACAGGTCGCTGACTGGTCGGAAGCGACGTACGACGTTGCCGTGCAGGTCGGGGAGCCCGATCTCGAGCTGTGCTCACTCAGCCTCTGGGGCTCGGCGCTGATCGACCTGGGTCAGGTCCTCAACGGCATGGCCTTGCTGGACGAGGCTTTGGCCGGCGCGCTCGGTGGTGAAGGCGCCCGGCCCGACACCGTGGTCTTCACGAGCTGTCTGCTGATGAGGTCGTGCGTGCGTGGCGGCGACTTCCTCCGCGTCGTGCAGTGGACGCGATCGCTGGACAGCTTCATGGAGCGTTACGGCTGTCCGTACCTGCACGCGAGCTGCCGTGCGTCGTACGGCGCCGTACTGGTCTCCACCGGCGATTGGCCGCGGGCCGAGACCGAACTGACGGCTGCGGCTGAGCTGGCGCGTGACTCGATGCCGGCGGTCCAGGCCGAGGCGGCAGCGTTCCTGGCCGACCTTCGGCTGGGGCAGGGCCGGGTCGGCGAGGCTCGTCGGCTGCTCAGCGGCTTCGAGGACCGCACTGTCGTACAGCCTGTCCTGGCAGCGTCGTACCTGGCCGCGGGGGAGGTGGCGACGGCGGTGTCGTTCGTACGACGTCAGCTCGGGCAGACGACTCCGCTGGAGGAAGCGCGACTGCGTGAGGTGCTTGGGGCTGCTTGCCTGGCGGCCGGTGACGTCGCGGGAGCTGCTGCGGAGGCTGACCGCCTGTCTGCTTTGAGTACGGCGACCGACAGCGGGCTGATCGCAGCACGCGCGGCCCGGCTGTGTGGGCGGGCTTTGCTGGCAGAGGGGAGGTCGCGCGAGGCGGTGTCTCGGCTGTCGGCGGCACAGTCCTGGTTCGGTCTGTTGGAGATGCCGTTGGAGGTTGCGCGCACCCGGATGCTGCTGGCGGAGGCCATGGCTGCCGATGACCCCGCGCCCGCGGTGGCGGAAGCGCGAATCGCTCTCGCGGTCTTCGAAGATCTGGGTGCAGCTACTGACGCCGACGTGGCCGCTGCCTGGCTGCATGCCGCGGGGGCAAGTGCTGCCCGGGTCGGCCCGCGCGGTCTCGGTCTGCTCACCAAGCGGGAACACGACGTACTCGAGGTGCTGGCGGAGGGCCTGCCCAATCCGGAGATCGCGGCCCGGCTGTACATCAGCCGCCGTACGGTCGAGCACCACGTCGCCAGCATCCTGTCGAAGCTCGGCGCCCGGAACCGGACCGAGGCGGCCGCCTACCTGACCCGGGCGACCGAATAGGCGAGTTCACCGATGCTCGCGGTCATCTCCCGGCGCGATGCTGCCGTGGGAGGTAATCGACATGACTGAAACAGTGCTCGACACCACGCGCATCGAGGCCTTCGGGGCCCGGATGGGCGACGTACTCAACCAAGGGGTGCTCACCCTGCTGATGAGCATCGGCCACCAGGTCGGGCTCTTCGACACGCTCGCCGAGCTGCCGGAGTCCACCAGCCACGAGATCGCCGGTGCGGCCGGCCTGAACGAGCGGTACGTGCGGGAGTGGCTGGGCGCGATGACCGTCGCCCAGGTGGTGGAGTACGACGCTCGCCGTCGTACATACTGGTTGCCGCGGGAACACGCCGCCTTCCTGACCCGGGCCGCGGGACCGGACAACCTTGCCGGGGCGACCCAGTTCATCGCATTGCTGGCCGGGGTCGAGTCGCGGGTCGCGGACTCTTTCCGCCACGGGGGTGGGGTGCCGTACGCGGAGTTCACCGAGTTCCACCGGCTGATGGCTGAGGACAGCGGTGCACTCTTCGACGCGGCGTTGCTCCACTCGATCCTGCCGCTGGTGCCCGGGCTGCCGGATCGGCTCGCTGAAGGTATCGACGTTGCCGACGTCGGCTGCGGTAGTGGGCACGCGATCAACCTGATCGCCGGCGCCTACCGTCGCAGCCGGTGCGTCGGCTACGACTTCTCCGCCGAAGGCATCGCGGCCGCTCACGCCGAGGCGGCGGCGCTCGGGCTCACCAACGCGGACTTCGTCGTCCGCGATGTCAGCGAACTGGGGGAGTACGAACGCTTCGATCTCGTCACCGCGTTCGACGCGATCCACGACCAGGCTCATCCCGCCCAGGTCCTGGCCGGTATCGCGGCCGCTCTGCGCCCCGGCGGGACCTTCCTGATGGTCGACATCCGCGCCTCCAGCAACTTGGAGGACAACCTCGACAATCCGTTCGCCACGTTCCTCTACGGCATCTCGACCATGCACTGCATGACCGTCTCGTTGTCCCTCGACGGCGACGGTCTCGGAGCAGTCTGGGGCGAACAGAAGGCCCGTCAGATGCTGGCCGACGCCGGCTTCTCCTCGGTCCAGGTAACCCACGTCGAGGCCGACGTCTTCAATGCCTACTACATTGCCCAGAAGTAGCCTGGAAGCGCTCCCAGCCCGCGCCCTATGATCGCCCTCCAACCACACAACCGGGAGCGCCCCATGCCCACCCCGCCCAGACACCAACCCACGTTCCGCAGCATGTCCGCCGCGTTCAGGCCTGTGCCCACCACGTTCCGACGGGTCGCCGCCGTACTCGCCGCTGGTCTGCTGTCCGCGTGTCTGCTGACCATCGCCCCGGCGTACGCGAACACAGCCGCGAACTGCTACGCGCACCCGTCCAAGGAACTGCTCAACCCGCGCCTGAGCTCAGCTGTCTACTGCACCGACGGCGAATGGTTGGGCGTCCACGACGAACAGGCGGACGGTCACAGCGCCCGCGCCGCGATCCAGCTCTATCAAAGCCAAGTCGGCTTCTGGTACGACGCCCACGAGTGCTTCGACGACACCACCGTCTCGGACTACCAGGGCTGGTCCTTCTGCAACTTCTCCGTCCCCGACGGAACTCTCGTCCGCATCCGCCTCTGGTCCCAGAGCAACGGCGTCGAATCCGACTCGGTCGTCACCGGCAGCTTCACCACCTGATCAACCCCGGTTGCCCTCGGCAACCGAAATGGCCCGCTCAAGCGTCTGCCGCGCACGAGCCAACTCAGCAGCGCGATCCTCGAGCCGACTCAGCTGCAGCCGCAACTTGTCCAGCACCCCCGGACACGGACTGAGCGACCCATCCGTATGAGCGCAAGGCAAAACCTGTTTGATGACGCTCGTGGACAGACCCGCGGCCAACAACCCGCGGATCTGCCTCACCGTCGACTCAGCCGCCTCGTCGTACTCCCGATACCCATTGGCCAGCCGCCGCGACTCCAACAACCCAATGCCTTCGTAATACCGAAGCAACCGCTCACTGGCCCCGGTCCGCCGAGCCAACTCCCCGATCAACATCCCATCTCCACCAGCGATGCCGCAGGCCGCGGCGAGCCGATCTCGCCCTTCCCGGCACCAACCTCCAACCCCGCCCACCACATTCCGCGCGTGCACGCTCCACGCAGCGCGTCTACGCCGCAGTCGCGCATCTCCGCCGCAGTGCCCGCGGGACGAGGTCGCCGGCGGGTACGACGCTCAGCCCGACTGCAACTCGCACTCGGGCCCTGGGACTGGGACTCAGTGGCCGGCGCGGTCTGAGTCGGCGGCTGGTCTGGCGGTGCCGTCGAGGGCTGACAGCGCGGCCAGCTCGGTGTCGGTGAGGTCGAAGTCGAAGACGGCCAGGTTCTCCGCGAGCCGGTCGCGGTTGACTGACTTCGGGATGGGCACCACGCCCTGCTGCGTCTCCCACCGCAGGACCATCTGGCCCGGCGTTCGCCCGTGCGCCTTGGACATGTCCTGCAGTGTGGGATGGCTCAGCAGGTTGGTCCCCTTCCCGAGCGGACTCCACGCCTCGGTCACGATCCCGTGCTCCGCATGGAACTCCCGCTCGGCCGCCTTCGCCCACACCGGACTCAGCTGGACCTGATTCACCTCCGGCGCCACTCCGGTCTCGTCGATCAACCGCTGCAAGTGCGACGGCTTGAAGTTCGACGTACCGATCGCCCGCACCAGCCCAGCGTCCCGCAGCGCGATCAGCCCTCGCCAAGCATCGACGTACCGGTCCTGCCCCGGATTCGGCCAGTGGATCAGCAGCAGGTCGAGATACTCCACGCCCAGCTTCTCCGTGCTCGCCTCGAACGCGACCCGCGGACCCTCGACGCTGTGCCACCGCTTGTTGAACTTCGATGTCACGAACACCTCGTCCCGAGGAATCCCGCGCAGCGCCCGCCCGACACCGACCTCGTTCCGGTAATTCTCCGCCGTATCCACCAGCCGATACCCGAGCTCGAGCGCAGTACTGACCGCCCGCTCGGCATCCGCGTCGTTCAGCGGCGACGTGCCCAACCCGACCCGTGGCATCACCGCACCGTGACTCAACGTGATCGTCGAAACCTGACTCATCCGTCTCCTCCTTCGGCAGCCGCTGCGCCGCCACGGTACGTCGATCACGGTCCGCGCCCGCCGCCAGGCGCCCCGATTCCGCCGTACGTCGTACGGTCCGGGCCGGCCATCTCAGCATCGGCGGACCGGGAAGCGAACTGTCGGATCCGTGGTTCATCATGGTGCCCCGGGGCTCGAAACACGTGGGAGGGATGGGCGAATGAAGAATCGGCTGATCACTCTGGTGGACCTCGGTCTGGACAGTTCGTTCGACGCGTCGATGACCTTCGTCCAGGGCATCACCGGGAACATCAACGCCGGGTGGGACCAGCCGGTCATCGACGTGAACTTCGTCCGGACCCGCGACCACGAGACCGCGTTCTCCGCTCTCACCACGCCCTCGACGGTGCTGCACGTGATGGCACACGGTGACCACAGCGAGGAGCCCTCCTTCCTGTCGACCGACGGAAAGACCCAGGTTTCCCTGCGCTCGCTCGCCGAATGGTTCCTGGATCGGCAGTGGGGGATCGCCAGTGGTGTCGTCATCGCCGACGGTTGCAAGACCGGCATCGGCAAGTGGCAACGCGCCATCCGCGACTGCCTCCAGGACGACATCACCTACATCGGCACCAGCACCGTCATCGGCTGGTACGAGGCGACCGTTTTCTGCTCCGCCTTCTACGGCGCCCTGGTCCGCAACCGCGGCCTCGGCCGCACGCCGGCCGAGCAAGGCTGGGACGCCGCCAACCGAGCCATCCGCGCCTACGAGACCCTCACCGACGCCCGCTGCCCCTACAAGCCCGTCCTCCTCACGCCGTCCCGCCGAGCCCTCCGCTCCCTCACCGGCTGACCCGTCCCGCGGTCGGCGCCCGGCCGCATGGAGTGAGACCGGCCGGGTGCCGTCCGCGGACTGAGAGCCGACACGCGTGTAGCGGCTACTTTGGGTGAGCCATGTGAAACTTTTGGTGGGCTCGCCGTGGGGCGCAGTCCTCCGCGGTCCGGGTTGCCGGTGACCTGGACGGTGCAGGGACGGGGAAGCCGTCCGGTACGCATTGATCGATCTGTTGACGTCCGCCTGACGTGGTGAAGGAACGCCGCCATGAAGCTTCACCGGAACTCCCTCCTGACGGCTGCCGCGATTGTTCTGGTCCTGTACGTCGTGTCGCTCGTCGTCGGCCTGCCGGCATGGGCCGCGGTCGTGCTGACTGTGGTGTTGCTGGTGCTGCTGGCCGTGGTCTGGAAGCAGCCGGACGAACCCCGTCCTGTCGTGACCACGCAGCCAACAGCGCCATCCGTCGTACTGCCGGATCGGGAACCTGTGTTCTCCGGGCCGCCGTCGCGGACGGTCGCCGACGTCCGGCTGCCGTCTGCCTCGCCGGACTTCCAGTTCAGCTTCTCGGCGATCGTGCAGTGGTCGACCGTGCTGTCCGGCTCGCGGCACGCCGACCTCGGCGCGGTCGCGGTCGATGCCTTGCTCGACCGGGCCCGAGCGCTGACCGCGCGGCAGCAGGTCACCGAGGAGTCGCTCAACCAGCACCGCTTGGCCGCGATCCTCGGCGAGCCTGCGCTCGACGAGAAGGGACAGGTCCGCAGCTGGGCCACCGAGGTCCGGCTGCGGTTGCCGGACGCGGACCAGAAGCACCTTCAGCACCTCGCCGCCCTGCACCGCCGGGAGCAGACGACTCTGCTCGAACGCCGGATGGAGCAGGACAAACGCGCGTACCTGAAGGACGACGTCTTCGCCACACCTGGATCGGCCGCGGTCTGGTGGCTCGTGAATCATCCCGGCGAGGTCGAGAACGCTGTCGGCCTTCTGGACACTCTCTCCGAGCTGTCCGCCGCTGCTAACGATCTGCCGGCACGACGCTCGTCTGCTGAGGCGATCGACCGTCCGACACCGACCCGCGCCGAGATTGCCTTCAGCGCCGCGGTCGACGAACTTGCCGAGACGGATGACGCGAAGGATCTGACCGACGGATCGCAGCAACGGCCTGTCCATCGGCACGCCGGCTCTCACCAAACCACCGATCAGACCAGGCCGCAGGCTGCCAGGTCCAACGTGAATGGATCGGCGACCAAGTCGAGGTCGGCCAAGGATGTCCACGGCGAGTACCGGGAGCAGTTCTACTCGGAGTAGGCCGGTGAGGCGGGCCGGTTGCAGGGGATGCCCGCCCCACCGAGTTCGGGTGCGCATGGTCACTCGTCCAGCCATCGGATGGTGGTCGCGCCGTTGTGACCGTGGATGCTGAGGAGAGCGTCGACACCATCGGGCCAGACCGTGGTCGTCGGATAGCGCCCGCCCCAGTGCAGGGCGATCGTCCCGTCGGACCACTCGACTCCCTCCGCGACGACGCCCGTACCGCTGATGCCGGAGACGTCGACATGGCGGACCAGCTGGAAGCAGCGTGGCCCGGACTTGTTCGCGACTTTCAGGTGACGCCGTCGCGGGGTCCGCGGCAGCGTCGCGGTTCGACCGCTGATCTCGTCCATGCGCAGCAGTCAACCCGTGGTTCGGCGGCCTCACCAGGAACTCGACCGGTATCCACAGCGCACAAATTCTGCCCTCCGAAGGGTCACTGATCGCCATATTCTCATTGCAGGGAGTAGCCGACAGACGCAAGGAGCGATACCGATGACAGTCATCGACGAATGGACCGGCCGGCACGCACACGCCTTGCGGACGGCGCTGCGGTTGACCAACGAGGCGTTCGCGGACCGCCTTGGCATCTCGCCGCGCACGGTCACCAAGTGGCGCGAGCGTCCGGAGATGGTGCCCAGCCCGCATCTCCAGGACGCACTCGACACCTCGCTCAGTCAGGCACCACCCGAGGCCCGGGTCAGGTTCGCGGCCAACCTGGGCGTCGAGCAAACCCGATTACCAGTCGATCATTCGGTGCTGAACCAGCTCAATGTGGCGCTCGCCGACTTGGCCCGCGCGCTCGCGCGTCTGGAGTCCGATGATCCGGAGCGATCACCGGCGCGCTGATCACTGGCGCACTGATCGCCGGGTGCACACTGGCCTGCGCAGCACGACGTACCGGAAGGAGCTGCGGATGAGGCGACGCCCGGTGGAATCGTCGAGTGTGCGATCGGTCGGCTGGTCCGACGGAACGCTGGAGCTTGAGTACGTCAACGGCTACGTCTACCAGTACTACGAGGTCCCGCAGCCGACCTACGCTGGCCTGCTCGCCGCACCGAGCATCGGCGCGTACATCAACAAGCACATCAAGCCGCACTACGAGTTCCGCGAGGTCTGAGTTTCCACGGCGATCGCGGCGGGCACCGGAGGGGCCGATCCACACGGGGGTGCGCCCAACCAGGAGGTGGAGATGCGCACTCGTAGAGCCTCTACGACAAGTTCTCGCGCTATCGCAATCATCGTTGCTGTCTGGCTGCTCATCGGCCTGGCGGCCGCGGCACAGCGGAACTACTTCGCGGGTTCCGATGCAACGTGCGCCAAGGTGGGCACGACGCTGGTCACCATCCTCGTCGGCCCGCTGAACTACGTCGGTGCCAATCCGAAGATCGACTGCTCGGCACCGCAGCCGTCCAGGTAATCCCGCCTCGCGGCGAACCATGTCCGCCGTAGCGTTCCTCCCGAGGCTCCGGGTCACGGAGCCGAGGGAGGGACATGGACTTTCTACGCAAGGGAATCGAGGCGGATCTCGAGCGATTCACCGTGCCCGGCGCGAGCTGGGCGGTGATCGAACACGGCGAGATCAGCCAGGTCGGGTCGGCGGGGCTGGTGGAAGCGGGCGGCTCGACGGCCGTCACCCCGGACACGCTGTTCCAGGCGGCGTCGATCAGCAAGCCGATCGCCGTACTCGCCATGCTCAGGCTGGTCGATCGCGGGTTGCTCGACCTCGACGAGGACGTGAACCGCAAGCTCACGTCCTGGCAGGTCCCACCGACAGGTCATTGGCAGCCCGTCGTCACCTTGCGCCAGTTGGCGAGCCATAGTGCCGGTCTGACCGTGTCCGGGTTCCCGGGGTATCGCCACGATGACGTACTGCCGACAACCCTGCAGATCCTCGACGGTGTGCGACCGACCAACACCTTCGGCGTCCGCGTCGATCTAGTGCCGGGAACGCAGTTCCGATACGCCGGAGGCGGCACGACCGTCATGCAGCAGCTCCTCGAGGACGTGACAGGCACACCGCTCCGACAGCTGGTCCGTGAGCTGGTGCTGAAACCACTCAGCATGTCAGACAGCGACTACGCCCAGCCGCTGCCGCCGGAGCTCCACGCGAGAGCTGCGACTGCGCACGACGAGCTAGGTCGCCCGATAGACGGCCGATGGCACACCTACCCGGAGCTGGCCGCGGCAGGGCTGTGGACGACACCGACCGACCTCGCGAAGTTCGCCATCGGTGTGCAGCGCATGTACGCCGGCGGCGAAGGCGCACTGCTGCCGCCAGAGCTTGCCCGCGAGATGCTGACGCCTCAGATCGCCGCAAGCCAGCGGATCGGTGGGCTGAGCCACCTCGGTCTTGGACTGTTCCTGGACGACTCCGGGCATCGCTTCGGCCACAGCGGTGGCAACGCGGGGTTCCGGTGCCATCTGCTGGCGTATCGCGACACGGGCCAAGGCGCTGTCGTGATGACCAGTGGGGATCGGGGCATCTGGGTGGTGCTGAGGGCGTTCGCCGCGGCCGCGGCGGCGTACGGCTGGGAGGGTTACCCGCAGGATGACCCAGTCCCGGATCTGCCGGCCGAGGACGTGCTCGCTGAGCTTGTCGGTGCGTACCGGCTGGAAGGCAAGACGGCGTTCGAGGTCGAGCGGTGGGGGAGTGGGCTCGAGGTGACGTTCGACGGCCAGCGTCCGCTGCGTTTTCTGGCGCAGTCGGCGACGCGCTTCGGTGCGGTAGGCCCAGATGCCGAGCTGGAGATTCGCGAGGGCCAGCTGGTCTTCCACCAGGGCGGCGCGGAGCTCGATTGCACCCGGGAATAGGTGCTGGGGTGGCCTGGTTACACCTGGTGCCGCTCGGTTCAAGACCCCGGGCCTCAACCTAAGCCGCTACGAGCGGCCACTCGCCGAGAGGCGTCTGCTGGGCGGTGCAGGACCTGACAAGTGGGAGCCGGTCAACCGGCTCCCACTTGGTCGCTCGCCGTACGACGGTGGGCTTCAACCGACGTACGACGCTCAGCGCCGGCCTCCGGTACGGCGCTGAGCGATGACCTCTCGTGTCGGGCGGGGATCGGCGGGCTGTGGATGGCTCGAGATAACCGCTTGAGTCGTGCGGCATCATGGGAAGTGTCGCCCGCGGAGACGCGAGTGAGTGATGTGACCAGAGGGACGACCACTGCTTCGCGTCAGCGCCGGTTCACCGGCTCCGAAGGAGGCTGGTTGGGAGCCCGGACAGGGTCCGGGACCCCGATTTGCATCTGCACCGCGAATGTCAGTAATGTTCTTCTTGTTGGAGCGAGGCGCGGGACGCGAAAGCGGCCGGCAGCTCCGACAAACTCCCTGAAGGACAAGGTAGCCGAAACACGCCTCGGCGGGTTTTCGGTCACTGAGTCACGCAGGGGGGACTGGGACGAAAGAGGCCGATTTGACCGGCCCCGGACGAAACAGTAAAGTTGGGCGAGTTGCCCCGGAGCTTCAAACGAAAGTCTGAAGCGCGGTGTGCGTCCGATTCTTGAGAACTCAACAGCGTGCCGAAAGTCAATGCCGAAATTGCATTAACCCCGTACATAGGCATTGGGCGATCTTTT
>NZ_JBVJHF010000021.1:0-22616 GCF_055586945.1 Kribbella sp. NPDC048837
TCGAGTTCGACAATCCGATGGTGGACCATCGGTGGGAGCCCTGGCGGGATCGGGTTGCCGCCGCTCAGGTCCCAGCCGCGGTCGCCGTTGAAGAAATCGAGCTTCAGCCCCGAGCCGATGTGGATCGCGTAGAGCTCGTCGGCGTACTTGTGCCCGAGCTGGCCGGTCACCAGCGCGCCGACATCACACCCGCCGGCGGCGTACCGCTCGAAGCCGAGCACACCGGTCATCAGCTCGTGCCAGACGTCGGCGATCTTCCAGAAGTTCATGTCCGGCTGGTTCGTCAGCGGCGTCGAGAACCCGAACCCTGGCAGGGACGGCACGATCACGTCGAACGCGTCGGCCGGATCACCGCCGTACGACGCCGGGTCCGCGAGCCGGTCGATCACCTTCGACCAGTGCCAGAACGTCCACGGCCAGCCGTGGCTGAGGATCAGCGGGATCGGGTCCGGTCCGACGCCGGGCTTGCGCAGGAAGTGCACGGGGACGCCGCCGACGTCGACGCGGTAGTTGTCGTAGGCGTTGATCGCCCGCTCCGCCGCGCGCCAGTCGTACCCGTCGGCCCAGTACTCGACCAGGGGTTGCAGGCGGGTACGGCGTACGCCGTAGAAGCCGTCGTCGTTCCCGGCGTCGAGCGGCCACTTGGTCGCGGTGAGCCGGCGACGCAGGTCGTCGAGGACCTCGTCGGGAACGTGGATCGGGGTTGGTACCAAGTCGGTCATCGGGTGCCTCATGTGTTGTCGGGTATGTCCTCGGCGGCGATCTCGGTCAGCCGGGTGAGAACGTGGACGGAGCCCGCGAGTACCGCGCGCTCCTCGGGGGTCAGCTGGTCGACCAGACGGGTCAGGTTCGCCACGCGGTTTGCGTGGCGGGAGCGGACGATCTGGCGGCCCGCGCGGGTCAGCGAGAGGAGCATCGCCCGGCCGTCGCTCGGGTCCGGGCGGCGTTGCAGCAGGCCGTCCTGCTCGAGCTTCGCGACCAGGCTGGTGAGGGCGGGCTGCTTGAGCTGCTCGGTCGCCAGCAGGTCGGTCAGGCGCAGCGGGCCCTTGCGCGACAGGGTGTGCAGCACTGACAGCGTGGAGAAGTTGAACCGCCGGACCGAGGGCAACCGGATGAAGATCGTGTTGAAGTCCTCGATCACCGTGGTCAGCCGATCCACGTCCAACTGGTCCGCCATGCGGGGAACTATATCAATTTTCGATGTAACTGTGGCGATGGGTCGGCCGCGGGCGGGATCGGTGGGGGTCAGTTGGTGAGGGTCAGGCCGGAGACGGCGACGTCGGTGTTGCCGGAGTTGAGCGTGAGGGTGGCCGACGTGGTGTCATCGGGGAGGTGGCCCTTGAACGTGATGGCGCCGTCCTCGGAGCCGCCCTTCGGGATGCTGCCGGGCCACTGGCTGCGGGAGGGGTCGGCGCGGAGGGCGGTGCCGTCGGGGCCGGCCAAGCTCGTGGCGTTGGTGAGCGCGAGCGAGACGGGCTCCTTGCCGGTGTTCGTGAGCTTGACCTCGACGCGGGTGAAGTGGCTGGTGTACGTGACGTTCTCGACGGTGACGGTGAGGTCGCCGTTCGGCTTGGCGACGGGTTTGATCAGGCGGTCCTCGCCCGACTCGTTGCCCGTCAGGTAGCCGCCGACGTACTCGGCGCCCGCGGTGAGGGCGAACCCGCCGACGCCGACGCCGAGGAGTACGACGACGATCGCGATGATGATCGACACGTCGAGGCGGCTCGGGGCGCGGGTGGTCGGCGCGGCGGCGTCGAGGAGGGCGACGATCATCGCCACGACCAGCGCGATCGCAGGGGGGATCAGCCAGCGGAGCGCGCCGCCGGGGCCGTCGGCGAGGAACGTGATCGTCAGGTTGATGAGCAGGCCGAGCACGATGATGAAGGCGGCGATCAGGAGGACGCGGAGGAGGCGGACGGTGCCGACCTCTTCGTCGTCGTCGCCGGTCCTGGGTCGTTCGCGGTTGGTGTCGCCGGTGGTGCGGTTGGTGGAACGGCCGGCGGTTGGGAGGCGGCGGTCGGGTTTGGCGGGCTCGGCCTCGCGGCGGATGTCGGGCCAGCTGGCGGATTCGTTCCAGTTGGATTGGGACTGGTCGATCTGCGCGGGCGGCGGGCTGTCCCACGGCGACCGGGCGGGCTCGGGGTTGTCGGCCGACGGGTAGGCGGCCCACGGGGCGTCGGCGGGGCGGTCGGGCTCACCGGCACCGGGGTAGGACGGTTCGTCGGGGTACGGCGGGTCGTCGGGGTATGGCGATTCGCCGGGGTAGCCCGGTCCGCTCGGGGCGCGTGAGTACGACGGGTCGCCGGAGCCCTGGTACGACGGGTCGCCTTCCACGGAAGTGAACCGGCTCTGATCACGCTCACCCGGTGCGAACGGGCTCCCCTCACGCTCACCTGGTGCGAACGGGCTTTGCTCACGGTCGTCCGGGGTGAACGGGCTCGGGGTGGGCTCGGCTGCAGGGAATGGGGTTGCGGCGCTCCCGTCGGCCGGCGAGTGGCGCTCGTACGACGCGTACTGGCCGGCTGGTGTGGCTGAGCGAGGTTCGTCAGCGGCGGTGGCGGGTGGTGGCGGTGCGGTGGCGCGCGGGGGTGGTGCGGCGGCAGCCGGCGTGGTGGCGGCGGGTGGTGCGGGGGACGCGGCTGGATCGGGGTAGGCGGTCGGGCTGGAGGCGGAATGCGCCGTCGGCCCCCGGGGCGCGGCTGAGGGGGATGCCTGCGGAGCGGCGGCGGTGGGACCTGGCGGGGGTGCGGGGGACGCAGCCGGGCCGGTGGAGGCGGGGTACTCGGCTCGGCCGGAGGACGCAGAGTGCTCGGACGGACCGGCGGGACCGGAGGACGCGGGGTGCGCGCCCGCGCCGGCGGGATCGGATGGTGCCGCAGGCGGGGCCGGGGGGCCGGCGGAGGTGGGGTGCGTGGCTGGGGCGGACGGGGGTGGGGCGGCGGGGGTGGACTCGTGGAAGGTTAGGACTGAGCGGCCTATGTGGATGCGGTCGTTGTTGGTGAGGGGGGTGGGGGCGGCCAGGCGGCGGCCGTTGAGGCCGGTGCCGTTGCGGGACTCGTCGTGGAGGGTCCACGTCGTACCGGAGCGGGTCAGGCGGGCGTGGATGCGGGAGATCTGGTCGTCGGCCTGGAGCCGGACGGACGCGTTCGAGGCACGCCCGATGGTGACGTCGTCGCCCCCGGCCGGCAGCGCCCATCGCTGCGTACCGAGTGACAGCGCGAATTCGGTTTCCACTCACACCCCAGCCCGGCAGCCTACCCGTCTGCGCGATTCTGCCCGCAACGAACGCGATTGGTCCAGGCCGCCCCGGAATCGGTGGCGTGATGTAGCCGACGCGGGCATGACAACGAGGTCATTGTCTGACTCGTGCCAACGGCATTCCCGCGCCTTGCCCGGCCCGGGGCGCGGGCATAGTGTCCGTCCGCGCGATTCATCGGCGGCCGATGGAAAGGGGAGGGCAGGAAACCGGTGGATAGGCCGGAGGTCCCAGACGGAGGTGGTGCACCCGTCTGCAGTCCGGCGAGACGCATCCCGCCCAGCACCGTTGTCGCGAAGGGACCACATCCATGGTCTTGTTTCAGCGTTCCCGCAAGCCCGCCGCCGTCCTGGCTGTCACCAGCCTCGCGGTAGCGGCACTCGCCGCCCTCGGGTCTTCAGCGGCCGGAGCCGCTCCGACCGCGGCACCCCCACCCCGGCCGTCGCAGGCGCAGTCCAAGGCGTACGCCGCCGACGCTGCCTCCTCGCTGGTCGCGAACCGGCCCGCCGGTCTGCACGCCGGGAAGAACGACCAGTTCACCGCGAAGCCGGTGATCTCCGAGCCCTCGGGTCTGCAGTACGTCCCGTACGAGCGCTCGTACAAGGGCCTCCCGGTCATCGGTGGTGACTTCGTCGTGGTCACCGACGCCAAGGGAGCCGTGAAGTCCACCTCGGTCGCCCAGACCACCGCCGTACCCGACCTCTCGACGTCCGCGAAGGTCACGGCCGCGTCCGCCAAGGCGACCGCAACGAGGCAACTGAAGCACGTCGACTCGTCCACCACGCCGACGCTGGCCGTCTACGCCCTGAACGGCACGCCGAAGCTGGCGTGGCAGTCGCGGGTCAGCGGCAACAACGGTCACGAGCCGTCCAGCCTGTCGGTGTACGTCGACGCGCAGAGCGGCAAGGTGCTCGGCACCAAGGAACACGTGATGGCCGGCAACGGTACGGCGGTCTACAGCGGCCCGAACCCGGTGCACCTGGACACCACGCTGTCCGGCAGCACGTACTCGATGAAGGACCCGAACACCACCAACCTGTCCTGCCAGGACGCGGCGAACAACACCACGTTCTCCGGCCCGGACGACAACTGGGGCAACGGGACGGCCACCAACAAGGAGACCGGCTGCGTCGACGCCCTGTTCGCCGCCCAGACCGAGAAGCACATGCTGACCGACTGGCTCGGCCGTAACGGCATGGACGGCAACGGCGGCGCCTGGCCGATCCGCGTCGGCCTGAACGACGAGAACGCGTACTACGACGGCACCCAGGTCCAGATCGGCCACAACACGGCCGGCGGCTGGATCGGCTCGATCGACGTCCTGGCGCACGAGATGGGCCACGGCATCGACGACCACACGCCGGGCGGCATCTCCGGCAGCGGCACCCAGGAGTTCGTCGCCGACACGTTCGGCGCGGCCACCGAGTGGTACAGCAACCAGTCGTCGGCGTACGACCCGCCGGACTTCCTGGTCGGCGAAGAGGTCAACCTGGTCGGCAGCGGCCCGATCCGGAACATGTACAACCCGTCGGCCCTCGGCGACCCGAACTGCTACTCGAGCTCGATCCCGGGCACCGAGGTGCACGCCGCGGCCGGCCCCGGCAACCACTGGTTCTACCTGCTGTCGCAGGGCAGCAACGGCTCGCCCGCGAGCCCGACCTGCAACAGCTCGACGGTCACCGGCCTGGGTATCCAGAAGGCGATCCGGATCATGTACAACGCGATGCTGATGAAGACCAGCAGCAGCTCGTACCTGAAGTACCGGACCTGGACCCTGACCGCGGCCAAGAACCTGTTCCCGGGCAGCTGCACCGAGTTCAACACCGTGAAGGCGGCGTGGGACGCGGTCAGCGTTCCGGCGCAGGCGGCTGACCCGACCTGCAGCACCAGCGGCGGCGTCACGGTCACGAACCCGGGCAACAAGACCGGTACGGTCGGTACGGCGATCGCGTCGTTCACGCTGTCGGCCACCGGCGGCACCGCGCCGTACACCTGGTCCGCGACCGGCCTGCCGGGCGGGATCACGCTCGGTTCCTCCACCGGGACCGTGTCCGGCACCCCGACCGCCAGCGGCACCTTCAACGTCACCGTGACGGCGACCGCGAGTGCCGGTGGATCGGGCAGCACGTCGTTCACCTTCACCATCGGCGGCACCGGTGGCTGCTCCGGCCAGAAGCTCGGCAACCCCGGCTTCGAGACCGGTACGGCGGCGCCGTGGTCGGCGTCGTCCGGAGTGATCGACAACACCGCCTCCCAGCCCGCGCGCAGCGGCTCCTGGAAGGCATGGCTCGACGGCTACGGCCAGACCCACACCGACACCCTGAGCCAGTCGGTGGCGATCCCGGCCGGGTGCAGCGCGACGCTGACGTTCTACCTGCACATCGACTCCGCCGAGACCACCACAAGCACGCAGTACGACAAGCTCACCGTGAAGGCGGGCTCGACCACGCTGGCGACGTACTCGAACCTGAACAAGGCGAGTGGCTACTCGCTGAAGTCGTTCAACCTGTCGTCGTTCGCCGGCCAGACGGTGTCGATCAGCTTCACCGGCACCGAGGACAGCTCCCTCCAGACCTCGTTCGTCATCGACGACACGGGCCTCAACCTGAGCTGACCTGAAACACACACCGGCCGCCGTACCCCGCAGTCGGGGTACGGCGGCCGGCTCGTTCGTCAGTTGAGGGTCATGCGGGGTTCGCCGTTGAGGAGGCCGGGGGCGGAGATGGTGCAGGTGCCGCCTCGGTTCTGGGTGTAGGTCTGGCGGACGCAGGAGCGGAGGGCGAGTTGGGCCCAGTAGTTGGGGTGGAGGGATTCCTGGATGAAGTAGTTCGAGCCGATCGTGGTGACGGTGCGGATCTGGTTGATCCACTCGGTCTTGTCGACCGCGGTCGGTTGAGTCCAGGAGGAAAGGCCGACTTCCTCGTAGAGGCCGACGGTCTTCTCACACAGGCGCCTGCCGTTGAAGGCGGACTGCAGTTCGAGCAGGCGGGTGTTGGTCAGGCCGGACTGGCCCATGGCGGCGCGGACCGTGTTGTTGATGGTGACGAGGGCGGTGCTGTTGGCCCAGTCGGCATCCGCGTTCCAGAAGCCGCAGCCACCGACGCTCTGCCGGGTGTAGCCGCTCTGCCCGTACCTGAACCCGCTGGCGGCGGGGATGGGTGACGGGTACGTCTGGACGAGCAGGGTCCACGCGGTGTCGCCGTACCCCGCGTTCCGCATGGCGGTGCGGATGTTCTGGAACGCGGTCGCGATCCGGCCGCGGACGGCGGTGACGTTGGCGGACGTGAAGTTGCTGACGACCGACGAGTCGTCGCGGCAGTAGTCCGGGAACCAGGACGGCGAGAGCAGGAAGTCCTGCACGCACTGCGTGACGATCCCCGCGAAGTTGAAGTCGTTGCCGCCGATCGACACGACCACCTGCTTGACGTTGTGGGCGGCCGCGAAGACCTGGAGCATCTTCGCCTGGCCCTGCTTGCCGGCGCCGTCGTCGTAGAAGTCGATCCCCGGCTTGAAGTCGTCGCCGGTGCCGGTCGTGGTGCGAGCGCCGGAGCAGGCCAGGTTCAGCCCGTTCACCCCGCCGCCGATGAAGGCCTCGGCCGACAGACTGCGGTGACATTTCGGGATCAGCTCGGCGGTATGACTCGCGTTGTCGTGGTAGGCGTGCGCTCCGAGCGCGTCGGCCGGCGCCTCGGAGTTGTTCGAGCTGCCGGCCCAGCGACCGGCCTCGCCCGAGATGTAGGAGTCGCCGACGGTGACGACGTACGGCGTTCCGGACCCCGGGCCATCGGCGTGCGCGGGGGTGGCGACCAGGCCGAGGCCGGTCATGGAGAGCACAAGGATCAGGGACACTCGACGACTTCTCGGAAGGTTCATCCGGAAGGCCTCTCTCGCCGGAGTTCGGTGATCGTCAGGACCCCCACCCGATCACCGTCGGCAGAAATGTACTTCCGGGTAACCATCCCCCGGTAGACCGAGAGTGCTGACACCTTTGCGCCCTGTCACCGCCGTGTCAGCCCGGCACGGGCCGGGTCGGCCCGTCGGCGCCGGCCCGGCTCGGCCCGTCGGCGCCGAGTTCAGACTCCGAGGTCGAGCTGCTCCGGGTAGCGCGGCTCCCACCACGCGCGCCACCGGGCGTCGAGCGCGTCCCGGTCGGTGTCGCCGTACAGGCTGAGGACGGCCATCGTCGCGCCGTCGGGTTTCACGTCACCGGGCGGGATGTGGCTGAGCACCAGCAGACCGTTGCCCCAGGCATCTACCGTGAGCCCGACCTGGTGCTCGGAGACGTACCAGACCTCGCCCTTCACCTGCTCGCCCACCAGCTCGAGCTCGTAGGCGCTGCCGGCCGGGCCGGGGGAGATGCCGAGCTCGGCGATCGGCGAGAGCGCGCCGGTCCCGGAGTAGAAGAGCGTGTGGCGGGCGTCGCCGGGGTGGTGCTCGACGGCGAACCGCAGCTGGTTGAGGAACGTCGTCCAGCCCTCGGTGACGTCGTCGTAGTACGCCTCCCACTCGGGGTTGGCGCCGCGCGGTGCCCGGGTCAGCGTGATCCGCGATCCGCCCTCGACCGGCTCGACCACGAACTCGTCGCCGCTGCCGAGGGTCAGTGTCGTGCCCTCCTCGACGGCGTGGCTGTAGTAGATGAGGTCGATCTCCTCCTCCAGCCCGCCTTGGGGTCCCTCGTACTCCCAGCCGTGCCAGTGCCGGATCTTGTCCTTGTCCCGCAGCGCCTGCCAGACCGCCTCGACGGGCGCCGCCACGGTCACCACGATCTGTGGTCTCTCGTCGGTCATGAGTCTCCTTCGGTACGCGCGGGCGCCGGGTGGCCGCCCGCGATCAGCCGGTACGGTCGCCCGTCCTCGTTGTCGAACTGCTCGACCGTTCGCCGGACCGCCTCGGCCAGCGCGTCGGTGAAGCGGTGCACGTCGCCCGGCTCGGCGAACCGGACCTCGGCCTCGAGGGTGAACGTGAGCAGCCGCCGGCCGGCGGCGTCGGCCGCGCTCTGCATCCGGGCCACGTCGCGGACGGTCCCGGCGGCCACCTCGACCAGGTGCTCGGCGGCGTACTGGTCCTGGATCTGGCTGAACGCACGACCCATCAGGCCCGGGTCGACCACCAGGGTCGCGGCCGAGGCGCGCAGGATCCGCTCGGTGAACCCGCGCCGCTGCCGCTCCTCGACCAGCTCGACCAGGCCGGCCTTCTCCAGCTCGCGCAGGTGGTAGTTCACCCGTTGCCGCGGCAGCTCCAGCGCGGCCGCGAGCTGGGTCGCCGACGACGGGTCCCGGAGCAGCTCGAGCAGCCGCCGCCGGATCGGCGACAGGGCCAGCCGCACCTTCTCGGGCTCCTCGACGTACCGCAGCATGCCCCCAAATCTGCTCTTGACAGAAAAATCTGTCAAGAGATGGGTGTCCGGTGGCCGGAGAGCGGTTGCCCGGGGGCTGGGCTGACAACGATGCCACCCGTAAGGTACTTACTTAACTTCGTGAAGCATTGACATCTGGGCTGACGGGGTAAATAGTTCCGTCCTGAAATCAATCAGAAAGCAGAGTGAATCAACAGTGTCGAACATCGAGGTGCTACAGCTTCGCGCTGGCGGGGTCAGCCTGGTGCTGGACTGCTCAGGTCCGGCCCTTCCGTCCGTCCTGCACTGGGGTGCGGATCTGGGCGAGTTGACCGGGAAAGCTCTGCTGGAACTGCGGCGTGGGGCCGGTGCGGTCCAGGACGGCAACGGACTGGACGACAACCAGCCGATCGCGATCGTGCCGGAGTACGCCACCGGCTGGTTCGGCCTGCCCGGCCTGAGCGGCCACCGCGACGGGCAGGACTTCTCCACGAACTTCCGGCTGACCAGCGTCGCGCAGTCCGACAACGCGGTGCAGGTCGACGCGGAGGACACCGACGCCGGACTCACGATGCGCCTCACCATCGAGCTGACCGACAGCGGCCTGGTCCGCGCCAAGGCGGACCTCACGAACACCGGCGCGACGCCGTACACGGTCGACGGTCTGGTACTTGCCCTGCCGGTCCCGACCGAGGCGACCGAACTGCTGGACATGACCGGCCGCCACATCGGCGAGCGGCACCCGCAGCGGCACGAGTTCACCCAAGGCGCGCACATCCGTGACAACCGCCGCGGCCGCACCGGCGCCGACGCGACCCTGCTGCTGATCGCGGGCACGCCCGGCTTCGACTTCGGCACTGGCGAGATCTGGGCCGTGCACACCGCCTGGAGCGGCAACCACCGCTCGTACGCCGAGCGCGGCATGAGCGGGTACGGCGTCATCGGCGGTGGCGAGCTGCTCCTGCCCGGCGAGGGCCGCGTGCAGCCGGACGGCACCTACAGCACCCCGTGGATCTACGGCTCGTACGGCGTCGGCCTCGACCGGCTGTCCGCCCGCTTCCACGACTACCTGCGGGCCCGGCCGAACCATCCGAAGACCGAGCGTCCCGTCGTCCTGAACACCTGGGAAGCGGTGTACTTCGATCTCGACCTGGACAAGCTGAAGGCGCTCGCGGACGCGGCCGCCGAGGTCGGGGCGGAGCGGTTCGTGCTGGACGACGGCTGGTTCCGCGGCCGGCGCGACGACCACGCCGGCCTCGGCGACTGGTACGTCGACGAAGGGATCTGGCCGAAGGGCCTGCACCCGCTGGTCGACCACGTCCGGGGACTCGGCCTGCAGTTCGGGCTCTGGGTCGAGCCGGAGATGGTGAACCCGGACTCCGACCTGGCCCGCGAGCACCCGGACTGGATCCTTGCCACCGGCAACCGGATGCCCCCGACCGCGCGGCACCAGCAGGGCCTGAACCTCGGCGTCCCGGCGGCGTACGACTACATCCTCGAGCGGCTCGACAGCCTGCTGACCGAGTACGACATCGCGTACCTGAAGTGGGACCACAACCGGGACTTCGTCGACGGCGGCAACCAGCTGACCGGGACCGCCGGCATCCACGAGCAGACGCTGGCCGTGTACCGGCTGATCGACGAGCTGAAGCGCCGGCACCCCGGCCTGGAGATCGAGTCGTGCTCGTCCGGCGGCGCGCGGGTCGACCTCGGCATCCTCGAGCGCACCGACCGGATCTGGGGCAGCGACAGCAACGACGCGCTCGAGCGGCAGACCATCCAGCGCTACACGCAACTGCTGCTCCCGCCGGAGCTGATCGGCTGCCACGTCGGCCCGCCGCGGGCGCACACCACCGGCCGCACCCAGACGCTGTCGTTCCGCGCGATCACCGCGCTGTTCGGCCACTTCGGCATCGAGTGGGACATCGCGTCCGCCTCGCCCGAGGAGCGCGCGGAGCTGGCCGGCTGGGTCGCCCTGCACAAGGAACTGCGGCCGCTGCTGCACACCGGTACGGTCGTCCGCGCCGACCGCGGTCCGAACGACTTCCTGCTGCACGGCGTGGTCGCACCGGACCACAGCCGCGCCGTGTACGCCGCCGTACAGCTCACGCAGTCGGTCACGTCGGCCGTCGGACGGGTCCGGCTGCCCGGGCTCGACCCGCAGCGGACGTACCGCGTGAGCAAACTCGCGACACCCGGCCCCGACTCGCGGACGGCCCCCTGGTCGGCCAACGGTGGAAGCGTGGAGCTGAACGGTGCCGCACTGGCCTCGGTCGGGGTGCTCATCCCCGCGCAGTGGCCGGAGAACGCGATCTTGCTGGACGCGACTGCGATCGACTAAGCCCGGTCGATCGCCGACGAGAAGGAGATCCCCGTGACCGTGACCACCAACGCACCACCCGACAGCAGGCGAGATCACGGGGATCAGAAGGCTCCGCCCGGTCAGCGGCGGAGCCTGGGGGACCTGAAGGTCGCGATGATCTTCCTGGCCCCCGCCACCCTCGGCTTCGTCGTGTTCTACATCTGGCCGACCCTGCGCGGCGCCTACCTGAGCTTCACCGAGTACAGCCTGCTGTCCGCGCCGCAGTTCAACGGCCTGGACAACTACCGGCGGATGATCCAGGACAGCTTCTTCTGGAACGCGCTGCTGGTCACGGTCGAGTACGTCGTGATCAACATCGGCGTGCAGACCGTGCTGGCGATCGGGATCGCGATGCTGATGTACCGGCTGACCAAGTCGATCACGGTCCGCGCGGCGATCCTGCTGCCGTACCTGGTCGCGAACGTGGTCGTCGCCCTGGTCTGGTACTGGATGCTCGACTTCCAGGTCGGCATCGTGAACCAGGGCCTGAACTGGATCGGGGTCGATCCGGTCGCGTTCTTCGGCGACTCGCACTGGGCGATCCCGACGATCGCGGGCATCAACGTCTGGCGGCACATGGGGTACACGGCCCTGCTGGTGTTCGCCGGCCTGCAGACGATCCCGGCGTACGTCTACGAGGCGGCCGAGGTGGACGGGTCGACCGAGTGGAAGACGTTCTGGCGGATCACGTTGCCGCTGTTGCGGCCCGTTCTGGTGATGGTCCTGGTGGTCACCATGATCGGCTCGTTCCAGATCTTCGACACCGTCGCGGTGACCACGCAGGGCGGTCCGATCAACGCGACGCGGGTCATCTACTACTACATCTACGAGCGGGCGTTCACCCGGTTCGACTTCGGGTACGCCTCCGCGATGGCCCTGGTGCTGTTCGCGATCCTCGCACTGGTCTCCCTGCTGCAGCTCCGCCTGCTGCGCGCGAAGGAGAGTGATCTGGCATGAGGAAGGAACTGAACGTCGGGCGCACGGTCGCCTGGATCTTCCTGGTCGTGCTGCTGATCGTCACGCTGTTCCCGTTCTACTGGATGCTGCGTACGGCGCTGTCCGACAACACCCAGCTCCCCGGCCACCCGAGCTCGCTGCTCCCGGTCGAGACCACGCTGGGCGCCTTCAAGCGGGTGCTCGGGTTGTCGACGATCGAGGAGGCCCAGGCCCAGGGCGGTTCGGGAGCGGCCGTCAACTTCTGGCTGTACCTGCGGAACTCGTTGATCGTGGCAACGATCACGACGGTCTGCCAGGTGTTCTTCAGTGCGATGGCGGCGTACGCGTTCGCCCGGCTGCGCTGGCCCGGGCGGGACAAGGTGTTCGCGCTGTTCCTGGCCGCGCTGATGGTGCCGCCGATCTTCACCACGCTGCCGAACTTCGTGCTGATCAAGAACCTCGGCCTGCTGAACAGCTTCGCCGGCATCATCCTGCCGGGTGCGTTCATGACACCGTTCGCGATCTTCTTCCTGCGCCAGTTCTTCCTCGGGATCAACCGGGAGCTGGAGGAGGCGGCGATGATCGACGGCGCCGGGCACCGGCGGATCTTCTTCGGCCTGATCATCCCGATGAGCGCGGCGCCGATCGCCACGCTGGGGATCCTGACCTACATCAACTCCTGGAACGACTACTTCTGGCCGCTGCTGGTGGGTCAGCAGGAGAACGTCCGGGTGCTGACGGTCGCGCTGGGTGTGTTCCGGTCGCAGACGCCGCAGGGCGGGCCGGACTGGGCCGGGCTGATGGCCGCGACGCTGATCGCGGCGTTGCCGATGATCATCCTGTTCCTGGCCTTCGCCCGGCGGATCACCAACTCCATCGGCTTCTCCGGAATCAAGTGAGGTGACTCAGATGACGATGACGAGACGCACCTTGCTGAAGGCCGGACTGGCCGGACTCGCGGCGTCGGCGGTGGCCGGATGCAACAACGGCGCGGCCGCCCGCGGCGAAGGCGAGGTCATCTACTGGCTGTGGGACTCCGCCCAGCTGCCGATGTACACCGAGGCCGCCAAGGTGTTCCACGAGCAGAACCCGCAGTACACCGTGAAGATCGAGCAGTACGGCTGGAACGACTACTGGTCCAAGCTGGTGACCGGGTTCATCTCCGACACCGCGCCGGACGTGTTCACCGGGCACTCGTCGAAGTACCCGCTGTTCGCGGACAAGGGCCAGGTGCTGCCGATCGACGACTTCGTTGCCAAGGACAACATCGATCTGAGCATCTACCAGAAGGGTCTGGCGGACCGCTGGATCGGGGCCGACGGCAAGCGGTACGGCCTGCCGAAGGACTGGGACACCGAGGTCTACTTCTACAACAGCGCCTTCACCGAGGCGGCCGGGATCAGCGTCGACCAGCTGAACTCGATGACCTGGAACCCGCAGGACGGCGGCACGTTCGAGCAGATCGTCCGCCGGCTCACCGTCGACTCCAAGGGCCGGCGCGGCGACCAGCCGGGCTTCGACAAGGACGACGTCAAGGTCTACGGACTCGGGTACTCCGACGCCGGCGGCGGCGACGGCCAGACCAGTTGGAGCTGGTACGCCGCCAGCAACGGCTGGAAGTACTCCGAGGGCGAGCCGTGGGGGACGAAGTTCTTCTACGGCGACCCGAAGTTCACCGACACCATCGGCTGGTGGCGCGGACTGATCACCAAGGGGTACATGCCGACGTACGCGCAGGCGAAGTCCGGGGTGGACGTCACCACGAGCTTCGGTGCCGGGAGGTACGCGATCACCCCGAACGGTTCCTGGATGCTGGGGACCTACGGCGGGCTGAAGCAGGTGAAGACCAAGCTGGCCCGGCTGCCGATCGGCCCGGTCGGGAAGCGGATGTCGATGATGAACGGGCTGGCCGACACCATCTGGGCGGGCACCACCCGCCGGGAGGCGTCCTGGGCCTGGGTGAAGTTCCTCGGCTCGCAGACCGCGCAGGACATCGTCGCCAAGGCGGGGGTGGTGTTCCCGGCGGTGGCGGCGAGCATGCCGGCGGCGAAGGCGGCGTTCGCCAAGAGCGGCTGGGACGTCACGCCGTTCCTGGAACCGGTCGAGTCGGGTGACGTCTTCCCGTACCCGGCGAATCCGAACGCGGCGGACGTGACCGCGGTGATGACACCGGCGATGGACGCGGTGATGTCGTTCGAGGCCGATCCGAGCTCACTGGGCAAGGCCAACAACGATGTGAACAAGATCCTCTCGGCCAACGCCTGAGGGTTCACCCTGGGGCGGCCTACGCCCGGGGGAGTACGTCGTACTGCGTCGGTGGGCGCAGCGTGCTCCTCCGGGGGTAGGTCAGGAGCCGCCGCTGAGGCGACGCGGTGGGAGGGGCCCGGACGACACGATCGGTGCAGTCGAAAACTGCGAGCACCGAGGAGTGTCATGGGCGACGAGAGGCCGGGCGGACCGATCCGCATCGGCGACAGCGAGCGCGAGGACGCGATCAAGCGTCTGGGCGAGCACTACGAAGCCGGCCGGCTCAGCGCGGAGGAGCACGCCGAGCGCATCGACCAGGCCCTGCAGGCGAAGACGGACGCCGACCTGGCCGCACTGTTCACAGACCTCCCGAGCGGTCGGCAGACCGCCGGACCGGGACCGCGTGGATCCTTCCGGGCGGGGCGGCCGGAGATGGGTCCGATCGGGCGGCTCCCGTTCCCGCTGCTGGTCGCGCTCGGCGTGGCCGGTCTGCTGGCGTCGATCGGCTGTGTGGTGGGTGCCGGGCATCCGCCGGCCCTGCCGCTCGCGTTGATCGCGGCGGCGGTGCTCATCGTCCGGAAGCGCGGGATGGAGCGGCGCGCATGAGGGCCGTCTACCGGGTGATCGGTCAGCTGATCGCGCTCGCGGTCGTGCTCCAGGTCGCGTCCATCGCGCTGGCCGGGTTCACCATCTCCAAGGACGCCGACGACGGCACCTCGATCGGGGCCGACTACAGCAACCTCGGGCAGAGCTACCACAGCATCGCCGGCATGGTGATCGGTCTGCTCGCGCTGGTCTTCCTGATCGTGTCGTTCCTGACCGACGTCCCGCGTGGGCGGATGCTGGCCGGGATCGTGGTCGGGCTGGTCGTCCTGCAGTTCCTGCTCGCGGTGGTCGCCTTCGGGGTCCCGGCGCTCGGGATCCTGCACGGCATCAACGGCCTGGTGATCGCCGGTGTCGCCAGTACTGCCGCGCGGCGGGCCGTCGTGGCGAAGCAGCCTGTGACCAGTGCCTGAGCGTCGCCGCCGGTGGGGCCGGCTGATCGCTCTGGGGATCACGCTGGCGGTACTCGTACCGCTGGGGTATCTCTGGGCGACCAGCCTGGTCCCCGGCTCCTACAACCCGGCCGAGATGGGGTACGCCGACTACGGCGGTGGACCCGCCGGCGGCCATGAGCACCACCACGGCGGGATGAGCGTCGCGGACCTGACCGGACCGGCCACGGGTACGCCGGATGTCGCGGTGACGCTGACCGCGCGGAAGCAGAAGTACCAGCTGGCCAGTGGCGAGACCGTCGACGGCTACACGGTCAACGGGACCTCGCCGGGCCCGTTGATCCGGGCCCGGGTCGGCGATCTCGTCCAGGTGACGTTCGTGAACGAGTCGGTCTCCGACGGTGCCACGCTGCACTGGCACGGGATCGACGTACCCAATGCCGAGGACGGGGTGGCCGGCGTGACGCAGGACGCCGTACCGGTGGGCGGGAAGCATGTGTACCGCTTCAAGGCGGAGCAGGCCGGGACGTACTGGTACCACTCACACCAGGTGTCGAGCGACGAGGTGAAGGGCGGGCTGTTCGGGCCGATCGTGATCGCGCCGGCGACGCCGGGCGAGGTGATCGCCACGATCCATACGTACGACGGGAAGCGGACGATCAACGGGCGGACGGGGACTCAGCGGGTGGAGCTGCCCGCGGGGACGACGGCGCGGGTCCGGGTGATCAATACCGACAACGCGATCCTGCGGGTCGGGCTGCTCGGGACGCCGTACAAGGTGGTCGCGGTGGATGGCCGGGAGGTGCACGGGCCGACGCCGGTGACTGCGGCGTACCCGTTGGCCGCTGGGGCTCGGGTGGATCTGGAGGCGGTGGTCCCGGCCGGTGGCCTCCGGTTCGTGGCCGGCGCGGCCGGGTTGTCGCTGGGGATCGGGCCGGTGGATCCGCCGACCGGCGAGTTGCCGGGGGAGACGGTGGATCTGCTGACGTACGGCACGCCGGCGCCGCTCGGGTTCGATCCGGCGCACGCCGATCGGAACTTCGAGTACCGGATCGGGCGGCGACCCGGGTTCCTCGACGGGAAGCCGGGACTGTGGTGGACGATCAACGGGCACAAGTTCCCCGACGTGCCGATGTACATGGTTGCCGAGGGCGACATTGTCCGGATGACGATCTCCAACACGAGTGGTCAAGCGCATCCGATGCACCTGCACGGTCATCACGCCGTCGTGCTGTCCCGCAACGGTGTCGCCGCGACCGGTTCACCGTGGTGGGTCGACACCCTCGAGGTCGGCAACAAGGAGACCTACGAGATCGCGTTCGTGGCCGACAACCCCGGTCTCTGGATGGACCACTGCCACAACCTGCCGCACGCCTCGGAGGGCTTGATGACTCATCTGATGTACGAAGGCGTCACCACCCCCTATCGCGTCGGTGGCGAGTCACACAACGAGCCGGAGTGAATCGGCCGCGTGGCGGGCGAGCCGCAGCGCCGCGATCCGCGAGCAGGCCGCGTCGATCGCGGCCCGCTGCGAGTCGTAGGAGCCCCACCAGAGGGGGTTGTCCGGCTGTGGATCGAGTTCGTCGTCGACATCGGCGTACCACTCGCCGGCGGTCCGGAAGACCCGCGCGTGCAGGTGGATCTCTGTGCCCAACTCGTTCACCGCACCACTCCTGGAGTGAGACCGTGTACGTCTCCAGGATGGAACTCGGGTACGCCGGAACGCTTCAGCGACACGCGGTCAGGTCACGAGGACGCTGATCCGCTGGGCGGTGTTGTTGGCGAAGCCGCCGCGGTTCCACTTGGCCTCGATCGGTTGCTCCCGGCCGCTGGCGTCGTACGCGCGGACCGTGAGCACATGCTCGCCCGGTGTGGCCTCCCAGTCGTAGGCGAAGGCCCGCCAGGCGAGCTCGTCGTTGCCGAGGGCATCCAACGTGGCCTCGTGCCAGTTCACCCCGGCGTCGGTGCTGACCTCGACCCGCTCGATCGGCGCCCAGCCGGACCAGGCCCGGCCCAGCAACGGAACGGTGCCGGCGGCAACGAACCGGTGCCGGCTCATGAAGTCCGGGAAGCCCGGCGGGATCAGCAGCGCCCGCGGCTCGATCCGGGTGACCGCCTCGCCGGGGTCGTCCGCGTCGGAGCGCAGCCGGTACGCGACCGCGTTCTGGAACCCGTCGAACTCGCGGTCGATCAGCTCGATCGACCGCAGCCACTTCACGCTCGCCATCCCGTACCAGCCGGGGACGACGAGGCGCAGCGGGTACCCGTGCTGCGGCGGTAGCGGCTGGCCGTTCATCTCCCAGGCGACGATCGCGCCGGAGTCGATCGCCTCGGTCACACTCAGCCCGCGCTGGTAGTCCTGCTCCACACCGCGTTCGACGCCGTGGTCCGCGCCGGTGAACACCACGTCCACGGCGTCCTCGCGGATCCCGGCCGCCCGGAGCAGATCGGACAACAGCACGCCGGTCCACTCCGCCGTACCGACGGCTTCGTTCAGCCAGGGCTGGCTGATCGGCCGCGGCTGCAACGCGGCCCGGCCGTTGCCCGCGCACTCCAACGTGACCCGGACGGTCCGGCGTCCCATCGCCCGCAACTCGGTCAGCCCGAACGACAACGGTTGCTCGACGCACCCGTCCACGGTCAGCCGCCAGTTCCCCGCGTTCGTCGCCGGGATGTCGTAATGCACCAGCACATAGTGCAGTCCCGGCGGCGTCACGTCGTACCGCAGGCCCTCCAGCGGCATGCCGTGATTCCGCGCCGCCAGCTGCAACTCGTCCGCGGTGATGCCCTCACCGGTGTCCGCCAACCGCCCCGACACACTGAACTGCTCGATCGACATCGCAGATCCCCCTCCCCTAAACCGTCAGCCTAGAGGTTGGGACCGGGCTACAACCACCCGTTGTCGAGGGCGATCCGGGCGGCCTCGGCCCGGGTCCGGGCGCCGGTCTTGCCGATGGCGGCGGAGAGGTGGTTGCGGACGGTGCCTTCGGAGAGGTGGAGCTCCTTCGCGATGTCGGCGACCGTGCCTCCCTCACGGGCGGCGCGGAGTACGTCGGACTCCCGGCCGGTCAGCGGGCTCGTCCCCGCGACCAGGGTCTCGGCGGCGAGTGACGGATCGACCACGCGGAGGCCTTGGTGCACCCGGCGTACCGCGTCCGCGAGCTGGGTGGCGGGGGTGTCCTTCACGACGAAACCGGCCGCACCGGCCTCCATCGCGCGGCGCAGGTACCCGGGCCGGCCGAACGTGGTCACCATCAAGACGCGCACCCCTGGTACGGCGGCCCGCAGCGCGGCGGCGGCCTCGATCCCGTCCAGTCCCGGCATCTCGACGTCCAGCAGGGCGACATCGGGCTTGGACGCCTTCGCGGCCTCGATCACCTCGTCACCACGGCTGACCTCGGACACCACCTCCAGGTCGGTCTCGAGATCCAGCAGCGCGGCCAGGGCTCCACGGACGAGCGCCTGGTCGTCGGCGATCAGCAGTCGGATACTCACGGGTCAACTCTGACAGCCAGGCGGAAACCGCCGCCACTTGCCTGACCGACCTGGACGCTCGCGCCGGCCTCGTCCGCCCGCTCGCGCAGTCCCATGAGTCCGTGCCCGGACGCACCCCCGCCGGGCGTCGGGCCCTTGCCGTCGTCGATGACCTCGATCTGGGTCGCGCTGAGCTTGATTGTGCAGCGCTTCGCGCCGGAGTGGCGTACGACGTTCGTCACACCTTCCCGGACCACCCAGGCGAAGAGCTCCCGGATCTCCTCCGGGACTTCGTCGATCGTGGTCGGAAGGTCGGCCTTGATCTCGGCCGCCTGCAGCGCTGCCCGGGCCGACACCAGCTCACCGGCCAGACTCAGCTCGCGGTATCCCGCGACCGCCGCCCGGACATCGGCCAGCGCCGCGCGGGCGAGACTCTCCACATCGGCCACCTCGGCCGCGGCGCGCTCCGGGTTGGCGGCGATCAACTTGCCGGCCAGCTCCGCCTTCACCGTGATCACGGTCAGCGAGTGGCCGAGGATGTCGTGCAGGTCCCGGGCGAACCGGTTCCGTTCCTCCTGGACGGCCAGCTCGGCCATGTCCTTCCGGGTCGCGTTGAGCTCGATACTTCGCTGGATCGCCCGCCGCAGGCCGAACACGGCCAGCGCGCCGAGGAAGATCGCGAACCCGTAGCTGCCGTCGTCACTCCAGCCCGGTACCAGCCGCATCGACAACTCGGCGCCACCCAGCAGCAGGGCGACGATCACGACCGCGAGCCGTACGTCGAGCGCCATCATCGCGATCGCCGCGATGTAGACCAGGCAGGTGAGCGCCTTCTGACCCGCTGACGGCAGCATCAGGAAACACAGGATGAGCATGCCGGCCAGGTAGGCGAGCCGCTGCCAGGTCGCCAGTCCGCCAACGCCGAGGCCGACCCACCGGATCCAGCCGAAGAAGCCGAGGTACGACGCCGCGAACAGGACCAGCGTGATCAGCCCGAGCACCCGGGTCGGGCCGTGCTGGTGATCGAGGATCTCCTCGAACGGCTGGGACAGGTAGAACAACCAGATCCCGGCCGCCAGCCAACCCCACCGGCCAGGTCCGGTCCGCTCGCGGTCCGGTCCGTCCAGCAGGGTTGGCATCTTCGACATGATGGTCACGGTAGTGCGTCCGGCGTGCGGACCGCGGTCCCGACCTCAGGCCCGGGCGGTGTCGGCGCGGAACCGGCGCAGGGCGATCGCACCGAGGACGACGGTCCAGCCGAGCACCACCAGCAGCGCCTGCATGTCCACCCCGCCCGCGGTCAGGGCACTGCGAGAGGTCAGACCGGTCCAGTACGCCGGGGTCAGCTGGGCGATGTGCTTCATGACCGACGGCATCTGGTCGACCGGCAGCCACAGCCCGCCGAAGGCCGCGATCAGCATCGTGCTCAGACCGGTGATCGGCTGCACGCTGTCCGGCTTGGCGATGTACCCGATGACCAGGCCGATCGCCGCGAACGGCAGGGCGCCGAGCCAGGACACCAGCGCAACCGTCACCCACTGGGTCACGCTCAGGTGCACGTGGCCGAACGTCATGCCGAAGAGGAAGACGACCAGCAGCGGCGGGATCGCCAGCAGCAGTGACAGGAGCACCTTGGAGACGACGTACGCCTGCGGCTTCAGCGGCGTGAGCCGCAGCGTCCGGTTCCAGCCCCCGTCACGCTCGGCCGCGATCACACCACCGCTGCTCATCGCCGCGGACATCGAGCCGAACATCGCCATACTCACCATCACGTACGCGATCGCGGAGATCCCGCCCTCACTGGCGTCCTTCGGCAGCGTCATGCCGAAGATCAGGAACAGCACCAGCGGCATCAGGATCGAGAAAATCAGCACCCGCCGGTTCCGCAGCGTGCGGCGGATGTCGAAGATCAAGTAGTCGCGGTTCATGCCAGGCTCTCCTGCTCTGCGCTGATGGCCAGTACGGCGTCCTCCAGGTCGGCGGACGTCACTTCGATGTCGTGGGCTGCCGTGTTCTCCAGCAGGTACCGCAAGGTGTCGTCGGAGTTCGCGCACTGCAGCAGCACGACCTCACCCCGCGTCTCGACGTTCCGTACGCCGGGCAGCGACGCCAGCGCCGCCAGGTCCGCACCGGGAACGGTGGCCCGGATGGTCCGGCCGGACACGCTCGCCTTGATCTGCGCCGCGGTGCCGTCGGCAACGACTTTGCCGTGCCGCATCAGCACCACGCGGTCGGCGTACGCATCGGCCTCTTCCAGATAGTGCGTCGCGAACAGCACCGTCCGGCCCCGCGCGGTCTCGGCGTGCATCGACGCCCAGAAGTCCCGCCGCGACTCCACATCCATGCCGGTCGTCGGCTCGTCCAGCACGATCAGCTCCGGCTGCGGGATGATCGCCATCGCGAACCGCACCCGCTGCTTCTGCCCGCCCGACAGCCCCTTCATCTTCCGGTTGGTCAGATCGGCGATCCCGGCCTGCTCGAGCGCCTCCTTCACCGGCATCGGGTCCTTGTGCAGGCCCGCCACCAGGTTCAGCAGCTCGCCCACCTTGGCGTCCTCGATGATCCCGCCGCTCTGCAGCATCACCCCGACATGCCCCTTGGCGATCGCCTCGACCGGCGTCCCGTCGTACACCTGCACCGTGCCCTGATCCGGCTTCACCAGCCCGAGCAGCATCTCGATCGTCGTCGACTTCCCGGCACCGTTCGGCCCCAGCAAAGCCACCACCTCGCCGGCCCGGATGGTCAGATCCACCCCGGCGACGGCCTGCACGTCCCCATACTTCTTGGTCACACCCCGCAAGCTGACCGCAGTCGTCATCGTCATACCCAAACCCTCCCGCCGATCCCCGCCCCACCCCTGGATCGCCCGTCACGTACCACCCATGACATCCGTCAGCCGCCCCCCAGGGTCACCTCTCAGGGTCGGCCCCCAAAGGACCCCGCTCCGCGGCGGCTGACTTCTTGGCCGCCTCCGGCGGCGGGCGCGGAATGCTGTCACGGGCCGACGGGCTTTGCGCCGGGTGCCGTGGATACGTGGTTGTGGCGCCGGGGTGATGAATGACTGGGCAGAGCGGACACCGCTGCGCGGCGGCTGATTTGTTGGCCGCCTTCGGCGGCGGGCGCGGGATGGTGTCACGGGCCGGCGGGGTTTGCGCCGGCTGCCGTGGATACGTGGTTGTGGCGCCGGGGTTAGGGATGACTGAGGTGAGTGCAGAGCGGACACCGCTTCGCGGCGGCTGATTTGTTGGCCGCCTTCGCCGGCGCGTGATGGTGTCACGGGCCGGCGGGGTTGGCGCCGGGTGCCGTGGTCAGGTGGTTGTGGCGCCGGGGCTATGGACGACTGAGGTGAGTGCAGAGAGCACACACGTCGCGGCAGCTGACTTGTCGGCCGCCTTCGGCGGCGGGCGCGGAGTGGTGTCACAGGCCGGCTGGCTTGGCGCGGGTGCCGTAGACAGACTTGGTGCAGGTGCCGTAGACAGACGGGCGGGTGGCGTCCGGGGTGATGGCTGACCGAAGGGCGCGGCAGAAGGTCACCGCTGCGCGGCGGTTGCTCTAGCCGTCGCCTTCGGCGGCGGGCGCGGAGTGGTGTCACAGGCTGGTGGGGTTTGGCGCGAGTGTCGTCGACACGTGCTCGTGGCGCCGGGGTGATGAATGACCGAAGGTGCGGCAGAAGGACACCGCCTCGGGGCGGCTGCTGCACCAGTCGCCTTCGGCGACGAGCGGAGTGGTGTCATGGGCCGGTGGGTTTGGCGCAGGTGCCGTGGGCATCGGTGGCATCGGAACACACCTTCGCCGCGCGCGTCGGCTGTTGGGGTGTCGACCTCCGGTGTGCGCAGCTAGGGCACGAGTTGGGTGTGGTGGCGCCAGTTGAGTCCATCAGAGTGGTGTACGGCGAGATCCTGGTGGCGCGTCGCGAGGAACGTGAACGCGGTCATCGGGTGATCCTTCGAGTGATCTCTCACAACCGACTCGAAGAAGGAAACCGCGATGACCGCTGGCTCCAGTATCGAC
>NZ_JBVJHF010000022.1:0-20002 GCF_055586945.1 Kribbella sp. NPDC048837
GCCAGCGGTCATCGCGGTTTCCTTCTTCGAGTCGGTTGTGAGAGATCACTCGAAGGATCACCCGATGACCGCGTTCACGTTCCCCGCGACGCGCCACCAGGATCTCGCCGTACACCACTCTGATGGACTCAACTCCGTTCAACCGGACGTAGAACGTCCGCAATCGCTTCTAGGATGCCGGCAAACCTCTGATGAAGGGCCGGGCGGGCGATGGCTGGTTACGTGGTTGCGCATCTGGACGCTATCGAGGAATTCGACGACGCAGGTTGTCACTACCGGCCGATCCGGCACCAGTTGGGCATCACGGCGTTCGGGGTGACTGCTTGGACCGCCCACGCCGCGGGCGACCTCGTCATCAACGAGCACGACGAAGGCGACCCCACCGCCGACCAGGAACTCTTTCTCGTCCTGCGCGGCCACGCCGTGTTCGAGATCGACGGTGACCAGATCGACGCACCGGCAGGAACTCTCGTCTCCGCCCCGCCCCGCACCAAGCGAACGGCCTCCGCCAAACAGGCAGCGACGACCATCATCGCGATCGAAGGCACCCCTGGAGGCCCCTACGATGCCCGCGGCTGGGAACTGTGGGCTCCGCTCGCACCGCTCTACCAGGCCGACAGGTACGCCGAAGTCGCCGACCGCCTCGGAGCCCTTGTCGCCGCAAGTCCGCAGTACCCCATGCTCTTCTTCAACCTCGCGTGCTGCGAAAGCCGCTGCGGCCGCACAACGGACGCACTCGATCACCTCCGCCGCGCCATCGAGCTGTCAGAAGAGTTCCGCGCCTCCGCACAGACCGACCCCGACCTGGACCCGATCCGCCACGACCCAGCGTTCACGCAACTGATCAACGGCTAAGCCTCGGCCCTGCACACAAGCACCACGCCGTTTGCTCAGGGAACGCAGAACGGCCGGGCGAGTTCGAGGTCGGCGTCGACTCGGCGCAATCCGTCGAAGCCCCACGTGTTGATGCCCTCCAGGTCGACCTCATTGGAGATACGAACGGCGAGGTCGCGCAGCGAACGGGCCAGCCGGGCGTACTCGAGGTGGGTGAGGTCGAGTCCCTCCGCGCCGTACGCCCGCAGGAAGCGCACAGGTTCGGGCTCGCACAAGGCGGCGAACAGGTCGTGCTCGCGCGGCGCCAGCATCGCGTGACCCCAGTCGAGCAGCGCCGTGACGCGACCGTCGCGGTCGACGAGGACGTTGTGCGGGAACAGGTCGTGGTGGCACACGACCTGAGGTACGTCGATCGCGCGCGCCCGTTCGATCACCGCTTCGAGCCGGTCGACGTTGGCCATGACCTCGCCGCGACGATCGCCGATCCAAGGGTGGTCGTGCCGGTCGCGCAGTACCTCGATGCACCACTCGTCCATATCGGTGCGCGGCAGGCCGAGGTCCGCGATCTCGTGCACGGCGCGCATCGCCCGGGCGATCGCCTCGGCGTCGTCCTGCGTTGCTTGACGGCCCACAACGAACGGAAACAGCGCATAGCGCCGGCCATCATGTTCAGAGGTGTACGAGCCGTCGAGCGCCCGCTGCGCCGCAGGAACCGGGATGCCCCGAGCCGCCAACTCAGCGGTCAACTCCAACGCGCCGTCGCTGTCCGGCTGCTGACGCCAGAGCTTCACGAACCAGCGCCCGTCGCTGAACGCATCCGCTTCGAACCCACCCGCATGCGCCCGCAACTCACCCACCTCGACACCGAACGCGTCACGGACCTGAGCCGCCATCGGCGGACGCACTTCACCCCACATCAACCCAGGACGCTATCGCCGACCAGGCAAGCCGGTCGACGGGTTTTCCGATCATCGGCCCGGGTCACTCGGAGCCCAAACACAGTCCAGCGCCGCACCCGCGCCTGCTGTGCAGGCATTCGAGGATCGCTGGGGCAGAATGCCGCGAACGATCTCTACCACCCTCCACATCGCCTGGTCATAGTCCACGAGCGCCTGGCACCGCGCCATCGCCTCCGGCGAGATCACCCATGCAGTCGACGTGCAATGAGCGGTGATCTCCACAGGCGCACACGATCAGGCCTTCTTCGCCCAGCCGGGCAGCTTCAGATCCGCATTCGGCTTCAGGAAGCCGCATGACGACGAAGATCGCGATCGGCGCACTCAATCATTCGATTGTGTCGCAGGGTTGAGGCGCTGAGGGCTGCGATGCGGATCCGATCTGAGTTCCAGGCGGTCGACACGGGGCTGTCCAAAATGTCGGCGTCCTTCGCTACGGTCTAGGCAGAAGGCCAGTTCAGATCCCGAGCCTGGCTCCCGTATCCGTTGACGCTGCATCGAGGTACGCTGAACTGGCCGTCGACGATTGATGACGCCTGATGACGCTTGTTGACGAGCGTCGACAAGCCGAGTAAGCTGCTACTTCAGAGAGTGGGTGCGGTGCCCACGCGCCACAGGCAACGGAGGGTGCTCCATGGACACGATCAAGATTCGTGAGCTGCGCGGCTCGAAGCTCGAGGCCTACGCCCGAGCAGGAGAGATGGTGGGACTGACGCGCAACCGAGCCCTGATTGCTGTGGTGGTCCCAACCATTCAGGCCTGGGTTGAGCACGTCGTCGAGGAGAACTCATCGCGTGTGCGAGCCAACGTGCTTGATGGCGAGATCGAGTTGGCGGGCCCTGCCAAGATGGAGACTCTCGACGATGTGCTCGATGAGACGAGCCAGCGCGAAGAGGCCGCGGCGTCGGATCTGCCTGTCGGCCGCACATCTGGTGATCGACTGTTCGCGACGGCTGGTCAGATGGTCAGGCGGCTGATCCCCGCGTTCAATCCGCCCGGCGAGCAAGCGATCACTTCGTCGGCGAACGTTCGGATTCGAGACCTGTCGGCTCATCGGATCGAGGAGGCCGCCGAGAACAAGGAACTTCTCATCCTCACCAATGATGGGATGCTGCTCGGCATCGTCGTGCCTGTTTCGCAGCACTTGGTGGAGTACTTGATCAACCAGAACATCACCCGCGCCATGTACAAGGCCCACAGGGGTGAGGTGGAGCTGGCGGACGAGGAACGTCCGCTGGTCACGCTCGAAGAGGCAGTCCGCGAGGTCCATCAGCCGTCTTCGGCTCCGGTGTCCGAAAGCCCGAGTGCTCGATGAGTCGAGCGGCCTGATGCCATCACCAGCAGACGAGGCTGCGACGCCGGCTGCGAGCTATGCAGCAGCTACCGCGTCGTTGAGGACAACTGTCCGCTGGTTGCTGACTGCAGCCGCCGGTGTTGGCGGGGTTCTAGTCGCCGGCCTGCAGCTCACCAGCCTTGGCTCCCTCGCGCTGAATGAACTGCGGCTCTGGATCGCTGTCGCCGGTGTTCTGGCGGCGCTGGGGGCGATCGGGTACATGGTGTTCCGCACGAGCCGGATCCTCACCGATGACTGGATCAGCCTCGCTCAGTTGACTGACAAGAACTTCGAGGATCTCTTGCGCGGCACCAGTACGACGACGGAGCTGCTCGACGAGCTCGAAAACTACGAGAACGAGTTGTATGCCCAGGTAGCCGAGAGTGTTCCGGATCTGTCGGCGAAGCTCATCGCAGCCAACAATGCGGCCAGGGAATCTTCCGCGGAGTCAGACGAGGCCAAGCAGGCGACGCGCCTGCGGGAGGCAGCGAACGCTGTCGTGCAGTATGCGAACTACTACGCGACGCGGAAAAAGTCTCTGGCGCTGTACCCACAGCTCGGTATGGCGGCGGCCGTGACCGTCGTCGGGGTGCTTTTGTTTGCTTATGCCGCCAACCCACCTGCCGAGTCGACCCCCACTGCGCCTCCGGCCAGCCAATCGCCAGCACCGTCCCCCGGCGCGTCGCCAGCACCGTCCCCCAGTGCCTCACCAGCGACGACCACGAGTCCGCCAACTCGCTGACACCTTCGGCATGACGAGCCTGTGAATCACCCGCTTTGGCGGTAAAGGCCTTCCTCTGGTGGCAGCAAATCGAACACGATGTATCCCGTCCGGGCGACTTTCCTGTTCTGCTCTCGCTTCAGCCGTGTGAGTTCATCCGAAGTCATCGGCCGATAGATCGCGACGATCGCATTGAAATGCAGCGGGACAGCGATGCATTTCTGCCCATCCCTGACAGGACTGAATCGATACGCAACCCCAGCGTTCGGACCGTCACCGCCCAGTTCAGTGCGCAGACACTCCGCCAGTGCGATCCGTTCCTCCTGGGTCTTCAGCTCCCGCACGAACACCTTTGCCGCTGAGCTGAGGACGACTTCGTACGCAGTCAAGATGACCACCCCCCAATCTCTCGATGATGGGCGCACTACGGCGGGTAAGCAACATCTTGATGTCGTGCCCACAGCGCCGCGTGGAAGCCTCAGTGCTTGTCCATCTCTGCGGGCTGACTTATCGGCCGCGGTCTGGTCATGTAGCCTCATGCAGGCTCTGCCGTGTGGTGTCCCCATGTTGATCTAGATGCAGCGCCGCATTGGGTTTGTTATTCACCGTCGCGCGCACCGCCGGCGGTGGGCGTTGCCCCGGCGCGCGGGATCATTCAGCGCGCTGCGGTCCAATCGGCTTCGGCTGCTCAGCCGTCCGCTGAGGGATGCCATTGGCCTTGAATCGCTGGGATCCGGACCTTGTGGAGCTACGTCCTTTGACCCGCCGCGCGGTCTACCAGCGTCTGAATCGAGCGATTTGATACTGACTTGCTCCGGTGCCGTCCGACGGGCCTCCTCCTCCCGCATCGGTGTCCGCCCTGCATCACCTGCGCCGTCAGTCCCCGGTGCGCGTGCCGGGAGAATGCTGGCTGGCCACCTTGCCCGGGTTGGCGGTTACCGGACCAACCGCCGCTTGAATTTGACGTTTGAGTGCGGCCGCAGATGTCTGACCCGTAGCTCGCCAATCAGCGGCTCCGCGGCCTGTTGCCAGCGTGCACGCGTTCTCGTTGCAGGACAGGGCGGCCTTGGACTGGATAAAGAATTAAGACAAGGCCCCGAGTGGTCAGTGCGAGCTGGTCTATCCGTGTGCGCACCCGGCCCCTATTCGGGGCGGTTGCCATGCTCGATTCGGGATCCACCAGCAATTGCCTCGATGTACTCGGAAGATTCCGGCTGACTCGAAGTACGAAACGGGCTCTGCAAACAGGTCCGAGTTGCAGGCGACTACTGGGATTGCTGGCGGTCAACGGCGCGCAGCATCGCGGTGAGGAGGCCGAACTGATGGGGCCTGGGCTTGCCGAACCGCAGGCGCAGTCAAACTTGCGCACCGTGATGTGAAGTCGAGGTGAGCTCACTGCGGCAGGTTTGCCGCTGCAGCTAGGAGGCGCGGCGGCATCTGTGGAGGCGATTCGGGATGTCATGTTGGTTCGGGCCGCCGCGGTGGCGTAGGTCCTACTGCCAGGAGCGGCGGTCTGGATGCCAGGTGCCGTTGGTTCGTTCGCCGGTGAGGATCTCGTCCAGGCAGGTGCCGGAGAACGTCAGCGCCGCGTTCAGATCCCAGTACTCTCGTGAATACTCTGCGAACCCCGCGGCGGCCCGGGGAAACCCGACGGCCCAGTCTTCACTCGGCGCTTGGACCTTGTTCGGCAGTGTCATCTTGCGTCGGCCGGCTTCCCGCCGAAGGACCGTAGTCAGCCGGACCGCATCGAACGGGATCCCTGCAACGATCCGTACGACGTCAGCCAGATCGCGGTAGCGGGTCGATGTTTCGTCACCGTTCGGGCCGTGCCGTTCGTACAGGGCGCAGATCTTGTCTGCAAGGTGATGTTCGATCGGGGTGGTGGGGACCGACGGCAGGTCTTGCAGGGTCTCGTGATCGATGACCGGTTTCAATCGCACCCGATCGACCGGGGCATCGAGGTGCCGCCGCGTGGTGAGGTCGATGCTGAAGCTCTCGAAGACTTGCCCACCCAGCAGAGCCCGAGCCTTCACCTTGGCGGTTTCGACCCCATAACTGTAGGGATCAGCTTCCCGTTGGATCGTCACCGAATACAGATCGAACGCGAACGGATCTCCGTGGTACGGCCGGTCGGCAAGCTGCCGGAGCTCGGACAACGCCTCTTCGGGACTGGCCCACGGCGTCTCACGGGCCAGATCGACATCCTGGGTGAATCGGCCGCCGCCGGTCCGGATCAGCAGAGCGTTGCCACCCAGCAGCACCCAAGGCACGTCGTGATCCTGAAAGATGCGGCTGAGGAAGATCGCGAAGATGTACTGCTTGCGGACCGGATCAGCCGCGACGCCGCGGCTCTTGGCCTCGTTCGCCAGCTTGGTCCCCAGGGACGCTCTGAGGCGATTCGCTTCCAGCTGAGTCAGTGGTTGTGCCATCGTCGGCATCCCTGTCCTGCCGACGGGCGGCATCTGGTGTTCGATCAGGAACTGCTGCGCCGAGCAGGTCTTGAGTCATTGGGGAGAGGTCGATCCTCGGTGCCAGTTCGCGAAGCTGCTCCGCAAGAGCCTGGCTGATGACACTTTGGAGCTGGGGCGCGAGTGCTCGGAGGAGCTTCTCCTGCAACTCCGGGGCCACCAACTCCAGAACCCGGGTGTCAGGCCGGTAACCAGCTGCCTTGAGCGCAGTAACGAGCAGCGCGTTTCCGTCGGGAGACCTGAACCGTTCCGCCGCCGGCTCGAGCGCCTGCGCGAGGGTGCCGGGAGCGACGTCGGTGGTAGCGACAGCATCGCGGATCGCAGCGGCGAGGTGATCGAAGTCGGTGCCATCGGCAGCCAGGTCTTTGAGAGTGCGGGCGACGGTGGTTACCGGCAGCCCATTGACCCAGGTGACGTCTCCATCCGGCAGATCGCGCTTGCGGTACCGCGTATCTGGCTGCGTAGTCTGCCGGCGTACCGCGGTGGTGAATTCATACTTGGACGGCACCAGGTCACCGAGTCCGTGCACGGCCGCTGCGGACTCACCAGACACTACGGCCAGCGGCTGGTTTCCCGCCGGCTGACTGCCGGTGGCCAACCAGGCTGCACGCAGACCCTGCAATGGCCCGGTGTCGGCCGAGGGGAGTGCATAGACGCCATGACGGACACGCTGCACTGTGCCACGGTCGGCGAGGCGGGAGAGCTGCATCTTGGACACACCTGCCCCGTACGCCTGGGCTGCGGTCACCAGGCCCCACTGACTGGAACCGAGAAGCTCCAGCGATTCCAATACGTCCACTGCGCGCATGACACTCACCTCCTCGTGCTTTGATAGTAACATCTAGACGTTACTTTCAAAGCATCAAGAGGCAAGGATTGGTACCTTTCAAGTATTCAGTCAGGGTCGCATCGATGCAACGTCGGCTGGCCTTCGGGTGAGTAGTCGGCGCACCTCGATCCCACCTGGCCGTAGCGCAGCAGCTTGACGACCACGAGCAGATCGCGCGACCCGGCGGTCAACGCGAGCGGTAGCGAGCAACTCGCCGGCGGCAGCCGGCAAGTATGCACCGGCGATAGCCGGGGCCCGCTCGACAATCACGAGTCGGCGGCACCACGGCGCGGTCGACGCGAGCTGGAGCGAGCAAACCGCCGACGGCAGTCGGCAAGGATGCGCCGGCGGTAGCCGGAGGGTGGGTGGGAGCGCGCGGAGCGGCTGCGACGAGGAGCGGAGCGACGAGGAGTCGCCGCGTAGCACGCGGGGGTCAGGTGCCGTAGGAGAGGCTGAGTTCGTAGTGGTCGGGGTCGAGGAGTTCGTCGGCGTGTTCGGCGAAGCGTTCGTCGGCGGTCCAGCTGGTGCGGGTGGTGTGGAGGAACCAGGTGCCTTCGGGGCGTCTGAGGAGGTCGGCTTCGGCGGGGGTCAGGGGGCGGCCGCGGAGGCGTTGTTCGCAGTGGTCCAGGTAGAGGCCGGCGCGGTTGAGGGTGGTGCTGATCGAGCCGTTGTCGAGACCGCGGTCGGGCAGCGAGCGGAGTGGGTCCAGGGCGGGGATGCGGCTGCGTTCCAGGGAGATCGCCGTACCGTCCAGGAGCTGGCGCACGCGCTCGATCACGATCACGTCGGGGGATTCGAGCCCGATCTGATCGGCCAGGGACGGATCTTCCTCGAGGACGATCCGGATGGTTCGCATCCGGGTCTCGACGCCCTGTTCGGACAGCGCGTGGGTCCAGCCGAGCCGGCCGTCCAGCGGGCGCCCGTCGAACAGTACGAACGATCCCTTGCCGGTGCGGGTGGTGATCAGCTCGTCCTCGGCCAGTACGGCGAGGGCCGCGCGGACCGTGTTCCGGCTGACCGAGAACCGCCGCGCCAGCTCGACCTCCCCGGGGAGCTGCGCACCACGCCGTACGACGCCCGACCGGATCTCCCGGGCCAGCACTTTGGCTACCCGCTCGTGCTTCAACGAGATGCGCCGCATCATCACAACTGGTCGAGGCTGACGATCTCCAGCATCGGTGCGTACAGCCGCATGATGTCGATCGCCTTGTGATGGTTGTCGTCGGTGGACCCGGCGCACGCCTCTTCGACCACCTGCACGTGGATGCCGGCGTCGACCGCGGCGAGGGCCGTGCTGATCACGCAGCAGTCCGTGGTCACGCCGCCCAGGACCAGCCGCCCGTCCGTCCGCGCCGCGAGTTCGGGGCCCCACGCGCCGAACGTGGTCTTGTCCAGCGTTGGAGCGCCCTTGAACTCGTCGACGAGCTGGTAGTCGTCCGCGTCCGGGGGCTGCAGCGCGAACGGGAACGCTTCGTAGTACGGCACCCAGGCACCGGTCGGTTTCTCCGGGGCCACGAAGCGGGTGAAGACGACGTGCGGGGCGAAGCGCTCGATCAGTTGCTTGGTCGGCTCGATCACCCGGCCGAAGTCCGGCGTGGCCCAGCCGGACTCCGGGTCGGCGAAGATCCGTTGCAGGTCGATGAGTGCGAGCACCATCAGGCGATCGTCTCCTGTTGCCGTACGGCGGCGGCCCCGGCCAACCGCTGCACGACGAAGCCGGCGACCAGCGCGACCAGGACGCCGAGGTTGGCGTACGCCCAGTCGCCGGCCTTGCCGCCGAGACCGAGCGGCTCGAGCAGGTAGCCCTGCCAGGTCAGCCAGGACGCGAGCGTGTTCGTGACCAGGCCCCAGCCGATGCCGGTGGCAACGAGCATCGTGAGTACCGGCAGCCACCGGATGTCGCCGTACCGGCCGTTCGGGGCGTAGAGGTCGTCGTTGGTGTAGTCGCGCCGGCGGGTCGCGATGTCGGCGAGCATGATGCCGCACCAGGCCGCGATCGGGACGCCGAGCGTGATCAGGAAGCCCTGGAACTCGCCGAGGAACTCGCCGCCGTAGAACACCACGTAGATGGTCCCGGCGATCATCACCAGGCCGTCGATGAGGGCCGCAACGTACCGCTTCACGGGTACGCCGAGCGACAGCAGAGCGAGACCGGACGAGTAGATGTCCAGCACCGCGCCGCCAACCAGACCGAGCACCGCCACGATCACGAACGGCACCAGGAACCAGGTCGGCAACGCCTCCGCCAGCGCGCCGATCGGGTCGGCCGCGATCGCCTTGCTCAGATCCTCCGACGACCCCGCGAGCAGCAGACCGAAGACCAGCAGTACGACGGGAGCCACCGAGCCGCCGAACGTCGTCCAGCCGACCACGCCCCGGCTCGACGCGCTACGCGGGAGGTACCGGGAGTAGTCCGCGGCCGCGTTCACCCAGCCGAGCCCGAAGCCGGTCATCAGGAACACCAGCGCGCCGATCACCTGCTGCGCCGATCCGCTCGGCAGCGCGGACACCGTGCTCCAGTGGATCTGGTCGGCGACCAGGATGATGTAGACGACGGTCAGTACGCCGGTGACCACGGTGATCACGGTCTGGGCCCGCATGATCAGGTCGAACCCGAGCACGCCGCAAGCCACGATCAGTACGCCGACCACGACCAGCGCGACCACCTTCGTCAGGTTGCCGCCGCCCCAGCCGAGGCGCTCGAACACGGTCGCCGTGGCCAGCGTCGCCAGGATCGTCAGCACGGTCTCCCAGCCGACCGTCAGCAACCACGACACCAGTGACGGCAGTTTGTTGCCGCGGACACCGAACGCCGCCCGGCTGAGCACCATCGTCGGCGCCGAACCGCGCTTGCCGGCCAGCGCGACCAGCCCGCAGAGCAGGAACGAGAAGACGACTCCGATCAGCCCGGCGATCACCGCCTGCCAGAACGAGATCCCGAAGGCGAGCGTGAACGCGCCGTAGCTGATGCCGAGCACGGAGACGTTCGCCGCGAACCACGGCCAGAACAGCTGCGCCGGCCGGCCCTTCCGTTCGGCCTCCGCGATCACGTTGAGCCCGTTGCTCTCCACCGAGAGCGCGCGGGTCTGTTGCACCTCGAGCTGGTCAGCCATGGTGTCTCCCACCCAGGAATGGACCTGTTCAGTCCTGTTCAATCACGGTAGGCCCGCGCGTCGGTGTGGTCAACAATGAATGCCATGCTGAGCAACGCGGTGGACGGGTTCCAACTGGCGTACGACCGGATCGGCGAGGGACCGGCGGTGGTGCTGCTGCACGGCTGGCCGGGGGATCGCACCGACTACCGGGTGCTGGCGCCGATGCTGGCCGAGCGCGGGTTCGAGGTGGTGGTCCCGGATCTGCGCGGGTTCGGCGAGTCCGACAAGCAGTCCATCGATCCCATGGAGTACGGCGTCGCCGCGCAGGGCCGAAGCGTGCTCGGGCTGATCGAGGAACTCGGGCTGGATCGGCCGGTGCTCGCCGGGTACGACGTCGGCAGCCGGATCGCCCAGGGGATCGCCCGGAGCCGGCCTGATCTCATCGACGGGATGGTGATCGCGCCGCCGTTGCCGGGGATCGGGAAGCGGGTGTTCTCCGAGCACGCGCAGGCCGAGTTCTGGTACCAGGCGTTCCACCGGCTGCCGGTGATCGAGGAGCTGATCGACGGCAACCCGGACGCGGTCCGGTCCTACCTGCGGCACTTCTGGACCCACTGGTCCGGGCCCGGGTTCGAGCCGGAGCTCGATCACCTGGTCGAGGTCTACTCGGAGCCGGGCGCGTTCACGGCGTCGATCAGCTGGTACCGGGCCGGCGCGGGGTCGGTCGCCGTGTCGGCGGCCGAGATGGCGCCGCCGTCGTACGACCGGATCGCCGTACCGACGGTGGTGCTGTGGCCCGAGTTCGACCCGCTGTTCCCGCGGGCCTGGTCGGATCGGATCGACGACTTCTTCAGCGACGTACGGCTCCGGCATGTCGACGGTGTCGGGCACTACGCCCCGCTGGAGTACCCGGAGATCCTCGCGGAGGAGATTGTCGGACTAGGCTGACCACATGACCGAGCTGGGGATGCCGACGGTGCGGCCGGCTGTAGGTGCGCTGGCGAAGCTCGCGCCCGAACCGGTCCGGTACCTGCTGAACTGGGGCCGCAAGTACTCGCTCTGGGTGTTCAACTTCGGCCTGGCCTGTTGCGCGATCGAATTCATCGCGGCGTCGATGGGCCGGCACGACTTCATCCGGCTGGGCGTGATCCCGTTCGCGCCCGGTCCGCGGCAGGCCGACCTGATGGTGGTGTCGGGCACCGTGACGGACAAGATGGCGCCGGCGATCAAGCGGCTCTACGACCAGATGCCGGAGCCGAAGTACGTCATCTCGTTCGGCTCCTGCTCGAACTCCGGCGGCCCGTACTGGGACTCCTATTGCGTGACCAAGGGCGTCGACCAGATCATCCCGGTCGACGTCTACGTGCCCGGCTGCCCGCCGCGGCCGGAGGCGCTGCTGCAGGGGATCCTCAAGCTGCAGGAGAAGATCGCCGGCGAGAACATGACGAGCCGGTACGACGAGCCGTCCGCCGCGGCGCTGACCCGCGGCCTGGTGACGCCGTGAGCAACGACTCGGGCACGGACTTGAGCATTGACGCGCTGAACGCGCTGACCCACGCGGGGATCGCCGCGACCTCGGTGGACAGCTTCGGTCCGGCGGCGATCGACGTACCGGCGGAGTCCTGGGTGGCGGCGCACGAGGTGCTGCGGGACGCGGTCGGGTTCACGTTCTTCGATTTCCTGAGTGCTTCGGACGAGCTCGGCGACGGGTTCCGGGTGGTGTCGCACCTCGCCGACTTCTGGGGTGGTTCGCACGTCGAGCATGTGCTCGTCCGCACGCTGATCCCGCGGGACAAGCCGGTACTCGCGTCCTTGTCGGAGCTGTACGCCGGGGCGAACTGGCACGAGCGGGAGACGTTCGAGATGTTCGGCATCACGTTCACCGATCACCCGAACCTGATCCCGTTGCTGCTGCCCGACGGCTTCGAGGGCAACCCGCTGCGCAAGGAGTTCATCCTCGCCTCCCGGGTGGCCAAGCCGTGGCCCGGCGCCAAGGAGCCTGGCGAGTCCGACCACGCCCCCGCCGGCGCGCCCAGCCGTCGCCGCACCCTTCCGCCGGGCGTCCCCGACCCGGAGACCTGGGGTCCTCGCCCACCCGGCTCGCCCGACCCCAGCCCCCTGGCTCCCGCAGAGGCCGCCGCCACCCCCGCCCGTCCCCGCCGAGCCCCCGGCGAACGCCGAGCCCGCAAACAAACCGAACCCGCCGAGCAGCCACCCGCTGCGGAGCCGTCGGCCGACCAGCCGCCCGCCGACCCGCAGGCGTGACCGCGGCCGGCGTTCAGCGGAACTCGTCGGCGTGTTCTTCGGCCCAGTCGTCGAAGGTGAGCGCCGGCCGACCGGTGAGTCGCGCGACGGTGGTGGTGACGGGCTCCGGGTTCTCGACGAGCGTCGACCAGTAGGTGACCGCACTCTCAGCGATCGCGGCCGGAGCGCCCTGGTCCAGCATCGCCTGACGAGCCTCCGCCCCGGACAGCCCTTCGATGCGCATCCTCTTGCCGACGGCCCGCGCGATCGCCTCCACCTGCTCGGCTTGCGTCAGCACCTCCGGCCCGGTCAACTCGTACGCCTCACCGACATGCCGATCGTCCAGCAACGCGAGTACGCCGACCGCCGCAATGTCCCGCTCGTGAATCAGCGAGCGCCCCGCCTCTGGGTACGGCAGCCGGAGCACATCGCCCGAGCGGAACTCCCGAGCCCAAGCCTGCGCGTTCACCGCGAACCCACCCGGCCGCACGAACGTCCAGTCCTTCCCCGCGTCCCGCAACAACTGCTCGACCTCACCCCACACCCCGCCGGACGGCGCGCTCAACGACGACAGGTACACCACGCGCTTCGGCAGTTCCGCCACGACCGCGGCAGCGCCGGACGCATCGAACGACGGCCACAGCAGGAACGCCGCATCCACGTCGCCCGCAGCCCGTCGTACCGTGGCCGGATCGTAGAGATCGCCCTGGACCAACTCGACGTCCGGCGGCAGCTCCGCGGCGTCCGGCGTACGCACGAGCGCCCGAACGGTCACGCCCGCCGCGCGCAACCCTTCCACGACGTGCCGGCCGACGCGCCCGGTCGCTCCGGTGACGAGAACGGTGGTCATCTGAGTCTCCTTCAGCGTGTTCACCCGACCCACCTTTGGACCTGAACGGTGGTTGAGGTCAAGCCGGAGTCGATAGGGTGCGGTCATGCTGGAGTTCGTGGTGCGGGTGGTGGGCGTCCTGGTCGCCTTCCTGGTGGCGCCCTTGCTGGTCGGTCAGGCCGAGCACAAGGTGATGGCGCACATGCAGTCACGGCTCGGCCCGATGTACGCCGGTGCCTTCCACGGCTGGGCGCAGCTGGTCGCGGACGGCGTGAAGTTCGTCCAGAAGGAGAGCGTGGTCCCGGCCGCCGCGGACCGGCGGGTGTTCGAGTGGGCCCCGATCGTCGCGATCCTGCCGTACATGGCCGCCCTCGCCGCCATTCCGCTCGCGCCGGGCATCGTCGGGGCGGACCTCGACTCCGGTCTGTTCTTCGTGCTCGCGGTGATGAGCATCGGCGTGCTCGGATCGCTGATGGCCGGGTGGGGGAGCGGCAACAAGTACAGCCTGCTCGGCGGGCTCCGGGTCGCGGCACAGCTGATGAGCTACGAGCTGCCGTTCGTCCTGTCCGCGGCGAGCGTCGCGGTCGCGGCCGGCACCCTCGACCTGACCGGCATCGCCCACGCGTGGAACCCGTGGTGGCTGCTCTGGCAGCTGCCCGGCATGATCGTGTTCTTCATCGCCGGCCTGGCCGAGTTGCAGCGGCCGCCGTTCGACATGCCGGTCGCGGACTCCGAGGTCATCTTCGGCCCCTACACCGAGTACACCGGGCTCCGGTTCGCGATGTTCCTGCTCGCCGAGTACGCCGGGATCGTGATCCTCGCGGGTCTGACGACCGTGCTGTTCCTGGGTGGCTGGAGTGGTCCGGGACCGGAGTCGATCGGCTGGATCTGGACTCTGGTGAAGGTCGCCTTCGTGGCGGTCGTGGTGATCTGGGTCCGCGTCTCGTTCCCGCGGATGCGCGCCGACCAGCTCCAGAAGCTCGCCTGGCAAGGCCTGGTGCCGGTGGCGCTCCTCCAGTTAGCGCTCACCGGCATCGGCGTCACCCTGTTCTGAGAGCTTCTGTAGGCGATAGGCGGGCAGCCCGGATGGCCGGATAGAGACCTGCCAGTCCACCGATCACTAGCGTTGCCGCGACCCCGCCGGCTAGCGACCAGACGGGGATGACCGTCAGCCAGTTCTGGTACGACGCGTACGCCGCGGTGACCGCGGATCCGAGCAACGCCCCGCCGGCGCCGCCCAGCGCGGACAGCAACAGGGACTCGGTCAGGAACTGGGTCCGGATCTGCCCGCGGGTCGCCCCGAGCGACCGGCGCAAACCGATTTCGGCCCGCCGTTCCAGCACCGAGATCACCATGATGTTGGCCACCCCGACCCCACCGACCAGCAGCGCGACCGCACCGAGCCCGAGCAGCAGCCCGGTGAAGGCCTGGCCCGCGGCCTGCTTCGCGGCGAGGGCGTCGGACGGCCGGGACACGTCGACCTCGTTCGGCGCCTCCGGGTTGGCCGTTGCCCCGAGCACCGATCGGACCGCCTCCACCTGGGCGTCGTCGGACCGGGTGTAGATGGTCGTCGGATGCCCGTCGAAGTCGAGCGTGCTGGTCGCCGCCGGCCAGCCCATCAGCACGGCGCTGTCCAGTTCGGGCGCGAGCGCCGCCGGCTCGAGAATGCCGAGTACGGTGAACCGCTTGTTGCCGATCAGCACCTGGGTGTCCGGACCCGCCTTGGTGATCCCGAGCCGGTCGGCGGCGCTCGCCCCGAGCACGGTCGCCGGATAGCTGCCGGTCGCCGCGTCCAGCCACTTCCCGCTGCGGACGGTCGCGCCGATGGTGTCGAGCAGGTTCGTACGAGCGGCGTACGGGATGATGCCGTTGGTCTCGACGGCCGGGATCTTGGTGCTCCGGTAGACCGAGGCGTCGTCCACCTTGCCGACCGCGGCCTCGGCGCGGACCGGGCCGATCCGGCGGACCATCGCCTCCGCGGCGAGCGGTAGCTGCGCCTGTTCGCCGGTCAGCTTGGTGCCCGGGGTGACGGTCAGCAGATTGGTGCCTAGGGCATCGAGTTGGCCGTCGAGCTCGGCCCGCGAGGACGACGAGATGCCGACCACGGCGACCATCGCGGCGATCCCGATCGCGATGCCCAGGGCGGAGAGGAAGGCTCGCGTCGGCCGCGTTCGCAGTCCGACCGCCCCGACCCGGACGACATCCCTTGGCCCGAGGCTTGCGGGTTTGAGTTCGCCGTTCATGCCCGTACCTCCTCGAGGATGACGCCGTCCCGCATCCGCACCTGGCGGGGCAGAGACGCGGCGATGTCGCGGTCGTGCGTGATGACGACGACCGTCGTACCCGCTGCGTGCAGGTCCCGGAGCAGTTCCATCACCCCGGCACCCGACGCCGAGTCCAGCGCGCCGGTCGGCTCATCGGCCAGCAGTACGGCGGGTTCGCCGGCGACCGCCCGTGCCACCGCGACCCGCTGCCGCTCACCGCCGGACAGCTCATGCGGTTCGTGGTCCATCCGGTGGCCGAGCCCGACCCGTTCCAGGGCAGCCGCGGCCCGCTTCCGCCGTACGGCCGGCCGCAGACCCGAGTAGAGGAGCCCGTCCGCCACGTTGTCCAGCGCCCGTACGCCGGACGCCAGGTGGAACTGCTGGAACACGAAGCCGATCCGGGTCGCCCGGAGCGCGGACAGACCCGAGTCCGAGAGCCGCGCCACGTCGTACCGGTCGATCCGGACCGTGCCGGAGGTCGGCCGGTCGAGCGTGCCGAGCACGTTGAGCATCGTCGACTTGCCGGAGCCGGACGGCCCGACGATCGCGACCAGCTCACCGCGGTCGATCCGCAGACTGACGCCGCCGAGGGCGGTCACGCCGCCCGGGTACACCTTGGTCACCTCGGTCAGCTCGATCACTTCGGGATCCCCACCGCGGCGCCGGCCTTGATCCCGGTGCCGCTGATCTCGACCTGACCGCTCGCGAACAGGCCGGTCTTCACCGGCACGTAGTGCGACGACGTACCGTCGGTGACCTCGACCCCGAAGCCGCCCTCGCGCAGCGCGACCAGCGCGGCCACCGGGACGGTCAGCACGTTCTTGCGTTCCGAGGCGGTGAAGGTGACGTCGACGGACGCGAGCGACCAGGCCGCCACCGCCTTCTGGTTGTCGATGGCAACGATCACCTCGACCTTGGTCTCCGGGTCCTTGTCCGGGCTGTCGGCCGGGATGATCTTCGTCGACACCTTGTCCACCCGGCCGGGGACGGTCTTCCCGTCCGGTAGCGCGACGGTGACCGCTGCGTCGGGCTTGGCCAGGCGCTGGTCGGCGACGTCCAGTTCGACCGTGACCGCTTTCTCGGTGCCGGTGTAGGTGAGCACGTTCTGGGTCGGGCCGATCGGTGCGCCCTCCTGCGCTTCCACGCTGTCGACGCGGATGTGGCCGGGTGCGAAGAGGACACTGCCGAGTTCGACCACACCGGTCTCGTCGAGGCCGAGGTCCTCCTGCCATTCCTCGACCGCTTCCGCCGTGGCCGCGGTGTACTCGTCGTCGACGGTGAAGCCGGTGTAACCCATCGCACTGAGGTTCTGCTCGAGTTGCAGGACGTCAGTGCCCTCGCTGCCGTTCGCGAGTCGCCGGTACGCCGGGAGTGCGCCGTACAGGAGCGTGGTCGGCTTGTTGTCGACGCTGTAGACGGTGTTGCCGCGTTTGAGTTCCTGACCGCTGTCGGGCAGGCCGGTGATCGTCCCCGCGACCCGGGTGACCGCGGTGGACGTCGTACCGAAGCCGAGGTCACCGTCCTCGGTCTCGGTGTCCTTGAGGGTCTGCTGGGTGACCTTGGCGGTGTTGACCGGCAGTGCCTGCGCGGTCTGGTTCGCTGCTTGGCTGGTGTCGCCCCGGTTCACCAGGAAGGCGCTGACGGCCCCTCCGGCGGCCAGGACGACCACAGCGGTCCAGGCTCTGCGCATCACTTGCCTGCCAGAATCGGCTGGCAGGTCTGCTGCGCCTTCTGGAAGTCGGGGTCCTCACCGACCTCCGGGCCGATCATGACGCCGCGCTGACCGGGCGTGGGGTCCGGGAACTTCTCCACGCCGTTCTTCCGCATGCACTCCGCGAACTTGCGGCCGTTCTCGTCCTGCTGCGGGTTCGCGCTGCTCTCGCCCTGCGGGTTGTACTGCTGGCACGCCTCCATCGCCTTCTGGACCTGCTCCGGACTGACGCCGGAGCTCTTGTCGAACTTGAACATCGGCGGCTTGCCGGGCTCTGGGTCCGGCACGTTCAGCCCTTGTTCCCGCAGGCACTGCGTGAACTTGACCGCCATCTCGTCCCGGCTCAGGCTGGCCGGCGCACTGCTCGGCGCGGTGGACTGGGGCTGGGCGCCAGTGCCCGAGGCGACCTGCGTGCCGGGATCCTTCGCGCCGCATCCGGCCAGCAGGAACGCCGCCAGGACGACGGCCAGAGTGGTCTTGCGCATCATCTCTCCTTGGATCGGTTCAGGCCTGACAGCCTTCGCCGGACGCCGTTTCCGCACCGTTTCCGTGGGCGCTAACACTGGGGAAACACCGCTGTCGGGGATCATGGGAGGCGTGCGTGTGCTGGTGGTCGAGGACGAACCGTTGCTGGCGGCAGCGATCGCGGAGTGGTTGCGCGACGACGCGCATGCCGTCGATGTGACCGGGGACGGCGGCGCCGCGCTCGAACGGCTGGCTGTGAACGCGTACGACGTACTCGTCCTGGATCGCGACATCCCCGTCGTCCACGGAGACGAGGTGTGCCGGCAGTTGGTGGAGTCCGGCTCGGCCACGCGAGTACTGATGCTGACGGCGGCGGCTGCGGTCACCGACCGGGTTTCCGGGCTCGGACTGGGTGCGGACGACTACCTGACCAAGCCGTTCGCCTTCGCCGAGCTGGCGGCCCGGGTGCTGGCCCTGGGGCGGCGGAGTCGTCCGGCGGACCCGCCCGTACTGCGTCGTGCCGGTGTGACGCTCGATCCGGCCCGGCACGAGGTGTTCCGGGACGGTCGGTACGTGCCGCTGTCGAAGAAGGAGTTCGCCGTACTCGCGGAACTACTCCGAGCCGACGGCGCCACGGTGTCGGCCGAACAACTGCTGGAGAAGGCATGGGACGAGCACGTGGATCCGTTCACCGGAGCGGTCCGGCTGACCATCCTCAAGCTGCGCCGGAAGCTGGGGGAGCCGGCACTGGTGGAGACCGTCACCGGCGTCGGGTACCGCATCCCGTGAGGCGGCTGACGCTGCGGGGGCGGCTCACGCTGATCTATGGCGGTCTGTTCATGGTGGCCGGAGTACTGCTGCTCGGTGTCACCTATGCGCTGTTCAGCAACAACCTCGGGCAGCAGTACCGGGTGATCGTGCAGGGCACGTACCTCAGCCCGGCACCTTCCACTGGTGCACCGCCGAAGCCGAACCAGGTCTATGTGATGAACAAAGACGGCGACGTGCTGACTGGCTCGGACGCCGAGCGGGTGCTCGAGCAGCAGCGCGAACAGGTCCGCCAGGCGGCGATCAAGTCGTTCCTGACCCAGGGCAGCATCGCACTGGTCGTGGTGGCCGGATTGGCAGCCGGCTTCGGCTGGCTGGTCGCCGGCCGAGTCCTGGCACCCCTGCACCAGGTCACCGAGACTGCCCGGCGCATTGCGTCAGCACCCGCCGCCGGACACGGTCTGCACGAGCGGATCGCCCTGCGCGGCCCCGACGACGAGGTGAAGAACCTGGCCGACGCCTTCGACACCATGGTCGAGCGCCTCGACCACTCCTTCGACGGCCAACGCCGCTTCGTCGCCAACGCCTCCCACGAACTCCGCACCCCGCTGACCCTCGGCCGCGCCCTCGTCGAAGTCGCGATGCACCGCCGTACGGCGTCTCCCGACGTGAAGGAGCTCGGCGAGAGCCTCCTCACCATCAACGCCCGCCACGAACAACTCATCGACGGCCTCCTGATCCTCGCCGACTCCGAGAAGGCCCTCACCGCCGTCTACCCCGTCAACCTCGCCGACGTCGTCAACCACGTCACCGCTCAACTCGCCCCCGAAGCGGGGGCAGCCGGCATCGAGCTCATCCGCGGCCCCGGCGATTCGCCGACCCGCGGCGACGCCTTGCTCCTGGAACGCCTGGTCCACAACCTCGTCGAGAACGGCATCCGCCACAACCTCGCCGAGGGCGACCGCTGGGTCCGCGTTCTCAGCAACACCGTCGGCGACCATGTAGAGCTCGTCGTCACCAACACCGGCCCCGAAATCCCGCCGTACGAGATCGACTCCCTCTTCAAACCCTTCTACCGCCTGGGCACCGAACGCCTCGTCACCGGCAAAGGCGCCGGCCTGGGCCTCTCGATCGTCCGCTCAGTAACCGAAGCCCACCACGGCACCATCAAAGCCATCCCCCGCGAAGCAGGCGGCCTGGAAATCACCGTCACCCTCCTCCGCGACCCCACCTAGCCACCTCCGCAAAGCACACCGCCTCCCGCAAAGGACACCGCTGCGCGGCGGCAGTTCTATTAGCCGCCTCCGGCGGCGCCGCGGACCGCCCTCCGCCCAACTGAGATCGGCGGACGGACTGCTGCGGGTGCGGCAGTGGTAGTGAAAGGACACCGGGTCAAGTCCCGTGAGGTGGTGTACGACGTTTGGTCCTTCGTCGTTGTCGGGTTAGGCGCTGATCGCGCCTGCGGTTTGGGAGTTCTCCTCGGTG
>NZ_JBVJHF010000023.1:0-18370 GCF_055586945.1 Kribbella sp. NPDC048837
AACTCCTGCAACAGCGCATCCAGACGCACCCGGGACAACCCGGAGAACTCCAACGCCCCCTCGTCCCAGCCTCCCCGCCCCGCCCCCGAGTCCTCTGCCACGGCCCCCACCATACGGACTGCCACGGAGGATGGAAACCTTCGGCCACCAGCACCATCCGCGGCGATCGTCACCCGGTGGGGCGACCGGGAGGTGGTCGCGGCGGCCACGAAGTTGCCATCAGCAACCGCTGCGGACGGCGACGACGCCGCGGACGGTGCCGGCCAGGACGCCGGCGAGGTTGCGTTCGCGTGGGTCGGCCGGGCCGGTGACTGTGACGACGCCGTCGTGGACGTCGACCTGCCAGTCCGGGTTCTCGGCCTGGATGATCTCCTGCACCTCGGCGCGGATGCGTTCGTCACGGCCGGCCAGGAGGTGGACGATGTCGCTGCGGCTGATCATGCCGATGACGCGGGCGTGATCCAGCACCGGCAGGCTCTTCATCATCGTCGAGGCCATCAGGTCGATCGCGATGTCCAGGTCGTCGTCGGCGTGGACGGTGACCACCAGGTGGTTCATCACGTCGGCGATGCGGCGTGGTGGCGTGTCGGTGGTCGTCCGGACGGCGGTCCTCGGCGCGTGGTCGTCCAGCGGGGCGGCGTCCTGGACGAGGTCGGCCTCGCTGACGATGCCGACGAGGACGCCGGTCGCGTCGACGACGGGCATGGCGGTGATCTTTCGATCGTCGAGGAGCCGCAGCGCCACGCCGACCGGTGTCTCCGCCGTCACGGTGACCGCGGGTGCGGTCATCAGATCCCGGATCAACATCGTGATCACCTCGACCGGCCCGTGGTTGCCGCGTCCATGCCTGCCGTCCCGGCCGAGACCTCGAGCTCGCAGCAGCGGCCGGGCCCGCGGATCAGCCGGATCAGGTCACTGCGGCCGACCGTTCCGACCACTCGTGCCTGGTCGACGACCGGCAGGTGCTCCGACCTCGTCGACCGCATGAGGCCGATGGCCGCGTCAATGGTGTCGTCCGGGCCGACGGTGACGACGCGGTGCGTCAGCGCGTCGCCGACCCGGCGCGACGGCGCCGTACCGGGGCCGCGGCCGGCCGCGGCCGGGACTCGGTCGCCGGCCAGAGCCCTGTCGCGGACGAGCTCTGTTTCGCTGATGATTCCGATCAGCGCGCCACGATCGTCGACGACGGGGATCGAGCTGAGCTGCTCCTCGTGCATCAACCGCAAGGCCGCCCCGGTCGAGGACTGCGTCCCCACGGTCACGGCCGGGGTGGTCATCGCCTCGCGGATCCTCATCGCCCTCACCTCTGCGTGTCGCGGCTGCTTCGTCGTCTAACCTCCAACCTCGCAGCTCGGACGCGACCTGGCTGGTGCCATTCGACCCACAGATCGCGGCCGTCAGTCCCAACCGCGGCGGGGGGAGTGGGTGGACGTCTGGGGGGAGCGGCTGCGGTAGACGATGTAGGGGCGGGTGAGGTAGCCCAGGGGTGCGCTGAAGACGTGCACGAGGCGGGTGAAGGGCCACAGGGCGAAGAGGGCGACCGCGACGAGCCCGTGGAGCTGGAACGTCAAGGGTGCTTCGGCCATCAGCTCCGGGTGCAGGTCGAAGCGGAAGAGGCCGCGGAACCAGACGGAGACCCCGTCGCGGTAGTCGTAGTGACCGAAGATGTTCGCGACCACGGTGTTCACCAGGCCGAGGACGATCACGGTGGCCAGGAACAGGTACATGACCTTGTCCATCCGGGTGGTCGCCGAGAAGACTGGTCCGACCGTGCGGCGGCGGTAGATGAGGATGGCCAGGCCGGCCACCGTGGCGAAGCCGGCGATCGCGCCGATCGAGACGGCGAGGAAGTGGTAGAGGCCTTCGGAGACGCCGACGGCCTCCGTCCAGGACTTGGGTACGCCGAGGCCGATGACGTGTCCGAGGAACACGCCGAGGATGCCGAAGTGGAACAGCGGGCTGCCCCACCGCAGCAGCCGGTTCTCGTACAGCTGCGACGACCGGGTGGTCCAGCCGAACTTGTCGTACCGGTACCGCCAGAAGTGCCCGACCACGAAGACCGTCAGGCAGATGTAGGGGAAGACCACCCAGAGGATCTCGTTCATCGGCGTGCTCCGGGGAACGTTGGCATCGGCAACAGTTGCGTCGCCGGATCGAAGGCCGGGGTCGCGTACGGCGTGAGTCCGACCTCCTCCTGCGGTGGGCCTTCGGCGGCCAGCCGGTCGATCGCGGCCCGTTCGTCGCCGCCGAGCGGTGGAAGCGTCGCGGTGACCGCCTGTACGGCGCCGTGCCAGGCGGACCCGGCGTCGGCGAGGGCCAGCCGGAGCAACTCGAGTCCCGCGCGGTGATCGAGCAGCAACCGCCAGCCGAGCTTCTGGTCAACAGTTGCCGCGTACTCCAGCACCACGCAGAGGTGGTCGGGCAGCTCGCTGTCGTCGAGCACGAAGCCGGACCGCAGGTAGGTCTGCTTGAAGCGCAACAGCGCGACTCCGCGACGCCTGGTGTCCCCGTGGGCGAAGTACGTCAGGTAGAGATTGTGCCGCCGGCGGTTGTCGAACGTGTCGACGTACTGCTGCTGCAAGACCGGCAGATCGTTGGATGCGAGCGCTTGAGTGGTGGCGCGCAGCGGATCTCCGACGACCCGGGGGAGTTCGGCCGCCGCCTGCTGAAGGAGGTGCAACCGCGGTGGCAGTGTGTCGTCCGGGTAGTCGAGGAGCAGCGACGCGGCCTGCCACGCGATGGTGAGGTCGCGAGGTGGCAGCTGCGGGTCCGGATACCTCATGGCTGATCGGCCTTCGGTGGGAAGAGGCCGTCCGGTTTGCCCTGTCCGTCCCAGTTCAGCAGATTGACGCGGTCGGCGGTCTGCCGGTCCTTCAGCAGGTGGAAGTTCTCGACGGCCAGGGGAGTCGGTGTCCCGGAGCCCTCGCCGAACGGACCCGATCCGCCCATGCCCGGACCACCTTCGTAGTCGAGTGAGCAAGCGATCTCCTCGAGTGCGTGCGCCTGCTCGGTGTGCGCGGCCGGGATCACGTAGCGCTCGTCGTACTTGGCCAGCGCGAGCAGCCGGTACATGTCGTACATGTCCTCCTCGGTCATGCCGACCGCGCGCGGGATGCCGCCGTCGGGGTCGCGACCGAGGTTGATGTCACGCATGTACGAGCGCATCGCGGCGAGCTTGCGCAGCACCAGGTCGACCGGCCCCACATCCCCGGCGGTGAAGAGCTCGGCCAGGTACTCGATCGGGATCCGCAGCGCGTCGATGGCGGCGAACAGGTTCTCCCGCTTCTCAGCGTCCTCACCGGTCTCGCGCACCACATCGACGACCGGCGACAGCGGTGGGATGTACCAGACCATCGGCAACGTCCGGTACTCCGGATGCAGCGGCAGCGCCACCTTGTAGCGGTTGATCAACGCGTACACCGGCGACCGTTGAGCCGCCTCGACCCAGTCGTGCGGGATCCCGGCTCGCTCTGCTTCCCGTCGTACGTCGGGGTCCGAGGGATCGAGGAACACGTCTCGCTGGGCTTCGTAGAGGCCGTGCTCGTCCGGTGTCGACGCGGCGGCCAGCACCTTGTCGGCGTCGTACAGCATCAGGCCGAGGTAGCGCAGGCGGCCGACGCACGTCTCGGAGCAGACGGTCGGCAGCCCGACCTCGACGCGGGGGAAGCAGAAGGTGCACTTCTCCGCCTTGCCGGTGCGGTGGTTGAAGTAGACCTTCTTGTACGGGCAGCCGGAGATGCACATGCGCCAGCCGCGGCAGCGGTCCTGATCGACCAGGACGATGCCGTCCTCGGTGCGTTTGTAGATCGCGCCACTCGGACAGGACGCGGCGCACGACGGGTTCAGGCAGTGTTCACAGATCCGGGGGAGGTAGAACATGAAGGTCTGCTCGAACTCGAACTTGACCTTGTCGCCGATCTTCTTCAGCACCGGGTCGCGTTCGGCCGTCGCCGCGGAGCCACCGAGGTCGTCATCCCAGTTGGCCGACCAGGACACCTTCATGTTCTGCCCGGAGATCAGTGACTTCGGCCGCGCGACCGGAGTGTGCTGCTGGGCGGGGGCATCGGTGAGCGTGGCGTAGTCGTAGGTCCAGGGCTCGTAGTAGTCCTGGATGGACGGCATCTTCGGGTTCGAGAAGATGGTCAGCAGCTTCTTCAGCCGGCCACCGGCCTTCAGCGTGAGCCGGCCGCGCTTGGTGAGGGTCCAGCCGCCCTTCCAGGTCTCCTGGTCCTCGTACGTCCGCGGGTAACCCTGGCCGGGCCGGGTCTCGACGTTGTTGAACCAGACGTATTCGGTGCCGGTCCGATTCGTCCACGCCTGCTTGCAAGTGACCGAGCAGGTGTGACAGCCGATGCACTTGTCGAGGTTCATCACCATCGCCATCTGCGCCATGACTCGCATCAGTAGGTCACCTCCTGCGAGCGCCGCCGGATCACGGTGACCTCGTCGCGTTGGTTGCCGGTCGGGCCGAGATAGTTGAAGGCGAAGGACAGCTGGGCGTACCCGCCGACCAGATGCGTCGGCTTGATCAGCAGCCGGGTGAGCGAGTTGTGGATCCCGCCGCGCTTCTTCGACGTCTCCGCGATCGGTACGTCGATCAGCCGGTCCTGCGCGTGATGCATGTAGACCGTGCCCTCGGGCATCCGGTGCGACACGATCGCCCGCGCCACCACGACACCGTTGCGGTTCACCGCCTCGATCCAGTCGTTGTCCGCGATCCCGACCTTGGCGGCGTCCTGGTCGCTCATCCAGATCGTCTGCCCGCCGCGCGACAGCGACAGCATGAACAGGTTGTCCTGGTACTCGGAGTGGATCGACCACTTGTTGTGCGGAGTCAGGTAGCGAACCGTCACGCCGTGCTCGGTGACCGAGCCGATCGCCGGTTCCGCGAACAGTGCGCCCATGTCCAGCGGCGGCCGGTAGACGGGCAGGTGCTCGCCGAGCTCGGCCATCCAGTCGTGGTCGAGGAAGAAGTGCTGCCGGCCCGTCAGCGTGTGCCAGGGCTTGAGCCGCTCGACGTTGATGGTGAACGGCGAGTACCTCCGGCCGCCGGACTCCGAGCCCGACCACTCGGGGGACGTGATGACGGGCACCGGCGCGGCTTGGGTGTCGGCGAAGGTGATCTGCTTGCCCTCGTGCTCGGCGGCGAGGTCGTGCAGCGGTTTGCCGACCCGGGTCTCCAGTGTCTTGAACCCCTCGGTGGCGAGGTGGCCGTTCGTCGTACCGGACAGCGCCAGGATCGCCTCACAGGCGTGGATGTCACGTCGCAGCGACGGCCGGCCGTCAGCCGGGCCGCCGCGGATCGCGCCGTTCTTCGCCCGGAGGTAGTCCACCGACCCGGTCACGTCGTACGTGACGCCCTTCGTCGTCGCGCCGAGCTTGTCCATCAGCGGTCCGAGGGCCGACATCTTGGCGGCCACGGCACCGTAGTCGCGTTCGACCTCGACGATCTTCGGCATCGTGACGCCGGGGATCGGGTCGCACTCGCCCGCCTTCCAGTCGCGGACGATGCCGTGCGGATTCGCCAGCTCGTCGGGTGTGTCGTGCAGCAGTGGTACGGCGACGACGTCGCGACGTGTCCCGAGATGCTCCTGGGCGAGCTCGCTGAACTTCTCCGCGATCGTCTGCCACGCGTCCCAGTCGGTGCGCGTCTGCCACGGCGGGGCGATCGCGGGGTTGAACGAGTGCACGAACGGGTGCATGTCGGTGGTGTTGAGATCGTGCTTCTCGTACCAGGTCGCCGCGGGCAGCACGACGTCCGAGAAGAGCGTGGTACTCGTCTGCCGGAAGTCCAGTGACAGCAGCAGATCGAGCTTTCCCCGGGGTGCCTCGTCATGCCATTCGACGTCCTGCGGACGGCTGCCCTCGCTGGCGCGCAGCGAGGAGCCGGCGCCGAGCAGGTGCTCGAGGAAGTACTCGTTGCCCTTGGCGGACGAGCCGAGCAGGTTGGCCCGCCAGACCGAGAGGATCCGCGGGAAGTTCTCGGGGGCGTCCGGGTCCTCGCACGCGAAGCGGAGTGCGCCGGTCGTGAGCTGGTCGACGATGTGCTCGGCGACCGGGCGACCTGCCGCCCGCGCTTCGTCGGCGAGGTCGTGGGGGTTGCGGTTGAAGGTCGGGTACGACGGCATCCAGCCGAGTCGCGCGCTGAGCGCGATCAGGTCCGCGGTGGTCTTCCCGGCGAGCTGCCCTTCTCCGGTCTTCGCAGCCAGCGTGTCGGCGCCGAAATGGTCGTACCGGAACTGGTCGGTGTGCAGGTACCAGTACGCCGTCTGGATCATCTGCCGCGGCGGCCGCGACCAGTCCAGACCGAACGCGAGCTGTGCCCACCCGGTGATCGGCCGGCACTTCTCCTGACCGACGTAATGGGCCCAGCCGCCGCCGTTGACCCCTTGGCAACCGGTGAGTGTCGTCAACGCGAGGAAGGCGCGGTAGATGGTGTCGGAGTGGAACCAGTGATTGGTCCCGGCGCCCATCACGATCATGGATCGCCCGTTCGAGTCCTCGGCGTTCTGCGCGAACTCCCGTGCGATCCGCGCGGCGGTCGCCGCCGGGACACCGGTGATGCCTTCCTGCCACGCGGGCGTGTACGGCGCGAGGTCGTCGTACGACGTCGGCCATTCGCCGGGGAGTCCCGGGCGTGCGACGCCGTACTGCGCAAGCATCAGGTCATAGACCGTCGTGACGAGGTGGCCGTCGATCCGGCGGACCGGGACGCCGCGTTCGAGGTCGCCGTCCTCGGAGTCGAAACGCGGGAGCCGGACGCGGACGGACTGGTCGCCGGTCAGCGAGAGCAGCGGATCGGTCGAGCCCAGGTCGAGATTCCATTTGCCTTGGCCGGATTCGCCGAAGCGGTGACCGAGGGATCCGTTCGGCACCACAGCCTCACCGGTGGCCGAGTCGAGGACCACGGTCTTGAACGCCGCGTTCTCCTCGCCCGCGAAGCCCCGCAGGTCGGCCGCGGTGAGGAACTTGCCGGGGCGGTAGGCGCCGTCGGCCTCGTCGAGCCGGACCAGGTACGGCAGATCCGTGTAGGTCTTGGCGTAGCGGGTGAAGTACGGCGTCTCGCGGTCGACGAAGAACTCCTTGAGGATGACATGGCCCATCGCCATCGCGAGCGCACCGTCCGTACCAGGTGCCGCAGGCAACCATTCGTCGGCGAACTTCACGTTGTCGGCGTAGTCCGGAGCCACCGCGACGACCTTCTGCCCGCGATACCGGGCCTCGGCCATCCAGTGCGCGTCCGGCGTCCGCGTCACCGGCAGGTTCGAGCCCCACATGATCAGGTAGCCGGCGTCCCACCAGTCCCCGGACTCGGGGACGTCGGTCTGGTCGCCGAACACCTGTGGTGAGGCCACCGGGAGATCGGCGTACCAGTCGTAGAACGACAGCATCGTGCCGCCGATCAGCGAGGTGAACCGGGCACCGGACGCGTGCGACACCATCGACATCGCCGGGATCGGCGAGAACCCGGCGATCCGGTCCGGGCCCCACTTCTTCAGCGTGTGCACGTAGGCGGCGGCGATGAGCTCGGTCGCCTCGTCCCAGGTCGCCCGGACGAGCCCGCCTTTGCCGCGGGCGGCTTTGTACTTTTGTGCGAGCGCCGGATTGTCGACAATGTGTGCCCACGCGGCCACCGGATCGCCGTACTGGGCCTTGGCCTCGCGATACAGCTGGAGCAGGACGCCGCGGATGTAGGGGTAACGGATGCGGGTGGGGGAGTAGGTGTACCAGGAGAACGCCGCTCCCCGCGGACAACCGCGGGGCTCGTACTCGGGCTTGTCGGGGCCGACCGACGGGTAGTCGGTCTGCTGGGTCTCCCACGTGATGATGCCGTCCTTGACGTACACCTTCCACGAGCACGAACCCGTGCAGTTGACGCCGTGGGTGGAGCGGACGACCTTGTCGTGGCTCCAGCGATCCCGATAGAAGTCGTCGGCGCCCCGGCCGCCGACCTTGTCCAGGGTGCGCAGATCGTCGGACACCCTGCCCTTGGTGAAGTAGCGGCGAGTCCGCACCAGCGCCTCGCTGAGACCGCCGTCCAGCCCGATCTCGGTGGTGGTCGGTGGACGATCCCCAGTGTTCATGCAGTCGCCTCGCTGATCGAGTGCTGGTTGCGCGTCTGGTTCGCGGTCCTTCTCACGATGGTCACGGTCAGCAGCAAGGTCAAGGCCGCGGTCACGGACAGCAACGCCAGACCGATCCCGTACGAGTCGGTGTGGCCGTAGACGTAGCCCATGATCAGCGGCGGCACGAAGCCGCCCAGTCCGCCGGCCGCACCGACGAGTCCGGTCACGCCGCCGACCCGGGCCGGATCGGTGACCTTGGCAACGAGTGCGAACGTCGCCCCGCTGCCGCCGCCCAGCGCGGCCGCCATCGACAGGAAGGCCGCCGTCCCGATGTGCTCGAGCAACGGTGTGGTGGCGGCGACCGCCGCGCCCACGACGACGATCGCGTAGCACGCGGCGAGGACGGGCACCGGTCCGAACCGGTCCGACAGCCAGCCACCGACCGGGCGCATCACGACGGCGACGATCACGAAGCCGGCCATCCGGTTGGCCGCGTCGGCGGCGCTGAGGTCGTAGGCGGTCTTCAGGTACGACGGCAGGTAGACCGAGAAGGCCACGTAGCCGCCGAAGGCCACGGCGTAGAGGATGCAGGCCTGCCAGCTGATCGGGAGCTTGGCGTTCGAGACCAGCCGGGCCAGGAACGAGCCCTGTGCCGGGCGCCGGTTCGGTGCGTCCCGCAGGACGAGCCACGCGAGTACGGCGTACGCGGCCAGTGCGCCGGCCGTGATCAGGAACGGGACACGGTGGCCGGCGTTGCTGTACAGCTTCACGGTGGTCAGTGCGCTGATCGCCGTACCGCCCATGCCCGCGCCGAAGATGCCGACCGCGAGACCACGGCGCTCCGGCGGGAACCACGCGCTGACGAACGGTACGCCGACCGCGAAGGCGGTGCCGCCGATCCCGAGGAAGAAGCCGCCCACCAGGAGCGCGCCGTACGAGTCGAGCCCGAAGAAGCCGATGAACAGGATCGGCAGGATGGTCGCCGCGGTGACCAGCGGGAACATCACCCGCCCGCCGAACCGGTCGGTCAGGGCCCCGACCGGGATGCGCCCGAGCGAGCCCACCAGCACCGGCACGGCGACCAGCAGCGCGACATCGGACTCGGACAGCCGTCCGAGCGTCCCTTGAGTCCGGAACAGCGGCCCCAGCGGACTGAGCAGAGCCCAGGCCCAGAAGTTCACCGCGAACCCCACGGTGGCGACGGCCAGCATCACCCACGGCCGTCGCTGGGTCCGCTCCACCGGACGATCGACGTCCCTCGCGCTCATCGCAACTCCTCGCACCGAAGTCAGGCTTCGATCGTCACGCGGCCCGACGGACCAGTCCAGGGCCAAGGGTCCCGCTGGATCGCGCCGAACGGCCCAGCGCGCCCGCGCAGGCTGGACCGGACAGCCCTGGTCCCCGGAGCCGGTCCCGGGTGGGGCCGGCTCCGGGGTGGGTGGTCACCTGCGGCGCGCGATGCGCTCCATGGTGTTGCGGACCGCGGTCTCGCTCGGCTGCGGCCACAGCACGTCCCACGCGTGGAACATCAAGCCGATTCCCCAGCCGAACAGCGGGAAGGCGGGCCAGAAGAATCCCGCACCCGTGAGGTACCAGATGACCACCAGGAAGGTGTTCACCGTCAGGTAGGCGAGGACATGCCCGGCGAGTTCACGCCGTTTGCGGAGTTCCTCCACCGCCTGCTCGCGCAATTGATCCTCGGGCCGCAACGGATCGGTCCGGTCGACGAGTGTCTTCTCGTCCATGACTGCCTCCTTGCTCATCACTTCCACCGTCTGCCGGCGCCGGGTGTCCGGACAGAGCACCAAGGCGCGCGATGGGCAGGACCTTCGGCTCTGCTGCCCGAACCACCACCGTCCGACGCTGGCACCGAAGGACGAGTGATGGGAGGACGTCATGAGTACGACGACGTATCCGGTCCGGGTGGACGGGGCGCTCGACGACCGGCTGAATCGGTGGTTGTGGCTGGTGAAGTGGGTGCTGGTGATCCCGCACCTGTTCGTGCTGGCGGTGTTGTGGATCGGGTTCGTCCTGCTGAGCTTCGTGGCGTTCTTCGCCATCTTGTTCACCGGGCGCTACCCACGAGGGATCTTCGAGTTCAATGTCGGGGTTCTGCGATGGACGTGGCGGGTGCAGTTCTATGCGTACGGCGCTCTCGGCACGGACAAGTACCCGCCGTTCACGTTGCACGACGTACCGGAGTACCCGGCGCATCTCGACGTTGCCTACCCGGAGCACCTGTCCCGTGGGCTGGTGCTGGTGAAGTGGTGGCTGCTCGCGATCCCGCACTACATCGTGGTCGGCTTCTTCCTCGGCAGCGGCACCTGGTTCGCCACCCAGGCGGACCACCGCACGCTGGTGTGGGGTGCGGGCCTGGTCGGTCTTCTGGTCCTGGTCGCGGCGGTCGTGCTGCTGTTCACCGGCCGGTATCCGCGGTCGGTCTTCGACCTGGTGCTCGGCATGGACCGCTGGGCGCTGCGGGTCGCGGCGTACGCCGCCTTGATGGTCGACCAGTACCCGCCGTTCCGCCTCGACATGGGCGGTGACGACCCCGGTACGACGCAATTGAACGAGCGGCCCCTCGACCGACGCCCGGCCGCCCCACCACCGCGTGAGCCCGAGCCGCGGATGTCGGCCGGGCGGACCATCGCGTTGATCACCGGCGTCCTCGTGACCCTCGCCTCCGTGGTCGGAATCGCTGTTGGGGCGGGGCTGGCCTGGCTCGATCAGGGCCGGCGCGATTCCGCGGGCTTCGTGACCTCGGACAAGGTGACGTTGAGTACGACCGGCTACGCGTTGACCAGCGAGACGCTGACGGTCGATGCCGGATCGGCATCGGTGCCGCAGCGCTGGTTCGGTGAGGCCCGGGTGCGGGTGTCGACGGTCGGTGGCGGCCCGGTGTTCGTCGGCATCGCCTCCGCGGCCGACGTGCGCAGATATCTGACCGGGGTCGGGTACACGTCGGTGACGGCTCTCGGCCCGAACCGCACGACGTACGACGACCACGTCGGCGCGGCGCCGTCGACAGCGCCGACCGAGCTGACGATCTGGCGGGTCCAGGCCGCCGGGCCGGGTGAGCAGACGATCATCTGGCCGGTCGAGAACGGCGACTGGACGCTGGTGGTGATGGCGCCGGACGGCAGCAGGAACATGAGCGTGCGGGCCGACGCCGGCGCCACGGCGCCCGCGCTGGAGTGGCTGTGGATCGCGGTGCTCGCGAGCTCGGGTGCCTTCCTCCTGCTCGGCACGCTGATTGTCGTGGTAGCGGTCGTCCGGCAGCCGATGCCGGGACCTTCGACTCTGCCGCGGACCCCTGCACCACCGGTCGAATGAGAGAGTGGAACAACGGCTGAAGGGTGATGCCCGTGGCGGTGCAGCGGATGGTGCGCTCGGACCTCGGCGGCTCGGGCACGGCGCGCGGCGAGAACACGTTCGTACGGATCCGCGCCGCCTGGGGTCTGGGCGAGCCGCCCGCCGGTGATGCCGACCAGTACTCGGTGCATCCGGGGAGCCGGCCGCTGATCGTGAAACACCGCGGCGCCAAGCGGACCAAGACCGTGTACGCCGATCCGCACGGCACCCGCACAGTTCCGACCACACAGGGGGAGCGGGCCGCCCTGGTGCTGACCGACGAGGACATCGAGGAACTCGGCCGCTGCTCCGTCGCCGCCGACCGGCATTTCGGGCGTCCGACCGAGCTCGAGTGGTCGAAGGACGGTGCCTCGGGCGGTCTGTCGGTGGTCGAGGTCCGCCGGCGGGCGATGCCCGCGGTGACCATCGAAGGTCCGCGCCGGGTCGCTCGGGCCCGGCGCATCAGCCAAGGGAGCATTAGATGAACAAGTTCATCCTCGTAGGGATCGACGACACGCCGGAGAGTCAGCTCGCGCTGCACTGGGCCGTGGAGGCGGCCGGCGAGCGCGGGATAGCGATCCGGGTGGTCCGGGCGTACCTGAACGAGCTGAGCCGGTGGCCGGCGCTGGGGGTCGAGGGCTACGTTCCGCCGCCGATGCCGCTGGACCAGTACGAGGAGGAGGTCGAGGCCGCCGTGCGGTACGCGCGGGACCGGCTCGGCTACGAGGGTGGATCGGGATGGCTCGCGAGCGACGCCGCCGCGCCTGCGATCCTGAGCGAGGCCGGGGAGGCCGAGATGGTGGTGGTCGGGACCCGGTCGCGGAACAAGATGTCGGCCGTCGTGCTCGGTTCGGTGGCGACGTCGGTCGCGTCGAAGGCCCCGTGCCCGGTGGTCGTGGTGCGCGGCGAACGCCGTACCGGACCTGTGGTCGTGGGCACCGATGGCTCGGACGACTCGGCCGAGGCAGTGGCCTTCGGGTTCGAGGAGGCGGCTCGGTCCGGTCAGCCGCTGCGGGTCGTGTACTGCTGGCATCCGCAGGATCAGCATGCCGATTCGATCGCGAGCACCGAGGGACTGCTGAAGAACTGGCTGGCCGAGAGCCTCGCACCGTACCGGAACGAGTACCCGACGGTACGGGCGCAAGCCTCGGTGATCGTAGGCCGGGCGAGCTCCCAACTCGTCGACCTCTCCGCCGACGCATCCCTGATGGTCGTCGGCTCCCGCGGCCGCGGCGGCGTCACCGGGCTGCTGCTCGGCTCCGTCAGCCAGAGCCTCCTCCACCACGCAGACTCACCCGTCGCCGTCGTCCGCAAGCACGACTAGGTGCTGGTGGTGCAGACGTACCGCTCGACGAGTTCGAAGGGACCGCCTTGGAGGGAGACTTCGTTGCGCCAGGCCATGGTCGTGTCGTCGATGACCTGCCACGACAGGCGCAGGCGGACGGGTGGACTTCCGATGCTCTCGAAGGTGAGGAGGTCGCCGTCGATGTGGCCGGACAGGATCTCTAGGTGGCCGTAGTTGTCGGCGACCGAGGCGCGGTACTCGCCGGCCTGGGGATCCCAGCCGGCCAGCCAGTGCAGCTGCCAGTGGAGGACGAACGTTCCGTCGGTGAGGAACTGGTCCTGCTGGTAGTCGCCGACGATCCACAGGCCGTTCTGGATCGTGTGGTGCCGGCCTTCGCCGGTCGCGGTCATCGCGGGGCTGCCGGGTCCCATGCCGCCGGCCTGGATGGTGCCGGTCCACCGCACGTCGCGGTGGAACCGGGCCAGCTGCTGCATCTCCTCACCGGGCTGCAGCGGCAGCGGAACGCCTGCTACCGGTGCTGATGTCATCACGCGCCTCCTGTCATCTGCCGTGGGCGGCGGAGATGACCTCCAGCGACCACCTCCCGGTCGTAGTCCGGCAGTTCGAGTCAAGCCGTGGACGGCTACTGCCGGGAGGGCCGAAGGTCCCGCTGGGAGCTGTAGTTCGGCCGCAGCCGCAGCGGGCGCGAGGTGCCGGATCCTGAGGACGCGATCGCGGGAGCGATCACCGGACGATGGCGATGGGGCACTTGGTGTGGTGCAGGACGCTTTGGCCGACGGAGCCGAGCAGGAGGCCGGTGAAGCCTCCGCGGCCGCGGGAGCCGACGACGATCAGGTCGGCGGATTCGGTGCGGCGGGTCAGGGCGTGGGCGGCGGAGCCGCTGGCCAGTTCGGTGGTCCATCGCACGTCGGGATGGTCGGCGGCGGCGCCGGCGACGGACTCGGCGACGAGCAGCCGGGCTTCGTCCTGGATCTTGTCCTCGTCGAACTGGAGCATGGAGGCGCCGTCGGCGTAGGTGAGGAAGGGCGAGGTCCAGGCGTGGATCGCGACCAGGTCGGCGTGCATGGCCTCGGCCTGGTCGAAGGCGAATTCGATCGCCTGGGCCGAGGCTTTGGATCCGTCGACGCCGACGACGACGGTTGGTCCTTGGTGGGCGTGCGGTCGTGGGTCGTGCGGGATGACGACGGCCGGGCAGAGGGCGTGGGTGGTGACTTGGGAGGCGACGGAGCCGACCATGAGTCCGCTCCAGCCGCCGAGGCCGCGTGATCCCACGACGACGAGCCGGGCGTGTTCGGCTTCGTCGAGTAGTGCTTTGACGGCGCCGCCGCCGACGAGGCTGGTCTCGACCGGGAGTCCGGGATGCTGCAGGCGGACGGTCTCGGCGACTGCTTCGAGTCCTTTCTGCCGGGCGGTCCGCAGGGCGTCGAGCGGGACGACGTGTCCGGGGGTGGGGCGCGAGACGATGACGAGTTCGAACGCTTCGACGATCTTCAGCGTTGCCATCTGCCGGCTGGCTTCGGCGGCGGCCCAGCGCAGCGCGTCCTGGCTGCCTGGTGAGCCGTCGTATCCGACCACGATCGGACCGGAGTGTGACGACATGATCAACCGTCCTGTCTGTTCAGAACCACTGGTCGAAGGAATCGCGCCAGTCCCGCCGGGGCGTCCGCCCGTTGGGCTGAGCGGGGTAGCCGATCCGGATCACCATCTGCGGCCAGGCTCGGCCACCGATCAGCTCCCGGACCTGTGAGCGCGGAGCAGTACGCTCCAGCACCTGGTTGAGGAACGACGCGGTCACGTCGTACGACGTCGCCACCAGCAGAACGCGCTGCAGCGCCTGGCCGGCCCGGACCCAGGCTCCGGTGTCCTCGTCGGGCGTACTGAGTACGGCGACGGCCGGATGCGTCTCGTAGACGGCCTGGCCGCGCTGCGTGCCTTCGAAGCCTGCCGACAGATCCCGGACGAAGGCCGGTCCGGTGGGCAGTGGACCGAGGGTGCTGTCCTCGACCCCGTCGCCCGAGCGTTCTCCGCCGATCCAGCGCTGACGTTCGTGCAGCCGATCCTCGTCGTGGAGGTCGCTGTCGTCGGTGCGCCGGGCGATGGTGGCGAGCTGGGTCAGTTCGGTGTGGCCGAGCCAGTGCAGCCGGGCACCTTCGGACTGCGCGGCTTCGTCAAGTGTTCGCAGGATCTTCGGTGAGACGGCGCGGTCCAGGAGCGGACCGCGATACGTGTGCCGCCGACGGACTTCGCCGTACAGCCCACTGAGCCCGGGGACCGGTACCTGGCGGGCCGCGAGGAAGATGCGGGCGGCCAGTTCGGGATGGAGCGGATCGGGGTCCGGTACGACGCGCGACTCATGGCCGAGCATCGCCGCTGCCACCCGGATGCCGAACACGGCCGCTCCGAGGCCGATCCGCGCGGCGCGACCGGCCGGATCCGTGGCGAGCAGGATGCGCTCTGCGTCGAGCAGCACGTCGATCACCGGCCCGTGGACCTCGAACCGCCACGGTTGCGTGTTGTGGATCGACGGCGCATGTACCGCGGCCGTGAGCAGGATGCCCACCTCGTCGTCGGTCAGCACGGAGGTTGTCTTCATCGGCGGTCCGTTCTGTGGCCCTCCTCGCGGCACGGACCTCGTGCCTGTTCCAGCGTGGGCCGGCGTGTCAGCGGGGGCCTAGCGGCAAGAGTCCCGGATCGGCGGGACGTTCGGCTTGTGGTGGTGAGGTGAGAACGGCCCTGACCGCGGCGCGGGCCAGATCCGACGATCGAAGTGTCCGAATCGAGTGAAAGGAACGCATCATGACCACCACGCCGAACCGGCGCCACCTGCCGGCACCCGCGCTGGAGCCGGGCGGCGATCAGCTCCCGATCATCACGCCGATGGCCGGCCGCGCGCTCGCCGTACTGCGGATCGTGTACGGGCTCACGTTCTTGTGGGCCTTCTTCGACAAGTTGTTCGGCCTCGGTTACGCGACCCCGTCCGGCAAGGGCTGGATCGACGGTGGCGACCCGACCGCCGGGTTCCTGGGCAAGGGCACCGACGGGCCGCTGGCCGACTTCTACCAGTCGCTGGTCGGTGACTGGTGGGTCACTCCGCTGTTCATGATCGGTCTGGCCGGGATCGGTGTGGCGTTGACCCTGGGCGTCGGGATGCGGATCGCGGCCGGTGCCGGTGCGCTGCTGTACGTGCTGATGTGGTCGGCGTACCTGCCGCCGGACAACAACCCGGTGCTGGACGACCACATCGTCGGCGCCATCACGGTCGTCGTCCTCGCGCTGGTTGCTGCGGGCAACGTGTGGGGTCTGGGTAAGTGGTGGAGCAGCCTGGACTTCGTCCGCAAGTACCCCTGGCTGCGGTGAGCACCATGACCGTCCGGCCGGTCATCCACGTGGGGGTCGACGGCTCCTGGCGGGACACCGGCGCGCTGGAGTGGGCCGTGCTGGAGTCGCTGCTCCGGCACGAGCCCCTCCGGGCGGTGCACGTGATCGAGGACAAGCCCCGGCACGCGCCGGGCTGGGAGCCGGACATCGTGGACGACTCCGCGGTGGAGCTTGTCGGCGAGGTCCAGAAGTATCTGGACGAGAGTCCCGGCGCGCTCGACCACGAGGCCGATCTCCGGGTCGGCCCGCCGGCCCGGACCCTGGCCGAACTCGCGGCCGGCAGCCGGATGCTGGTCGTCGGCCGCCGGGGCACGGGAACCTTCCAGCGACTGCTGATCGGGTCCACGTCCGAGGCGGTCGCGACGAAGGCGACGGTGCCGGTCGTGATCGTGCCCGACCAGTGGAAGCCCGCGGACCACTCCGGTCCGGTGCTCGTCGCGGTGGACGACTCCGACACCAACCAGGCAGTCATCGAGTTCGCCATCGCGGCGGCGACCGAGCGCGGACTGGCCGTGCGGCTGGTCCACGTCTGGGACCTGCCGGCCATCTACAGCTGGGACGCGACGAACGTCGCCGGCGTCAGCGCCGAATGGACCGAGAACGCCGAGCGTCACCTCCAGAACGTCGCCGCCGAATGGCCGCCGCGGTATCCCGGCGTGCGGCTGGAGACCGAGGTGCGCCGCGGCCATGCCGTCGACGGCATCATCACGGCGGCCACGGAGTCCGATGCGCAGCTCCTGGTCGTCGGCCCCAGCCATCACACCATGCTGACGTCGTTCCTGCTCGGCTCCGTGACCCGTGGCGTCCTGCACCACGCGACGTGCCCGCTGGCAGTCGTCCCGACGACTCGCGAGCCGTGACGGACGGAACGAAGAACGGAAAGGTGAGACAGATGGGTACCTGGATTCGGACCGGCCCGGTGGTGGTCGAGGTCGACGGGAGTGCGGAGAATCTGCGGATCGTCGACTACGCCGTCGCGGAGGCGCTGCGCTGCGGTGCCGAGCTGGTGCTGGTGGCGCCGTATTCGGCGCACGGGTCGTTCTCGCCGGTGATGGCGGGGTATTCGCCGAAGGCGCCGGCCGAGTTGGCCGATGACGCGTTGCGGGCGGCGGTGGCGCATATCCGGCATCGCAATGGTTATGCGTTGGCGCTGGCCGCGGTGGCCGGTGAGGGGTCGCGGTTGCGGGTGCTGGCGCATGCGGCGCGGAGGGCGCGGATGCTGGTGGTCGGGCGGACGCGTGGCCGGGGGCCGCAGCGTCTGGTCAACACCCAGGCGAGTCTGACGCTGGCCGGCCGGGCCGGCTGCCCGGTGGTGGTGGTACCGGCGTCGTGGAAGCCGTCGCTGCTGGGCCGCAAGGTTGCCGTCGGCATCGATGGTACGGCGCTGTCGGCCGAGGCGCTCGAGTTCGCGTTCAGCATGGCGGCCGGCCGCGAGGCGGATCTGGTCGTGGTGCACGCGGGACTGCCGGCCGAGCATGCCTGGAACGACGACGACCCGGAACACTCCTGGATCAGCCGGGCGGACCACCTGCTGTCGGAGACGCTGGCGCCGTGGACGAGCCGGTTCCCGGGGGTGCGGGTGACGCGGTTCCTGAGCAGTCGTCCGCCGGCGGCGGCGCTGGTGCATGAGAGTGGCGAGGTCGGGCTGGTCGTGGTCGGGTCGCACGATGGCCGGTTGCCGGCCGATCCGGTGGCGCGCCGGTCGGTGGCCGCGATGACCTGCCCGGTCGCGATCGTGCCTCATCACTCGGGCGTCACCGAGCGGGTGGACCGTGAGCATCGGCGGGCGGCCGTGCGGGGCGGGTTCGTTGTGCCGACGTATTGAGAACTGATCGGAGGGATTGATGATGTCCGGGTGTGTTCGTGCACTGGTGGTGTATGAGTCGATGTTCGGGAACACCGAGCGGATCGCGCGGGCGGTCCGTGACGGTCTGCGGGAGAGTGTTGCGGCCGAGACCGTGCCGGCGTTCAAAGCGCCTGCTGTCATCCCGGGTGATGTGCGGCTGCTGGTGGTCGGGGGTCCGACGCATGCGTTTTCGATGAGCCGGGTCTCGACCCGGCAGGACGCGACGCGGCAGGGTGAGGTGGTGATGCCGGTCGAGGTCGGCATCCGTGAGTGGCTGGGGGCGCTGGGCAGCGCGACACGCTCGGGTGCCGGGCGGCCGAGGCGTCTCGAGGTGGCGACGTTCGATACCCGGATCGCGAAGGTGCGGCGGTTGCCGGGGTCGGCGGCGCGGTCGGCGGCGAAGGTGTTGCGGAGGCTGGGGTT
>NZ_JBVJHF010000024.1:0-17238 GCF_055586945.1 Kribbella sp. NPDC048837
TCAAACCGGGCAGTCGTCGCGAGGCGAGCAACTCGACCGCCTCGCGGGCCTGTGAATCGAGGCTGACCACCGGGAAGTCCTCGGCCATCTGCTCTGCGTGCACCCTTGCACCTTACTCCGGATCGCCCGGAAGCGGCGCGGCCAGAGCTGCACCTCGAAGCTTGGACTGTCACGCCGCCTCCGGGATCGTCGATCAGCCCGCACCCCGGTTGGGGACGGGTACTGCCGACCAGACTTCCCGGCGCTCCGGGGCAAGCCTCTCCCATCGGCCCGGCCGGACGCAAACGAACCATACATTTGCTGTTGGCAACGGCCGGTGGACCTCTGGGCGGCCGGCCTACGACGTCTGGGTGGCTGTAACACGCGAGGGTGGTCTGCCGATAGTACTGATGAGTCCGTTGTGCGGCTTGCCGATCGACGGACTCATGGGTGCGCCGGGAAGCCTGGTCGGCAACGAGTTTCACCTGCCAAGGAAGAGGCGCCAATGCACATCAGCAGCGTGAAGGTTCTGCGCGCCCCCGTCACCTTCGGAGGATGGAAGGCACGACTCATCCTCGACGGCGACCAGATGACGATCGACGGCACCGACAGTGACCGTAGCTTGGTCGTGAGTTTGACCGAGGTCGAACGAGCGTCGTTCAATTCGGCCAACGGGCTGTGGGCGTTCCGTCTCCGTGACGGCAAAAGGATGTGGTTTCAGTCGTCGGGCGGCCTGCTGTCGGCAGATCGCACGGCCGCCGGTCGCAGGTCGAATGAGCTGATCACCGGTCGTCTCGCCGGTCATGGCGTACGTGTCTTCAGCGTCTGATATCGATGTCTGCGACGTAGCAATCGCGAATCGGCAGCGAAGGTACTGGTCGAGGTGTGCCGGGAAGGCTGGTCAGCGTTGACTGTCGAACGTGGCCTGGGGAGGCGTCGATGCGTACCGGCCGAGGACTTTCTCTCCGTCCGCCTCTTGGTCCTGCCTGCTGCCGCGCTTTTGGGGCCGCGCGATGAACGCCGATGTGTGCGGCCGACTGGTGGTGCCACTCGCGTTGGTGCGGCTTGGATCGCCAGTCATGGACGCTCGAGGTGCCATGGTCGGTCTAGTGGAATACGTCACGATGGCGCCGCCGCACCGGCAGTCTCTCGACGCTGGGACGTCGGCTGAGTCCGACCAACCGCGACGAGGGTTCGTCAAGGTGCTCGGAACTGCGCCAGGCAACCGCGGCTTCGTCGTCGCGCCGGGCCAGATCGCCTACGTCGCCGACGATCACGTGCGGCTGTCCGTGGCGGCGGCCGACATGATGCCGAGCGCCGATCAAGTGTGACCGCCGATGCGTGTCTACCGTCTCGTCTGGTCGAGTATCGCCGTACCCGTCGGTGCGCTGGGGGTCATCGGTGCGACCGTCACCTCGTCGCCGCTGACAGTGGCCGTCGTTTTCGTGGTCTTGGCGATGATCCTCGGGACGCTGTCCGCGAATCTGCGTTCGCTGTACGGCGATGGGCAGGTGGACGAGGCGATCTCGATGTCTACTGTCGCCTGGCACGGCTGCCTGGGGGGGATCGGTGTGGTCGCCTTGTTCGGGCTGGGCACAGTGACTGGTCCCGCAGCCATCCCGCTGGTCGTCCTTTTCGCAGGGACCTGCCCGGCATGCGTTGCCTGGTGGCGTGATCGGCGGATGTCGGCCGGCGCCGAACACGAACGCACTGCCGCGCCGTGGACCGTCGGGTGTTCCCCTGAGGACGTCCTTGAGCGACTGACAGATTCCGAGTTGTGTATGGCCTGGAGACGGAGCTTCGTCAAGATTCAACGCTGTGAGACCGCCGAGGAGCTGGCCCAGCTCGCTGGCCACCGAAGGCAATTGCTCGACGAGCTCGATCGCCGGAATCCGAGTGGCTTCGAGCACTGGATGAGTGCCGGTGCCCGCGCACCGAGCAACCCGGCACGCTACTTCCTCACCTCTCCAGATCAGCGACTCGACTGACACCGAGGCACGAGGATTTCCTCGAGTATCGACGGAAGCCTTACAGCTCCACCAGACCGGTGGCCCTGGGACACACCGAATGTCGCGCACGACAACCCGGCAGGCTAGCGCTTCCACGCGTCGTTACTCCTGGGCTTCGCGGATCCTCGGCGTCGACGTTGTCGTCCTCGAGCAGGCCGGTCACGCCAGGACGAAGTAGCGCAGCCACAGGTACGGCGCGGCGACGATGATGGTGATCGCGGTGATCACGGCGCCTTTGCGGGTGAACTCCCAGAAGCTGATGGGGTGACCCGCGCGCAGCGCGATACCGATGACCACCACGTTGGCGCTGGCCCCGACCGCGGTCGCGTTGCCACCGAAGTCGGCGCCTGCCGCCAGCGCCCACCACAGGGCGTGGGCGTGGGCAGGATCGCTGACGCTCTTGGTGAGCTCCAGGACGACCGGGCTCATCGTCGCGACGTAGGGGATGTTGTCGACGATGCCGGACAGGACCGCCGACACGACCAGAATCAGCATCACCGCCAGCAGCGGCCTGCCTTCAGTCGCGTCGCCGACGACGTTTGCGAGGTCGGCGATCACTCCGGTCTTGACCAGGGCGCCGACCATGATGAACAGGCCCGCGAAGAACAGCAGCGTCTGCCACTCGACGCTGGACATGTAGTCCTTGGTCGGCACGCCGGAGATCAGCACCAGCAAACCCGCCCCGAGCAGTGCGACGACCGAGGGCGCCACGTGGAGCACGCCATGCCCGATGAAACCGATGAACACGGCCAGCAAGACGATGCCGCACTTGATCAGCAGCCGGGCGTCCTGGATCGCCTCCCGCTCATTCAGCCGCAGCACGTTCTCGACCTTGCTCGGGTCGACCGCGAACGACCCCTTGAACAACCAGGGCAGCACGAGCGTGAACACGATCAACTCGATCACGACGAGAGGTGTCATGTGGATGAGGAAGTCGTTGAAGGTGAGTCCGGAGCGGCTGGCGATGATGATGTTGGGCGGGTCGCCGATCAGGGTCGCGGCGCCGCCGATGTTGGAGGCCATGATCTCGGCGATCAGGAACGGGACGGGGTTGATGCCGAGCCGGTCGCACACGAGCAGCGTGACGGGTGCGATCAGCAGGACCGTGGTGACGTTGTCGAGGAACGCCGAGGCGACGGCCGTGATCAGGGTCAGCAGGATCATGATCCGCAGCGGTGACCCTTTGGCCCGTTTGGCCGCCCAGATCGCGACGTACTCGAAGACTCCGGTACGGCGCAGTACGCCGACGATGATCATCATCCCGAGGAGCAGGAAGATGACGTCCCAGTCGATCCCGGTGTCATGGGAATAGAACGCGTGCTCGGAATCCGTCACCCCGATGGCGAGCAGGACCGCCGCGCCACCCAGCGCGGCGAGGAGTTTGTGTGTCCATTCGGTCGCGATCAAGATATAGGCGATCACGAACACGACGACCGCGACCACGGTCACACGATCACCCGCACGCCGCTCAGCGCCGTCCGACGACGAGCTTCAGCAGCCGCGACGCGGTGATCGCGCCGACGATTTCCTCGTCCTTCATCACCGCGACCAGCGGGCAGCGCAGCCGGGCCATGATCGCGGCGACGTCCAGCACATTGTCGTCGCTGCTGACAACCGGCAGCTCGATCGGCTCCCTCGGGAGCAGCCTGCGGACGGTGAGGACGGCCAGTCTGTCCGCGACCTGGTCGGCCAGCGATTCGTCGATCACCCTGGCCGGCGACGGATCGTCCTGCAGTCCGTGCACAATTGCACAAGACGCCGCACGCGCAGTCACCACACACCATCGGAACGCCTTCATTGTGACCGCATGGTGTCGTCGGCGTCACGCCGCCTCCAGAGTCGTCTGCCGGCCCGCACCCCGGCCGGGGACGGGCGCTGCCGACCAGACTTCCCGGCGCTCCGAGCCCCAGCCTCCCCCATCAGAGGGGTCCGGTGCAAACATCAACCCCGATCCCTGGAACCGCTGTCACAGCCGAACCCCAGCCCTTGCCGTCGGCAACACCCGATCCTGTTCCGCGCCGCCTCGACCCCGGACCGGCCCCGTAGCTTCCGCGCAGAACTGCTGAGCAGAGGGCCCGCATATCTCTACCGGTCGTGAACCCGTGGACCACACCAGTCGACCACCGTGCGAGCGTAGTCGGTGGGGACTTCGAACGGCGGCGCGTGACCCACGCGGTGGAGGACCACCAGGTTCCAGTCGGGCCGCTGCGCTGTCCAGTCATCGATCGACGCTCGGGGAGTGAGGCGATCCTCATCGCCCCAGACAAGAAGAGTCGGCGACGCGACCCGGCGCATCGCGTCGAACACAGGTCGCCGCCGGACCAACATCAGCGACATCAGCGAGGCATACACGGTGACCGCGCTTCCCCAACGCGTCGGCTCGACCGCGGACATCTCGTCCCGCAGGAGGCCGGCGAGTTCCGGCGACATTCTTGTCAGGTCACCGCCCGTATTCCATTTGCTGCCCGGAATCGACGCGGGATCGTCCAGGACCCGCAGCTTCGCAGTGAGGATGCGCCGCCCCGAAACGTGGAGCAACACCTGGGCGACCGGTGCGACGATGGCCAACCCCGCCCTGCCGAGGGTTTGCCACCTGCGCGCCTCGCCGTCGCTCAGCGGGGGAGGAAGTGCCGGCGCCACCAACACGAGCCCGTCAACCCGTTCGGGTGCCTGGTCTGCGAACAGCAACGCAATCAACCCGCCCGCCGACCAGCCGTGAACCACGAGCCGATCCAGCTCGAGTGCGTCAGCGAAATCGCGCAGGAACAGCACGTTGGCTTCGATGCTCGCCGCGCGCCGGTCCGGCGGCGCGGTGTGGCCGGCGATCGTGCCGGGCAGGTCGACCGCGATCGCGTGCGCGTGTGGTCGCAGTTCCGCGAGTACGTCGAGCCAGTTCGAGGCGCTGTTGGCCGGGTTGGGAACGAGCAGGTGAACCGGCGCTTCGGACGTCCGCGTCTGATCAGTCACCAGGTAGTGCACCTTCGTGCCGTGCACATCGACAGTCTCGCTGCGAATTCCGGACCAGCGAGCGACCCGCTCACCCCAGTCGGTGTACTGCACAACCCCAGGCTACGCCCGTCGACACGGGCTCGAGCGGTTCACTGCCGAGCCACGAGCAGGCATCCTCGGGCGCCTCGACCGGTGACGCGGGTGTCCGTCAGGCGAATCCTCACAGACCAGCAGGATCTGGCGTCCGACCGATCCTGACGGTGCGCGTGCGGCGGACGTTGGGGCAGTGGGCTCTTGGCCTTACGAACCGATGACGGAATCGGCCAGGGCGGTCCTTTCGCTACTAGTGTCAGGATCGGGAGTGTTCAGATTGGAGTTGGTCCGGTGCGTGTGGTCGTCGTACTTGCGGTCAGTGGATTCCTGCTGGCCGCATGTGGCAGCGAGTCCGGGGCGGAGTCCCCACCGGCCGCGCCGCCTTCATCACCTCAGCCGTCGCCGGCCGTCACATCTACTTCGCCGAGCAAACGTCCCACCCCGCCTGCGCCCGCCGGAACTGGTGTGAAGACGGCCGCCAGCGACTTCGGCGTGATCTTGTTCGACAGTACGGGGCAGGCGATCTACCTGTTCGACAAGGAGAAGTCGGCGACCTCTGCATGCTACGACGCATGCGCTGAGGCCTGGCCCCCGGTGCTGACGAAGGGACCGCCGAAGGCGCTGGGCCAGGTGCAGCAATCGCTGCTGGGTACGACGACGCGCACAGACGGCACCACCCAGGTCACGTACGGCGCGCATCCGCTGTACTTCTATGCCCACGAGGCCAAGAACGAGGTGAAGTGCCACAACATCCACGGCTTCGGGGGACTATGGCTCGCCGTGACCACGGCCGGCAAGGCAGCTCCAGCCTGAGATCCGTCTGAACTTTCCCTCCAGCAACGACAATGAGGTTGGTGGCCTGCCTAAGCCTCCAGGACAAGCAGCACTTGGTCACCGAGTTCAGCGCCGGCCGACTTCAGCGCCGCCTTGCTGACGCCTACACAGAAGCCACCGCCTGCGACGAGCATGGTGCTGCCGGTGAACGTGGCGCCGTTCAGGGTTCCGGCGACGCGTCGCTGCCGGCGGCCGCCGAGCTCTGGGACGAGCTCTGCCGGTACGTCGACCACGGCGAGTCCTCCCGGCTTGTCTTCCCGCCATCGCCGCACGGTGCCGGTGATCTCGACTGTCGTGCCCATGTCCTCTCCAGGTGTCGCCTTGAGTGAATGGCTGCTTACCATCGGCTCTTGGGTGCATCCTTACCGGTCGGTCCTGTACCGGGTTGGTGTGCGCGTCTTCCGTGGCCGGTCACTGGGCGTCCGGTCGGCGGTAGTTCCTGGCCGCCCATCGACAGCGGCCTCGGCAAAGGTCGTTCTGTCCCCTTTCCGATTGCCTCGCGACCCTGAAGCGCACCCGCGAAAGCAGCCCCCACCTCACCCTGCGCCGACCCAGGAAGCGAGTCAACACAAGTGCGAGCAGCCCGTTGTAAGGGAACAGAAAGCTGAGCTCGACCTTCGATCTGGCTCGGGCAGGAGCACGATGAAGTGACGTCTGGGAGACGATCGGCGAGTCGGAGGGGCATGGCCATGGCCACATCGCAGGACGAATCGAAGGTGCAGGATTATGTCGACGCCGGCGGTGTTCGGACCTACTACGAGGCTCATGGGTCCGGAGATCCGCTTGTTCTTCTCCACGGCGGACTGTCTGGTCGAGACGTTCAGCGGGCTGACGCCGAAACTGGCCGAGCGGTATCGCGTCGACCTTCCGGAGCGGCGCGGGCACGGACGGACACCTGACGTCGATGGGCCGATCAGCTATGAGGTGATGGCGCAGGACACCATCGCGTTTCTGGACGCGTTGGGCCTCTCGTCTGCTCATCTTGTGGGGTGGAGCGATGGGGCCGTCGTCGGGCTGCTGGTCGCGTTGCATCGCGCTGACCTGGTGCGGCGGCTGGTGATGGTAGGGCAGAACGTGAATCCTTCGGGGCTGGTGCCCGAAGCGGCGGAGATGATGAAGCTGGACAAGATGCCGGACGTGCTGCCGCCGATGCTCCGGTACCTGTACGCGGCCGCGTCACCGGACGGGCCCGACCACTGGGACGTGGTGGTCGACAAGGTGTGGCAGATGATCAGGACCGAACCGAACATCGCCCTGACCGAGTTGGAGAAGGTCTCAGCTCCCACGCTCGTTGTCGTGGCCGACCACGACTTCGTGACCGTGGAGCACACCCGGGCAATGCACGGCGCCCTGCCGGACTCGAGACTGGAGGTTGTGCCGGACGCCACCCACGGTCTCCCGATGGAGAAGCCCGATGTGCTGGCCCGACTGGTACTCGACTACCTGGCCCAGGGTCGTCGGCGAAGTGCTCTGGGTACGACGTAGCGCACTGATAGGAGCCTCCTCGCAGCCGATTGGTCGTAGGCTTCGTGGTGTGACGGTTGACGAGGTGCTGGCCGCTCACCGTGGCGCTGGGCGGGAGTTCAGTGCGGACGGAGTGCGGAGTTTCGTCCTCGACCAAGGGCCTGCCGACGCGGAGCCGGTTGTCTGCCTGCACGGCGTACCGGCTTCCTCGTTCGTTTATCGTGCGGTGCTGCCCGAGCTGGTCCTCCGCGGGTTCCGTGGGATCGCCTTCGACCTGCCTGGCCTGGGCCTGGCCGAGCGGCCGGTCGACTTCGACTACTCCTGGACCGGGCTCGGGCGATGGGCTACCGCGGCGCTGGATGCGCTCGGGTTGGGTCGGGTGCACCTCGTGGTCCATGACATCGGCGGACCTGTGGGGTTCGAGATCGCCGACGCCGTGCCGGACCGGATCCGGTCGCTGCTCCTGCTGAACACGATGGTTGCCGTCGACACCTTCCGTCCGCCGTGGGTGATGGAACCCTTCGCGCATCGTTTCCTCGGCCGGGCGTGGCTTGCGACGGCACAGGCGCCGCTGGTGTTCCGCACGCTGATGAGGACGATCGGTGTCGGCCCCGACGTGCCGACGGAGGCCGTCGACGCGCACCTGCGGCTGCTCGTCGGTGACGATTCGGGCCGCGCGTTCTTGCGGATCATGCGCTCGTTCGAGCCGACCGCGGAGAAGCGTCGGCGTTACGAAGCCGTCGTCGGCTCCGGCACGTATCCGGTCGGGCTGCTGTGGGGAAGCAAGGATCCGGCCTTGCCGCTTCGCACGTACGGCGTTCAGGCACGCCTTGCGGCCCGCCTCGACGACATCCCCTCGGTCCCTGGCAAACACTTCCTGCAGGAAGACTTCCCGGCAGAGATCGCCGCGTCAACCGCCGCCCTCCCACACCGCTGAATCAGCCGCCACGGCGTGGATCGCCGTCGGATGACGAGTACGGCAGGATCACGAGCGGCGGCGCCTGCCGCGCCGATCTGGTCGAGACCGGAGGTAGGGCGAGCTGGCCGTACCGGCGTCAATCGCATCTCCGGCAGACGACGACATGCTGATCCTGGTGTTCCTTTGCTGTCAGCCGGCGCTCCAGGCGGAGGCGCAAGTCGCGCTGACGCTGCGAGCCGTCGGCGGTCTCACGACGCAAGCTCACCGCGAGCCTCCCCGGAACAGCGCTACCCCAACTCCCTAACGCCCGACTCGCCGACAGAACCGCGGCCTACGCGAAGCCCGAGCCGATGGAACAGTAGCCGCCCAGACGCTCCTGGAGTACGTCGAGCCGGCGGGATGGCTGGGTCAGGTGCTCAGTGGGGCTAGGGCGGCGTCGATCGGATCACCGATGCGGTCAAGACGACGACGTCACCTGCGATCAACTGCCGGCCGGGAATGGTTTGAACAGTGCGAAGTGGACGCCGCAGGGATAGCCGTGGTCACCGGCGTGTCGGCAGCGGCAGTGCCGGTGACCGTGGTGCTTTGCCGCGCTGATGGCTGAGCACCTGGCTGCCTGCACACGCACGGCTATCGGATGCTCGGCTCCTTGCATGACGCCGACGAACGCGAAGTTGAGTCCCTGATGGTGGTGTAGCGCGGTCGCCGGGTTCGTCGACGAGTTGGTCGTGGACGAGGACGCGGCCATCGCGTGATCCTTCGAGTCAACCTTCCACAGAATCCTCGAGGACCATCACGATGACCGCACCACACATTGTCGACCCTGCCGACCTGCCGGCCTGCTGGGCGAAGCGCTCGCCGAAGCCTCACCCGATCTGATGCACGGCCTGCTGCAGTCGGTCATCACCGCCCTGCTGTCGGCTGATGCCGACGCGGTCGCCGGCGCCGAGTGGGGCCGGCCCACACCCGGCCGGATCGCGCAGCGCAACCGCAACCGCTACCGGCACCGCGACCTGGACACCCGGGTCGGCACCATCGACGTGGCGATCCCGAAGTTGCGCAAGGGCACCTGCTTCCCCGAGCGGCTCCTGGAGCGCCGCAAGCGCGCCGAGGCCGCGCTGATCACCGTTGTGGCTGACTGCTACCTCGCCGGAGTGTCGACCCGGCGGATGGACAAGCTGGTCAAAACGCTCGGGATCGATTCGCAGTGCCTCGTCGCGGAGTACCGCAGTCGCGGCACATCCACGGCCTGCTCGCTGCCGGCCAGCAAGCCCTGGAGGAACTCTTCGACGGTCTCACCGCCGAACTGGTCGACCTCGGGGCACCGGCCGGCGACATGCTTCAGGACGTCCGATGCTGCTTCGGTGGTCACCGATTGCGGTCTGGCCCATCAGGCTTGCTGGCGCTGCAGGCGAGCCGGCCACTGCTCGAACACTGCCTGCGCGCACGAGTGCGCGCGCAGCCGTCCGTGCGATTCATGGACCGGTGCGATGTCGCCGGACTCACCACCACGGCCGACGGCGGCAGCGTCACCGGCGCGCGGGTGGTCCGGCGACTCGACGGCAGCGCCCAGCAGACCCTGACCGCGGATTTGGTGGTGGACGCAACCAGCCGCGGTTCACGTACGCCGGCATGGCTGGAGATACTCGGATACCCGCGTCCGCCGGTCGAGCGGGTCCAGATCGGGATCGGGTACGCCAGCCGCACCTACGGGCGCGTCCCTGGATTGCTGGGCGGCGACCTTGCGATCCTCAACGCGGCGACACCTGATCATCCGCGTGGCGGAGCCATCGCGGCCATGGAGAACGACCGCTTGCTCGTCACCCTGTATGGAATCCTCGGTGACCACCGGCCGACCGATCCGGACGGCTTCGCAGACTTCGCCGCCACCCTGCAGTTCCGAGACATCGACGAAGTCCTGCGCGACGCGGAACCGCTCGACGATCCCATCCCGTTCCGGCACCCCGCCAGCGTGCGACACCACTACGAACGACTCTCGACGTTTCCCGAGGGCCTCCTCGTGATGGGCGATGCAGTGTGCCGTTCAAACCCGATCTACGGCCAGGGCATGAGCGTGGCGGCCCTGCAGGCACTGGCCGTCCGTGCCCACCTCCAGCAGCACCCCAGACCACAGCCGGTGACGTTCTTTCGGCAGATCGGCCGGGTCGTCGACGTTCCCTGGAGAATCGCAACCGGCGGCGACCTGGCCTTCCCGGCGGTCGCTGGTCAGCGCAGCATGCAGATGCGGCTCCTCAACGGATACCCGGCCAAACTGCACGCCGGCGCAGCACACGATCCCCGGCTCGGACGGGCGTTCCTCCGGGTCGCCGGGCTGGTCGACCCTCCCAAGGCGCTGTTGGCACCAGGAGTGGCTGCCCGCGTCCTGCGGGCAAGCGTGCCGCGGTCACGGTCGGCACAGATGGACGCTCCCGATAACCGACCGATAGCCAACTCCAGCGCTGAGGCCACCCTCAGGCGGGCTGACTGATTCCGCGCAACGGCAGCCGACCACCTCACCAGGCACCCGCTCGACTGTCCGGGCGCGCTCGAGCTGGACCCCGGCGAGCCCGGACGACAAGTTGCTTAAGGCCACAGTGTTACCCCTCCCGGAGCTCAGATCAGAATCCGGGGCGCGACGGCAATCAAATCGACCACGCCGTCGTGGACATGTCCACGACGCTCACAGCGAAGCAGGACAGCCCAATCCAGCAGCTGGCTCAAGATAAACGGCGAGCTGGTCATCCTCGGCGCGGACGGCCGGTTGAGCTTCGATGCGCTGCACCAGCGCCTCGTCACCAGCCCGGCCAAGGCGCGCGCGAAGGCCGCCGAGCTGCCCGCGTCGTTTGCCGCATTCGATCTTCTCGCTGCTAACGGGGTCGATCTGCGGACGCAGCGCTGCACGGTGCGGCGCCGGCGGCTCGAGCAGTTGTCGCAGGGCTGGGCGCCGCCGCTGCAGCTGACGCCGGTCACCGCCGACCTCGACGAGGCCACCGAGTGGTTCGGCGTGCTGCCCGGCGCGATGGGCGTGGAAGGGCTGGTCGTGAAGGGCGCGGCACCCGCTACACCCCGGGCCGCCGCGACGCCTGGGTCAAGGTGAATTCTGCCGGGTTGCCGCGTGTTCGGTTTGCTGGAGCGTCGGTGTCGGGCCTGGTCAGCGTGTTGTGCGGCGTGGCGTCGTCGTGTGCGACGGGTGTCGCGGACGGGCGGTGACCTGATGGCCGACCGCATTGCGCAGTGTGGCTGGCCCGGCAGTCCGCTGGATCGGCCGGTCGACTCGTGCCGGGATCGCATCCACGGCGGCCGGCCGCTCGGAATTACTTCGGTAGCAGAACCCGGACCTGGTCACTGATCTCGTGCACGATGTCGTCGACCGGGTTGGCGATGTTGATTGTCGCGGCCATGCTGACGAACATGATCGCGGAGACGATGTGCGCGAGCGTCGCGGCGTCGCTGGCGCTGATGCGCTGGTTTCGCTGTAGTACGTCGGCGATGGCCTTTTCGGTCTGCACGGTCAGGGCGAGCGCGTCGCGGTGGTGGGGCTCCTGGGGGTCGCCGAAGACGATCTCGCGCAGGTAGGTGCGCCCGTTGTCGATCTGTTTGCGGTTGCACTCCACGACCGGGCGGATGATCGCCATCACCGCGTCGAGCATGTCGGGGATGGTCTCGGCCTCCGACCTGCCTTGTGCGAGCGCGTCGGCGTAGGTGGAGTTCTGCACGAGCAGGAGGAGCTCTCCCTTGGTCTTGGCGTAGAGGAACAGCGTGCCGGCGCCGATGTCGGCCTTGTCGGCGATCTCCTGGGTGGTGACCTCGTCGACGCCGCGCTCGGCGAAGAGCTCTCCGGCGGCGGCGGTGATGCGGTCGAGCTTCTGCTGCTTGTTCCGCTCGCGCCGTCCGACTGGTTGCGAGTCGAGTGGCATGCCTGCCGTCCTTGTCTGCGGTGTGGGCTCCTGCTGTGTGGGATCGTATGTGCTGGCGCTCATTCTTCCACGGCGACCAGAGCAGCCCTGGTGTCGCGGAGCTCCGGATACAGCGCCTCGATCGGACCGCTCAGGGCCGCCTTGACCTGGGCGGTCAGATCGTCGGCGATGACCTCGTAGACACCGGCCTCGACGGCGTCGTAGACCTTGGTCACGAGCTCTGCCGGCTGCAGCTTGGGGCCGTCCGCGTGTGCGGCCATGCGGGTCTCGACGTAGCCCATGTGCACACCTGTCACGTGGACGCCCCGGGGTGCGAGCTCGAGCCGCAGCGAGTTGGTGGCCGACCAGAGCGCGGCCTTGGCGGCGCTGTAGACGCCGCCGAACCCGTACCAGCTCGCAACCGAGTGCACGTCCACGAGGACGGACTGCGGCCTGGCGGCGAGGATCAGCGCGAACGCCCGGGCGAGGAGGACAGGCCCGAAGAAGTTCGTCTCCAGGTTTTCCCGGATGTCCGCCTCGGTGACCTCCATCAGGCTCGCGCTCGGCGGGTTCGCGCCGGCGTTGTTGATGAGCGCGGTCACGTCTGGTGCCGCGGCGATGGAGGCGGCGTCGGTGATGTCGAGGGGGAGGGGGACGATGCGCTCGTCGTCCCACGGGCGCGGCGTGCGGGCGCTGGCGTAGACCTTTGCCGCGCCGCGTGCGAGAGCTTGGTGGACGAAGTGGGTTCCGATGCCGCCGTTGGCCCCGGTGACCAGGACGACTGCTCCATGAGGGAAGGCATGTTGGTTCTTTCTGTTGTGGGGTCGCCGGATGCGGGCGAGCGGTGCGGCTACTGCTGGTAGTGCGGCAGGATGTCGCCGTTCTTGACGTAGGTGAGGGCGGCGGTGACGTCGTATGCGTGGATGGCGGAGGCGAGCGGTGTCAGCCGGTTGGACAGTTCGTCGATCACGTTGCTGGTGAAGAAGGCGTCCCGTGCCGCGGTATCGGTGAACCCGAGGATCAGGGAGGCGTGGAAGTGCTGGCCGGCGGGGTTGTCGTGTGCGACGTTCGGGGTGTCCCAGAGCTTCTCGATCCAGGGCAGGAAGGTCTGCGTGCGCAGTTCGTTGAGCACTCCGGTGCCGGCGAGTGCGGGCACGAGCTGGTTCTTGACGAACCGCCGGAATTCACCGGTGTGGGCCCCGTCTCTGCGGCGGAGGTAGACCAGGGCGCGGGCACCGACCTTCTCGCCTTGGCCGGCGACGTCGTACCAGCGGGACGAGTTCGGCGGACCGGCGTAGAGCAGGGTGCGGCGGAATACGTTGATCTCGTCCTTGTAGGCCAGTTGCGTCTGCTTGCGCCCTTGCAGGGGCGAGAGTGCCGATTGGAAGGTGACTTCCGCGACGCCGTCGATCTTCCGGTCGACCGGTATCGAGGTCTCCACCCCGTCGGTTACCGGCCATAGGCCCGGGTTGTGCTCGGCGAGGTGGATCTGCCGGTACTCCTCCACGCCTGGTGTGGCGGAGATGATCTTTGAGTGCGGGCCTTTCCAGTGGTCCATGCCGGTCTGGCGGGGCTGGTCGGTGCGCACCCAGAGCAGGATCGAGGAGGTGAGGTGCTTCTTGACGTCCAGTTGCGTGGCGGACAGTGACGTGCTCATGGTGTTGCCCTTCTGTGCTGGTCGGGAACGTGTGGTTGCGGTGATCGGGTGGTCATCGGGCAAGGAACTCGACGGCGACGGGGGCGAACTCCTGGTGGAACTGGAAGATGCCGCCGTGTCCGGAGTCGGGGTAGATGATCAGCTTGCTGTGCTTGATCCGTCGGTGCAGGTCCTCGGAGAGGATCGAGGGCACCATGCGGTCGTTGTCGCCGTTGGCGATCAGGGTGGGCTGGGTGATCCTCGACAGGTCGGCGGGGGCCGAGCGGCCCCATTTCTGGATCGCCTTCAGCTGGGTCTGGAACGCCTTGACCTTGATCGGTGCGTCGCGGTCGACGGTGCGCTCCTTGAGCCGGTTGACGAACGCGCGCGCGGCGGGCTTGCCGGTGGCGTTGCGGTTGAAGAACAGGAACTCCTTGGGGTCGGACCGGGTCAGGGCGGCGCGCAGCATGTCCCAGTACGTGGTGCCGACAACTTTGTCGATGTCCTTGCCGCCCTTCGGCCCGGTGCCGGTGAGGACGAGCTTGCGGACGAGCTCGGGGTGCTTCACCACGAGGGCCTGGGCGACCATGCCGCCGAGCGAGAAGGAGAAGACGTCGATCCGGTCGAACCCGAGCGCCGTGATGAAGGTGTAGGCGTCGTCGGCCATCGCCTCGACACTGTCCGGCACCTGGCCCGTGGACGCCCCGACACCGCGATTGTCGAAGGCGATGACGTGACGACCCTTCGCGACGGGGTCGATGATCCGGGGGTCCCAGTTGTCGAGCGTCGCGGCCAGGTGGACGAAGAAGACGACGGGGATCCCGCCCTTCGGTCCCAGCTCGCGGTAGGCGTAGGTGACGCCGCCGGCGCTGACGGTGCGGGCAGGTGCGTCCTTGTAGGTGGTGATGAGGCTGTCTTGTGCGTGCCTGCTGGTGTTCATGGTGTTCTCCTGTTTCGTGGTTGGTGCCTGGTGAGATGGGTGTGTCAGGGCCCGCTGATGACGGCCTTGCCGCGGATGCCGCCCTTGTCCAGCGACTGCACTGCCTGCACGGTCTGGTCGAAGTCGAAGACCCGTCCGACGACGGGGCGCACCGCGCCGCCGTCGACGAGGGCGGTGATCTGGCGAAGCTGGTCACCGCTGGCGCGCATGAAGAGGAACTCGTAGGTCACGCCGAGGCGCCGGGCCTGGCGGCGGATGCCGCGGCTGAGGGCGGTCATCACCAGCCGGAGCAGCGGGTTCGCGCCGAGCTCGCGGGCGAACGCCGGGTCGGGCGGTCCAGCGATCCCGATCGCCTTGCCGCCGGGGCGCAGCACGCGCAGCGACTTCTCGAGGTTCTTCCCGCCGAGGCTGTCCAGCACCAGGTCGTACCCGTCGAGGAGCTGTTCGAAGTCCTGGCTGCGGTAGTCGATGACGAGGTCCGCTCCGAGCTCGCGCACGAAGTCGACGTTGTCGGTGCTGACCGTGGTGGCGACCGTGGCGCCGAGGTGCTTGGCGAGCTGGATCGCGATTGTTCCGACTCCGCCGGCGCCGGCGTGGATGAGGACGCGTTGCCCAGCTCGCAGGTTGCCCCGCTCGACGAGTGCCTGCCAGGCGGTCAAGGCCACCAGCGGCAGCGAGGCCGCTTCCTCGAGGCTGACCGATGTCGGCTTGAGCGCCAGGTCGGCCTCGGCGACCGCGATGCGTTCCGCGAACGTTCCGATGCGATCCTTGTCGGGCCGGGCATACACCTCGTCGCCGAGCCTGACTCCGTGCACTTTCGCGCCGACGCCGATCACCGTTCCGGCGACGTCGTTGCCGAGGATCTGCGGCAGCGTGTACGGGAGGATCTGCCTGAACTCGCCCGCCCGGATCTTCTCGTCGAGCATGTTGAGCCCGGCAGCCTGGACCTGGACGAGCACGTCGTGTGCTCCGACCACGGGCTCGGGGACGTCTGCTTGCTGTAACGGCCCCTTGTACTGACTGACGACGAACGCTCGCATGGCGACTTTCCTTCTCGTTCCTTTGACGTGCCCCGAATCAACAATCTGAGTTGACTCAATAATGAGTAGACTCAGTTAACTTGTCAAGCGAGCCCAGAGAAGAGGCGGTCGGACGCTGGTCGCTGCGCGGGGTCAGGCATCGGCTCCGCGACCACGACGGGCCGAGGCGGCCGGGCGCGCGCTGCGAGGACGGTGGTGCCGGCGGCGAGGTCGGCTGAAGCTCGTCGAGCCGGTCCGTTTCGCTGACCAGGTACGGGATCAGCGGAGCGAGCAGAGGCCTGGCGGCTGGGCTGGTGTGGTCACTGACGGTGCGCGCGACGTGGGCCAGGACGGGTGGTGTGTGCAGGCGGGCCGGTCGGTCCATTGGCCGCCGACGGTGGTGGCGACCATTCCCATCAGGCAGCCTCCGGCGCGCTGGTGGGTGTGCCGGCCGCGGCCGACGAGCGGTACCTGAACGATGTCGATGTTGGTTTCATGACGTCTGCCCGTTCCGCGTGGTCATAGCCTGATCGCCTGGCCGATCGCCGCGCCGTGCCTGCTCGCCGAAGCCGTCGACTTCGCGCGGAAGTCACTACGCGATGTGCGGTGAGTGGCGAGGTCACCCCGCCGCCGGCTGACTAATTGCACCCACGAGTCGCCGTAAGCGCACAAGTCCGGTGCCCGGATGCGATATCAACGTCTAGTCCCCACGGCCGGCCACGACACCCCCGTGACCCGACTAGCGGCAAATGCCGGCTCCGTTCTGGGTGCTGTCGTCCCCGGTGGACGTCTCACCGGGGACACAGCACCCGGCAACCAGCTGGTCGCGCTACTGCTCGGAACGTCCCCAGATCTAACGCGTGCCCGGTGCAGCGCACTGTACCCGCTGCCCGAACGCATCTAGTCCAGGCGGCGAGCGATCCTCCGGGGACCGCAATACCGCATCCGGACAACGCCCGCCCCGTCGCCAGCCGTCGCGTTACCGCCTCCGATGTGATGCTGTTGTGCGCGGCGCTACAGGTGGACCGAGCGGAACCTCTCCGACGCGCCACCGAACGCGCTGCGCCGTCGGGCTGGACAAGGGGCGTGGTTCCACCATGGACGAGGAGATCATCAGGCAGGTGCGGAGGATTGTGACCGACCTAGAGTCGGTCGAGGCGCGTCTGCGCAAAGGAGCGCCGGCAATCTGACGTACAGGAAGGCGTTCGCCGCGCTCACGACAGCCCGGAGCTTTTGCGGGAACCGGACCCACAAGACGACTCGTGAGGGCGTGGACGTTCACAACATGTCCCGGAGCTACCCGTGCCTGGTTCAATCGAGCCGGTCACGTCAGGACGAAGTAGCGCAGCCAGAGGTAGGGGTCAGCAGGATCATCACCCGCAATGGCGAGCCCTTGGCCCGTTTGGCGGCCCAGATCGCGACGTACTCGAAGACGCCGGTGCGGCGCAGGACGCCGACGATGATCATCATGCCGAGGAGCAGGAAGATGACGTTCCAGTC
>NZ_JBVJHF010000025.1:0-10724 GCF_055586945.1 Kribbella sp. NPDC048837
CGCGACCTGGCCACCCGCCCCACCGACCGGACCCGGCAGCAGACCAGCTTCGAAACCCACCCGGACCTGGCCATCCTGTCCACCGACTACGACCAGCCCACCGACCAGGTCGCCGCCGGCACCGCACTCGAACGCGTCCTGCTCACCGCGACCCGGCTCGGCCTCAGCGCATCCTTCCTCAACCAGCCACTCGAGTTCGAGGACCTACGCCCCCAGGTCCAGGCCCTCACCCAACGCCCCGGCTACGCCCACATGATCATCCGCTTCAGCCACACCCGTCCCAGCACCGGCACCGCCCGCCGGCCACTCGCGGACTTCCTCCCCACCAAGGAACAGCCATGACCACCGCGCTGCAACACGAACTCCAACGCTGGGAGACCGACCTCCAAGCCATCGCGGACAACAGCACCTCCGACAACTGGTTCCTGGAGGAACGCCGGTTCGCCGAAGCACAGCACACGATCACCGCGTACCGCGGCCGCATCCTGCCGATCATCACCCCCTACGACACCATCACGGCCCACGAGATCGAGCACCTCGTCGACCACCTCGAAGACCTCCGCAACGACCTCTACCGCACCGTCCACCCACCCACGTCCCACACCCAGATCGCCGAGACCATCGCCGCCCTCCGCGCCCTCTCCCGTGTCGCTGTCCGGTTCGAGCAGACACTCGAAGACGCGGGATGACGAGTCTCACCTTCCTCGGCGCCGCCGGGACGGTGACCGGCAGCAAGTTCCTGGTCGAGCGCGATCAGCACCGGGTTCTGATCGACTGCGGCCTGTTCCAGGGCGACGCCCGCTGGCGCCGGCGGAACTGGGATCAGTTTCCGGTGAACCCGGAGTCGCTGTCGGCCGTCGTCCTCACCCACGCCCACCTGGACCACTGCGGCCACCTGCCGGGCCTGGTCCGGCAAGGCTTCCGCGGCCCGGTGATCTGCACCCCGGGTACGGCCGACGTCGCGGCGATCGTGCTGCGTGACGCGGCGCACCTCCAGGTCGAGGACGCACAGCACGCCCGCGAGCACGGGTACTCCCGGCACGACCCGCCGTTGCCGCTGTTCGACGCCGCCGATGCCGAGCGAGCCATCGGCCTGTTCCGGCCGTCCGCCGGCCGGGTCGAACTGCCCGGTGGCGCCACTGTCACGCTCCATCGCGCCGGCCACATCCTCGGCTCCGCGTTCGCGGTCCTCGAACAGGACGGCCGACGCCTGCTCGTCAGCGGCGATCTCGGCCGCCAGGAACATCCCTTGCTCCTGCCACCCGAACTTCCGCCGGCCGCCGAGACCATCCTGGTCGAGGCGACGTACGGCGATCGCCGCCATCAGCCGCTGGACCACGCCGGGCTGGCCCAGCTGATCAGCGCGACAGCCGCCCGCGGCGGCGTCGTCCTGATGCCTGCGTTCGCCATCGACCGGACCGCGGTCCTGCTGCACGAGCTCACCGGACTGGCCCACGACCGCCTCATCCCCAGGCTGCCCGTCTACGTCAACAGTCCGATGGCCCTGGCCGCGCTGAACGTCTACCGGGCCGCCGTCGCTGCCAAGTCGCCCGAGCTACGGCCCGAGATCGTCGGTGGCCCGGACCCGTTCGATCCAGGCGACCTGCGCCTGGTCCACTCGGTGGAGGAATCGATGCGGATCAGCGATCCCGGCCGCCCGTCCATCGTCATCTCGGCGTCCGGCATGGCCACCGGCGGCCGGGTTCTGTACCACCTGGCCAGGCTGCTTCCAGGCAAGCGGAACACCGTCGTGCTCCCGGGCTTCCAGGTTCCGGGAACCCGTGGCCGCGCGCTGCTCGACGGCGCTCGCTCGGTCAAGATCCACGGCCGGTACGTGCCGGTCCGCGCACAGATCGTCGGACAGTCCGAGTTCTCCGCGCACGCCGACTCCGACGAGTTGATCGCGTGGCTGTCCGCCGCTCCCCGGGCACCGGAGGTCGTCCATGTCGTGCACGGTGAGGACCACGCCCGCGCCGAGCTCGTCCGCAGGATCCAGGACGAGCTCGACTGGACCGCGGTGGCCCCCAGCCACCTCGAGCGGGTCCGGCTCTGATCAGGACTGGTCGCCGCGCATCCGGCGGGCGTGCCAGTCGGGTTCGGGGGTGGCCGGGGTGAGGCGGATCCGGGCGTCGACGGCGACGGCGCCTGATGGGGTGGCGATCAGGGGGTTGATGTCGAGCTCGGCGAGTTCGGGGATCTGGTCGGCGAGCCAGCCGATGCGGTGGATGACGTCCAGGACGGCGTCCTGGTCGGCGGCCTGCGCGCCGCGGTAGCCGGCCAGCAGGGGTGCGCAGCGGAGTGCGTGCAGCATCTCGAGGGCGTCCAGGTCGGTGAGCGGCAGTCCGCGCCATTGCCGGTCGGCGAGCAGGTCGGTGAGGATCCCGCCGCTGCCGGCCATCAGCAGCGGACCGAACAGACGATCCCGCACGACCCCGATCACCAGCTCGGTCCCGCTGGGCGCCATCGCCTGGACCACGACGTGCGGGTCCCCGGCGGCCGCGACGACCTCGTCGTAGGCGGTGGCCAGCTGCACCGAGTCCGCCAGTCCGATGCGGACACCGCCGATGTCGGTCTTGTGCAGCACCCCGGGCGCGGCCGTCTTCAATGCGACCGGATAGCCCGCCGACTCCGCCGCCTGGATCGCCTCGGAGCGACTCGACGCGGCCAGCACCGCGATGTCCGGCACCCCGGCGCATTGCAGCAGCTGACCGGTCCGCAGCGGCTCCAGCCAGCCACCGTCCGGATTGCGCTCGAGGAACCACCGCACCACCGCCCGCGCACCCGCCGCGTCGACCCGAGCCAGCTCAGGTACGGCGCCTTGCGGCCTTGACCGCCACTCGGCATACCGCACCGCCTGCGCCAGCGCCCGGACCGCGCTCTCCGGGAACGGGAACACCGGCACCCGGCGACCGTCGGCCAGCTCGATCTCCGGCGCGGCGTCGATCGCGCCGACACAGTTCACCACGATCGGCACCTCGGCCCGGACCGCGGCCTCGGCGATGGCAGCGTAGATCTCGCCGACCCGACCGGCGCGGGTCGCGGCGTAGCAGACCAGCACCGCATCGACCTCACCACTGTCCACGACCACCCTCACCGCGTGCGCCAGACTCCGCGGCGACGCCGCCGCACCCAGGTCGACGGGATTCCCACTACCGACCGCGGCCAGCTCACCCTGAACCGCCGCACTCAGCTCCGGCAGGTCGAGCCCCAGCCGCGCGGCCGCGTCCGCCGCCAGCACACCCGCGCCACCGGCATTGCCGACCACCGCCAGCCGGCGGCCACGCGGCCGCGGCGAGACCGCGAGCACCCGCGCGGTCTCCACCAGCTCCTCGACGGTATCCATCCGCAGCACGCCGGACTGCGCGAACAACGCGTCCACCGCAGTCTCCGGCGTCGCCGCCGCGGCGGTATGCGACGCCCCGGCCCGCCGGCCACCCACCGACCGGCCGCCCTTCACCACCAGGATCGGCTTGGTCCGCCCGACCAGCCGGGCCAGGCCACCGAACTTGCGCGGATTCCCGAACGACTCCAGATACAACCCGATCACCGCGGTCCGCGCATCACCCCACCAGTGCAGCAGCAGATCGTTGCCACTGACATCGACCTTGTTGCCGAGCGACACGAACTCCGAGACCCCCAGCCCGGTCCGTGCCGCCTGATCCAGCACCGCGATACCGACCGCACCGGACTGCGCCGCGATCGCCAGCGTCCCTGGCGTCGGCGTGACCTCGGCAAACGTCGCATTCAAGCTGACCGCCGGGTCGGTGTTCACCAGACCGAGACAGTTCGGGCCGATCAACCGGATGCTGTGCCGGCGGGCGATCTCCAGGATCTCCCGCTGCAGCCCGCGTCCGGCCTCGCCGAGCTCGGAGAACCCCGCGGTCAGCACGACCGCGCCCCCGACCCCCTTGGCGCCACACTCGGTCAGCACCTGCCGGACCTGCTCGGCCGGGACCGCGATCACCGCGAGATCGACCTCCCCCGGGACGTCCGCGATCGATGGGTACGTGGCCACGTCCGCGACCCGGTCCGCGTGCGGGTTGACGGCATACACCGAACCGGTGAAACCGCCGTTGACCACGTTCCGCAGGACCTCGTGGCCGATCCCGCCCGGGGCACGGCCGGCGCCGATCACCGCCACCGCGCGCGGCGAGAACAACCGCCGCAACGAACGATCCTCGGCCGCCCGCTCACGATCGGCCATCCGCTCGAGTGTCGACGGCCGGTACGCCGTGTCCAGCACCAGCTCGACGACACCGCTGTCGAGCCGGCGGACCTGCTCGAACCCGGAGTCGGCGAACACCCGCAACATGCCCGCGTTCTCGGCCAGCGTGTCCGCGCGCAGCCGCTGGACCCCGTTCTCCCGGGCCGTCGCCGCGAGCTGCTCCAGCAGCAACGTGCCGATACCCCGGCCGTGGACCGAGTCCTCCAGCAGAAACGCCATCTCGGCTTCGCCGGCGCGCAGCGGTTCGTAGCTCGCCACGCCGACCAGCTGGCCGCCGTACTCGGCCACCAACGCGACATGCCCGTCGTGCGCCGTCACCAGATGATGCGTGTGCTCATCGGCCGAGGATCGGCTGATCCCGAAGAACCGCAGGTACATCGACCGATCCGACACCCGCTCGTTCATCGCCGCCAGCGCAGTCTCGTCGTCCCCCCGCACCGGACGGATCCGCACCACCGATCCGTCCGAGGCCAACACGTCCCATCCCGCACCGGGCTGCTCGACCGTCGTCACGACGTCTCCTCTCGACCCCACCAGCCCACCCCGAGGCGGGCGCCCGGGCCAGTGCCGATGGGTCCCGCGACACCGGGACCTTTGGCTCTGGGGTCGACGGGCACTTGCCGCGAGGCTGGGAGCATGCTCGGCGCGGCCGCGTGAGCCCGCCAAGGAGGACACCTATGCATGAGCTCACCGGAAAGCCGCTGACCGCCGAGGAGGTGGCCGATCTCGACGCCTACTGGCGGGCGGCCAACTATCTGTCCGCCGGCCAGATCTACCTGCTCGGAAACCCCCTGCTCACCGAGCCGCTGCGGCCGGAGCACATCAAGCCGCGCCTGCTCGGTCACTGGGGTACGACGCCCGGGCTGAACATGCTCTACGTGCACCTCAACCGGGTGATCCGGCGACGCGACCTGACCATGATGTACGTCATCGGCCCGGGCCACGGCGGTCCGGCCATCGCGGCGAACACCTGGCTCGAAGGCAGCTACAGCGACACCTACCCGGACGTGTCCAGGGACGCGGCGGGGATGGCGCGCCTGTTCCGGCAGTTCTCGTTCCCCGGCGGCATCCCGAGTCATGTCGCACCCGAGCTGCCCGGCTCGATCCACGAGGGCGGCGAGCTGGGCTACTCCCTCAGTCACGCGTACGGCGCTGTCCTCGACAACCCGGATCTGGTCGTGGCCTGCGTGGTCGGCGACGGCGAGGCCGAGACCGGCCCGCTGGCGACGTCGTGGCACTCCAACAAGTTCCTCGACCCCCGAACGGACGGCGCGGTCCTGCCGATCCTGCACCTCAACGGCTACAAGATCGCCAACCCCGCCGTCCTCGCCCGGATCGGTGACGACGAACTGACCCGGCTGTTCGAGGGCTACGGCTACCGGCCGTACCTTGTCGAAGGCAACGAACCCGACCATGTCCACCAGGCGCTGGCGCTGACCCTGGACCAGGCCCTCGACGAGATCGCCGAGATCCAGTCCGAAGCGCGCGCACACGACGGAACACCGCGCCGCCGCTGGCCGATGATCGTCCTCCGGACGCCCAAGGGCTGGACCGGTCCTCACGAGGTCGACGGCGTACAGGTCGAGGGGACGTGGCGCTCGCACCAGGTGCCGCTGGCCAACGTACGGACGTCACCGGACCACCTGCGGCTCCTGGAGAACTGGATGCGCAGCTACCGGCCGGACGAACTGTTCGACGCCGACGGCCGACCGGTCCCCCGGCTGCTCGCGCAAGTACCACCGGACGACCGCCGGATGGGATCGAGCCCGCACAGCAACGGCGGACTGCTGTCCAAGGACCTCGACCTCCCGGACCTCGCCGAGTACGCCGTACCGGTCACCGCCCCGGGCCAGACCGAGCATGAGCCCACCCGGGTCCTCGGCGACTACCTGCGCGATGTGATGCGAGCCAACCTGCCGCACCGGAACTTCCGCGTATTCGGCCCGGACGAAACCGCGTCCAACCGGCTGGACGCCCTGTACGACGTCACCGGCAAGGCGTGGAACGCCGAGGTCCTGCCCACCGACGAGCACCTCGCGGTCGACGGCCGGGTGATGGAGATCCTCAGCGAGCACACCTGCCAGGGCTGGCTCGAGGGCTACCTGCTGACCGGCAGGCACGGCTGGTTCTCCTGCTACGAGGCGTTCGTCCACATCGTCGACTCGATGGTGAACCAGCACGCCAAATGGCTCAAGGTCACCCGCGGCCTTCCCTGGCGACGGCCGATCCCCTCGCTCAACTACCTGCTCACCTCACACGTCTGGCGGCAGGACCACAACGGCTTCTCCCACCAGGATCCCGGATTCATCGACCACGTGGTGAACAAGAAGGCCGAGGTGATCCGGGTCTATCTACCGCCGGACACCAACACGCTTCTGTCGACCGCCGAGCACTGCCTGCGCAGCCACGACTACATCAACGTGATCGTCGCCGGCAAGCAGCCCCAGGCGGACTGGCTCGGGCCCGAGGACGCCGCCCTGCACTGCGCTCGCGGCCTCGGCATCTGGGACTTCGCCGGCAACGACGACGGTTCACCCGATGTGGTGATGGCGTGCGCGGGCGACGTACCGACGGTGGAGACGCTCGCCGCGGCGAGCCTGCTGCGCGAGCACCTGCCGGCGTTGAAGGTCCGGGTCGTCAACGTCGTCGATCTGATGCGGCTGCAGCCGGCCGGCGAACATCCGCACGGTCTGCCCGATGCCGACTTCGACGCACTGTTCACGACCGACAAGCCGGTCATCTTCGCCTATCACGGCTACCCCTGGCTGATCCACCGGCTCACCTACCGGCGGACGAACCACCACAACCTCCACGTCCGTGGGTACAAGGAGGAAGGCACGACCACGACGCCGTTCGACATGGTGGTCCGCAACGACCTCGACCGCTTCCACCTCGCCCTCGACGTCATCGACCGCGTCCCCGGGCTCGGTCAGCGCGCCGCCGACGTCCGCCAATGGCTCATCGACCAGCGCGCCCGGCACCACGCCTACATCCTGACCCACGGCGAGGACCTGCCCGAGATCAGGAACTGGCGCTGGACGGAGACGCGGACGTGACGGGGAAGAAAGTTGTCGTAGGCATCGACGGCGCGGCCGACTGCGAGAACGCGATCCGGTGGGGTGCCGCCGAGGCGTCCGCCAGGCAGGTCGGCCTGCACCTGGTGCACGCGTTCGTGTGGACGGAGTTCCACGTCCCGGTCGGACCCAGCGATGTCGCGCCCGGACTGCGCGCCGCCGCCGACAAGATCGTCGCCGAGGCACTCGAACTCGCGCACAGCTTCGACCCCGGCGTACCTATCACGGCCGAGCAGGTCGACGGCTTTCCCACCCCTGTTCTGCTGGCCGCGTCCCGGGACGCGGACCTGGTCGTGATCGGCAGCCGGGCATCCGGCCGGGCCGTCAGCCTGCTCGTCGGCTCCACCGGCCTGGAGCTTGCCGCCCACGCGCGCTGCCCGGTGATCGTCGTACGGCCGAGCGAGGACTCGCTGGTGGGAGACCGGGTGGTGATCGGGTACGACGGGTCGGCGCCCGCCGATGCGGCGGTCGACTTCGGGCTCTCGTACGCACGGAGGCACGGGCTCATCCCCCGGATCGTGACGGTCCTGCCACCGGACGAGGACGACGACCACGACCTCACGGCCGCACTCCGGGCGCACGAGGACACGCGGTCCGCCGAGCTGATCGAGGTGAGCGGTCACCCTTCGGAGCTCCTGCTCGAGTGGTCCGCCGATGCACAGCTCGTGGTCGTCGGTTCCCGTGGTCGCGGCGGTTTCGCCGGCCTGCTGCTCGGCTCGGTGAGCCAGACCATGCTGCACCAGTCCCCCTGCCCGGTCGCGATCATCCCGCGCTCGGCGATCGAGGACCCTGAGCCCCGCTAGCGAAGGCCGTTCGGCACTTACGTGACCAGTGCCGCGTCTGCTGTGCTGGAGGTGACCAGAAGGAGGTCCAGATGTCCAAGAAGGTACTGGTCACCTACGCCAGCAAGATGGGCGCCACCGCCGGCATCGCCGAGGCCGTCGGCGCCGAACTGCGGGCGCACGGCCACGACGTCAACGTCCTCGACGTCGCTCAGGCCGGCACCGTCGAGCCGTACGACGCCGTCGTGCTCGGCAGCGCGATCTACATTCGCCGTTGGCGGCGCGAGGCTGTCCGGTTCCTGCGGGACAACGTCGACGAGCTGCGCACGCGGCAGGTCTGGCTGTTCCACAGCGGTCCGGTCGGGCCTGACAAAGACCAGGAGCAGGACATGCCTCCCGCCGTACGCCGGCTCGCGCGCGAGATCGGAGCCACGCCGGCGGTCACCTTCGCCGGACGGCTCGAGCCCGCGACGGCCAAAGGCTTCCTGGCCCGTCGCCTCGCCAGCGGCACACTGTCCGGCGACTCCCGGGACTGGACCAAGATCCGCGCCTGGGCCGCCGACATCAGCGCCGCGATCGACGCCACGCAGCGCGGCACCTCGACCGCTCCCGACGGCCCGGCCGGGAACTTCCTGGGTTGAGGGTTATCTGTCCGGTGTTGGGGTTGGTGGGTGGTTCTTGGCGTGTTCGACGGCGAAGACGGCGGCTTCGGTGCGGCGTTCGAGGTTGAGTTTGCGGAGCAGGGAGGAGACGTAGTTCTTGACGGTTTTCTCGGCCAGGTAGAGCGATTGGGCGATCTGGCGGTTGGTTTTGCCTTCGGCGATCTCGGACAGGATCTTGCGTTCCTGTTCGGTGAGCGAGGCGTAGCGGGGGTCCTCGTCGGCGACCGGGTGGCGCAGCCGTTCGAGGACCTTCATCGTCATCGTCGGGTCCAGCAGCGACTCGCCGGCGGCGATCCGCCGGACCGCGTCGATCAGGGCGTCGCCGTGGATCTGTTTGAGCAGGTAGCCGGCGGCGCCGGCCATGATCGCGGTGAACAGGGCCTGGTCGTCGGAGTACGAGGTCAGCATCAGGCAGGCCGGCGGGGTGTCCATCGTCGAGCGGATCTCGCGGCAGACCGTGATGCCGTCGCCGTCGGGGAGCCGCACGTCCAAGACGGCGACGTCGGGGCGGACGGCGGGGATCCGGGCGATCGCCTCGGCGGCGGTCGAGGCGTCGCCGACGACGTCGATGTCGGGTTCGGCGTCGAGCAGCTGGTGCAGTCCGAGCCGGACCACCTCGTGGTCGTCGAGCAGAAATACCCTGATCGTCATCACCGTCTCCTTCGACTCGACCCGCCGCACGACGTCGTCGACGTTCTCGACCGCGACCGCCACCACCCCGGGCGGGTCCTCGGATCAGCATCTCTTCCCGGGTGCTGGGCGCGCCAGGGACAACCGACCTACCGTGACCGGGACCTTCGGCGCGAACGAGCAGTGACCTGGAACGCATCGTCGAGCGGTTCTACCGGGTCGACCGGGCGTGCCGACCGGCCCTGGTCCCTCGGGACATCGGGCCCTGCCCGCCCGGGCGCCCGCCTGCTTGCATGGAAGTGCCGAGATCGACGGGAAGGCGGACTCCGATGGACACCAGGTCACCGATGGCGGTCGGGCCGAGCGACCTCGGCGTCCGCATCCGGGAACGGCGGCTGGCCCTCGGCCTGGGCATCGCGGAGGTCGCGGAGCGGGCGGGTGTGAGCACGGAGCGCGTCGAGCAGATCGAGACCCGGCCGTTCGCGCTGACCGGCGGGGAGCTCGCCCGGTTGTCGGCCGCGCTCGAGCTCGGCATCGCCGACCTGACCGGCCCGCACCAGCCGAGGTCGCCCCGGCGCCCACCGGTGGCGGGGCGTTCACCGGTGGCACCCGGGCGTTCACCGGTGGCACCCGGGCGTTCACCGGTGGCGCCCGGGGGTTCACCGGTGGCACCCGGGCGTTCTCCGGTGGCGCCCGGGGGTTCACCGGTGGCGCCTCGGCTGGAGCCGATGCGCACCGCGGAGTGCGTGCAGCTGATCGCGGCCGGGTGTGTCGGCCGGATCGCCTACCACGGCGCCGACGACCTGCTGGTCATCCCGGTCAACTACTGCTACCTCGACGGCCTGATCATCTTCGCGACCGCGGCCGACAGCGCGGTCGCCCAGTACGACCTGGCACCGATCACCTTCGAACTCGACTCCACCGACGACGCCCTGCAAACCGGCTGGAGCGTCCTGGTCCACGGCCTGGTCCGCCCCGCCATCAGCCAGGAATCCGACGCCGCCCACGGCCGCGTCCACCCCTGGGCCGGCGGCACCCGCGAAACCTACATGGCCATCGAACCCCACCGCATCACCGGACGCCGCATCCGCCCCTCGTAACCACGGGCAGCCCCCACCCGACCGCGCGAACACAGCCCCACCCGACCGCGGGAACACGGCCCTACCTGACCGGGCGAAGAGGGCCCCACCTGGAAGAGGGCCCCACCGTCGGACGGTGGGGCCTTTTCGTGCGTGGTGTGGGGTCAGCGGTCGAGGTCGTGTTCGCGTAGGCGGGCGCGGGCCTCGTCGAAGTCGTCGCGGGTGATCTTGCCGGCGGCGAAGCGCCGCTCCAGGAGGTCCAGCGGCGACGG
>NZ_JBVJHF010000026.1:0-9583 GCF_055586945.1 Kribbella sp. NPDC048837
AACCACGTCAACCTCACCGCCCACCCGGCGGGCGGCCACTTCATCCCCTGGGAGCTCCCCACGGAATGGACCGACGACCTGCGCCGTACGTTCCGTCCCTACCGGTGAGCTCAGCCCCGCAGGTCGCGCCGCTCCTCGACCGTGGTGTGGGTCGATCTGCGGCTCTGGTTGGCGAGCATGAGTGCGACCACGATGCCGATCGCGCCGGCGCCCATCAGGACGTACCCGACCACGGTCAGGTCGACCCCGCTGAGCCGATCCGTCACGGCAAACGCGAGTATGCCGCCGACGGCGAGCAGGAACACGGATACGCCGATTCCCACGAGAACCTCCTCCGATTCCGCCCCGTACGTGCACTGCGACAGCTTCGCGGTACCCAGCGAGTCCGGGGCGAAACGGCGGTCCTACTCCCGGCGCTGGAAGAACTCGACAGTCTGCGGGTCGGCGGGTAGGTAGGTTTCGACGGCGATCTCCTCGAGGGTGATGTCGAAGGCGGTGCCGAAGGTGGTGATCGCGTTGAGGAAGCACAAGTCGGTGCCGTGGTGGTTGATGCGGATCGGCAGCGCGATGTCGGCGGGGTCGGGCGGGGTGTTGTCGATCGGTCCGTAGCCGACCAACTCGTCGTACAGCTTATGCAGCTCGGCGTCGCCGCTCGCGGCGGCCTGGCGGGCGAGACGGGGCAGGAGGTAGCCGCGGACCTGCGCGAGGTTGCGGATCCGCGGGGCCATTCCACCGGGGTGCAGGCCGAGCCGCATCATGTTGATCGGTGCCTCGAGCAACGCCGGATCGACGCCCTCGGTGAACACCGCGAAACCGTCGTTCGCGAGGATCAGGTTCCATCGCCGATCGACCGCAACGGCCGGGTACGGCGCGTGCGCCCGGACGAACCGCTCCAGCGCCGCACGGACCCGATCCAGGTCCGGGTCGTCCAGCGGCCGTTGCCGATACACGGGTGCATGACCGGCCGCGACGAGCAGCCGGTTGCGTTCCCGCAGCGGCACGGACAGCTGTTCGGCCAGGTGCAGCACCATCGCGCTGCTCGGAATCGTCCGCCCGGTCTCCACGAAGCTGACGTGCCGCGGCGACACGTCGGCCTGGATCGCGAGATCGAGCTGACTGAGCCCCCGCCGTCGCCGCCACTCCCGGAACAGCTCCCCCACCGGCCTGTCAGCGGTCACCCTTACCACCCTTGTAATCGACAACCGTGATCACCATCGGCCACTGTCGTACACATGAGCGCCGAACACAACAGACATCTCGCCCTGCACGCCTTCCAGGAGTTTGCCAACGGCAACCTCGAACCCCTGAAGCCCTTGCTGCACAAGGATTTCGTCGAGCACAGTCCCGGCAACCCGTCCGGCCGCGACGCCTTCCTCGACTTCATCGCACAGGCCCCGGTGGCGAATGCGGAGCTCGATCTCCGGCGGATCGTCGCCGACGGCACCCACGTCGTGATGCACTACCTGATGACCACGCCCGACGCCCCGCGCGGCGAGGCGGTCGTCGACATCTGGCGTTTCGAGGACGGGCAGATCGTCGAGCACTGGGACGTCGTACAACCGATGCCGTCGGCAAGCGAGATCCCGCACGGCATGGTCTGAGGGATCAGCGGTAGCCGGCCAGCCGCGGGTGGTCGCGCCAGGCCGGCATCGTCGCCATGTACGCGAGGGTGTCGGCCTCGATCTTCGCCCGCGGGTCGTCCGGGTTGCGGCGTTCCTGCCACGACACCATCGAGGCGAACCGGGTGTCGAAGTCCTGAAGGTTGCCATCGGCATCGACGCAGTACTCGCAGTACCGGCCGCTCTCGATCGGCATGCTGCAGCTCTCGCACGTCATGGTCGCGGTCATTGCTCGGCTCCGTTCGATCGAACCAGGGTGGACAAGGTGGTGAGCAGCGCGGCCCGGTCGCCGGGTGCCAGCGCGGCGAACGCCTCGGCCAGCGCGGCGACGCTGAGCACCTCGCGATCGGCCTTCAGCACGGCGAACCCCTCCGGCGACAGCCACACCAGCGTCCGGCGCCGGTCCTGCGGATCGCGCTCGCGCTCCAGCACCCCTTTGGACTCGAGCTGCGTCACGATGTCGCTGACCACCGACTGCGCCCGGTCCAGGTGCAGCGCGATGTCGCCGACGGTCAGCGGCCCGGTCTGCGAGAGGTGCTGCAGAACGGCCCGGCTCGCGCCGGACATCTCGTTCCGCTTGCCGTCCCGCCGGTGGAACCGCAGGTACGTCTCGCGGAACAGATCGGCGAACGCCCGGGCGTCGTCTTCGGCCGTGCTCACACAGAGACTGTCCACCCGGCCGAATCCATCGTCAATCCCGATGGATCCGCACTCTCCGGTCCAGGTGGAGGTCGACGCGAGAACGCTCGGCGCGGACGATGACCCGCCGGATCTGCTGAGCCACCGTGTCCGGGGCGTGCTCGTCGGGCGCGTTGTGGTCGAGTCCGGGCAGGATCGAGTACTCGGCGCCGGGCATGATCGCCGCGAGCCGCGGGAGTACGCCGGTCAGGTACGCGGGCGACTTCTCACCACCGAGGAGAAGGCTCCGTGACGCGATCCCGGCGTACCTGCTGCCGTCGGAGTCGAGGCGGACGATCTCGCCGATCTCGGCCGGCGTCGTCGGCATCATCTCGCGCGTCTCGCGATCACGCACCATCAGGAACGACGTTGCCCAGAGCAACGGCCTTGCCCGGAACGGCAGGAGCTCCGTGCCGCTGAGGAACGTGGCCATCGCCGCCGTCCGCCGACCCGCCTCGAGCTGCTGGGTGAACGTGCTCAGCCAGCTCGCGTCGAACGACCCGCCGATGCTCACCGCCGGCTCGTAGACGACCAGCGCGTCCAGCGGCTGCCGCAGTCCCACATGCAGCGCCACCAACCCGCCGTAGCTGTGCCCGAACACCATCCGCGCACCGGTGTGCTCCATCACCGCGAGTACGTCGTCGACCTCGGTGTCCACACCGTACGACGTACCGCGCGCCGCACTCACCCCACGACCGCGCCGCTCGACCACGTGCACCGTCTGCGCGCCCGCCAGCCCACGGGCCAGCCCTTCGTAGTGGTGAGCCCGCCGATTGTTCCCCGGAACCACCACGATCCCAGGCCCGGCGCCCGTACTCAGCACCCCGACCGGCGCCCCATCCCCCGCTACAACCGCATCCTGCCGCCAATCCACCCCACGCATCCCCGACCTCCCTGTCCGTGCCCCCCACCATGCCCCGCGGTGCTGGCACCCACCTGGCATCCCTCTGTCACAACCCACCAGCGGCCCGATATCTGCCCGGATGACGGTATTTCTTCGGCGCACCGGTACCGCGATGGCTTCTCGTCGTGTCCCGGTCACGAGAAGTCACCGCCGGCTAGCAGCGTTCGGCGGCCCTGAGGGCCCTGCCCAGCTGGTCGGCGGTGTTCTGCAGCAGGGCGATCATCAGCTGCCCGGCCGCGGCACTCGGGCTCTGTCCCTGGAGACACGGGCGGGCCAGGCCCGCTCAGCCGTCGACGCGATCAACGTGCTGTGGCGATGGGTGAACGCTGTGTCGGCGATGACCAGTGCGTCGTCGGCCACGATGCCCGCCCAGATGATCTGGCTCGTCGACTGGCTGAGTTCCTGGAGGAACGGTGCGGCGATCTCGGCGACCGCGATGTGGCGCGCGGCCGAGTTCCCGAGTTCGAAGAGCCGCAGGCCGAGTCGGTAACCGTCCGGACCGCGGTCCAGGATCCGGTGGCCGACCAGGTTGGTGGCGATCCGCCGGACAGTTGATTTGGGCAGGCCGGTCTCGGCGGCCCAGCGTCGGCTGACCTCGGGAGCCGGCGGGACTGCGGGAAGTATGGGGACGAGAACGTCGACTGAGCTGCCACTGGGGCGCCAGGTCCGTGAAACACAGGCGCTCGGCGCAGTCCCGCTGCTGCTCGGCGTGATGGCATCGGTGGTCGGCACTGTGCTGACCGGCTTCTTCGATCCCGGGCGCCCCGGCACGGTGGCCGGCGCGGCGATCGCACCGCTGGTCACCGCCGTGTTCACCACCAGAGGCAGCGGAGCCGCGCGGCCGTTGGGCGTCGGCCTCCTCACCACAGTCGCTGTTCTCCTGACCGTCTGCGGCTTCGGCCTGTCCGACGTACTCCGCGATGGCAGGTCAGCAGTCGCGAACCGGGACGGCACCTTCTGGAAGGCACCCGGAACGAGTTCGGGCTCGAACTCGTCAGGGAGCACTCCGCGCTGTCGGCACCGCGGCAGGTGAAGTGCCCGGCGACCGAAGTGCACCGTACGTCGGATTGCCGTTTCGGCCTGAAGCCCGCGGGTACCACAACGCTCACGGTCAACGGCGCCTCGCTCGACGGCCGCGACCAGGACGACTTCCGCATCACCAAGCAATGCACCGGCCTGCGCGAAGCAACCCCTGACGACCGCATCTGTGTGACTCCGGCCGAACGAGACGAAGCAGCACACCAGAACGCCCAGAACTCCGAACGCTCCGCAAGGTAGCGCCGAGCGCAGCAGGCAGGGCCCCACGTGCCGGACCAGCATGTTGCCCACAGCATCGAAGTGCCGCTGCTCGCTCCAGCTGATGCGGCCGAAGATCGGCAGGTGCTACTCGCGGGTGAACTGGAGTCCCGCTGCTGCACCGGCGCGGCCGTTGGTGAAGTTGTCGTGGAGCCCGGGCGGGTGCGTCAGCGGCCGAGCAACTTGGCGAGCCAACTGCCGCGTTGCCGTTCGGACTTGGGGTGGCCCGGGCACCACTGGTCGGCAGGGACCATCGCCTTGACCTGGGCGACGTGCTGGCCGCAGCCTGCCCAGGTGGTCTTGCCGCAGGTCTTGCAGGTCGTGGGTCGGCACATAGTTCTTATCCTTTGTCGAGGCCTGTGAACGACGAATTCTTCGAGTGGTGAACGGTGTGAGACGAGGGCGGGAGGACGATCGTGCCTGGTCGGTCACGCCTCGGGTCCGACCACGTCGAGCCCGACCTTCACCGCGTTCTCGAACTGGTCGTCGATCGCGACGAGCGAACGTCCGGCGGCATCCAGGAACGACGCGGCGATCGAGGCCCGGTAACCGGCGGCGCAGTGCACCCACACCTCGCCGGGCGGCACCTCTGCGATCCGCTGCGGTAGCTCGTGGATCGGGATGTTGACCGCGTCCCGGATCCGGCCGGAGTCGTACTCTTCTGCGCGGCGGACGTCCAGAATCACGACCTCACGATGGTGACGGACCTGCTCGAGGTCGGCGAAGCCGGCGGTCGGGAACGACACGGGCGCATCGGTGCTCCACTGCTTCGGTCCGCCGGTCGCGTGGGCCGCTGGACGGTCGATTCCGATGCGGACGAGCTCACGCTGCGCCTCGGCGACCTGTGCCACGGTCTCTCCGAGCAGCGTCAGAGGCGTTCCCCACACGATCAGCCAGCCGAGGTAGGTCGAGAACGCGCCGTCCAGACCGAAGTTCAAGGTGCCGCGCGCGTGGCCGGCCGCGAAAGCCGTTCGGGTGCGCAGATCGACCACCCATTCGCCGGCCTCGATGCGCCGACGCAGTTCCGCGGCGTCCGCCTTCTCTGGCAGCGACAGATCGGGAGCGCCCGGCCCCGCTGAGTTGGCGGGGGCCATGTGCACGTAGTACGCCGGCCAGGCCCCCAGTCCGTCGAGCAGCTCGCGAACGTAGTCCTCCTCGTCCTGGGTCAGCACCGGATTCGTACGCTTCTCCTGCCCGATCGTGGAGGCGGTCGCCTCCGACTGGGTGGCGGAGCAGAAGGAGCCGAAGCCGTGAGTGGGGTAGACCTCGGTTTCGTCGGGCAGTATGCCGACGAGTTTGTGCGCCGAGGCGTGCTGGTGGCGTACCAGAGCCTCGGTGTGGTCCGGACCCAGCAGGTCGGGCCGCCCGGTCGCGCCGTACAGCAGTGATCCGCCGGTGAAGACCGCGATCGGCTCGTCGACGTCGGTCAGGGCATACGACATGTGGGTGAAGGTGTGCCCCGGCGTGTGGATCGCGCGCACCCGCATCCGATCGCCGATCTCGACGATCTCGCCGTCACGGATCGGCGTGCGGTCGAAGGAGACCTCGTCGTCGGCGTTGATCAGGTACGTCGCGCCGGTGGCGCGCGCCAGCGAGAGGCCGCCGGTCACGTAGTCGTTGTGGATATGGGTCTCGAAGACGTGAGTCAGCCGAACACCGTCATCCCGGACGATCTCCAGGACACGGTCGATGTCGCGCTGTGGGTCGATGACGAACGCCACCTCGCCATCGTGCACGAGATAGCTGCGGTCACCGAGCGAAGCTGTTTCGATGGCGCGGACGGTGAGGCCCGCACCCGGCTGCGTGCTGCGCGGTGTGATCAGGCGGCTCATGCTGAGATGTCCCGCATCAAGAGTCCTTCCTCCTTCGGTTACCCCGCCTTGTTCGATATCCCCCGGGGGGGATACGCTTCCGACGTTAGCACATCCCCCCGGGGGGATGTAGTCTGAGGTGAACGCACCGACGGAGAAGGGCTCTGATGGACCTCGAACCCACCGAGATCAAGCCGATCGTCACCCGGATGAAACGCGCCCACGGACACCTGGGCAGCGTCATCAAGATGATGGAGGAGGGAGCGGACTGCGAGTCCGTCCTCACACAGCTCGCCGCCGTGAACAAGGCGCTCTCACGCGCCGGCTACGCCATCGTGAGCACCGGCCTGCAGCACTGCCTCACCGAAGAGGACAGCGACGTCGACGTGGCCAAGATGGAGAAGCTCTTCCTCGCTCTGGCCTGACTCCGCGGTTCACAGGAGGTGACGCTCGACGAGAAGGGCAGCGGTAGGTCGTGCGATCAGATGTCCCGTGCGTGCGCGGCGGGTGGGCCTGGCGCAGCAGCCGGTTCGAGAATGACGACTGGGATCTGGCGGTCGGTGCGCTCCTGGTACCGCGCGTACCCCGGGTACACCGACACGATCCTCGGCCACAGTCTCGCTCTCTCGTCGTCCGCGGCAGTGCGCGCCACCATCCACCGCGTCCCGGCGCGCTGCGTGATCCGGACCTGCGGATCGGCGCGCAGGTTGTGGTACCAGGAAGGATTCCTGTCGTCACCGCCGAACGATGCGACCAGCACCACGCGACCGTCCTCGATGATTGGCGCGGCCAACGTCGTGGCGCGACGCTGACCCGATCTCCTGCCGGTAGTCACCAGCCCGACCACCGGCATCCCCATGGCCCGGCCGAACACCCGGCCCTTCGATCGGAAGAACACGGCCACGTGCAGCCTCGTGGAGGCCTTGAAGAGAGCATCCTTCACTCGCGACATCACGGTCACCTCAGTTCCGCGGCGTTCGTTGGCCGCTCGACTCGACGGAGGCGACAGCACCGGATGGATTCGTCGCCGGGTAATCAGTGCAGGTGGTCCTCGGCACCCGGGCGATCGCGTCGAAGGCGTCGAACACAGGCGCATCCGCGAAGTAGTCCTCCAGGCGTGTCTGCTGAAAGGACTCGGCGTCGTCGATGGCGCTCCGTGCGGCCCGGAGATCGGCAATGGTGAGCGCGGCGTCGGTGTCGAACGCGCTCTCGATGCTCTGCTTGGTCAGCGGAGGCAGCGGTACGTCGCTGACCTCGAAACCTGGCGCGCTACCGGGGGCGGGTCGGAGGCGAGCCGTGCGGCCATGACTGCCGGTGACGGCGATGGCCCGGTAGCCGTCACCGAGTGCCCGCGCGAGATGGAACCCCGCGGGGAACAGCCCGGCCGGCCCGGCGTGCGGAACCCTGCCGATGTGCAGGTCGTGCAGGGCGAGGACGACCCGGGTCTGCGGCGCGTCCGCGACGAGTTGCAGCACCGTTTCGGCTAGGCAGGCGTCGAGAGAGGCCGATCCCACCGCGAGACCGCGTCCGGCGACGTCACGGTGGAAGTGGTCCAGGCGCCACGCGGAGCCGAGGTGCCGCAGAGCCGCGAAGTACGCCTGTTCGTGCGGGGCTCCGCGCTGCATCGCGCCCATCGTCTCCATCCGGAACAACAGACGGCTGACCGCAGCGGTCAATGCGTCCTGATCCGCCGGATCGAGCGTCGCGTAGCGGCTCAGGCTCGTGAAGATCTCGCGGCTGTGATACGTGCCTGCGCGCTCGATCGCCTGCTCGAGCAGCGGCATCGCGTCCGGATCGGCCACTCGCAAGTAGCCGGCGGCTGCCTCCAATTCCGGCAGCGGCGATCCACCGCCGGGCACGATGCCTGCCCAGCGCAGCGGCTGGGCTGATGTGCGGTTGTGTGCACGCATCCAGGCCAGAAGGTCGTACATTTCACGGCACTCCAGCAGACCCGCCATGCTGCCGCGCGCGGCAGCATCGGCCACCGGCTCGTCGGCACCACGCAGCCATCCGTCGATGGCGTCCGCTCCGACGGTGGGTGCTTCGAACGCGAGCATGGTGAAACCACAGCGCTCAACGAGGAACCGCAGCAGCCGATGCCGCACCACGTAGAACTCCCGGACGTGGTGAGAGGCCTCGCCGATCGCTGCGACCCGGGCGTCACCGACGATCTCACGCAGGGGTTCGAGATCGTCCAGATCGGCGCGAGGGTCGATGCTCTCCAGCGACAGCGCACGCGTCCGTACCCAGTCGGCGAAGCTCATCGTGTCGCTGGTCGGGCGACCGGCTCCTGGTTGCGCATCCGGCATGGCGGTCGTGTCCTCTTCCGGCATCGCGGTCTCCGTGCGGGTTCGGTTCATCGCAACTTGGAGTTGCGATGCCAGGTTCTCACGCTCCAGACGACATCGCAACTCCGAGTTGCGATAGCCTGCTGCCATACCGGACCGGCGAAGAAAGGTGGAGACGGTGGACCCAGCGGAAGGCTTACGGCCACCCGGTCGGGGCGCCAAGGTGCGAGCCGCGGTTCTCACCGCGACATTGGCCGAACTGGCGGACGTCGGTTATGCGGCACTGACCATCGACAACATCGCGCGGCGCGCCGGAGTCCACAAGACGACGATCTACCGCCGCTGGCCTGACCGGGAGAGCCTGGTGGCAGACGTACTGGGCGAACACATCGCCTTGGACTTCCCCATCGCGGATACCGGCAGCGTGGAAGCCGACCTCCGCCGGCTCGCAGAGGCGTTTCTCGACTGGGTGACCAGCCCGCCCGGCCGGATGATCTTCAGCGCGATCTATACCGACGCCGCTCGCATCCCCGGCATCTCTGACGCCCGGCGCGAGCTGTTCGAGTATGGTCCCCGCCGCGCCGCAGTGGTCATCGAGCGCGCCATCGCGCGCGGTGAACTGCCTGCCGGCACCGACCCGGCAGCCGTCATCAGAACCCTGATCGCGCCGATCTACTTCCAGCTGACCGTCACCGCCGAGCCGCTGACCTCGGCGGCCGCCGACCAGGCGGCGCAGATCGCCCTCGCAGCCGCGCGCGCCGGCATCCTCCGGCACGGCCCCAGCGTCAGCCCGAGGACGGCAGGTAGCACACCCCAGTAGCGCGCGCCGGACCCACTACCGCTCTGGGCTCAGGGCGGCAGAAAGTCGTCGTCAAGTGGTCCCGGAACGACGAAGTGCCTGGTCGATGTTGCTCTGACCAGGCACTTCTCGAGGGGTGGAGGTGGCGGGAATCGAACCCGCGTCCTTCAGCGTTGCTCCAAGACTTC
>NZ_JBVJHF010000027.1:0-7973 GCF_055586945.1 Kribbella sp. NPDC048837
CGCGACCTGGCCACCCGCCCCACCGACCGGACCCGGCAGCAGACCAGCTTCGAAACCCACCCGGACCTGGCCATCCTGTCCACCGACTACGACCAACCCACCGACCAGGTCGCCGCCGGCACCGCACTCGAACGCGTCCTGCTCACCGCGACCCGCCTCGGCCTCAGCGCATCCTTCCTCAACCAACCACTCGAGTTCGAGGACCTACGCCCCCAGGTCCAGGCCCTCACCCAACGCCCCGGGCACGCCCACATGATCATCCGCTTCAGCCACACCCGTCCCAGCACCGGCACCGCCCGCCGGCCACTCACGGACTTCCTCCCCCCCAAGGAACAGCCATGACCACCGCGCTGCAACACGAACTCCAACGCTGGGAGACCGACCTCCAAGCCATCGCGGACAACAGCACCTGGAGGAGCGCCGCTTCCTAGGCGCCCTGTCCCGCGTCGCTCGCGCGCATCCGGCGGGCGTGGCAGTCGGGTTCGGGGGTGGCCGGGGTGAGGCCGATTCGGGCGTCGACCGCGACGGCGCCTGATGGGGTGGCGATCAGGGGGTTGATGTCGAGTTCGGCGAGTTCGGGGACGTGGTCGGCGAGCCAGGCGATGCGGTGGATGACGTCCAGGACGGCGTCCTGGTCGGCGGCCTTCGCGCCGCGGTAGCCGGCCAGCAGGGGTGCGCAGCGGCCGCGACCGCCACTCGGCATACCGCACCGCCTGACGCCTCCTCTCGACCCCACCAGCCCACCCCGAGGCGGAGCCCCGAGCCAGTGCCGATGGGTCCCGCGACAGCGGGACCTTTGGCACTGGGGGCGGTGGCCGGGCGCCGCGACGCTGGTGCCCATGGATCCGATCGACCTGGCGCGGTGGCAGTTCGGAATCACCACCGTCTATCACTTCTTGTTCGTGCCGATCACCATCGGACTGTCGGCCCTGGTCGCCGGCCTGCACACTGCCTGGTACCGCACCGGCAAGGTGAAGTACCGGCAGCTCACCCAGTTCTGGGGCAAGCTGTTCCTGATCAACTTCGCGATGGGGGTCGTCACCGGAATCGTGCAGGAGTTCCAGTTCGGGATGAACTGGAGCGACTACTCGAAGTTCGTCGGCGACATCTTCGGCGCACCGCTGGCCATCGAGGGCCTGCTGGCGTTCTTCCTGGAGTCCACGTTCCTCGGACTGTGGATCTTCGGCTGGGACCGGTTGCCGAAGAAGGTCCATCTCGCCTCGATCTGGCTCGTTGCCATCGGCACCCAGTTGTCGGCGTACTTCATCCTGGCCGCGAACTCCTGGATGCAGTGGCCGGTCGGCTATCGCTACGACAGGGCGAGCGGACGGGCCGAGTTGCAGGACTTCGGCGCGGTGCTGACCAACAAGGTCGCACTCGTGACGTTCCCGCACACGATCTCGGCGAGCTTCCTCACCGCCGGCGCCTTCATGCTCGGCATCGCGCTCTGGCACCTGCTGCGCGGCGACGAACGACGCCGCACCCTGTTCCGGCCCACCGTAAAGCTCGGCGCGATCACCGTCCTGGTCGCAGCGGTCGCGGTCGTCGTCACCGGCGACATCCAGGGCAAGATCATGACCGAGACGCAGCCGATGAAGATGGCCGCGGCCGAGGCGCTCTACGAGACCTCCGCGCCGGCCGACTTCTCGCTGCTCACCATCGGTTCGCTCAACGGTCAGCGTGAAGTCTGGTCGCTGACCCTGCCGCACGGTCTGTCGTTCCTGGCCACCGGCACATGGAGCGGCAAGGTCGAGGGCATCAACAACCTCCAGCGCGCCTACGAACAGCGGTTCGGGCCGGGCAGCTACAAGCCCAATATCCCGGTGACCTACTGGACGTTCCGCCTGATGATCCTGTTCGGCGCCCTGTCGGCTCTGATGGCCCTGATCGCGCTGTGGTACCTGCGCCGCCGGGGACGGGCCGCGCCGTCGCGCTGGCTGGTCCGCGGTGCCCTGCTGCTGCCACTGCTGCCGCTCGCCGCGAACAGCTTCGGCTGGATCTTCACCGAGATGGGCCGCCAGCCCTGGATCGTCTTCGGTCTGATGCAGACCCGCGACGGCGTCTCGCCCACGGTCGGCGCCGGCACCGTGCTCACGTCGATGATCACCTTCACGCTCCTGTACGCCGTTCTCGCGGTGATCGAGGTCCTGCTGCTGATCCGGTTCGCCCGGACCGTGCCGGCCGAGCCCGATCCGGCGGCCGGCGAGCCCGAGCCCGCCTTCCTGTACTGAGGAGTCCCCGTGGAACTCACCGACATCTGGTTCCTGCTGATCGCGGTCCTGTGGACCGGCTACCTCGTCCTCGAGGGCTTCGACTTCGGCGTCGGCATGCTGCTGCCGGTGGTCGCGAAGGACGCCGTCGATCGCAAGGTCACGCTCCGGACGATCGGCCCGGTCTGGGACGGCAACGAGGTCTGGCTGCTGGTCGCCGGCGGCGCCACGTTCGCCGCGTTCCCGTTCTGGTACGCCAGCCTGTTCTCCGGCTTCTACCTCGCGCTGCTGGTGATCCTGGTAGCGCTGATCGTCCGTGGCATCGCACTGGAGTACCGCAACAAGGTCGACGACGCGTCGTGGCACTCGCGCTGGGATGTGGCGATCGTCATCGGCAGCGCCTTACCGGCTCTGCTCTGGGGTGTCGCGCTGGCCAACATCGTCCGTGGCGTACCGCTCGACGCGAACCACAACTTCACCGGCGACTTCTTCACGCTGCTGAACCCGTACGCGCTGCTCGGCGGCGTGACCACCCTGGTCCTCTTCGCGCTGCACGGCGCGATCTTCCTCGCGCTCAAGACCCACGGACCGGTCCGCGACCGGGCTCGCGCCCTGGTGCTGCCGCTGGGCGCCACGGCCGTGCCGTTCGCGGCCGCGTTCCTGATCTGGACGCAGTCGTTCGACGGGTCGTGGATCACCTGGACGCTGGCGATCCTCGCCGCCGCGTGCTTGGCCGGCAGCGTCCTCGCGTCCCGGGCCGGCCGGGACGGGCTGGGCTTCCTCGGCACCGCAGCCACGATCGTGTTCGCCTCGGCCACCTTGTTCGTCACGCTGTACCCCGACGTGCTGCCGTCCACCACGAACCCGGCCTTCAGCCTGACCACCGAGAACGCCGCGTCGACGCCGTACACGCTGAGGATCATGACCTGGGTCGCCGTGGTGTTCACGCCGATCGTGCTGCTGTACCAGGGCTACACCTACTGGGTCTTCCGGCGGCGTCTCACCAGGGACGACATCCCCCAGCCGAAGGCCGCCTGATGCCGGCCGTCGATGCCCGGTTGCTCCGGCACACCCGCGGCACCAGGATCTTCCTGGTGCTGTCGGCTGTGATCGGGACCGCGCAGGCAGTGCTCATCCTGTGTCAGGCATGGCTGCTCGCCGGGATCATCACCGACGCCTTCCTCGGTGGTCTCGGGGTCGGTCAGCTCCGTGGTCCGGTCATCGGTCTCGCAGCCACGCTCCTGGCCCGCGCCGCACTGGCCTGGCTGGCCGAGGTGGTCGCACAGAAGTGCTCGGCCGCGGTCAAGTCGGAGCTCCGGATGCGGTTCCTCACCAAGCTCGCCGCGCTGGGTCCACGATGGTTGACCGGCGAACGAAGCGGTGAGCTGACGACGCTGGCCACCCGCGGCATCGACGCCCTCGACGACTACTTCTCCCGCTACCTGCCGCAGCTCGTCCTCGTCTGCGTCGTACCGCTTGTCGTGGCGGCCCGCATGCTCACGGCCGACTGGCTCAGCGCCGTGATCGTGATGGTGACGCTGCCACTCATCCCGATCTTCATGGTCCTGGTCGGGCTCACCACGAAGTCGTTGACCGCGCGGCAGTGGGCCACGCTGCAAGCCCTCGCACATCACTTCCTCGACGTCCTGTCCGGTCTCGGCACGCTGAAGGTGTTCGGCCGTTCCCGCGCTCAGGTCGAGACCATCCGGCGGCTCGCCGACCAGCAGCGGCGTACGACGCTGGCCACGCTCCGGCTGGCCTTCTTGTCGTCGCTGGTGCTCGAGCTGGTCGCAACGCTCTCCGTCGCGCTCGTGGCGGTCTCGGTGGGTCTCCGGCTGGTCGACGGCCGTCTCGACCTGAGGACCGCCTTGCTCGTCTTGATCCTGGCGCCCGAGGCGTACCTGCCACTGCGACTCCTGGGCGCGCACTACCACGCGAGCGCGGAGGGGCTGGCCGCTGCCGACCAGCTCTTCACGGTCATCGAGCAGCCCACTCCTGAACCAGGCCACGACATCGCCGACCCCACCGCGGTTCTCCGGTTGGAGGACGTGACCGTGAACAGCGAGGACCGGGCGACGCCGGCGATCGACGGCCTCACCCTCACGATCCCGCCCGGCCAGGTCACCGGCATCGTCGGGCCCAGTGGCGGTGGGAAGTCGACCGTTCTCGGCCTCCTGCTCGGCACGGTCCGCCCCGACCACGGAACGGTGATTGCCGGGGGCATCGACCTGGCCGGCGCCGACCTGCAGCGGTGGCGGCGGGACGTCGCCTGGATGGGACAGGACCCGGTCCTCTTCGCCGGGACCGTCGGGGACAACATCCGGCTCGGGAACGCCACCGCCGACGATCTCGCCGTACGCCGGGCAGCCCGGTCGGCGCGGGTCGACGTACCGCTGGACCTGGTCCTCGGTGAGCGCGGTGACGGCGTGTCCGCCGGCCAGCGCCGCCGGATCGCTCTCGCCCGCGCGCTCCTGCGCGACGCTCCGCTGCTGCTGCTGGACGAGCCGACCGAGAGCGTCGATCCCGAGACCGAGCAGGCTCTGCTCGCCTCCCTCCCGGACGTGTTCGGCGGGCGGACCGTTGTCCTGGTCACGCATCGGCCGGCCCTGCTCGAACTCTGCCACCAGGTGATCCACCTCGACCGCTCGGCGGTGCCCGCATGACCACGTTCAGCTGGTTGATCCGTGTTGTTCGTCCGGAGCTCCGGCGCCTGGCCACGGCCGCACTGCTCGGCACGCTGGCGATGACCTGCTCGATCGGACTGATGGCGACCTCTGCCTGGCTGATCTCCCGGGCTGCCGAGCACCCGCCCGTGCTCTACCTGACCGTCGCCATCGTCGCGGTCCGGGCCTTCGGCATCGGACGTGGCGTCCTGCGGTACGCCGAACGGCTGGTCGGTCACGACGCCGCCTTCCGGATTCTCGGCCGCACCCGGGTCCGGGCCTGGATCGACCTCGATCGCGCCGCACCCGCCGGACTCGGCGGCACCCGGGCCGGCGACCTGCTCACCCGGGTCACGCGCGACGTCGACGCCATCCAGGACCTGATCGTGCGCGCCGTGCTCCCGATCGCGGTCAGCCTCTTCACCGGAATTGCCACCGTCGTCGTGCTGACCGCGCTCCTGCCGGCCGCCGGAGGCGTCCTGCTGGCCGGCCTCACCGCTGCGGCAGTCGGCGGACCGCTGGCCTCGGTGCTGCTTTCCGCCCGTGCCGAACGACGGTTCGCTCCGGCCCGGTCAGCGCTCGCCACCGGAGTTCACGAGCTCGTGACCGGCCTGCCCGACCTGACCGCCTACGGCGCCACACCCCGAACGCTCGAGCGGATCCGGCACCACGACGCACGGCTGACGAGCATCCTGCGTCGATCCGCCTCGGCCACCGGAGTCGGCGCCGCCGTGACCAACGCAGCTCTCGCACTCACCGTGACCGGCGAGATCCTGGTCGGCGTCCCGGCGGTCCGCGACGGGCGCCTGCCTGGCGTCGTACTGGCGGTTCTGGTGCTCACTCCCCTGGCCGCCTTCGAGCTGGTGACGCCGTTGCCAGGGGCCGCGCGTCACCTCGTCCGTGGCTGGCTGGCCGCCGGCCGGTTACACGCGCTGGCCGCTCTCCCCGAACCATCAGTTGCCTGGGGCACCGAACCGGCGACGCCGGGCTGTCTGTCGGTGCGGCACGTCGACGCCCGCTGGCCGGGCGCACCTGCTCCGGTACTCCGGGACCTCAGCCTCGAGCTCCGGCCCGGGCAACGCGTGGGACTGATCGGTCCGAGCGGTTCCGGGAAGAGCACGCTGGCTGCCGTTCTGATGGGGTTCCTCGCCCCCGAGTCCGGCACTGTCACACTCGCCGGGGCGGACCAGGCGGTCCTGGACGAGGCGTCGTACCGGCGTCACGTCGTCCTGTGCGGGCAGGACGACCACGTCTTCGATGCCACGATCCGCGACAACCTCCTGATCGGCAAGCCGGACGCCGCGGACGACGAGTTGCTCGCGGCCCTCGACCGGGTCCGCCTCGGGGCCTGGGTACGACGTCAACCCGCGTGCCTCGGCACCACCGTCGGGGAGCGAGGCGCCCGACTGTCCGGTGGTGAACGCCAGCGCCTGGTCCTCGCCCGTGCCCTCCTCGCGGACCCCGCAGTACTCATCCTCGACGAACCGACCGCCCACCTCGACGAATCCACCGCCGACGAACTCGTCCACGACATCACCCGAGCCACCGAGGGGCGCACCACACTTCTCATCACCCATCGCCACCGCGACCTGGAAGCCGTCGACGAAGTCCTCGAACTGTCCGACGGCCAGGCGTACCACCGGGTCGCCACCGACGTGACTGACAAGATGGTTGTCGCAGGCATCGACGGCCCGGCCGGGCAGTTCCTGGGTTGAGGGTTATCTGTCCGGTGTTGGGGTTGGTGGGTGGTTCTTGGCGTGTTCGACGGCGAAGACGGCGGCTTCGGTGCGGCGTTCGAGGTTGAGTTTGCGGAGCAGGGAGGAGACGTAGTTCTTGACGGTTTTCTCGGCCAGGTAGAGCGATTGGGCGATCTGGCGGTTGGTTTTGCCTTCGGCGATCTCGGACAGGATCTTGCGTTCCTGTTCGGTGAGTGAGGCGTAGCGGGGGTCCTCGTCGGCGACCGGGTGACGCAGCCGCTCCAGGACCTTCATCGTCATCGTCGGGTCCAGCAGCGACTCGCCGGCCGCGATCCGCCGGACCGCGTCGATCAGGGCGTCGCCATGGATCTGCTTGAGCAGGTAGCCCGCGGCGCCGGCCATGATCGCGGTGAACAGGGCCTGGTCGTCGGAGTACGAGGTCAGCATCAGGCAGGCCGGCGGGGTGTCCATCGTCGAGCGGATCTCGCGGCAGACCGTGATCCCGTCGCCGTCGGGGAGCCGCACGTCCAAGACGGCGACGTCGGGGCGGACGGCGGGGATCCGGGCGATCGCCTCGGCGGCGGTCGAGGCGTCGCCGACGACGTCGATGTCGGGTTCGGCGTCGAGCAGCTGGTGCAGTCCCAGCCGGACCACCTCGTGGTCGTCGAGCAGAAATACCCTGATCGTCATCACCGTCTCCTTCGACTCGACCCGCCGCACGACGGCGTCGACGTTCTCGACCGCGACCGCCGGCACCGGGCGGGTCCTCGGATCAGCATCTCGTCTGCGGTGCGGGGCGCGCCAGGGACAACCGACCTCCCCCGACCGGGACCTTCGGCGCGAACCTGCCGACCGGCCCTGGTCCTGCAGGACGTCCTGCCCTGCCCGCCGGGATGCCCGCCTGATGGACTGGAATCGACAACCGATGGAAAGGCGGACTCCGATGAACACCAGCTCACCGAGCGCAGTCGGGCCGAGCGACCTCGGCGTCCGCATCCGGGAACGCCGGCTCGCCCTCGGCCTGGGCATCGCGGAGGTCGCGGAGCGCGCGGGTGTGAGCACGGAGCGCGTCGAGCAGATCGAGACCCGGCCGTTCGCCCTGACCGGCGGAGAGCTCGCCCGGTTGTCGGCCGCGCTCGAGCTCGGCATCGCCGACCTGACCGGGCCACACCCGCCGAGGTCACCCCAGCGCCCACCGGTGGCGGGGCGTTCACCGGTGGCACCCGGGCGTTCACCGGTGGCGGGGCGTTCACCGGTGGCGCCTCGGCTGGAGCCGATGCGCACCGCGGAGTGCGTGCAGCTGATCGGGGCCGGGTGTGTCGGCCGGATCGCCTACCACGGCGCCGACGACCTGCTGGTCATCCCGGTCAACTACTGCTACCTCGACGGCCTGATCATCTTCG
>NZ_JBVJHF010000028.1:0-5691 GCF_055586945.1 Kribbella sp. NPDC048837
CGCGGTGTGCGTCCGATTCTTGAGAACTCAACAGCGTGCCGAAAGTCAATGCCGAAATTGCATTAACCCCGTACATAGGCATTGGGCGATCTTTTCTACCTGGGTCTCTTCGAGATTTTGGGTGGTGGGTTGTCTGTGTTCTGTGTCGGATTCCTTTGAAATATTTCTGGATTCAAGTCAGTTTGATTTGTTTCTGATTCAAAGGATCGCTCAAGTTGTTGACTCGCCAGCTTTGGCTGGTTTGTCTATATTTTTCAACGGAGAGTTTGATCCTGGCTCAGGACGAACGCTGGCGGCGTGCTTAACACATGCAAGTCGAGCGGTAAGGCCCCTTCGGGGGTACACGAGCGGCGAACGGGTGAGTAACACGTGAGCAACCTACCCTCAACTTTGGGATAAGCCTCGGAAACGGGGTCTAATACCGGATATGACTTCTTGCTTCATGGTGAGGGGTTGAAAGTTCTGGCGGTTGGGGATGGGCTCGCGGCCTATCAGCTTGTTGGTGGGGTAATGGCCTACCAAGGCTTCGACGGGTAGCCGGCCTGAGAGGGCGACCGGCCACACTGGGACTGAGACACGGCCCAGACTCCTACGGGAGGCAGCAGTGGGGAATATTGCGCAATGGACGAAAGTCTGACGCAGCAACGCCGCGTGAGGGATGACGGCCTTCGGGTTGTAAACCTCTTTCAGCAGGGACGAAGCGAGAGTGACGGTACCTGCAGAAGAAGGACCGGCCAACTACGTGCCAGCAGCCGCGGTAATACGTAGGGTCCGAGCGTTGTCCGGAATTATTGGGCGTAAAGGGCTCGTAGGCGGTCCGTCACGTCGGGAGTGAAAACTCGGAGCTTAACTCCGAGCCTGCTTCCGATACGGGCAGACTAGAGGTAGGCAGGGGAGAGCGGAACTCCTGGTGTAGCGGTGGAATGCGCAGATATCAGGAAGAACACCGGTGGCGAAGGCGGCTCTCTGGGCCTTACCTGACGCTGAGGAGCGAAAGCGTGGGTAGCGAACAGGATTAGATACCCTGGTAGTCCACGCCGTAAACGTTGGGCGCTAGGTGTGGGGGACATTCCACGTCCTCCGTGCCGCAGCTAACGCATTAAGCGCCCCGCCTGGGGAGTACGGCCGCAAGGCTAAAACTCAAAGGAATTGACGGGGGCCCGCACAAGCGGCGGAGCATGCGGATTAATTCGATGCAACGCGAAGAACCTTACCTGGGTTTGACATATAGGGAAATCTCGCAGAGATGCGGGGTCCGTAAGGGTCCTATACAGGTGGTGCATGGCTGTCGTCAGCTCGTGTCGTGAGATGTTGGGTTAAGTCCCGCAACGAGCGCAACCCTCGTCCTATGTTGCCAGCACGTTATGGTGGGGACTCATAGGAGACTGCCGGGGTCAACTCGGAGGAAGGTGGGGATGACGTCAAGTCATCATGCCCCTTATGTCCAGGGCTTCACGCATGCTACAATGGCCGGTACAAAGGGCTGCGAAACTGCAAAGTGGAGCGAATCCCAAAAAGCCGGTCTCAGTTCGGATTGGGGTCTGCAACTCGACCCCATGAAGTCGGAGTCGCTAGTAATCGCAGATCAGCAACGCTGCGGTGAATACGTTCCCGGGCCTTGTACACACCGCCCGTCACGTCATGAAAGTCGGCAACACCCGAAGCCGGTGGCCTAACCCTTGTGGAGGGAGCCGTCGAAGGTGGGGCTGGCGATTAGGACGAAGTCGTAACAAGGTAGCCGTACCGGAAGGTGCGGCTGGATCACCTCCTTTCTAAGGAGCATTCGGCACCCACTCATTTGAGTGTGTGCCCATTCATCGTTTCCTAGACATCCGTTCTAGGGCGATGGTGCTTCGGAATGTGGAACATTGACCATTAGGCCTGGATCGCACACCGATCAAGCTAGTACTACTCCTCGTGAGTGTGGAACGTGAGTTGGGTGTGAGTGATGGGCCGAGGCGCGCTGTTGGGTCCTGAGGAATCGGGCCGGGTCTCATCGGAGATCTGTACTGGTTTTTCTGGGTCACAATCACACTGGACTCTTGTGAGTTGGAGTGTGGTGGGTGGCTGGGGCCGGCTCTCATCAAACCGTTGGTGTGAGTGTTGTTGACCGGGTGTTTTGTTTCCCTGGGCGGAACGCTTACCTGGCAGGTGATGGACATGGGCTGGTGTTCCTGCCCGTATTTTGAGAACTGTATAGTGGACGCGAGCATCTCTTTGTAGCGATTTTGCATGTTTTGTTTTGTGACAAGCTACTAAGGGCAATCGGTGGATGTCTTGGTACCAAGAGCCGATGAAGGACGTTGGAGCCTGCGATAAGCCCCGGGGAGTTGGCAACCGAGCTGTGATCCGGGGGTGTCCGAATGGGGAAACCCAGCTGGCATTCTAAAGCCAGTTACCAGTGCCTGAACACATAGGGTTCTGGAGGGAACGCGGGGAAGTGAAACATCTCAGTACCCGCAGGAAGAGAAAACAATAGTGATTCCGTGAGTAGTGGCGAGCGAAAGCGGATGAGGCTAAACCATGTGCGTGTGATAGCCGGCGTGCGTTGCGTATATGGGGTTGTGGGAGCATTCAGACACTAATGCCGTGGTGTCAGAGAGTTATAAATCGCTGTTGAAGTCGAATCTTCTGGAATGTTGAGCCGTAGTGGGTTATAGCCCTGTAGGCGTAAGACAGTGACTCTCGAGTGTTTTCCCAAGTAGCACGGGACTCTTGAAATCCCGTGTGAATCTGGCGGGACCACCCGCTAAGCCTAAATACTTCTTGGTGACCGATAGCGGACTAGTACCGTGAGGGAAAGATGAAAAGTACCCCGGGAGGGGAGTGAAATAGTACCTGAAACCGATTGCCTACAATCCGTCGGAGCGCTCCTTGTGGGTGTGACGGCGTGCCTTTTGAAGAATGAGCCTGCGAGTTAGTGGTGTGTGGCGAGGTTAACCCGTGTGGGGTAGCCGTAGCGAAAGCGAGTCTGAATAGGGCGCTTTAGTCGCATGCTCTAGACCCGAAGCGGAGTGATCTATCCATGGGCAGGTTGAAGCGTGGGTAAGACCGCGTGGAGGACCGAACCCACCAGGGTTGAAAACCTGGGGGATGACCTGTGGATAGGGGTGAAAGGCCAATCAAACTCCGTGATAGCTGGTTCTCCCCGAAATGCATATAGGTGCAGCGTCGCGTGTTTCTTACCGGAGGTAGAGCACTGGATGGTCTAGGGGGCTTACCGGCTTACCGAAATCAGCCAAACTCCGAATGCCGGTAAGTGAGAGCGCGGCAGTGAGACTGCGGGGGATAAGCTCCGTAGTCGAGAGGGAAACAGCCCAGATCACCAGCTAAGGCCCCTAAGCGATTGCTAAGTGGAAAAGGATGTGGAGTTGCCCAGACAACCAGGAGGTTGGCTTAGAAGCAGCCACCCTTGAAAGAGTGCGTAATAGCTCACTGGTCAAGTGATTCCGCGCCGACAATGTAGCGGGGCTCAAGCAATCCGCCGAAGCTGTGGCATTCATACTAGTACTCGGTGATGTCTTCGGATGTCATCCAGGTGTGTGGATGGGTAGGGGAGCGTCGTGCAGCGTGTGAAGCAGCCTAGTGATGGAGTTGTGGATGCTGCACGAGTGAGAATGCAGGCATGAGTAGCGAATGACGGGTGAGAAACCCGTCCGCCGGATGATCAAGGGTTCCAGGGTCAAGCTAATCTGCCCTGGGTAAGTCGGGACCTAAGGCGAGGCCGACAGGCGTAGTCGATGGACAACGGGTTGATATTCCCGTACCGGCATTAACACGACCCGACCGAACCTGCTGATGCTAAGTCAACAATGCTTTGATGTCTTCGGACGGATGAGTGGCGTTGTCGACCCGAGGTGGTAGTAGGTGCATTGAGGAGTGACGCAGGAGGGTAGTCCAACCGCGGCGATGGTAGGCGCAAGCTGATCCGCGGGCAAGGTGGTAGGGCGAGGCATAGGCAAATCCGTGTCTCACATAGCCTGAGAGCCGAGGCGGACCCGTTTAGGGGAAGTGGATGATCCCATGCTGCCGAGAAAAACTTCGCAGTGAGTGTTAGAGCCGCCCGTACCCCAAACCGACACAGGTGATCAGGTAGAGAATACCAAGGCGATCGAGTGAACCATGGTTAAGGAACTCGGCAAAATGCCCCCGTAACTTCGGGAGAAGGGGGGCCGGATCCGTTACCTCACTTGCTGAGGGACGCGGTGATGGCCGCAGAGACCAGGCCCAAGCGACTGTTTACTAAAAACACAGGTCCGTGCGAAGAAGTAATTCGATGTATACGGACTGACGCCTGCCCGGTGCTGGAACGTTAAGGGGACAGGTTAGTCGGTTTCGGCCGGCGAAGCTTTGAACTTAAGCGCCAGTAAACGGCGGTGGTAACTATAACCATCCTAAGGTAGCGAAATTCCTTGTCGGGTAAGTTCCGACCTGCACGAATGGCGTAACGACTTGGGCGCTGTCTCAACCGTGGACTCGGCGAAATTGCATTACGAGTAAAGATGCTCGTTACGCGCAGCAGGACGGAAAGACCCCGGGACCTTTACTACAACTTGGTATTGGTGGTCGGTACAACTTGTGTAGGATAGGTGGGAGGCTGTGAAGCTCGGACGCCAGTTCGGGTGGAGTCATCGTTGAAATACCACTCTGGTTGTTCTGGCTGTCTAACTTTGGTCCGTTATCCGGATCAGGGACAGTGCCTGGTGGGTAGTTTGACTGGGGCGGTCGCCTCCTAAAAGGTAACGGAGGCGCTCAAAGGTTCCCTCAGCCTGGTTGGCAATCAGGTGTCGAGTGTAAGTGCACAAGGGAGCTTGACTGTGAGACAGACATGTCGAGCAGGGACGAAAGTCGGAACTAGTGATCCGGCGGTGGCATGTGGGAGCACCGTCGCTCAACGGATAAAAGGTACCCCGGGGATAACAGGCTGATCTTCCCCAAGAGTCCATATCGACGGGATGGTTTGGCACCTCGATGTCGGCTCGTCGCATCCTGGGGCTGGAGTAGGTCCCAAGGGTTGGGCTGTTCGCCCATTAAAGCGGCACGCGAGCTGGGTTTAGAACGTCGTGAGACAGTTCGGTCCCTATCCGCTGCGCGCGCAGGAGACTTGAGAAGGGCTGCCCCTAGTACGAGAGGACCGGGGTGGACGAACCTCTGGTGTGCCAGTTGTTCCGCCAGGAGCACGGCTGGTTGGCTACGTTCGGGAGTGATAACCGCTGAAAGCATCTAAGCGGGAAGCACGCTTCAAGATGAGGTCTCCCACCGGGTTAACCGGGTAAGGCCCCCAGTAGACCACTGGGTTGATAGGCCAGAAGTGGAAGCACAGCAATGTGTGGAGCTGACTGGTACTAATAGGCCGAGGGCTTGTCACACACCACACTCGATGTGGAAACAGACTTTCAAGCTGCGCTATATGTAACGAGATGTCTCGCGTTCACTGTACGGTTCCCGAAATACGGTCAACCCCAGCACACCAAACCCCCCGCGGGGTTTGTGACTGAAGCAAGGTGGTTGGTTGATATTTTGATAGAGTTTCGGTGGCCATAGCGTCGGGGAAACACCCAGTCTCCATTCCGAACCTGGAAGTTAAGCTCGACAGCGCCGATGGTACTGCGACCGGGAGGTCGTGGGAGAGTAGGACGCCGCCGGACATTCACACTGTTAAGGGCCACCCCACTGGGGTGGCCCTTAACA
>NZ_JBVJHF010000029.1:0-4606 GCF_055586945.1 Kribbella sp. NPDC048837
GAAGTCTTGGAGCAACGCTGAAGGACGCGGGTTCGATTCCCGCCACCTCCACCCCTCGAGAAGTGCCTGGTCAGAGCAACATCGACCAGGCACTTGATCGTTTCGCGACCACTTGACCGCCGGCTCAATCCTCCGACCTATGTACACGTCCTTGGTCGTGCTCCACTGCGGGTACGATGAACGCGTGTTGACCAAGACGGACACATGCTTCATGGGGCACATGTGCATGCAGCAGGGCGAATGGGCCACATGGGTTGGCTCCATCGGTGTCATGATCACCTTGGCTGCAACCGTTTGGGCCATGGAGTTGGAGCGTCGCCGGCGGCGGAGCGACGAGCAGGCGGCGATTCAGAGGGAGCGTCGCTCCCAAGCGGAGCAGGTCTCTGCCTGGATAACATCGATCAATGCTGGACCTGGCCAGGTCGCTGTCGCCTTGCTGAACGGGTCCAGTGGCGTTGTCTACGATGTCATAGCCGTCTTGGTGACGTTGCGCGGAAGCCATCCAAGCACCGGCGAGGAGTGGACCGGCAGTTCAAGTATCGTGCCGTGCCGCGGAACCGACGCGCTCCCGCCGGGCCGATGGTGGATCGGCATTTCCCCTCCCAGCCTTGATCTTGGCGACAGATTGGCTGTCGAATTAGCATTCACGGACAGAGCTGGCGCCAGTTGGATCCGACGTGCGGGCGGAGAATTGGTTAGCATAGCGGCAAAGCCGGATGCTTACTATGGATTTACGTCGCCAGATGTTGCTGATATACGTGAGGTAGTAGTATCGTCGGTGACCTAGGGGGGCGGTGTTGTAACTGTGGCGAACAGTTCAGAATGGATAACTGTCGACGCTGGATTCCTCGCGAGATTGTCGGCGGCTGGCTATTCGGACGATCTGCTGCTTTCTTATTTCGATGGCCGCCAGCCGGACTGGTCCGACATAGTATCCGCAGGGATTCAGTCGCGCGACATCGTGGGAACGATCCAGCAGGATTTGTCAAGCGGACTGACGCTTGGCATGCGCGGCAGAATGCGCGTCTTGCTGGGTGCCGGCGGAGAAGGTAAAAGTACGGTCCTGATGCAGCTCGCGCTCAGCATGTCTGGCTCTCAAGGCGTAGTGCTTTGGAGAAGCCCGAGTGGCACCTTATCGGCGGGGCAGATCGAGGCCCTTCCCGAAGGGCGTACATACTACTTGTTCTCAGATGACGCTGAGGAAATAGTTCGCCCGCTGATCGAGGTTGTCTCCAAAGTACCTCGTCCAGACGTTTGCTATGTTCTTGCGTCTCGGACGACGTCTTGGTCGGAGAAAGGTGGGCTGGCGTTCCCATGGCGAAGTCATCTGGGATTCCGCGAGTTTCCTGTCACCGGAGTCACTCTTAGTGATGCTCGAGTACTGGTCTCAGCCTGGGAGCAGCTCGGAAACGCAGGATTGCTAGGACTCTCGGGTGTTCCCAGACTTGAACGCGCCGAGCACTTGGAGCGAGCGGCCCGAGAATTCTCCTCGACCAAGGACGGGGCGCTTCTGGGTGCCCTTCTCAAGGTCAGGTACGGAGAGTTCCTCACCGATCGAGTCCGGTCGATCTTGGCATCTCTGGTGCGACGCCGCGTTGGTCAAGGGTACTCGTTGGCCAGTGCGCTCCTCTATGTTTCTGCTGCTCATGTCAATGATCTGCCGCTGAACGCCAAGATTCTTGGCGAGGTATTAGGTGTCTCAGGTGCTTCGGTAATTTCGGATGTTGTTGTGCCGCTACGAGACGAGGCGGTCGTAGCCTTAAATTCTGATGTGGTGGCTTCTCGTCACCAAATCATCGCCGAGGCTGTGCTCTCGGTAGCACGGGATTTCAATGCGGATGTGGCTGAAATGTATGCCCAGTTGGTACGGGGCACGATTCGTGTTGGACGTGGTAATTACATTCCCGGCTACGAAAAATTTACCTATCTCTCCCGCAACCTTGAGGCGTCGGATCCCCTCGGAGCTATTGCGGCGGCGAGGGCGGCATCCGACGAGGATCCGAGGATTCTCGATTACGCGAGCAATCTAGCCCATGTCCTGCGCGTTTCCGGCCGTCCCGAGGAGGCCTGCGAATTTGCTGAATGGACTGCGAAGAGAATCCATGAGTTCACTCGAACTGACAACGGAAAGGCGCGGGCTTTCTACTTCGACTGGGGAGCGGCCGAGGGAACGGTAGGCAGACACGCGACGAATCTCTGGCTCTGCGCTATTGCGATCAGCGATATGCCAAAGGTGGATTCCGGGGCGCCCTCCCTGAGACAGATCGAATTGTCACTGGCGGCTATTGGTGGATCTCTGATCACGTTGGCGGCTAGATTTCCCGATGATGAAGCACTTAGGCTGGGCGTCAGGGCGACGGCAACTCTGTCTACGCGAATGGTCCTCAGTGCGAAAGCGGCAGACTTCTTTGCTCGACAGCGCAGGGAGGCTGACGGATGGGGGGTTCGCGATGTTGCGATCCATGAATGTGTGGATGTCTTGTCGGCCGGAGTGGTGGCGGCATGGAAACGACGTGAAAGGCAAATTCAATGCCTTCCGCCGGGTGCGAACCTTGCCTTCGGACGCATGGCGGTCGCCCTGGATCTGTAGGACGGCGAACGCTGCGGAGATCATCAGCAGTGGGACCACTTCGCGATCGCCTGCTCCGTGACCGGGGTGAACAGGTTGACCAGATTGCCCTCCGGGTCGCGTACGAGCAGCGACCGGTTGCCCCACGGCAGGTCGTCGACGAGGAGCCACGATGGCGAACGCCGGCGGGACGGCTCGAGATCCTGCAGAACGGCGGCACTCGCGCCACCGCCGGGCTGGCCGAGCGCCTCGGAGTGGACGAGCGGACCGCACAGCGCTACATCGAGCACTTGATCGACCTCGACGTACCGGTCGAGTCGGTGCGCGGCCGGTACGGCGGCTGCGGAGAGTGTGGCGGCCAAGCTGCGCAGGGTGCTGCCGAAGCTGTTGGCCGCGAGGTTGGATGCGCTGCTGCGGACCATCGGATTCACCGGGCCGGTACGGGCGGTGACGAGCCCCGAGACAGCGGTCCTGCTGCAGTTCGCGGACGCAGCGAGGGCGCGTCGGCCGGTTGAGTTGAGCTACACCGGTCACGACGGACGGCGGAGTGAACGCATCCCGCACCCTTTACGGCATCGTGGCTCACTCGGGTCGGTGGTACGTGATCGGCGGGACTCGGCGAGCGGTGATGTCGGCATCTTTCGGCTCGACCGCGTGGCGCGGGTAACGATGGCACAGGGGCGTTCGAGGTGCCGGCCAGCTTCGACCCGTCGTCGAAAGGTGCTGGCCGGCATCGCTCGCACGCCATGGCGCCATGAGGTCTCGGTGCGAGCTCAGAGCGATGCCGGTCGACGGACCGGACGAGCTGCGCGACCGCGCGCAGGCGCTCGCGGAGCGTCTCCTCGCGGCTACTCTTCCGGGTTGACCGCGGGATCGGGCAGAAATCGGGGACCTGGCGGGTTGCGGCGGTGGGATGTCAGGCGGGTGTCAGTGGTGCCGGGGATGGTGGTGCCATGGACGAGGGGAGGGTGCGGATGCTCGGGGTGCGGAAACAGAGTGGCGCAGTGAGGTGGTGCTGGCGGAGGACGGGGCGGCGATTGGCGTACTGAGCCTGGGTGCAGGGCCCGGGGTGGTCGTGATTCCGGGGAACAATCGGCGAGGTCATCACTACGGGGCGTTGGCTCGAGGGTTGGCCGGGGCACAGCGGTGCACGTGATCGAACGGCGTGGTCGTGGGACGAGTGGCCCGCGCGGGACGTTGTACGGCGTGGAGACCGAAGTCGACGATGTCGTCGCAGTGATGGAGCACACCGGTGCCCGGATGGTGTTCGGGCACAGCTATGGCGGGTTGGTCGCGTTGCATGTCGGGCTGCGGCAGCCCGTGGACGCGCTGGTCGCCTATGAGCCGGCGGTGAGTATCGACGGGTCGTTCGACGCGAGTTGGCTGAGCACGTTCACCCAGCAGCTCGAGGCAGGGCGGCATACGGCCGCGATGACGATGCTCTTGAATGGCGTCGATCTGCTGTCATTCAAGGCAACACCGTTGCTCTGGGCAATCGCCGTACTGATGCTGTGCGGGTCCGTGGACACGAGGCACGACATGATGCCGACGGCCCCGGCCGAGATCGGCGGGATCGCGCGCTGGACTCCGACGGCAGCCGGTACGCTGGGATCGCGTCGCGGACGCTTCTCCTCGGTGGTGAGAAGTCGCCCGCGTACCTCACCGGAGTACTCCCGCAACTCGCCGGCATCCTGCCGAACGCCGAGTACAGGATCCTCCCCGGTCTCGACCACAACGCCCCCGACGAGAACGCCCGCGACACCATCGCCCAGCAGATCCGGCTGCACCTGGTCCGTGGTGAACGCCAGGCCGGAATGCGGACGCTGATCGGGCGGCGGCGTACCGAAGAACAGGTAGTAGTCCGGCGTTCCGAAGCTCGCCCCAGCTGGGCCGCCCGGTTGCGAGCCGCTGAGGCGGTCACTACCTGTCCTTACGTACGTCCCGGAACGTACGGCGCAGGTCGTCGGTCCATTCCGTGGGGAGCTCCCAGGGGATGAAGTGGCCGCCCGCCGGGTGGGCGGTGAGGTTGACGTGGTT
>NZ_JBVJHF010000030.1:0-1634 GCF_055586945.1 Kribbella sp. NPDC048837
AACGCCGGCTCTTCGGACAAGCCACTTCCCGGACCCGCCGAACAACAGCCTACGACCCCGCTGCCCGCCGCCTCTTGACACAGAAGGGAGCCATGTCCGAGCGTGTCTCGGATCGTTGAGATGGCGGAGCGCCTAGCCCGCCATTGTTCAGCGTTGACTGATGAAGGCGAGCAGCCAGAGCAGGAGAAAGCTGAGGTAGCCAAGGCCCCAACCGACCGTCGCGCCGGGCAAGAAATAGCCCGCCCAGTGCCGTACCGCTGGCACGGCGCAAGCCGCAGCGCCCGTGATGACGGGAACGGCCATGAGTAGCACGAAATCGGTACCACTAACCGGCGCTGTCCCTGACTCCACCTCGAGCATCGCGAGGATCAGAGAAGCACCAGTGATCCAAGCCGCGACTAGTCCGACGAGTACTCCGGCGGCGGAACGCTCCGGCCGCTGCTGCCATTCGACGAATGGATCGCACGGGTCGCCCTCAGACGCCATGGCGGCATTCTCCCACGAGCCACGGGCGGGACGCCCGCTCATCGGCAGATCAGGACGCACTAACGGCGGCAGATGCGGACGTGTGCCGTCTCAGCGACAGGCTTTCGCCTCTGACCTCACCGCGCAAGCCGCTGAAGGATGAAGATCGAGTGGAGGTGTGTGGACCATGTCACCTACGAAGTCGTATCCACCACGCATTCAAGGCGATTCTCGGTCCGGCAACCGAGTGCGTGAGCACAGGGCTGCCGCCACGACAGCGGGGATCCTGTACATCATCGGGACGGTGGCCGGCATCCTCAGCAAGGGCCTCACATATTTTCCGGTGCAAAACGCGGACGACCCGCTCGCCTACGCCGCGGACCACTCCGGCGCCGTCGCGACGGGGGCGCTGCTCGTGCTTGTCATGGGCCTGTCGCTCGCGATGGTCCCGGTGGTGCTCTTCCCCGTATTGCGCCGGGTGAATGAAGTGCTCGCGACTGGCTACCTGATCATCCGGGGGGCGGTCGAGGCGATCGCCTACGTCATCGTCGCCACCGCATGGCTGCTGCTCGTGCCGCTGGCCGACACCGTGTCGGCAGGACCGGGCACGGCCTCACCAGCAGGCGTCCGTCTGGGCACCCTCGTGATCGACTCTGATGGCGCCAGCGTCATCATGTCGCTGGTGTTCTGCCTTGGCGGCGCCCTGTTCTACGTCCTGCTCTTCTGGTCGCGCATCGTCCCCCGCTGGATCGCGTCGTGGGGTCTGATCGGGATCCCGCTCTACGCTGCCGCCTACCTGCTCGCGATGTACGGCGTTGTCGGCATCAACTCCTCCGCGGTGAACCTCCTCAGCCTGCCCCTGGCCGTCCAGGAGATGGTGCTGGCGGTCTGGATGATCGCGCGCGGCTTCCGTCCAGCGGCCATCTCGAACACGCCCGAGTTCTAAAAGGGCCGACCAGAGAGCCCGCTCATCGGCAGATTCGTGCGGTGGCAGGCCGTCCTCAGTTGGTCGCCAGATGTCCAGCCTGTCGCGCATCGTCTGACGGAACTGTGTTGCGGATCTGTCGGCGGATTGGTCAAGTCCCATGAGGTGGTGTACGACGTTTGGTCCTTCGTCGTTGTCGGGTTAGGCGCTGATCGCGCCTGCGGTTTGGGAGTTCTCCTCGGTG
>NZ_JBVJHF010000031.1:0-1447 GCF_055586945.1 Kribbella sp. NPDC048837
CATGGCTCCCTTCTGTGTCAAGAGGCGGCGGGCAGCGGGGTCGTAGGCTGTTGTTCGGCGGGTCCGGGAAGTGGCTTGTCCGAAGAGCCGGCGTTGGGATGTGAGCCGGTCGCGCTGGAGTCAGAGTCGTTTCCCTGTTGCCCTCCCGGGCCCGTCCTCGACTGCGTTGCAGTGGTGCGGACGGTGTCGTTGAGCATCTGCTGGTAGACGATGTCGGAGAGTCTGCGTTTGACGCAGCGCATGGCTTCCATGGGTGCTTTGCCGTCGGCCTTCTTGCGTTCGTAGTAGTCCCGACCCGGAGTGGGGTTGCGGAGTTGGACGCGCGCCATGGTGTGCAGGACGCGGTTGATCTGTCGGTTTCCTGCGCGGGAGAGCCGGTGGCGGACCTGGTCGCCGGAGGAGGCGTCGATGGGTGCGGTGCCGTTCCAGGAGGCGAAGTGCGCCTTGTCTGGGAAGCGGGTGATGTCGCCGACCTCGACCAGCAGCCGGGCTGCGCCGGTGGGTCCGATGCCGGGCAGGTCGAGCACGGTCGTGCCAGTGGCGGCGAGGAGACCGGTGAGTTCGGTGTTCGCGGCCTTCTTGCGCTGGTAGATCCGTTCCAGGTCCGCGATGAGCTCGGCGGCGACGCGGCGGCGGGTCTTGCCGACTGCGTCTCGGGGTCGGACCTTGGCTAGCAGGGCCTTGGCCTGCGCGGCTGACAACGACCTCTTGGCTCCGCCTGGGATCAGGTCGAGCAGCAGTTGGTGCAATTGGGAGACCTTGCGGGTGTGCTCCTCGCCCAGCGACCGACGGCGGTCGACCAGGATCCGCAGCACCTCCAGTTGCTCGTCGTTGACCACCGGGCGCAGGCCGGCCATCCGGGTCCCGACCAGCGCGACGGAGTGGGCGTCGGTGGCGTCGGTCTTGCGACCCTGACCGGTGGCGAAGACCCGGGCCCGGGCTGAGAGCTTCGGCGGGACGTCGACGACCTCCTCACCGTCGGCCAATAGCCGCACGGCGATGTGCTTGCCGATCCCGGCGCAACCCTCGATCGCCCAGACCCGGTCCGGCCACTGCCGCGCGTGGCGCAGCATCGCGGCGTAGCCATCCCGGTCGGTGCCGAACCGGCCCTCGCCGACGATGGTCTCGTCGGCGGTCATCACCTCGATCGTCGCTGAGCGCTTGTGCGGGTCCATCCCCACGACCACACGACCTGTTCCCTGTGGTGCTGAGCCCATGAGGTCCTCCGATGCTCGATCCAGCGTGGTTGTCGAGCCGGGAGGGCAACGCTGCTTCGAGTGCGACAAACCCTTCTTGAGCCTCTCCTGGCCCTGGCGACGCCCGGGCTACACAGGCCAAATGAGAGCCACACGACCAGCGTGGGCAGCCGCGATGAGAGCGACAGCCCGGGCGCCTGGACCGAGCCTCGCCAGGCACCGGTCCTGAGTCAATGGAACAAGCAGCCGCG
>NZ_JBVJHF010000032.1:0-1303 GCF_055586945.1 Kribbella sp. NPDC048837
TGGGGTGTACCAAGGTTGTTGGACAGGTGCTCTTGGTTGAGAGGATTTGTTCATGGCTGAGAAGCGTCGCCGGTTCAGTGCGCAGTTCAAGGCTGAGGCGGTGCAGATGGTGATCGAGTCGGGCCGACCGATCAGCGATGTGGCACGGGATCTGGGGATCGAGCGGAAGACGCTGAACAGGTGGGTGAACGACTACCAGCGCGCCCATCTGGGTCGTGGTGAGCCGTTTCCCCGAGGGCAGGCGCCGAGTGGTGTGCCGGGCCGGGCGGGTTCGCGGGAGGAGGAGCTCGAGGCGGAGGTACGCCGGTTGCGGCTGGAGAACGAGTTCCTGAAAAAAGCCGCGGCCTTCTTCGCCAAGACCTCGCAGTAGGAGTGCGATGCGCGCTGATCGAGGCGGAGAAGGCGAACTTCGCGGTCGCGTGGATGTGCACGGTGCTGGCCGTGCCGCGCTCGTCGTACTACGCCTGGCGCGCCCGGGCCACGACCCCAACCGCGACCGCCGCGCGGCGCCGCGCACTGGCCGCCCAGGTGCGGCGGGTGTTCGACACCGCCCGGCAGACCTTCGGGTGCCGCCGCGTCACCGCCCAGCTCAACCGCGAGGGCGTCGAGTGCAGTGTCGGGCTGGTCGCAGACCTGATGCGCGAACTCGGCCTGAAGGCCGTCCAGCCGCGCGGCTACCGACGCACCACCATCGCCGGCGAGCAACCAGTCAACTCACCCGACCTGCTGCTGCGCGACTTCGCCCCAGCCAGCTGTGCACCAGGCGAGCGGCTGGTCGGCGACATCACCTACCTGCGCACCGGGCAGGGCTGGCTGTACCTGGCCACCGTGATCGACCTGGCCACCCGCATGGTCATCGGCTGGCAACTGGCCGACCACACCCGCACCCCGCTGGTCGTCGACGCGCTCCAAATGGCCATCCACGCCGGCCGCGTCCAACATGGCGCGCTCTTCCACTCCGACCGTGGCTGCCAATACACCTCCAGCCAGTACGTGCGGTTCTGCCACGCCCACCACATCCGCACCAGCCTCGGCCGCACCGGCGTCTGCTGGGACAACGCCCCCGCCGAGTCCTTCTTCGCCGCCCTGAAGAACGACCTCTACCACCGCCACACCTGGCCCACCCAGGCCGACGCCCGAACCGCGGTCGCCGAATACATCGAAGTCTTCTACAACCGCCAAAGACTCCACTCCACCCTCGGCTACCACACCCCGCACGAAGCCCTCACCCACCACCAACAACCCACAACAGCCGCCTAACCAACACCCCCGCAACTGTCCACAATCCTTGACACAGCCCAGG
>NZ_JBVJHF010000033.1:0-1289 GCF_055586945.1 Kribbella sp. NPDC048837
GTGTGGAGGGGGTGGGGTCGGTGGTGTTGTTTGTGGGTGATGACTGGTCTGAGGCGCAGCACGATGTCGAGGTGATGGACGGGTCGGGTCGCCGGTTGGCGCGGGCTCGGTTGCCGGAGGGTGTGGCGGGGGTGGCGCGGTTGCACGCGTTGGTCGCCGAGCACTTGGACGAGCGGCGGCTGGATACCGATGCGGGTGACGCGGAGGTGGTGGTGGGGATTGAGACCGATCGGGGTCCGTGGGTGCGGGCGTTGGTGGCGGCTGGCTACTCGGTGTTCGCGGTGAACCCGTTGTCGGTGGCGCGGTTCCGGGAGCGGCACGGGGTGTCGGGGGCCAAGAGTGATGCCGCGGATGCGCATCTGCTGGCCGACATGGTCCGCACCGATGCCCACCAGTTGCGGCCGGTCGCGGCCGACAGTGACCTGGCCGAGGCCGTCAAGGTCGTCGCGCGGGCGCACAAGACGTTGATCTGGGAACGGACCCGGCACGTGCTGCGGCTGCGGCGCGGACTGCTGGACTACTTCCCGGCCGCGGTGGACGCCTTCGACGACCTGGCCGCGATCGATGCGCTCGAGCTGCTCGGCCAAGCGCCCGACCCGGCCGCGGCAGCCCGGTTGCCCCGGGCCCGGATCCGGGCGGCGCTGAAGCGGGCCCATCGCCGCGACGTCGAGACCAAAGCCGCCCGGATCCAGGCCTCCTTGCGGACTCCTCGCCTGACCCAGCCCGAGCTCGTCGCGCAGGCGTATGCGGCCACCACCCGCGCCGAGATCGCGATCCTGGCCACCCTGGCCGAACAGATCAAGAGCCTGCAAGGCGAGGTGGAGGCGTGTTTTGGCCGCCACCCGGACGCTGACATCATCTGCTCCCAGCCCGGTCTGGGACCGATCCTGGGCGCCCGGGTGCTGGCCGAGTTCGGCGACGACCCCCACCGCTACCGCGACGCCAAGTCCCGCAAGAACTACGCCGGCACCTCCCCGATCACCCGCGCCTCGGGCAAGAAACGCACCGTGTCGGCCCGCCACGTCCACAACGACCGGCTCGTCGACGCCCTGTTCGCCCAGGCCTTCTCCGCGCTGTCGTGCTCACCCGGCGCCCGCATCTACTACGACCAACTCCGCGCCCGCGGCACCACCCACCAACCAGCCCTACGGCAACTCGCCAACCGCCTCGTCGGCATCCTCCACGGCTGCCTCAAAACCCACACCCCCTACAACGAAACCACCGCCTGGCCCCAACACCCACAAACCACCGCCGCTTGACACCCCAACCCCCTGGGATGTCTCCGTCGC
>NZ_JBVJHF010000034.1:0-1109 GCF_055586945.1 Kribbella sp. NPDC048837
TGTGATGTCCAGGGAGGTTGGTCAGCCGGGTGATGGGTGGTTGGCCTCCGATGGCGGAGTGGGGTCGGTGGTGATTGTAGAAGTGGAGCCAGGCGGGTAGGGCTGCTCGTCGTTCGGCTTCTGATTGGTAGTGCCGGGTGTAGGCCCAGCCCTCGGCCAGGGTTCGGTGGAATCTCTCGATTTTGCCGTTGGTTTGGGGCCGGTAGGGCCGGGTGTGTTTCGGGGTGATGCCGAGCTCGGTGCAGGCGTCGCGCCAGGCGTAGGACTTGTAGGCCGAGCCGTTGTCGGACAGGACGCGTTCGACGGTGACACCGTGGTCGGTGAACCAGGCCACGGCGCGCTGGAGGACGCCGATGGCGGTGGCGGCTTTCTCGTCGGCGCAGATCTCGATGTAGGCCACCCGGGAGTGGTCGTCGATCACGGTGTGCAGGAACGCTTTCCCGGTGCGGGGTCTGCGGTCCGCGCCGCGCGGCAGGCCCGGTGTCGCGGCCTGGTTGCGGTATCCCTGCCGGCGGCCGACGTAGCGCCATCCTCCACCGTCAGGGATATTGCCGAACTTGGTGACGTCGACGTGGATCAAGGAACCGGGGTGGTCGTGCTCGTAACGACGCAGCGGTTCGCCGGTGACCCGGTCGACATGGGACAGGCGGTTGATCCGGCATCTCACCAGCACCGCGTGCACGGTCGAGGCCGGCATCCCCAGGCGCCCGGCGATCTGGACCGGGCCCAGCCGAAGCCGCCACCGCAACCGCACGATCGCCCGGACACGGTGTGGTGGCGTTTGGCCAGGACAATGGCGCGGCCGCGAGCTGCGATCAACCATTCCGGCCGGACCTTCGGCACGGTACCGCTCGGCCCACTTACGCGCCGTCCTCGGCGCGACCATGAACAACTCAGCAGCCGTAGCGCAGGACCAGCCGTCCTCAACCACCAAACGCGCCAGCCGCAACCGAGCGCGAGGAGTCAAAGCAGCATTAACGTGGGACACGAAGGCCTCCAGGTTGATGAAGCGGTTCCTTAGACAGCTCCACTTCACAACCGGAGGCCTTCACCTGTCAGACAGGCTCACCGATGCCGACCGGGACAACCTCCCTGGACATCACATCTAG